>NZ_LIWC01000009.1:0-174794 GCF_001905755.1 Amycolatopsis sp. CB00013 | reverse complement strand
TCAAGCAACACACCCCGAATCGCACCACCATCACAGCGGCCTTATCCGAAGCAGTCATTCCTAGCAGTTTTTGGTGGGACACCCACTCAATCGCACTGAGCGAGAGCTTGGTTCGTGTCCCGGTCGGCCACCCGGTTTCCCTGGCGACTTGGAGAACTTTACACGCCCCGAAAGGGCCCGAAACAGGGGGGTACCTTAACCGCGTTTCCGCAGGTCAGAGCCCCTGTTTCGGGCCCGGGCGGCGATCAGCTCCCGACGCGCACGCCGGCGACGTTGCGCTTGCCCTTGCGGACCACCAGCCAGCGGCCGTGCAGAGCGTCGTCCGAGGACGGCTTCCACTCCTCGTCGGCGATCTTCGTGTTGTTGACGTACGCGCCGCCTTCCTTGACGGTGCGACGCGCGGCGCCCTTGCTGTCGACGAGCCCGGCCGCGATCAGCAGGTCGACGATGGTCGCCTCGCCGTTCGGGTCGACCTTGCCGTTCGGCACCTCGGCCATGGCGGCGTCGAGGGTGGACGAGTCCAGCTCACGCAGCTCTCCCCTGCCGAACAGCGCCTGGCTCGCGGCGATGACCTGGCGGGTCGCCTCTTCACCGTGCACCAGCGTGGTGAAGTCCTCGGCCAGCTTCCGCTGCGCGGACCGCAGGTGCGGGCGCTGCTCGGTGTCCTCGGCCAGTGCCGCGATCTCCTCCTGCCCGAGGAAGGAGAACATCCGCAGGTAGCGGATGACGTCGGAGTCGGCGACGTTCAGGAAGTACTGGAACCACGCGTACGGGGACGTCATCTCCGGGTCGAGCCAGACGCTGCCGCCACCGGTGGACTTCCCGAACTTGCGCCCTTCGGTGTCGGTGACCAGCGGCGCGGTCAACGCGTGCGTGTGGCCACCGTCGGTCCGGCGGATCAGGTCGACGCCGCCGACGAGGTTGCCCCACTGGTCCGAGCCGCCGATCTGCAGCTTGCAGCCGTACTCCCGGTACAGGTGCAGGTAGTCCTGCGACTGCAGCAGCAGGTAGCTGAACTCGGTGTAGGACATGCCGTCGGCTTCGAGGCGGCGTTTCACCGTCTCGCGGTTCAGCATGGTGTTGACCGGGAAGTGCTTGCCGACGTCGCGCAGGAACTCGACGACGGTCTGCTTGCCGGTCCAGTTCAGGTTGTTCTCGATGACCGCGCCGGTCGGCGAGTCGTCGAAGTCGACGAACCGCTCCAGCTGCCCGCGGATCCGGTCCGCCCACGCGGCGACGGTGTCCAGCGTGTTCAGGGTGCGTTCACCGGTGTCACGCGGATCGCCGATCATGCCCGTGGCGACGCCCGCCAGCACGATCGGCCGGTGCCCGGCGCGCTGGAAACGCGAGAGCATCAGCAGCGGCACCAGGTTG
Organism: Amycolatopsis sp. CB00013; assembly: GCF_001905755.1. Lineage (NCBI taxonomy): Bacteria > Bacillati > Actinomycetota > Actinomycetes > Pseudonocardiales > Pseudonocardiaceae > Amycolatopsis > Amycolatopsis sp. CB00013. The sequence continues at coordinate 173,420 of NZ_LIWC01000009.1, read as the reverse complement.
CCGGCGTGCAGGCTGGGCGCGGTCGGGTCGAATCCGCAATAGAGCGTGAGGGGTCCTTGGTCGAGGTCTCGCCGCAGTGCTTCGAGGTCGGTGGATTGCGCGATCAGGCCGCGCCAGGTCAGCTCGTCAAGGATGTGCTCGCTCACGCCTGTAGATCCTCCCGCACCAGGTCAACCGACTATCGGCCGGGGGCGGCCGCCCGTCGCTTGCCACCGCGGCGGTAGGTGGAGACCGCGGGCGATCCGTCGATCCAGAACCGCCACGGCGTGTCCATCGCCATCGCGACCCCGACGCGCGGCCCGGTGCGGATGTCGGCTTCGGGGACGCGTTCACCGGTGAACAACCGGACGGGTGACGCGGGGTCGGTCAGGTCGACGCCGTTCTCGGCGCGGTCGATGCCGAGCACCGAGGTCAGGATCGCCGGGCCTTTGGCGAGTTCGCCGTTGCCGCGCGCGGACGGCCTGCGCGCCCTGGCGACGTCCGCACCGGACACCACCTCCCCGGCACGCAGCAGCACGGCCCCCGGCTGCCCGTCCTCGGTGCCGACGACGTTCGCGCAGAAGTGCATGCCGTAGACGAAGTAGACGTACAGATGCCCCGCGGGTCCCCACATGACCGCGTTGCGCGGGGTCTTGCCGCGATAGCAGTGCGACGCGGGGTCGTCGAGCCCTCGATAGGCCTCGACCTCCACCAGCCGGACCGCGACCGTGCCGTCGGGACCGGTCGCCTCGATCACCGCGCCGAGCAGGAGCGTGGACAGCTCCACCGGATCCAGCGCCAGCTCGCGCCGGGTGAACTGTCTGCCGGTCTCCACGTTCCGCACTCCCCTAACGTCGCGTTCTCCCGGGCCGACCTTAACCGGCCGCCTCGATCTTCGGCGCCACCCGCATGCTGGTGTGGCAACACTCGGTGCCGTCGGGGAGTTTCGTGAACAGCACCGGCATCCAGTCGTCGCCGAACAGGGGGTTCATCCCGGCGAAGACACTCTCCGACACGGGCACGAGCTCCGCTTCGATCGGCGGGGCGATTCCCTTGAGACCGTCGGCGAATTCGTAGACGAAGCGCAGCTTTCCCGCCGTCTCGGTGACGGTGATGATGACGCCTTCTCGACGGTAAGTACCGGCGAAGGGGGCGACGTCCACCGAGGGCGGCGACGCCGGTGGTGCGAAGTCGGCGGGAACTTCGACCCCGGCGACCTCGCCGAGCAGCTCTCGCGAAAGCTCGTTGTACAACCTGTCGGTCGTGCCGTGATTGGTGAGCAGGGCGAAGGCCACTCCGGCGTCCGGCACCACGCGCAGGTAGGAGCGCTGCCCGATCGAGGATCCGTTGTGCCCGAAGCCGGGGACGCCGTTCCAGTCGTGGATCGACAGCCCGAGCCCCCAGCCTTCGGAACCGAGAGTCCACTTGTCGGGCACCTCCGCCTCGAGACGCCGCATCATGGTCACCGTCTCTTCGGCCAGCACGCGCGTCCCGTCGGGTGCCGTGCCGTCCAGCAGCATCCGGGCGAAGCGGACGACGTCGCCGGCCGTGGCGAGGACGCGGCCGAACGGTCCGGCGGAGCGCGGCAGGAGATCCCACGCGGCGGTCGGCTCCGGGTCCTGGCCGAGGTGCCCCATCGCCACCCGGAAGCGCAGCGCCTCTTCGGGCAGGGTCATCGTCTCGGCGAGCCCGAGCGGGCCGACGAGCCGCTCGCGCAGGGCGTCGTCCCAGGTCAGACCGGTGAGGACCTCGACGATCCGGCCGAGCACGTTGTACCCGACGCTGCTGTAGGACGCGGCCGTCCCCGGCGGGCAGTCGAGCGCCACTCCCCTTGCGGCCTCGACGTACTTCGCGAGGCAATCGTCGTCTCGTCCGGTGTCTTCGACGAAATCGCACGTGAGTCCACCGGTATGGCTGAGCAGATGCCGGGCGGTGATGATCTTCGTCGCCGCGGGATCGATCGTCGCGAACTCGGGCAAGACCTCGACGACCGGCGCGTCGAGGTTCAGGCGGCCTTCCTCGGCCAGCCCGAGTACCAGCGCGGCCGTGTAGACCTTCGCGATCGAGCCGAGCTGGAAGATCGAATCGGTGGTCGCCGCCACCCCGGTCCCCCGGTGCAGGACCCCGCTCGCCAGTTCGTGGATCTCTCCCTCGGCCAGCACGGCGAGCGTCGCGCCCGGCACGTGGTGTTCGGCCCTCAGGGCGTCGAGCCGGGACTGCCAGTGGGCGTGGTCGAACTTTGTCCGTACAGTGTTAGGCATACTGAACACTGTACGGAAAAGTGAGGGATCGCGGATGTCGGTGTGGATGCGTCCCCCGAAACGCAAGCGCGAGCAGCCGTCGCTGAGCCGGGAGCAGATCGTTTCCCAGGCCATCGAGCTCCTCGACGGAGGTGGCGTCGACGCGCTGAGCATGCGGAAACTCGGCGCCCGGCTCGGTGTGGCCGCCCCGTCGATGTACACCCACGTGGCCACCAAGGACGAGCTGGTGGAGCTGGTCGTCGACGAGGTGTACGGCGAGGTCGCGCTCCCCGGGGAGGGTCCGTGGCGAATGACGGCGAGGCGGTTCGCGCGCGACCTGCGGTCGGTGTTCCTTCGCCATCCGTGGCTCGGCTCGCTGCTCGGCGAGACGGGAGTGGCGTATCTCGGGCCGAACGTGCTGAAGATGTCGGAGGCGGCACTCGCCCTGTTCGAGAACGCCGGTTTCTCGCTGGACGATGCCGATCTGGCGTGGAACACGGTGATGGCGTTCGTCGTCGGGCGGGCCACCAGCGAAGCCGCATGGCTGACCACGCTCGAACGCGGCGGGCAGAGCGAGGCGGAGTGGAAGGAGCGCCTGTGGCCGGCGGCCGAGCTAGCGGTGCGTGATCACCCGCGGCTCAGGAAGCTGTACGCGGCCCAACGAAGGCGGGCGCCGGGCGAGACGAACGAGGCCGACTTCGAGCGCGGCCTCGACTGCGTCCTCGACGGTTTGGAGACCAGGCTTTCCTGATGCGCGTGAAGGCCCCCTTCCCTCGGTTCAGCCGAGGGAAGGGGGCCTTCACGCGCTTTGGGGGTTTGTTCAGCCGAGCCAGGTGCGGTGTTCGGCGATCCGCGCGACCAGACGGTCCCGCTGTTCGGCGACGCGCTCCGGAGCGGTACCGCCCCGGGCGTTGCGCGAGCTCACGGAGCCTTCGACGGTCAGTACCTCGCGCACGGCCGGCGTCAGCGCCGGGTTGATCTTCTCGAACTCTTCGTCGGTCAGTTCGTCGAGCCCGACGCCGCGGGCCTCGGCGACGCGGACGCTCTCCCCCGCCGCTTCGTGCGCGACGCGGAACGGCACGCCCTGCCGGACCAGCCATTCGGCGATGTCCGTGGCGAGGGTGAAGCCGGCGGGCGCCAGTTCGGCGAGCCGGTCGGTGTGGAAGGTCAGCGTCTCGAGCATGCCCGCGATCGCCGGGAACAGCAGTTCCAGCTGCTCGACGGAGTCGAAGACCGGCTCCTTGTCCTCCTGCAGGTCGCGGTTGTACGCGAGCGGCTGCGCCTTGAGCGTCGCGAGCAGCCCGGTCAGGTTGCCGATGAGCCGTCCGGCCTTGCCGCGGGTCAGCTCGGCGACGTCGGGGTTCTTCTTCTGCGGCATGATCGAGCTGCCGGTCGCCCAGGCGTCGTCGAGGGTGACGTAGCCGAACTCGGCGGTGTTCCAGATGATCACCTCTTCGGCGATCCTGGACAGGTTGACCGCGAGCATCGCTACGTCGAAGGCGAACTCGGCGACGAAGTCCCGCGAGGCGGTGCCGTCGATCGAGTTCTCGACGCTGGTGTCGAAGCCCAGCTCCTCGGCGACGGCCTCCGGGTCGAGGCCGAGCGAGGATCCCGCCAGCGCGCCGGAGCCATAGGGCGACTCGGCGGTGCGAGCGTCCCAGTCACGCAGCCGGGTGACGTCGCGCAGCAGCGACTGGCCGTGCGCGAGCAGATGGTGCGCCAGCAGGACGGGCTGGGCGTGCTGCAGGTGGGTGCGGCCCGGGAGGATCGCGTCCGGGTGCCGCTTCGCCTGCGAGACGAGAGCGTCGACGACGCCGAGGGTGCCCGCGACCACGCGGCGGGCGGCGTCGCGCAGCCACATCCGGAACAGCGTCGCGACCTGGTCGTTGCGCGAACGGCCCGCCCGGAGCTTGCCGCCGAGTTCGGTGCCCGCCCGCTCCAGGAGACCGCGTTCGAGCGCGGTGTGGACGTCCTCGTCGGCGACGGTCGGAGTGAACGCGCCCGACGCGACGTCCTGCGCGAGGGTGTCCAGCGCGGCGAGCATGCCGGTCAGCTCGTCTTCGGTGAGCAGCCCCGCCTTCCGCAGCACCCGCGCGTGGGCCCGCGACCCGGCGATGTCGTACGGCGCCAGCCGCCAGTCGAAATGGGTCGACGCGCTCAGCGCCGCCATCGCCTCGGCCGGTCCGCTGGCGAACCGGCCGCCCCACAGCTGCACCGGCTGCTCATTCCCGCTCACAACACTCCTCGAATTCCTTGGTTCTCTTCAGGCGACTGACCGGTCGAAGGTAGCGCCTGTGGTGAAGTCGTACAGCGCGCGCTCGTCGCGCGCGGAGTTCACGACCGCGTTGCCGCGGTGCAGGACCAGCCGGACCTCACCGGACACCCGCCCGATGCTGACCTTTCGCAGTTCCTCGTGCGCGGTGACCAGCGCGAGCGCGCCGGGCCCCTCGTAGATCTCGCGTCCTGTGAGCCCGAAGGCGCCGACACGGCGGTTCAGCTGCTGGAAGGCCTCCAGCAGTGTCACGGTCTCCCCGTCGATGGCCACCGGTACACCTTCGTCGAAGGTGATGACCAGCTTCTCCTCGTCGTCCGGGAACGTGAACCCGTCAGGCGTCACCCTCGGTCTCCTCACCGCCGTCCACTGTGGACGACCGTCGGGCCAGCGCCATGAAACGCTCGGCCAGATCCTTGCCGGACAACGGTTCCCTCGCGATCACCGCGACCGTGTCGTCGCCGGCGATCGAGCCGACGACCTCCTCCAGCGCCGCCCTGTCGATGGCGCTGGCCAGGAACTGCGCCGCCCCCGGCGGGGTGCGCAGCACCGTCAGGTTTCCCGACGAGTCCGCCGAGACGAGCAGTTCGGCGAGCAGCCGCGAAAGCCGGGAGGTACCACCCTGCACTCCGCGTACCGGGCTGCCGTCCTCCGGAATGACATACACCGGTGCGCCGGAATCGGCACCTCGGAGCTTCACCGCGCCCAGTTCGTCGAGGTCGCGGGACAGCGTCGCCTGCGTGACGTCGATGCCTTCCGCGGCCAGGAGCTTCGCGAGCTCCGTCTGGCTGCGGATGGCCATCGAGGACACGAGTTCGGTGATCCGGGCCTGCCGGGTGACCCTGCTGCCGGTCATCGTCGCTTCTCGTCCATGAGCCACACCAGCAGCGCCTTCTGCGCGTGCAGCCGGTTCTCGGCCTCGTCCCAGACCGCACTGGCCGGCCCGTCGATGACCTCGTCGGTGATCTCCCAGCCGCGGTGCGCGGGCAGGCAGTGCAGGACGATCGCCTCGTCCGCGGCGCGGCGCATCAACGCGGAGTTGACCTGCAGCTCACGGAACGGGCCGACGCGGTCGAGACCGTCGTTCTCCTGGCCCATGGAGGTCCAGGTGTCGGTGACGACGACGTCCGCGCCTTCGACCGCGGCGTACGGATCGGTGAAGACCGTGGTGCTTCCGCCGGTCTCCGTCGAACGGTGCTTGGCGTCGAGCATGACCTGCTGATCCGGCTGGAAACCCTCCGGCGAGACGACGCGCACGTGCATCCCGGCCGTGGTCCCGCCCAGCAGCAGCGAATGCGCCATGTTGTTGGCGCCGTCGCCGAGGTACACCAGGGTGAGCCCGGCGAGCTTGCCCTTGCGCTCGCGGATGGTCATCAGGTCGGTGAGCACCTGGCACGGGTGGAACTCGTCGGTGAGCGCGTTGACCACCGGGATGCTCGCCGCCGAGGCCATCGCGTCGATGCGCTTCTGGGCGAAGGTCCGCCAGACGATCGCGTCGAGGTACCGCGAAAGCACGCGCGAGGTGTCTTCGATGGTCTCTTCGCGGCCGAGCTGCATCGAGCGGCCGTCGACGATGACCGGATTACCGCCGAGCTGGGCGATGCCCACCTCGAAGGAGAACCGGGTCCGGGTGGAGTTCTTCTCGAAGATCGCCGCGACGGACTTGCCCTCCAGCGCGCGGGAGCTCAGGGGCTCGGCCTTCAGCTGGTCGGCGAGGTCCAGGATCTCGGCCTGTTCGGCCGGGCTGAGATCGTCGTCACGGAGGAAGTTGCGGAGCATGCGTTTCGTCTCTGTCCTAGGTGGTGGTGGAATCGAGCGCCCCGGGAAGGGCTTCGAGGAATCCCGCGGCCTCGTCGGCGCTCAGGATCAGCGGCGGTGCCAGCCGGATGGTGTCCGGGGCGATGGGGTTGACCAGGTACCCCGCGTCCTGCGCGGCCTTGGCGACCTTCGCCGAGACCGGTTCGCGCAAGGCGATGCCGAGCAGCAGACCGGCACCGCGGACCCCGGACACCAGCGGGTGGCCGAGCTCCTCCACGCGGGAGGCGATGTCCTTGCCCAGTGCGGAAACGTGGTCGTTCAGGTTGTCCTTGGCGATGGTCTTGAGCACGGCGAGCCCGGCGGCGCAGCAGACCGGGTTACCGCCGAAGGTGGTGCCGTGCTGGCCCGGCTTCACCAGCTCCCCCGCCTCGCCGACGCCGATGACCGCGCCGATCGGCAGGCCGCCGCCGAGCCCCTTGGCCAGGGTGATGACGTCCGGGACGATGCCGGCGTGCTGGAAGGCGAACCACGCGCCGGTGCGGCCGATGCCGGTCTGCACCTCGTCGAGGACCAGCAGGGTCCCGGTCGCCTTGGTGATCTCCCGCGCGGCCTGGAGGTACCCGTCCGGCGCCGGGACGACGCCCGCCTCCCCGAGGATCGGCTCGAGGAACACCGCCGCCGTTTCGGTGTCCACCGCGGCGCGAAGCGCGTCGATGTCACCGTAGGGAACGTGCGTGACGCCGGGAACCAGCGGCTCGAACGCGTCCCGCTTCGACGGCTGCCCGGTCAGCGTCAGCGCGCCCATGGTGCGGCCGTGGAAGGCACCCTCGCACGCGACGACCTTGGTCCGCCCGGTGAGCCTGCTGATCTTCAGCGCGGCTTCGTTGGCCTCCGCGCCGGAGTTGACGAACAGCACCTTCGCGTTGCCGGACAGACCGGCGACGTCCAGGAGGGTTTCGGCCAGTTCGACGGCGACCGGGTTCACGTAGAGGTTCGAGGTGTGGCCGAGTTTCGCGATCTGCTCGGTGACGGCGGCGACCACGGCGGGGTGGGCATGGCCGAGCGCGTTGACCGCGATGCCGCCCAGCAGGTCGACGTACGGCTTGCCGTCGGCGTCCCAGACCTTCGCCCCCTCACCGCGGACCAGGGTCAGCGCCGGGGTGCCGTAGTTGTCCATGAGGGACGACTTCCAGTGCTCCTGTCCGTCTACATTGGACTTGTACGTGGTCACGGGAGCTCCGTTTCGGGGAAGACCATGGTACCGATGCCGCGGGAGGTGAAGACCTCCAGCAACACCGAATGGGCGATGCGGCCGTCGATCACGTGCGCGCGGCGGACGCCGCCGCGGATGGCGCGCACACAGGCCTCCATCTTCGGGATCATGCCGCTGGCGAGGCCGGGAAGCAGGGTTTCGAGGCGGTCCACCCGGATCCTGTCGACCAGCGAACCGCGGTCCGGCCAGTTGGCGTAAAGGCCTTCGACATCGGTGAGCACGACGAGCTTTTCCGCGCCGAGCGCCGCGGCCAGCGCGCCGGCGGCGGTGTCGGCGTTGATGTTGTGCACGACACCGTCGACGTCCGGGGCCACGGTGGACACCACCGGGATCCGGCCCGCGTTGACGATGTCGAGCACGGCGTCCGGGTTGACCTCGGAGACCTCACCGACGAGTCCTATGTCGACCGATACACCGTCCACAGTGGCCTGTTTGCGCTCGGCGGTGAACAGCCGGGCGTCCTCGCCGGAGATTCCGACCGCGTACGGGCCGTGCGCGTTGATCAGGCCGACCAGTTCGCGGCTGACCTGGCCGGTCAGCACCATGCGGACGATGTCCATGGTCTCGGGCGTGGTGACCCGCAAGCCGCCCTTGAACTCGCCTTCGACGCCGAGCCGGGTGAGCATCGCGGTGATCTGCGGGCCGCCGCCGTGCACCACGACCGGACGCAGCCCCACCGTGCGCAGGAAGACCATGTCCTCGGCGAAGGCCTGCTTGAGGCTCTCGTCGATCATGGCGTTGCCGCCGTACTTCACCACGACGGTGGCGCCGTGGAAGCGCTGCAGCCAGGGCAAGGCCTCGATGAGGATCGCGGCCTTCTCGGCGGCCGTCGCGAGCCGTTCGTCCGCGGGGACGGTGGATTCGGAAGGGCTCATGAGGAGTACGCGCTGTTCTCTTCGACGTACGCGTGCGAGAGGTCGGTCGTGTAGATCGTCGCCTCGCCTTCGCCGAGACCGAGGTCGACGACGATCCGGATGTCACGGCCCGAAAGATCCGCCTCGGAGCGATCCGCCGCGGTGGTGCCCTTGGCGAAGAGGGTGACGCCGTTGATCGCGATGGAGACCTTTTCCGGGTCGATCTCCGCCGGCACGCGGCCCAGCGCCATGGCGATGCGGCCCCAGTTCGGGTCGGAACCGAACAGGGCGGTCTTGACCAGGTTGTCCTCGGCGATCGTCCGGCCGACGGCGATGGCGTCGGCCTCGCTCGCCGCGCCGGCGACCGTGACGTCGACGTACTTGGTCGCGCCCTCGGAGTCCGCGCGCAGTTGCAGCACGAGGTCGAGGCTGACGGCGGTGAGGAGTTCGGTCAGTTCGGCCTCGGTCGGTTCGACACCGCTGGCGCCGGACGCGAGGACGAGGACCGTGTCGTTGGTGGAGGTCCCGCCGTCGACGTCGAGCCGGTCGAAGGTCACGCCGGTGGCGGCACGCAGAGCCTTGTCCAAGGCTTCCGGCGTGACGACCGCGTCGGTGGTGAGGACGGAGAGCATCGTCGCGAGGTTCGGCGCGAGCATGCCCGCACCCTTGGCGAACCCGCCGACGCTCCAGCCGCTTTCGTGCTTCGCGGCCGCCTGCTTCGGCTTGGTGTCGGTGGTCATGACCGCGGTGGCGGCGGCGAGGTCGGCTTCGTCACCGGCGCCGAGCCGCCCGAAGGCGGTGTCCACCCCGGAGAGCAGCGCGTCCATCGGCAGCCGCTCGCCGATCAGGCCGGTCGAACAGACCGCGACCTCGATCGCGCCGGCTTCGAAGAGTCCCGCGACCTTCTCGGCGGTCTGGTGGGTGTCCTGGAAACCGCCGGGGCCGGTGGCGGCGTTCGCGCCGCCGGAGTTGAGGACGACGGCCTTGAGCCGCTGCTGCTTGAGCACCTCCTGCGACCACAGGACGGGCGCGGCCTTGATCACGTTGCGCGTGAAGACGCCGGCCGCGACCTGCAGCGGCCCGTCGTTGACGACGAGCGCGAGGTCGAGCTTGCCCTCGGCCTTGATCCCGGCGGCGACGCCCGCGGCACGGAATCCCTTCGGCTGGGTGACGGTCACGGAGCGACTCCTACGGTCGGTAGTCCGGTGGTTTCGGGGAGGCCGAGGGCGATGTTCATCGACTGGACGGCGCCGCCCGCGGTGCCCTTGGTCAGGTTGTCGATGGCCGCGACCACGATCAGGCGCCGGGTGTCGGCGTCGACGGTGACCTGCAGCTGGACGTTGTTCGAGCCGACCACCGAAGCCGAAGACGGCCACCGGCCCTCGGGCAGCAGCTGGACGAACGGCTCGGTGGCGTACGCCTTTTCGTAGACCTCGCGGGCGCCTTCGGCATCCAGGTCGGTCTTGAGGGCGGCGCTCGCGGTGGTGAGGATCCCGCGCGGCATCGGGGCCAGCACCGGGGTGAACGAAACCTTGACCCGCTCGCCCGCGACCGCGGAGAGGTTCTGCGCGAACTCGGGAGTGTGCCGATGGGCACCACCGACGCCGTACGCGGTGGCCGAGCCCATCACCTCCGAACCGAGGAGGTTCGGCTTCAGGCTCTTGCCCGCGCCCGAGGTCCCGGTGACCGCGACGACGTTGATCTCCGGCTCGACCAGGCCGGCGGCGAGCGCCGGGGCGAGGGCGATCGAACCGCCGGTCGGGAAGCACCCGGGGACCGCGATGCGCTTGGTCCCGGCGAGACGTTCGCGTGCTCCGGGGAGCTCGGGGAGCCCGTACGGCCACTGCCCGGCGTGGTCACCGCCGTACCAGCGCTGCCAGTCGGCCGCGTCCGAAAGGCGGTGGTCCGCACCCAGGTCGACCACCAGGACGTCCGGACCCAGCTGCGCGGCGATGGCGCCGGAGTGACCGTGCGGCAGGGCGAGGAAGACGACGTCGTGTCCGGCCAGGGTCTCCGGGGTCGTCTCCAGCAGGACCCTGTCCGCCAGTGGGGCGAGGTGCGGTTGATGCTGGACGAGCGGCGTCCCCGCGGAGCTGGCCGCGGTGAGCGCGCCGATCTGGATTTCGGGATGGGTCAGCAGCAGGCGCAGGAGTTCGCCGCCCGCGTACCCGCTGGCTCCGGCCACCGCGATCTTCACCGTCATACGCATGATTATGCACTCCCATGCAAGTTCAATCAAACAAAGTCGTGTGGCTCACCCGATACGGGACTCCGTACGAGGCATCCTTGATCGCATGACGGACACGCCCGCCCGGCTGCTCAGCCTGCTGTCGCTCCTGCAGACCCCGCGCGAGTGGCCTGGCAGCGAGCTCGCCGAACGGCTGGAGGTCAGTCCGCGGACCATCCGGCGCGACATCGACCGGTTGCGTGAGCTCGGTTACCCCGTCGAGGCGTCGCGAGGCTCCGAGGGCGGCTACCGGCTGGGCGCCGGCACGGCGATGCCACCGCTGCTGCTCGACGACGAGGAGGCCGTCGCGATCGCGGTCGGCCTCCGCGGCGCCGCCGGGCAGGCGATCTCGGGTATCGAGGAGTCTTCGGTGCGGGCGCTGGCCAAACTCGAACAGGTGCTGCCTTCGCGGCTGCGTTATCGCGTCGGCGCGCTGGGCGCCGCGACCGTCCCTCTCCCCGGCACAGGCCCCGCGGTGGATCCGGAACACCTCACCGTCTTCGCGGGCGCGATCGCCAACACCGAGCGGACCCGGTTCACCTACCGCACCGGCGACGGCACCGAATCCCGGCGGCACGTCGAACCACACCGGCTCGTCTCCGCCGGACGCCGCTGGTACCTGCTCGGCTACGACCTCGACCGCGACGACTGGCGGATCTTCCGCGCGGACCGGATCTCGGAGCCGCGGGCGACCGGCGGCCGGGCCACTCCGAGACAGCCACCCGCGGAGGACGTGGCGGCCTATGTCACCGACAAGATGTACAGCCTCCTTCCCACCTACAGCGCACGCGTGACCCTGCACGCGCCGATCGGCCAGGTCGCCCCCGCGATCGGCGAGGGGTTCGGCGAACTGGAATCGCTGGACGACGAGACCTGCGTTTTCCACGCGGGCACGGACACCTTGGACTGGCTCGCGTTCCGGATCCTCGGACTCGGCTGCGAATTCACCGTGCACGAGCCGCCGGAACTGATCGAGCACCTCCGGAAGATGGCCGCGCGGGCGGAACGTGGAGCTGGGTCCACAGTGGACTGACGGCGGTCGCGAAGGACCGAAGGCCCCCGCGACCGCCGGTGTTCAGCCGAGTTCAGCCACCTCTCGTTGGCTCGGCGGGATGGGGAGGTACGCGCCCCGGCGCTCCGGGTCGCAGCCGACCCTGGGCAACCGGGCACGGATCCCGCCCGGTGTCCGCTCGAACCGCCGCGCGATCTCCTCGACGCTTTCCCCGGCGAGCCAACGGCTTTCCAGTTCCGCGTCCAGCTCGTCGGACCACGGCAGGCCCTGGTGCGCGGGACGGTCCGCCGATCTTCGGCGGCCGTTCCGGCCGGTGCCCCGTCCGGCGAACGCCAGCAGGGTGTCGGAAAGGACGGTCGCCAAGGCCGGTACGGCTTCGGCGTCGATATCGAGCCTGCCTTCGGCGACAGGCTCCTCCAGCGGTCCGGCTCCGCCGACCATGACGGTCACCCAGCGGTCTTCCCCGGCCGCGCCGCCACCCTCACGGGCGGCGACCTCGATGCGATAAACGGTGTCCTGCACCCGGATCTCGGTCCGGTGCTCTTCGACGATGGTCATGCCGGGGACGGTAACGGGCGGGCCCGACAATTCGCCGGTGCGGCGAGAGGATTCGGTGCGTGACCGGAACTTTCCTCGCTTTCGCGAGCGCGAGGGGGCCGGTCATGGCCCTATCGGCCACCCCCGTTGCCGCACCTAAGTGATCCTGACCGCGATCACCCGCGGGTTAGCTTTGCTCATCGGTTCGTCCACGATGGGGAGGAAAGATGACGACCAAAGCACGTCGGATGGCGCTTTTCGTGACAATGCTCGTGCTCGCGATCGGGACCGTCTTCGCCACGCCCGCCTCGGCGGGCACGACGGCGTCCACCACCGCGCTGGCCACCTGCACCGGAGCGGATTCCTGTTGGTTCACCTGGGGTCGCATCCAGGCCGGGGACTGCACGATGGACAACGCGAAATGGACCCTCAGACGCAACGGCAGCGCTTCGTTCGAAGCGACGATCGTCAGCAGCGACAGCAACGACGCTTGGCTGATGTGGGTGAACACCTTGGACAGCAACGGCATCGTCCTCGGGCCCATCCATCACGGCGGTGACACCAAGTTCGTCAAGGGCACCGTCAAGAACGTGTGGCACTGGTGGTTCGCCGAGGGATCGTTCGACGCCGGGTTCTTCGACCGCATCCACAGCATGCGGATGACGAGCCACTGCTGAGAAGCATCAGAGCGAAGAAATGCCCCGGTCCGGAAACCCGGACCGGGGCATCGCGACATCCCGAACAACTCAGAAAGGCAGCGCCTGAGCCAGCGCCTCCTTCTTCACTTCGGCGACCGAAGACGGCACGTCCGACTTCGCGGCCGCGGAAGCACCGGCCGGAACCGGCTGCGGGACCGCGGCGCACTGCACGTCCGAACCGTTGCCCGGCTTGCGCACGGGCAGCTTTCCGGTCAGCAGGTAGTCCGCGATCTTGTCGTCCACACAGGACACACCGGACAGCGAGCCCGAGTGCGTCGTGCCGCCCGGAGCGCTGATCAGGCTGGAGTTCGGGTAGCGCTTGCGGACCTCGAGGCTGCCGGGGTACGGCGTCGCGGCGTCGTTCTCCTCGTTGACCAGCAGGATGCCGGGGACCTTGCTCCCGTCGATCTCCACCGGCTTGCCCGGCTTCGCGGGCCAGTCGAGGCACGGGGCGTTGAACCAGGCGTTGCCCCAGGTCTCGAACGGCGCCCGGAAATGCGTGACCCAGTTGTCGAACTTCCAGCGGGGCCAGCTCTGCGGCCACGCCACGTCGGTGCACTGCACGGCCGCGTACACCGCGTAGCCGTTGTCCTGGCCCGGCGGGTTGGAGTCGTCGTACAGGCCCTTCAAGGTCTGCCAGTCACCCTTGTGCACCCAGCCCGAGAAGGCGTTCGCGATGTCTTCCCAGCCGAAGACGTAGTACCCGGCCTGCAGAAAGATGTCCGTCCACTCGGATCCGCCGATGACGCCGCCCGCGGGCTTGTCGTACAGCTTCTTCTGCTCGGCGTACCACAGCTTCTCGACCGCGGCGGCGGTGTCGCCGAGGTGGTAGACGGAGTCGTACTTGGCGAGCCAGCCGAAGTAGATCTTGATGTTCTTGTCGAAGGCGATGTCCTGGTTCAGGTTCGCCTTGTACCAGACGTCGCGGGGGTCGACGGTGCCGTCGAACACCATCCGCCGCACGTTCTGCGGGAACAGCGTGCTGTAGACCTGCCCGAGGTAGGTGCCGTAGGAGAAGCCGTAGTAGTTGATCTGCTTCTCGCCCAGCGCCTTGCGCAGGCTGTCGACGTCCTTCGCCACATCGATGGTCTTGATGTGCTCGAGGATCGCGCCGTTCTTGGCGCACGCCTTCGCGTAACCCTTCGCCTTCTCACGCCACGCCGTCTCGATGGCGCGCGTGGTCGGCACGTACTGCGGGCGGTTGTAGGAGGCGTAGTTCCCGTCGCAGGTCAGCGACGGCTTGCTCTCCCCCACGCCGCGCGGGTCGAAGCCGATCCAGTCGTACTCCTCACCCGCCTTCTTGGGGACGGCCCGGCCGAGCGTCGACAGCCCGAGGCCCGAACCGCCGGGGCCACCCGGGTTGACGATCATGACGCCCTGCGACTGGGCGGACTTGTGCTTCACCCGCGAGACGGCGATCGAGATCTTCTCCCCGCCCGGCTTCGCGTAGTCCAGTGGGACCTCGAGGAAACCGCATTCCGCGCCGGCCTTGACCAGGCTCGGGCGCGTACAGGCTCCCCAGGAGATGGGCTTCGGATCGAAGTCCGACGCCGAGGCGGCCGTGGCGGAGGGAGCGAGCGCCATGGTGCCGACGCCGATCCCCGCGACCGCCAGGGCGGCAACGAATTTCTTCACTGTGTTCCTTTTCGTCCGCGTTCGACCCGGTCGGGCCGAAGCTACCGAGAACCGGCTTCAATCTCGCTGACCGACACGTTGACCGCCATCCCTCTTTAGTCGGTATCCGATCCCCGATCCGGGCATATCAGTCTTGTCGGTCCCCTGTCGTACGCTCGCGGCGCCCACTGGGGAAAGGAGAGCGCATGGACGAGGTGAAAAGCCTGGTTTCGGCGGTTCGCAACGGTTTGGCCGCGCTGGCCGATCCGGGGAAAGCGCCGTCGATGCGGGCGTACATGAAGTCGGAAATGCCGTTCCTCGGTGTGGCGTCCCCGCCTCGGACGGCCTTGCTGAAGCGGGTCTACGCCGAAAATCCGCTACCCGATCGTGTGAGCTTTTCGACGGCAATTCTCACGTTGTGGCGGGAGGCCGAGTTCCGCGAAGAGCGCTATGCCGCGATCGCCCTTTCCGGGCATCGCGCGTACGCCCGTTGGCAGGACGGCGATCTGCTCGGCCTGTACGAGGAGATGATCGTGACGGGCGCGTGGTGGGACTATGTGGACGAAGTCGCCATCCGCCGGATCGGGCCGATCCTCCGCGCGGAACCCGAGACGGTGACCACGCTGATGCTGACCTGGGCCTACGACGAGGACAGGTGGCGTCGCCGTTCAGCGGTCATCTGCCAGATCGGCGCCAAGGGCGGAACGGACACCGATCTGCTCACTCGTGCCGTCGAGGCGAATATCGACGACAAGGACTTCTTCCTGCGCAAGGGAATCGGCTGGGCCCTGCGCGAGTACGCGAAGACCGAGCCGGACTGGGTGCACGCGTTCGTCACCGCGCATCCGGCACTGTCCACTCTGTCCAGAAAGGAGGCGCTCAAGCACCTGGGAGAGTGAGCACCGGCCTGGGAATGAGGGCGATGAGATCCTCGATCACTCCGCCGAGTTCGGGCACCAGCACTCGTAGCTCCTTGAGATCGCGAAGCAGCTCCAAGCGCGTCTCCTGTGGCGCACCCTTTTCGAGCAGGGCCTTGAGATCACGGGTCATTTCTTCCTCACGGCCGAGGACGAGGAGGTAGAAGAGCGGTTGGACCTGGGCGTCCCAGTCGAAGTCGCCGGAAGCAGACCGGGACGACGCCTTGTCGAGGCCTTCGTTCAGCGCCTGGCGGGCTTCCTCGGTCTTCCCGGTCTTCAGCCAGACGAGGGTGAGGAGGTTGTGCGCCCAGCCGAATTCCGGCGCGAGCGGGGCCAGGAGCGTCTCCGCCTCGTCGGTCTCGCCCGCGAACAGCAGGGCCTCCCCGAGGCTCTCGCGGTAGTCGGTGTCCTCCGGATCCGAGGCGACCAGTTCGCGCAGCTCCCGGATGGCCTCCTGATACTCGCCTGCCCGGCAGCGGATGTCCGCATGCAGCGCGCGGGCACTCTCTTCGTGCCCTGCTTCCAGCGCGCTTTCCGTGTCGGCCAACGCGCCTTCCAGATCACCGAAGAGGAAGCGATGGCGAGCGCGCCGGTAGGCGGCGTATCCGCTGCCCTGCCCCAGACGCACCCCTTCGTCCAGGGCGGCCCGGGCTTCGTCGTGACGGTCGAGACCTCTGAGGATGTCGCCCCGGGTGGTGTGGAAGAAGGCCATCTCCGGGCTCGCCGCCACCGCGACGTCGATGTCGGCGAGAGCCTCCGCGAAGTCGCGGGCGCGCTGATGGGTCATCGCGCGCCAGGTGTGCGCCCATTCGTTGCCGGGTTCGAGTTCGATCGCGCGGCTCAAGGACTCGATCGCTTCTTGATTCCTCCTCAGCCGGCTGAGCATCATCCCTCGCTGCAGGTGATTCTCGGCGTCTTCGGGAGCGAGTTCGACCGCACGCTCGTAATCGGCGAGCGCCGCCTCACGATCGTCCAGCTCGTCATGCGCCTGGCCGCGCATGTAGTACGCCCACTCGTAGTCCGGGTCGATCCGCAGCGCGGCGGTGAAACCGTCCACGGCGAGCCGGTACCGCTCAGCGCGGTGGTGGAAAGCGGCCCGGATCGCGTGGGCCCTGGCGCTGCCGGGATCCGCCGCGACGATCGCGTCGAAGGCCGCCGACGCGGCATCCCCGTCTTCGGTCCGCTCCAGGAACAACGCCAGCTCGGTCAGGTAGTAGACGTCCTTGGGGCGAAGGGCGGCGGCCGCGCGGTGACCGGCGAGTGCTTCTTCGTCGTCTCCCAGCTCGGCGAACAGCGTGGCCCGGTAGTGGACGGCCCAGGCGTAGTCGGGGTCGAGCCGGATCGCGATGTCGATCTCGTCGATCGCCTTCCGGACGTCGCCGCGTTTGAAGTGCACCTCGCTCCGGATGGAGTACGCCCACGTGTGGTCGGGCTGCAGTCGGACGGCCTCGTCGAGGTCCGCCATCGCGCCGTCCAGATCGCCGAGCTCGGCACGGGCGGAACCGCGCCCACGCCACGAATAGGCGTAACCGGGGTCGAGCTCGATCGCCCGGTTCAGATCCGACAACGCCCGTTCCCAGTCACCCTCGTTGCGGAACAGGTTGCCCCGATCGCTCCACGGGTAGGGGTCGGCGGGGTTCAGATCGACGGCCCGGTCGAAGTCCCGTGTCGCCGCGGCGATGTCGTCTTGTCCCTCGTAAGCCCAGGCGCGCCGCCGGATCACCGTCGAAAGCCGGGCGGCGTCGAGTTCGCCCGCGCCGGCGAGCAGGTCGAGCACCGGGATCTCCCGCGGGCCGTCGCCGTCGCCGATCGCGGCGGTCAGCCGTTGGCCCCAGCCCAGCACCGAGGGCGCGTCCGCGTCGAAACCGGCTTGCTCCATCATGCGCGCCCAGGCGCGTGCGGGGGCGGTACCGCTGGTGATCATCTCGGCCGCGCCGAGCAGCGCGTCCGGCAGCGCGTCGGCCGGGGCGCCGCAGAGCCGGTGATAGGTCTGTTCGAGCTTCCTCTTCTGCCAGCGCTCGTCGCTCCAGGCGTCGCGATGGCTGCTCAGGCCGAGTTCGGCGCATCGGCCTTCGTAGTACTCGGCGAGCCGGAGGTGGCGTTCGGCGAACTCGGCGGACGAACGCCCGCGTTCCAGCCGCACCATCGGGCCGCGGACCACCGGGTGGTAGCGCACCGGAAGCTCGCGGCGCCCGACGAACGGCAGCTCCCGCAGCCAGCGGAAGGTCTCCCCCGCGGTCTCCTTCCCGGTCAGCACGCCGATGACGTCCTCGTCGAGGAAGCGGGGCAGCGACGCCGTGGCGGCGACGTCCTTCCTGGCCTTTTCGGGGACCCAGTGCAGGAACCGCTTGACCGCGTCATCGCTGGGATCGCCGACGGCGTCCGCGCCGACGGGATTCCGGCTGGCCAGCATGGCGACCAGGACGGGCAGGCCGTCGGTCAGCCGCAGCACGATCTCGATGACCTGTTCGTCGGTGATCCCGTGTTCGGCGAGCAGGCGCCGTGCCTCCGGCTCGGTGAACGGCCGGAGTTCGATCTCGCGCACCAGCGGCGCGTGCCGGTTCCAGTTCGCCTCGTCCAGCGGGAACTGACCCGCGACGGTGAGCACCAGGTTCTGCGGCAGATCGCCGTACAGTCCGGCGAGCAGGTCGAGCAGCCAGGTCTCCAGGACCGGCGCGGTCCGCTCGAAGGTGTCGAAGAACAGCGCGATCTGCCGGTTCTCCGGAATGCGCCACAGATCTTCGACGAACGGTTTGGTGAGCTCCTCCGCCGGTTCGAGGAGCAGCTGGACATCGGCCTTCCGCTTGAACTTCGCCGCGAGGTAGACCTGGAGCTGCTCCAGCTGTTTCGCCGTCGCGTCCGCGTCGATCGCGTCAGCGGCGATGCTTCCGCCGGGCAGCGTCTTCGCGACGCCGAGACTCGCCTTGACCACGGTCTTCGTCACGAGGGCGCGGCCCGCGGCAGGAGCCTGCGGATCGCTGTGAAGCCGTTCCCTCGCCTTGAGATAGGACTCGTAGCGCTTCTCGAAACGGCGCATCTCGTACCCGCCGCGAGCGAGGTCCTTCGCCAGTTTGACCAACGTCGCGGGCAAATCCTGCTGCCGGTCGTCGGCGAACCCGACGGCGGCGCGGGCTTCCTCGGCGATACCGCGAAGCTGGTCGAGGAGGAATGACTTGCCGACCCCCGCGAGGCCGTGCACCGAGTACAGGTACCGGCGGCGCCGGTCGTCTCCGGACAACCCCAGATTGTCCCGGAAGTCCTCGCGTTCCCCGACCCTGCCGACGAAACCGTCGCTCAGCCTGGCGCGGGCGATGTCTTGGATGCTGGACCGGCCGTCTGGACGTGACACAAGTCCTCACTTTGCCACACCTGAAGCGCGTGAAGGCCCCCTTTCCTCGGCTCAGCCGAGGGAAGGGGGCCTTCACGGGACTACCGGGTCAGGCCCGCAGGCTCGCGCCGAAGCGTTCACCGGCGACCGCGACGGCGGCGTCGCGGGCCTTGGTGGCCTCGTCGACGGTCAGCGTGCGGTCCGCGGCACGGAACCGCAGCTTGTACGCCACCGAACGCTTGCCCTCGCCCACCTGCTCGCCCTGGTAGGAGTCGAACAGCGTGATGTCCTCGAGCAGTTCGCCCGCGCCTTCGCGCAGCGCCTCGGCCAGATCCGCCGACGGCACCTCCGCCTCGGCGACGAGGGCGACGTCGAGCAGCACCGGCGGGTACGCCGAGATCCGCGGTGCCGGACGGTCGTCCGGGATCGGGATCGCGTCCAGGTCGAGTTCCATCGCGACGGTGCGCGGGGGCAGCCCGAGCGCCTCGACGACCTTCGGGTGCAGCTCACCGGCGTAACCGACGGGCCACTGCCCCACCCGCAGCTGCGCGCAGCGGCCGGGGTGCCACGGCGGCTGATCCGCCGCGGCCGTGGTCAGCTCGACACCGGCGGCCTGCGCCACCAGCCGGGCGGCCTGGACCGCGTCGGCCCAGTTCGCCTGCTCGCCCTCGCCCCACCAGCCCGCTCGGGCACGCTGACCCGCCAGCACGACGGCGACGTGCAGCGGCTGTGGCGGCACGGCCGCCTCCAGTACCGCGAGCTCCTCGTCGGTCGGCCGCCGGTCGACCCCGAGCGAAGGCATCGGGATCGGGTTCGGCCCGGGCAGCACGACCTGCCCGATGTGGAACAGCGAGACATCCTTGAAACCGCGGGAAATGTTGCGCTGCAAGGTCTCCAGCAGCCCCGGCAGCAAGGTGCTCGCCATCCGGTCCTTGTCCGCCTCCAGCGGGTTGCGGACCTTGACGGTGCTGCGGCGGACGTCGTCCTCGGGCAGCCCGAACGAATCCCAGACCGAGTCCGAGATGAACGGGAAGGGCAGCACCTCGACGTAGCCGTTCTCCGCCAGCGCGCGAGCGACCGAGCGACGGCGACGCTGCGTGTCGGTGAGCCCACGGCCGGCCGGGGCGTCGGGCAGCACCGACGGGATGCTGTCGTAGCCCTCCAGCCGGAGCACCTCCTCGACCAGGTCGGCGGGCTGCACGAGGTCGCCACGCCAGCTCGGCGGGACCGCGGTCACCAGTGCGGTGCCGTCCTCCGACGTGCCCACGTTGACCTTGCACCCGATCTGCGAAAGCCGTTTGACCGTGACACCGCGCTCGTAGCGCACCCCGGCCACCTGGTCGGGCAGGCTGATCGGCATGGTCACCGGCGGGTTCGGCTCGACGCCGCCCTCGTCGGTGCGGCCGGGCAGGATCGAGCCCTCGCCGTACTGACGCAGCAGCCGCGCCGCGAACTCGACGGCCACCGCGCACAGCTGCGGGTCGGTGTAGCGCTCGAACCGCTTGGCCGCCTCGGAGAACAGCTTGTGACGGCGGGCCGTCCGGCTGATCGACGACGGATCCCAGTGCGCCGCTTCGAGCAGCACGTCGGTGCTCTCCGGCGTGATCTCGGTCGACGCGCCGCCCATCGTGCCCGCCAGCGAGATGACCCCGCTGTCGTCGGCGATCACCACGTCGTCCGCGTCGAGCGTGCGCTCGACATCGTCCAAAGTGGTCAGTTTCTCGCCCGGCTTCGCCTTGCGCACCACCAGATCGCCCTTGACCGAACCGGTCGCGAACGCGTGCAGCGGGTGCCCGAGTTCGAGCATGACGTAGTTGGTCACGTCGACGGCCAGGGAGATCGACCGGATGCCCGCCAGCATCAGGCGGCGGCGCATCCACCACGGCGTCGGCGCGGTCGCGTCGAGGTTCTTGACGCGACGCAGGACGAATCGCTTGCAGCCCTCGGTGTCTTCGAGGTGGACCGGCCAGACGTCGCTCTCGGCCTCGGGGACCTCGATGGACGCCGGGTCGCCGAACGGGACGTCGAGCGCGTTGGACAGCTCACGGGCCAGGCCGCGGACCGACAGCGTGTAGCCGCGGTCCGGGGTCGGCGTGACCTCGAGGACGGTGTCGTCGAGGCCGAGCAGCTTGCTCGCGTCTTCGCCGGGGCTGGCCGTGCTCGGCGGCAGCACCAGGATGCCGGAGTGGTCGTCGCCGATGCCGAGTTCGCTCGCGGAGCAGATCATGCCGTCGCTGAGGCGGCCGTAGGTCTTGCGCGAACCGATCTCGAAACCACCGGGCAGCACGGTGCCGGGCAGCGCGACGACGACCAGGTCGCCCTCGGCGAAGTTCGTGGCACCGCAGATGATCCCGCGGGTCTTGATCCCCGTGGGGCCTTCGTCCTCGAAGGGACCCTCGTCGTCGTCCTCGTCGTCGTCGAGGTTCTCGTCCGGCTTGTCGGCGTCCTCGTCCTCCGACTCGCCGACGTCGACCCGGCAGAACCGGACCGGCTTCTTGAACTCGGTGAGCTCCTCGATCTCGGCGACGCGGCCGACCACGAGCGGGCCGGTGACCGGTTCGAGCTTCCGGACGTCGTCGACCTCGATGCCGATCCGCACGAAGGCGTCGGCCAGATCCTGGGCCGTGACCTCCTCGTCGACGTCGAGGTGTTCGATCAGCCAGCTGGCTGGGACCTTCACTCAGGCCTCCGTTCCGAAGGGCAGGGTGAACCTGATGTCGCCCTCCACCATGTCGCGCATGTCCGGAATTCCGTTGCGGAACTGCAGGGTGCGCTCGATACCCATGCCGAAGGCGAAGCCCGAGTAGACCTCGGGATCGACGCCGCAGGCACGCAAGACGTTGGGGTTGACCATGCCGCAGCCGCCCCATTCGACCCAGCCGGGGCCGCCCTTCTTCTCCTCGAACCAGACGTCGACCTCGGCCGACGGCTCGGTGAACGGGAAGAAGTGCGGACGCAGGCGCGTCTTCGAGGTCCCGCCGAACATCGCGCGGGCGAAGGCGTCGAGGGTGCCCTTGAGGTGCGCCATCGTCAGGCCCTTGTCCACCGCGAGGCCTTCGACCTGCGAGAACACCGGCGTGTGCGTGGAGTCGAGCTCGTCGGTCCGGTAGGTGCGGCCGGGGCAGACGACGTACACGGGCAGGTCGCGGTGCAGCAGCGTGCGGGCCTGCACCGGCGAGGTGTGCGTCCGCAGCACCAGGCCCGAGTCCTCCTCGCCGAGGTAGAACGTGTCCTGCAGCTGGCGCGCGGGGTGGTCCTTGCCGAAGTTCAGCGCGTCGAAGTTGAACCACTCGGCTTCGAGCTCCGGGCCGTCGGCGACCTCGTAGCCCATCGCGACGAACGCGTCGGCGATCCGCTCCGACAGGGTCGCGATCGGGTGCCGGGCGCCGCGGGGCACGCGGTCCCACGGCAGCGTGACGTCGACGGCCTCCTCGCGGAGCACCCTCTCGTCACGTTCCGCCTGCAGCACCGCGCGACGGGCGTCGAACGCGGACTGGATGCCCTGGCGCGCTTCGTTGACCCGCTTGCCTGCCTCGGCCTTCTCCTGCTTGGGCAGGGCGCCGATCTCGCGGCGGGCGAGCAGCAGCGGAGACTGGTCCCCGAGGTGGGCGGGTTTGACCGCGGCCAGCGCGTCGAGATCCGCCGCGGCCGCGAAATCCGTCTCGGCCTGTTTGACGGCGGCCGTCAACGTTTCCGGCGCGAGCGCCCCCGCCTGGGGGTCCTGCTTGTCGTTGGCTTCGGACATAACTCCTCGGCGTCCGCTGGGACTGGTCCGGTGCACGCGAGCGCACACATGGGTTTAGCAGCTGCTGAATTCTATGGGACAGCGAACGGCGGCCCCCGATCACCCTCGGGCTGGGCACACCGTCACTCGGGAGTGCGAAAAACGCGCTCTACGCCGTAAACAAGGTGCTGGAACGAACAGTGCGTTCCATGAGAGCTCCCTTGGTTTCGTGGTGCGACGGCGTGATGCCCGCGACTCTACGTGGCCGCGGCCCGCGAAGCCATCGCATTTGTGTAGACACAGACGGCCGCGGCCGTCGCGAGGTTCAGGCTCTCCGCCTTGCCGTACATCGGGATCTTGACCGCGAGGTCGACCGTTTCCAGGACCTCTCGCGGCAGGCCGTGTGCCTCGTTGCCGAACACCCACGCCGTGGGCTCGTCGAAGGCCACCTGATCGAGTTCGGTGTCGGCGTAACCGTGTGCGCCGAGGGTGCGGAGTCCGGCGGCGGAGCAGGCCTTCAAGGCCGCGTCGACGTCCCGGATCCGGGTGATGGCGGGGTGGAACAGGCTGCCGGCGGCCGCGCGCACGCATTTGCCGTTGTGCGGGTCGACGCTGTCCCCGGCGAGGACGACCGCGTCGGCGCCGGCGGCGTCCGCGACCCGGATCACGGTCCCCGCGTTGCCGGGGTCGGCGACGTCGACGAGGACGACCACGAGCTTCGCGCCCGCCTTCAGGACGGTCTCCTGTGGACGGTCGACGAGCGCGCAGACCGCGACGATGCCTTGCGGTGTCACGGTCTCGGACAATCCGTCGGCGGCGCGATCGGTGATCGGCGAGACGGGGACGCCGGCCTCGCGCGCGACGGCGAGCAGCCGCTCGTGCTGCGCGGCGGCGCGTTCGGTCACGAACAGTTCGTACACCTTGCCGCCGTTTTCGAGCGCGGCCTCGACGGCGTTCGCGCCCTCGGCGAGGAACCGGCCGGTCTTCTCACGCTCGGCCCGGCGGGTGAGCTTGCGCGCAGCAACAACCCGGGGCGTCCGTTCGGTGAACGGAGCCGCCCCGGGTTGCGGAAGAGCGCTGTAGCCGGTCAGGCCGACTTCTTCTCTTCGGTGTTCACGTTCGCCTTGGCCAGCTCGGCCAGCGCGGTGAACGCGGCGGCGTCGTTGACGGCGAGATCCGCGAGGATCTTGCGGTCGACCTCGACACCCGCGGCCTTGAGGCCCTGGATGAACCGGTTGTAGGTCACGCCGTTGGCGCGGGCCGCGGCGTTGATACGGGTGATCCACAGCTGGCGGAAGTCACCCTTGCGGGCACGACGGTCCCGGTAGGCGTAGTTCAGCGAGTGAAGCGTCTGCTCCTTCGCCTTGCGGTACAGCCGCGAACGCTGGCCGCGGTAACCGCTGGCGAGCTCGAGAGTCGCGCGACGCTTCTTCTGGGCGTTGACCGCCCTCTTGACGCGTGCCACTGGTCCATCCTGTCGATCTGGGGGCGCGGCGAGCGCGCCCGGGGTTTACAAGTGCAAGGGTGTCAGCGGCCGAGAAGGCGCTTGACGCGGCCGACGTCGTTCTTGGCGATCTCGGTCGTGCCTTCGAGGCGACGGGTGAGCCTGTTGGACTTCTTCTCCATCAGGTGGCGACGGCCGGCCTTCTGGCGGCGCAGCTTGCCCGAGCCCGTGACGCGGACACGCTTGGACGTCCCGCTGTGCGTCTTCATCTTCGGCATTACGTTGTCCTCTTTCGTGCGGCGGCACACCGGTTTCCCCGGTGTGCCGCTGACATGTGCTGGTCGGCGCTACGCGTCGGCGGGCGGCTCGGACGACTCGTCCTTGGCTGCCTTCGCGGCCTTCTGCGGCTTCACGTTCTTGTGCGGAGCCAACACCATGATCATGTTGCGACCGTCCTGCTTCGGCGACGACTCGACGAACCCGAGCTCGGTCACCTCGTCGGCGAGCTTCTGCAGCAGCCGGAAACCGAGTTCCGGCCGGGACTGCTCGCGACCGCGGAACATGATCGTGACCTTGACCTTGTTGCCTGCCGCCAGGAAGCGCGACACGTGACCCTTCTTGGTCTCGTAGTCGTGCTGATCGATCTTCGGCCGCAGCTTCTGCTCTTTGATGACGGTGAGCTGCTGGTTGCGGCGGGACTCGCGGGCCTTCTGCGCGCTCTCGTACTTGAACTTGCCGAAGTCCATGAGCTTGCATACGGGCGGGCGTGCCTGCGGAGCGACCTCGACGAGATCGAGATCGTTCTCCTGTGCCAGCCGCAGCGCATCTTCGATCCGGACGATGCCGACCTGTTCACCGGCAGGTCCGACGAGGCGGACCTCCGGAACCCGGATTCGGTCGTTGATGCGTGTCTCGGAGCTGATGGGGCCTCCTTGGTCCGAGGTAAATTCTTCTACCGTTTCGACCTGGTGCCCACATGCCGAAGGCCCCGGTACCGTGAGGTACGCGAGGCCCACTCATTCCGATCGCGTTCAGTCTCCAGAACCGAACGCACCGCCTCCGACGCCCGAAATCGTCTTCGGCGAGACCGGACCCGGACACCTGATGTTGCGGCGGTGACACGGGTGGGAGCGGGGCTCCACTTGCCGCCCCCGATCGCTCGGAGGCTGGTCGCTCGTGGAAGGGTACCAGACGTGTCAGATGAACCCGTTCAGCAACCCCCGTATTCCCCGGACGTCCGCGACCTGGAGGACATCCCGAGCGTCGAGGTGATCAGCAGGGCGGCCGTCATGCTGCTCTCCGCCGGCGCCGAACGTCTCGGCCTCGCGGACGAGGACCCGGCCAGCTCACCGCACCGCGACCTCGACGAAGCCCGTCGCCT
Organism: Amycolatopsis sp. CB00013; assembly: GCF_001905755.1. NCBI lineage: Bacteria > Bacillati > Actinomycetota > Actinomycetes > Pseudonocardiales > Pseudonocardiaceae > Amycolatopsis > Amycolatopsis sp. CB00013. Next base: position 148,162 of record NZ_LIWC01000009.1, on the reverse strand, counting down.
GATCACCGCCCTCGCCGGGCTGGTCACCGCTTCGGCAGAGTACCTCGGCCTGCACGCCGGCCCGTTGCGCGACGGCCTGCAGTCGCTGCAGAAGGCGTTCCGCGAGGCTTCGGCCGTGCCGGACGCGCCTGGGCAGGGCCCGGGCGAGAAGTACACGGGACCGGTCTACTAAGCCCCTCCCGATCCCCTCCGGCGCGCCATGAACGGTCCTTTCCTTGCGAATTTCGCAAGGAAAGGACCGTTCCTTGCATCAGCCTCTTTCCCGGACACGCGCCGAGCGACTAACATTTCAGATGTGAGTGGGTTAGCGAAGGTACCGAGGTCCCTCCTCAGGGACGAGGCTTACGAGAGCATCCGGCGGGTGATCATCGACGGGACGCTGCCGCCGGGCACGAACCTGCGCGACGCCGACCTCGCCGAGCAGCTGGGGCTTTCCCGCGCGCCGGTGCGCCAGGCCCTGCTGCGGCTGATCGAGGACGGCCTCGTCGAGTCGAAGCCCCAGAGCTACACACGGGTGGCGGGGTTCGTCCCCGACGACGTCCGTGACGCTCTGCAGCTCGTGCGCGCGCTGCACGAGTTCGCCGTCCGGGCGGGCGCGCCGCGGATGGGACCGGCGGAGGTCGCCGCGATGCGGGCGGCCAACACCCGGTTCGCCGACGCGATCGCCACCGGGGACATCGCGGCCGCGATCGCCGCCGACGACGAACTCCACGACGTCCCGGTGGCCGCCGCCCGCAACCGGGCGATCGCCGCGACGCTGGCCCGCTACACCCCGCTGTTGCGACGTCTCGAATACGCGCGCTTCGGCTCCCTGCCCGCCCACCGGTCGATCCAGCGCCACGCGGAGCTGGCCGACGCCATCGAAGCAGGCGACGTCGACGTGGCCTGCGCGATCACCGCCACCATCTGGACCGAGCTCGAAGACCTTCTGGAGACGCCATGACCCTCGCCGACTTCCCCCGCTATCCGCTGCTGCTCGGCCCCTCCCCCGTTCACCCGCTCGAACGGCTCACCGCTCATCTCGGCGGCGCGCAGGTCTGGGCGAAACGCGAGGACGTCAACTCCGGGATCGCTTTCGGCGGCAACAAGACGCGGAAGCTCGAATACCTGGTCGCCGACGCTCTGGCCCAGGGCGCGGACACGCTGATCTCGATCGGCGGCGTGCAGTCGAACCACACCCGCCAGGTCGCCGCGGCCGCCGCGCGCGCCGGGCTCAAAGCCGTGCTGGTGCAGGAGAGCTGGGTCGACTGGACCGATCCGATGTACGACAAGGTCGGCAACATCCAGCTCTCGCGCATCCTCGGGGCGGACATCCGGATGGTCGAGGCCGGGTTCGGCGTCGGGTTCAAGGAGAGCTGGGAGAACGCGGTCAAGGAGATCGAGGCCGACGGCGGGAAGCCGTACGCGATCCCGGCGGGCGGTTCGGACCACCGGCTCGGCGGGCTCGGCTTCGCGAACTGGATCGTCGAGCTCGAAGCGCAGGAGGCCGAACTCGGCGTCTTCTTCGACACGGTGGTCGTCTGCTCGGTCACCGGCAGCACGCAGGCGGGGATGGTCGCCGGGGCCGCGCTTTCCGGGAAGCCGCGGCGGATCCTCGGCATCGACGGCTCGGCGAAACCGGCGGAGACTCGCGACCAGATCACCCGTATCGCGCGGGCGACCGCGGAGCTGATCGGCGCGGGCGAGATCCGCGAAGTCGAACTGGACGAGCGCTATCACGCCGGGATCTACGGCATCCCGGACGAGTCCACTTTGGACGCGATCCGGACGCTGGCGCGGCTGGAAGGAGTGCTCACCGATCCGGTGTACGAGGGCAAGTCCATGGCCGGGCTGATCGACCTCGTTTCGCGCGGCGAGATCTCGCGGGACTCGAACGTGCTCTTCGCGCACCTGGGCGGGCAGCCGGCCCTCAACGGGTACACGAGCGTCCTCTGACCAATGCGAGGAAAGGTCCTTTCCTTGCGAATTTTGCAAGGAAAGGACCTTTCATGGCACGCGCGAGGGTCAGTCCGTGACGGCCAGGACGTCGATCTCCACCAGCAGGCCGGCGGGCAGGCCGACGTAAACGGTGGTGCGGGCCGGGTGCGGCGCCTCGCCGATCAGCTTGTTGTAGACCTCGTTGAACGCGCCGAAGTGGTCGACGTCGGTCAGGTAGACACGCACCATCAGCGCGTCGGCCAGGCTCGAACCGGCGGCCTCGAGCACCGCTTCGATGTTCTTGAAGGTCTGCTCGGTCTGCTCGCCGACGGTCTCGCCGACGATGGCGCCGGTGGCCGGGTCGAAGGCGACCTGGCCGGCCACCTGCAGGATGTTGCCCTTGCGGACCGCCTGCGAGAACGCGGCCACCGGCTTCGGCGCGTTCTCCGTGCTGATCGCGGTCTTGCTCATTCCAACTTCCCCTTTCGGTTCCCCGTCCATCCACTGTGGACGGAAGCTTCTTCGGTGGCGGCGACCAGCTCCGGCACGAGCGCCATCAGGCCGTCGTAGTCGAGCAGCACCTTCGGCACCGACACCGACGCCGCCGCGAGCACCACGCCGCCCGGACCGCGGACGGGCGCGGCGACGCAGTGGATGAAGTCCTCGTGCTCGGCGTTGTCCACCGCGTAGCCACGGTCCGCGACGAGCGCGAGCTCCTTCTCGTAGGCCTCGGGCGTGGTGATCGTGTTCGGCGTGCGGACGAAGAAGTCGATCCTCGACACCACGTCCGCCTGCTTCTCCGGCGTCATCGCCGCGACGAGTACCTTGCCGACGGCGGTGCAGTGCAGCGGCGCGCGTTTCCCGATGCGGGAGTACATCCGCACCGAATGCCTGCCCTCGAACTTGTCGATGTAGACGACCTCTCCGTCCTCATAGGACGCGAGGTGCACGGTGTGGCCGGTACGCGCGTTGAGCCCGGCGAGCGCCGATTGCGCGGTGCGGCGGACGTCGCGATCCTCCAGCGCCTGCTGCGCGAGGTCGAAGAGCGCGCTGCCCAGCCGGTAGTACCGCTGGCCTTCGCGGCGCACGAAGTGATGTGCCTCCAGGGTGCGCAGCAGCCGCAGCACGGTCGACTTGTGCACGCCGATCTCCTCGGCGAGCTGGTCGAGTGTCTTCGGCTCGCGGGCGAGGCCGCCCAGCAGCGTGAGCGCCCTGTCCAGGCTCTGGCTCATCCGCCCACCACTCCCTTGTCCGTCAGCTTGGCCGCCGCCCATGCTGCCTCATCCGCGCCGAGGAGCGCTTCGACGACGGACCCGGGCAGCGGCGTGCCCACGTCGTCGTGGGTCAGCAGGGTGGCCGCGGCCTGCAAATGGCCACGTCGCAGCCGGGTCGCGGGGTCGTCGCCGCGCAGGGTGGCGGCGAGGAATCCGGCCGCGAAGGCGTCACCGGCGCCGACCGGTTCCACGACGTCGACCTGGAGCGCGGGTGAGAACAGCGGTGGCCCGTCGCCCTCGACCAACGTCACCCCGCGTGCCCCGTGCTTCACGACCAGCGTCTTCGGCCCCGGCACCGCGGCACGCAGCCGTGCCGGGTCACCGGTCCCCCACACCCGCTCGGCCTCGTCCTCGCCCGCCAGCACGATGTCGGCGCGGGCGGCCAGCCCGGCCAGCACCGACGGGTCACGCTCGGTCCACAACGCGGGCCGGAAGTTCACGTCGAACGACACCATCGCGTCCCCACGCGGTCGTTCCATCAGCGCCCGCACCAGGTCGAGGCAGCCGTCCGACAGCGCGGGCGTGATCCCGGACAGGTGGATCACGCGGACACCGTCGAGATCGAGTTTCCCCAGGAGCCCGGCGTCCATTCCGGACGCGGCCGAGCCTTTCCGGTAGTAGCGAACGGGACTGCCGTCCGCGCCGCTCTCCTTGACGTACAGCCCGGTCGGCCGCGTCGGGTCGACCACGACCGCGCTCACGTCCACCCCGGCCTCACCGATCTCGCGCACCAGCGCGCGGCCGAACGGATCGTCGCCGACGGCGCTCACCCACGCGCTGGTGAACCCCAGCGCCGGGAGATGACAGGCGACGTTCGATTCGGCGCCTCCGATGCTTCGCACCCACTTACGTACCTCGTCGGGCGGCCCGGGTTCGGCCGGCACGAACAAGGCCATCGACTCCCCGATGCACAACACGTCGGGCGCGCTTGTCACCTTCACGTCTCCTAGTCGTCATGCCGTTGACCTCCAGCGGACCGGATGCTACACCTATCCCACGCAATATGCGCAACGTCCGTTGCAACATACGCAACCGAGGTGAATCTCATGTTCCAAGCCGGCACCATCGATTCCGCCGCGGTCGCGGCCGTCCGGGAGGAGCGCGTCGACTGGCGCTTCCGCTCGGTCGCGCCCTCGCTGTCCGGTCTCACGATCGGCGAGGCCGCCGCCCGCGGCGCGAAGCTGTTCGAAGACGGCTTCCTCGGCCCGTTCGTCGTCCTCGACGAAGAAGCCGTCGAGCACAACCTCCGCACGATGGCGGCCTGGTGCGCCGAACGCGGGGTCGCGCTGGCCCCGCACGGCAAGACGACGATGGCGCCGCAGCTGTTCGAGCGGCAGCTGCAGCACGGCTCGTGGGGTATCACCTGCGCGAACGCCGGCCACCTGCGGATATACCGCGCGTTCGGCGTTTCCCGCATCCTGCTGGCGAACCAGCTGCTCGACCCCTCCGGCCTGAAGTGGCTGGCCGCCGAACTGGACGCCGACGACGACTTCGAGTTCGTCTGCTGGGTCGACTCGGTCCGCGGTGTCGAGCTCATGACCGAAGCCCTGCGCGGGGCCCGCCGCAAGGTCGACGTCCTCGTCGAACTCGGCGCGGAGGGCGGCCGCACCGGTGTCCGCGACACCGAGACCGCGCTCGCCGTCGCCGAGGCCGCGCACGCGAGCCCGGCTCTCCGGCTGCGCGGATCCGGCGGCTACGAAGGCGCGCTTTCCCACCACACGGACGAAAAGTCGCTCCAGCTGATCAGCTCCTATGTGGACGGTCTGCGCGAACTCGTCTTCGCCTTCCACGCCAAGGGCCTGCTCGACGACGCCGGTCAGATCATCGTCACCGGCGGCGGCAGCGCGTACTTCGACCGCGTCGCCGACGAGCTCACGAAGGATTGGGGCGGCCTGGACGTCCTGCCGATCCTGCGCAGCGGCGCCTACGTGACCCACGACGACGGCTTCTACCGGGTGATCTCGCCGCTGGGCGAACACCCGCGTATCGGCGGCGTCGCGTCGTTCCGTTCCGCGTTGCGCGCCTGGGCACAGGTGACGTCGAAGCCGACGGACGAACTCGCGCTGCTCACCATCGGCAAACGGGACGCCTCGTTCGACGAGGGCATGCCCGAACCGCGCCTCATCCGCAAGGGCGACGGGCCACCGTCCGCGCTCGAAGGTCACTCCATCCAGAAGATGAACGACCAGCACGCCTTTCTCACCCTGCCCGCGTCGTCACCGGTCGAGGTCGGGGACTGGATCGCCCTCGGTCTGTCCCATCCCTGCACCGTCTTCGACAAGTGGCCCCTGATCCCGGTCGTCGGCCCCGACGGCGAGACCGTGCTCGATTTCGTCCGCACCCACTTCTGATCCGTCCTCCACCGCCGCAGAGGAAGAATCACCATGGACATCGTCGTCCGCTCGGCACTGGTCGCCGACGGCACCGGAGATCCGCTCACCAGGCACGACGTGGGCATCACCGACGGCCGTATCGCCAGTGTCGCCGAACCCGGCTCGCTCGCGGGCCGCCGCACCATCGACGCCGAAGGACTCGTGCTCGCGCCCGGGTTCATCGACATGCATTCGCATTCCGACCTCCAGTTGCTCGCCAATCCGGATCACCTCGCGAAGCTCTCCCAGGGCGTCACGACCGAGGTCCTCGGACAGGACGGGCTCTCCTACGCGCCGGTGAACGACGACGTCCTCGCCGCGCTGCGCCAGCAGCTCGCCGGCTGGAACGACGATCCGGCCGGGTTCGACTGGAACTGGCGTTCCGTCGGCGAGTACCTCGACCGGCTCGACGCCGGGGTCGCGGTCAACGCGGCCTACCTGGTGCCGCAGGGCACCGTCCGCATGCTCACCGTCGGCTGGGAAGACCGGCCCGCCACCGAGGCCGAGATGAACGCGATGAAGGAACTCATCGCGACCGGGCTGGCCGAGGGCGCGATGGGCATGTCGTCCGGGCTCACCTACACGCCGGGCATGTACGCGACCACCGAAGAGCTGGTCGAGCTGTGCCGGGTCGTCGGGGAGAACGGCGGCTTCTACAGCCCGCACCACCGCAGCTACGGCAAGGGCGCGCTGGAGGCGTTCGGCGAGATGGTCGACGTCTCCCGCCGTTCGGGCTGCCCGCTTCACCTTGCGCACGCCACCATGAACTTCTCGGTGAACAAGGGCAAGGCGTCGAACCTGCTGGAGCTGCTCGACGAGGCGCTCGACGACGGCTGCGACATCACGCTGGACACCTATCCCTACCTTCCCGGCGCCACCTACCTTTCGGCGCTGCTGCCGAGCTGGGCGACCGAAGGCGGGCTTGACGCCACGCTGGCGCGATTGTCCGATGTGGACACCCGCGAGCGTATCCGCGCCGAGATCGAGGAGACCGGTTCCGACGGCGCACACGGGGTGCCGATCGACTGGGAGGCCATCGAGATCAACGGTGTCCGCCGCGACGAGAACTCCCACCTCGTCGGGCATTCCGTCGCCGCCTCGGCGCAGCGAGCCGGGAAACCGGCCGCGGAGCTGTACTTCGACGTCCTGCTCTCGGAAAAGCTCGGGACGTCCTGCCTGATGCACGTCGGGCACGAGGAGAACGTCCAGGCGATCATGCGGCATCGCACGCACACCGGCGGCAGCGACGGGCTGCTCGTCGGCGCGCGGCCGCATCCCCGCGCCTGGGGCACGTTCCCGCGTTACCTCGCGCGTTACGTCCGCGAACTCGGCGTCCTCGAACTCGCCGAATGCGTCGCCCACCTCACCGGCCGCGCGGCACAGCGCCTGCGCCTGACCGATCGGGGGCTCGTCCGCGCCGGATACGCGGCGGACCTCGTGCTGTTCGACCCGGAAACCGTCGCCGACACCGCCACGTTCGACGAGCCGCGGCAGCAGGCCGCCGGAATCCCCTATGTCTTCGTCAACGGTGTCGCCGCCATCGACGATGGTCAACCGACCGGCGCCCTCGCCGGCCATTCACTGCGGAACCCCGGGAGTGCCCGATGATCGACTGGCTCCAACATTCGACGGGAGGTCTCCTGACCCTCGCCGCCGTCTCGATCGCGGTGTTGTTGTTCCTCATCATCAAGGTCAAGCTCGAGCCCTTCATCGCGCTGATCGTGGTCGGCCTGCTGACCGCGCTGGCCGCGGGCCTGCCGGTCGTCCAGATCGTCGGCTCCGCGCAGAAGGCCTCGGATTCCCTGCTGGAGAAGGGTTTCGGCGGGATCCTCGGCCATATCGCCGCGATCATCGGGCTCGGCACGATCCTCGGGTCCATTTTGGAGCGTTCGGGCGGGGCGAAGGTGCTCACCAGTGCGCTGCTGCGTGCCATCGGTGAGAAGCGGGCGCCATTGGCGATGGGTCTCGCGGGTTTCGTCTTCGGCATCCCGGTCTTCTTCGACATCGGCATCTTCGTGCTGGCGCCGCTGGTGTACGTCGCCGCCAAACAGGGCGGTCGTTCGCTCGTGCTGTACGCGTTGCCGTTGCTCGCCGGGCTTTCCATCACCCACGCGTTCCTCCCGCCGCACCCCGGTCCGGTGGCCGCTGCCGGTCTGCTGCACGTGGAACTCGGCTGGATCATCCTGATGGGCCTGGTCTGCGGTATCCCCGCGTTCCTCGTCGGCGGTGTGCTGTATTCGACCTGGATCGGCAAGCGGATCGACGTGCCCGTTCCCGCGGAATTCCTGGTCGCGGAGGAAGAAGGCGAAAAGGAGACGAACCCGCCGTCGCTCGGACTGGTACTGGGGATCATCGCGGTCCCGCTGGTGCTGATCCTCGCCGGCACCTTCGGCAGCATCTGGCTTCCCAAGGCCTCCCCCGCCGCCGGAGTCGCCGCGTTCATCGGTACCCCGGCGGTCGCGCTGACGGTCTCGGTGCTGCTCGCGTCCTGGCTGCTGGGGCTGCGCCGCGGTTTGACGGGCAAGGATTTGAGCGAGCTTTCGGCGAAGTCGCTGCGCCCGGTCGCGATGATCCTGCTGGTGGTCGGCGCGGGCGCGTTCTTCGGCGCCGTGCTGTCCGCCACCGGGATCGGCAAGGCCGTCGCGGGTTCGCTGGACAACGCCGGTCTCCCGGTCATCCTGGCGGCGTACGTGATCAGTTGCGGAATGCGTATCGCACAGGGTTCGGCGACGGTCGCGATCGTGACCACGAGCGGTATCGTCGCGCCGACGGTGGCGACGCTGGGCTACTCGCAAATGCAGCTCGCGCTGCTGGTCGTCGCGATCTCGGCGGGTTCGATCATCGCCTCCCACGTGAACGACGGCGGTTTCTGGATCATCTCGCGGTACTTCAACATGACCGTGCCGCAGACCCTGAAAACCTGGACCGTATTGGAAACCGTCCTTTCCGTTTCCGGTTTCGGCGTGGCAGCATTGCTCATGGCAGTGGTTTAAACCACCCGACAGCTGGGAGAGATCACGATGACCGGACTCGATCGACGCACGTTCCTCGGCGCCGTCGGAGCGGCTGGACTCACCACCGTTCTCGGTTCCCACCTCGCGAACGCCTCCGAACAAACCTGCGGACCGAAGGGAACCGGGGCCATCTACGTCAGCAGCTACACCAGTTCCGGGCACGGGCTCGATGTCGCTCACCGGGACGCGGCCACGAACGCCGTGGTCGTCGACCGGACGATTCCGGGAGTCAGCAACGCTTCCTGGTTCGACATCAGCGCCGACCGCAAGACGCTCTACGTGACCAATGAGGACGAGAACGGCCAGATCTCCGCGTTCAGCCTGGCCGATCCGACCAAACCCAAGCTGCTCAACAAGAAATCGGCAAAGGGACAGCACCCGACCCATCTGTGCGTCCACTCGAGCCAGAAGTACGTGCTGGCCGCGAACTACAGCAGCGGCAGTGTCGTCGTCCTCCCGATCCTCGCGGGCGGGAAGCTCGGCGACGTCGTCGATCTGGCGCAGCACAAGGGCGCCGAGCGGGACGCGCACGCGCATCAGGTGGTCAACGACCCCACCGGCAAGTGGGTGCTCGCGGTCGACCTCGGCGCGGATTCGGTCTACGTCTACAAACTCGACGTCTCCACCGGGAAACTGACGCTGAACCAGCAGCTGAAGCTCCCGTCCGGCGCCGGGCCGCGGCATCTGACGTTCCATCCCAACGGCAAGTACGCGTACATCCTCGGCGAGCTGCGAGCCCAGGTCACCGTCGCGGCGTGGGACCCGGCCACCGGGAAACTCACCGCCGGACAGGTCGTCCCGGCCGTTCCGCCGATCACGCCCGGCTCGCAGTATCCGGCCGAGATCACCACGTCCAAGGACGGCCGGTTCGTCTACGCGTCGGTGCGCGGCTCGGACACGATCGCGTCGTTCGGCGTCGGCGACGACGGGAAGTCCTTGAAACTGCTGCGCAACACGGCCGTCGGGGGCATCTACCCCCGCCACCTCACGCTCGACCCGACAGAGCGCTGGTTCTACGTCTCGTGCGACAAGTCCGGCACGCTCAGCTGGCTGCCGCGCGATCCCGACACCGGGCTTCCGGGGGCCGTGGCCGGGAAACTGGCGCTCCCCCAAGTCAATTCCGTCTTTTTCGCATAAGGAGAAAACCCATGAGAACTCGCGTCCTCATCGCGGGCCTCGCGGCGGTCGGCCTCGTCGCGGCCTGCGCGCCGGCCCAGAACACCCCGGCCGCGGGCGGCGGTGACGAGAAGACCGGCACCGTGCGGGTCTGGCTGTTCGACGAAGCCAACCGCGCGCCCAAGGAGGCCGCCGTCAAGGAGGCGATCGCCGAGTTCAAGGCGGCGCACTCGGGCGTCGAGGTCGACGTCCAGTGGATTCCGGTGGAAGGCCGTGCCGACAAGTTCTCCGGCGCCTTCAACGATCCGGCCAGCGCGCCGGACGTCGCCGAGTTCGGCAACACGGACGTCTCCAGCTACGCCGCCACGGGCGCGCTGGCCGACCTGACCGGCGATCTGTCGTCGTGGAAGGAAGGCGCCGACATCCTGCCCGCGGTACTGGAGACCGCGAAGTCCGGCGGCAAGACCTACGGGCTCCCGTGGTTCACCGGCATCCGCGCGTTGTACTACCGGACGGACATCTTCGCCGAACTCGGTCTCAAGCCGCCGACCACGCTGGCGGAGCTGACCGAGACCGCGAAGACGATCCGCGCCAAGAAGCCGGAGCTGTACGGCATCTCCGTCGGCGGCAAGTACACCTACGCGATGCTGCCGTTCCTGTGGGCGCACGGCGGCGAGATCGCCGAGCAGGACGGCGGCAAGTGGAAGTCCACTGTGGACTCGGAGCAGGCCAAGGCCGGCGTGACCGCGTACGCGAACCTGCTCAAGGCGGACATCTGCCCGCCCGAACAGTGCGCCAACCTCACCGGCACGCAGAGCATCACGGCGTTCGCCGGTGGCAAGGCCGGGATGTCGATCGGCGGTGACTTCAACCGCAAGGCCGTCGAGGCCGGTCAGGTGAAGGGCAAGTACGCGATCATCCCGCTCCCGGGTACCGAGGCGGGCAAGATCGCCCCGGCGTTCGCGGGCGGCAACCTGCTCGGCGTGTTCAACGCGTCCAAGCGCAAGAGCCTCGCGGTCGAGTTCACCGAACTGCTCGGTGGCGCGAAGTACCAGGAGAAGATGTACGTCGCGATGGGCAACCTGCCCACACTCGGCAGTGTCCAGCAGAAGCTCGCCGCGAGCGACCCGTCGGTCAAGCCGTTCGTCGACACGCTCACCGCGGGCACGAAGTTCGTCCCCGCCACCGCGGCGTGGTCGAAGATCGACGCGCAGAACGTGCTGCCCACCGCGATCCAGCAGATCGCGACCGGCGGCAAGGACCCGGCCACCGCGCTGACCGCCGCGGCCGCCGAGATGAACAAGGCGTTCGGCTAAGTGGTCACGCAAGAAATCCCCCGCACCACGGCTCCGGCCGTCCCGGCACGGCGGTCGCCCCGCCGTCGCCGGGACGGGCGGGCCGCCCTGCTCTACCTCGCGCCCGGTGGCATACTGCTGCTCGCGATGCTGGTGTATCCGATCTACCAGCTCGTCCTGATCTCGTTCTACGACTACGGCCAGCCGCAGGCGGTCGGCAACGCGCCGCTGGTGTTCCTCGGTTTCGGCAACTACGTCGAACTGCTGGAGAACCTCCAGTTCTGGGAGGTGCTGGCCAAGACCCTCGGGTTCACCGCGGTCTGCGTCGTCGGCAGTCTCGCCCTCGGGACCGGGCTCGCCGTGCTGGCGACCCGGGTCCGCGCCTGGGCGCGTGTTCCGCTGTTCCTGGCGGCGCTGGCCGCGTGGGCGACGCCGGCCATGGCGGGCTCGTACGTCTGGCTGTTCCTGTTCGACGCGGACTTCGGCCTGGTGAACGAGGTGCTGTCGGGCCTCGGGTTCACCGGGATGGCGAACCATTCCTGGACCTTCGACACGTACAGCACGTTCGGGCTGGTGGCCGCCGAGGTCATCTGGTGCTCGTTCCCGTTCGTCATGGTGACGATGTACGCGGGGCTCAAGGGCGTGCCGGAAGAGGTCATCGAGGCCGCGTACCTCGACGGCGCGTCGACCTGGCGCACCACGTGGTCGATCACGCTGCCGATGGTGCGGCCGCTGCTGACCATCGCCACGATCCAGTCGATCATCTGGGACTTCAAGATCTTCACCCAGATCTACGTGATGACCAACGGCGGCGGTGTGGCCGGGCGCAACCTCGTGCTCAACGTCTTCGCCTATCAACAGGCCTTCGCCGGACAGGAATACGGTCTCGGCGCGGCGCTCGGAGTCGTGATGACCTTGCTGCTGCTGTCCATCACCGGGTTGTACGTCCGGTCGCAACGCCGGAGCGCGGGATGGGTGTGACGACGGCTCCGAAGACCCGCCGGGTCAAACGCCCTGGCAGGCTGATCGCGGAGATCATCTGCGTGGTGATCGCCGGGATGGTCGCGTTCCCCGTGTACTGGATGGTGCTCTCGGCGTTCAAGCCCACCGGGCAGATCCAGGCGGAGAACCCCCGCCCCTGGACGCTCACGCCGACCCTGGAGCATTTCGAACGGGTGCTCAGCGGTGAGGGTTTCGCGCTGTTCTTCCTGAACAGCGTGATCGTGGCCGTCGTGGTGGTGGCGTTGTCGCTGCTGCTCTCGTTCCTCTCGGCGGTCGCGCTGACGCGGTTCAACTTCAAGGGCCGGACCGTGCTGCTGGTGATGGTGCTGGTGGCGCAGATGGTGCCGGTCGAGGCGCTGACCATTCCGCTGTTCTTCCTGATGCGGTCGGTCGGCGACGTCGCGCCGGCGTTCGGCACCAACCATCTCGGCTCGCTGATCCTGGTGCACCTGGCGTTCAGCCTGCCGTTCGCGATCTGGATGCTGCGCGGTTTCGTCGCCGCGGTGCCGCAGGAGCTGGAAGAGGCTTCGAAGATCGACGGGGCGAGCCGCATGCGGTTCACCTGGCAGATCCTCTTCCCGCTGGTGGCGCCCGGGCTGGTGGCGATCAGCGTGCTGGCGTTCATCCACGCGTGGAACGACTTCCTGTTCGCGAAGACGTTCATCATCTCCAATACCGAGAACCAGACGCTCCCGCTGGCGATCCTGGTGTTCTTCAAACCGGAGGACACCGACTGGGGCGCGGTGATGGCGGGCTCGACCCTGATGACCATCCCGGTGCTGGTGTTCTTCATCCTCGTGCAACGACGACTCGTGTCCGTCATGGGCGGCGCGGTGAAGGGTTGACATGCCTGGCTTCGAAACTCTGCTCCCCCGTCCCGTCTCGGTGGAACCCCTGCCGGGAACCTGTTCCGTACCGTCCGAAGTGGACGTTCGTCGCGATGTCACGCTGCCTGCCGAGGGTTACCGGCTGGAGATCGACCCGTCCGGAGTGACCCTGCACGCGGCCGACGCGGCGGGCGAGTTCTACGGCCGCCAGACCCTGCGGCAGCTCGTCGGGCCGGACGCGTTCCGGGCGGCATTCATCCACAGTGGACAAGCGACGATCCCGTGCGGCGTGGTGACCGACCATCCACGCTTCGGCTGGCGCGGCTGTTTACTGGACGTGGCAAGGCATTTCCGCACCAAGGCCGAGGTGCTGCGGTTCATCGACCTGATCGCCGCGCACAAGCTCAACGTGCTCAACCTGCACCTGACCGACGACCAGGGCTGGCGGATCGAGATCCCCGAGTTCCCCAGGCTGACCGAGGTCGGCGGCTGGCGGAAGTCGTCGATGGTCGGACGGCACGACGGGCCGGAGCGCGACGGACGGCCGCACGGCGGGTTCTACTCGGCCGACGATCTCCGCGAGATCGTCGCGTACGCCGCCGCGCGTTCGGTGACGGTCGTCCCGGAGGTCGACATCCCTGGCCACGCCAGGGCCGCCATCGCCGCCTATCCCGAACTCGGGCCGGAGACCGACGAACCGTGGGAGGTCTGGACGAGCTGGGGTATCAGCACGTCCTTGCTGAACACCGATAAGTCCACAGTGGACTTCTTCAAACGCGTCTTCGACCACGTGCTGGACATCTTCCCGTCCGAGGTCATCGCGCTCGGCGGCGACGAGGTGCCCGGTGCGACCGAGGAGCACGGCCGATTCGTCCGGGAGATCGCGCGGCACCTCGTCGAACGAGGACGTCGTCCGCTCGGCTGGGACGAGGTGCTCGAAGCGGGCGATCTGCCGCCGATGGTCATCGGCTCGTGGCAGAGCGAGGCGGCCGGTGCCCGTGCGGCGGCCGCCGGGCACGACGTCGTCATGTGCCCGGAGGACCACGTGTACCTCGACCACCGGCAGTCCGACCACCCCGACGAACCGATCCCCGTCGGCTACCTGAGCACGCTGGAGAGTTTCTACGGTTACGAGCCGGTGCCCGCCGATTACCCCGAGGGGAAGGCGATTCTCGGCGCGCAGGCGCAGGTGTGGTCCGAGCACCTCGACACCGTGCGGCGCGTGGACTACGTCGCCTTCCCGCGCCTGTGCGCTTTCGCCGAGGTGGCGTGGAGCGACCCGGACGGACGGGATTACGCGGAGTTCCTGCCGCGGCTGCGGGACCACCACCTGCCGCGGCTGGACGCATTGGGCGTCGAATACCGGCCGCTCGACGGACCGCACCCGTGGCAGACCCGGCCCGGAGTCCCCGGGCGGCCTCGCTAGAAGTCAGGCCATGATGGGGTGATGAGTGATCAGTGGGTCGAGGCCTCCCAGCTTCCTGAAGAACTCGTCGCCCTCATCGACACCCTCCGCCCCGGCGAGGAGGTGACCATCACCAGGAACGGCGAGACGATCGGGACGATTTCCGGCGTTTCCCGTCAGGAATCCTTCTCGTCCGCGGAGTCCGAGGACATCACGGTCGTGGCCACCGCCATGAAGCTGTCGGCGTCGGCGCGCGACGCGTTGTCCGAGCGGCTCGGCCCCGGGTACCTCGTCCTCGACCTGCACTCGGCTCCCCCGACCGTCGACGTCCTGCTGGTACCTCCCGGCAGCCCGCAACTGATCGGCAACTTCCGCGCGCTGTACCCGAAGGCGCGGATCGTGATCACGGAGATCGAAGACGCCGAACTCGGCGTCAAGTACGAAGGCCCGGTCCGGCGTCTTCTCGACGCCGGTGCCGAGGCCTATCTCCCGTCGAGCACCATCCCGCGGCTGGCGGAGCAGCTGGACCGGACCATGACGCGGCTGAACCAGCTCACTGACGGCACATCGGCTTCCCTGGCCATCGAAGCGCCGCGGGACCGTGCGCTCGAATGATGCCGCGAGTGTCATTCGAGTCGTGAGGGGCGATCAGGTCCGTGAAGGCCTCCTTAAGGGACTCGTCTTGCTTACCCACTGGTGTGGGCCGAGCCTGAGGGGTTCAGGGCGCTGAACATCCTGACTCCTCCACACAGGGATTCGTTGATGAAGGATTTGGGACAGTGAACGTCCCAAATCCTTCATCGACAACGCTCGACCCGGCCTGGAACGGAGCGAATCCCGCTCACGCACAGGTCAGACGTAGATCAACACATACCGGTCCTCCTTGAGGGACTCTGGGTCCCTCAAGGGAGCCTTCGCGGACTCGCGGCTCGCCACGTTCGCCCCAGCAGTCACAGCGGTCACACGGGCTGCGCGTGAAGGACCCCTTCCCTCGGCTCAGCCGAGGAAACTCGACCTTCACACCAAGCCCAGTACATGAAGGCCCCCATCCTTGCGCCTAGGTACAGGAAGGGGGCCTTCATGTACCTCGGCTGCCACTCACGACCACGGCGGGGACGGTGGCCAATCGACCTCCACGAACCGCGGCCGGTAGATCCGCACGTCCGCGATGTTGTCCCCGTGGTCGAGCGAGTTCACGTTGTACGACACCGTGAGCTTCCCGGGACGGCTCAGCTGCGGATGCGCCGTCGCGTCGTAGACGATCCGCCGGTCGCTCGCTTCGGGTGCCCGATACAGAACCACCGGAGCGCTGAACGGGCCTGTCGGCGAACCAGCGGTGTAGGCGAGCATCACCGGGCTGAACCCGGGGCTGGTGTCCATGGTGATCAGCACGTATTCGCCGCCGACGCGGGTCACCGAGAACGCCGTCCCGACGCCGGGCAGCATCCTGGCGGAGTGCTCCTCGTGGGGCGACCAGCCGACGCCGGTCCAGAACTGCCAAGGGCCGCGAAGGCCACCGACAGGCACCCTGGCGAGCCGGAGGTGGCCTTGTTCGGCGCCGTAGACATAGGTGTATCCGCCGTCTTCGAGCAGCTCCGATCCCCACGCGACCTTGTCGCTCACCGGGATCACCAGCAGCTCGGACGGCGTCAGCGCGGGCAGCCGGAAGGTGGCCAGCGAAGTCCCGGTGTTCCGGAAGTCGAGGCCACCGGACCCCGTCGTCTTGTACCGGTTGTAAAGCACCTGCAGGACGTCGCCCTGCACCACACCGTCGCCGACCCAGTAGTGCTCGTCCGAACCCGCGAGACCGATCAGCGCCTCCGGATCGTCGGCGGTGCCGCCG
This sequence comes from Amycolatopsis sp. CB00013, assembly GCF_001905755.1. Taxonomy (NCBI): domain Bacteria; kingdom Bacillati; phylum Actinomycetota; class Actinomycetes; order Pseudonocardiales; family Pseudonocardiaceae; genus Amycolatopsis; species Amycolatopsis sp. CB00013. Next base: position 132,097 of record NZ_LIWC01000009.1, on the reverse strand, counting down.
TGCAGCGTCTCCCCCAGCGAGCCGTCGGGCCGCTGGACGACCAGGGTGTTGCGCGCGATCGGGCTGTCCCGCGGGCGGCTGTGGTCGGGGTTCACCGCGCCGAGGAACGTGTCCGAGAACAGCCACGCCGTGCGTCCGTCCGGCAGTGGGACCGATACCGTGCGATCCCCGCCGGTCCAGTGGCCACCTTGATCGCCGTACGCGTTCCAGAGCTCGTTCAGCCCGGCGACGGGAACCACCGGTGGTGGCGGCGCGGACGCGATCCCGCTGCTCGCCACCATGGCACTGAACAGCAGCGCGGCCGGTACGAGAATCCGCGACGCCCGACGCATCCGATCATGGTAAAGCCGCCGAGGTCTTTGTACGACCCTTGTGCGGCAGGTGGTTACGGTCCGCCGCATGTCCTGGAAACTGCTTTCCGTGGCCGTGCTCGCCGCCGTCGCGTGCACCGGGTTCACGACGGCCGAAGCCGCTTCGAAGACTTACTACGTCGACCAGGTCTCCGGCAGTGACACCGCGAGCGGCACTTCTCAGCAGACCCCGTGGAAATCCCTGGCCAAGGTTTCGGCGACCACGTTCGCGGCGGGCGACATCGTCCTGCTGCGTCGCGGCGGGAACTGGGCCGGCGGTCTCATGGTCAAGGGGTCGGGAGTCACGGTCGGCGCGTACGGCACTGGAGCGCGGCCGATCGTCAAGGGCAATGCCGAAGCGTGCGTCGACCTTCCGGGCAACGACAACGTGGTGAAGGACCTGCAGATCGGCGTCGCGGCCGACGCGGGGCGCTGTTCGTGGGCCGGGGTGAAGGTGTCCGGCGACCGCAACAAGGTGCTGTCGAACCTGATCACCGGTGCCGGCGCAGGCGTGTACATCGCGCCTTCGGCGGACGGCACCGAGGTCACGCAGAACGACCTCGTCGACAACAACCACATGACCGTGGTGACGCCGGGCGGCAACGACGACTCCGGCGCGTTCGCCGTGCTGGTCCAGGGCAACGACTCCGACATCGGCTGGAACCGGATCAGCGGGTCGATCGCGAAGGCCGACGACTTCGGCGGCCTCGACGGCGCCGCGGTCGAGATCTTCTACGGCTCCCGGAACGTCATCCACCACAACATCTCCGAAGACAACGAGACCTTCACCGAGCTCGGAACGGACGCACAGGACCCGGACGGCGTCTCGACCGGCAACGTCTTCGAGTACAACGCGATCTTCGGCGCCAAGACACGCGGCGGGATCATCACGCGCGGCGCGGAGGACGGCAACGGGCCGGTGCTCGGCACGGTGTTCCGCAACAACTCGCTCCGGCTCCCGAACGCCGAGGCGGAGGGTTTCGTCTGCTACGGCGGCTGCACGAACCAGATGCTGACGATGACGCAGAACGTCGTCCAGGCGGCGTACAAGGTCGGCTACGCGGACGCGACCTTCACCGCGACCGACCACAACGTGTACTTCGGCGGGCTCCGGCAGTTCACGCCGGGCGCGACGGACAAGGTCGCGGATCCGAAGTTCACCTCGGCCACGAACCTGATCCTGCAGGCGGGCAGCCCGGCGATCGACCTCGGCACCACGAAGTACGACGACCGCGACGTCGACGGCAATACCGTGTACTCCGGCGCGGCGGTGGACGCGGGCGCCTACGAGTTCTCGTGAGTGGTAAGGACGGTTAGAACCGTCCTTACCACTCACGAGGGACCAGAAGCGTCAGTTGTAGATGCGCTGGATGGCGCCCGCCGCGACGAGCCCGTTGGCCCACAGCGAGTTCACCCGCGAGATCTCCTGGGCGTTCGGCGTCGCGTTGGTGCAGGACGGGCCGGGGCCGCCGCCGGACATCAGTTCGGAGCACGGGCCCTGGTAGTTGTCCGGCAGGCCGAGCGCGTGGCCGGTCTCGTGCGCGGCGATCCGCGTCTGGTTGTACTGCTGCGCCTGCGTGTAGTCGATGAAGATGGTGCCGCGGCCGTGGCCGTCGGTCTCGGCGTACGAACCCGAGGGGTCGTTGCCCTCGGTGTAGCGCAGGGTGGCGCCCGAGGAGCTCTCCTGCAGCTTCACGTTCGACACCGAGTTGTTCCAGTTCGCCACGCCGGCCTGGATGGCGGCCCGGAAGCTGGGCGCCCCCGAGGCGTCGTAGTAGACCGTGGTCGCCGCCGCGGCCTTCTGAGCAGGCTGGACCGCCGCCGTGGCCTGGCCCGCGGTGACCGGGACGGCCAGCAGCGCCAAGCTCACGGACGCCGAGACGAAGAACTTCCTTGCCATGGACCCACTCCTTGTGAGGACAACGGAATGGTTCGTGAATTTAGGAGCCCCGGCCACGACTCGGCACCGACTTTCGTCGCGTCAGCCAGCTGGTGATTTACCAACACTTTCGACCTATTGACATGCGCATGTCCGCATACGACCATGCCGTGCTCAAGGCCGTAGCACCAGCTTTCCCGAGGTCGCCCGCGCCTCCAGTTCCGCGAGCGCCTTCGGCCCGTCCGCGAGGTCGTACGCCGTCGGCGTCCCCGGCACGCAGACGCCGGCCGCGATCAGGGCGCGCAGTTCGTCCATCAGCTCCGCGAAGATCGCGGGCGCGTGCTCGATCAGGACGCCGAGATGCAGTCCGATCACGTGGATCTGCTGCCGGAAGTTCAAGTCCCGGTTGGTGATCGCATCCTCTCCCCCGGCGACGCCGTAGACCACGACCCGCCCGGTGACCCGCTTGGCTGCGGCGAGACTGACGGCGAAGGCCGCCCCGCCGACCGATTCGAGCACCAGGTCGGCCGTCCCCGGATCGGCCCCGTAGCCGAGGACGCGATCGGCGCCAAGGCTCCGCACCACGTCGTGTTTGCCCGGCGACGCGGTGCCGATGACGGTCGCCCCGTAGTGCTTGGCCAGCCGGACCGCGGCCTGGCCGACCCCGCCCGCCGCCGCCTGCACCAGCACGGTCTCACCAGAGGCCAGCCGCCCCAGCGGCTTGAGCGCGGCGAGCGCCGTGACCCAGTTCAGGATCAGCCCGATCGCCTGCTCGTCCGACCAGCCCGACGGCACCGGGACCGCGCCGGCCGCGCGCATGACCATGTACTCGGCGAACGCCCCTCCGCCGGTCCCGACGACGTGGTCGCCGACCGCGGGCGCGGTCACCCCTTCGCCGACAGCCACGACCTCGCCTGCCGCCTCGAACCCGGCGATGTACGGGGCTTCCGGACCGTCCTCGTACGTCCCCCGCGTCTGCATGACGTCGGCGAAATTGACGCCCGCCGCGGCGACCTTCAGGAGGATTTCGCCTGGTCCCGGCGCCGGAACGGGGGCATCGGCGACGAGATGGAGATCTTCAGGACCGTTCGCGGAGTCCTGTCGCAGCGCGCGCATCGAAGTCATGCCCGCACGCTAAAACCCTCACGTTTGTGTCAGGGTCAAGTCGCGCAGGTACGCGTCGAGGGCGTCGCGATTGCGGGTCATGAGCGCGATCCGGCGATCGAGCACTTCCCGCTGCCGCGCGACCTCGCCGATCATGTACTCGCACGGTTCCTTCGGCCGGACCTCCTCCGGTCCGTCGAGATACGGCAGGACCTCACGGATCAGCCGCACCGGCAGTCCGGCGTCGAGCATCCCGCGGATCTGCAGGACCGCCTCGACCGAGCCTTCGCAGAAGTCGCGATAGCCGTTGCCTTCGCGGCCCGGGCTGATCAAGCCCTCTTCCTCGTAATAGCGCAGCGCGCGGACGCTGACCCCGGCCTTCCGCGCGAGTTCGCCGATCTTCACGATCCCAAGGTAGCCCGCGGGCCGCCGTATAGGTCGTTATATGGTTTTCGGCTTGTACCAGACCTCGGGGCGGCCGACCTGGCCGTAGCGGGGCTCACGCTGGGCGAGGCCGTTGTCGGCGAGGTACTCGAGGTAGCGGCGCGCGGTGACGCGGGAGGCGCCGATGGCGGTAGCGGCCGCTCCGGCGGAGAGGCCGTCGGCGGCCGAGGCGAGGACTTCGGTGATCGCCTCCAGGGTCTGCCCGCTCATCCCCTTCGGCAGCGCCTGCCGCTCGGTGGTGCGCAGGGTGCCGAGCGCGCGGTCGATCTCGGCCTGTCCGGTGACTTCGCCCGAAGCGCCGTGGAACTCCGCGTAGCGCTCCAGTTTTTCCCGCAGCGACGCGAAAGTGAACGGTTTCAGCAGGTACTGCACCACGCCGACCGACACGGCGGCCTTCACCAGCGCCAGATCCCGCGCCGAGGTCACGGCGATGACGTCGATCGGGAGACCGGCCGCGCGCAGCGACCGGCAGACGGCGAGGCCGTGCGTGTCCGGGAGGTAGAAGTCCAGCAGTACCAGGTCGACCGGTTCGCGTTCACAGAACCGCAAGGCGTCGCCGCCGGAGTGCACGACCCCGGCCACGGTGAAGCCGGGCATCCGCTCGACGTACACCCGATGCGCGTCGGCGGCCACCGGTTCGTCCTCGACGACCAGCACCTTGATCATCGCGCGGGCTCCTTCGGCGGCAGGCGAACGGTGAACACCGCGCCCTCGTCGCGGCCGACGTCGATCGTCCCACCGTGCCGCCGCACCGCCTGACCCACCAGTGCCAAGCCGAGTCCGTGCCCGTCCTCGGGTTTGGTGGACCACCCGCGCCGGAACACCTCTTCGACGTCCTCGACGCCCGGCCCGGTGTCGGCGACCCGCAGCAGCAACCCGTCGGCATCCGCGCGGACGGTCACCTCGACCCCTGGCCGTCCGCCCTGGCCGGCGTTGCCCGCCGCCGCGTCGATGCCGTTGTCGATCAGATTCCCGAGGATGGTCACCAGATCCCGAGGCGGGACGCCGGTGTCCGAGTCCTCCATGACGGTGTCGGGCGTGATCGTGAACTCGACGCCGCGTTCGCTCGCCTCCGCCGCCTTGCCCAGCAGCAGCGCCGCGAGCACGGGTTCGGCGACCGCGCCGACGACGCGGTCGGTGAGTTCCTGTGCCAGCGCGAGTTCTTCGGTCGCGAACTCGACGGCCTGTTCGGGGCGGCCGATCTCGACCAGGGAAACGACGGTGTGGAGCCGGTTCGCCGCTTCGTGCGCCTGCGACCGCAGCGCCTCGGCCAATCCGCGCACCGTGGTCAGTTCCCCGGTCAGCGCCTGGAGTTCCGTGTGATCGCGCAGGATCACCACGGTGCCCATCGCCTTCCCGCGCGAGCGCACCGGCGACGTGCTGACCACGAGCACTCTGGCCTCGGTGAGGTGCAGTTCGTCGGTGCGCTCCTCCCCCGAGGTGAACGCTTCGACGAGGTCTTCGGGAATGTCCAATGCGGACAGTTCACGGCCGACGGCGTCCTCGGCGACACCCAGCAGCGCCCGTGCCCCGTCGTTGCAGAGCACCACTCGCCCGTCCCCGCCGACGAGCAGCAGCCCCTCGCGCACGGAATGCAGCACGGCTTCGTGGTATTCGAACAGGTTGCTCAGTTCCTCCGGCGCGATCCCCCTGGTCTGCCGCCGGAGCCGGGCGCTGACGAGATAACTGCCGATCCCGCCGACCACCAGCACCGCCATCGCGACCCCGATCAAGGGCCACAGGCGTTCTCGCAGTTCCGCGTCGATCGCTTCGACCGTGATGCCGACCGACACCAGCGCGACGACCTGCCCGGCGGCGCCGCGCACCGGGACCACGACGCGTTCGGACGGGCCGAGCGAACCGGCGTAGGTCTCGAGGACCTTGCCGCCACGTTGCGCCTCGCCGATGTTGCCGATGAACGGCTGCCCGATCAGCGCCGGATTCGGGTGCGTGTAGCGGATGCCGTTCTTGTCCATGATGGTCACGAAGTCCACGTCCGTGTCCGCGCGGACACTCTGCGCGAACGGCTGCAGGGTCCGGGTCGGCTCCGATGTGGACAGTGCGGCGAGAACACCAGGGGCGTCCGCCACCGCTTCGGCGACCGCGGTCACCTTGTCCCGCGCCCGGTCCTCGGTGGCCCTGACCGAATCGAGGTACGCGAAGGTCACCCCGGCCGCGACGAGCACGAAAAGGACCACGAGCTGCAGAATCAGCAGCTGACGGGCGAGACTGCCGCGCCTGGTCCGGATCCGCGTCGTCGAGGGCACCCGCCCATACCAGCACACCGGCGCCGGGCCGTGCGGCGCGCCCGGCCGGAATTCCCCGGAAACCACTCGTGCGAACTCAATGAACACAACCGTGACCCAGCTCACCAGCCCGGGTGATAGTGACCGGCAATCCCACGGACACCCCCCTGAGCTGGAGGCAAAGGTGCCTACAACGCCGGAAGCGGCGCCACGACGCCGCGACAAGATGCACTACCTGTACCTGGCCGTGATCGCGGCGGTCGTCCTCGGCGTCATCGTCGGGTTCGCGGCGCCAGGTCTGGCCAAGGAGCTCAAGCCGCTCGGCACGGGCTTCGTCAACCTGATCAAGATGATGATCTCCCCCATCATCTTCTGCACCATCGTGCTCGGCATCGGATCGGTGGCGAAGGCCGCGAAGGTCGGCAAGGTCGGGTTGCTGTCGCTCGGCTACTTCCTGATGATGTCGACGTTCGCGCTCGCGATCGGCCTCGTCGTGGGCAACCTCCTGCACCCGGGTGAGGGCCTGCACCTCGACCCCGCGGCGGCGGCGAAGGCGCACAAGCAGGCCGAAGGCGGCGAAGGCACCGTCGACTTCCTGATGGGCATCATCCCCACCAGCTTCGGTTCCGCCTTCACCGAAGGCCAGGTGCTGCAGACGCTCCTGGTCGCGCTCCTCGCCGGCTTCGCCGTGCAGAAGCTGGGCACCAAGGGCGAGCCGATCCGCCGCGGCATCGAGCACATCCAGCGGCTCGTGTTCCGTATCCTCGCCATGATCATGTGGGCCGCCCCGGTCGGCGCGTTCGGCGCGATCGCCGCGGTGGTCGGCGAAACCGGCTGGGGCGCGCTGCGCAGCCTCGCCGTCATCATGATCGGCTTCTACCTGACCTGCCTGGTGTTCGTGTTCGGCGTGCTCGGCACGGTCCTGTGGCTCGGCGCGCGGATCAACATCTTCACGCTGTTGCGTTATCTCGGCAGGGAGTTCCTGCTGATCCTGTCGACGTCGTCGTCCGAGTCGGCTCTGCCCCGGCTGATCGCGAAGATGGAGCACCTCGGGGTGTCCAAACCGGTCGTCGGCATCACCGTGCCCACCGGCTACTCGTTCAACCTCGACGGCACGGCCATCTACCTGACGATGGCGACGCTGTTCATCGCCAGCGCGCAGGACCAGCCGCTGGGTGTCGGCGAGCAGATCTCCTTGCTGCTGTTCATGATCATCGCGTCGAAGGGCGCGGCGGGCGTGAGCGGCGCCGGGATCGCCACCCTCGCGGGCGGTCTCCAGTCGCACCGGCCGGAACTGGTCGACGGCGTCGGCTTCATCCTCGGCATCGACCGGTTCATGTCCGAGGCCCGCGCGCTGACCAACTTCGCGGGCAACGCCGTCGCGACCGTCCTGGTCGGAACGTGGACCAAGGAGTTCGACCGGGATCAGGCCAACCGGGTCTTCAGCGGACAGGCCCCGTTCGACGAAGCCACCCTGATCGACGACCATTCCGACACGCCGAAGGATCCGGACGGCGACAGGGAGAAGGCCGTGGCGCACGCGTAGCGCCCGGCGACAGACCGGAACCGCGGTGCGAGGGGCCCCCGTCCTCGCACCGCGGTTCCTCTTTTCTGGGAAGCTGAACGGCATGCCGGACGCCATCGACCGCTACGTGCTCTCGCGGTACTCGAAGCTGCTGCACGGCAATTTCGACGGGATGATGACCGACCCCGAACGCGAGCGGTTCCTGCGCGACCTCGTGGAGGACGCGCGGACCATCACCGACGACGAACTCGGCGAACTGCTCGCGGCGGACTGGCGGCCGCGGATCACCGCGGCCTGGCTGATCGGCGTCGACCGCCGCACCGCGTGGCGCGGCCGTATCCGGGAGCTGTTCCTGGAAAGCGGGCTGGTCTTCGCCGGGCAGGGCTACTGTTTCGCGCTCGCCCGGTTCGGCACGATCGCCGACGCCGAGATCCTCGTGTCCTATTTGGACCATTACCTCGCGCGGCCGGACCTGCGCTACGACCAGGAATGGGCGCTCGCGGCCCTGCACCACATCGACACCGACCTCACCACCGCGTACACGTCACGCTATCTGCGGCCGGGCGGGCTCTGGGAAAGCTGGTCCGCGAAGAACAGCACGGACCTGCCGTTCCACAAGATGTACTTCGCCATGCTGTGCTCGCACGTCCAGCGTGCCGTGCACGCGGCGGACGTCAGGCGCTGACCTTCTCGTCGTAGACGACACGGGACTCGGCGATCGAGTCACGATGGCGCTCGGCCCAGCTCAGCAGGCCGCTCAGCGACGCGTACAGCTCCTTCGCCATCGCCGTGGCCTCGTACTCCACCTTCGGCGGCACCGTCGGGTACACGGTGCGCACGAGCAGGCCGTCGCGTTCGAGATTCCGCAACGTCAAGGTGAGCATCCGCCTGCTGATCCCCTCCACCGAGCGCTCCAGCTCGGTGAACCGCACGGGACCGCGCGTGGCCTCCAGCAGGATGCCGATCGCCCACTTGCCGCTGATCCGGTTGATCACCTCGAGCACGGTGCACACCTCGAGTTTTTCGGGATCGACGACCCTGGCCTGCGCGGTCACATCGCTGTTCCCCTGGGACATGAAAGTGCCTCCTTCCGGCGAGGAACAGAGTCACACAAGATGGGCGCTGTTACAAGTGATGCACCAAGGCATCACCTGGGAAAAAGGGGTTATCTGTGTCTCAGCGCGCCCTCGCACTGGCCGTGCTTTGCGCCGTCTCGCTGATGGTCGTCCTCGACGGTTCGATCGTCGCCGTCGCGTTGCCCGCGATCCAGAACGACCTCGGCTTCACGCCCTCGACGCTGGCCTGGGTGGTCAACGCCTACCTGATCGCCTTCGCCGGGCTGCTCCTGTTGTCCGGCAGATTGGGCGACCTGATCGGCCGGAAACGGGTGTTCCTCGCCGGGCTCGGCCTGTTCACGCTCGCCTCGCTGCTCTGCGGAATCGCGCAGGACCAGGCGCAGCTCATCGGATTCCGCTTCCTGCAGGGCGCCGGTGGCGCGCTGGCATCAGCCGTCGTGCTCGGCATGATCACCACGCTCTACCCGGAACCGCGGGCACGGGCGAAGGCCATCGGCGTCTACAGCTTCACCCAGGCCGCCGGATCGTCGATCGGGCTCATCGCGGGCGGAACGCTCACCCAGCTGCTCGATTGGCACTGGACGTTCTTCGTCAACCTGCCGATCGGCGCGATCGCGCTGGCGCTCGCCGTCCGGCTGCTCGCGGACGATCGAGGCCCTGGCCTGCGCGACGGCACGGACGTCACCGGCGCCGGGCTGGTCACCGGCGGCCTGATGCTGCTGATCTACACGATCGTCAAGGCCGAGGAGTACACCTGGGCCGACGTCCGCACGCTCGGCCTGCTCGCGGTGTCGCTGCTCCTGCTCGCCGGGTTCGTGCTCCGGCAGGCGAAGGCACGCCGGCCGCTGCTGCCGCTGCGGATCTTCCGCCTTCGCGCGGTGTCCGGGGCGAACACGGTGATGGTCCTGATGGTGGCCGGGTTGTTCGGCTTCCAGTTCATCACCGCGCTCTACCTGCAGCGCGTGCTCCGGCTCGACGCGTTGAGCACCGGGTTCGCGTTCCTGCCCGCCCCGCTTTCGATCGCGGTGATGTCGCTGGTCTTCGCCGAGCGGCTGAACCACCGCTTCGGGGCACGGACGGTCCTCGTCGGCGGGCTCTCGCTGGTCGCGCTGGCGCTCGGTTTCCTCGCCACCGTCCAGGCCGACGGCGACTACGCGACGGACGTCCTGCCCGCGCTCGTGCTGATGGGCATCGGGTTCGGCGCGGCGATGCCGGCGCTGATGGGGCAGGCGATGTCCGACGTCTCGCCTGCCGACGCCGGAGTCGCCTCGGGGCTGATCAACACCACGCAACAGATCGGCGCGGCGATCGGGACGGCCGTGCTCGCGACCACCGCCGCTTCGCGCACTGGATCACTGCTGGCCGAAGGAGCCGCGATGCCTGAAGCACTCGCTAGCGGGTATCGAGCGGCGTACGCGTTGAGCGCCGGACTGCTCGCTCTCGCCGTCTTCGCCGCGACAGTGCTCCTTCGCGCCCGAAAGGTTCAGGAGGCGATCGTCGCGTAAGCCCACTCGGAGACCTCGCCGCCGAGACGCACCTCGGCGGCGCCTCCGGGTCTCCAGACCCCGCTGCCGCCGAACGCGGCCATGCCGCCGGTCTTGCCGGAGTACTGGGAAAGCACCACCCACATCCCGTATCCGGCGGCGACGCCGACCTGATCGAGCAACCGGTCTTCCTGCCCCTCGCTGAAGAGCGCGCTGAGGACGTAGACGTCGGCGCCCGCCTCGGCGAGTTCCCGCGCGTGGTCCGGGTTGGCGGCGTCGAGACAGATCGCCAGACCGAGGCGCCTACCGCCGACCTCGACGATCACCTGCCGCGTGCCCGGTTCGAAGAGCTCTTCCTCGCTGTTGTGCAGGTTCCGTTTCGCATAGGTGGCAACGGTTTCCCCGCCGTCGCCGAGGACGAGCGAACCGATGTACCGGTGCCCGTCCTCCACCAGCGGCAGTCCGATGACGGCGTGGACGGCGCTCGCCCGGCAAGCCTCCCGAAGCGGTTCGAGACGTGTGTCGTCCGGAGTCAGCCAGAGTCCCGGGTCGGCGGCGAGCGCCTCGAATTCCAAACCGGTCAGGGAGAGTTCCGGGAACACGCAGAGATCGGCGTCCGCGATCCGGAGGAGCCTGGCGTGTTCGGTGATGTTCGCGGCGAGGTCGGCGGGGGCGGTGAACGGCTGCACGGTGGCGACACGCATGGCGGGAGCTTAGCGCCCCAGATATCCCTGCAATCCCAGTTGCCCCCGTCGCATCATGAGGGCGTGGTTGATCCGGAAGACCGGCCTGGCGACACGATCGAGCTTGCGCAGCAACGGTTTCCGCGCCTCGACCTCCTGCGTGATCTCCAGTCTCGTGCCGCTTCCCACCGCGACCAGCGCACCGGCCAGCGTCCCTTCGAGGTCACCGCTGAGCAGCACTCGCAGCCGCCCCTCGCGCTCGTCCTGGCGGTCTCGGTGCATCCGCACGGTCAGCGCGTACGGCAGCCTGGAGCGGCAGACGAGTTCGGCGGTGTCCTCGTCGACCCGGCTGACCGAACGCACGTCGCGCCACCACAGCGGGTACGCGGCCAAGTCGACGACCGCGTCGAAGACCGCCTTGGGCGAGGCGGGCAGCACCCACGTGTCGCGGAAGCGGTACCAACCGCCTCCGCGACCCGTGAGCGAACCCGTCATACCTGCGCCGACACCAGGTTCCGGCCGTCCATCGTCACGACGTCGACCGAGGCCACGTCGCCGGGGGCGACCAGCGCGGAACCGTCGACACCGGTGCCCTCACGCTGTCCCTTCTCCGAAACGAGCCAGCTGCCGGCGTTGACCCGCTCTCCGCTCTTCGTCACGACGATGAGCGCGCACTTCTCGCCTTCGCGGACACCTGTCGCCTTGGCGTGCAGCCGCACCCAGCCCGCGGCCGGGACCACCCGGACCGCCAACTGCACACCCGTGTCCCGGTTGGTCGCCGCGAGGTCACGAGTGCCGGGCACCGGCGCGGTCGCCGTCGGCACCGGCAAAGCCACCGTCGACGGTTCGGGCGACGTCTGCCGTCCGACGAGCACACCCGCGCCGAGCGCCACCACGACCAGCACGGCCGCACCGGCCACGGCGAGGAGCCGCCGCGGTTTGCGCTCCTGGGTGCCCTCTTCTTCGCGCACCTGACGCAGCGTGCGCTGCAGGAGCAGATCTCCGCCGTCGGGCGGTCCTTCGAGGAACGCCTCCGGGGGTACCTCGTCGAGGTGGTGGCGCAGCTCCGACAGCTCGCGCACCTCACGACGGCACGTCGGGCAGCTCGCCAGATGCGTCTCGAACGTGGCCGCTTCCGCCTGAGTCAGACCGCCGAGGACGTAGGCGGCGAGCTGGCCCTGGTCGTGTCCCACCGCACTCATCGCGCTACCTCCTTCCCGGGTCCGGACATCACGGCTCTGAGCGCCCGTAACGCGTAATAAGATCTCGACTTAACGGTACCCGGGGCGACGCCCAGGGATTTCGCCGCTTCGGCCACCGTCCGGCCCCGGTAATAGATCTCCACCAGTACCTCACGATGTTCCGTGGACAGGCCGTCCATGGCCCCGAGCACGGCCATGGAGTCCACGACGCCTTGCGCGTGGTCCCGCTCCACCGCCGGGGTGGGCACGCCTTCCGCCGGCTCCGCCACTTCCGGTGGCCGGGCCGCCCTGGCCCGCGCGCGGTCGGTGATGATGTTCCGGGCGACCGTGAGCAGCCAGCCCCGCACCGATCCCTTCGCGTCGTTCTCCAGGTCTTCGGCATGTTTCCAAGCCCGGACCAAGGTCTCCTGCACGACGTCCTCCGCGGCCGCGCGGTCCCCGGTCAGCCTTGTCGCGTACGCCAGCAGGCTTCGCCCGTGTTCGGCGTACAAGTGCCTGACCAAGTCCTCGCCTTTGGCCTTTTTGGGCCGCCAGCCTCCGATCGCCACTCGCGTCCTCCCGACGGTCTTCTGGGTCGGCGAGGACAGTACTGCAACCCGCAGGGGCAGAGTGGATCGTTCGGCGCCCGCCGCGATCGAACTGTGCATCGGCACCGGCCTCTCCTCGGTTCTCCATGGCCGCCTCCTCTTGCCTCCCACACGGATGACCGGGGGATGCGGTTCAACCGGGCTCTTGTCGATCACCGGACGCGCTCGTATGCTGACGCCTCCGGATTCCGCCGCCGCCTGATTCCCGGGAGGGTCTCGGCGTGCCAAGGAAACTCGCGGCCGTTCTGCTGACGGTCGCTTTCGTGTCCGGATGTGGCGAGGAACCCGGTTTCACCGCGACGCTGACGGATCCGGTGAACGTCGACCTGAGCTGGCCCGACGACGATCCGGGCGCCGCGGGCAGGATCGTCGAATACACGACCGATCCGCACGGCGAGTACACGATCCTGCAGTTCGTGCCGCCGCGGCAGACGACCTTCCGGCATCCGGACCTGATGCCGGAAACGCGGTTCTACTACCGGATCCGGCCGTTCTACGGTGCCGTTTCGGACGCCGTGACGGTTTCCGGACCCGCGACCCCCGCCGTTTCCGGACCCGCCGTGCCGCTGCGGGCGGGCGATCGATCGGCCGCCCCGGCGTCGTTCAAGGCCGAGCCAGCGCCGGAGGAGATGGTGCGGTTCAGCTGGGCCGATCGCTCCAGCGACGAGGACGGTTTCCTGGTGGAGATCAAGAAGCCCGGCGCGGACGGGTTCGTGCCGATCGAGGTGTCCGATCCAGGGACGACGTCGGCCGGGCTCGCCACCATGCCGGGCGAGGAAGGCGCCTCGTACCGGCTGCGCGCCTTCTACTACGGGCCCGCCTCTCCCGTGCTGGACCTCGTGAGCGGTAAGGGGTAGTTCCCCCTCCGGATGCTATGAAAGGTCCTTTCCTTGCAAAATTTGCAAGGAAAGGACCTTTCATAGCACGGGGTGACTCAAGCGAGAACGGTCTTCAGGAACTGACCGGTGTAGCTCTCCTCAACCGAGGCGACGTGCTCCGGAGTGCCCTCCGCGATCACGGTGCCACCGCCGGAACCACCCTCCGGACCCATGTCGATGATCCAGTCCGAGGTCTTGATGACGTCGAGGTTGTGCTCGATGACGATCACCGTGTTGCCCTTGTCCACCAGCCCGTTGATCACGCCGATCAGCTTGCTGATGTCCTCGAAGTGCAGACCGGTCGTCGGCTCGTCGAGGATGTAGACCGTCTTGCCGGTGGACCGCTTCTGCAGCTCGCTGGCGAGCTTGACGCGCTGCGCCTCACCGCCGGACAGGGTCGGCGCGGGCTGCCCGAGCCGGACGTAGCCGAGGCCGACGTCGACGAGGGTGGCCAGGTGCCGGTGGATCGCCTTGATCGGCTCGAAGAACTCGGCCGCCTCCTCGATCGGCATGTTCAGCACGTCGGAGACGGTCTTGCCCTTGTAGTGCACCTCGAGGGTCTCGCGGTTGTACCGGTCGCCCTTGCAGACCTCGCACGGGACGTAGACGTCCGGCAGGAAGTTCATCTCGATCTTGATCGTGCCGTCACCGGCGCAGGCCTCGCACCGGCCGCCCTTGACGTTGAACGAGAACCGGCCCTGCTGGTAGCCGCGCACCTTCGCCTCGGTGGTCGCGGCGAACAGCTTGCGCACGTGGTCCCAGACGCCGGTGTAGGTCGCCGGGTTGGACCGCGGGGTGCGGCCGATCGGCGACTGGTCGACGCGGACCAGCTTGTCCACGTTGGCCAGCCCGTTCACGCGGGTGTGCCGGCCGGGGACCTGACGCGCGCCGTTGAGCTTGTTCGCCAGGACGGTCGCGAGGATGTCGTTGACCAGCGTGGACTTCCCGGAACCCGAGACACCGGTGACCGACACGAGGCAGCCGAGCGGGAACGACACGTCGAGCCCGCGCAGGTTGTGCTCGCGCGCGCCGACGACGGTCAGCTGACGCTTCTTGTCGATCGGGCGCCGGATGGCCGGGACCTCGATCTTGGTGCGGCCCGAAAGGTACGCGCCGGTGATCGATTCCTTGTTCCGCAGGATCTTCTTGTACGGTCCACTGTGGACGATGTGGCCACCGTGCTCGCCGGCGCCCGGGCCGATGTCGACCACCCAGTCGCTCGAGCGGATGGTGTCCTCGTCGTGCTCGACGACGATCAGCGTGTTGCCCAGGTCGCGCAGGCGGACCAGCGTCTCGATCAAGCGGTGGTTGTCTCGCTGGTGCAGCCCGATCGACGGCTCGTCCAGCACGTACAGCACGCCGACCAGACCGGAACCGATCTGCGTGGCGAGCCGGATGCGCTGCGCCTCGCCGCCGGACAGCGTCCCGGAGGCGCGGTCGAGCGAGAGGTAGTTGAGGCCGACGTCGAGGAGGAAGCGCAGCCGCGCCTGGATCTCCTTGAGCACCGCGCCGGCGATGACCTGCTCGCGCTTGCCGAGCTCCAGCTCGTCCAGGAACTGCGACGCCTCGGCGATCGAGAGGGCGCAGACCTCGGCGATCGACCGGTCGCCCTGGGTCTTGTGCTCCAGGGTGACGGCGAGGATCTCCGGCTTGAGCCGCGTGCCCTGGCAGGCCGGGCACGGCACCTCGCGCATGTAGCCCTCGTACCGCTCGCGCATGTACTCGGACTCGGTCTGCTCCTGGCGCCGCTCGAGGAACGGGATGACACCCTCGAAGCTCGCGTAGTACGAACGCTGACGGCCGTAGCGGTTCTTGTAGCGAACGTGGACCTGCTCGTCGACGCCGTGCAGGACGGCCTTCTGCACCTTCGCCGGCAGCTTGCGCCACGGCGTGTCCATCCGGAAGCCGATGGTCTCGGACAGCGATTCGAGCAGGCGGATGAAGTAGTCCGCGCTCTGGCCGCCCGCCCACGGCGCGATGGCGCCCTCGCCGAGGGACATCTCGTCGTCCGGGACCACGAGCTCCGGGTCGACCTCCTTGCGGACGCCGATACCGGTGCAGTCGGGGCAGGCGCCGTACGGGGCGTTGAACGAGAACGACCGCGGCTCGAGGTCTTCGATCGCCAGCGGGTGGCCGTTGGGGCAGGCCAGGTTCTCGGAGAAACCGCGCACGCGATGCGGATCGTTCTCCGGCAGGTCGACGAACTCCAGCTCGATCAGGCCGTCGGCCAGCCGGAGCGCCGTCTCGACCGAGTCGGTGAGGCGCTGCCGCGAGCTCGTCTTCACCGAAAGCCTGTCGATGATGACGGCGATCTGGTGCTTTTCCTGCTTCTTCAGCTTCGGCGGGTCGGTGAGCGGGTGGATCGTCCCGTCCACCACGACCCGCGCGTAGCCCTGCTGCTGCAGGTTCTCGAAGAGGTCGAGGTACTCCCCCTTGCGCCCGCGCACGACCGGCGCGAGCACCTGGAAGCGGGTGCCCTCCTCCATCGCGAGCACCTGGTCGACGATCTGCTGCGGGGTCTGCTTGCTGATCGCCTCGCCGCACTGCGGGCAGTGCGCCTTGCCGGCGCGGGCGTAGAGCAGGCGCAGGTAGTCGTAGACCTCGGTGATGGTGCCGACGGTCGAACGCGGGTTGCGCGAGGTGGACTTCTGGTCGATCGACACCGCGGGCGAAAGGCCCTCGATGAAGTCGACGTCCGGCTTGTCCATCTGGCCGAGGAACTGGCGCGCGTACGCCGACAGCGACTCGACGTAGCGGCGCTGGCCTTCGGCGAAGATGGTGTCGAAGGCGAGGCTCGACTTCCCGGACCCGGACAGACCGGTGAACACGATCAGGCTGTCGCGGGGCAGGTCGAGATCCACACCGCGGAGGTTGTGCTCGCGGGCGCCGCGAACAACGAGGCGATCAGCCACGCCAGGGTCCCTTCAGGTTTCATTCTCAGCTGCGGTCGCCGGCCCGGTCGATAGCTGCACGGGCGGCCGCTTCCATGCTACGAGGCACCACCGACAGAAACTGGTTCCGAGTCCTTGACCTGCGGTTTTCCAGGCTTATCGCGTCGATCCCGGCGAGCGGTGAGCCACCGGTGGACCGGCCGTTCCACGCCAGCGGTGATCGCCCAGCCCCCGAGGACGGCGGCGGCCAGCACGATGGGGAGCCGCAGCCAGCCGGGGACGCCGACGTTCAGCAGGGCACGGGCCAGGATGTAACCGAGTTCCTGGTGCACCAGATAAAGACCATACGAGATGCCCGCGAGCCAGGTGACAGCCGGGGCGATCCTGGCGAGACCGGGGAACCGCCAGTCCGGTCCGCGCGCGGCCAGGCACACCAGCAGCAGCATGATCGCGAACCCGATGGCCGAGGGCCAGCGCTCCGGATCGTTCGGCAGGGCCTGGTGGAACGGGAAGACCTGCAGGTCCTGGGCGGCGCAGGCGGCGAGCACGAACAGCGCGAGATGCCAGTGCGCCAGCCGTCGTTTCGCCCAGAGCCAGATCGCGATGCCGATGGCGAAGACGTGCACGCGGTGCAGGCCGAGGCCGTAGTAGGAGGTCTCGACGAGCTTCGGAGTGGAAACCGGGTCGAACACGACGAACCGGAGGAAGAGCGGCACCAGGATCAGCGCCCAGAGCAGCGCGACCGTGAGCCGGTGCGTACGCCACCGGCGTGGCCACAGCAGGGCCGCGGCGGTGAACGCGATGAGCTGCACCGGCAGCGTCCAGTAGGCACCGTCGAGGTAGTAGAAGAGCTCGTAACGCCAGCCCCATTCCTGGACCATGCCCAGGTTGCCGAGCAGGTCGGCGCCGGTGGGGATGTACCAGGGCGACGGGTCGGTCGGCGGGCCCTGCGGGACACCGAACAGGAACCCGGACAGGCCCGGCGGGAACGGCAGGCCGCTGAACCGGATCGTCGCGTACCGGGCGACGACGTAGGTGACGGTGACCGCCACCAGGTACGCGGGCACCAGCCGCGCGACCCGGCTCCACAGCCACCGCCCCGGGCGTCCCTTGCGCAGGCTCGCGCACACGAAGAAGGCGGAGATCACCAGAAGGATGGCCGCACCGAACTGTGCCGTTACCCGAAAGGGGTACCCCACCAGTTCCGGATGCAGAAGCGCCCCCTGATGGGTGACGTGTCCGAGCATGACCGCGAAGACGGCGACAACGCGAAGGACGTCCCAGCTGATCTTGCGCGGGGCGCGCGGCGAGGCGTCGGGCACGAGCGTCCTGTGGTTCGGATGGCGGGGCGACGCGAGCCTACGTCGTGCACCTGTGCGCCGCCTGTGCGGGTGGAACCGATTGCAGGCGAACGACTACCGTGTGCGGTGTGAACATCGTCGAGACCTACACCGGGCACGTCGACCCCGGCGGCGACGCCGCCCGTCGCACCCTGGACGCGCTCACCATCACGAAGCTGTCGGTCGGCCCGATGGACAACAACGCGTACCTGCTGGTCTGCCGCACCGAGAACGAGGCGCTGCTGATCGACGCCGCGAACGACCCGGAACGGATCTCCGACCTCATCGGCCACGGCCCCGACCGGCCCGCGCTGAGGACCGTCGTGACCACCCACCAGCACCAGGACCACTGGCAGGCCCTCGGCGCCGTCGCCGGCGCGAACGGCTCGAACACCGCCGCCCACCCGCTGGACGCCGGACCGCTGCCGATCCCGCCGGACTTCCTCGTCGAACACGGCGACACGATCAAGGTCGGGCAGATCACCCTCGAGGTGATCCACCTGCGCGGCCACACCCCCGGCTCCATCGCGCTGCTGTACCGCGACCCGAACGGACACCCGCACCTGTTCACCGGCGACTCGCTGTTCCCCGGCGGTGTCGGGAAGACGGGTTCGCCTTCGGATTTCACGTCGCTTCTGGACGATGTCGAGACGCGGATCTTCGGCGAACTGCCGGACGAGACTTGGTTCTACCCGGGGCATGGGGACGACTCGACGCTGGGTGAGCAGCGGGGTCAGCTGGCGGAGTGGCGCGAACGTGGCTGGTGAACTGGCTCGGGTCGCCACCACCTGAGACACTGCGGTGTGGATCTTGATCAGGCACGGAAGGTCGTCGGCTCGCACGCCTACCTGCACGGAGAAAGCAGTAACGGACTCATCCACCGTGTCATGAACGCACCGGGTTTCGTCAACTCCGGCAAGACTCTGTCACCGGCCAGCGGTCTGGAAAATGGTGTAGTGCTTCGACCGGTCGAAGCACTACACCAGCTCGCCTACGCGACAGCGTCCCGCTACAAAGACGATCTGCTCGACATCTACGCACAATGGGGGCTTTTGCGTTATTTGGGGTTCTTCGATCTTGTCGACATCAAAGACCTCACCAGAACTGAACCACCACGGCTCAAGGTGAGCGAGGCGGGCCGCCGCATCGTAGGCAACCAGCGGCGCGTGACCTCCGAGGAGATAGGGATCGGGTTCGGCGTCCTCCTCGCTCGCCAATGGTTCGCTCGGACCGGAGCAGGAATTGCCCCCGTCAGCATCATCGACGTGGATGCGGCATTGGACGATCGCTACGTCTTCGCCGGCGGAGCGCGGCAAGCGGTGCGAAAAATCGGGAAACATCGCCCCGACTATCTCCTGGTCGCCGCTGACCCTCAAGCCGGCCGCCGTTACCGGATTCGCACGCTCGAATGCAAGGGAACCAAGAACCGCCGTACCGCGATACAGCAGCTCGGAAAAGCGGTCCGGCAACTCGACGGCATCACCGTCGACGGAAGAATCCCCGCCGGCCTTGCCACTTCCATAGTCGCCTCCGACGATGCGCTTTCCTATCTCGCGATCGATCCCGGTGACGAGGAAGAGCCGGCGTACGAATTCAGTTCGCGCATGATCAACGAGACTCGCCGCTTTCGCTTGCGGGACGACATCAGGGACCAGCCGTCACTCGCGCTCACAAACGCGGCGGTGAGCGCATCGTGGGCGATGCTCGCCGACTTCGGCGGCAACTTCGTCGCACGCGAACGCTGGACACCCGAGGTCATGCGCACCCGGCTCAGGCGTCGCCCGCGAGATCGCGTGCGCTTCGAGACGCCGTTCGGTGGTGCACGCGGTACCAGTGTCACGTTCGATTTCGCAGAGGGACAAATCACCGCCAGGTATGCGATCAGCGAAGCCGTCGACCAGGAACTCGGTCAGGGCTCAACTGACCGCATCATCGAAGCCCAGGCGGCGTTCGCCAACCGACTGTCACGGGATGACGAGGCAACCAGCCTGGCTCACGACAACGAGTTGTTCTCGGCCACGACCGACGGATCCATCTTCTCGCTGAGTCTCCGATAGGTCGGCGAGTCGGGCTCGAAACCCTTCAGACCGCGACGACCTCGACCATGCAGCCCAAACCTCTGAAGTCGTCCGCGTTGCGGGTGTACAGCGGCAGTCCACGCGAAGACGCGATGGCGGCGATCATCAGGTCCATCCGCCGTGGCTTCGGATCCCGATTCGCCACGAGAACCAGCGCGACCAGCGTTCCGTAGCGGGCAGCCGCGTCGCCGTCGAACGGCAATGGGATGAAATCGACGATGGTGACAGCGGTGAGCTCCGGGAACTTGGGAACCACCGCGGGATCGAGCAAGCCGAGGTCGAGCCAGATGTAGCGCACCAAGCTACATCTGGACTACTTCACGTTACGAACGCGATCACTCACAGAGGCGATTCCGCGCCACCTGCTCGGAGGACGGCTCCGAACACACCGTTGCTTGATACTGGAAAAGTTCGACAACGTCGCCGTCCACGGGGAGGAAGGCGGATGAACTCCGTTCGTCCATTGGTCGCGGTCAAGGCCAAGCTCGGAGAGATGACCGCCCTGGCCAGTCTGCGATCTCACGGCGCACCGGCACGTGTGCTGGTCGAGTTACTCGATTCCGTGACACCGGCTGGCAGGATCCTCCCCTCTCTCGTCCGAGCCGCCGCTCAGGCCGCGTATCAAGGCCGCACCTTGTGGCTCGACACCACTTGGCTAACAGCCGATAGTCCACTCGAAGAGCAGCCGGGAGGGGTGTTCGAGTTCCTCGACCATGCCATTGAGGTGGCCGCACAGGCTGAATATGGGCTCTTCGCTCCTGACTGTCCCTATCTGATTCCCGTCGTCAGGCTCGACGCCACGGAGGACGACTTACGCCGAGTGCGTCTTCTGATCGAGCATCAAGATCGCGACATTGTCATCCGGCTCCCTCAGCCGGATGGATCGCTACACGAACTCCTGGGGCGGATCGACTCGATCATGAGGTCCACGGGCACGAGGCAAGGACGTGTCCACACGATCCTCGACGTCGGCTTCGTCGAAGCCGTCCGCCCAGAACAAACCACCGCGGCAGCCGAAACCGCCTCTGCGTTGTCAGACCTGCTCGGCCCTGCGTCGACCACACTTCTGGCCGGATCCATCCCAGCCAAGCGAACCACCTACGTGACAACCGAACGCGATCGCCCAGAAGTCACCCTCTGGAACGAAGTACGCCACAATCGCGCGAACGAGGTCAATTACGGCGACTATGGCGTGACGCATCCAAGGCCGCCGAGGTCCGACGGCAACCCGCGAACACCTAATCCGTACCTCTGCTACACCGTGCCGGGAAAAACCGTACTGCTGCGTCGCAAAGTCGAAGAGGGCGAAGATCCCACCGAGCGGTTCACAGATCTCGTCGAGGAGCTGGTCGAAAGAAGCGACTTCGCCGGTCCGGGCTACTCATGGGGGGACGATGAGCTGACGCGATGCCGACGCACCGGCGGAAGAACCGCCGGCTCAGTCTCTCGCTGGGTCGCCATGGCCACGTCCCACCACATCGAACATGTGACACGGAGATCTGCCGCCGATCTCTGAGTCACCCTGGGCAACATCACCCAACGACGGCCGGAGCGTGAATCCAGCAAAGCTCCCCCGGCGCCGGAATATCCCCCAGCGCCTTGACCTCACAGGCCAAGCGCGAGAGAACCTCGTCCTTCGACCCCGGCCACGCCACGAACTCGCGTTCCTTGCCCACCACATCGCCGGGGACCGCACCGCGATCCATCAGAGCGCTGACCACCGAGAGCAGCGAAGTGATCTTCTCCGTGAAGGCCGCGTCTTCGCCCACCTTCGCCCCTGCCACGGCGAGTACGACCGAGAGTCCGACCCGGTCTTCTCGCGCGTAGCCGAGCAGGGACTCCAAGCCCTCTTCATCGGCCATGTCCACTCCCCTGACCATCAGCGGAAAGCGATGCCGTACTGCTCGCGCGGACGGCAGGGCCCCCGAAACGTGTGCTCGACGACACCTCGCCGGATCTCGAGCAGACGCCGGTCACCGGCGGGCGGCCGGACCATGCGCTCACGCTCGGTCTGTTCGGCGTACCACCAGCAGGCCTCGGGGACGCGGTCGTCGAACGTGATGCTGACGTTCAGCCCTCCGGTCACCTTGCCCTCATCGTCGACGACACCCGGCGCGATCCCTTGATGATCGACGTCGACGTTGATCCACCGTGTCTCCTCGTCGCGATCGTCGTGGCACACGAGGGAAACGAACTCGTGCCGTTCTCCTTTGCGCAACGGTCTCGGGAAACGCAGGTCCACCGCGTCAGGCGAAGCCTCAACGCGGCAACCGAAGATCGCCTTGATGGGAATCGACCCCGGATCGCCGGTCCACTCGACCGGAGCGCGCGCCACGTAACCGTCGACACCGTTCTCGCAGGCGACAACGGTTCGCACCGCCAGACGCCGATAGGCCCTTCCGCGCCGCATTTCCACGTCCACCAGCAGGCGTTCCAGGAACACTGGCTGCGCCCTCACCTTCGACGACAAGAAACTCCTCCTGACCGTGAAAGATCAGAACCGGCGAAGGGTTCCGCCGGTCGTCGCGCCCCAAGGTGTACTAGTACACCACAACCGGGCGGTTCACCCAATGGCCGTCGTAACGTTCGACCACCCCGGCCCGAACCACTCCGCGATGCCGTACTACGGATACGACCCCGGCGCAGCGGTCGCCATCGGCGGCCGCCTGCTCGCGCCCGGGACTCCCCGGCACGCCGCATATGGCGAGGTCATCGAGCCGGGTTGGCGTCCCCCAATGGTCCGCGTGGTCCATCCGGGTGACAGGGCCGCGCACCCGATCCGCCGGGCGGTCTGGTCGTTTTGGAGTACTCCATACCGGCGGCGGCACGGGCGACATTGGCCCAGCGACTTCTTCCACGCGCTGTCGTGGATCCTGTCGTTCCGCCTCGCGGCCCGCCTCTTCCCCACGACCGCGTTGGTGACCGACGACTGGGGATACGAACTGCTCGTCGCCCGGTTGCGGCTGCCCTTCGACGAAGTTTCGCTGTCGTTGAACGGACTCGCCGGGCAGGACCCGGCATGGTGGGCGCTCGGGAAGTTGCATGCGTATCGGGAGCAGCGCGAACCGTTCCTGCACCTCGACAACGACGTGTTCCTCTGGCCGGGTTTCCCCGCGGACGGGCTCGACGGGGAGATCGTCGCGCAGAATCCCGAGCACGCACCGGCTTCCGATGCCGGCTACTACCGGCCGACGGCCGTCGCCGCGGCGATCCGGAGCACCGGCGGCTTCCTGCCGGAGGAATTCCGCGACTACACCGGGGAAGCCGCGCTGTGCACCGGAATCGTCGGCGGCACGGCGGTTCCTCTCCTCCGTCACTACGCCGACCTCGCCGTCCGCATGGTGGAGTCGGCCGAGAATCAGGCGGCCTGGCAACGGCTCGCGCCGCTCGAGGATTACAACCTCGTTGTCGAGCAGTACCTTCTCGGCGCACTGTGCTGGGGCGGACGCACCACCGACGTGCAGTGCGTGTTCGGTTCCCAGGAGGACGGCTACCGGGAGGACGACCGGAGATTCACGCATCTCATCGCCTCCGCGAAAAGCGATCTCCGTTATCTCATTCTACTCGCGGAGCGCGTGAAAAACCATTTCCCCGCCGACTTCGAGATCGCTCGACGACTATACGGCGATCAGTAACGATAAGGCCAAGAATGCCAACCGTCCCGGCGATCCGGGCGTCTTTCCGGAATTAGCTCTCCGGCAGGAGGTCATCACCATGGCCATCAACCTCCGGCGCGCGCTCGGAGCGCTCGCCGCCACCTCCCTCATGCTGACCGGCGCCATCGCCGCGGCCGCGCCCGCTTCCGTCGCGGCACCGGCGATCCCCACGATGACGGGGATCCGCACCGGCCAGAACACCGGGTTCGACCGGGTCGTGCTCGACCTGACCGCAGGCCCGGCACCCGCCGTCCGGTACGACCTCGTCGACGAGTTGATCGCCGACGGCTCGGGCGAGATCGTCTGGCTGACCGGGGAATTCTTCATCGCGGTCACCGCGAGCCCTGCCGCCGCGCACGACGACGCCGGGAATCCCACCTATCCCGGTCCGCAGAAGTTCCGGACCCGGAATCTGCGCAACGTCATGGCGGTCGCGGTCACCGGCGACTACGAAGGCGTCTTGTCCATCGGCCTCGGCGTCCGGTCGAGGACCGCGGTCACCGTGTTCACGCTGACCTCCCCGAACCGCGTCGTCATCGACGTCCGGCATTGATCACGAGCGGGAATCCGTGAAGGCTTTTCGCCTGCCGCCGCATTATTGGTGAGCAAAATCCTTTTCGGATTCCCGCGGTGAAAATCCCGATCTGCCCCAACGGGCGATTTTCGGAAAACCAGGTATCTGCCGCCGGGGATCGCGTTCCTTCCTTCCGTCAGCATCACCGCCGCTGCGAAGGAGAACCTCATGCCGACCCCACGCAATCCCGACACCCCGTCCTTGGGCCCGGGTGGCGACAACCTCGAAGCGGGCCCTGGCAGTTCGGGCCTGGGAAGCTTCGCGAACAGCGAAATCGGCGAACTGGTCACCCAGGCCGCCGAAACCATGGCCGCGTCCGGCGAGGACGCCGAGCGCAATTACCAGCGAAGCCTCGACCGGCTTCGCGAGCGTGCGGACGACGTCGTCCCGGCGCTCGGCGCGCAGTACGACGCGCTGTCCGAGGAGCAGTACCTCGAGCGTTGGGGCCTGGTCCAGTTGCTCACCGATCTCCGGCACGCCGCCGCCGTCCCGGCGCTCGAAAACGTGCTGCGCCAGCCGATCCCGCCGGAGCGTTCCGACGACCCCGCACACGGGATCAGCACGGTCGGCGAAGAGGTGATCATCCGCACCACCGCCGTGGAAGCGTTGGCGCGCTTGGCATCCGCCGGGGACAGCGCGGCGAAGGAGCTGCTGCTGCGGCAGGTCCGGCACGAGGTGTTCACGGTGCGGCGCGCGGCGGTCCAGGCCATCGCCGAGACCGGGGACACCGAACTCACCGCGCGGGTGCGCGAGGAGCTCGGCGGCACCGAAGACGAGCGCCTGCTGAACATCCGGCGGGTCGACGTCCGCGGTGTCCCGCAGGCCGTCGGCGGCCGGTACGTGAAGGACTCGCGGACCGACGACGTGCCACCGCCCGAGCCTCCGCGCTCCTGAACCAGAACGAATTCCTTCTACAGACAGGTGATCTCCGATGGCCACTTGCAGCTACACCGTGCCGGACAAGAACGTGACCGGGGACAATTTCTACGGCGCCTCGATCTGCAATCAGACCTACATCGACTATTTCTGGAACACCTACGGTTTCGCGGGCAACAAGGACTACTGGGACGACGGCTTCGGCTGGGAAGACGCGTGCAACACCGACAAGCCGCTGGCCCGGACGTTCAACGCGTGCTACCTCCTGACCTATTCGGCACAGGACTACCAGAACGACGCCTATTCCGGCGCGATGCTGAACTGGGCACGCCGCTACGTCCGCGACAACTGCGACGACCTCCGCTCGCTTTGCGGCGACGGCAGCGCCATCGCACGCTCGTTCAAAGGGGCGTTCGTCGACGACCGGATCGAGTTGTACCTGGGTTTCTGGTACTCCAAGGACGTTCCCGGCCGCGCCGAGACGCTGATCCACGAATCGCGCCATCAGGGCGGGAAGCCGCACAACGCGAACTTCCCGGCGGGGTCGGTGTTCGGCGCCGGCAAGAGCGGCGCCGACTCCACCTGGGGTTACGAGGGCGCCTGGATGTACGGCGCGCTCTACCTGTGGTGGTTCTACGCCCAGGGCGCCCGCACGACGTCGGCGTTGCGTGAACGGGCCCGCCAGCGCGGGAACCTCGTGATCGACAACGCCTTCGCGACCCATCCGGGCTTCAACATCTGAGTCCCGACAGGGCCCTCTCGTACTGCAGACGAGAGGGCCCCGTTCGCGAAATACCTCGGATGACTTAACAGGTGTCCCGCTCATCGGGGCTTGACCACCGCGTTTTCTGGCGCAATCATCGGATCTCTCGGTAACCATGCCCTGGATGAGAGCGGATGGTCATGAGAGTTCACCGCACTGCCTGGCTCGCTTTGGTCCTCGCCCTGCTGGCGAGCCTGCTCACCACGACCGCGGTGAGCGCGGAAGTGCATCATCCCCGCCAGAAGTGGCTGCGCGAGGCCACCGCCGGACTCTTCCTCCACTGGGGCATGTTCACCGCGCCACGCCAGACCGACTGCGCCGCTTGGGAACGCGCGGTCACCGACGGCGGCTGGAGCGCCGACTACTGGGTGGACGAAGCCCGCAAGCTCGGCGCCTCCTACATCGTGCTGGCCACCTTCCACAGCAGGCTGGGCTACGCGCGGCCATGGCCGTCGGCGATCCCGGGCAGTTGCTCCACCCGTCGCGACCTCCTCGGCGAACTCGTCAAGGCAGGCAACGCGAAGGGCGTCCGGACGATCCTCTACATGACCGACGATCCGCAGTGGCACAAGGAGACCGGTGTCGAGTCACTGGATTCCGCCGCGTACTCCGCCTACAAGGGCAAGCAGGTCGACCTCACCACCCGCCCGGGCTTCGGCGAGTACAGCTACGACCTCTTCCACGAGGTCATGGACCGCTACGCGGACCTCGCCGGGTTCTGGATCGACAACGACAACGAGTACTGGGAAAAGAACAAGCTCTACGAACAGATCCGCGAGAAGCGCCCGTCCTGGTTGCTGAGCAACAACAACGAGGACACCCCGATCATGGACACGGTCAGCAACGAACAGAAGACGGGCATCACGCCGCCGTACGACTATCCGCAGGCCGCGTTCACCCCGATGCCCAGGCTCACCGAAGCCGACTACAAACTGCCGACCAACGGTGGCTGGTGGTACGACGGCACCGATCAGGCCGTCGACTTCCGGCTGTCCACCGGGCGCTACATCACCAACGCGGGTTCGTCGATGAAGTCGCTGATGGCCGAAACCCCGATGGTGAACGGGAAGTTCCCGCCACAGCAGGAGGCGTACAACAACTTCATGGCGAGCTGGGTGCCGCCGATCAAGTCCTCCCTGCAGGGCAAAGAGGGCGGCGGCTACATGTACGGAGGGATGCAACCCGGGTTCTGGAACGACGGCGCGCACGGCGTCATCACCGTCGAGCCCGGTGCCGGAACGCAGTACCTCCACGTCGTCACTCGCCCTCGTACCGACCTGCTCCGCTTGCGCGACAACGGCTACAAAGTGACCAGGGTGTCCGACGTGCGCACGGGGAAGCAGCTGCGGTTCAGCCAATCCGGCGGTCATCTGACCATTGTGGACATCAAGGACTGGGACACCTACGACACGGTGTTCAAGGTGGAGACGACCGGGCAGCGGTACTTCCACGACTCCCGCACGATCAAGGCGACCGCGTCGTCCGCGCGTACCGGGCATCCGGCGTCGAACCTCGTCGACGGGAACTTCGAGAACTACTGGGACGCCGACGGCAAGCAGCCGGTCTCGGTGACCTTGGACCTCGGCAGGCGGCGGGCCGCGGCCTACCTCGCGGTGAATCAGCGCGAGATGTCGCCGACCCACGCGCGCGAATCGTTCGGCAGGCCGGAGGACTCGGCCCGGATCCAGGACTATCGCCTCTACGTCAGCGACGACGGACGGAACTGGGGTGAGCCGGTCCGCACCGGCGCGATGCCGAGCGCCCGCGGCGTGCAGTTCATCGACTTCGGCGAACGGCAGACCCGGTTCATCAAACTCGAGGTGCTGAACACCTGGTCGGGACCGCAGGCGAAACCCTTCTACCGGCAGTTGGCCATCGACGAGATCAAGGTGGCGTACGGCTACCCGAGTTCGGGATCGGGCGCGCAGGTTCCGCTGGAGGCCGAGGCCTTCCGCAACGACCACGACGGCCGTGCCCACCTGGGCCACTGCTCGTCCTGCTCCGGATCGTTCCAGGTCACCGGCCTCGGCGGCGGCCCGCGCAACTCCGTCACCTATCCGGACGTGATGGTCGCCGAAGCCGGAAGTCACCGGCTTCAGATCGACACCACGGGCGGGCCCGCGACGTCCGTGGCGGTGAGCGTCAACGGCGGTGCCCCCGTCGAGACCGCGATCGGCGCCGGAACGCCGGGAGTCGTGGCGTCGACGGCGATCCCCGTCGCGCTGAACGCCGGCGCCAACACGGTCAAGGTGTTCAGCAACGCACGGTCGGGGCCTGGCCTCGACCGGATCGCGATCGCTCCCCTGCCACCGTCGTCCTACACGCCGAAGACGACGCTGACCGTCGAACCCGGCGGCATCCAATGGCTCTCGCCAGGGCAGCAGTCCTTGCGGGTGACCGCGAAGCTGCGGCTCGACGCCGACGACGCGATCGGGAAGGTCTCCCTGGCACCGGTCGTCCCGGCGGGCTGGACCTTGCGGGGCGCTCCGGCGACGGCGGAGTCCATGCGCGTCGGCGACGAACTGCAAGCCTCCTGGACGCTCGTCTCCCCCGAAGGCGTCACCGCGGCCGACATCCCGGTCACCGCGTCGTTCGACCTGCCCGGACGGGCGAAATCGGTGAGCAAACCGGTCCGGGTGAGCCCACGGCCGGTGGACCGGGTCTTCATGCGCGAGGCCGAAGACTCGGCGAACGACGTCGGCGACGCGGGCGTCACGAACTGCGGCGTGTGCTCGGGTGGCCAGAAGGTGCGCAACATCGGCGGCGACCCGGGCTCGTCCGTGCGCTTCGACGGCGTCACCGTGCCCGAGACCAGGCGCTACACCCTCTACCTCGACTTCACCGTCAACGGGCCGCGCTCGTACTTCGTCACGGTCAACGGCGGCACGCCGATCGAGGTCAAGGTCGACGGCGCCGGAAACAACACCCAGCTCACGACGTCTTTGCCGGTCGATCTGAAGGCGGGGGCGAACACTATCGAGCTGGGCAACGACCACGCGTCCGCCCCGGATCTCGATCGGCTGTCACTGGGGTGAGGTACCGGCTTGACCCTCTCCCCGGGAGAGGGTTCAGGCTGGTCCCATGACGACCTTGATGCCGATCGGCGTATTCGCGCACGCCACCAGGCTGTCGGTCCGCGCGCTGCGGAACTACGACCGGATCGGGCTGCTGGTGCCCGCCGTCATCGATCCCGCCACCGGATACCGCCGGTATTCGCTCGACCAGTTCGCCCGCGCGGGTCTGATCCGGCGGCTTCGGGAGCTGGAGGTGCCGCTGGCGGAGATCGCCGAGATCCTGGACGCGGGCGACCCGCACGAGGTGCGGGCCGCCATCAAACGGCATCACGACCGGGTGGCGGCGCGGGCCGCAGAACTCGCGGGGATCAGCGACGAACTCGACTCCGTGCTCGCCGGACCGACGCGGTGGCTACACGTCTACGAACGCGTGCGCGCACCGCAGCAGATCGCCCGTCTGTCGATCCGGACTCCGCTGAACGGCCTGGCGGAGCTGATCGGCCCCGCGTACACACGGCTGTTCGCGGCGCTCGACGCTCAGGGGGTCAGGCCGGCCGGGCCGCCCGGAACCCGTTACCTCGCCGCGGATCCCGACGAGTTGACGATCGAACTGTTCGTACCCGTGGACGGGCCGGTGCGGGACGACCGCGACATCGGTGCCGCCGAGCTTCCCGGTGGCCTGCTCGTGGCGACGATTCACGAGGGTGGCTACGAAGACGTCGAGACCGCGTACCGATCACTCGGCCGCTGGCTCGCCGAACGCGACCGCGTCCCCGCGGGGCCCGCCGAGGAGTTGTACCTGGTGGCACCCGGACCGTCGGTCGCGCCCGAGGCGTACCGCACCGAGATCGCCTGGCCGGTGGCCTCGTGATCCTCGACGGAATCAAGACCACGGGCGGGGAGCACTGCGAGACCAGCACACTCGACGTCCTCCTGCGGCATGCCGGGGTCGAGCTTTCCGAGCCGATGCTGTTCGGACTCGGCGAAGGCCTGGGCTTCATCTACTGGGACGGAAAGAATCTGCCGTTCCCTTTCCTCGGCGGGCGTGCCAAACCCGTCGAGATCACGCGGAAGCTGACCGACCGGCTCGGGTTGGCCTTGCGGGTCAAGGAAACGTCGTCGATGCGCACGGCTTGGCGGAACGTGGCCGAGCAGATCGACTGCGGGGTGCCTGTCGGCCTGCAGCTCGACTCGTACCACTTGGAGTACTTCACCTCGAAGGTCCACTTTGGAGGGCACTTCGTCGCCTTGTACGGCTATGACGACGAGCGAGCCTTCGTCGTCGACACGGCGCAACAGGGTGGATCGGTGTCGACATCCTTGGAGAGCCTGGAACGCGCTCGCGCGGAGAAGGGCCCGATGACCGCGAAGAACCGTTCGTTCACCATCGCCGCGGATGCGCCTGTCAGGCCGCTTCCGGAGGCCATCCGGGCCGCGGTGCGGGCGAACGCGGCGGAATTCCTCAACCCGCCCATCGCGAACCTCGGGTATCGCGGCATCGGCAAGGCCGCCGTCCAGGTGCGGAAATGGCTGGACCGCAGCGACGATCCGGCCCGCGATCTGCCACAGGCCGCGATCCTGATGGAACGGGCGGGCACCGGCGGCGCACTCTTCCGGCGGATCTACCGCGACTTCCTCGAAGAGTGCACGACCCTCGTCGACGACGCCGGTCTCCTCAGCGCGTATGAGAAGTACCGCGAGATCGTTCCACTGTGGACCGAAGTCGCGCGCTTGTTCACACAGGCAGGGGAAACCGGCGACGTCCGACCGCTGAACGACGCGTCCGCCGTCCTGTCCGAGCTGGCTCAGCGCGAACAGGAGGCGATGACAGCGCTCGCGACGGTTCAGTGTGAGCGTTCGTAGGGCAGCTTCTCCCCCGCTTCCACCGCGAACGGCAGATCGTTGCCCGCCGGCGGCAACGGGCAGGTGGCGAAATCGGTGAACGCGCACGGCAGATTCGTCGCGCGGGTGAAGTCGAGGACGACCGACCCGTCCTCGGCGGGCTCGGGTACCGCGAGCGACCGGTTCGCCGCGTAGGTGGTGACACCGCTCGTGGCGTCGGTGAACAGGATGAGCAGGCCGTCCTTCTTGCCGTTGAACGCGGTGAGCGTGTGCTCCGCGCCGTCGTGCTCGAAACGCACGATGCCCGGGGAGACGTAGACGTGACTGAGCCCTTCGACGACCGCTCCGACCGTCGTCGGCCGCGGTTCCTCGAAGGGCTCGAAGGTTCCGGAGAGCACCCAGGCCGCGTCGGGCTCGTACGCCGGGACACCGCGGAAAGCGTTGAGCACCGGCGCCTTCGGGTCGTGCGTCCGGATCAGATACCCGCCACGACGCGCGACCTCGATCTCGATGTCACCGGCGACGACCCGAGTGGTCGCGCCGCTGTTGACCAGCTCGAAACGACGGACGCCGGTGACGCGTTCGCCGTCGTGCGAGAGGTCCGCGCCCTGCGGGTCGAGGTACGCCGCGTCGGCGTCCTGCCACCACAACCCGGGCCGCCCCTCGTACGCGCGCGGCTTGTCCTCCAACCAGTCGAGCGAGACCAGGGCGAGCCAGCCGAGCGGATCGGCGAGATCGCGCTCGCGCTGGGTCTTCCAGTCCTGCCAGTCCCGGGTGAACGTGTCTGTGCTCATCGCCGATTCCTTCCGTGACCTTGCTTGTTCCCCCTGGTCAACGGACTGGCGGCGGCGATATTTCCCGTCCCGGCATGTGGTCGCTCGTGACACCCTCCTCGGCGGAGACCAGCTCGGCGATCGGCGCGAAGAAGGCCTTGATCCCCGGCAGGTTCGCACCCTTCTCCCTGTCGGCCCGGAAGTCGGCGATCATCGCGGGGCGGGCCTGGAGGAGTTCGTCCGCGCGGGCGGCGGGGCCTCGAAGCGGGTCAGTTCCACTGTGGTCGTGGTGCCTGTCGTCATGGTGTGGATGCTAGGCGACTGCTGTTCGCGCTCGATGTCTGCATTTAGTCGACTAAATGCGTGGGTTGGCTTCGCAGGGTGATTCGGCATTGGCGGCCTTTTCACTCTTCAGTGTTGTCGGCGCGATTTCGCTGGTTGCTTAAAATTACGAACACGTGTTCGACAAAGTTGCGGTATTATGGAGGGGTGTCCGAGACCTTCCTTCCCGAGTTGCCGCAGGAACTGTGGCGCGCCGGCAAGCTGGAGCTTGCCCATGGCGTGCAGCACGCTTTGCAGGTGATCCGGATCGCGACCGCTTGTCTGGGGCGGTTTCTGGCGGAGATCGAGTCTCGGGGCGCCAAGGACTTGTATGGGCATGGGAGTACGGCGAGCTGGCTTGCGGAGATCGCGGGGTTGTCGCGGGGTGAGGCGGGGCCGATCGTGAAGCGGGCGATCGCGTTGAACCCGACGCGTGCGTTGGATGGCACGGAGGTTCCGCCGGTCGCGCCCGCCACTGCTGCTGTTGCCGCTCAGGGGTTGGTTGGGGATGAGCGGATCGATCAGATCCTGGAGATCTTGAAGAACCTCCCCGCCGAGATTTCGGCTGAGGATCGGGCCGGTGCGGAGCAGATCCTCGCCAATCTTGCCCCGAGCGTCGGTCCGCGGCAGCTCGCCAAGGCTGAAGCGAACCTGCAGGGCTTGCTCAACCCCGACGGCAACGAACCCAAAGACCCCGAGCCGAAGGAACCTCGCCGCGAGATCACCCTGGAACGCCGTAAGGACGGCTTCTGGAAGCTGACCGGCCTGCTCGACGACGAGACCGGGGCCCGGACCGCCGCAGCGCTGGAGGCACACGCCCAGCCACGCCCGGTCGACGAGTTCGGGCAGGCGGATCTGCGGATGAAGTGCGAACGCATGGGAGACGCTTGGGCCGAACTGCTCGACTTGGCGATCGCCTGCCCCGATCAGCCCGGCACCAGCGGCTACCGCACTCTCGTCCACGTCACCATCGGACTCGACGAACTCAAATCGGGTCTCGGCACCGCTTGCTTGGACTTTGTGGGGACGATGACGGCGCGGGAAGCCCGGCTCGCCGCCTGCGATTGCCTGATGGTGCCGGTGGTCATGGGCGCGTCGGGCGAGCCGCTGGATATGGGGCGGCTGAGACGGTTCGTCACTCCAGGCCAACGCCGAGCGCTCAACATCCGCGACGGTGGCTGTGCCTTCCCGGGCTGTCATCGGAAGCCGAAGAATTGCCACGCCCATCACATTGAGCACTGGGCAGACGGCGGGCCGACCGATCTCCGGAATCTGGTCCTGTTGTGCGGTTTCCATCATCGGCTGATTCACCACGGTGACTGGGAAGTACGCATGGCGGCCGATGGGTTACCGGAGTTCATCCCACCCCAATACCGAGACCCGCTCCGACAACCCCGGCGCAACACCCTGCACCACGTCTGAACCCGAGGAGCCCGCCAGCCACCCAGGCGACGGGCCCCTCGGCATGCCCGCAGTCGGCCACTAGGCCCAGCCGCTCACCGGCCGCCCCACATCGCCGTCATCACGCCTGGAACTGTTCGGTACCGGCGAAAACCCGACGCCCCGACTGCGCCATTCGGGCGTATTGACGCACTACTTCTCAGCTCTTCCGCAAAGCCCGGAGCAAGATCGTCCATTCCGGACTTGGGAGGGAACGGAACATATCATGGTGAATCAACCGCGCGGCCCGGACGGCCGCTGGATCAAATACAAGTACGGTGCGGGCGCGCTGGTCACGACGGGAGTGGTCGTGGCCGCCACCAACGGCATCGGCGGAGGCGCCGCCACCTCCCTCGATTCCGCCGCGAGCCAAGCCCTCAAAGGCAAAAGCTCCAGCAAGAAGTCCGCACAAAAGGGTCGCCATTCCGAAGCATGGCAACGCCTGGGCTGGCGCGGGCTCAAAAAGCAAGCCAAACGGGAACTCAAATGCGGACCGCATTCCTTCGGCGAGGTCCAGCGTTTCCTCCTGCGCCACCCTTGCGTCGATCTCGACCGCATGCTGGTCACCGTCGACGACGGCGCCGGCAACACCATCGACGTCTCCGTCGCGTGGGTGAAGATGCCGAAGGCGGGCGAGGCGAGCGACCTGAAGCGGCTCATCGACAAGGACGGCACCGGCAACGTCCTCCTCTTCGGCGAAGCTCCGCCCGGTAGCCGATTCACCGGCGAGAACTACGACTCCCGACTGGCCAAGAAGCTCGTCGTGATCGCCGAAGCGGCCCCCGCGACCGGGCGGCCGAGCGAAACGACGCTCGAGACTGCGGTCGAAGTCGCCGTCGAGTTCCCCGCACCCTGACCCGCCACCGGCGATCCACAATGGAGGCGCACAGAACCGGCCACTGACCGAAGAGGACCCATGGACGAACAAACCGACCTGCCGTCCGGCATCGGCAAACCGGCGACGCGCGCCTTCACCGGCGCCGGCTACACCCGGCTGGAGCACTTCACCCGCGCCACCGAAGCCGAGCTCGCGAGCCTGCACGGCGTCGGCCCCAAAGCGCTCCGCATCATCCGCGAAGCCCTGGAAACGCGAGGTCAGACGTTCAAACCCACCGACTAATTTTTTTGTCTTGACAACTTGCCCCTTCGGAAGGTTTGCTGAGCGCAGCACACCGACCGAAGGGATCCAGTCATGGCCAAGTTCGCGAACGTCGACGACTACATCGCCGCTCTGCCCGAGAACCTGCGTGAAGTCGCCGTCGCGCTGCGCCCGATCGTCAACGCCGCCCTGCCGGGCTCCATCGAGGCGATGTACCACGCCTCCCCCACCTGGAGCGCCGGCGAAGCCGTCGGCAAGAACCTCGTCTGCCTGATGAAGGCGTACTCGTCGTACGTCACTTTCGCGCTCTGGAAGGGGCAGCTCGTCGACGACGAGTCCGGCAGGCTGGAGCCGAGCGCGCGGGAGATGGCGCACGTCAAGTTGCGCTCGGTCGGCGACATCGACGCCGACCTGTTCACCGGGTGGCTCAAGCAGGCCCGGGACCTCGAAAGCATCGCGACGGCACGATGACACAATCGGCGGCGTGCCTGTGATCACCGACGATTCCCGTTGCCCCTGCGGTCTTGGCGAGCCCTACGGCGTTTGCTGCGGCCGCTTCCACCGGGGCGACGCGACCGCGCCGACCGCCGAACTCCTGATGCGGTCGCGGTTCAGCGCGTTCGCCGTCGGCGACACCGCGTACCTCACGAAGACCTGGCATCCGAAGACGCGGCCCGCCGATCTCGAACTCGACCCGGGGCAGCGCTGGACGTTCCTGGAGATCCTCGGCAAGACCGGCGGCGGACTGCTGGAGAACGAAGGCACCGTGGAGTTCCGGGCCCACTACCGCCAGGATCGCCGGGCGGACAGCATGCACGAGAACAGCCACTTCGTCCGCGTCGACGGGCAATGGCTCTACGTGGCGCCTGTCCGCTAAAGCCCCACTTCGCCCAACCTTCCCGTGATAAACAAGGTGGCGATGGGAAAACTGACCCGCCGGGCGAGGGCGAAGGCCGACCACTTCGCCTACTCGGCCGCACGCGAGTGGCCCGTCGCGGCGTCCGGGGTCGGCGTCGTCCTCGGGGTGGCGACGATCCTGCCCAGCGCCTTCGGTATCGCGCTTTCGGTGCTGGCCTTGGCTTTGGGCACCACCACGTTCGTGCGGGATCTCCGGCTGCTTCGGGCACGCTGGGCCGGGTACGAGTTCAGCGCGATCGCCGCTCCCTTCCCCACCGCCGAGCTTCCGCCCCCGCCCGCCTATCCGGGAGCGACCTACCTCTCCGTACCGGCGCGGGGAACGGCGCTGGTCAGCGACGTGATCGACGAAGCTCTGACAGCGGGGAACTTCCGGATCGCCGTCGCCGAGGAGCCGTACCGCCTGCCGCCCAAGCTCAAGGCGACGGCGCCGCACGTCCTTCCCTTGCGCGCGAAGGGTCGCCTGCTGTTCAACGGCGCCATCGTCGGCATGCGCGGCGAACCGCTTCCCGCCGCGGGGGCAACGCCCGCCCCGATCCGGCTGCATCGAGCGCGGTTCTTCGACGCCGTGTGCTCCAACGAACTGTCGACCCTGCGGATCACCAAGACCGACACCGGCGAGGAGTACGACCTCCGCCGCGAGGAACTGGCCGACTCGTCGGGCAGCCTCCGCACGCTGGCGAGCAGCGAACTGGCCGATCTGGTCGGTGTCTCGACCATCGCGTTCACCTCCGACGGCAAGCTGGTCGTGGTGCGCCAGTCCGGCCGGAACTCCGCGAGCGCGCTGCTGCTCGCGCCGTCGGGCAGCGGCTCGCTGGAACCCCAGGATCTCGACACCCCCGACGGTGGACGCCGCCGGATGCTGCACACCGCGGTGATCGCCGGGATGGAGCGGGAACTTCGCGAGGAGACCGGCCTCCTGCCCGGCGAGATCTCCTCCACCAGGCTGACCGGGTTCGCGCGCTGGATGGAACGCGGCGCGAAACCGGAGTTCCTGGGGATCACCGAACTGTCCGTGGACAGCGCCAGCCTGCTGACACGTCGTACGCGCGGCGCCGAGAAGCTGTACAGCGCGGGCACGACCATGCTCGACGTCGACCTCGCCGCGCTCGGCGAGGATCTTTCCGGCGGCGCCGACCTGGCCGACGCGCCCTCGCTGCCGCCGAGGCTGCGTGACGACGCGTCCCTGCCGCTCCTGCTCTGCCTGCGCGCGGCCGCTCTCCGCCGGAGCTTCCACCGCTGACGAACCCGGTGCAAGGGTCTGTTCCCCGCGCGAAGTGACGGCTACTATCTCCCCCAACATTGTTAGGGAACTTTCTTAACGATTTCCGCCCAGGTCCGCCGCCGTGTGCCCGAGGAGGCGCGCTCGTGAGTTTTCGGCAGAAGAGAACCCGGATCCCGTTACTGGCCATGACCGTCACCGCGCTGGCCGCCGCGGTCTGCGGGGTGACCACCGCTCCCGTCGCCACCGGCGCGGAGGTGGCCGTCCCGCCGGCCGCGGGCAACGCCACCCCGATCCCCGGTTTCGTGATCCAGTCTTCGGCGCAGGTCAGCGATGATTCGGCGGTGTCGAAGCCGGGCTTCCCCACCGCCGGCTGGTACCCGGTGTCGTCGCGTTCGACGGTCTACGCCGGACTGCTGCAGAACGGCAAGTACGCCGACCCGTTCTATTCGACGAACATGAAGAACGTCCCGACCGCGCAGTTCTCGGTGCCGTGGTGGTACCGCACGGACCTGAACGTCGAGGACACCTCGAAGCGCACGTACCTCGACTTCAGCGGCGTGCTCTCCAAGGCCGACGTCTGGGTCAACGGCACCCGGATCGCGACGAAGGACCAGGTCAACGGCGCCTACACCCGCCACGACCTGGATATCACCGAGCACGTGCGCCAGGGCGTCAACAGCGTCGCGTTCAAGGTCTACCCCAACGACCCCAACAACGACCTCTCGATGGGCTGGATCGACTGGGCGCAGACCCCGCCGGACCAGAACATGGGCATCGTGCGCGACGTCCTCGTCCGGCGCGGCGGCCCGGTCGCGCTGCGCAGCGCCCACGTCGTCCAGAAGCTGAACTCGTCGCTCGACCACGCCGACCTCACGGTGAAGGCCGACGTCCGCAACGACTCGGCGGGCGCGGTGCAGACCACCGTCGCCGGCACGGTCGCGGGCAAGCCGGTCAGCCAGACCGTCTCGCTGGCCGCGAAGGAGCGCAAGACCGTCACCTTCCCCATCGTCGGTCTCGACAAGCCCAACCTGTGGTGGCCCGCCGGAATGGGCGGACAGCACCGGTACGAACTCGACCTCACCGCGAGTGTCGGCGGCACGGCGTCGGACGCCTCGAAGTCGAAGTTCGGTGTCCGCGACGTCAAGGCGCCGCTGAACTCCAGCGGTGCGCGGCAGTACAGCGTCAACGGCAAACCGCTGCTGATCCGCGGTGGCGGCTACACGCCGGACCTGTTCCTGCGCTGGAACGAGACCGCGGCGGCCGACAAGCTCAAGTACGTGCTGAACCTCGGGCTCAACACCGTCCGGCTGGAAGGCCACATCGAGCCGGACGAGTTCTTCGACCTCGCCGACGACCTCGGCGTGCTGACCATGCCCGGCTGGGAATGCTGCGACAAGTGGGAAGGCCAGGTCAACGGCGAAGAGAAGGGCGAGCCGTGGGTCGAGTCGGACTACCCGATCGCCAAGGCGTCGATGTTCTCCGAGGCCGAGCGCCTGCGTGACCACCCGAGCGTCATCTCGTTCCACATCGGCTCCGACTTCGCGCCGGACAAGCGGATCGAGCAGGGCTACCTCGACGCGATGAAGGCCGCCGACTTCCTGCCGCCGGTCATCCCGTCCGCGTCGAAGCGGCCGTCCCCGATCACGGGTGCTTCGGGGATGAAGATGAACGGTCCGTACGACTACGTCCCGCCGGTCTACTGGTACGACAAGTCGCAAAAGGAGCGTGGCGGCGCGTGGAGCTTCAACTCCGAGACCAGCGCGGGCGTCGACATCCCGACGATGGACACGTTGAAGCGGATGATGTCGGCCGCTGAGCTGGAAACGATGTGGAAGGATCCGTCGGCCGCGCAGTACCACCGCTCGTCCTCGGAGACCTTCGGGAACCTGAAGCTGTTCGGCAACGCGCTCACCAAGCGCTATGGCGCGCCCGCGGACCTGAACGACTTCGTGCGGAAGGCGCAGCTCGCGCAGTACGAGAACGTCCGCGCCGAATTCGAGTCGCACTCGCGCAACTACACCGACTCGACCAACCCGTCGACCGGGTTGATCTACTGGATGCTCAACAGCCCGTGGACCTCGCTGCACTGGCAGCTGTTCGACGCCTACATGGACCAGAACGGCGCCTACTACGGGGCGAAGAAGGCCAACGAGCCGCTGCACATCCAGTACTCGCACGACAATCGGTCGGTCGTGGTGATCAACCAGACGTCGAACGCGGTGAGCGGGCTGACGGCGACCACGAAGCTGTACAACCTCGACGGCACCGAGAAGTACAGCAACACCAAGACCGGGCTGTCGGTCGGCGCGCTGGGCGCCAAGGCCACCGCGGTCACCGTCCCGGCGGTGAGCGGGCTGTCGAGCACCTACCTCGCGAAGCTCGTGCTCACCGACTCGTCCGGCAAGGAGGTCAGCCGCAACGTGTACTGGCTCTCCACCAAGGCCGACACGCTGAACTGGGGCGGCAGCGACTGGTACTACACACCCCAGTCGGGCTACGCCGATCTGACCGGGCTGAAGAACCTCGGCCAGTCCGCCGTCAGCGCGACGGCGAAGTCGGTGGCCGGCGCCGACGGCACCACCACGACCACCGTGACGCTGAAGAACACCTCGGGCGGCAAGCTCCCGGCGTTCTACGTCGACTCGAAGGTCGTGGACGCCGCGGGCAAGCCGGTGCTGCCGGTGGAGTGGAACGACAACGCGGTGAGCCTCTGGCCGGGTGAAACGACCACGCTGACCGCGAAGTACCGCACGGCCGACCTCAAGGGCTCCAAGCCTTCGGTGCGGGTCTCGGGCTGGAACACCGGGACGCAGACCGTCCCGGCCGACGGCTCCGGCCCGAGCGACCCGGTCGATTACCAGGCCGAGGACGCCACGATCGACCAGGGCGCGGTGGAGTCCAACCACGCCGGGTTCACCGGCACCGGGTTCGTCAACTACGACAACGTGGCTGGCAGCTCGGTCGAGTGGACGGTGAACGTGCCCGCAGCGGGCACCTACGACGTCGTCGTCCGGTACGCCAACGGCACGACGGCGAACCGGCCGCTCGACTTCTCCGTCAACGGCTCGATCAGCGCGTCGGGCGTCGGCTTCGGCGGCACCGGGGCCTGGCCGAACTGGACGACGAGAACCGTCAAGGTGACCTTGGCGGCGGGAGTCAACAAGATCAAGGCCGTCGCCACCACGGCGAACGGCGGTCCCAACGTCGACAAGATCACCCTCTAGTCCGGGAGTCGCCTGAGAAGGCCCCCTTCGCCGCCCGGCGAAGGGGGCCTTTCGGCGTCCGGCGTGGGTTACGCTTTCCGGGTGACCGGCAAACCCGACCCGCGCCTGCGGGATCTCGCGATGCTGCGCCGCGTCCGCGACCGGATCGATCGCGACTACGCGCAGCCCTTGGACGTCGAAGCCCTGGCGCGCGGCGTGCACGTCTCCGCCGGGCATCTGAGCCGCGAGTTCCGGGCCGCGTACGGCGAATCGCCCTACAGCTACCTGATGACCCGCCGGATCGAGCGGGCCATGATGCTGTTGCGGCGCGGGGACATGTCGGTCACCGAGGTCTGCTTCGACGTCGGTTTCTCGTCGCTGGGCACGTTCAGCACGCGGTTCTCCGAACTGGTCGGCATCTCGCCGAGCGCGTACCGCAAGCAGGCCGCGGAAGACGGCCGGGGCATGCCCGGCTGCGTCGTCAAACAGGTCATGCGACCGATCAGGAATCGAGAAGCGACGCCGCCGCGCGCCGACCTACCTTGAGTCGTATGACCCTCTCGATTCAGGCGTCCTACCTCCCAGCAGACGATCTCGAGGCTTCGGTTTCCTTCTATCGCGACATCCTGGGCTTCGAAGTGCGGGACGAGGGCCCGCTCCACGCCACGGTCGGCCCGCCGGGGCAGCCGGGGACGTCGCTCGTGCTCCGGCCGCTCGCGGCCGAGGAGCTCACCGGCGAGGAACGCGCGACGATCGCCGAACTGATGGCCAAGGGCGTCCACGGGATCATCGTGCTGTCCACGCCGGACCTGATCGACACCTTCGACCGGATCCAGGCGACGGGTGCCGACGTCGTCCAGGAACCGGTCCGGCAGTCCTACGGCGCCTTCGACTGCTCTTTCCGCGATCCGGCGGGCAATCTGGTGCGTTTCGAAGAGCGGTAGCCGGGCCTCGGTGCGCGCGCTCTGAGCCTCCCGGGTGATGATGAGCGGCGTGGAGATCGCGGTAGAACTCGTGGCACTGGTGGTGGCCGTCCTCCTGGTCACCGCCGCGGCGCGGAAACTCGACTGGTCGGCGCCGCTGTGCCTGATCGCGGTCGGGGTCGTCGCCTCGTACGTGCCGGGCGTCCCGGAGTACGAACTGGACCCGGAGGTCGTGCTGCTGGGGTTGTTGCCCCCGCTGCTGTACGCCACCGCGATCCGCACGTCGCTCATCGACTTCCGCCGCAACCGCGGGCCGATCCTGCTGTTGTCGGTGGGGCTCGTCATCTTCACCACGGCCGCGGTCGGGGTCGTGGCGTGGCTGGTGATCCCCGGTCTGCCGCTGGCCGCCGGGCTCGCGATCGGCGCGGTGGTCGCGCCGCCGGACGCGGTCGCGGCCACCGCCGTCGCCCGCAAGGTCGGGATGCCTCGCAAGCTGACCCGGCTGTTGGAGGGCGAAAGCCTGTTCAACGACGCGGCCGCGCTGGTCGCGTTGCGGACCGCCATCGCGGCCATCGCGGGTTCGGTGAGCCTGCTGCAGGTCGGCGGCGATTTCCTGCTGGCCGCGGGCGGCGGTCTGGTGATCGGGTTCGCCGTCGGCGCGCTCGCGGCGCTGATCCGCACCCGGCTCGAGGATCCGGTCACCGACACCGCGCTTTCGCTGGTGGTGCCGTTCGTCGCCTATCTGGCCGCCGAGGCGATCCACGGTTCCGGTGTGATCTCCGTGGTCGTCGCGGGGCTGATCCTCGGGCACAAGGCGCCGAGCATGCTTTCGGGCCGCTCGCGGCTGGCGAGCAGGCTGAACTGGCAGACCATCCAGTTCCTGCTGGAGAACATCGTCTTCCTGCTGATCGGGCTGCAGGTCCGCCGGATCATGACCGAGGTCGGCGACAGCGGGCTGACCGCGCTGGAACTGGTCCTGATCTGCGCCGCCACGCTCGCCGCCACGATCGTCACCCGGATCGTCTGGATGGCGGGGATCGGCCTGGCGCGCCGGGTGTTCCGCCGTCACGCCTGGCCGTGGCGGTACTCGGCCGTGATCGCCTGGGCGGGGATGCGCGGCGTCGTCACGCTCGCGGCGGCGTTCGTGCTGCCCGCGGACACCCCGCAGCGGGCCGTGCTGGTGCTGGTCGCGTTCGTGGTGGTGGCGGGAACACTGCTGCTGCACGGGACGACGCTGCCGGTACTGGTCCGCCGTCTGAAACTGCCGCCGCCCGACCCGGCCGAGGACGCGCTGCAGGAGGCGGCCGTGCTCCACGACATGACCAGGGCCGCGCTCGAGGAGCTGGAGAAGATCCGGACCCCCGAGGATCCGGAAGACATCGTCGAACGGCTGCGCAGCCGGCTCCAGCACCGCTCGGACTCGGCGTGGGAGGAACTCGGCAGGCAGAGCGCGCTGACCGAGACGCCGAGCGACGCGTACCGGCGCCTGCGGCTGAGGCTGCTCGAAGTCGAACGGGAGAAGTTCCTGGAGGCGCGCGACTCCGGAATGGCCGATGATGATGTCCTGCGCCGGATCCTCGAACGCCTCGACATCGAGGAATCCATGCTGGACAGGGAGGAGGAGACCGTGCCGGACTCCGATCGGGAACTGCGTACCCCCGCCGCGACGGCGGGATCCTGCAAACATCTGACCAAGAACTGGCCGTCGGTCGAGCCCAGCTCCCCTGACGTGTGCGCCGTCTGCGTCGAGAACGGGATGACCTGGGTGCATCTGCGTGAATGCGTCAAATGCGGGAACGTCGCCTGCTGCGATTCGTCGCCGGGCAAACACGCGACCGAGCATTTCCACGACACCCTGCACCCGGTGATGCGCAGCCACGAGCCCGGCGAGACCTGGCGCTGGTGTTTCGTGGACAAACAGCTCGGCTGAAGACCGGACACGACCTGGGTAGGGTCCGGGGTATGAGTACCCCTGAGCAGGAAGTCGAATACCGCCAGCACCGGTTCTCACCTCCCCCGGGCGCGACCGAGATCTTCCTTGTCCGCCACGGTGAATCCGCTCCGGCGAAGGGCGACAACCCGTTCGAACTCGTCGACGGGCAGGCCGATCCGGATCTCGCGCCGGAGGGCAGGGACCACGCCGAGCGGGTGGGCCGCCG
Source organism: Amycolatopsis sp. CB00013 (assembly GCF_001905755.1). NCBI lineage: Bacteria > Bacillati > Actinomycetota > Actinomycetes > Pseudonocardiales > Pseudonocardiaceae > Amycolatopsis > Amycolatopsis sp. CB00013. The sequence continues at coordinate 89,547 of NZ_LIWC01000009.1, read as the reverse complement.
CCTGGCGGACGAGCGGATTTCCGCGCTGTACGTGACGACGCTGCGCCGGACGCCGCAGACCGCGGCACCGCTGGCGGCGAAGCTCGGGCTCACCCCGGAGGTCGAGCCGGACCTGCGGGAGATCCACCTCGGAGACTGGGAGAACGGCCTCTTCCGGCGCTACACCCACGAAGGTCATCCGATCGTCGAAGAGCTGTGGCGCGAACAGCGCTGGGACGTCATCCCCGGCGCGGAGACGATGGAGTCGTTCGGCGGGCGGATCAAGGCGGCCATCGGCAGGCTCGCGGCGGCCAACCCGGACCGCAGGATCGCCGTGTTCACCCACGGCGGCGTCATAGGCGAGGTCTTCGCTCAGGCGAGCGGCGCGCAGAACCGGTTCGCCTTCCTCGGCGCGGACAACGGCTCGATCTCCCATCTGGTGGTGTCGGGCGGGAACTGGATGGTGCGGCGGTTCAACGACACGTCGCATCTTCAGTCGCCTTTCGGCTGATCCGGCCCGCCGCGACCAGGTGCACGACGACCAGGACGGCGACCGCCTCGGCGGCCAGCAGCCCGATCAGCACGAGCACCTGCGTCACCCCGGCCTGCACCGGCCCGGCGCCACCGAGGAGGACCCCGACGTAGGCGCCGGGCAAGGTCACCAGGCCGACGGTCCGGGTCTGGTCGAGGGCGGGGATCAGCGCATGCCCCGCCGAGGGACGGCAGATCTCCAGCGCGGCCGGACGGGGAAGGAAACCCAGTGCCAGCGCGGCTTCGTACTCGCCGTGCCGGGACACGAGTTCGTCCAGGGCCCGCCTCGCCGCCTGCGAGGTCGCGGACATCGCGCCGCCGATGACGATCCCGGCGATCGGCACGATGGCGATGGGCCGCCACGGGACCACCCCGGTCGCGAGCACGAGCGTCAGCACCGGGACCACCCCGGACGCGATGGCGAGCGCGACCCACGCGAGATCCTTCGCGACGCCGATCCGGCGTGCGGAGGTGACCGCCGCGATCGTGAACATCAGCAGCACGAAACCGCCGGTCAGCCAGCCCGATTTCAGGATCCCGACGATCACCAGCGACACGGCGGCGAGCTGGACGACGGCGCGCGCGGCCGCGAACAGCACCGCCTTGCCCTGTCCCAGCCGCCCGAACTGCACCACCGCCGCGCCGAAGATCGCCAGCACGGCCAAGACCACGGCGAGCACCGGGCCGAACTCGATCGCACCATCCGTCACCCGGATGATCCTGCCTTAGGACGTGCAGGTCACCGGCGCACCAGGGGCGGGGGCGGTGCGGTCGCTGACGACCTCGCCGTCGACGAGGATCCGGCACCGCAGCGCGCCGCTTCCCGAGCCCTGCGCGGAGAGGCTGTAGAACTCGTCGCGGCCCTCCTGGCTCTCGCGCTCGAAGGTGGTGCTCCACGGCGTCAGCACGTCGGTCTTCTGCAGGAGCTCGGAACCCTGCGCGACATAGGTGACGTTCTGGGCGCCCTTCGCGCCGGAAAGTTCGTAGACGACCGAGTGGATCACGGTGCGCACGGCGGCCGCGGCCTGCTCGACCTGCGGCACGGGCGGGCTCTGCACCGGGCGTGAGGCCTTCGGCAGCATGTAACCGGTCAGAGTGACGGCGACGGCCACCACTCCCAGCACGACCACGACGGTCCCCAGCGGCTTCAGCCTGCCGGGGGCACCCTGCTCCGGCGCCGATGCCGGAGGGGTCGCGGTGGGAACACCCATGGAGAGGTCTTCTCTCGTCCGAGCGCACTTCCGTCGAGTGCGTCGACTACTTCTCGTTCGAAGGTGACTCCGCGTTAGCCGTTATCGGGAAGAAACCCGATATTCACCCTTTTGGGTGTCCCAGTGAGTGGAGAGTGCCTGGTCATGGGGCGATCGGCGTAAACACAGTGAGCCGAATAGCTCACTTTGAGTGACACCGCGTCAATCGACGAGACCCGCGTCGGCGAGCAGCCCGAGCATCCGCCTGCCCGCCGGCGGGCAGAGGTGGGCGTCGGCCGAGGACAGCCAGGCGGACTCCGCGATCTCACGTCCGGGCACGGGCTCCCCGCGATGCTCGGCGGTGTAACAGGTCATACGGACGCGGCGTCCGTCCGCGTAGCCGTCCGCCTGCTCGTTCAGCACCGCGAAGAAGCGGAAACTCTGCGGGTCGAGCTCGACGCCGAGCTCCTCCCGAATCTCCCGGCACAGCCCGGCGACGTCGCCCTCTCCCGGCTCTCGCTTGCCTCCTGGCAGGTAGAACTTGGCCTTGCCCTCGGTCCGCACCGACAGGAGGCGGCGGTCGCGGACATGGATCCAGGCCAGCGAATCGATCTCTGCTTCGGACACGGCCTGATTCTGTCGTGCCCCGGGGGCATCATGACAACCGTGTATCGGGAGACGACGGCGCCCGGCCTGGACGACGTGGTGCGCTGCCTGTGGGAGGAAGCGGGCGGCGCGCCGAAGCGGATCGTGCCCGACTGCTGTGTGGACCTCGTGGAATGCGGCGGCGAGGTCTTCGTCGCCGGGCCGGACACGGCGCCCTGGACCTGGGAGACCGGCGAACGGGCGCGTGGCGTGCGGTTCGTCCCGGGCAGGGCGGGCGAGGTCCTGGGGCTCGGTGCCGACGAGCTGCGTGATCAGCGTGTCCCCCTCGCCGACTTGTGGGGCAGGGAAGGCGAACTGCTGGCCGAGCAGGTGCTCTCCGGCGCCGCTTCGCTGACCGACGTCGTCGCGCGACGCCGCGCCGGACGGGCCGACCGGGAGGTCTCGGAGCTGATCGCCAGGCTGGACGACGGGCCGCCCAGGGTTTCCGCCGCGTTGGAACCGTTCGCCACCGGGGAGCGGCAGCTGCGGCGGCGGTTCACCCTCGCGGTGGGCTACGGTCCGGCGACCTACCTGCGGGTCAGCCGGTTCCAGCGCGCCATCGGCCTCGCGGGATCAGCGCCGGATCTCGCCTCGCTGGCGTTCTCGGCGGGCTACGCCGATCAAGCTCACTTGAGCCGGGATTGCCGCGAGTTCTCCGGACTGAAGGCGAGCGAGTTCTTCCGCGCCAGGAAGTGAGCGATGTCCACTGTGGACTCGTACAGCGCGCGGTAATGCGGGTAGAACTCGTCGTAGACATCGGCGTCCGCACTCGGACGGACGATTTCGGCGACGGGGTTCCAGGCTTCGATATCCGGCTCCCGGCCCAGGGCGACGGACGCGAGAACGGCGTTCCCGAACGCGGCACCGATGGTTTCCGCGGGGATCTCCTGGTCGATCCGAGCGACGTCGCTGACGATCCGCGTCCACACACCGCCTCGCGTCCCGCCGCCGACGGCGACGAAGCGGCCCGTGCCGCCACCGGCCTCCCGCATGGCTTCCACGTTGTGCCGCACCCCGTACGCCGTTCCCTCCAACGCCGCGCGGTACAGCTCGGCACGATCGTGGGAAGTGGTGAGCCCGGCGATTATGCCCCTTGCGTCCGGATCCGGCACCGGTGTCCGTTCTCCCGCGAAGTACGGCAGCATCAGCAATCCGCGGCTGCCCGCCGGAACCTCGCCCGCCGCCGCGGCCAGGTCGCCGAACTCGCCGCCGACGAGCTCCCGCAGCCAGTCGGTGATCGCGCCGGACGTCGCCATCCCCGCCGCGAGCGAATAGGTACCGGGAAAAGCGCCTCGCGTCGTCCACAACCCCTGGCCGGGGCGCGGATCGGCGAGCATCTGGACCAGGAACATCGTGGTGCCGTACATGAGCATCGTGTCCCCGGGCGCGGTGACCCCGACGCTGGTCGCCTCGGCCCAGGCGTCCACCGTGCCCGCCGTCACCGGGATCCCTTGCGGGAGGCCGGTTTCCGCGGCCGCCTCGGCGGTGACCGAGCCGACCACCTCGGTCGGCCACGCGAGCTTGGGCAGGTCGACGCCGGGGGCGATCGCGGCGACCCGGTCGGCCGCCCAGCGGGCCTCGCGCAGGTCGTACATCGGATCGCATTGGCTCGCGGAATGATGGTCGAGGACGTATTCACCGGTCAGGCGCAGGACAAGGAACGAACTCGCCATCAAGAAGAGCTTCGCCCGTTCGAACACGTCCGGCTCGTTCTTGGCCAGCCAGCGCCATTTCGGCCCGACGGCCTGCGAGCCGAGCGCGCTCCCTCCGCGTTCCACAATGGATTCTTCGCCGAATTCCCGGTTCAATTCACGGATTTCGTCGAATGCGCGGGTGTCGACGCCGTAAAGGATCGCGGGGCGCAACGGTTTCCCGGAAGCGTCGGCGGGTAACAGCACCGGCCCGATCCCGCTGACCGACACCCCGATGATGGGATGATCCTCCGCGCTCGCCGAAAGCTCCCTCGCCAGCGCGAGGAAGTCTTGCCACCACACGGTTTCGGCGTCGTGTTCGAACCAGCCGGGGCGGGGCCGGGAGGTCTCGTGCGGCCGGGATGCCCGCGCCACCACGGCGCCCCGGGAATCGACGAGGACACCTTTGGAACTCGAAGTGCCGATGTCGATGCCGAGCACCAGGCCCGGTTCCCCCACGACCCCTCCGAACTTCTCCGCGCGAGTAGCGCGATCAGCGGATGGTAACGATTGTCGGTCAAGCTATTCTTCCCGTGCGAAGGTGTCAATACACCTGCAGAAGGGGAGGTCACGGTGGCCACCATCAACGACGTGGCGGCGAAGGCCGGGGTTTCGACGGCGACCGTGTCGAGGACGCTCAACGGGAAGTCCACTGTGGACCCGGTACTCGCGGCACGGGTGCAGGCCGCCGCCGCGGAATTGGGCTATCACCCGAACGGTCTCGCGAGGAATCTGCGCCGTCAGGAGACCGCGGTCCTCGCGCTCATCATCTCCGACGTGGAGAACCCCTTCTTCACCGCGATCGCCCGGGGCGTGGAGGACATCGCGCAGACCGCGGGCTACTCGGTGGTGTTGTGCAACGCCGACGACAACGAGGAGAAGGAGCGGCGCTACATCGACGTCGCCCTCCAGGAGCGGGTCGCCGGCGTGGTGCTCTCCCCCACCGGCCGGGCCACCAACGTCGACCGGCTGACCGAACGCGGCACGCCCGTGGTCGCCGTCGACCGGCCGCTGCTGAAGAACACCGGCGACCAGGTGCTGGTCGACACCCGGCTCGCCGCCCGCGACGCGACCCGGCATCTGCTCGATGGCGGCTACCAGCGGGTCGCCTGCGTCAGCGGCCCGCCCGGGGTGCGCACGGCCGAGGACCGGCTGGCCGGCTACACCGACGCCGTCGGCGAGGGGAACGCGCTCACCCGGCGGGCCGAGTTCCGCGCCGAGGGCGGCAGGCTCGCCGCGCTCAGCCTGCTCGACGAGCCCGAGCCGCCGGACGCGCTGCTGGTCGGCAACAGCACGATGGCGATCGGCGTCCTGGAGGCACTGGCTTCACGCGGTCTGCGATCGGGACAGGACATCGGGATCGTGTCGTTCGACGACGCGCCGTGGACGACGCTGATCGATCCTCCGCTGACGGTGGTCGCGCAGCCCGCGAACGAGGTGGGACGGGTCGCCGCCGAACTGCTGCTCGCCCGCATCGGCGACAGCACGCGCAAGGCCACGACGACCACTCTGCAGGCGAAGCTGATCGTGCGCCGGAGCTCACGTCGCGACTGACCCGGGTGCACGACGTACCTGGGCGACCGGTTCGCACCGGCCGCCCAGGAACGCCCCACCCCCTTGTTCCCCCAAGCCGGCCCCACACCAGCCGGGTTCTCCGAAGCGGTGGGAAGAAATCGTTTACCTTTCGGACGGTAAATTCCCGCTTACGACCTGTCAAGCCGAAGTCCTGGACAAGCTCGCCCGTTCCGGGCACACTGTGGCGATATTCCCTACTGCACGTGTTTGATTCCGTGCGCTCTGTGTTCATCTCTGGTGAATTCACCCACGAAATCGAGATGAGACCGCACGAACCCGCACAGACGCGTTACTCTAGGCGCTATGTCGATAGCGCTCGAGAACGTTCTCGCCAAGGCGGGCCTGAAGGTCGACGCCAACGAGTTCCTGAACCTCGTCGAGGACGCGGCGCGGAGGCTGACCCCACCGAACCCCGACCCGTCGCACTACTTCTCGGCGGACCAGCGAGCCGCGCTCACCGACGTCGGCCTGGACCTCTCCCCCCGTGGCGAGGACGAGCCGGACTTCCGTGCCCGGACGGTCGCCGCGCACGCCGTGCTCGCCGATTCGGCGCTCAGCGTGCTGGAAGCCGCGAAAACGCTGGGCGTGGACGACAGCCGTATCCGGCACCGTCTGAAGGAGGGCAGGCTCACCGGCTGGAAAGACCAGGGCTGGCGGTTACCCGCCTGGCAGTTCGCCGGCTCCGGGGTGCTGCCCGGCTTGGAGGTCGTGCTGCGTGCCGTCCCCGAGGACCAGCCCGCCCTCGTCGTCGCCGCGTTCATGAGCACCCCGCAGGCCGACTTGGTGATCAACGAGCATCCCGCCACCCCGCGCCAATGGCTCCTTTCGGGCGGCGATCCCGAGCACGTCGCGAGACTGGTGGCCACGCTGGGCTCGCCGTTCTGAGATCTTTGCCCGACGACGGAATTTCAGTCGGGGGTAGGCCGTAGGCTGACCCCACCGAGCAAGATCACCCGACAAGGACGGACGACTCCCGAGGTATGGCCCGGCTCCCCCTGCCGCCCGCACGCTCTGTCCTGGTCAAGGAGCTGCACCGCACCAACGACGTGGTGACGGTGCACCCCGGCACCAGGCTGGTCAGGATCTTCACCGCGCACGGCAACCACCCCCAGCAGTGGAATTCGTTCCGCTACAGCGGCCCGCTCCCGCACGGCCGCTTCGACCCGCAGACCCCCGGTCGCGGCGGTCGCCCGGTCACCGACCCCGGCAACGGCGTCCTGTACTTCGGGCTCACCGTGCGCACCAGCATCGCGGAGGTCTTCCAGACCACGTCGACGGTCGACCGCAAATCCCGCGGCCCCCGGCTGGTGGTCGTCCGGCCGACCCGCACGCTGCGGCTGCTCGACCTCGCCGGCCTGTGGCCGACCCGCGTCGGCGCCTCGCAGGAGATCTCCAGCGGTCCGAAGAAGATCACCCAGGCCTGGGCCCGCGCCATCCGCGCCGCGTTCGGCGACCTCGACGGTGTCTGGTACCGGTCGTCCATGGACTCCGGCGGCCCCGCGCTCGCGCTGTGGGATCCGCCAGCCGGGAACTCGCTTCCGGTCGCGCCCGACGTGCTGCTCCCCCTCGACCATCCGGGGCTGGACGTCCCGCTGGGCCGGGTCTGCGAAGAACTGAACTACACGCTCCTCAGCTGACCGATGCCATGAAAGGTCCTTTCCTTGCAAAATTTGCAAGGAAAGGACCTTTCATGGCATCCGGTGACCCGAGAGATCAGAGGTGACGGCCCCACCACTGAAGCACGGCGTCGAACCGCTGCACCCGGTGCCGGGGCAGCCCCGACCGCGTGAGTTCGTGTCCCTCGCCGGGGAACAGCAGGAACTCGGCCGCGACGCCGTTCTGCCGCAGGGCCACGTACATCCGCTGCGCCTGCTCCAGCGGGCAGCGCCAGTCCTGCTCGGAGTGCACGACCATGAACGGGATGTCGATCTTCCCCGCGTAGGTCAACGGGCTGCGCTTGCGCTGCTCTTCGGGGTCGTCACCGACGTAACCGCCGGCGAAGAACCAGCCGATGTCGGAACTGCCGACGAACGAGTCCCAGGCGTTGACCGCGCGCTCGCTCCACGCGGCGCGGAACCGGCCGCCGTGGTGCGCGGCGAGCCAGCTGGTCATGAAGCCGCCGTACGAGCCGCCCATCACGCCGACGCGGTCACTGTCCAGATTGGGCAGTTTGAGCGCTTCGTCCAGCAAGGCCAGCAGATCGTCCGCGTCCACGGTGCCGAAACCGTGGACGATGCTCCGGCCGTGGCTTTCGCCGTAGCCGGCGGAACCGCGCGGGTTCCCCAGCACGACGGCGTAGCCCGCGGCGGCGAGCACCTGCGCCTCGTCGAAGACCTTCCATTCGTACGGCGCGAACGGTCCACCGTGGACCATCAGGACGACGGGATGCGGCCCGTCGCCCTCGGGCCGGACGATCCAGCCGTGGACCGGATAGCCGTCGGGAGCGGTCGTGTCCAGCTCCTCCAGCGGCAGGATCCCGGTGTCCCGCAACGCCTTCGAGTAGTCGGTGAGCACACGCGGCTCCCCGTCCGACAGCAGCACGACGTCACCGGAACTCTCGGGCGTGCCGATCACCGCGACGATCCGGTCGCCGTCGACGGCGAAGGACTTCACCACGGTGCGCTCGCCCGCCAGGTGCCGCAACGTCTTCAGCTCGGCCAGTTCGGCGTCGAGGGGGACGGCACGCAATTCGGCGGCGCCGCGGGTGCGGACCACGACGAGGACCTCCTCGCCGACGACGACCGGAGCACTCGCCGCGTTGTCGCAGTCCACCGTCTCGACGTCGGTCAGCCGCCGCGGGGCCGACGGCTCGGCACCGGAGCGCCACGACGCCTGCCAGAGCCCGGTGTTGCGCGCGATCTCCTCCTGACCGGAGAACTCGGTGCCGTAGAAGAGGATCGAACCGTCCGGCGCGACGACCGGGCGGTCCGCCGTGCCCAGGGACCGGACCAGGAGCCGGGGTTCGCCACCGCCCGCGGGCACGGAGTAGACGTCCGAGCGGACGGTGTCTTCGGCGGCCCAGTCACGCGGGGCGGTGAACAGGACGTGCTCGCCGTCGACCGTCCACGAAGGATGGTCGACGTCGGCCCGGTCGTCGGTCAGCGGCGTGAGCTCGGCGGGTGCTTCCTCGCCCAGCGCGGCCGCGGTGTCCACGACGAACAGACGTTGTGGACGGTCGTTGAGGAAACCGGCGTCGTCGACGCGGTAGAAGAGGTTCTTGATGTGCCGCGGCGCTTCTTCACCCGGCTCCGGCGTTTCGCCGTCCGCGTTCTCGGTGCCGTAGCGGCCGGCTTCCGGCACGCGGGCGACGAACGTGATGCGGCAGGAGTCCGGCGCCCAGACCGGCGCGCCCGCGCCGAGGGGGAGATCGGTGATCCGCTTCGCGTCGCCGCCGGCCGCGGGCATCAAGTGCACCTGCGGCTTGGCCGCACGCCCGGAGCCCTCTCCCGCGCGGAGGAACGCGACCCACCGGCCGTCCGGCGAGACGGCGGGGGCGGAGTCCTTGGCCCCGTGGGTCCAGGGCCCTTCCCCGCCGCCGCCCAGGTCGACCCTGCGCAGGCCGGAGCGGTAGCTGTTCGTCTTCAGATCAGGCCTGCTCACCGCGGTGAGCAGCAGGTCGCCGTGCAGCGCGAGGATGCCGGGGACCGTCAGGGCTTCGATGTCAACGGGACGCACGGCCCCGACGGTACCCGATCCTTAGCAGCTCTAACTACTGATTGAAGACTCCTGCTCAGCGGCTTCCAGCTTCTTCGCCTTCGCGAGGCTGGCCACCGTCGTCACGCTCAGGACCACGACGATGACACCCAGGGAGACCCAGTTGTTGATGTCCAGCCAGTCCGGGACGACGTGGTACTCGTGCAGCGCGTGCAGGAACAGCTTGGCGCCGATGAAGGCGAGGATCACCGCGAGGCCGTAGGACAGGTACACCAGCTTGGTGACCAGGCCACCGAGCAGGAAGTACAGCTGGCGCAGGCCCATCAGCGCGAACGCGTTGGCGGTGAAGACCAGGAAGGCCTCCTGCGTGATGCCGAAGATGGCGGGGATCGAGTCGACGGCGAACAGCAGGTCCGCGCTGCCGATGGCGACGATCACCAGGAACATCGGGGTGATCCAGCGCTTGCCGTCCTTCTTCACGAAGGACTTGTGGCCGTGCCACTCCTCGGTGACCGGGAAGAGCTTGCGCACCCAGCGGGTGAGCGCGTTCTCCTCGTACTCCTCTTCTTCGTCCTTGTTGCGGACCATGCTGATCGCGGTCCAGATGAGGACGGCGCCGAAGAGGAAGAAGACCCAGACGAACTGCGCGATCAGCGCGGCGCCCACGGCGATGAACACGCTGCGCATGGCGAGCGCGAGCAGGATGCCGATCAGCAGCACACGGTGCTGGTGGATCGCGGGCACCTTGAACGACGTCATGATGATCATGAAGATGAACAGGTTGTCCACGCTCAGCGAGTACTCGGTGATGTACCCGGTGAAGAACTGGACCCCTGGGTCGTGTCCGGCGAAGACCCAGACACCGATGCCGAAGGCGACGGCCACCGCGACGTAGAAGATGACCCACCTGGCGGCTTCGCCGGTGGTGACCTCATGCGGCTTGCGATCGACGATGACCAGGTCGAGTGCGATCAGCGCGAGCAGACCACCGACCGTGGCGATCCATAGCCACAGGGGAACAGACATGTAACCAACCCTCCGGATAGTGCACAGCAGCAACTAACCGGAGGTCTCTTCCGCCGGTATGAAACCGGCCGACGGTGCCGGGGGCCCGCGAAGGCCACCGTGCTGACGACACCGCCGCGAAGGAATACTCCCCTCACAGCTGGTCCAGTTTGACCTGTCTGTACGCATGACGCCAGTTAAGGTTGCCCTTGTCACCAAGATGATGGCGTAACTCCCGTCACACCCCGCTCACTTGTGTGGTCCGTGTGTGCCGGGAGAGCGACTCTCAGGTTCGGTGAAATACGGTCATTCCGTGCCCCGAATCCCGCACCCTCGCACGCGAGGCGCGAAGCTCACCGCGCTCGCCGCGGTCGTGGTGGTCCTGGCCGCCGCGGCCGTCGTGTGGACGAACAGCGAACCCGCCCCGTCCGCGGTCAAAACCCAGGACGCGACCCTCGATCTGCCCGAAATCCCGGGTTCGTCCGAGGTCGTCAAGATCGACACGACCACGTACCTGCCCGAGCAGACCCCGGCTCCGGCCGTGCTGCTCGCCCACGGTTTCGGCGGTGACAAGAACAGCGTCGCCACCGAAGCCCGCGAACTCGCCGACAAGGGCTTCGTCGTGCTGACCTGGTCCGCGCGCGGTTTCGGCCGCAGCACCGGGAAGATCGCGCTGAACGACCCCGACCGCGAAGTCGCCGACGCCCGGAAGCTGATCGACACCCTGGCCGCGCGGCCCGAGGTCCTCAGCGAGAACGGCGACCCGAAGGTGGCCGTCTCCGGTGCTTCGTACGGCGGCGCGCTTTCCCTCCTGCTCGCCGGGACGGACAAGCGGGTCGACGCGATCGCGCCGGTGATCACCTACAACGACCTCGCCCAGGGTCTCTTCCCGAACGCCGCCGCCCCGGCCGCGCCGAACGCCACGACCCCGGCCGCCGGCGCGTTCACCGCGGACGGCGTCTTCAAGAAGTCCTGGGCCGGCATCTTCTTCTCCGCCGGTTCCGGCGCGGCGCAGAGCGGCTCCCCCGCCAACGACGCGCCCGAAGCCGGTGACGAGACGAGCGAATCCGGTGCGGCACAGGGCACGGGCGCGGCAGGCGCCGCGGCGCAGTCGCTGCCACTCGGCGGCCCCAACGGGCAACGTCCGCCGTCCGGCCCCGCCGACCCTTGTGGACGGTTCACCGCCGAGGTCTGCCAGGCCTACACCGAACTCGCCACCACCGGGAAGGCGAGCCAGAAGACCGTCGACCTGCTCCGCCGGGTCTCCCCCGCGTCCGTGACGGACAAGATCACCGTGCCGACGCTGCTGGTGCAGGGCGAAAGCGACACACTGTTCGGCTTGGACCAGTCCGACGCGACCGCCCGGCAGATCTCCGCCGCGGGCGGCAAGGTCCGCACGATCTGGTACACCGGTGGCCACGACGGCGGGAAGCCCGGACAGAAACTGCGCGCGCAGATCGCGGACTTCCTCAAGTTCTCCCTCACCGGGCAGGGATCCGATCCCGGCACCGGGTTCAGCTACGACATCCAGGGCACGCTGCGGGCCAACGGCGCCCCCTCGGTCCGGACCGTCAGCGCCCCGGCGTACCCGGGAGCGACGGGCGACGCCACCGAGCGACGCCAGTTCGCCTTGGCGGGCCCGGCGCAGCCCGTCGTCCGGCCCGCGGGCGGCAACCCCGCCGCGGTGAGCGGGATCCCCGGATTGAACGGCGCGGTGGCGGGCTCGTCGCGGCTTTCCGGACTGTTCAGCCTGGACCCGCCGGGGCAGGCCGCGCAGTTCGCGACGCCACCGCTCGACGCGCAGACGATCGCGGCCGGTTCCTCGACGGTCCGGCTGCAGGTCTCCGCGGATCCGTCCGCAGCCGCTCCGCAGAAGGAAGCGGTCCTGTTCGCGAAGCTCTACGACGTCAACTCGGAAGGTGTCCGCACGCTTCCGGCCAACGCCGTCGCACCGTTCCGTGTCTCCGGCCTGCCCGCCGACGGCAGCCCGGTCGAGGTGACGGTGACCCTGCCGGGCATCGTGCGGCCACTGGAGGCCGGGCACACGCTCCGGCTGGTCGTCGGCACGACGGACCAGGCGTTCGCGACGCCGGTCGAACCCGCGGTGTTCCGCATCGGACTGGCCGACGGTGGACGGCTCGCCGTCCCGGTCGTCCACGGCAACTCCGTCGGCGCGGGTGCGCCCACCGCGCAGCTGCTCGGGATCGCCGGGACACTGCTCGCGGGCATCGCGATCACGGTGATCGCCGCGTTCCGCCGCCGCCGCGCGCACGACGTCGACGAGAGCCTGGCGAAGACGCCGCTGGTGATCGAAGGTCTGCGAAAGGCTTACGCGGGCGGGTTCGTCGCGGTGAAGGATCTGTCGTTCCGGGTCGAACCCGGCCAGGTGCTCGGCCTGCTCGGGCCGAACGGCGCGGGCAAGACGACGACCCTGCGCATGCTGATGGGCCTCATCACGCCGACCGCGGGCACCATCCGCGTATTCGGCCATCTGATCGCGCCCGGCGCGCCGGTGCTGTCCCGGATCGGGTCCTTTGTGGAGGGTTCGGGCTTCCTGCCGCATCTGTCCGGCAAGGAGAACCTGGAGCTGTACTGGGCGAGCACGGGACGTCCGGCGGACAAGGCGCATTTCGCCGAAGCACTGGAGATCGCCGGGCTCGGCGACGCGGTGAACCGGCGGGTCCGCACCTACAGCCAGGGCATGCGGCAGCGGCTCGCGATCGCCCAGGCGATGCTCGGCCTGCCGGAGCTCATGGTGCTCGACGAACCGACCAACGGGCTCGACCCGCCACAGATCCACCAGATGCGCGAGGTGCTCCAGCGCTACGCGGCGACCGGGCGCACCGTGGTGGTTTCGAGCCACCTGCTGGCCGAGGTGGAGCAGACCTGTACGCACGTGGTCGTGATGCACCGCGGCATGCTGGTCGCCTCGGGTGAGGTCGGCGAACTGGCCGCGTCCAGTGGCGAGGCGACGTTCCGCGTCGACAAGCCCGCCGAAGCGGCCGAAGCGCTGCGAAAGGTCGGCGGCGTTTCCGGCGTCGACGTCGACGGGCAACTGGTCCACGCGGATCTCGACGGTCTCGCGCGCGCCGAGGCGGTCGCCGTCCTGGTGCGTGCCGGGGTCGCGGTCGAACAGGCCGGGCCGCGGCGGCGGCTGGAAGACGCGTTCCTGCAGCTGGTCGGAGAGGACTCGAAGGGTGAGTAAGACCAATGGTTCCGGCCCGGCGACCCGGGCGGATCACGGCGTGCACACCGATCCGGCGGCACTGCTGGAGCTGACCGAGGTCGCGTCGCACGAACCGACCGAGGTCGGCCCGGACGGGGCGGTGGCGGGATACCGCGCCGACCGGACACTGCGGCTGGGCGTCGAACTGAAGCGGCAGCTCAAACGGCGGCGGACCCAGCTGATGCTGGGCTTCGTCGCGCTGCTGCCGTTCATCCTGGTGATCGCGTTCGAAATCGGGCAGGCCAACCCGAACCGCCGCAGCGGCGGGTTCGTCGACCTCGCCACCGCGAGCGCGCCGAACTTCGTGGTGCTCGCGCTGTTCGTGTCCGGGACGTTCCTGCTGCCGATGATCGTGGCGTTGTTCTACGGCGACACGATCGCGAGCGAGGCGTCGTGGTCGAGCCTGAAATACCTGCTCGCGATGCCGGTCCCCCGGCATCGGGTGCTGCGGCAGAAGGCGATCGTCTCCGGCATCCTCTCCGCGGTCGCGTTGATCCTTTTGCCGCTGGTGTCGCTGGTGGTCGGCGTCATTTGGTACGGCGCGGGCGACGCGATCAGCCCGACCGGGGACGCGGTGTCGTTCGGCGACAGTCTCATCGCGATGGGGCTGGCGACGATCTACATCATCCTGCAGCTGGCGTGGGTGGCCGGGCTGGCGATGCTGCTTTCGGTCGCCACCGACGCCCCGCTGGGTGCCGTCGGCGGTGCGGTGATCGTCGCGATCGTCTCGCAGATCCTCGACCAGATCACCGCGCTCGAAGGGCTGCGGGACTATCTGCCGACGCATTTCGCGTTCTCGTGGATGGATCTGATCTCGACCGACATCGACTGGACGAACATGGCCAACGGCATGTTGTCGGCGGCGTTGTACGGCACGGTGTTCTTCCTCCTCGCAGGCCGCCGGTTCGCGACGAAGGACATCACCAGCTGAGAGCGTTTTCGCACTGAACAAACGACCGGGGTCCACCGGGAAGACGAAATCCTCTTCCCTGGTGGGCCCCGGTTTTCACTGGCCGTGGCGACCTTCACCCATTAGCGCCGGTAACCGGTGTTTCATGCGCATGAGAACATCGGTTTTCCGATCATCGACTCATTGGGTGAAAAGTTCCCATTCATCTTCGGGGACCTCCGGGAAATCCTTATCTTCAGTGCAAAGGTGCCGACGCGAGAAGAAAGCGGGGACGTCACCATGACCCAGTCAGTCGAGACTCCGGTCCAAGAATTCTCTCTCGATTGGACCATGAACGCCGGCAAGGGCGGCCGGGTCGGATTCGCCGTCTCGGGCCAGGTGACACTTCTCGACAACAACCGGTTCTACAAGATCGACGGGGTCCTCTACATCTCCGAGGGCAGCACCTACTGCCGCGAGATCGGCAACCCGCATCTGTTCGTCCGGCGCAACGGCGTCGAGGAGAGCGGCAGGCAGTGGGGCTGGGAGACCATCTGCAACCGCAAGTCGTGCAGCAGGCTGTGCTCGATGGACGCCTATTTCGTCCGCACCGGCTACTGGGCGCCGGCCGACCGCGCCATCCAGCTGAGCATCGGCGCGGAGACCGGCTGGAACCGCAAACGGTCCTTCAGCCCGACGGTCACCGTGCGCCTCAAGGATTGAGCGGTCCACTGTAGATCCCCGCAGGCTCGGGTACGGTCGGCCCATGGCCACCTCCTCGATCCGCGTGGACGACGAAGGCGGGATCGCCGTCGTCACCCTGCAGCACGGCAAGGCGAACACCCTCGACACGGAGTTCTGCCAGGAACTGACCCTCCGGCTCGAAGACGTGCAGCTCGGCGGCTATCGCGGTGTCGTGCTGACCGGCACCGGCGGCATCTTCTCCGCGGGTGTCGACCTGCGGCGGGTGCACGACGGCGGCACGGGCTATCTCGAGGACTTCCTGCCCGCGCTGTCGGACGCGTTCCTCTCGGTGTTCGGTTTCCCCGGTCCGGTGGTCGCGGCCGTCAACGGACACGCGATCGCCGGCGGGGCGGTACTCGCCGCCGCCTGCGACCGCCGTGTCCTCGCCGACGGCCCCGGCCGGATCGGGATCACCGAGCTGCTCGTCGGCGTGCCGTTCCCGTTGGCGGCGTTGGAGATCCTGCGGTCCGGGTTCGGCGCGGACATCCTGGCCGAACTCGCGTTCCTCGGCGAGACCCACCTTCCGGCGGACGCGCTCCGGCTCGGCCTGGTGAACGAGGTGACCGCGCCCGGGGACGTCGTCGAGCGGGCAGTGGAAGTCGCCGGGAAACTCGCCGAGATCCCGGCGGCCGCGTACGCGCACACGAAGGCGCAGCTGCACCGGCCGTTCCACGAGCGGATCGCCGAACACCGCACCGGCGACGACGCCCACGTCCTCGAACTGTGGAGCTCCCCCGAAGCCCGCGCGGCCATCAAGGCCTATGTCGACCGGGTGCTGCGCGGCTCGACCGGATAGGCGATTGCCCACCGGCTGTGACTCTGTGAGTATCCGACCGCTCAACAGGTCCCGATGGGGAGGGCATGGATGCGGAAGCTCACGGCCGCGTGGTCGGTTCTGGCGATCACCGTTCTCGCACTGGCCGGGTTGACCCCGGCCGCGCAGGCGGCACCCGAGGACATCAAGGAGGCGCTCGGGCGGATCCCCGGGCTGACCGTCGTCTCGGAGAACCCGGCGCCGACCGGATACCGGTTCTTCAAACTCACCTATACCCAGCCCGTCGATCACCGCAGGCCGGAGGGCGGCACCTTCCAGCAGCGTTTCACGTTGCTGCACAAGGAATTCCGCTCGCCGACCGTGGTGTACACGAGCGGGTACAACGTGTCGCAATCGCCCAACCGCTCGGAGCCGACACAGATCGTCGACGGCAACCAGTTGTCGATGGAATACCGCTTCTTCACCCCGTCCCGGCCGGAGCAGCCGAACTGGGGCAAGCAGCTGACGATCTGGCAGGCCGCCGCCGATCAGCACCGCGCCGTCGAGGCGTTCAAGCGGCTCTATCCGGGCAAGTGGCTCGCGACCGGCGGCAGCAAGGGCGGTATGACGGCGACCTACTTCCGTAGGTTTTTCCCGGACGACGTCGACGCGACGATCCCTTACGTCGCGCCCAACGACGTCATCAACGAGCACGACCGCTACAACGCCTTCCTGGCGAACGTCGGCAACGATCCGGCCTGCCGTTCGGCCCTGAAGGCGATCCAGCGTGACGTGCTGACCCGGCGTTCCGAGTTCGCGGCGCTCGCCGCCGCCGACGCGGCCAAGAACGGCTACACGTTCAAGACCGTCGGCTCGGCCGATGTGTCGCTGGAGATCTCGGTGATCGACTCCTACTTCGCCTTCTGGCAGTACCAGAGGCAGTCGGACTGCGCGACGATCCCGAAGGCGGGCGCCCCGGCGTCCGAGATCTACGCCTGGTTCGAACGCGTCGAGAGCCTCAACACCTACTCCGACCAGAACCTCGAGATCTACGTCCCGTACTACTTCCAGGCGGCCTACCAGCTCGGCGCTCCCGAGTCCTACGAAGGCTATCTCCGGGATCTGCTCCGCTACCCGGGCTCCAACGTGTCGCGGACGTTCGTGCCGAAGTCGGTCGACATCCCGCGGTTCGACCATCTCGCGATGCCGGACATCGACTTCTGGGTGAAGTCGCGGGGGAAGCGGCTGATGTTCGTCTATGGCGGCAACGACCCGTGGGGCGCCGAGCCGTTCAAGCTCGGCTTCGGTACGAAGGACTCCTACAGCTACACGGTGCCGGGCGGCAACCACGGCGCCCGGATCTCGCAGCTTCCCCCGGAGCAGGCCGCCGAAGCGACGAACACCGTGCGGCGATGGGCCGGCCTTCCCCCGGTCTCACCGGGCGTCAGCACGCGCTCTGTGCCCGCCGGTTTCCCGGACTTCGACGCCGACCTGACCATGCTCGACCGCCGTCGCCTCTGACCCCCGCACGCGTTTCGTCCTCTGAATGCGGTACTTGCACGCGCAAGGATCGCGTTCAGAGGACGAAACGCGGGGTCACTTGATGCCGGCCGCGTCCATGCCCCGGAGCTCCTTCTTGAGGTCCGAGACCTCGTCCCGAAGCCGGGCCGCCAGCTCGAACTGCAGGTCGCGCGCGGCCTGCATCATCTGGTCGGTCATCTGCTGGATGAGGTCGGCCAGTTCGGCGCGCGGCATCCCGGCGACGTCCTTGTCCGCGAGCATCCCGGAGCTGCGTACGCGGTCGCCCTGCTCGGGCTTCTTGCCACGCGAGGAGTTCCGGCCCGAACCACCGACGGCGACCGACTCCGTGTCCTCGGCCTCGCTGTAGACGCGGTCCAGGATGTCGGCGATCTTCTTCCGCAGCGGCTGCGGGTCGACACCCCGCTCCTCGTTGTAGGCGACCTGCTTGGCGCGGCGGCGATCGGTCTCGTCGATGGCGTGCTGCATCGAGTCCGTGATCTTGTCCGCGTACATGTGCACCTCGCCCGACACGTTTCGCGCCGCGCGGCCGATCGTCTGGATCAGCGACGTGCCACTGCGGAGGAAGCCCTCCTTGTCCGCGTCGAGGATAGCGACCAGCGACACCTCGGGCAGGTCGAGACCCTCACGGAGCAGGTTGATGCCGACCAGTACGTCGAAATCACCCGCACGCAGCTGCCGCAGCAGCTCGACCCGGCGCAGCGTGTCCACCTCGGAGTGCAGGTACCGCACCCGGATGCCCAGCTCCAGCAGATAGTCGGTGAGGTCCTCGGCCATCTTCTTGGTCAGCGTGGTGACCAGGACGCGCTCGTCCTTCTCGGCCCGCTCGCGGATCTCGTGCACCAGGTCGTCGATCTGGCCCTCGGTCGGCTTCACGACGACCTTCGGGTCGACCAGGCCGGTGGGCCGGATGACCTGCTCGACGAACTCGCCGCCCGCCTGCCCCATCTCGTACGGCCCCGGCGTCGCCGACAGGTACACCGTCTGCCCGATCCGGTCGCTGAACTCCTCCCAGGTCAGCGGCCGGTTGTCGACCGCGCTGGGCAGCCGGAACCCGAAGTCGACCAGGTTCCGCTTCCGCGACATGTCGCCTTCGAACATGCCGCCGATCTGCGGGACGGTCTGGTGCGACTCGTCGATGACCAGCAAAAAGTCGTCCGGGAAGTAGTCGATGAGCGTGGCGGGCGCGGAGCCCGCGGAACGGCCGTCGATATGCCGCGAGTAGTTCTCGATACCGGAGCAGAACCCGACCTGGCGCATCATCTCGATGTCGTACGCGGTGCGCATCCGCAGCCGCTGCGCCTCGAGCAGCTTGCCCTGCTTCTCCAGCTCGGCCAGCCGCTCCTCCAGCTCGGCCTCGATCCCGCGGATGGCCTTCTCCATCCGCTCCGGGCCCGCGACGTAGTGCGTGGCCGGGAAGATGCGGACCTCGTCGACCTCTTTCACGATGTCGCCGGTGAGCGGGTGCAGGTAGTAGAGCTTCTCGATCTCGTCGCCGAAGAACTCGACGCGGATCGCCAGCTCTTCGTACGCCGGAATGATCTCGACCGTGTCGCCGCGGGCGCGGAAGGTGCCGCGCGCGAAGGCGATGTCGTTGCGGGTGTACTGCACGTCCACCAGCGCGCGGAGGAAGACGTCGCGGTCGAGCTGCTCGCCGACCTTCAGCTTCGTCGACCGGTCGAGGTAAGACTGCGGCGTGCCGAGGCCGTAGATGCACGAGACACTCGCGACCACGATGACGTCACGCCGGGACAGCAGGTTCATCGTCGCCGAGTGCCGCAGCCGCTCGACGTCGTCGTTGATCGACGAGTCCTTCTCGATGTAGGTGTCCGTCTGCGCGATGTACGCCTCGGGCTGGTAGTAGTCGTAGTAACTGACGAAGTATTCGACCGCGTTGTTCGGGAACAGCTCCCTCAGCTCGTTCGCCAGCTGCGCGGCGAGCGTCTTGTTCGGCGCCATCACCAGCGTCGGGCGCTGGACGCGCTCGATCAGCCAAGCCGTCGTCGCCGACTTGCCGGTACCCGTGGCACCGAGCAGCACGACGTCCTTCTCGCCCGCGTTGACCCGGCGTTCGAGCTCGTCGATGGCCGCCGGCTGGTCACCGGCGGGCTTGTACTCGCTGACCACCTCGAACCGGCCGCCCGTCCGGGGGATGTCCGTGACGGGGCGGAAGTCCGACTGGGCGAGCACGGGGTGTTCGGATGCGAAAGCCACGGGAACCAGAGTAGGCGCAGGGTCCGACAGTTTCACCGATCCCCTGGTCAGAGCCTCTCTAGCAGGAGCAATCGCAGCACGTGCAGCATTCGCAGCAGGAGCAGTCGGCACCGCCGCAGCCGTCGTGCGGTTTCCCGCTCCACGGGCCGGGGAACGGGTCGCGGCAGCAGAACTGGCACGAACAGCACATGTAGGTGGCCACGGTGCAGCCGAAGAAGAAGCCCCGCGGTTGCGGCGGCACCCGGAATTTCGGCGTCCAGCAGGCTCCGCCCTGCCCGTCCACCGGGCCGCTGCCCCCGTGCTTGCCCTTCTTCGGCGGCTCCTGCGGCGGGCCTCCACCACCGGGCGCGCCCTGCGGCGGGACCGGCCCCGGTGGCGGCGCCTGGTGCCCGCCCTGCGGGTAGGGCTGCTGGGGATAAGGCGGCTGAGGATAGGGCTGCTGCTGATACGGCTGGTGGGGATGCTGTTGCGGCCGGGGCCCTGGTCCGATCCACCCCGGCGGCGGCTGCTGGGGGCCGTGCCCGTGACCGGTGAGGTTGTGCCCGAAGGACCGCCGCACCGCCTGCCGCAGTTCGTGCACCAGCAGGGCGTGAACCAGCTTCGGCTGGTCGAAATTCACTTCGCGAAGGGCGAGTTCGACGCCGAGCACGGCGTCGTCGCACAGCCGTCGTGCTTCGGCGAGGCCGGTGCCGGTGGCCGTCAGCGGGTTCCACGCGCCGGCGGCCTCGTCCTCGGCGAGGTCTTCGACGGCGTCGAGCAGGTGAGCGGCCCTCCCGAACAGGCGCCCGGCCTCGGCCAGCGGCGCGGCGTTCTCCGGACGGCCCGCGATGACCGCGGTGTGCGCGAACGCGGCGGCCGTCGCCAGTTCGGCCGGTTCGGTGGCGAGCACGGCCGAATCACCCAGATGGAGAGCGCGTTCGATCTCGCCCTGCCGGTCGACGGCCTCGGTCAAGACCGCCGTGTCGAAGCCGATCCGGATGCCTGTGCGGCTCCCCTGGTCGGCCCAGCGCGTCGCGACCCGCCTCGCGGCGAGCGCGACGGAACGCCGCGCGAAGGCGCCGTCGCGGTCCTCGACGTGGTCACTGATCTTGGCCGACGCCAGCACCAAGGAGACAGCCGCCGCGAGCTGGGCACCGCCGCCCTTCGCGACCGACGTTCCCTTCATCGCCCGAAGCGGGCAAGGGCCGGCGTCGCGCCGTCCCTCCGCACGGGGTGACTGCGCTTCGACGAGCGCCGAGATGATCAAGCCGTCATAGTTCGTCACCATTCGGGCGAGATGTCCGTGTTCGTCGCGCAGCGCCAGGCAAAGACCGCAGAGATGGGCGAGCCAGTCCGCGTGCAGACCCGCGGAAAGCCGGTGGCGGCACGGCCTGATGATCCCGAACATACGTCGACTCCCACTCACCCTTATGGCGGAACCAGCGCACCTTATCCGGCCAGGCGGCTCCACTCCCCCGGAACCGCGAAACCGTGATCGTCCACCCGGTTGGGCGGTGTTCGCGGGCGTCGGCTCCTTCCAAGATGGGCGGATGACCGCGCTGCATCCGCCGAAGGTCGAGTACTTCGACCCCGCCGCGAAGACCAACACCGACCCCAAGGGCGTCGTGAGGGACGTCGACGAATACCGCGAAGAGCCCTTCGGCCTCTACATGGCGCGGCCGACGCCGGGGCGGACGCAGTTCCACTACCTCGAGTCCTGGCTGCTGCCGGATCTCGGCCTGCGGATCACCGATTTCTGGTTCAACCCCGGTCACGAACGCGACCAGGACTTCTACCTCGACGTCGTCGACATCCGCCGCGAGGACGGCGTCTGGGTGGCCACCGACCTCTATCTCGATCTCGTGCTGCGGGACAAGAAGTCCGTCCAGGTGATCGACACCGACGAACTCCTCGCCGCGGTCACCGCCGGGCTGCTCTCCCCCGCCGACGGCGAACGCGCGCTCGATGTCAGTCACACGACCGTCGACGGGCTGGCCACCCACGGACACGACCTGCGCGGATGGCTGTCCACAAAGGACATCACACTCGGCTGGCGACGGCACTGAGCGGCCGGCATCCATCGTTCGATTGATCTTCACTCATCCCTTGGACGAGCGGATCACGACCGCCTGATGGATACCCGGAAGGGCGCCTTTGCGGAACTCTCGATCACGGAGTAACCGATCGAGAGGGGGCGGATACCCGTGGTCATCGAGACCGAGGGGCTCCGAGAACGCGTGGAGACCACGAAGTTCGCGAGGGCACCGGTGCTGGCGATCGCCGGGGCGATGGGGGCGGTTCTCGCGGCGACGGCCGGTCGCTACGGCTATTTCGGCGACGAGTTGTACTTCCTGGCGGCCGGTCGGCATCTGGACTGGGGGTATGCCGACCAGCCGCCGTTGTTGCCGCTGCTGGCCCGGCTGATGGACGGGTTCGGCGCCGATTCGCCGTTCGTCCTGCGGATCCCGGCGATGCTGGCGATGGTCGCCGGCGTCGTGCTGACCGCGCTCATCGCCAGGGAACTGGGCGGTGGCCGCAAAGCGCAGACGATCGCGGCGGCGACCTTCGCGGTGTCCCTCCAGATGCTGGGCAGCGGGCATTACCTGGCGACCAGCACGATCGACCCGTTCCTGTGGACACTCCTGCTGTGGCTGCTCGTCCGGTGGACGCGGACCCGCGAGGACGGGCTTCTGCTCTGGAGCGGGGTGGTCACCGGATTCGCGCTGAACACGAAGTTCCTCATCGGGGGCTTCTGGGTCGTCGCGCTGATCGCCGCGACGATGTTCGGGCCCCGCGACCTCGTCCGCCGTCCGGCTCTGTGGTTCGGCGCGGTGATCGCCGCCGCGATGATCGCGCCGACGCTCGTCTGGCAGGCGGCGAACGGATGGCCGCAACTGACCATGGGCGCGGCGATCTCCCAAGAGGTCTCGGCGGGTTGGGGCGGGCGGGTCACGTTCGTCCCGGCACTGGTGCTCAGCGCCGGGGTTCCGGTGGGGATGATCCTTCTCGGCTATGGCCTGTGGCGGCTGCTGCGGTCCGAACGCCTGTGGCCGTACCGTTTCCTCGGCTGGACCGCGCTCGGCGTCCTCGCCCTGTTCGTGCTCGCGAACGGGCGCTATTACTACGCGGCGGGGATGTTCGCCCTGCTGTTCGCGGCCGCGGCGGTGGAGATCGAAGCGGGTCAGGCGTCGAAGTACTGGCGTTGGCTCGCCACCTGGCCGGTGTACGTCGTGGCCGCGATGATCGCGATCCCGCAATCGCTCCCGATCCTCCCCAGGTCGGAGCTGGCGAGTGCCCCGGAGTGGACCCGGCCGGTCTTCGCCCTCGAGGAGGTCGGCTGGCGGGAGATCACGGAGTCGGTGGCGCGGGCGTACCGGACCACACCCGATCCGGCCCGGACCGGGATCGTGACGGCGAAGTACTGGCAGGCGAGCGCGATCGACCACTATGGACCGGAGCTGGGGCTCCCGTCGCCGTCGAGTCCCAACCGCGGCTACGCCACGCTGCCGAGGCCGCCGGAATCGGCACGGGACGTCCTGTTCGTCGGGAACGACCCTTCGGGGCTTGTGCCGTACTTCACGCGGATCCGTGAGGTCGGTGCGCTCGACAACCGGGCCGGGATCACGAACGTGAGTCAGGGCATGAAGATCTGGCTGGCCACCGGCCGGAACGGGGCCTGGGACACGGTATGGCCGAAACTCACGGACTGGGGGTTCTGATGCTCCAGCGGACCTCTCACGACCGACGCGCCACGCCGTCGGCACGTAAGGTGCGAAAGGACCGGCACCCGAGGGATCTGCGAGGAATGGATGGAAGCCGCCCACGCGGCCGAAACACCGACCGTGTCCAGTGCGGCGTTCGCCCGGCTCCCGGTGGGGCTGCTCGCCGCGGCGGCCGCGGCGGTCCTGCTGGCGACGGCGTGGCGCTACGGCTACTTCGGCGACGAACTGTACTTCCTCTCCGCGGGCAAACGGCTGGCCTGGGGTTACGCGGATCAGCCGCCGGTGCTCCCGTTCCTGGCGCTGGCGATGGACACGCTCGCGCCGGGCAACGTCTTCGTGTTCCGCCTGCCCGCCGTCCTCGCGACGGCCGCCGGTGTCGTGTTCACCGGGCTCATCGCCTACGAGATGGGCGGGGACCGCCGTGCGCAGACTCGCGCCGCCGCGGCGTACGCGATCTGCGGGCAGTTCCTCGGCAGCGGGCACTACCTAGCCACGTCGACGATCGACCCGGCGCTGTGGGCGCTCATCGCGTGGCTGCTCGTCCGGTGGATGCGGAAGCGTGACGACAACCTACTGCTGTGGCTGGGCGTGGCGACCGCCGTCGCGCTGAACGTCAAGCTCCTCATCGCGACGTTCTGGGTCGCCGCCGGGATCGCGATCCTGCTCTTCGGGCCGCGAGATCTCTTGCGCAGGCCCAAACTCTGGGCAGGCGCGGGGATCGCCGCGCTGTCGATGGTGCCGACGCTCTGGTGGCAGGCCGCGAACGGCTGGCCGCAGCTGGAGATGGGCGACGTCATCGCCCACGAGACCACCGGCGGCTGGAGCGGGCGTGCCGGGTTCCTGCCCGCCCTGCTGACCGGGGCCGGGCTCGGCATCGGTGTCGTCGGTGTCCTCTATGGACTCTGGGTCCTGCTGTTCTCGTCCAGGCTGCGCCCCTACCGGTTCCTCGGCTGGACGGCCGTCGGCGTGATCGCGCTGTTCATCCTGTCCAACGGCCGGTACTACTACGCGGCGGGTATGTTCGGCGTCCTGTGGGCGGGTGCGGCAGTCCACTTCGGACAGTTGAAGCCGTCGCTGTGGTTCCGCTGGATCCCGACCTGGCCGGTGTTCCTGCTTTCCGCGTTGTACACCCTCCCGTACGCGCTGCCGGTGTGGCCGTCCGCCTGGCTCGCGGAAGGGCGGGATGTACCGCGTCCGGCGTACGCGCTGGAGGAGATCGGCTGGCCGGACCTCGCCCGTTCGGTCGCCGACGCCTACCACCGGCTCCCGCCGGAACAGCGGGAGCGCACCACCCTCGTCACGGCAGGCTACTGGCAGGCCGGAGCGCTGGACCGGTACGGCGCCGACTACGGGCTGCCCGCCGTGTACAGCCCGAGCCGTGGGTTCTGGTACTTCGGGCATCCACCCGAGACCGCGGACAGCGTCCTGTTCGTCGGGCCGGATCCGGCGCGGCTGCTCCGGTCCTTCACCGACGCCCGGATCGTCTCGCGCGTGGACAACGCGACCGGTGTGCGCAACGTGAGCCGCGGGATGCCGATCTGGCTGCTCACCGGTCACACCGGAAGCTGGGCCGAGGCTTGGCCCGCGCTACGGGAATTCCGGGTCTGACCGAGCCGGCGACTACGGGGTCCAGCCGGTCGACTCCGCCCAGGCGTCGGCGCGTGTGAAGGCGGCGTCGACCCAGACCTGCTTCTCGTCGGTGTACTGCTCGACGGTCCCGTCGCCGGCGTGCTTCGCGGCCATGGCGTTCTTGACGGCCGCATAGGCGTCGCGTTCGCCGGGGTTCTGCCGCAGCCATTCCGGGAACAGCAACGCGAGCCGCCAGGCCGGGGTCTCCTGCGAGCGGACGTGCAGGTTGACCGGACGCCGGGGATCGCCGCCGAAGTGGAACCGCTTGGGCCAGGTGCCCTCTTCGCCGTGCGCGTCGTCGTACCACTCCCCTTCCGCGCGCGGGAACCCCGCGTCGGAAAGCGCCTGGGCCAGTTCGTCGGCCTTGTCCAAAGTGGACACGGTCAGCTGGAGGTCAAGGATGTCCTTGGCGGGCAGCCCCGGCACGGACGTCGAGCCGATGTGATCGATCCGCACCGCGTTGTCGCCCGCCACCACGCGGATCCGCGCGAGCGCCCGCTCGGCCTGCACGGGCCACGTCTCGTCGTACGGCGCGATCTTCGGCGACATCGGCGCCCGCGGCTTGCGGAGCCGCACGTTCGCCTCGAACGGGGTCAGCCGGTCCGCCCACAGGGCGTCGACTTCGGCGAGCACGATGTCGGGCGCTCCGCTGTTGTCGAACCACACGTCGGCCACCGCCCGGCGCTGATCGGTCGTGGCCTGCGCCTTGATCCTGGCGCGCGCGTCCGGTTCGGCCATTCCCCGCGCCTCGACCAGGCGGCGGACCCGGATCTCCTCCGGCGCGTCGACCATGACGACGAGGTGGTACATCGGCGCCAGCCCGCCTTCGACCAGCAGCGGGATGTCGTGGACGATGATCGCGTCCGGCGCGGCTGCCGCCATCAGCTCGGCCGTCCTGGCGCCGACCCTCGGATGGACGATCGAGTTCAGCCGCTTGCGCGAGTCCTCGTCGGCGAACGCCTTCGCGGCGAGCGCGGGCCGATCGAGCGCACCGTCGGAGCCCAGGATGTCTTCCCCGAACGCCTCCACGAGTTCGGCGAGCCCCGGCGTCCCCGGTTCGACGACCTCCCTGGCGATCTTGTCGGAGTCGATGAGGACGGCGCCGTGCTCGGAAAGCCGGTTCGCCACCGTCGATTTTCCGGCGCCGATCCCGCCGGTCAGGCCCACACGCAGCATGTCGATCAGCCTAGATGAAGGTCCTCCCGGCGGCCGAGGTGCCGCAACATGCCCCGCAGCCTGCCGTCGATCTCGGCTTCGGCCACTTCCCCGCGCAGCAGCACGAATCCGATCGCCCCGGCGAACACGTCCTCGATCACGGCCGGATCGGTGCCCTCGGGGAACTCGCCCTTCTCGACCGCGTCCCTGGCGAGCTCGGCGAGACCGGACAACCGCGGCCGGAGGTACCGCTCGACGTAGGCCCCGACCAGGTTCGGATGGTCCACCGACGCGCCGACGACCCTGGCCATCAACATCCGGAACCTGTTCTGGCTCAACAAGCGCGCGACCGTGACGACGAGTTCGCCGATCGACTCCGCGTTCGCGCCGTCGGGTGGACGCGCGTGCTCCAGTGCCGCCAGGAACAAGTCCTCCTTGGACTTCCACCGCCGGTACACGGTCATCTTCGCGACACCGGCCCGTTTGGCGATCGCCTCGATGCTCGCGCCGCCGAACCCGTCCTCGATCAGCAGGTCCAGCGCGGCGTCCAAGATCGCCACGTCGTTGCCCGGATCGCGGGGGCGCCCGCCTACCCTGTCCACCGCATGTCGTTCAGCCACGCGGCCATCTTGTCCGGTGCCGGAAGCCCGCGCCAAGCCAGGTGCCCGTCCGGCCTTACCAGCAGCACGTCGCGCGATCCCTTGCACACCAAAGTGCCGACCAGATCGGCACCGAGTTGCGCGGCGACCGCCTCGGTGTGCCGGGCCGCCTGTTCGGCGTCGCCGGCCACGACCGTCCAGCGCCCGGATATCGCCGCGTGCAACGTCGTCTCGACGCCGT
Source organism: Amycolatopsis sp. CB00013 (assembly GCF_001905755.1). Lineage (NCBI taxonomy): Bacteria > Bacillati > Actinomycetota > Actinomycetes > Pseudonocardiales > Pseudonocardiaceae > Amycolatopsis > Amycolatopsis sp. CB00013. The sequence continues at coordinate 62,586 of NZ_LIWC01000009.1, read as the reverse complement.
CCGTCCGCCGGCACCGCAGGTCCGGCACCCGGTCCCCCTGCCGGGGTTTGCGGGCCCACCGGCTCGCGCCCGGCGCCAGCGGTCCGCCTCGGTAGGTGGTGTCCAGCTGGGACGCGACCAGCCACAGCCGGCGCTGCACCGCGGTCGACCGGATCGCCGGCATCACCAGCCGGTCGCGCACCAGCCGTTTCCACGGCCGGTCCGGCAGCATGATGTCCACCGCGCCGCTGGTCGCGGCCAGCACCTTGCGGGCGAGGGGCCGCCGCTCGCCCTCGTAGGTGTCGATCAGGTCCTCCCCCGCCAGGCCGCGAGCGACCAGGGTGAGCTTCCAGGCCAGGTTCTCCGCGTCCCCCAGTCCGGTGTTCTGCCCCTGCCCGCCGGTCGGGCTCTGGATATGCGCCGCGTCGCCCGCGAGCAGGAGCCTGCCTTGCCGGTACCGGTCGGCGAGCCTGCGATGGATGCGGAACTCCGAACTCCACCGCACCTCGGTGACCGTGTCCCGAGACAGCTCACTCCGCCGGCAGAACTCGCTCAGCACCTCCTCGCCGATCTGCTCGGTCGAGAGCCCTTCCGGCAGGCCGGGAAGCGGCTCGGTGAACACCCGCCAGGCGTTGTCCGGCAACGCGGTCACCGACAACATCCGCCCGGTGTCCATCCAGGTGACACTGCCGTCGTGGTCGAACGGCCAGTTCGCACGCACATCGGCCATCAGCAGCCGCTCGATCAGTTTCCGCCCGGAGAAGCCGATACCGGCGATCCGGCGGACCGCGCTGTGCGCGCCGTCGCAGCCGATCAGCCACGAGGCTTCGATTTCGCGCTCGTCGGTGTCCACGACGACGGTCACCCCGTCCGGGCGCTGCCGGGCGCCGGTCACCTTGGTACCCCATTCGACCTTCCCGCCCACCTCGGCGAGCCGCGCACGCAACGCGCCTTCGACCTCGGCCTGGGAGATCAGCAACGTGGGTTTCGGCAGCATCGCGGCGGCCTTGCCGACCTGCAGTTTCAGCACCGTGCGCGGGCCGTCGTTGTAATACATGGTGAGCAGCGACCGGGACCGGCTGCGCAGATCGCCCAGCGCGCCGATCCGCTCCAGCACTTCGACGCCACGGGGCTGCAGGCCGAGGGCGCGGGAAGTGGTGACCGGTCCGGGGGCGGCGTCCACCAGCCGTACGTCGACGTCGTGCATGAACAGATGAACGGCGAGCGCGAGGCCGGTCGGGCCCGCGCCCACGATGACAAGAGGTTCGCTCATGTTTGTAAACGATACCGTCTCGTTTACTAACCTGTCCAGACTTCGCACTGGGTGACGAGAGAGGCACATCCGGCACAGAAGGGTGCAAAAGGCAAGTTGATAGTGACGCGAGACTCAACCTTTATGGGTGACACGCCGGGCGGTTACGCCGCATCGGAGGCCTGATTGCGTACCGTGCGCGGCGAAGGTCGCCCACACGGAGGAAAGATGGCAGACGGCAAGCACGTCGGAAGGCACCGGCTCGGTACGCCGGGCCTGGTGCACTGTGTCCTCCATCGTCCCGTGGCCGAGGCCCTCGCCGAATATCGGCGCACGTGGCTGAGCGCGCTTCTGGTCCCGGCCAAGCACAGCTTCGCCGGACTCCGCCGCAAGGCCCGCGCCGCGGCGCTCGAACGCATCTGGGTGCCGGCCGTCCGGCCCGCCACTTCCTGACGCTGCTCTTCTCCCCCTACCGCATTCAGTCCTCTGGATGCGGTAGTTGCGCACGCAAGGATCGCATTCAGAGGACGAAACGCGGGCACAAGGAAGCGGCCCCGGTCCATGTGGACCGGGGCCGCTTTCTGTCAGCTACTGGCTGAGCGCCTGGATCATGCGCCGCCCGACAGCTTCTCGCGGAGAGCCGCGAGCTGCTCGTCGCTGGCGAGCGTGCCACCGCTCTTGGCCTCGGCCGGAGCGGAGGTGTAGCTCTGCTCGCCCGAGTCGCCGGAGGTGACACCGGTCGCGGCGTCGGCCGCGGCTTCCGCGTCGGCCTCGGCGGCCTTGACGACCTGCTTCATGTGAGCCTCGTAGCGGGTGTGAGCCTCGGCGTACTGACGCTCCCACTCCTCACGCTGCTTGTCGAAGCCTTCCTGCCACTCCTGGGTGTCCGGGTCGAAGCCTTCGGGGTAGATGTAGTTGCCCTCGGCGTCGTACTCGGCGGCCATGCCGTACTGAGTGGGGTCGAACTCGGTCTCCGGCGTGACGCCCTCGTTCGCCTGCTTCAGCGACAGCGAGATGCGACGACGCTCGAGGTCGATGTCGATGACCTTGACCATCACGTCGCCGTTGACCTGGACGACCTGCTCCGGGATCTCCACGTGGCGCTCGGCCAGCTCGGAGATGTGCACCAGGCCCTCGATGCCCTCCTCGACGCGCACGAACGCACCGAACGGGACGAGCTTGGTGACCTTGCCCGGCACGATCTGGCCGATCGCGTGGGTGCGGGCGAACTGACGCCACGGGTCTTCCTGGGTCGCCTTCAGCGACAGCGAGACGCGCTCGCGGTCCATGTCGACGTCCAGAACCTCGACCGTGACCTCCTGGCCGACCTCGACGACCTCGGACGGGTGGTCGATGTGCTTCCAGGACAGCTCGGAGACGTGCACCAGGCCGTCGACGCCACCCAGGTCCACGAAGGCACCGAAGTTGACGATGGACGACACGACGCCCTTGCGGACCTGGCCCTTGGCGAGCGCGTTGAGGAACTCGCTGCGCACCTCGGACTGGGTCTGCTCCAGGTAGGCGCGGCGGGACAGGACCACGTTGTTGCGGTTCTTGTCCAGCTCGATGATCTTCGCCTCGAGCTCGCGGCCGACGTACGGCTGCAGGTCGCGCACGCGGCGCATCTCGACCAGCGACGCGGGCAGGAAGCCGCGGAGGCCGATGTCCAGGATGAGGCCGCCCTTGACGACCTCGATGACAGTGCCCTTGACGGGCTCGTCCTTCTCCTTGAGCTCCTCGATCGTGCCCCAGGCGCGCTCGTACTGCGCACGCTTCTTGGACAGGATCAGACGGCCTTCCTTGTCCTCCTTCTGGAGGACCAGGGCTTCGACCTCATCGCCGACGGTGACAACCTCAGCCGGGTCGACATCGTGCTTGATGGAGAGCTCGCGCGAGGGGATGACACCCTCGGTCTTGTAGCCGATGTCGAGCAGGACCTCGTCACGGTCGACCTTGACGATGGTTCCTTCGACGATGTCGCCATCGTTGAAGTACTTGATCGTCTTGTCGATCGCAGCGAGGAAGTCTTCCTCCGACCCGATGTCGTTGATAGCGACTTGCTGGGGCCCGGTGGGGGCGGTCGGGGCGGTGGCGGTGTCGGTCGTCATTAGGCGGGTTGCTCCGGTGGATGGGAAGTAGTGGGTTTGCAGTTAGGGCACCATGGGCTTCCGACATGAGGCGACCGCATAAGCAAACGTCCACAGGGAACGACCGCGAGCATCACCGCATCCGGTACGCGACCCCCTGACCCGGACGCTGAGCGAACCGGGGGAAAGAGTAGCGCGAACCCACTGCGCTAACAGATATCCTACGCGGCCCCCTGTACACGGCACAATCAGGGTCGCCCCCACGATCACGGCGGGCGGATAAGCTGTGCCGCGAAGCCCTGACCTGGGGAAAGGATATCGGTTTGAGCCAGCAGTCCGTCACCGAGCCCGATCGGCACGCACAGGCCGAGGAGCGGCTCGGCACCGCGGGGGTCGCCTACCGGGCGGTCTCGGCGCCGGAAGCGACCGCCGCGAACCTGGCGTGGTGGGACGCCGACGCCGACGCCTATCAGGCGACCCACGGCGGGTTCCTCGGCGACGCGGACTTCGTCTGGTGCCCCGAGGGCGTCCGCGAGGCAGACGTCGCGCTTCTGGGTGAAGTCGACGGCAAGCGGATCCTCGAAGTCGGCTGCGGGCAGGCCGCCTGCTCGCGCTGGCTCGCCGCACAAGGCGCCGAGGCGGTGGCGACCGATCTGTCGGCGGGCATGCTGCGGCACGCGAGGGAAGGCAACGAGCGGACCGGCACGCCCGTCCCGCTCGTGCAGGCGACGGCCGAATCGCTCCCGTTCGCCGACGCGAGCTTCGACGCGGCCTGCTCGGCCTTCGGCGCGGTGCCGTTCGTGGCGTCGGTGGACGTCGTGTTCGCCGAAGTGCGCCGGGTGCTCCGGCCGGGTGCCCGCTGGGTGTTCTCGGTGACCCATCCGATGCGCTGGATCTTCCCCGACGACCCCGGGCCGCAGGGCCTCACGGTCACGCAGCCGTATTTCGACCGCACGCCTTACGTCGAGGTCGACGAAGAGGGCGTCGCGACGTACGTCGAGTACCACCGCACCCTCGGCGACTACGTCCGCGCGCTCTCCGACGCCGGCTTCACGCTCACTGATCTCATCGAGCCCGCTTGGCCGGAAGGGCACACCCGCACCTGGGGACAGTGGAGCCCGTTGCGCGGCAAGCTCTTCCCCGGCACCGCGATCTTCTGCACCCAGCGGGGATGACCCCGGCGGCGGAACGACAGAGGGCGCGGTTCGCCGCGCTCGACCCGTTGATTCCGCCGCCTCCCCCGCTCCCACCGGGCGTACCCCTCGAAGCAGGCGGCGCCAGCGGGACGATCACGCACGTGCGGTTCGCGGCGGGTTCCTGGCAACGGCTCTGGAGCCCCGCCCATCTGCAGATCCTCTCCGCCGTCCTTCCCCTCGACGCCGTCGCGGGCATGAGCGCGTTGCTTTCCGCCTGGCGCGAGCGGATCGCGCTCGCCGACGCCGAACCGGATTCGTCGTGCACGGTCACCTGGCCCAGCCGTGACGTCGCGGTCTCACGGGCCCTGCTCGACCACGGGCTCGCGCCGCAACTGGCGCTGGCCGTCCGCGAGCCCGCGGCGGGGGAAGCGCATTCCGTACCCGGCGTGACGATCCGCGCGTCGACGCGGGGCGATCTGGAGGAGATCGTCGACCTCCGGTTCGAAGAACTTCGCTACACCTCGCTCGTCGGCCACGGTGTCGTCCGGCCCGGCGCCAAAGCCCTGCTCGCCGAAGAGGTCCGGCGCGGCCTGCAGTTCGGCGGCCGGGTCTGGATCGCCGAAGAGGAAGGCCTCACGGTCGGGATGGTGACCGGCGGAAAGCGCTCCCCGATCCCCGGCGACGCGCTCGCCGGACGCTTGCCGCCGGGCGAATGGGGCTACGTCGGAACGCTCGCGGTCACCGCGGCCGCGCGGGGACGCGGGATCGGGCGCGCGCTGACCGCCGCAGTGCACGACGAGCTGTTCTCGCCGTCGCTGCGCGGTACCTTCGTCTCGTACAATCCGGCGAATCCGCTGTCCCCGGTGTTCTGGCACCGGCAGGGTTATCGTCCTCTGTGGACGACGTGGGCGGCCGCCCCGGCCGCGGCCCTTCGGTAGCGGAGCGCCGCGGTCGACACTGGGGACGGGGATGGAAATCGAAAAGACCTTGTTCGACGCGCACCGCGCCCGGTTCGCGTCGATCGACGGGTTCCTGCCCGAGGCGGCGCCCGCCCCGGTCGTCGGCGAACGCGTGGACGCGGCCACCGCGGCCGGCGTCCAGGTCACCGGAGTGGTGCAACGTCAGCTGCACGGGCCGGACGACGTCCCCCTGCTGTGGTCGGCCGCCGACGTGCGACAGCTGTTCCCGTTCATCGGGAACACCGGCACCGAGGGCATGGACGTGCTCCTGCGCGCGTGGCGGACGTGGATGGACGCCGAATCCCCCGGCGAGGACTCGTCCTGCGTGGTCAACTGGCCGAGCCGGGACGCCGAGGCGATCCGCGCGTTCCTCGACCACGGGCTGGTGCCGATGTCCGCACTCGCGGTGCGCACCGGCGGTCATCGTGACGCCCCGGACGCCGAGGGCGTCGCCGTCCGCCGGGCCCGGCGCGACGACTTCGACACCGTGCTCGCGATGGCCGTGTCGACCCACGACTACATCGGCCAGGTCGCCACCCGGCACCGCCCGAACGCCGCCGAACTGCTCGCCCCGGCGCTGGAACGCGCGCTCGACAAGGATCTCCCGCTGCTGTGGCTGGCCGAACGGGACGCCCGCATCGCGGCGTTCGCGCACGGCGCGTGGATCACCTCCTCGCCCGGCTCGGCCGAGGCCGAACTGCTCCCCCACGGCCGCTGGGGCTACGTCAACAACGTCGTCACCCTGCCCGGGCTGCGCGGAAGCGGACTCGGCCGCACACTGATGTCGGTGGTGCACAAGGAGTTCGCCGCCGACGGCGCGGACGGCACCTACCTCTATTACAACCCGACCAACCCGCTTTCCTCGGTGTTCTGGCACCGGCAGGGTTATCGTCCACTGTGGACGTCCTGGGAGGTCCATCCGGCGTCGGCCCTGCGTTAGTCGTCCGGTTTGCGGAGGTTTCGTCACTCTAGTGTGTGACGTGAGCCCCCCAAGGTTGTGCACCTCCCAGGTCAGGGCTAACTTTTGAACTGACCAGTCAGTTTAAAAGTTCCGCGAGTCACCGACCTGGGAGTTCTTCGTGCGGGTTCAAGCCGACAGGGTGTCCGTGACCGGACCCCACGGCACGTTGCTGTCGCCCACTTCGCTCACCGTTTCGGGTGGTGAGCTGGCGATAGTGCACGGCGAGCCGGGAGTCGGCGTCACCGCCTTCGGGCTGGCGCTGGCAGGCAGGCTGAAGCCCGCCACCGGGACGGTGACCGTCGAGGGCGGCGACCCGCACAAGGTCGTGGCGATCGTCGACTCCCCCGGCGTGAGCGAGCCGGACGGCGCGTTGTCGCTGCAGGTCGTCGTCGGGGAGGAACTCGAACTCGCGAAGCGCCCGGCGAACAAGGCCGCCGTCGCGAGCTGGCTGGCCGAGCACGGCGCCGCCGCCTTCGCCACCACCCGCTTCGAGAACATCGAACCGGTGACGCGCACCCGGCTGCTCACCGCGCTCGCCGCGAACCGTGAGGGCGTCGGCGTCCTCGTGCTCGACACCCCGGACCGGCACACCAGCGACGTCGACAGCTGGGCGCGGCTCGCCCGCGAGCACGCCGAGCGCGGCCTCGCCGTCATCGTGCTGACCGCCACCACCCCGGTTTCGGCCCTGCCGGAGAAGCCCGCGCTCTGCGGCGCCCTCGAGCAGCCCGACCCCGTGCGCTGCGCGCCGGTCGAAACCGCTGAGATCGAAGAGACTTCAGGAGACCAGGAATGAATCCCGTCCGGATCGCCGCCAACGAGCTGCGCCGGCTGAGCAGTGGCACCCTGCCGAAGCTCGCCATGGCCGCGCTCGTCCTGGTGCCGCTGCTCTACGCGTCCTTCTACCTCTACGCGAACTACGACCCGTACTCGCGCCTGGACAAGCTGCCCGCCGCCGTCTTCACCTCCGACACCGGCGCGAAGGACTCGGCCGGCGTGGAACGCAACGTCGGCCGTGAGGTCACCGACGAACTGGTCAAATCCGGCACGTTCCAATGGCACGAGGTGTCCCAGGACGAGGCCGCGAAGGGCGTCCGCGACGACAAGTACTCGTTCGCGATCGGCATCCCGCGCGACTTCTCCACGGCGCTGCTGTCGTCGGGCAACTTCCAGCCCCAGCAGGCGACGATCACGCTGACCACCAACGACGCGAACAACTATCTGTCCGGCACCATCGCGAAACAGGTCGCCGAGCAGGTCCGCAAGACGATCGCGGAGAAGGTCGGCAGCGAGGCGGCGGACAAGTTCCTGGTCGGCTTCTCCACGATCTACGGCAAGATCCAGGAGGCCTCGACGGGTGCTTCGCAGCTCGCCGACGGTGCCGGCAAGCTCAAGACCGGACAGCAGCAGCTGGCCGACGGCGCCAACCAGCTCGCGTCAGGCAGCTCCCAGCTGGCGACCGGCCTCGGCACCCTGAAATCCAGTACCGCCCAGCTCCCCGCGCAGACCCAGAAGCTCGCCGACGGCGCCGGTCAGGTCGCCGACGGGAACCAGAAGGTCGCTGACGCCGCCTCGCTCGCGGCGACGGCTTCCGGCGACATCCAGGCCAAACTCGACGGTTACCGCACCCAGCTCGCGCAGGACCTGCGTGCCGCCGAAGTCCCCGAGGCGAAGGTGCAGGAGATCCTGAGCCGTCTCGACACCCTCCGGTCTCCGGTCGACCAGGCGAACACGAAGATCCAGGGCGCGAACAGCCAGCTGATCCAGCTCGCGTCCGGTGCCCGGCAAGTGTCCGACGGCGCGCACCAGCTGGCCTCGGCCACCCCGCAGCTCACCAGCGGCATCGCGCAAGCGGCCGACGCGTCGGCGCAGATCCGCGACGGCGCGGCGAAGCTGAACGACGGCGAGAAGACCGCGGTCAACGGCACGAACCAGCTCGCCGACGGCGCGGTGCAGCTGCGCGACGGGCTCGCGGCCGGGCTCAAGGAGATCCCGAACCCGGACGACCCCACCCGGGCGGCGACCGCCAACACCATCGCGGACCCGGTGGCGGTCAACTCCTCCGGCGTCGCCTCGGCCGGGACCTACGGCGCGGGTCTCGCCCCGTTCTTCATCTCGCTCGCGACCTGGATCGGCGCGTTCGTGCTGTTCCTGTTGCTGCGCCCGCTCTCGACCCGCGCGCTGACCGCCGGCGCGTCACCGTTCAAGGTCGCGCTCGGCGGCTGGCTGTCCTCGGCGCTGCTCGGGATCGCGCAGGTGATCGTGCTGTTCGGCGCGGTGACCTGGCTGGTCGGCATCGACGTCGCGCATCCGCTCGGCGCGATCGGGTTCGCGGTGCTGGTGTCGCTGACCTTCACGTCGGTGGTGCACGCGCTCAACGCGTTCTTCGGCGCCGTCGGGAAGTTCCTCGGCCTGGTGCTGCTGGTGCTCCAGCTGGTGAGCGCGGGCGGCACGTTCCCCTGGCAGACGATCCCGGACGCGTTGTACCCGTTGCACATCGTGCTGCCGATGGGTTACGCGATCGACGGGTTCCGGCACCTGCTCTACAGTGGCGCCTCGATGGAGATCCTCGGTGACATCGGTGTCCTTGTCGCGTATCTCGTCGGCGGGATCCTGGTCTCGACACTGGCGGCGCGGAAACGGCGCACCTGGACGGTTTCGGCGCTGAAACCCGAGCTGGCGTTGTGAGTCCCCGGGGTGAGGCGACGAAGCAGAAGCTGTTCGAAGCGACGCTGCGGCTGTCCGCCAGCCGTGGCCTCGTGGGGCTGACGGTGGACGACATCGCGGCCGAGGCGAAGGTCGCGAAGGGCACCGTCTACTACAACTTCGGCAGCAAGGACGGTCTTGTCGACGCACTGCTGCGCTACGGCGTCGGCGTGCTCGCGGACCGCCTGCGCGCGGCGACCGGCGACGGCGACCCGATGGACGTCATCGAGTCGCAAGTGGACGGTGCGCTGGAGTTCATCGCCGAATACCCCGGTTTCTCGCAGATCCTGGTGAGCGAGATGTGGCGTACGCCCGGCACCTGGCACGAAACGCTGACGCTGCTGCGCGAGGAGATCATTTCGATCGTGCGCGAACAACTCCACCGGCTGGACGCCGCCGGGCGGCTGCCCGACGGCGTCCAGATCCAGACCGCCGCGGCGGGGTTGTTCGGCACGATGCTGGTGGTCGCGCTCGACTGGCAGGTCTTCCAGCCGAAACGGACCAGGGCCGACGTGCGGGAATCGGTGATGGTGTTGATCCGGGGCCTCGGGCGTTAATCGAAGGACGCGTTCCCCTGGGCGATTTCGTCACTGTCGTGCATGGGCTGAAGGCTCCCTTCACCGCATCCGATGCGACGAAAGGAGCCTTCGCCCCCGGCCGGATACGGGGAGCGGCGATAGCCACAGCCGTCACAGTGTCGCGCGTTAAGGGCCCCTTCCCTCGGATCAGCCGAGGAAACTCGACCTTGCCAAGTACATGAAGGCCCCCTTCCTTGCGCCTAGGTACAGGAAGGGGGCCTTCATGTACTTCAGCTTCATGTACGTCAAGTGCCCAACGCGGATCGTGGGTGGCGAAACATCCTTCAGCTGCCTGTCTCCCGGACCCACTTCAGTTTGACCTCGAAGTTCCCCTCCAGTCCCGTTTTCGCGATGACGGCGCCCGCTTGCGCGGTCAGCTTGACGCCGAACTTGAGTTCGACCTCGTCCGGTCCCCTGGTCATCGACCGGAAGGCGTCCAGCGCCGCCGCGGCCGCGTCCTTGACGTTCGCGAGTGCCGCTTCGAAGGACCCCTTGGTGTCCTCGATCAGGTCGTCCCGCCGGGAGACCCGGGCGGTGCCGGGGACCGGGTCGATCTCGACGATCACCGAACCACCGCCTTCGAGCGGGAATCGTGCCAGGTCGTTCACCGATGCTCCTCACTGTCCACAGGGGATTTCGAACCATTCGCCCTGCTGGATGCTTTCTCGGACGTCGTCGAGTTGTTTCAGCAGGATGTCCAGCCGGTCCCGGTTGCTCAGGTATTCCAGAACGGCCCGGTGGAACGCGCCGGTCATCGTCGCGGGCATCAGGTCCGAGGCGTCGAAGCACAGCGCGGACGCCGAAGTGATCGTGTCCGCGACCCTCCGGCTCACCTGATCCGGATAAACGTCGAGCCCGAGCTTCCGGTTGGCGGAAAAGGCGTTCGCGCGCGGGATCGACGGCCAGATCCGCTGTGCCTTCTCCGAAGCGAGGAACTCCATCAGCTTGCGCGCCTGCGGGGTGTCCTGGAACATCCCGGCGAGGTCGGCCGCGACCTCGGAGACGTCGCGGCCGGGGAAGGTGAGGAAGTCGAAATCGCTGCCCGGCTTGGGAAAGGTCCCGTCGGGGCGTTTGAAGTTCTGGTAGCGGCTCATGATGAACGACGCCTGGTGTTCGAGCGCGCAGCCCGGCGGATCGGTGAACATCGCCTTGCCCGCGTCGCCGAAATCGGTCAGCAGCGCGGCCGCGGTACCGCCGCGGATCGCGGTGGGTTCGAGCACGGAACCCCAGTCCAGCCAAGCCTGTTTGACCTCGGGCGAGGTCCACGGCAACCCGCCGGACGCCCACTGCCGGTACTTCTCCGGCCCCGCCGAATGCAGCAGGATGTCTTCGATCCAGTCGGTTCCCGGCCAGCCCGAGGTGGGCGGGGCACCCATCCCGACACACCACGGCGTGCCGCCGGCCGCTGTCAGCCCTGCCGAGTATTCGCGGAGCGCGGCGAACGTCGTCGGGCGGATCCCGGTCATCCGGGCCGGGTCGTACCAGATCAGGCTCTTGAGATCGGCCTTCACCGCGACCGCGTACAGCTTCTCGGTGCCGATTTTCTGCAGGGTGACCCACTGCGAGCTGAAAGACCGCGTCACGGCGGCGGAAAGGTCGTCGTCGAGCGGCAGCAGGTCGCCCGACTTCCGGTATTTCGCCAGCACTCCGGCGTTGGGCAGGACGGCCACATCCGGCGGGGTGCCGCGCTGGACGTCCGAAGCGAGCACCTGGTCGACGGCCCGGGTGCCTTCGTAGAGGTAACCGATCCCGGTGTCGGCCTTGAACGCGTCCAGCACCTGGCGGAAGGCCGTTTCCTCGCCGCCGGTCCAGGACGCGAGGACGACGACCGGTTCGTCCTCCGCCGACGCCGAACAGCCGCCCGCGACCAGTGACAGCGCCGTCAGCACGGCGATCAGGCGCTTCACGGGCGATACCGGTATTCGTCGATCCGGGCGTGCAGCCCGAGCAGGACGAGTCCGCCCGCGAGCAGGGTGCCCGCCGGGATCAGGAACTCCCGTCCGCCGGATTCGGCCGCGGCGGAGGCGTCGGCCGCAACCGCCTTCGCGCCCGCCGTGGCCACCCGGGTGTTGTCCGTCGCCACCGTCGTGGACTGCCGTGCCCGCACGCGGAACTCGTCGACGGTCACTCCGCATCCCTGCCTCTCGTCGCAGTACTCGGTCAGCAGGTCGGCGAGCTGCCGCTGACCGGCGTCGTCGGCCGCCTTGAGCTGCTGAGATCGCGCGGCGGCGACACCGTCGAGCCGCTCCCCGACCGAATCCAGCCGGTCGCGACTGATCAGTGTGAGCACCAGGGCGACGCCGATGGCGGCGATCAGCACGGTCGCCGCGAGCAGCGGGAGGTTCGCCACGCGCCGGAAACGCTTCCGCAGGTACAGCTGGGTGAAGACCAGCAGCACCAGCAGGGCCAGCACCGGCAGCAGCCAGAGCGGGAGCATCGCGAGGCTCATCCCGGTGTCCGACAGCTGCCGGTCCAGCGCCTCACGTTGCCTGCCCTGCAACACTTCCAGCTCTTCCAGGACCCCGCCCGAAGCGTGCAGCAGCCGCGAGGCGTGCCAGAGATCGACCGCGCCCAGCACGGCGGCGTCCGGCTGGCGGAAGTGCACGTCGGCCTGTCCGATGGAGCCCGAGTAAGCCGCGACCTGGCTTTCGATCACCTGCAGCGCGTTGCCGCCCGCTTCACCCGCCTGGTTGAACTCCGCGACCCGCGCGAGGCTCTGGCTCGCCAGCGCCAACTGGTTCGCGTACTCCTGCCCCGGCCCGGCGAGTTTCGCCTCACCGGAGGCGAAACTCGCGATCGCGGCGGCGTCGGCGGCCACCAGCGCGGCCCGCGCGGCGGTCACTTCGAGCACCGCCTGCGCCGTGCGGTCGCGGACGGTCTCCGCCGTGTTCTGGACGTTCTGGAACGCCCACAGCGAGACCACCAGCACCGCGAGGGTGAGCGCCAGCAACGCGGTACGGAGCCGGACCAGCCGCACCCGGGTGGCCGTCACGAAACGACCTCGCCGAACGGTCTTCCGCAGCCGACGCAGAAGTTCGCCCCGGCGGGTGAGAGCGCGGGGCAGGCCGGGCAGGCGACCGGTGTTCCGTCGGGCATCGGCCGATCTTCCTGCGGAAGGGCGATTTCCGAAACCCTCGATGGGATGACGACGTGCAACGCGTGGCTGCGGGTCGCGTCGGGGCGCAGCCGCACCACGCCTTTCTCCGCGTCGAGGATCTCCACGACCCCGGAGAGACGGCTGAGGGTCTCATCGTCGCCCGCGGCGGTGGCCAGGGCGACCGCGCGCCCCCAGTCCCGTTCGGCTCCGGCCCGGTCGCCCGCCGCGTAGGCGTCGCCGCCCGCGGTCAGCGCCTCGCCGAGGTCGGCCTGCGCGGCGTACTTCGAGACCATCGGGTGAATCAGCGTCGGCGGGATCGGATCACGCGTCCACCGCCCCGCGATGGCCAGCGCGTCCTCCTCGACCGCGGCTCCCGGCACCGGGACGAGTTCCGTCCACGCAAGCTGGCGGTCCTGCCCGTGGCTGGGTTCGAGGTCCGGGTCGAGATCCAGGATCAGCTGGTAGTCCCGTGTCTCGTCGCTCGCGAACGAACCGAGCGACAACTCCTGCTCACGGACGCCGACCTCCCGGCACCGGTCGGTGAGGTCGTACTCGTCGGGGAACACCTGCTTGATCGACCGCAGCCTGCTGAACGGCATGGTGCCGATCCGCAGCCGGACCTCGGGCAGCACCTTCGTCATCGCGCTCTCGACCAGCTGCCGGAAGTCGTCGGCCAGTTTGTCGTCCTCGACGACGGAATCGACGTTCCCGCGCAGGACCCGGCCGATCTGGGTGAGTTCGGCGGGCTCCCAGCCGTCGCCGATCCCCCTGGCGTCACAGACGAACCGGCCTTCGCAGCTGTTCAGCACGGTCATCAGATCGGCCCTGGTCTGGGAGTCGTTGCGGCCGTCGGTAAGGAGGATCGCGTGGCGGACGGCGTCGGGCACGCCGTCGAAGAGGTCGCGCGCCTTGGCCAGCCAGGCACCCATCGCGGTACCACCGACGGCCGCGAGATGCTCGACGGCGGCGCGCGCCTCCGCCCTGGTCCGGCCGGAAGCGGTCACCAGGCCGTCCTCGGCCGGGTAGATCATCTTCGCGCGGTCGGTGCCCTGGATGACGGCGAACCGCACGCCGTCGGGGAGGACGTCGATGGCCGCCGCGGCCGCGCGCCGGGCCTCGCCGATCTTGGTGCTGGGAAAGCGCATCGAACTGGAGCAGTCGATCATCAGGACCTCGGCGGCCGTCCTGGCCGCGGACGCTTCACCGCCGCGCGAGACGACCCGGACGATCGCGGTCATCGCCCGGTCCCCCTCGGCCAGGAACTTGTTCTGGTGCACTTCGAGGCCCAGACCCGGCTCCCCGCTCATTTCTCCCCTTTCACACCAAGGTCACCGGTCTCACCGAATTCGCGAGATCGATCAGCACGTCGTGCGCCTCCGGCGAGGGCGCGTGATGGGCGAGCCGCCGGTACGACCTGTCCAGCACGGTGCGGGCACCCGTCTCGTCCGCGCGCAGGATCTCGCCGTCGGTGATCCCGTCCTGCCCGAGCAGCACGCCCGCCAGCCCGGTCTCCCGCACCGCCGTCACGAGCCTGTCGAGTGCGTCGCCGTCGAGGTCCAACGCGGTCAGCCGGACGACGGCGTCGTCGAGTTCCGCGGACGCCGGGAGGTCACCCGTCTCCGGCATCGGCGCGGACAGCACCCGCACGCCCGCGATCCGCGCCGCCTCGTCGTAGCGCGAAAATTCCGGGACCTGGTCGAGAATCCCGACGGCGGCGGCACGGTCGCCTCGTGCCAAGCGGACCCGCGCGAGCCCGAACGCCGCACTGACCTGCGCCCGGTCCCGCACCCACAAGGCGTCGTAGTACCGCTCGGCGGCGGCCGCGCCGTTGAGGTGCTCCTCGCAGAGCCCCAGTGCTAGTTTCGGCGGCTCCTCGCCGGGGATGTCGCGGTACACGGCGGTGAACTTCTCCTTGGCCGCGGCGAAATCGCCCTCGCCGAGCGCGAGCAGACCTCGATGCCACGCCACCCGCCAGTCGTGGGCGGCGCGCTCCCCGAGCAGCCGTTCGGCCTCCGCCACCGCCAGCGTGCCTTCGATGACGGCCCCGAGTTCCAGCTGCGCCCGGCACCGGCGGAATCCGACCTCCGGCGAACCGGTCACCTTGTCGAGTTTCTTCAGCAGCCGCGCCGCGTCGGGCGCGCGGACGGCACGGAGGAAGTTCGCCTGCGGATCGTCCGGATCCTCACGCGGCACCGGCAGCCCGAGGGCGATCTCCACGGCGGACGGCCGCGCGCCGAGCGAGACGGGCGTCCCGCGCGTCCAGTGCTCCAGCGGCGGCGCCTGACCGAGGCCCGCGTCGAGCAGCACCGCCCCTTCGGCGAACAACGTCGATGCGCCGGGCCGGTACTGCTTGTCCCGCAAGGAAAGGATCTCGTCGAGTACGCCGTCGAGCTGGACCAGCATTTCGCGCGCGGTCGCGAATCGCTGTTCGAACGGCGCGGTCGCCCGGTCGAGGACGCGGAGGAACGACTCGATGCCGAACCGGACACCGCGCGCGTCGGTGGTGACCGACCAGCCGTCGCTCGCCTGGAAGAGTTCCCGCAACGTCACGCCGACGGTGTGGATGTCGGACCGGACGGTGAGACCGTGGGTCGCCCGTTCCTTCGGGGTCACCTGATAGTGCTCGGTGCCGACGATCGGGCTTTCGTCGTCGTCGATCTTGCGGATGGCGCCGAAATCGATGAGCTTGATCCGCTTCTCGCCGTGGATCACGTTGTCCGGCTTCATGTCGCAGTACAGCAGGCCTTCGCCGTGCAGGTAGTCGAGCGCGGTCAGGATCTCGCGCCCGTACCCCACGACGTGCTCGACCAGCAGCCGTCCCTCACCGGAGTCCAGCCCGGCCCGGCGGCGGTTCTTGACCTCCCGCAGGGAAAGACCGTCGACGAACTCCATCACGATGTAGCGGAAGTCGTCGTGCTTGACGACGTCGAGGATCCGGACGATGTTCGGATGATCCAGCGCGGTGAGCACCTGGCTCTCGGTCTCCGCGATCCGGACGGCGGCGGTGTTGTTCGTGTTGATCAGGCCCTTGAGCGCGACGTACCGGTCGCCGAGCCCGGAATCCGTTGCCAGATAGACGAATCCGAGCCCGCCGCGGGCGACACAGCCGAGCACGTGGTAGCGGCCGTCGACCACGTCACCCGCCGAGAGCTTGGGCGAGAAGGAGAACGGCGTCCGGCAGACCGGGCAGAACCCTTCGGCGGGCGCCGGCCCGCCACCGACCGAGCGGCCGACCGGGGTGGCCGTGCACCCGTGCTTGCCGCAGAACCGTTCCTCCTCCGGGACATGCGGCTCGGTGAGCAGGCGGCTCGCGACCTCCGGGAGTTCGACGACGGGCAGCGGGGCCCGATCGTCCGTGCCGGCGTGGCCCGCGATCTGCTGGGCACGGGTGGCCACCGTGCTGGTGATCCTCGTCGGCGCCTCACCGGGGCCGGGGATCACCAGGGTCGGTTTCCCCGGTGACTCTTCCGGAGTGCCGGGCGGCAATCCGCAGATCTTGCAGAAGCCGGTCTTGCCCAGCACACCCGGGCAGCCGTCCTGTCCGCAGGCCGTCATCCGTCGATCCGTTTCCGTACGGTGTCCGCGTAGCGCTCGACCGCGGCCGCCGCGGCCGTGAGGTCGCACTGTCCTTCGAAGAGCATCCGCCACGCGGGGGCGTAGGCGGCATCCAGTTCGACGTCTTCGACGAGCCCGCCGTTACGGGCCATCTCCCCGTACGCGTCGAGCCGGGCGCGCAGTTCCGCGCGCCGGGCAAGGTTTTCGCCGAGGAGGCGGCGCAGGTCGCGAGCCCGATCGACGGTCTTGGCCACGGCACGCTCACAGACCGGAAGCTGCCGTTTCACCCAATCCGTGTCACCGTCCCGCTCCGCCGAACGCAATTGCGTCAGCGCGCCGCGCAGCCGCCGCTCCTTCGGGTGAACGTGCGGGGCGTCGGAGAAGCGGGGCGCGTCGCTCGCATTGTCCTTCTCCAGCTTGGCGAGTTCACCCAACCGGGTTTCCAGGAGGGCGAGCCTGCCCTCGATGTCGTCCTCGTCCGCGGGCAGCACGTCCGTGCTCGACCGGACCACGCTCACTCCCGGCGAAGTCGCCTCGCGGAACGCCAGCGCGAGCCGCAGCCCGAGTTCGTGCGCGCGCTGGGCCAGCGGCACGAGCACCTCACCGACGAGCTCGTCGGGTTCGGCGGCCTCGTCGATCCCGTAGACGACGACGGTACGGGCGGAACCGTGCCTGCCGGCGGGCGAATCCGCGGCGACGTCGAGCCGGTCGGAGATGCGGCGGCGCACCTCGTCGGCGGTCTTGCCGATCGCGTCGACGGCGAGCACGACACTGCCCACCGGCGGCACCGTCGGCCCTGTCGCGGTCCGGCCGGCGCCACGTTCGCGATCGGCGAGGACGACGGCGCGCCGCAAGGAGGCGGCGACGGCGGAATCGTCCTGCCCCATGATGATCACCCGGACGTCGGCCCGGCCGTGCCCGCCGAGCCAGCGGGCGAATTCACGCGCGAACCGTGGGTCGAGCGCGGGCGGCTCCGGGTACTGCACGAAAGTCGGGTCGATCGCAGGGCTGCCTTCGGCCCAGCGGCGCAGTTCCGGCAGGTAACCGAGCATGGTCTCGACCGGGATCATCCAGGAGACACGGGCGGCCTCGGTCGCGTACCGGGTCGCGACCATGCCGACGACGTGGCCCGTCTTGTCGGCGATCACCGCGGAACCGCTGAAGCCGTGGGTGATCGGCTCGGCGTCGGGATCGCGGTGCAGCTGGACGCGTTCGAGACCGTGCCCGCCGTCGCCGACGACTGTCGCCAGCGACCACATGCCGTCCGAACCGCACGGGAAGCCGTACGCCCGGACGCGCTGGTCGTCTTCGAGGGCGGTCCGGTGGAGCGGGGCGCCGGAGATCTGTTCCTCGGGTTCACGCAACCGGAGCAGCGCGATGTCCCCGCCGTCGTCGCCGATGGGCGCCGCCTGCGCGACGATCGTGGCGATTCCGGGCTCCACACCGGGAAGCGCCACGAAATCCACCGTGACACCGTCGAGGCCTTCGATCACGTGAGCGCAGGTGAGGAGGTGTTCGCCGTCGAGCATGGTCCCGGCGCCCAGGATCCGCCCACGATGATCGCGCAGCCGCACCCGCCAGCGTCTGCGCTCGGAAGTCACGCGAAAGACCCTACCGATCGTGAGTGGTGATGACGGTCGGAACCGTCATTACCACTCACGAGGCGTAACGCTAATGCGCGGCGTCGTTCCAGGACCGCCCGTACCCGACGGAGACCTCGAGCGGGACCGCCAGCTCGTAGGCCGAACCCATTCCCTGGCGCACCAACGCTTCCAGCTGATCGCGTTCGCCTTCGGCGACCTCGAGAACGAGCTCGTCGTGGACCTGCAGCAGCACGCGGCTCTTCAATTTCGCCTCGGTCAGCGCCTTGTGCACGTTGAGCATGGCGACCTTGATGATGTCGGCCGCGCTGCCCTGGATGGGCGCGTTGAGCGCCATCCGCTCGGCCATTTCCCGGCGCTGCCGGTTGTCGCTGTTGAGGTCGGGCAGATAGCGGCGGCGGCCGAAGATAGTCTCGGTGTAGCCGACCTTCGCCGCGTCGCCCACGACCGAATGGAGGTAATCGCGCACGCCGCCGAAGCGGGAGAAGTACGCCTCCATCTGCTCTTTGGCTTCTTCGGTGGAGATCCGCAACTGCTGCGAAAGGCCGTACGCCGAAAGCCCGTACGCCAGGCCGTACGACATCGCCTTGACCCGGAACCGCAGCTCCGGCGTGATCTCCTCCGGCGGCAGCGAGAACGCGCGCGACGCCACGAAAGTGTGCAGATCCTCGCCGCTGTTGAAGGCCTGGATCAGGCCCTCGTCCTGCGAAAGGTGCGCCATGATCCGCATTTCGATCTGGCTGTAGTCCGCCGTCATCAGCTCGGCGTACCCGTCGCCGACGACGAACGCGTCGCGGATGCGGCGGCCTTCTTCGGTGCGGATCGGGATGTTCTGGAGGTTCGGGTCGACCGACGAGAGCCGTCCGGTGGCGGCGATCGTCTGCAGCAGCGTGGTGTGGATGCGGCCGTCGTCGGCGACCGACTTGATCAGACCCTCGACCGTGGTGCGCAGGCGGGTCGCGTCCCGATGCTCCAGCAGATGCTGCAGGAACGGGTGCTCGGTCTTCTCGAACAGGCTCTGCAGCGCCTCGGCGTCGGTGGTGTAGCCGGTCTTGGTGCGCTTGGTCTTCGGCATGCCGAGCTCGTCGAACAGGATGACCTGCAGCTGCTTCGGCGAACCGAGGTTGACCTGCTTGCCGATGACCGCGTACGCCTCCTCCGCGGCCTGCGTCACCCGGCTGAGGTAATGCGCTTCCAGGTCGGTCAGGTGCTCGATGTCGACCGCGATACCCGCCGCTTCCAGCCCGGTGATCACCTGCAGCAACGGCAGTTCGAGCTCGGCGAGCAGCTGCGCGCCGCCCAGTTCTTCGAGCTCCTTGGTCAGCGCGCCGGCGAGCTCGGCGACCGCGCGGGCCTTGACCAGCTCGGCCTGGATCTCCTTCTGCTCCATGTCCTCGGCGCCGCCGTCGAGCAGCGAAAGCTGCCCGTCCCCGGTGTCGGCCTCGGACCGGAGCTCACGGTGCAGGTACCTCAGGGCGAGGTCGTCGAGTTCGAAGGTGCGCTGGCCGGGACGGACCAGATACGCCGCGAGCACGGTGTCCATGACGAGCCCGGCGAACGTCCAGCCTCGTGCCTTGACGGCGTGCAGGGGGGCCTTGAGCTCGTGACCGATCTTCTGGATCTTCTCGTCGGCGAGCCAGGCCGTGAGCGCCTTGTCGTCCTCGGCGTCCATCGCGGTGACATCGACGTACGCGCCTTCGCCGTCCGCGGCCGCGAAGGTGATGGCCTTCAGGTCCGAGCGGACCGAGGCACCGGTGGTCCGGAACGCCAGGCCGACCGGCTTGTCCGTGCCGGTGTGCGCGGACAGCCATTCGGTGAGGGCGCCCGGCGCGAGCTTCGAACCGCTGACCTCGAAACCCTCCTCGGCCTCGGGCTCGGCGCTCTGCAGGGTGGCGAAGAGCCGGTCTCGCAGGACGCGGAACTCGAGCTCGTCGAACAGCGCGTGGACGGCCTCGCGGTCCCACGGGCGCAGCTCGAGCATCGTCGGGCCGAGCTCCAGCTCGACGTCGCGGATCAGCTCGGTGAGCTGGCGGTTCAGCATCACCGCGCCGAGATGCTCGCGCAGCGCGTCGCCGACCTTGCCCTTGACCTCGTCGACCCGGTCGATCAGCTCGTTGAAGGAGCCGAACTGCCGGATCCACTTCGCGGCCGTCTTCTCCCCCACGCCGGGGATGCTGGGCAGGTTGTCCGAGGGGTCGCCACGCAGCGCGGCGAAGTCCGGGTACTGCGCCGGCGTGAGGCCGTACTTCTCCTCGACCGCCGCCGGGGTGAACCGGGTCATCTCAGACACACCGCGCTTCGGGTACAGCACGGTGACCTGGTCGGTCACCAGCTGGAGCGCGTCACGGTCGCCCGTACAGATGAGGACGTCGAAACCTTCGGCGGTCGCCTGTGTCGTGAGCGTGGCGATGATGTCGTCGGCTTCGTAGTTCTCCTTGGTCAGCGCCGGGATGCCGAGGACCCTGAGCACGTCCTCGACCAGCCCGACCTGGCCCTTGAACTCGTCCGGGGTGCTGCTGCGGTTGGCCTTGTACTCCGCGAACGTCTCCGACCGGAACGTCTTGCGGGAGAGGTCGAACGCCACCGCCAGATGGGTCGGCGCCTCGTCGCGCAGCAGGTTGATGAGCATCGAGGTGAACCCGAAGACCGCGTTCGTCGTCTGCCCGGTCTTCGTCTTGAAGTTCTCCGCGGGCAGCGCGAAGAAGGCGCGATACGCCATCGAATGGCCGTCGATCAGCAGCAGTTTGGGCCGCTCGGCCTGTGCGGTGGCGGGTGTGGCGTTGGCAACGGTCGTGTTCTCACTCGGGCTCACGGGAGCGAGTCTAGGGTGAGGGTCTGACAGTCCTACCTGTCGTGTCGTTTAAGGAGCTCTGCGTGACCGAACAAGCCCTCGAATCCTTCGCCGGGATCGACCCGGCCTTCGCCGGACAGCAGCTCAACGACAAACTCGGGCTCGAGATCAGCGAATTCGGTCCGGAACGCGTCGTGGGCAGCATCCCGGTAGAGGGCAACCTCCAGCCCTACGGCCTCCTCCACGGCGGCGCGAACGCCGTCGTCGCGGAAGCGCTCGGTTCGATGGTCTGCGCGCTCAACGCCGGCACCGACAAGGCGACGATGGGGCTCGAGCTTTCGTGCACGCACCACCGGGCGGTCCGGTCCGGGCGGGTGACCGGTGTCGCGACGCCGGTGCACGTCGGACGCGGGACCGTGACCGCCGAGATCGTGCTGACCGACGACCAGGGGCGCCGGTCGTGCACGGCGCGGCTGACCTGCGTGGTGCGGGAGCGGCCGCCGGGCGCCTGAGCCGTCCCGAAGTACGTGAAGGCCCCCTTCATTGCGCCTAGGTACATGAAGGGGGCCTTCACGTACTTTGACAGACGTGGATCTCGACACTGCCCAGGTGCGCGCGTTCGTCGCGACCGCCGACCACGGCCATTTCGGTCGCGCGGCAGAATCCCTGTTCCTCACCCAGCAAGCGCTGTCGAAGCGGGTCCGGAAGCTCGAGGACGCCCTGTCCGTCCAGCTCTTCCGCCGCACCAACCGGTCCGTCGAGCTCACCGCCGACGGCGACCGTTTCCTCCCGCACGCGCGCGAGCTGATCCGTGCGGCCGACGCCGCCGTCGCCGCGATGGGCCTTCAGGACCGCCCGCCCCGCCTCGACGTCATCGATCCACGTCTCTCCCCGATGTACATGTTGCGCCGCATCGCCCAGCGGGATCCGGCGCTGGCGGTCGAGCGCGTCGCCGGACGGGGGCTGGCCAACGCCCTCGACCCGCTGGTCCGCGGCGAGATCGACCTCGCGTTCGGCCGCGTCGCGGACCTCGGCCGCGAAGTGCCCGCCGAACTCGAACACCGGCTCGTCCGGCTCGAACCGTTGGTCGCCCTTCTCGCGCCGGAACACCCGCTCGCGGACAACGATGTCCTGAAATTGTCCGATCTCCGGCACGAGGGCATCTGGATTCCGCAATTGGGCGGCCCGGTCGAATGGCTTTCTTATTTGCAACGCCTATGCAAAGAATTCGACGTCCCGATCGACGACTCCGGGGTCAGCTACGACCTCCGGCACACACTGGAACAGACGCGCTACGGAAAGCAGCGGGTCACTCTCGCCGGCGCCGACATGGACCTCGCGTCCGACCTCAATCTGCGAGTCCTGCCGTTCGAGCCGTCGCCACTGTTCCCGTGGTCGGTGGTGTGGCGCCGCGGCGAAGGCCCGGCCCTGCGGCGCCTGCTGGCGCTCGCGGGCCGGACCAGCCACGAAGAAGGTTGGTGCGCCTACGATCCCGGCCGATCGTGGCTGCCGGACGACGACCTCAAACAGCTAGGTGCCGGGCGAACCAGCGCGTGAGCTCGGCGTCGACCAGCTTCGCGTATTCGGTCTGCGGAGCGGGTTCGAGGCCAGGGGCCTCGGCGAATTCGTGCGCCATCCCCGGGATCGTGACGAGCTCGGATCGCCGCTCCCCCAGCGCCTTGTGCAGGGCTTCGGCCGGTTCGGTGATCGAGACGTCGTCCTCCTCGCCGATGACGAGCAGGACCGGCGCGATCAGTTCGTCCGCCCGCCGCACGTAGTCGTACTCGTTCGCGACCGCGCGGGACCGGTCGGACCAGGGATAGGTGACGTCGTAGACCCGCTCGTTCGCCGCGATCACCGGCGCCAGCTGGGTCACCGGGTTCACCAGCGCGGCGGCCGCCACGTCGATCTCGGCGTGGGTCAGCATCTGCAGCGCGACCCCGCCGCCCTGCGAACCGCCGACCAGCCCGACCGGACCGTCCTCAATGGACAAGCGGGAGCGCAGTTCCGCCACCGCCGCCGGGAACTCCGCCTCGACCTGCCTGGTGAGCGGTTCGACGACGTTGAGCACGTTGTCCTCGCTCGCCAGCCGGAAGAAGCCCTCGAAACCGCCTTCGGGGAACCGTTTCCCGGTCAGCGGCAACCCGAGGTGCACCCGCCACGCGTGCAGGTCCCGCATCGGCAGCGCCGCCGCCATGGCCGCCTCGCTGAACGGCGCGCCCAGCAGATGCCAGGTCAGCACCAACGGTGCCGGACGCCCACCGTCCGACGGCGGCAACGCCACGAACGGAACTCCTGCTGCCACGCCTTCGATCGCTTCGGTACTCATCGTCATGGGAACAGCTAATCGCGAGGTCAGGGCCGAGATCCAACAGCCGTTCGGACCGCCGTGACAACCATCGGTTGTCATGGCGCCGAAGGAAGAGGGGGCACCGTTGACGCCCTTTGGGGCAGCATTGCTACGACGAACGGCCGCCCTCGAAGGAGCTGAAAAAGCGCAAGATACGCGGCCGAAACACGATCATTACCCACGAGCATGATCGACGTGGTAGCGGTGAATCCCCAGCGTGACCAGCGAAGACTCGCCAACCGGCAACATTCGCCTTTTCGTGCAATTCGTTCTGGTTTCGACCGTCACGATGTGGACACAGAGTGATGGGCGTCTGGGCAGATCATGGCGTAGGGGGATATCTTCCTGCCCTAACCTAGCCCCTGTGTCGGGGGCAACGCCTACCGGCGGCTGGTTGGTCATGGGAGGTAGTCGGTGTCAGGAGTGCGTTTTGGACGGGTTTTCGCCGTCGCGGCGGCTGCGTCGCTGGCGCTGGCGGGCTGTGCCGGCGGCAGCAGCTCGTCCGGCAGCGGTGACAGCAGCACGCTGAAGATCGGGTTCATGGGTGACCTCACCGGTGAGAACTCCGGGATCGTGATCCCGCCCCGCAACGGCGCCAAGCTCGCTATCGACGAGTACAACAAGACGAACCCGGCGACGAAGCTGGAGCTCAAGGAATACGACAGCCAGGGCAAGCCCGAGCAGGCGACGTCGCTGATCGCGACCGCCGTCGGCCAGGACAAGATCACCGCCCTGATCGGCCCGGCCTTCTCCGGTGAGTCGAAGGCCATCGGTGGTCAGCTGGAGCAGAACAAGATCCCGAGTGTCTCGCCCTCGGCGACGGGCCCGGGCCTGGCGGCCAACGGCTGGAAGTACTGGCACCGCGTCGTCGCGAACGACAACGACCAGGGCCCGGCCATCGCCAACTTCCTCATCACGGCGAAGTCGCCGAAGAAGGCCTACGTCATCTCGGACGACCAGGAATACAGCGTCGGCCTCGCGGACGCCTTCGAGAAGACCTTCAAGGAGAAGAACGTCCCGGTCGACCGCGACAAGTTCGCCAAGGACGCGTCGGACTACTCCTCGACCGTGCAGAAGGTCAAGGCCGCGAACCCGGACGTCATCCTCTTCGGTGGCTACTACGCCCAGGGCAGCCGTCTGCTCAAGCAGCTGCGTGACAGCCAGGTTTCCGCCACCTTCGCCACCGGCGACGGTTCGCTCGACGCCCAGCTCGTGAGCGGCGCGGGTGCCGCGGCCGCGGAGAAGGCCGTCATCGGCTGCCCCTGCAACATCAAGGACGCCGGTACGGGCGACGAGTTCGTCACCAAGTACAAGGCCGCGTACAACGTCGACCCGGCGATCTACGCGACCGAGGGCTACGACGCGGCGACCGCCATCATCAACGCGGTCAAGGCGGGCAACACCACCTCGGAGAAGATCAACGAGTTCCTGAAGACGATCGACTTCAAGGGTGTCTCGAAGCAGATCAAGTTCAAGGAGAACGGCGAGCCGCAGACGAACGCGATCTACGTCTACCAGGTCACCGGTGGCGTCATCAAGAACCTCGGCGCCTCGACCGAAGCCAAGCTCAACGGCTGACGGAGCAGGTACGAACACCTAACGGAAGCGGGGGCGCTGTGCGAGCACAGCACCCCCGCTTCCCGCAAATGTGGCGAAAGAATCCGCCCCGTCCCGTAAGGCATCCACGTCATGCTTCAAGATCTGCAAGCCCAGTTCCTCGGTAGCACCATCGGCGGACTGGTCGCCGGAAGCATCTACGCCCTCATCGCCCTCGGCTACACAATGGTCTACGGCGTGCTCCGGCTCATCAACTTCGCACATTCCGAGATCTTCATGATCGGGACGATCACGTCCCTGTTCGTCCTGATCAGCATCGCGGGCGGCACCGCCCCGATCACGCTCGGCGTGTTCGGGATGATCGCCGTACTGCTGCTGATCATCATCGCTTCGGCCGCCGTATCGGGCGGCGCGGCGGTGTTGCTGGAGCAGGTGGCGTATCGGCCACTCCGCAAGAAGGGCGCGACCCGGCTCGCCGCCCTGATCTCCGCCATCGGCGCCTCGCTGTTCCTCCAGGAGCTGTTCGGCCTGGAGATCATCGAATGGATCACGGGCAAATCCGGCCGTGTGCAACAGAACGCGCCGCGGTTCATCCCGCACGAGGAGCTCTTCCACATCGGCAACGGCGTGGTCCGCACGGACCACGTGTTCGTCATCGTCGGCGCCGTGATCATGATGATCGCCCTCGACCAGCTGGTCAGCCGCACCCGCATCGGCCGCGGTATCCGTGCCACGGCACAGGATCCCGAAGCCGCCGTGCTGATGGGTGTCAGCATCGACAAGATCGTGCGCCTCACCTTCCTGCTCGGTGGCGCGATGGCCGGTGTCGCGGCCGCGCTGTACGTCATGGAGTACGAGAACACCGATTACCGCATCGGGTTCCTCCTCGGTATCAAGGCGTTCACCGCCGCCGTGCTCGGCGGTATCGGCAACCTGCGCGGCGCGCTGCTCGGTGGCATCGTGCTCGGCTTGGTGGAGAACTGGAGTTCCATCTTCTTCGGTTCACAATGGAAGGACGTCACCGCCTTCGTGGTGCTGGTGCTGGTCCTGATGTTCCGTCCCACCGGCATCCTCGGTGAATCGCTGCAGCGGGCACGCGCATGAAGGGCAACGAACAAGTGGCTGAAAAGTCCTCAGAGAACGGAAAGCCCGCGCGCGCCGGGTTCCACCCCGTCGACGGTCTGCGGGATTGGTGGGCCGGTGCTCCGCATTGGCAACGTTATGGCGTGTACCTCGCCCTGATCATCGGCGCGCTGATCCTGCCGGCGCCGGCGATCGGTTCGTTCATGTCGCCGGAATCGGACTGGACCACGGTCCTGATCTTCCCGGTCGGGACGTACATCCTGCTGGCGATCGGCCTGAACATCGTCGTCGGCCACGCGGGCATGCTCGACCTCGGTTTCGTCGCGTTCTTCGCGATCGGCGCCTACACCCTCGCCGTGATGGGCACCAAATACGGCTGGAGTTTCTGGGGAAGCCTCGTCCTCGGCATCTTCCTGGCGGCGATGTCCGGGGTGATCCTCGGCGCTCCGACACTCCGGCTACGCGGTGACTATCTGGCCATCGTGACACTCGGGTTCGGTGAGATCGTCCGCATCACCGCGACGAACACCGACGGCATCGGCGGTGCCCGCGGCATCACCAACGTCCCGCACCCGGAGCCGATGTTCGGGACCGAGTTCCTGCTCGACCCGGCGCCGTACTACTACCTGATCGTGGCGGCGATCGTGATCGCGATCGTCTTCTCGGTGCGGTTGCACCGAAGCCGGGTCGGCCGGGCGTGGGCGGCGATCCGCGAAGACGAGGACGCCGCCGAGCTGATGGGTGTCCCGACGTTCAAGTTCAAGCTGCTGGCGTTCGCCATCGGCGCCATGCTCGGCGGAATGGCCGGTGTGGTCTACGCCAGCAAGGCCGTCTTCATCGAACCGAACAACTTCCCGTTCATCCTGTCCGCGACCATCCTCGCGGCCGTGGTGCTCGGTGGTGCGGGCAACCTGCCGGGCGTCATCCTCGGTGCCTTCCTGGTCGCCTGGCTCCCGGAGCGGTTCCGGTTCCTGTCCGAGTACCGCATCCTGATCTTCGGTGGCGTGCTGGTGCTGATGATGGCGCTGCGGCCGGAGGGTCTGCTGCCGTCGCGGCAGCGCAAGGCGGAACTACGAGAAGGAACGGGCGGGATGGGTGCCATGGGCGCCGAAGTCGCGGGTCCGGATTCCGAGGCTTCGGCGGAGGTGACGAAATGAGCGCACTGCTCACATTCGACAACGTGACGATGCGCTTCGGCGGTGTCACGGCCTTGAAGGAAGTCAACCTCACCATCGACCAGGGTGAGATCTTCGCGCTCATCGGCCCGAACGGCGCCGGGAAGACCACGGTCTTCAACGTGATCACCGGTGTCTACAAGCCGACCGAAGGCCAGGTGCGCTTCGGCGACACCCGGGTCGACGGGATGAAGCGGTTCAAGATCAACCAGGCCGGGATCGCCAGGACGTTCCAGAACATCCGGCTGTTCCACAACATGTCGGCACTCGAGAACGTGATGGTCGGTGCGGACTCGCACCACAAGACCGGCGCGATCTCGGCGACGCTGGGCCTGCCCGTCCACCGCAAGGAGGAGAAGCGGGGCCGCGAGCTGGCGAGGGAACTGCTGGACTTCGTCGGCATCGGCCGGGTGGAGCACCACACCGCGAAGAACCTCTCCTACGGCGATCAGCGCCGTCTGGAGATCGCGCGTGCGCTCGCGACCGACCCGAAGCTGCTGCTGCTCGACGAGCCCGCCGCCGGCATGAACCCGGCGGAGAAGAACTCGCTGCAGCAACTGATCCGCAAGATCCGCGACGACGGCCGCACCGTACTGCTCATCGAGCACGACATGGGCCTGGTCATGCAGATCGCCGACCGGCTGGCCGTGCTCGACTTCGGCCAGAAGATCGCAGAAGGGCTCCCCCACGAGGTGCAGAACAACCAGAAGGTGATCGAGGCTTACCTGGGGGTGGCGGAAGATGCTTCTTGAGGTTCAGGACATCAACGTCCACTACGGGAAGATCGCCGCGCTCAAGGGAATGAGCATCGAGGTCGGCGAGGGCGAGATCGTTTCGCTCATCGGGGCCAACGGTGCCGGCAAGACCACGACGCTGAAGACGATCTCGGGGCTGCGTCCGCTGACCAGCGGCCGGATCCTCTTCGACGGCAAGGACATCTCGAAGACGCCCGGCCACAAACGGGTCGAGCTCGGGATCGGCCAGTCACCGGAAGGCCGGGGTGTGTTCCCCGGCATGACGGTGCAGGAGAACCTCCTGATGGGTGCCTACACCCGCAAGGACGACCTGAAGGCCGACCTCGCCGAGGTCTACGAGCTGTTCCCGCGGCTGAACGAACGCAAGACCCAGTTCGGCGGCACGATGTCCGGTGGCGAGCAGCAGATGATCGCCATCGGCCGCGCGCTGATGACCAAGCCCAAGGTGCTGCTGCTCGACGAGCCGTCCATGGGCCTGGCGCCGATGCTGATCGCGCAGATCTTCGACATCATCCGTGAGATCAACAAGCGCGGGACCACGGTCCTGCTGGTGGAGCAGAACGCGCAGCAGGCGCTGAAGCTCTCCGACCGCGCGTACGTGCTGGAGACCGGCGAAGTGGTCAAGAGCGCCCGCGGTGCCGAGCTGCTGGACGACCCGCAGGTGCGGGCCGCCTACCTCGGTGGCGACCTGGGCGTCTGACGCCTTTTCGAGGAGGGCCCCGTCGCTTCCGCGGCGGGGCCCTTTTCATGCCAGCTTGATGTCGGTGCCCGTGAGGTTCTTCATGTCGGTCAGCGTCGGACCGCCGAAAGCCCGCAGCAGCACGGGTTTCGCTTCCTTGGGAAGATCGAAGTAGAGATCGAACTCGACCCGCACGCCGCGTCCCAGCTCGAACTTGTCCGGCTGCCGTTTGATCGTCATCGCCTGGTTGTCGACCGCGATCACCGCGCCGGCATCGGTGATCAGCTGCTGGCGCCGGGTGTCGAAGAGGATGCCGGACAGACCCTTGCCCGTGACCACCAGCCGGAGCCGGACGAACTGTCCCTTCGCCTCGAATTCGGCGTGGCTGCCGGTGAGGCTGGGCAGCCCGGCGGCCAGCCCGATGAGGGAGAACTCGGTCTCCCCGTTGAGCGCGGGCGGCAGGTGCAGCGCGGTCTCGTCCGGCCGGACCTCCCGCGCGGGGAGGTCGTAGACGGGTTTGGCGGGCGGCTGCTCCTGCTCGGCGGAGCACCCGGCGAGCAGGACCAGGAGCGAAGCGGCCAGTGTCAGGCGCTTTCTCATCGGACTACCTCCACGCTCAGGTGAGGCCAGTCGCCGGCCTCCGGCAGTCGCAGGGGGCCGATCTCCTGCCCTGGCAGGAAACGCACCGTCGTGCCGGTCGTACCGTCGTCGGCGATCGGCGACAGGTCGGTGACCGGGACGCCGCGTTCGTAACGCTGGGTCCAGGAACCGTTGCGACGCCGGTTGGTGTGCACGAGCCAGTCGCTCAGCGCGGCCACGACCGACACACCACGGCGCGGATGACCGTCCGGGAGCCGTTGCACCTCGGGAAAATCGAAGAAACGCAGATCCTTGGTCGACATGACCGGCTTCTTCACGAAGCCGCCGTGGCCGTCGGCGCGGGTGTCGGTGCCCCGCCCGTCGTCCGCCACGGAGATCGAGCCGTCGGAATGGACCGTGACGACGGCATGCCCGCCGCCGGTGCTTTCGGCCTCCTCCGCTGCATAGGCGAGCACTTCGAGGACGAGGTGGGGAACGCCCCCAGGAGCGAACTCCCCAGGGTTCCGGCGGATGCGCGCCAGATGGTCGAGATCCACGGAACCGGCCCAGTCGTGCGTGGTGTTGCGCCATTCACTCACCCCGTCGATTCTGCCCGGTCCGGGGCTAATGTGCGGCTGTGGAGTTACGACGTCTTCGATATCTGTGCGCCGTGGTGGAGGAAGGGCATCTGACCCGCGCGGCGGAGCGCCTCGGCATCCGGGCGTCGTCGCTCAGCCAGCAGATCATCGCGTTGGAACGGGAACTGGACGCGACACTGTTCGTCCGCACCCAGGCCGGGATGACACCCACCGCCGCCGCGCTGGCGCTGCTCCCCCACGCCCGGCGGATGCTGGAGGAGGCCGACCTCGGCGCGCGGGCCGTCCGCGACAGCGTGGGCCGGCCGCTCCGCATCGGCGTGACGCCGGGCGCGCCGGCGGCCGTGCTTTCCGCGCTGTACGCGGAGGCGGTGGAGATCGGCGACCTCTCCGCGGCACGGCAGCTCGAACTCCTC
This sequence comes from Amycolatopsis sp. CB00013, assembly GCF_001905755.1. NCBI lineage: Bacteria > Bacillati > Actinomycetota > Actinomycetes > Pseudonocardiales > Pseudonocardiaceae > Amycolatopsis > Amycolatopsis sp. CB00013. The sequence continues at coordinate 32,697 of NZ_LIWC01000009.1, read as the reverse complement.
CGCCGCGGCGCGCTCGACGCCGGGCTGCTCGCCCTTCCGGAGAACGTGGACGGCTTGCGGGTGGCCGTCGTGAGCGAGCGGCCGCTGGGGGTGCTCGTCGCGGACACCCATCCGCTCGCCCGGCAGGGCTCCGTGGGCTGGGAGGATTTGGCCGGGCTGGACCTCCTTCTGTACGAACGGGACCTTGCCCCGGGGTATCACGACGCGCTGCTCGCGGACTGCGCGGCGGCGGGCTGGCGGCCCGCTCGCGTACGTTCCGGGCCGCCACGGCGATCGCTGTTCGTCGCCGAACTGCGGTACGGCGGCGAAGTCGTCGCCTTGCGCCCCGAGGAGGAAGCGGCCGAAGGTCTGCGGCGGCTGCCGCTGCGGGACGCGCCTGTCGTCCGGCACGCGCTCGTATGGGATCCGGCGCACGAATCCTCGGAGCGGATCGCGGCGCTCGTATGACGGCGCCCACAACGGATTTCGGCGCCGTTCGCCCGACCTCTCCTGTTCGGTGACGGCGGACGGCCGTTCGGATCCGCCTCGTGGACGACGTCCTCGTTTCGCGATTACCTCACGGTGTTCGAGAACGAAGGAGAATCGTCATGCGACAGTGGGGTTTCGTGTATTTGGCCGACGGCTGCGACCCGGCGCGGGATGTGTCCCGTGTGGACAGTGGGGAATGCCTGACGGTGTTGATCGGGGTCGGCCGCGTGGACCAGGTCGTCGCCGCGGCCCGGCGACTGGTCGACGAAGGGGCGCAGCTGATCGAGCTGTGCGGCGCCTTCGGTCCTGTTTGGACGGCACGCGTGATCGAGGCCGTGGGAAGCGAGGTTCCGGTCGGGAGCGTCATGTACGGCGCTGAAGCCACGGAGCAGCTTCACGACCTGTTCGGCTAGCAGTCGTCGATGTGGACGGATTCGACGCAGGCGGCGGCTTCGGCGTGACCCGCCGCCTGGTACAGCAGGTTGTACAGCGTTTCGCGCTGGCCGTTGTCGAGCGCGCCGAGCACCTCGTCCTCGACTCCGGCGAGGGCGAACTCGGCCTTGACGAGCTGCTTGGTACCGACGTCGGTGAGTTCGACGATATGCCGCCGCCGGTCCTCCGGTGAGCGCCTGCGTTCGATGAGGTTCGCGGATTCGAGGTCGTTCAGCAGCCCGACGACGTTCGTGCTGTCCATCTCCAGCGTCTTCGCGAGGTCCTGCTGCGAACAGCCACCGAGGTCCCGCAGCACGGTCAGCGCGACGAGATGCCGGGGGCGCAGGCCGAGCGGGGCCAGGACGGACTCACTGCGCAGCCGGATGCGGCGGGTGACGTGGTCGAGCAGCGCGCCGCAGCGGTGCGGGGGCTGGTTCACGACCGGGAGTTCGGACACTCGTCAAGTGTACGTTCCCACATGATGACCACCACAGCATCAATGGTTTGCGTTACACAAACCATCTATGCAAGATGGTACGTATGACGAACCTGCTGCACATCGACTCCAGCATCACGGGCGAGCACTCGACCAGCCGTCGCCTCACCGCGCGGGCGGCCGCGGCCTGGCGTGCGGCGCATCCGGAAGGCACCGTCACCTATCGCGACCTGGGCGCCGACCCGCTGCCGCATCTTGACGCGGTCACCAACGTCGCCAGGACGGTGCCGCCGGAGCAGCACACCCCGGAGCAGGCCGTGGCCTGGCGGCTCATCAAGGAGCTCGTCGACGAGGTCAAGGCGGCCGACACGATCGTGCTGGGCCTGCCGCTGTACAACTTCGGCCCGCCGAGCACGGTCAAGGCCTGGGTGGACCACCTGATCGCGCCCGGGCTGTCGATCGACATGGAGACCAGGGAAGGCCTCCTGGGCGGACGCGATTTCATCGTCCTCGCCGCCCGCGGCGGCGGATACGGCGCGGGCACGCCCCGCGAGGGCTGGGACCACGCGCAGTCCTGGATTCCCCACGGTCTTTCGCTGACCGGGCTCGAGCCGCGGTTCGTCACCGCCGAGCTGACCATGGCGAAGGTCAACCCGGCGATGGCGGACCTCATCCCGCTGGCCGACGAGAGCCAGGCCGAGGCGGAGCGCGCCATCGACGCCTTGTGGACTCCCGTCGCCGCCTGACTCGTGAGTGGCGAGGACGGTTCTAACCGTCTCGCCACTCACGAGGACTCAGCCGATGCCCGCCGCAAAAAGGTGCATCGCGCTGTTCGACGGCAAGGTCACCGCGACGACCTCCTTGCCCGCGGTCAGCGGCACGGAGTTCGCGAACACCCGGTACGGCGTGGTCGGATACGCGGCCCCGGTGCGGGTGTTCTTGCCCATCACCGTCGCCACCGTCGTCGCGCCGTACTGAGCGGGGTCTGCGCAGCACCAGTTGGGGAAGCCCAGTTCGGCCTGGCTGGTGCTGCCGTCGGCATAGCGGACGACGACCGTGCCCTTCGCCGTGCCGGTACCGGTTCCGGTCAGCACGAGTTTCGCCCCGGTACCGCGCACCGCGATGGTCTGGCCGGACGCGAGGACGTTGTCCTTCTGTCCCGAACCGGTTTGCGGCCACGTCAGCCGCGCACCGAGCGCCGAGAAGCCCGCGCCCGGTTTGAGCCCTGCCTCGGCGAGGCCCTCCGCCCGGAAACTGCTGCCGCCGCCGTCGATGTCCCCCACCGCGACGTGGGCCGCGTCGGTCACGCCGACGTTGCCGTAGGCCGCGGCCAGCGAACCGTGCGGGACGGTGACCGTCACCGAGTCGGTGACCCGGTTCTCCCCGAGCCGCGCCTTGTACGACGCCGACGCGGTGAGCTGGTAGTCATCCGGCTTGATGCCAGCGTCCGGCGTCACCTTCACCGGGACACGCACCGTCGCGCCGGGCATCACCAGTCGCGGGCCCGCAGGCACCTCGGCACGGAAGCCAGTGGCGGGCAACGAGAACGTGACGTCCCGGACCGGCAGCGGCGTGCCGTTGGTGAAGCTCAGCGTGCCCGTCGCGGTCTGCCCGGGACCGGCGACCGCCGGGACGGACAGGGTGACCGAGCCGTCGCGGTCCTCGGGGAAGATCCCGCCGACCGCGCTCGTGCCGAACAACCGGACGTCCTGACGGTCACCGGCGCCGATCTTGCCGGTCTTGACCCGCGCGACCCCGCCGGTGGCCGGATCGAACCACCAGCCCGACGGCGCCGCGTCCAGTTCGGCCTTGCTGCCGTACTGGCGCAGGACCGAATTCCCGGCCAGTACCGTCGCGGGCTTGCTTCCCGTGTGGACGGTCAGCTGATAGTTCCGCGACGCGGGTTTCCCGGCGTAGGAACCGGAACTGGCCCCGATCCCGACCGTCACCGTGCCGAGCCCGGACGTCGGCGCGTCCACGGTGAAGGTCTGCTTCGCCTGGTCGCCGTTCTTGTACGCCCTGGTCACGCCGTCGTCCTCGGTGAGCGTGAACGAACCCTTGCCCTGCGGGTAGACGTCGAGATCGAGCACGCCCTTGTCCCGCGTCTGCCACGACTTCGTGCCCTCGGCCCACATCGGCACCACGGCACCGGCGCGGACGAACAACGGCAGCGTGTCGAGCGGCGCGTCGTAACCGTCCACAGTGGTCGGACCGGTGTAGGTCTTGCCGCTCCAGTAGTCGACCCAGGTGCCCTTCGGCAGGTAGATGCCGTTGCGGACGGTGGAGTTCTCGTACACCGGCGCGACGAGGAAGTCCTTGCCGGACAGGAACTCGTACTTCGCCTGCTCGCCCCACACGTTCGGGTCGTCGGGGTATTCGAGCGCCAGCGGGCGCACCTGGCCGACACCGGACTTGTGCGCCTCCACCGAATGGCTGTAGGTGTAGGGCAGCAGCCGCTCCTTGAGCAGCAGGTACTTGCGGTTGATCGAGGTGTACGGCTCACCGTAGCGCCACGGCTGCTTGTCCGACGCGGCCCAGCCGTCCATCGTCATCGAGACCGGCAGGAAGGCCTTCCACTGCAGGTCGCGGACGTAGGTCTGCGGGCTGCCGCCGAAGATGCCGTCGATGTCGCCGGTGTTGTACGCGATCCCCGACGTCGTGGCACCGGCGTAGGTCGGGATCTGCCACTTGATGTAGTCGTAGGAACCGGCCTGGTCACCGCTCCACAGCACGCCGCAACGCTGCGCGCCGGCCCAGCTGACCGGCGTCCAGACGAAGCCGCGCGCGTCGCTGTTGTCCTCGATGCCCTTGTGCGCGGTGTCGCAGGCGTCGAGCGCGAACTGGTAGCCCGGGCCGACCCACGCGACGTCGAGTTTGCGGACCCGCACCCCTGCCTTGACCTCTTCGACCTGGTTCGGCACGCCGTTCTCGGTCCAGAGACCCAGCTGCATGTTGTTCTTGCGCAGACCTTCGCCCGTCTGCTGGAGGTTTTCGTAGCCACAGCCGTAGCCGTCGTTGACGAGCATCCAGCCGTTGGGCATGCCGTGCTCGGTGTAGCCCTCCGCGATCTTCACCGCGTCCAGCGTGTGGCGCTCCCCGCGGTTGGCGTTGTGCAGGTAGCAGTCGGCGTCACCGTGTTCGAGCCCGTAGAGCGGTGGCAGGAAAGGCTTCCCGACCAGATCGGTGTAGCCGGTGATGACGTCCTTGAGCCCGTCGCCGACGACGTACGTCGCGTCGAAGCGGCGTTCGTCGTGTGTGGTGCGCACCGGCTCGGTGAAGGCGTAGGTGCCTTGCGCGAAGGTGTTGCGCAGCACGCCGTATCCCGCCGTCGAGGCGTAGAACGGCTGCGAATTCGGGGCCCCGCCGTCGTTCCAGTTGTAGTCGGCGAAGATCCGGATGGTCTGGCCCCGGTGGCTGAAACGGCCGTTCTGCTCGCCGCCGCCGACGAACTGCTCGGTCGCGGTCCGCGCCAGGGTCTGCGTGGTCTGTTTGTCGGTCCAGGACAGCGGCGCCGACTCCTCCCAGAGCCGCTTGCGGTCCGCGCCGTCGTACAACGCCAGGCGCAGCGGATGCTTGTACGCCCGCAACGTCGCCTTGGCCGTGGAAACCGCCCAGTAGTCCCCCTTGTCGGCCGTCTTGGGCGTCACCGGGGCACCGGGGCGCGGCAGCACGATCTTGCTCCCGGCGGGATCGGTGAACGTGCCGTCCGGCGCCAGCCAGACCCGGACGGCACCTTCGGCCGGGAAGCCGACCCGCACCGCGGCGCTTCCCGATTTCAGCGTGACGGTGGGGCCTTCGGTCGAGATCCCGGTCAAATCGCCCAGCTTCCCGGACGCCGCCGCGGCCGGGTCGGCGTGGGCGGCGACCGGGGAAAGCCCGAGAAGGGCCACTGCGGCCAAACAACTCAGGGATTGCGCAACTCTGCTCATTCGAGACACCTTTCGCGCATGAATACGCAATAGGGTCTCTGTATAGCGCACGGTTCGCGCAAAGTCATCCGCCGAAGCGGTGCTGCCGACTTTCGTCGGGTCGCGCGAAGATCCTTATGGGGCAACGGGTGTGCGTGCCCCGGATGTCATGAAAGGGCCGTTCAGGACATCTTTTGTCCTGAACGGCCCTTTCATGACACTCGGGACCGGAGAGGTCAGACCGCCTGGACCTCGACGCCCGCGGCCTCGAACGCCCGCAGCACCTTCGGGTCGGCGTTCGAATCGGTCACCAGCGCGTGCACCTGCGGCGTCGCGCAGATCCGCGCGAACGCCCGGCGGCCCAGCTTCGAACCGTCGGCGACGGCGACGACGCGTTCCGCCCGCTCGACCATCAGCCGGTTGATACTCGCCTCGCCCTCGTGGTGGGCGAACGCGCCGGCGTCGGCATCGAACGCGTCGACCCCGAGGAACAGCAGGTCGATCGTCAGTTCGCTGAGCACGCGCGTGGCCAGCGGACCGCTGAGCTCGAACGACTGGGGACGCGCGACACCACCGGTCACCACGATCTTCACATGCGGCCGGACCGCGAGTTCGTGCGCGATGTTCAGCGCGTTGGTGACCACCGTCAGCCCCGGCGAATCACCGCGTCCGGCCAGATCGGACCGGGTGGCCAGCGAGCGCGCGACCCCGGCCGTCGTCGTCCCGCCGTTGAGGCCGACCACCATGCCCTGCGCGACGAGCGCCGCCGCGGCGACGCTGATCCGCTGCTTCTCGGGCACGTGCCGCGCGGTCTTGTAGCGCAATGGCAGGTCGTAGGCGAGGTCGTTGGCCACCGCGCCACCTCGGGTGCGGGTGAGCAACTGTTGCTCCGCCAGGTGATCGAGGTCGCGCCGGATCGTGGCGGCGGAGACGTTCAATTCCTCCGCCACGTCCTCGACGTCGATCTTCTCCCGCTGCCCCAGCAGGTCCAGCAGGGTGCTCAGCCGTTCGTGCCGGGCCATCGGCGCCACTCCTAGCTCGCTGCGGCCTATCGCGCATACCGGTGCGCTGTTGGCCACTGTTTCGAGCAGTATGCTGCATCGCGGTTGTCCGCCGCGAGCGGCACGCCGGTCGAGTGGCCCGGCCGGTCACTTCATCCGGAAGTCGTGCTGTTCCGGCAACGGTTCGTCGGAAACCGCCGCCCAGGTGTCGGACAAAGACGTTTCCCCTTCCCTGATGTTCGCGACCTCGAAACCGCTGTCGTACACGGCCTTGGCCCCGGCGGTGTCGCCGAGGGCGAGCCTGGTCCGGGCGGTCAGGAGCGCGATCCGTCCTTCCACGGGCAGTCCGACCAGCAGCACACTCGCTTCGTCCGGGAGCCCCGCGGCGAGTTGCGCCGCGATGGCCTCGACGACCAGGGGACGCAGTGACGGCGCCAGGGCGACCGCCCGCCGGTACAGCCAGGCGGCCTCGTGCCCGGCCGTGGCGATCGCGAGATTCCGCAACGCCCAAGGGTTCTCGGCCGCCGACACGGACTCGCGCCAGGCGCGGACCGCGTCCGACTGCCGTCCGGCCGCCCAGTGCGCGACGCCGCGGTGATACCAGGTCAGCCAGTTCTTCGGGGCGTACTCCATGAGATCCGCCCAGTACCGGTTCACCAGCGTCGCCGGAGGGACGGCGAGCGGATCGCCGTCCGGCGGCGTCCCGTCGAGCAACGCGAGCCACGGCTCCTGGTCCGGCCCCAGCGATTCGTCCGGGAACGGCGTGCCGGGCAGGCACATGGGCGCGCGCCGGTTCTCCAGCGCACCCCAGCCGGAACCGGTGGCCAGGAAGGATTCCGGAGTGACGTCGGCGATCTTCCGCCACGCGTCGTGGAGCTCGTCCATGGTCTCCGCCGTCGGCAGACCGGCGGCGACGGCTTCGCGAGCCGCCGTCCAGTCGTCACCGTGCACCGCGGCCGGATCGGCGACGACCGGACCATAGGCCTCCAGCCAGTCCCAGCTCTCCCCCGGCGGCAGCCGCAGGTGCTCCAGCTGGGTGCGGGCCAGCCCGGCCTGGATCTCCAGATAGCCTCCGGCCTCCGGTGCCAGCCACTCCTGCCAGCGACGTCCGCCGGTGGATTCGCCCCACAGGAACAGCTTCCGTCCGCGCAACCGGCTGGTGGACAGCTGAGCGAGCCCGGTCCCGTCGGCTTCGACGGCCGCGACCCACGGTCGACCGGTCACCTCGAAGAAGTAGTCCGCCGCGGCCTCGGCGCGCGCCGGATAGGTCAGCTCGCCGGGCACGTCGACCAGGTCGAGCCGTCCCGAATAGCCGTAATGCCACGCCTGCGTCGCGGGCGCCAGCACCCTGGTGCCCTCGTTCTGCGGCACCGCGATGTTCGACCACCAGTACACCGGGACGTCGTAGGGATGCGGGTTGCGCACCCGCACCGCCACGAGCAGCTGCTCCGACCCTTCCGGCAGCCAGAAATCGACCTGGTACGGCAGATCGCGGGTGCGTTCCCACTCCCACAGGCGCAGCACCGGTGTGCCGTCCGGGCCCTCGATCTCCGCGGCGAACATCGGCTCGCAGGTCAGCGTCGTATGCCCGGTGCTGCCGAGGTTCCACTCGACACCGCCGGCGAACCACGCGTCCCGCAGGGCGAGGTTCGCGGGCTGGAACACCGGGTTGCGATAGAGCAGCTCACGTCCGGACGGCTTGTGGACCAGTGAATACAGCCGTCCGCCCAGCGACGGCAGCACGGTGGCGCGGAGTTCGTCGTTCTCCAGCACCACCGCCTGGAGTTCACGCTCGGTGCGCTCGCGGGTGTAGCCGTCCTGCAGCAGGCACGGCAACGTGGTGTCCAGGCGGCCGTAGCCGATGTTCTCCGCCAGGTCCGGCGGCAGCTCGTCCACATTGGACACCTTGGCCACGGCCTCCGGTTTCCGGAGCGGGGGCAACGGGTTCTCCGGCCCCAGCTCGGCGGCCGGGAGCACCAGCCCGGTGCGATACAGGCTGGTCATGCGTCCGGGAGCCTGTCACCGGTCGCGGCGTCGAACAGGTGCACCGCACCCGGTTGCGGGGTCAGGGAGATCGGCTCGCCACGCTGCCACGGGGCCATCCCGGGAGTGCGGACGGTCAGCACGCGATCGCCGTCACGGCAGTAGAGGTACTGGTCGCTGCCCAGTTCCTCGACGACCTCGACGATGGCCTCGAAACCGCCGTCGCCGATCGTCCAGCCCTCGGGCCGGACGCCGACGACGATGCCGGGACCGGTCAGCGCCGAACGTTGCGCCGGGGTCAGCGGAAGCCGCGTCCCACCGGCGACGGCACCATCACTGTCCACAGTGGTCTCCAGCAGGTTCATCGCGGGCGAGCCGATGAACCCGGCGACGAACACGTTGACCGGCTTGGCGAACAACCCGACCGGCGTGTCGCACTGCTGAAGGATCCCGTCCTTCAGCACGGCGACCCGGTCCCCCATGGTCATCGCCTCGACCTGGTCGTGCGTGACGTAGAGCGTGGTGATGCCCAGCCGCCGCTGCAGGGACGCGATCTGGGTGCGCGTCTGCACGCGGAGCTTGGCGTCCAAGTTGGACAGTGGCTCGTCCATCAGGAACACACTGGGCTCGCGCACGATCGCCCGCCCCATCGCGACCCGCTGCCGCTGACCGCCGGACAGCTTCGCGGGTTTGCGGTCCAGGTACTCGGTCAGGTCGAGCACGGCCGCGGCCTCGGCCACCTTGCGCTCGCGTTCGGCCTTGGGCATCTTGGCCAGCTTCAGGTGGAAGCCGATGTTCTCCCCCACCGTCATATGCGGGTAGAGCGCGTAGTTCTGGAACACCATGGCGATGTCCCGGTCCTTCGGCGGCAGTTCGGTGACGTCGCGGTCGCCGATGTGGATGGAGCCGTCGTCGACGCCTTCCAGCCCGGCGAGCATCCGCAGCGTGGTCGACTTCCCGCAGCCGGACGGGCCGACCAGCACCAGGAACTCGCCGTCGGCGACCTCGAGGTCGAGGCCGTCGACCGCGGGACGGTCCACCCCGGCGTAGAACCGGGTGGTGTCGGAGAAGGTCACGGTGGCCATCAGGTCCTACTTTCCGGCGCCGAGGGTCAGGCCGGTGATGATCCGGCGGGCGAGCACGAGGTAGAGCACGAGCATCGGGAGCACGACGATCGCCACACCGGCGATCAGGCCGCCGTACTCCGACTGGTAGCTCGCCGCCCCGTAGAAGGTGAAGAGCGCGCGCGACAGCGTGAAATGCGCCTGGTCCTTGAGGAACACGATCGCCAGCAGCGTCTCGTTCCACAGCCCGATGGCGTTCAGCGTCAGCGCGGTGATCATGCCGCCCCGGGTGAGCGGCAGCATGACCGAGAAGAACGTGCGCATCGGCGACGCGCCGTCGAGCGCGGCCGCCTCCTCCAGTTCGTCCGGCAGCGACCGGAAGAACCCGGTCATCAGGAACACCGTGAACGGGATCGACAGCGCCACGTACAGCACGAACAGGCCGTATTCGTTGTCCAGGTGCACTTTGCTGAGCACCACGAACAGCGGGATGATCACGGTCTGGAACGGCACGCCCATCCCGATCGCGACGACGTTCGTCATCGGCCCCGCCCCGCGGACGCCGAGCCTGGTCAGGGCGTACGCGCAGGGCGCCGAGACGGCGACCGTGACGACCGTCGCCAGCCCGACCAGGACCACGGTGGTCAGCACGGCCTCGCCGAAACCGGCGTTGTTCCAGGCGTAGATGAAGTTCCGGAACGGCTTGCCGACCTTGAACCATTGATACGGCAGGTCGAACGGCTTGGTGAAGATCTCCACCGGTGTCTTGAACGACGCCGTGAGCAGCCAGTACAGCACCAGGATGTTGCCTGCGGTGAACAGCCACACGATCGTGGAACCCAGGACCCGCAACGGGCTGAACCGTTTGGAGCCGGGGGCCGGACGTGGTTTGCGTGGCGGCTTGCGCACCGGTTTCGCCGCTCGCCGCGCGGGCGCCTCGACGTCGGTGACGGACATTTCGTCTCCCTCAGAACTGGATCGCGTCACGGCGCATCAACCGGCGGAGCAGGACGACGAGCACGGACACCAGCACGATCATCGCCACCGCGCAGGCACAGGCGGCGCCGAAGTCCGGGGTGCCGTTCGAGCCGAAGGTCCGGTCGAACACGTAGATCCCGAGCGTCCACGCCTCGTTGGGCGGGGCATAGGTGCCCGGGCCGGCCAACACGAACACCAGCTCGAAGATCTTGAGCGCGTTGATCGTCCACAGCACCCCCGCGACACCGACGACGTCCCAGGTCATCGGCAGCGTGATGTTCTTGAACTTCTGCCACGGCGACGCGCCGCCCAGCTCCGCGTCCTCGTAGAGGTACGGCGGGATGCGGTCGACCGCGGCCATCAGGATGGTGATGTAGAAACCCGAACTGGCCCAGATCAGCGAAGCCGTCACCACACCGGTCACATTGGACGGTGCGAGGAATTTCGCCGCGTCCGCGCCGAGGCTTTCCAGCACGTAGTTCGCCAGTCCCTGTTTCCCCGGCTGGTACTTGAAGACGAAGCCGAGGAACATGCCGAGCGCCACCGGCGCCACGATGTTCGGGAAGAACAGGATGGCGCGGACGATCTTGCCGCCCTTCATGTCCCGCAGCACCATGGTGAACAGGAACGCCAGCGCGAACGTGCCGATGCCGCCGAGGAACACGTAGATCAGCGTGTTGCGGAAGGCGTACTGGAACGAATCGCTCGCCCACATCTGCGTGTAGTTGGTGACGCCGTTGGGTTCCGGCGTGTCCCCCGCCCCGGCCCAGCTGGTGAAGCTCAGCACGACGGTCGCGATCGTCGGCAGGACCAGGAAGGCCAGGTACAACACCAGCGCCGGCGCGGCGAACGGCCAGAACAGCCGTTTCTTGCGACTCAGGTGCGCACCGGCCTTCACGGCCCGCGCCGGCGGTTTCGCCGGAGTCGTGACTGTCGCCATCAGCCCTGGTTCTTCCAGAATTCGGCACCCTTGGCGGCGAGCTGGTCCACGAACTGCTGCGGGGTGATCTGGCCCTTCAGCAGCGCGATGTCGGCGGGGTCGAAGACGTCGGTCTGCCATTTGCCGCCGGCGATGCCGTCGATCCCGTCGTACTGCAGGACGTGCTCCTTCTTCGGGTCGTCCAGCGCGGCCTTGACCTGCTTCAGGTCGTCCGGCACGGCGAGGTCCGCCCGCGGCACGAGGTTGTCGGCCACCACGGGGATCCCCGCGAGCAAGTCCTTGTTGAGGAAGTAGGCGATGAACGCCTTGGCCGCTTCGGCGTGCTTGGCCTTCTTGGTCACCGAGAACCCGATCGACATCTGCTCGACGGTGTCGTGCGTGGCGCCTTCGGGCATCGGGAACTGGAAGGAGCCGTAGTTGATCTTCGTCCCGGCGCCCTGCTTGTCCAGGTACTCGCGGGTCTCGCTCGGTGCCCAGCTGCCGACGTAGAGGAACCGGGAGTCGCCGTCGGCCCAGCGCTGCTGCACCTGCGGGAACTTCGCCGCGTCCCAGCCGTCGATGAAGTACTTGGGCAGCTTCGCGGTTTCGGTGGCGGCCTTGAGGAAACCGGGGTCGGTCTTCCACGCCTGGCCGGTCTTGTCGGTCGCGGCCTTGTACAGCCCGCCCGCGCCGACGTACCGCTCGGCGAGCTGGGTGTAGAAGTACATGTTGTAGAACGGGATGTCGCCGTCGAGGCTGATCGCGGCCTTGCCGTCGGACTTCGCCTTGTCGAACAGGCCGATCAGCTCGTCCATCGTCTTCGGCTGCTGGATGTCGCCGGCGGTGTCCTTGTTGAACCACCAGGCGCTCGACTGGATCGTGTACGGGACCATGAAGTTGTGGCCCTCGCGGTCCTTGTTCTGCGGGAAGTCGTACGAGCTGGGCGAAAGCACGTCCTTGACGGTCTTGTCGCCCTCACCGACCTTCATCGCGAACACGTCGTCGACGCTCTGCGTGCCGCCCGGCGTCATGACCGCCGCGCCGACCTTGCTGACGTCCTGGTCGAACAGGTCCGGCACGGCGTCGGTGTTCAGCGCGGGCACCAGGTTCTGGGTGTAGGCCTTGCGGCCCAGCCACTGCACGTCGACCTTGACGCCGGTCTTCTCCTGGAAGCATTTGAAGGCCTTCTGGAGGACCTTGCCCTGCGGCTCGTCGGCCGTCCACATGGACCAGTACGTGAATTCCTTGTCCGTCGCGGGTTTCACCCCCGCCTCCGGACAGGGCGCGTTGAGGAACTGATCGACGCCCGGGAGCGCGTTCTCGCCGGTGCCACCGGCCGTCTCCCCGCCGCCGCATCCCGCGAGCAGGAGCGCCGCCCCTGCCGTCGCTGACATCACTGTCGTGAGCCTGCCTACCCGCATCCGCCACCACCTGGATCGAAGATCACACAAGTTCTGCTTGTTCTTGCGCAGTTTTGTGAGGTTTCACGCACATGTCAACACTCAATCGCGCAAAGTCTGCTCAATCGTCACCTTGACCGGTTCAACATGATCAAGCTTGAGCACTCCCAGCAGCCGCCGCACCTCGACGGCGACCGCGGCGCGCCCGGCACCGAGGTATTTCCGCGGATCGACACGCTCAGGATGCGCGCGCCAATCCTCCGCCGCGGCCGCGGTGAACACCTTGTTGAGCTGGGTGGCGATATTGATCTTCGTCATCCCGGCTCGGACGGCTTCGGCCAGCCCTGCGTCGGGCACGCCGGACGATCCGTGCAGCACCAACGGCACCGGCACCTTTTCCCGCAGCCGCGCGATCAGCTCGAAGTCCAGCGCGGCGTCACGGGTCAGCATGGCGTGCGAGCTGCCCACCGCCACCGCCAGCGCGTCGATCCCGGTGGACGCGACGAACTCCGCCGCCTCGTCGGGATCGGTGCGCGCGCCGGGTGCGTGGACGCCGTCCTTGCCGCCGACCTCGCCGAGTTCGGCCTCCACCCACACCCCGTGGTCGTGGCAGTACGCGGCGACTTCCCGCGTGGCGCGCACGTTGTCCGTGTAGTCCAGTTTGGACGCGTCGAACATGACGGAGCCGAAGCCGAGCGCGACCGCCTCACGGACCAGATCGGCCGATTCCGCATGGTCGAGATGGACCGCGACCGGCGTTGCAGCCGCTCTGGCCGCCGCGAGAGCGGCTGTACCGACCGGCGCCAGCGAGCCGTGGTACTTCACGGCGTTCTGGCTCAGCTGCACGATCACCGGTGCTTGCGCCGCGGCGGCGCCGTCGATGATCGCGGTGATGTGTTCGAGCTGGATCGCGTTGAACGCGCCGCAGCCGTGCCGGGCCGCCGCGGCGGCTCCGACGATCTCCCCGGTTCCCACCAGAGGCATGACAGACTCCTAGTCCGGGCGGGCGCGCACGGCGACCAGCCCCTGTTCGGCTCGGTAGTGCGCGAGGTCGACGTCCCCGGCGAGCGGGCCGAGCACGGCCGCCCCGGACAACGCGACGGCGCGGCGCAGGATGTCCTGCCAGGATTCGGCGCGGCTCAGCCCCAGTGCCAGCGCGGCGACGACGGCGTCACCGGCGCCGGTGGTGTTGCCAGTGAGCACAGTGGACGGTGCCGCGTGCCAGGTGCCGGAGCCGGTCACCGCCAGCAGTCCTTCGGCACCCAGCGACACGACGACCGCGCCGGCCCCGGCCTTGCGCAGTTCGGCCGCGGCGGCCACCGGATCCCGCAGCCCGGTGACCTCGCGCAGTTCGTCGGCGTTCGGTTTGACGACGGACGGTTTCCCGGCGAGCCCGGCGAGCAGCGCTTCCCCGGAAGTGTCCAAGATGGATGGTGCGTCGCCGAACAGCCCGGCGTATCCCCCGGCTCCGGGAGGAAGGCTGCCCGAGCACACGAGCACGTCGGGCTTACGGGCCCGGACGGCCGCGGCAAACGTTTGCCACTCGTTTCCGGTGAGCCGCGGCCCTGGCTCGTTCAGCAGCGTGACCGATCCGTCGTCCGCGAGAACCGTGACGGTGCGCCGGGTCTCGGCGCCGATCGGAACGGCCGTTGCCGGGATTCCCGCCGCCGCGAGATCGCCCACGACGGCGGCGCCCGTCGCACCGCCCGCCGTGAACAGCGCGCGGACGTCGGCGCCGAGCGTGTGCAGCACCCGCGCGACGTTGACGCCCTTGCCTCCCGCCCGGTGCCGTACCTCCCGCACCCGGTGCACGTCACCGGCCCGCAGACCGTCCACTGTGTACGTGACGTCCAACGCGGTGTTCGGCGTGACGGTGACGATCACGGCTGCCTCAGGTCAGGACGACGGAACGAGTAAGACTGCGGGGGTTGTCCGGGTCGAGCCCCTTGCGGGCGGCGATCGCCCCGGCGACACGCTGCGCGCGGACCAAGTCCGCCAGCGGGTCCAGGCCGCTCTCGACGAACAGGCCGCCCGCACGGGCGACGTCGTCGGCCAGCCCCTCCGGCGCCTGCCCGAACATCCAGGTCACGCGGCCGGGTTCGCTGATGCTGATCGGCCCGTGCCGGTAGTCCCACGCCGGGTACGACTCCGTCCACAGCAGGCACGCCTCGCGGAACTTGAGCGCGGCCTCGTTCGCGATGCCGACGGACCAGCCGGTGCCGAGGAAGCTGAACTGCTCGGCGCCGATGAGCACGTCGGGCAGCGGTTCGGCGAGCACGCGCTCGGCCTGGTCGGCGACCGCGGTCAGGTCCTCGCCGAGGTGCGCGCGCAGCATCGCCAGCGCCGTCGTGGCGAAGCGGGTCTGCACGACCGAGCGCTCGTCGACGACGGACAGGTCGACGATCGTGTCCGCGGCGGCCTCGATCTCGCGGGGCACGCCGGTGATCGCGATGGTCGGCGTCCGGCCCCGCAGCTTCGCCAGAAGGGCGTGGACCTCGGTCGTCGTACCCGACCTGGTCAGCGCCACCACGTGGTCGTAACCGCGGCCGTCCGGGAACTCCGACGCGGCGAAGGCGTCGGTCTCGCCGAGCCCGGCGGACTCGCGAAGGACGGCGTACGCCTGGCCGATGAACCACGACGTGCCGCAGCCGACGATCGCGACCCGCGCGCCCGGCGGCGGCAGCAGCTCACTGTTCGCCGAGGCCAGCGCCGCCGCGTCCCGCCAGCGGCCGGGCTGGCTCGCGATCTCCGCCGCCATGAAGGTCCCGCTCATGAACTCCCCATCCGTGCCAGTTGTGCGCAATAGCTGTCACGTTAGGTGCAGTTTTGTGCAACGTCAATGCTCTGTTAGCGCACTTTCACGCATTTGATGCGTTCAGATGTGCGTGCTGGACGAGGCCTCGGCATGAGTGACCGGCGTCACCCTGAAAGCTGTCACAACCTCTCCGTCCGGCTCGTCATGTAGGCAGCAATCGACCGAGAGGGAAGATCATGGAACCGCGCGTCAACCTGTTCGAGAACGAAGTCATCCTCAAGTACGCCAAGCGTCTCGGCGCCGCGAACCGCCCGATCGAGGAGTCCTCGCTGCCGCACGCGACGCAGGAGCTGGTGAAGCTGCGCGCCAGCCAGATCAACGGCTGCGGCTTCTGCACCGACATGCACAGCAAGGACGCCGCGCACGCCGGCGAGACCTCGGTTCGGCTCAACCTGGTCGCCGCCTGGCGGGAGGCGAACGTGTTCACCGAGCCCGAGCGCGCGGCCCTCGCGCTCGCCGAGGAGGGCACCCGCATCGCCGACGCGCACCACGGCGTCAGCGACGACACCTGGGCGCAGGTGCGCAAGCACTACGACGACGAGCAGATCGGCGCCCTGATCGCGCTGGTCGCCACGATCAACGCGTACAACCGGCTCAACGTCATCGCCCGGACCCCGGCAGGCGACTACCAGCCCGGCATGTTCGACTGATCCTCGCGTTCATCGACAACAGCATCGCTTCGCCGGACAACGATCGAGGTGCGACGGGCTGCTAAACCTGCGGATACCAGCGATCCGGAGGTTCAGCCCGTGCAACTCGACGTCCGCTTCTTCCCCGTGACCGGCACCCATCGGCTCAGCACCGACCTCGTCGGGCTGCGCGCGAACTTCCACTACGGCTCGGGGAACGTGCTGGAGCAGCATTACGCGGACAGGACGACGATGATCTGGACCGGTGTCTCCGGCGATTTCGCCGGTGTCCGCCAGAAGGAATCGACACTGCGTGTCTTCGAAACCGGCCCGGCGCAGTATTTCGTCACCTGGTACGAATCCGGAACCGTCGCGACGGCCGCGCACGGCGAGATCTTCGACGGCGGTTATCCCATCGCGGTGATGGCCGACTTCGGCAAGTCGGTGGCCACGGCCGCTTATACGAATCCGCGCGAGGACGGCGGGCAGTACTTTCTCGTGGATCAGGCGACGATCGAGATCCTGGACAAGCCGCACGGATGGCCTTCCTTTCCCGAACCGCGGTCGTGAGTGGCGTTTCGGGTTAGAACCCGAAACGCCACTCACGACCAGGCGCTGCCGAACAAGCGCCGCGCGCGCAAAGGCAAAGCCCAAGCCCCCTTCCGCTCCCATACTGGCCGTCCAGCGGAGATGAGGAGCAGCGCATGAGCCGAGACGACACGTCGCTCGCCAAGAACGTCCTGGGCGTGCCAGGCATCGTCTTCCTCGTGCTCGCCGCGGTCGCGCCGCTGACCGGGATGATCGTGATCGCGGCCATCGGCATCGCGGTCGGGAACGGCGGCGGCATGGTCGCGGCGTTCCTGCTGGCGACGGTCGTCCTGCTGCTGTTCGCGGTCGGCTACGCGCAGATGTCGCGGGTCCTCACGAGCGCGGGCGGCTTTTACGCCTTCGTGGTCAAGGGATTGGGCCGGACACCGGGTCTCGTCGCCGGGTTCATCGCGATGCTCGGCTACAACTGTTTCGTCGCGGGAGCGATCGGGACGAGCGGATTCTTCACCTCCACGGCGATCGACGACGTCTTCGGCCTGAAACTCGATTGGCTGTTCTGGAGCGCACTTTCGGTCGCGCTGGTCCTCCTGCTCAGCCGTCGCGGGATCGCGGTCAGCGCGAAGGTGCTGGGCGCCTCGCTGATCCTCGAAGTGTCGATCCTGCTGATCATGGACTTCAGCGTGCTGTTCCGGCACGGCTTCTCGTTCGCCGCGTTCAGCCCGTCCGTGATGTTCCAAGGTGCCGGCGGGCTGGCGTTGTTGTTCGCCGCCAACGCTTTCATCGGTTTCGAGGCGACGGCGCTGTTCGGCGAGGAGGCCAGGGACCCCAAGCGGACGATCCCGCGGGCGACCTACATCGCCATCGGGTTCATCGGGGTGTTCGCCGCGTTCACGACCTGGGCCGTGGTCAGCGCGATCGGCGCCGAGCAGGCGCAGGACGTGGCCGCCGCGCATCTGTCGAGCGGGGATCTCGTGCTTTCGGTCGCCCAGGAGTATCTCGGCGGCCCGTTGACGAAGGTCATGTTGCTGCTTCTGGTGGTCAGCCTGTTCGCGGCGCTGCTGGCATTGCACAATTCGGCCACCCGCTATCTGTACGCGCTGGGCCGGGTCGGCGTGCTGCCGCGTGTGCTCGGCAAGACCAGCCCGCGCAACGGAGCGCCGCGCTACGCCTCGATCGTCCAGTTGCTCTTCGGGTCGGTGGTGGCGCTGGCGTTCCGCCTCGCCGGGCTCGACCCGGTCGCCGATCTCACCGCGAGCATGACCGGTTTCGGCACCCTCGGCATCCTCACCCTGCAGCTGTTCGCGGCCGTGGCGATCCTGGTCTACTTCCGCCGGACGCGGGACCGCCGGGTCGTGAAGACGCTGATCGCGCCCGGGCTTGGCGCGGTGGGCCTCGGGCTCATCGTGACGCTGGCGATCGTCAACTTCCCGACGCTCGCCGGGTCGAGCAACGGCGTCGTCCCGCTCCTGCCGTGGCTGCTCCTGGTGGTCGCGCTGGCCGGGCTCGCGCTCGCCGGCTGGCTGCGCCGGTTCCGTCCTTCGGTTTACGACGCGCTGGAGACCGACCTGGAACGCGAACCGTCAAACGTTGTTGGTCAGTGAGAGGTTGAACGAATAGCGCGAGGCGCGGTAGACGTGCCATCCGTATTCCACGACCTTGCCGGACTCGTCGTAGGTGGTGCGGCGCATGGTGAGCAGCGCCGCGCCCGGCTTCTCGTCGAGCAGTTCGGCGTCCTCCTCGGTCGCCTGCCGGGCGCCGACGTTCTGCTGGGCGGCGTGCAGCCGGACACCCGCCGAGCGCAGTAGCTGGTAGAGCCCCTTGTCCCGCAGTTCCTCGTCCGACGGATCGATGAGGCCGTCGGGCAGGTAGTTGTTCATGATCGCCAGCGGTTCGCCGCCGGTCGAGCGCACCCGCTTCAGCCGCCGGACGTGGGTCAGGCCCGGCGTTTCGAGCTGCTCGATCGCCTCGTCGCCCGCTGGCTCGACCTGGTTCACGAGGACGACGGATTCCGGCTTGTCCCCCAGCTCACTGAGGTCGTCGAAGAGGCTGCTCAAGCGCAGCGGCCGGGCGACCTTGGTGCGGACGACCTGCGTGCCGACACCCCGTTTGCGGACGAGCAGGCCCTGGTTGACCAGTGACTGGATCGCCTGACGGATGGTCGGCCGCGACAGGTGCAGCCGCGCCGCCAGGTCCAGCTCGTTGTCCAGCCGGGCGCCGTTGGGCAGCCTGCCGTCTTCGATGGCGGCGCCGATCTGCCGGGCGACCTGGGAGTACAGCGGTTCCGGGCCGTTCGGATCCACGACGATCTCGCCGGGCACCCAGGATTTCATGCGCGGAGCCTACCGCGCTCGACCACTATGACCTTATGTCCATATGTCTTGACAAAGTCTCCGAACGCTTGCGATGGTCGAAGGACCACGCGAGCCGGGAGGTACGAACGTGTCGGACACAGTGCGCCGGATAGCCGCCGCGAGGGTGCGGGATCCGGGAGCGATCGCCGTGGCCGCCGCCACCCGCGTCCGCGCGAAATCGCCGTTCAACGACAAGGGCCGCACGATGATCATCGCCGCGGACCATCCGGCTCGCGGCGCGAACGGCGTCGGCTCCGAACCGCTCGCGATGGCCGACCGCGGCGAACTGCTCGACCGCCTCGGCCTGGCGCTGGAACGCCCCGGGGTCACCGGCGTGCTGGCGACGCCGGACATCATCGACGATCTGCTGCTCCTCGGCGTGCTCGACGGCAAGACCGTCATCGGCTCGATGAACCGCACCGGACTGGCGGGATCGAGTTTCGAGATCGACGACCGGTTCGCCTGCTACGACGCCGAAACGATCGAACGGATGCGTTTCGACGGCGGCAAGACGCTCACCAGGATCTGCCTGACCGATCCGGCGACGCCGAGCGTTCTCGAGAACACCGCGAAGGCGGTCAACGACCTGGCCGACCGCAAGCTGATCGCGATGGTCGAGCCGTTCCTCTCGGACTGGGTCGACGGTCGTCTCCGCAACGACCTCTCCCCCGACGCCGTGATCCGCTCGATCACCATCGCCTCCGCCCTCGGCCGCACGTCGGCTTACACCTGGCTGAAGCTCCCGGTGGTGAAGGACATGGAGCGCGTGCTGGCCGCCTCGACCTTGCCCGCCGTCCTGCTCGGCGGAGAGGTCAAGGACCCCGACGCCGCGTTCGCCGCCTGGCAGCGGGCGCTCGCGCTGCCGACCGTGCAGGGCCTCGTGGTCGGACGATCCCTGCTCTACCCGCACGACGGCGACGTCGCCAAGGCCGTCGACACGGCCGTCGGACTGCTGTGAACACCTGTGGAGGACAACGCGTGAAGACCATCGACCACTGGATCAACGGCGCCGCGACCACGGCGGGCTCCATCCGCACGGCCCCGGTGTACGACCCGGCCGTCGGGCACGCACGGGCGGAGGTGCTGCTCGCGGAACCGTCCGATGTGGACACCGCGGTGGCCGCCGCGGCCAAGGCGTTCGAGGCGTGGGGCGATTCCTCGCTGTCGCAGCGGACGAAGGTGATGTTCGCCTTCCGCGAGCTGCTGGTGAAGCACGAGGACGAACTCGCCAGGATCATCTCCGCCGAACACGGCAAGGTGATCGACGACGCGCGCGGCGAGATCGTCCGCGGCCGCGAGATCGTCGAATACGCCTGCGGGATCGCCGACGCGCTGAAAGGCGGCTTCTCCGACCAGGTCTCGCGGGACGTGGACGTGCACGACTTCCGGCAGCCGCTCGGCGTCGTCGCCGGGATCACGCCGTTCAACTTCCCGATCATGGTGCCGTTGTGGATGCACCCGATCGCCATCGCGGCGGGCAACACGTTCGTCCTCAAGCCGAGCGAGCGGGTCCCGTCCGCGTCCCGGCTGGTCGCCGAACTGTATGCCGAGGCGGGGCTGCCCGACGGCGTGTTCAACGTGGTCAACGGGGACAAGGTCGCGGTCGACGCGATCCTGGAGCACCCCGGCATCGACGCCGTGTCGTTCGTCGGGTCGACCCCGATCGCCAAGTACGTCCACGAACGCGCGACGGCCACCGGCAAACGCGTGCAGGCGCTGGGCGGGGCCAAGAACCACGCCGTCGTCCTGCCCGACGCCGATCTGGAGTACGCCGCGAACCACCTCACGGCGGCCGCGTTCGGTTCGGCAGGGCAGCGTTGCATGGCGATCTCCATCGGTGTCGCCGTGGGGTCGGCCGGGGACGGGCTGATCGAGATCCTCGAGCGCAAGGCCGCCGAGATCAAGGTCGGGCCCGGCCACGAGGCGGGCAACGACATGGGACCGGTGGTCACGGAGGCCGCGCGGCGGCGGGTGATCGACTCCGTCGCCCTCGGGGCGGAGCAGGGCGCGACCGTGGTCGTCGACGGGCGGGAGCTGCGGGTCGCCGGGCACGAGGACGGGTTCTTCGTCGGACCGTCCCTTTTGGACCACGTGACCACCGAGATGGCCGCCTACCGCGACGAGATCTTCGGGCCGGTGCTCGGGATCGTCCGGGTGTCCACACTGGACGAAGCGATCGCGCTGATCAACGCGAACCCGTACGGCAACGGGACCGCGGTCTTCACCGGCAGCGGCGAGGCGGCGCGGCGGTTCCAGCGGGAGGTGAAGGTCGGGATGATCGGGGTGAACGTGCCCATCCCGGTGCCGATGTCGTACTACTCCTTCGGCGGGTGGAAGGACTCCCTCATCGGGGACAGCCCGATCCACGGGCCGGCCGGGGTGCGGTTCTACACGCGGGCGAAGGTCGTCACCACGCGGTGGCCGCACTCCACCGCCGGTTTCCACTTCCCGACGTCCAGCTGAACGCCCGCGTTTCGTCCTCTGATTGCTGTAGTTGCACACGCAAGGACCGCAACTAGAGGACGAAACGCGAGAGGGGTCAGCCCACCTCGTGCCGTTGCCGTTTCCCGACGATCCGCCAGCCGACCGCCAGCACCACGACCAGCACCGGGATCGAGTAGAAGGCGATCTTCTCGGCGCCGTCGGAGAAGCCCATCAAGACCACCACCAACGCGAGGAAGCCGAGCGTCGCCCAGCCGCTGTAGGGCGCCCACGGCATCCGGTAGGACGGCCGTTCCAGCTCACCGCGCAGCGCCGCCTGGCGCAGCCGCAGCTGGCAGAAGATCAGCGTCGCCCAGGTGGTGATCACGCCGAGCGAGGCGATGGCGATCGCGATGTCGAAGGCGTCCTTCGGCACCAGGTAGTTGAGCACCACACCCAGCACGTAGGCGCCGGACGTGAAGAGGATGCCGCCGTAGGGCACATGGCGACTGCTCATCCGGCCGACGAACTTCGGCGCCTCGCCCTTGTCCGCGAGCGCCCGCAGGATGCGGCCGGTCGAATAGAGCCCGGAGTTGCAGCTCGACAACGCGGCGGTGAGCACGACGGCGTTCATCACGTCACCGATCCCCGGGATCCCGAGGCGGGTGAACACGGTGACGAACGGGCTCTCGCCGCCGTTGTAGAACGGCCACGGCAGGAGCATCGCCAGCAGCAGCACGGAACCCACGTAGAACACGCCGATCCGCCAGACGACACCGTTGATCGCCTTCGGCAGCACCTTGCGGGCGTCCTTGGTCTCGCCGGCGGCGATGCCGACGACCTCGATCGCCGAGTACGCGAAGATGACCGCCTGCAGGGTCATCAGCGCGATGCCGACACCGGCCGGGAAGAATCCACTGTGGGCGGTCAGGTTGTGCACGCCCGCGGTGGTTCCGCCGATGTCGGCGCTGGTGAGCACCAGCCCGAGGGCGGTGACCAGGAAGACGACGATGGCCAGCACCTTGACCACCGAGAACCAGAATTCCAGCTCGCCGAACAGTTTCACCGAAAGCAGGTTCACCGCCAGCAGGACGCCGAGCGCGACCAGCGCGGTGATCCACTGCGGCACGTCGGGCAGCCATTTGTGCACGTAGATCGCCACCGCGGTGATCTCCGCGATACCGGTCATGGCCCAGTTCACCCAGTACATCCAGCCGGAGGCGAAACCCGCCCACGGCCCGATGAACTTGCGGGCGTAGGTGACGAAACTGCCGGAGGACGGCTCGTGGAGCACGAGCTCACCGAGGGCGCGCATCACGAAGTACGCGGCGATACCGCAGAGCGCGTACGACAGGACCAGCGACGGCCCGACCTGGTGGAGCTTGCCACCGGCACCGAGGAACAGCCCGACGCCGATCGCGCCGCCGATGGCGATCATCTGCACTTGGCGGTTGCCCAGTGCTTTTGAATAGCTTTCACCTTTTTCGGTGAGCAGCGAGGAATCCATGGTTGCCAGACGCTAGAGCGTGTGCGGCACGTCACCAACATTGCTAAGGAAGACTTAAGGTGTGCGGGACGTCACTCTGGCGGTTTAACGGGAATTTCCTTTTTCGATTTGACAAATTCACCCGCGAACCCCGATCGTCGCGCGCGAAGGAGCGCTTCTACGCTACGGCCGTGGACCTCGCAGCGCTGCTGGACCGGATCGCCGACGACGTCGCGCCGGAGATCGGCCGCGGCTCCGTCGCGGACTACATCCCCGCCCTGGCCAGGGTCGAACCCGGCCGGTTCGGCATGGCGGTGGCCGAAGTGGACGGTGGGCTCCACGGGGTCGGCGACTGGCGAGTGCCGTTCTCCATCCAGAGCATGTCGAAGGTCTTCACCTTGGCGCTCGCGCTCTCCCACGGCGACGGCGTGTGGGAACGGGTGGGCCGCGAGCCGTCCGGAAACCCGTTCAACTCGCTGGTCCAGCTCGAGAACGAGGACGGAATCCCCCGCAATCCGTTCATCAACGCCGGTGCCCTCGTGGTGACCGACGAATTGGCGCACCACGGCGACGCGGCGGAAACCCTGCTTCGGTTCCTCCAGGAGGAAAGCGGGCGCGCCGGCATCGGGATCGACGCCGAGGTCGCCGCGTCGGAGGCCGCGCACGCCGATCGCAATCGCGCCCTCGCGTATTTCATGGCGTCGTACCGGAACATGCGTCATCCGGTGCCCGCCGTCCTCGACCAGTACGTGCGCCAGTGCTCGATCGCGATGAGCTGTGGCGACGTCGCGCGGGCGGCGGTGTTCCTCGCCCGCCACGGCGTGCGCAACGACGGCAGCCGCCTGCTCGAACAGAGCGCCGCCAAGCGGGTCAACGCGGTGATGCTGACCTGCGGCACCTACGACGCGGCCGGCGAATTCGCCTACCGTGTCGGGCTTCCGGGCAAGAGCGGGGTCGGCGGCGGCATCGTCGCGATCGTCCCCGGCCGGTGCGCGATCTGCGTCTGGAGCCCCGGCCTGGACCCGCGCGGCAACTCCGTCGCGGGTGTCGCGGCGCTGGACCGGTTCACCACCCTGACCGGCTGGTCGATCTTCTGAGCGGTTTGGATCCGCGCCGACGGGGAAGCCGCCGGTGTGCAGACGTTTCTCCCGTGCGCTGATTTCCGGGCCTCCGCTTCCGTCCTCGACCAGCGGAGGCTCGGGAAACAGCGGGTCGAGACCATCCAGGTACTGCGCGCGCTGACGGTGCCGGGATACGGCTGGCGGCATCACCCGGCCGCGGCGATGTGGGCGGGCTACGAGGAGGCGCTCGTCCGATACGGCTTCGACATCTGCGACGTCTGGTGCGAGACCGGCCGTCAGGACACCTGCCGCGAAACACTGCGGCTCGACCTGCTCCGCGCCACCGGACTCGACGAGGTCCGCAC
The DNA here is from genome assembly GCF_001905755.1 of Amycolatopsis sp. CB00013. NCBI lineage: Bacteria > Bacillati > Actinomycetota > Actinomycetes > Pseudonocardiales > Pseudonocardiaceae > Amycolatopsis > Amycolatopsis sp. CB00013. Next base: position 8,431 of record NZ_LIWC01000009.1, on the reverse strand, counting down.
CCAGGACCGGCTCGCCGACGCGAAGGAACTGCCGCCCTGGCTCGGCGACGCGGATTTCCACCGCAGCCATCGGTCCGCGCTCGTCCGCAAGGAGCCGGGGCACTACCGCGCGAGTTTCCCGGACGTGCCCGACGACCTGCCCTACGTCTGGCCGGCGTCGGACCGTCCACGACGAGAAGGAGTGCGATGAGCAAGCGATTCCGCAAAGGCGACAAGGTCCGTTGGAACAGCCACGGCGGGCAGGCCGAAGGCGAAGTCCTGGAGGAGATCACTTCCGACACCGAAGCGGGCGGCCGCACCGTTCGCGCGTCCGAGGAGGAACCGCAGTACCTCGTCCGCAGCGACAAGAGCGGTGGCGAAGCGGTCCACAAGCCCGAGGCACTGGAGAAGCTGTGAGCGGAGTCAGCCGCTCGAAGGCCGCCCCATCTCGTGTCCCGGCCGTCCCTCGGTCCGCCGCCGGCGTTTGATCCGTTCTTCGTGCAGGTGCCGCCGCCCGCCGGTCAGGGCACCGGTGACGTCGCGCGCCATGTCGCGGTACGCCGCGTAGTAGCCCTCGTCGTACTCCTCGATCAGCTGGAATGTCCACCGCTCCGGCAGCACGTTGAGCCCGACAAGTTCGGTCTGGATCCGCTCCGCCCACTCGGCGTGCCCGGCCTTCCGGAGGGCTTCGACGGCCTCGCCGAGCGCGAAGTCGGCGGTTCCGGTGAGGTGGTGGAAGGCGTACAGGTGGCCACGCGCCTGTTCGACCGTTTCGAGGGCGAAGGTCAGCTTCCCGACGGCGTCGACGGTCGCCTCGTCGGGTTCTGAAGATAAGTCCGGCATGCCGGGGAAATGCCCCCGCGCCGTCACTTTCACACCCCGTCGGCCGCGATCCGCGCGAAGGAGCGGATCAGCGGGTTCTCCCGTTCGGTCACCCACGCGACGACCAGCGGGCTCGGTGGCATGTCGGCCAGCGGTACCCAGGTGAGGCCGTCCGGCAGGGCGTGCCCGAGCGGTGCGATCCCCGCCGATCCGTTCCACAGGACGGCTTGGAGGCATTCGCCGACCGTGCGCACCACCGGTCCGGACGGCCGCTCGCCCACTGGCGCCGCCCCGTTCCAGTACTCGCGCCACAGTGGATCCGTGCCCTCCGGCAGCTGGAACCACGGCCGATCGGCGACGTCGGCCAGCCGCAGTGTCGCGCGATCGGCGAGCGGGTCGCCGGTGCGCAGTACCAGCCCGACCGGATCCGAACGCAGGACTCGCACGGTGAGGCCGGTTTCGTCGAACGGCGAGCGGGTCAGCGCGACGTCGGCCAGCCCGGCGCGCAGGCCGGTGGTGGGGTCGGTGAAATCCGCCTCACGGAAGCGGATCGAGACTTCGGGATGCCGACGCCGGAACGCCGCGGCCAGGCGGGTGCCCGCCTCCCCCGCGCCGTCGGCCAGGGTGCCGACGGTGAGCGTCGCGGGGCCCGCCGTCTCGATCACCCGGGCGCGGGCGCGTTCGGCCTGGTCCAGCAGGGTGCGGGCCTCGGCGTACAGGGTGGTCCCGGCCGCGGTGGGCTCGACGCCGGCGGCCGACCGAAGCAGCAGGACCACCCCCAGGTCGTTCTCCAGCTGCCGGATGGCCCGGCTCAGCGGCGGCTGGGTCATGTGCAGCCGCGCGGCGGCCCGGCCGAAGTGCCGCTCCTCGGCGACGGCCACGAAGTAGCGCAACAAACGAAGCTCCATCACCAGCGATGATACCCATCAGGTATCGGCACATGGAGATCGGTCTTGGACGGCGCCCGAAGGCCGGCACGACAGTGGGGTCATGCCCTTCGAACCACTCACCCACGAACCCGCCGTCGACCCCGCCCAGGCCAGGGAGATCGCCCGCGACGTCGTGGTGATCCCGAATCTCGGCGTCGACCTCGTCCCCAACATCGGCGTCATCGGCGGCTCGCATTCGGTGCTCGTCGTCGACACGGGACTCGGTCCTCGCAGCGCCGAGAAGGTGCTCGCCTTCGCGGCCGAACACGCCCGCGGCCGCAGGCTGTACCTGACCACGACGCATTTCCACCCCGAGCACGCTTTCGGCGCACAGGTCTTCGCGGACGAGGCGACCTATCTCGTCAACAGCGCCCAAGCCGCGGACCTGGTCCACAAAGGACCGGGCTACCTCGAGATGTTCCGCGACCTCGGCACCCCGGTCGCACGGGCGCTGGACGGCGTCGACCTCGTCACCCCCGACGTGGTCTACGACGAGGAGTACGACCTCGACCTCGGCGGGCGGGTCGTGCGCCTGGCGGCCACCGGACGCGCCCACAGCAAGGGCGATCAGGTGGTGACCGTGCCGGACGCGGGCGTGCTGTTCACCGGGGACCTGGTCGAGACCGGCCAGTTCTCGATCTTCCCGTGGTTCCCGCCGTACGACACCGATGTCTCGGGACCGCGCTGGATCGAAGTGCTGGGACGGCTGGCCGCCGCCGGACCGGACCTCGTCGTCCCTGGCCACGGCGACGTCTCCGGACGCCGGATCCTGACCGACGTCCGCGAGTACCTCGAACTGCTGCGCGACGAAACGTGGAAGCGGCGCGACTCGGCGCTCCCCGAAGAGTCCATCGCCGCGGAGGTCGAAGCGCTGATGATCGAACGCCACCCCGAGTGGGAGGGCCGGGAGTGGATCACGAAGGGCGTCGGTTGCTTCTGCGCCGACCACTCAGGCCATGAGGCAGCAGGCACCGGTGAAGCAGCCGAAGGCGCCTCCGCTTGACGCGTTCTTCCAGTTGTCGAAGCGGTCGATCACGAGTTCGACCTCGGCCTGCCCGGCCACGGTGACATCGATGGCGGAGTCGGCGAAGAAGCTGCGGATATCGTCGGCAACGGTGCTCTTCATGGAAGATCTCCCTCGAACCTGCGGTGTTGGATACCGAAATCGTGCAGGTTCGGGCCCCGGTGTCGACAGTGCGAAGCGCCACGGACGACGTGTGGCTTTCGACTGCTCCACTCGCGTCAACCGGCTGACGCGAGTGGAGCAGCCGGTCACTTGAAGATCGCGATGGGATGGACGACGAGTTCCCCGGTTTCGGGGTCCCAGTCCTCGACCTTGCCGAGGCAGCGCGCCCGGAACGCGCCGGTGGGCGCGGAGTCCCGCAGATCGCTGGTCACGCAGGTGAACCGGATCCGCCTGCTCCGCTCCGGATCGTCCGGATTCCCGTACGGCGCCACGAAAACCGTCTCGGTGTCGGTCTGGGAGCGTTTACGGAACAGGCCCTTCACGGAGATGAACGCCTCGACGCCGCGCAACCTGGTTTTGACCTGCCGGGTGCTCTCGGGACCGTCGGCCCAGCCGAGTTCCTTCACCAGAGCCCGGTTGTGGGCCAGTTCCTGCTTCGTCAAATCGACGTAGATGATGTCGTGGTGCTTCTCCAGCACCTTCGTCACGATGCCGATCACCGTGATCGGTTCGGCCTTGCGGATGTACCGCCGGAACTCCTCGTCGGTGTCGGTGCGCTCCGATTCTCCTTTCAGTGGGCCGAATCCGCCCGAACCCCAGAACCGCCAGCCCCGGCTCTTCCGTTTCTCGACCTCCTGCTCCAGCGCCTCGTTGTAGCGATGCAACTGGTAGAGGCCCATCACGGATTTCGTGTGCAGGTAGAAGCCGATTCCCCGGATCATGCCCTGATCGCCGTCGGACCGCGCACGGCGCCAGTGCTTCACGAAAACGACGATCGCGACGAGGAAGGCGATCACGGTCAGCACCCAGACCGCGAGCCACAGTCCCCAGACGTCCCACCACAGATTATCGGCAGCCACGGATCTCCTTGAAGGCGTCGAGCAGCGATGTCGTGTTCGCGTCGACCATCCGGCCACCGGTGGCCACGGCCGCGCGCTCCAACTCGGCGGGGTTCGCCTCGCCGAACCGGATGGTGTACGTGTGCACGCCCGGATCCCTTGGCGCGCGCAGGAATTCTTCGATACCGGGTCCGGTGTTGCTCTCCCCGTCGGTCATCAGCACGATCGAGACGTCTCCGCCGGGCTCGGCGCCACGATGGATACCCGCCTTCGTGTACGCCTCGCCGAGCGCGGACCAGACCGCGGTGTTGCCGTCGAACTCGTCGGCCGCGATGAAGGCCCGCAGCGCGTCGAGATCACTGGGCCCTTCGATGGTGAACTCCTTGTCCCCCAGTATCTTCCCGCCGAACCGGAGGACCGTGAGGCGCTCGCCGCGGTAGAAGCGGTCGAAGCCTCCGTCCGGACCACCGCTCAGCCCGGCGAAGGTCGCGCGGAGCGCGGCGATCCGCGGCCCCTTCATCGAACCGGAGAAGTCCAGCACGAAGATCACACGCCCCGGCGCGCGGGAAGCGGACGCCGCGTAGTCGTCGAGGAGTTTGTCCACGACGGCCTGTTCGTCCGGGAAGTACAGCGAGTTCCCGATCGAGGCCGGCAGCCTCGGATCGAGCCCCACCTCGCCGGTGATCGGACGGCGAAGGGTCCGCTCCATCAGTTTCTTCTGCGTCGCCGGGCTTCTGAGCCAGGAGACGACCTTGTCGTACGCCTCCCGTTCGGCCGGGTCCAGCAGCAGGACCGGGTAGTCGGACTGGACGATGCCGTCACGCGGATACACCAGTTCCAACGGGGTCTTGAGCCTGCCGCTCGCGTTCAGGGAGAGCAAGGTGGACTCGTACCCGATGATCGCGTCCACGTCCTGGCGCTCGGCGAACCGATCGGCCACGGCGGCCGAAGTGTCCGCCGTCAGCGTGTGCCCGGTGCGGAAGCCCTGGAGTTTGTCGCATTTCACGTCCTGGAGGCGCAGCGCGGCGCCGGTGCCCGCGGCGGCCGTCGCCACCCCGACGAGTGAGGTGAGCCCGCTGGTCGATTTGGCCGGATCCGCCATCGCGAACCGGAAGCCACCGCCGGCCGCCGCGTCCGCCAGATCCGCCCACGAGAGCTTGCCGTCCGGTTTGCCTCGGCGCAGTTCCGCCGCCTTCGCCGGGGTGATCCCGACGATGACCGGCGACACCATGGTCTTGGTCGCGAGCGGCCGTTCCCCCTTGTCCCCCGACTGCCGGTGTTTGAGCTGGAAATACCGGTCGGTGGAAAGCCAGGCGAGATCGTGCGTGGCCTTTCCCGGGGTGAGGGAGGCGGCGGCGTCGATCGTTCCCCGGAAATCCATTTCCAGTTCGATTCCCGTTTCCGCGCGAAGGTCGTCGAGAATCGGCCCGAGATCGGCCAGCTCCGAACTGGCCAGCACGCGCAGCTTCACCTTCTGTCCGCCGCTCGTACAGGCGGCGACCACCAGGAGCAGGCAGCACAGGATCGCGAGGAGCCGCTTCACGGGCAGTCCCCCACCGTTTTGATCATCTCTTCCAGCACCGGGTTGTCCGGCAACGGCGTGGTGCTGTCGTCGGCGGCGATCTCCGGCGCGGGCAGCCCCTGTTCGCGGAGGAACTCGTACAGCCGCGCGCTTTTCGTGCTGCCCGCGGGGGTCGCGACGCCGAAGCCGAGCTCCATCGCGCGGCGCTGCAGCTCCGGATCGAACGTGATCAGCTCGCCGAGCCGTTCCGCTTCCGGTTTGAGCGCCAGGAACTGGGGTTTCGTCAGGATGTCGTCCTTCGGGTACAGCAGGACCCGGTCGTGGTCCGGTCGCCCGCTCTGTGCCTTGGCCCGCAACTGCATGGCGAGATACTGATGTTCGTAGATGACGACGATCGGCTTGTCCCCCTCGGCCAGATTCGCGTACGACTCCGACAGATCCGCCGACGGGAAACCTTGTGCCGCCACGAGCGGTTTGACCCGGTTGGCCAGTTCCTTCGCGGCCGTGAGGTTCGGCGGCCCCGCGGGAGCCCCGGCCGGACGCGGATCGACGACCGGGACCTGACGGCCGTTCTCCAGGAACGCCAGCAGGATCAGGTACGTCGCGCCCGAGTTGGAGTCGCAGATGTTCGAGGTCTGGGCGAGCACCCTGTTCCCGTTTTCCGCGCCGAAGCGCCTGATGCCGAGCGAGTCCCAGGTCTGTCCCTTTCGCAGGGTTTCGATGAACTTCTCGGTGTCCAGCGTGTAGTACAGCGGCTCCTGTTCGCCCGCTGGTTTCGTGGCGATCTGGTTGCTCGCCAGCGTTTCCGCGTAGCGGCGATACGTGGCGAGGACGATCGGGCTGGTGAACGGCTGCCGCGCGCTGCCCGTCCATTGGTCGGCCCTCGACCGCCGGACGAGACTCGCGGCGGGCTCGCCCGACATGAACACGAAGTCGTACTGGCTGAGGTCGTGGGTGGCGACGTCCCGCGAGCCCGCCCTGGTCACGTGGACGCGGATGTGGTGGCGCATCAGGATTTCCTGGATCTTCGCGTCCTCGAAGAGATCCGATTTGGAGCCCATCTTGCCGCGCAGGACGAGCGTCTGCTGGAACGGCACCACGATCGTCCCGCTCATGAGCAGGGCGATCAGGCCGGTGACGGCCAGGGCCAGCGCGGGCCCGAAAGTGCGGAGAAAGCGACGGCGCAGAAAGAACGCCGAGGGTTTCGGTCGGATGGTGAGCTGGGGTTCTTCACGAAGCGAGCTATCGGTGGTCACCGATTTCCTCCCCGAATGTCCGGCAAGCCCATTTTACCGGGGAGCACCGACGGAAAAGCACGTCTCGATCCGGCTTCGGGACCACCCTCACCAGGCCCGGAGGCCGGACGGTTAGGCTCTTCGGTGGCGAAAACCGCCATGCACCACGACGCCGGGAGATCTGAACCGCCATGCTGGACCGAGCAGTCATCGACGCCCTCTTCCCCGCCGACCTGCCCGAGCCCGAGCACTGGGAACAGCGTTACCCCGCCCGCGAGCTGCCCGAGGGCGCCCTGGTCACCCGGTTCGGCCCCTCGCCGACCGGGTTCGTCCACATCGGCGGGGTCTACGTCGCCACCATCGACCAGGACGTCGCCCGCCGCAGCGGCGGCCGCTACCTCGTCCGGGTCGAGGACACCGACCGCTCCCGCGAGGTCGAAGGCGCCATCGAGCAGTTCGAGCGCGGTTTCGCCTACTTCGACCTCGCCGCCGACGAGGACATCCACCGCGGTGGCGACTACGGCCCGTACCAGCAGTCCGAGCGCGAGCAGATCTACCTGACCTACGTCCGCCACCTGCTCCGCTCCGGCCGCGCGTACCTCGACTTCGCCACGAAGGACGAGCTGGCGGCGATCACCGCCCGGCAGCAGGCGACGAAGCTGCCGACCGGCTACTACGGCTCGTGGGCCATCTGGCGCGACGCCGACCCCGCCGACGTCCAGGCCAAGCTCGACGCAGGCGACCCGTACGTCGTGCGGTTCCGCGCGCCGGACGACACCGGCGCCCGCGCCCGGTTCACCGACGCCATCCGCGGCCCGCTGGAGGCCGAGGCCAACCGCAACGACGTCGTCATCCTCAAGAGCTCCGACCAGAGCCCCCGGCTGCCGACCTACCACTTCGCGCACGCCGTCGACGATCACCTCATGCGGGTCAACCTGGTCATCCGCGGCGACGAGTGGATCTCGTCGGTGCCGGTGCACCAGCAGCTGTTCGACGCGCTCGGCTTCGAGCCGATCACGTACGCGCACATCGCGCCGCTGATGAAGCAGGAAGGCGGCAGCAAGCGCAAGCTGTCGAAGCGCAAGGACCCGGAAGCGAGCGTCGACTTCTACATCGAGTCCGGCTACCCGACCAAGGCCGTCCTGTACTACCTGCGCGGCCTGGCCAACGGCCGTCTCGCCGAGATGCCGCTCGACCAGGCGCTGGCCGAGCCGATCAACCTCGACGAATGCGGGGTCGCCGGCCCGTTGGTCGATCTGGTCAAACTCGACGACATCTCGGCCGACCACATCGCCACGCTGACCGGCGCCGAGATCCTCGAGGAGGTCCGGGGCTGGGCGGAGCGGTTCGACCCCGAGCTGCGGACCGTCCTCGACGCCGAGCCGGACCTCGCGCTCCGTGCGCTCGCCGTCGAACGTGACGGCGCCGAGAACCCGCGCAAGGACCTGAAGAAGTGGAGCGAGTTCCGCGCCGTCTACGGCTTCTTCTTCCCGCAGCTGCACGCCGCCGTCGCGAGCCCCGACGACGAGCGGATCACCGCGCTCGGCGTCGACCGCGCGGTCGTCCAGGCCGTGGCGCGGGACTTCGTCGAGAACTACCAGCAGCTCGACGACGGCCAGGAGTGGTTCCAGCAGATCCGCGACGTGGCCGCGAAGCACGGCTTCGCGAAGAACGCCAAGGAGTTCAAGAAGAACCCCGAAGGCTTCCCGGGCTCCATCCGCGAGGCCTCGCAGATCATCCGGATCGCGATCACGGGCTCGACCCGGAGCCCGGACCTGCACTCGATCACCCAGGCGCTGGGACGCGAGGAGACGCTGGGCCGGTTCGCCGGCCTCGTTGCCGAGTGACCGTTGGCCGCAGGTCCGTGAAGACATCCCTGGGTTTTGTGTGTCAAGCGGCGATGGTGTTGTGGTGGGCCC
>NZ_LIWC01000008.1:0-356912 GCF_001905755.1 Amycolatopsis sp. CB00013 | reverse complement strand
AGACCTCGCCAACCTCACCCACACCCCTTGACATCAATAGGAGCATCTTTCGGGACATCAGACGTCCCGAAAGTGGCTTTCGCGACATAGTCGCCGGGCCCAGGGGTGACCGTCGATCCCAGCCTTCGCCGACGTTGCGAAAGCCACTTTCGCAACCTTCAACGTTGCGAAAGTGGCTTTCGCAACGTCGGCCTCTCGGTCCGGCCTTCACGCACTTGCGGCCGTCGCTAACGTGGACCGGTGCTGATCAACGCCGTACCCCAGTTCCAGGGCGCACTGACCGAGCGGGCGCCGGAGTTGCCCGAGGGCTGCGTCGCGCTCGCCGAGCTCGCGGGCCATGTGCTGGGCGTGCCGGTGCACCACATCCGGCAGACGCGTGAGACCTCGCCCGCGGTCGACGGCATCGCCAACCGCGCGGTGCTCACCGGCGCGAACCGGGCCGCGCAGCTCGCCGCGTTGGAGGCGCCTGGCGGGCCGGTGCTCACCATCGGCGGCGACTGCGGTGTCGAACTGATCCCCATCGGGGTCGCGCGCTACCGCTTCGGGCCGGGGCTCGGCGTCGCCTGGTTCGACGCGCATTCCGACCTCAACACCGCGGAGACGTCGCCGTCGGGCGCGTTCCACGGCATGGTGCTCCGGTCGCTGCTCGGCGAGGGCGACCCGGAGTTCGCCGCGAATCCGCCGGTCGAACCCGGACGCGTGGTGCTCGCCGGGACGAGGGCCTTCGACGACGCCGAGCGGGCCGTGGTCGAGCGCGGGCTCGTCGTCGAGACGGCCGACGTCGCCGCAGGGCTGGCCGGTGCGGACAAGGTGTACGTCCATCTCGATCTCGACGTGCTCGACCCGGCGGAGTTCGACGGGCTGAACTATCCGGAGCCCGGTGGCTTGACGATCGAACGTCTGGTGACGATGCTTCGCGGCCTGAGCGATTTCGAGGTCGTCGGCGCGGGGATCACCGAATGCGCCGGCACCGTGGTCCGCGTGCTGGCCCCCGTGCTCGAAGTACTCGGTGAATTGCTCACCGGAAAGCAGTGACGCTGCGTCACGGTCGCATCCACTTCGGCCGTTCGTACGTACCGTGCGAGGCGTTTGCCGGGCACTTGTCATCAAAATTCAGGGCTGCCCCGTGATTTTGTCACGATGGTGACAAGAAATCGGTTTCTTCTGCGAAAGGTGACACATTCACGGGCGACTTCGCGATGTGTTCGTTGTCACCCCACGACGATCGTGGGATGTCAGGACGCTGGGCGGAGCAAAGGAGCTGCGATGTCGGTGGAGCGCGGAATCGAACACGCTGCGCAGCCTCCCGCGGCACTTCCCCGCAAACTCGCCGACATTTTGCGACCGGAGCTCGGCAGTCTCGCCAACGAGATCGTCGACGAGATCCGGGCGACCATCCCCGCGTACGCGCGCCCGCTCGACGGGCCATACGGCAAATCGATCCGCGCGGGCGTCGAGTACGCGATCACGCTCTTCGTCGCCCAGATCGCGGATCCCACCGTCTCCAAGGAACAGTCACACGAGGTCCACCACCGGCTCGGGCAGAACGAGATGCGGGAAGGCCGCAGCCTCGACACCCTCCAGTCGGCTTATCGGGTCGGGGCCCGGGTCTCGTGGCGGCGCATCATGCGCGTCGGGCGCCGCAGCGGGCTGTCGTCCGCGGTGATGTCGCAACTGGCCGACGCGATGCTCGCGTTCATGGACGAACTCGCGTCCGTCGCGCTGGACGGGTACCTCGAAGCGAAGGCGCGCACCGCCGGCGCGCTGGACACGTGGCGCCGCAAACTGCTGCACCTGGTGCTGGAGACGCCGCCCGCGCCGTCGAAGGCGATCGCGGAACTCGCGCAGCTGACCGGCTGGACGGTGCCCGAACGCGCCACCCCGGTGGTGCTGCACCCGATCGGCGAGACCGTCAGACCCCGGCGGCACAACGCGGTGGATTCGGACGTCCTCGCCGAACTCGACTGCGCTGAGCCGCGCCTTCTCGTCCCGGGCGAGATCTCGATCGCCCGCCTGGCCACCCTGCAGGCCGCGCTGCCGGAGTACCGGCTGTCGATCGGCCCGTGCCGTCCGCTGGATTCCGTCGCCGATTCCCTCCGCTGGGCGCGCGAGGCCCTGCTCCTTTCCGAACGCGGCATCATCCAGGCCCGCCGCGTGATCCGCGCCGAAGACCACCTCGCCACCCTGCTCGTGAACGCCGACGCCGCGCTGACCTGCCAGCTGCGCGACCGGCTGTTCGCCCCACTGGCCGAGATGACCGGGAAACAGCGGGAACGACTGCTCGAAACCCTCCGCGCTTGGCTCGACAGCCAGGGCAACGTCGTCGACATCGCCGAGCGGCTCCAAGTGCATCCGCAGACCGTCCGGTACCGCATGCGGCAGCTGCAGGCGACCTTCGGCGAGCACTTGCGCGACCCGGGGGCGCGGTTCGAGATGGAACTCGCGCTGCGGGCCGGGGTCGGCCTTTCCGCTTCGCCCGAAGGTTTCACGCTTCCGGAGGTGCTGCCGTCGCCGCGCAAGAGTCCACAGTGGACGCCGAGCGGGTCGTAGGGCACCTGGATGTCATGAAAGGGTCGTTCAGGACGAAAAACGTCCTGAACGACCCTTTCATGACACTCGTCAGCGGCCCATCGGCGGCTCGACGTTCGGGCACTTGCGCTCGGGTTCCCAAGGCAGCCCGACCTGGTTGACCCCGACACAGGCCTGGTTCCCCGGCCCCGAAGCCATCCCGGTCAGCAGCGAGTCGAGATCCTCCTTCGCGCCACAGCCCGAGAACGGGGGCAGCGTGAAGTCCCGATAGGCGGGATCCGTCCACTTCGGATCGGTGCGCACCACGCCGCCGGTGAACATCCCGTACTTCTCCCCGCGGAGATTGATCTTGATCGGCTCCGCGGTGAGGCAGTGGTCGCCGACGTCGAGGGCGACCCCGTTGATGGTGACCCCGCTCAGTTTCCCGTAGACCTTGAGCGGGGTGAGGACGGTCGAACTGCCCTCCGGTTCCGGGATCGAAACCCCGTCGACGTCGATGATGTGATTGCCGGTCGCGTAGTCCTCCGGCAGCAGTTCCATGGTCGCGGTGATCGGGACGAACCCGAAGCCGAGGAAGCTCATCTTGCTCGGCGGCATGATGACGGAGCCGGTGATCTTGCCGGGCCCTTCGGTGTTCTCGAGGTCGACATGCCACACCGCGTTGACCATGAACGCGGGCTTCAGCCGGGCGAAGGCGCCGAGCTTCGTGATCGACGACGTGCCCTGAAGCTCGAACGGCTGCAACGCGATCGGGTAGAGGGCGTCGGCGTGGACCTCGTCCGCGGCCCGCGCGTCGGTACCGGGTTTCTTCTGCTCGCCGGGTTTGCCGGACTGCGGCTTGGGTTTTCCGAGCGGCAGGAGCGCGACACTGCCGAGCAGCGTGTTCTGGTCCGGCGTCTGGGTGCAGGTGATCGGTTTGAGCGGCGTCGCCGCGGCGGTCAGCGCGAGCGACGGCGCGCCCGTGCTCAGCCGCAGTTCGGACGGCACCTTGAGCAGGATGTCGGGGACGGTACCCGTCGCGACCAGCTTCAGTTCGCCGGTGGTGGGCACCTTCGTCGCCGGGATCGTCACGGACACCGGGATCGGGGTCTTCTTGTCCCCGTTCGCGGCCGTGAGTTCGACGGTCGCGCCACCCGTGACCTCGGCGACGGTTCCGAGTGACCCTTCGCCGATGGTGAAGGTCAGCGAGAAGTCCTTGACCTGAACGGGTTTCCCGGTCGGGACGACTTTCGGCAGCGTCGCCTTGACGTCCATGGTGACCGGCCGTTCCCCGGCGGGATCCGGGAAGACGCAGGTGTTCGCGAGGCTCTGGTGTGCGGACGTGGTGCCCTGCAACGGGGCCGGCGGCGGCGTGGCCGGATCGGTCGCGGCCGAAGAGGACAGTGCCCCGCTCACACCCACGAGCAGGATGACGCCCGCCAGAACGGGAAACCTCCCGAGTGCCCGGCGAACCTGTTGCGTCATGGGTGTTCCTCTCGTGCCTTGCGCTGATGTGTCACGTGATCGGGATCGCCGGGCTGAAGGTGCGGTTCTGCGCCGGGTTGGTGTTCTTCACCGTGCAGTTGAAGATCCAGGGACTCCACGTCCCGTCCTTCTGGTGAAGGGCGCCTTCGATACGGAACGTGGTCCCGAGCCCGATGGCCGCTTGGCCGGGTGTGCCCGCCGCGAAGGTGGGGACGACGGTGCTTGTGTCCTGTTCGAAAAGGACGGTGCGCGGCCCCGGGACGTACGGCGCGATCTGTTCGGGAATCCTCAGCCGCGTCATCTCCGCCGAGGCCGGCGCGGTGTTCGTCCCGGTCAGCGAGGTGGTGATCGTGCCGCGGATACCGTCCCGGTTGCTGGCGTTGAACGTCACGGCGTTGAGCATGGCGTTGAACACGAGGCTCCCGGCGATTCCGCCCGGCGAGATGGCGCCACCGGCGGGCACCGAATCGGGGCCGGTGAAGGTCATCCTGACGTCGAGCGGCTGCTGGCCGATCGACGGGAAGCCGCACATGTACGTGACCGTCCCCGTGGCGAAGGATGTTTCGGCCGTGGCCGGTGCGGCCGTGAGCAGCGAGACCGCGCCGATCACGACGGCCGAGACCGCGCCCGCCCGGCGAACCTGCCGTCCCATGGGGTTTCCCTTCGCATCGTGTGGTGGAGACCGTGCGGGGCGGGCGTCCCCGCCCCGCACGGGTGGTTCATCAGGTGATCGGGATCGCCGGGCTGAACGCGCGGTTCTGCGCCGGGTTGGTGTTCTTCACCGTGCAGTTGAAGTTCCACGCGGTCCAGGTGCCGTCCTTCTTGTGGAAGTCCAGCGGAGCGTTGATCGTGGTCCCGAGGGAGATCACGCCCGAACCGGGAGCGCCCGCGGTCAGCGTCGGAACACTGGTGCCGGCGTCCTGGACGATGTTGAACGACCGGGGGCCGGGCACGTACGGGTTGATCTGGGTCGGAACGTCCAGGTTGGTCACCGTCGCCGACGTCGGGGTGGCGTTGGTGGCGGTGATCGGCATGTTGGCCTTGCCGCGGACACCGTCGTAGTTGGCGGCGTTGAGCAGCGCGTTGATGGTCGCGTTGATCGTCGCGGTGCCGCCGACACTCGACGGAGTGGCGGTGCCGCCGGAGGCGACCGAGTCCGGCCCGACGAAGTTCGCCTTCACGTCCAGCTGCTGCTGGCCGATGCCGGGGAAGTTGCACATGTAGGCGACGGTGCCGGTGGCGTAGGTGGTCGCGGCGGCGGCCGTGCCGGCGGTGAGCACGGCGACGGCGCCGAGCACGATGCCGGTGGTGGCGACGCCTGCCGACAACTTGCCAAGTCTACGGGACATACCTGTCATCTCCTTTGATCCAGTTTACGTCTCGGGCGGCTTTCCCCATGCGCCTTTCGGCGGATTTTTCTGATCAAATATGCTCGACTCGAGCGGCTTTCTCGGTGGTGGGGTAAACCGAGGTTACCCGCGAGTTATGTACGTAACAAGGATTCATGTCGACATGTTTCGAAGTGGGTGAGGCGCCCGTTCTTTCTTGTCAGCGGACGCTGAATGCGATTATGAAGTTTGTCCGTGGATGACAAAGAGACGGCCGATCGGTGCAGCCGGGTTAACATTCGGCGCATGTCTTCCGAGAATCGACGATCGGCATCACGACGGGTAGCGGGCGTCGCGATTACCGTAATGATCGCAACGGTTTCCCTTTGCGGTACGGCGAGCGCCGCGCAGACCGGCGAAGCGCGGCCATGGGGGAGCAACGACTACGGGCAGGGGACCATACCGGCCGCCGCGCTCGGCGCCAGTGCGGTTTCCGCCGGCGCGATCACCCATCTCGCGCTCAAGGACGGCGGGGTGATCGCCTGGGGGAACGACAGTTACGGCCAGCTGTCGGTTCCGGCGGCGGCCACGTCCGGCGTCTCGGCGATCGCCGCCGGCTGGGCGCACGAACTCGCGCTGAAGAACGGCGGCGTGATCGCCTGGGGCAACGGTTTCTACGGCCAGAACGTCGTGCCGTCGTCCGCGACCTCGGGGGTCACGGCGATCTCCACCAGTGCGTACTTCAACCTGGCGCTCAAAACGAACGGCAGCGTGGTGAGCTGGGGCTCGCGGACCACGGTCCCCGCGTCCGTGTCCTCCGGGGTCACCGCGATCTCGGCGGGCGGCGACCACGGGCTCGCGCTGAAGAATGGCGGCGTCGTCGCCTGGGGCAGCAACGGGAAGGGCCAGATCACCGTGCCCGCGGCGGCCACCTCCGGGGTTTCGGCGATCTCGGCCGGTTTCCGGCACAGCATCGCGCTGAAGAACGGCGGCGTTCTCGCGTGGGGTGACAACTTCTACGGCCAGGCCACGGTTCCCCCGGAAGCGCAGTCCGACGTGATCGCCATCGACGCGGGCTTCAACCACAACGTGGCGCTGAAGGCCGACGGGAGTGTCTTCGCCTGGGGCAGCAACGTGAAGGCGGAGAGCCGGGACACCAGCTCGGAGCCGCCGATGGACATGTGGAAGTTCTCCGGCGTGTGCGCGCCGGTCTACGCCGTTTCCGCCGGTGACAGCACCGGCGTCGCGCTGGTCGACCCCACGGCGCCGTACTTCTGCTGACGTTCCGTGAAGGCCTCCTTGAGGGACCCAGGGTCCCTCAAGGAGGCCTTCACGGACTTGGGCGTCAGGACAGGTTCGACTTCATGCTCAGGTTGATCGTGTTGTCGGGACCGGAGATCAACGCCCCCAGCGCGAGGTCGTTGATGAAGCAGTCCTTGAACTCGGGGATGGTGAACGTCCCCGAAGACGGGATCGTCTCGGCGAACAGGTCGACGTTCTTCGAGATCAGGGTCAGGTCGAGCGGTTTGACCGTCTTGCAGGCGTTCGGCACCGTCGGGAGCGGGATGACCGGCCAGAACAGGCCGACCACGATGTTGTCGATCAGCATGTTCGCCTGCGAGTGGGTGGTCAGGTCGCCGTTGGCCAGCGTGCCGGTGACCGGGCCGGTCGGCTCGATCCGCACGCGGGCCTTGATCTTGAAGACCCCCGAGACCAGCGAGATGTTCGCCGTCGACGGCGGCAGGGCCAGATCGCCGCGGATGCCGACGTTGTCACCGTCGATGACCAGCGCGCCGTTGAGCTGACCGGGGCCGAGGTCGAGGGTGCCGCCGGTCTTCTTGACCGTGGTCTTCCCGGTGACGGTGTAGGAGACCGGGATCTCCACCGGGTCGTCCGCCAGGGCGGGGGTCGCGGCGAGGCTGCCCGCCATGGCGAGGGCGGACGTGAGCGCGACGACCGTGCCGAGACGGCGGCGGGCTGTTTTAGGGCGCGTTCGACCGAACATGGGACTCTCCTCGTTTTCTCTCCTGGTTTACAAAGCGGATTACCTGGGGATGAGGTCGGTGATGACCCAATTGTCGCCTTCGCGTTCCGCGGTGATCGAAAGCTGCGCCGCGGCCGCCGTAGAAGAATTGTTGTCGGCCCGGACGGCCGCTTGATCGAGGAATACCAGCAGCCTCGCTTTACCGCCGCCGAGTTCCTGGACGGCGGATGAGGAGACCCGGGTGGTGAGGACCAGTTTCTGTGCCGGAGCCTTTTCCCTGACTTGGGCGAACAGCCGGTTGTAGGACTCCAAAGCCTTTCCTCTGAGCACCGCGGCCGCCGCCTTTTCGGTGACGTCGGTCCGGTCGTAGGAATAGGAGAAGATCTTGTCGAGCGCCACCGTCACCGCGGAGTTCACCTCGGCCGTCGCCCCCACGTCGGTGAGCGCGGTGTTGGCCGCCGACGGCGTCGCCGAGAGCGATCTGGCCTCCAGCGTGAACCACACCCCGGCCGCCACCAGCACGGCCGCCGCGACCAGCAGGATCAGTGGCAGGTCCGGCCGGCGGGACGGCTTCCGGGCGGCCTCTTCGGTGGTCTCTTCGGCCGTGGTCTCGGGCTCGGTCTCCGCAATGGCATCGGCGTCGGGATCGGTGTCGGCCGTGGCGGTCATCGCGCACCCACCGGCAGCTGGTCGAGCGCGCTGAGCTTCCAGCCCTCGTCCGTCCTGGTCAGCCCGGCGGCGAAGCGGTTGCGTTTCGTCGTCGGCGCCGCGCCTTCCTTCGCCATCGTGATCTCCACCGATGCCAGCATCTTGGCCGTTCCCGCGTGGTCGTCGAGTTCGCTGATCGCCGCGTCGAGCACCTTGCCCGTCGAGACCGTCGCGTCCTTGGTGAGCGCCTGCCTCGTCGCGTCGTCGGTCTTGCCCAGCTGATCGCGCAGCGGGCCGGTGGACGCGGCGAGCCAGTCGGCGATGCCCTGGTCGACCCGGTGATGATCGAGGCTCGTCAGCCGGGCGACGAGTTCGCGTCCGGACTTCAGCGCATCGTCGCGGGAGTTGCCGTAGGACACGGCCTCGGAAGCCGTCGCGGTGAACCAGGTGTACCCGGCCCAGCCCGCGAACGCGCAGGCCGCGGCGAACACCGCGATCGCGATCTTCAGTTTCGCAGCCACAACATCTCCTCGAGGCTGGTGGACGTCGGCTGGCCGTCGGCGCCGAAGCCGCCGGGGATCGCGGCGGGCGGGACGCCGCCCTTCGGCGCGTTCTGCGAGCCGCGGACCGAACTCGCGTTGCCCCTGTCGAGCGTGCACGCGGCACTGGTGTTGAACGGCAGGGCCGAGAGCTCCGCGCTGTTCCGGACCTTCGTGCCCTCGTAGCCCTTGGTGCACGGCATCGGATCGAAGAAGGTCAGGACGAGCCCGATCTTCCCGGACTGCTCGTCGACGGCCGCGTCCACCGCGGACACCGCCTTCGGGGTGTTGATCAGCAGCTGCCGGAGGCCGTCGGTGCGCGCCGAGAACACGTGCGACGTCGTGAGCAGGTTCGCCAGCAGGATCGGCAGACCCGGCTCGTTGTCCCGCAGCAGACCGGAAAGCTGTGTCGCCGCGTCGGGCGCCGTCGCGATCAGCCGCCGCAGGTCACCGTCCGAACGGGACAGTTGCTCGGCGAACTGCTTGGCGTTGCCGCTGAACTGCCGCCAGGCCTGCGACGAGTCGACCTGGGTCTTCAGCACGGTCGAGCCGTCGGTGATCAGCTTCTCCGTCTGCGGCAGGTGATCCGACGCCTGTTTCGTGAAGTCGGTGGTGGAGTCCAGCAGCACCTGCAGGTTCGCGCCGGAACCGCGCAGGGCGTTGTCGAGTTCGTCGACCACGGTCCGCAGATCCTCGGTCGGCACCGACGCGGTCAGCGAGTCCAGATCGGTCAGCAGATGCTGCACCGGCAGCGGAACGGTCGTCGCCTCACGCGGGATGACCGAACCTTCGGCGAGGAACGGCCCGTCGCCGGTCCGGGGTTGCAGGTCGACGAACTGCTCGCCGACCGCGGACCGGTTCGCTACGACCGCCCGCGAGTTCGCGGGGATCGGGGGCGCGCCGTCGTCGATCAGCAGATCCGCCTCCATCCCGCCGTCGGTGAGCCGCAGTTCGCCGACCCGGCCGACGGCGACGCCCCGGTAGGTCACCTCGCCGTTGGTGAACAGGCCGCCGCCGTCGGTCAGCGCGAGCTTCACGGTGTACCCGCTCGCCCCGAAGAGCCTGCCGAGCCCCGCGTAGTTCGCCCCGACGAACGCCGTCGTCGCCAGGGCGAGGATCACGAACGCGATCACCTGGATCCGGACACGGGTGGTGAGCATCAGCTACCTCCGGAGGACGGCAGCGGCAGGGTCGGGAGCCCCGGCGGGACCCCTTCGCCAGGGGGAGGGAGTTCGACGCCCGGCGCGGGGATCATCGTGGCGTAGACGTTCAGGTAGTCGCCCTTGATCCCGTCGCGGACGGCGTCGGTGAACGGGAACGTCGGCAGGATCTCCAGCGACTTGGGCAGGCTCTCGCCGGCGTCGGCCAGCCGTTTCAGGATCGGTGCGAGCGCGGTGAGGTCCGCGACGAGGTCGGCACGGCTCTTCTTGATCACGTCGACGCCGACTCCCGAGAGCCGGTCCAGCGACTGCAGCATCGAGACGAGCTGGGTGCGCTGATCGGACAGGCTCTGGAGGCCGGGGGTGAGATCGGTGAGCGCGCCTTCGACCTGCTTCTTCCGGTTCGCCAGCGTGGCCGAGAGCTGGTTGAGACCGTCGAGCGCCGAGGTGATCTCGGAGCGATGGGAATCCAGGTTGGACACCAGCTTCTCCACAGTGGACAGGAACGAGCGGATCTCCTCCTCGTTGCCGTCCATCACCTTCGACAGCTCGCGGTTGATGGTCTGCAACTGGCCGATCCCGCCGCCGTTGAGCAGCAGGGACAGCGCGCCGAAGATCTCCTCGAACTCCGGGTTGCGGTTCGTGCTCGAGACGGGGATCACCGCGCCGTGGCCCAGCCTGCCCTCGGCCTTCGCCGCGCTCGGGGCGAGTTCGATGAACTTCTCGCCGAGCAGGCTGGACTGCCGCAGCCGCGCGATGGCGTTGGCGGGCAGGTGGACGTCGCCGTTGACCGCCAGGACGGTCTCGGCCGTCCAGCCGTCCTCGCCGAGCCTGATCGTCTCGACCCGGCCGACCGGGACGTCGCCGACCTTCACCGCGGCCTGCGGGACGAGGTCGAGCACGTCGGCGAACTGCACGGTCACCCGGTACGGATGGTCGCCGATGTCCGCGCCGCCGGGCAGCGGCAGGTCGTAGACGCCCTTGAAATCCGACGAACAGGCCGTGAGCGCGACGCAGCACGCGGCGAGCGCGGCGATCGCCCGTTTTGTGGCCATCAACGCCCCCCGGTGTAGGTGTCACCGGCGACGGGCAGCGGGAGCGGGGCGTATTCGAGCATGTTGCCGCGGCTCTGCAGTTTGCCGGTCTTCGGGTCGACGGCTTCGAGCACGTTCGTCACCGCCAGCGGGATCGTGTCGAGGGTCTCGGCCAGCGCGGCGCGTTTGTCGACCAGCGTCCCGGTCGTCACCGCGAGCTTGTCCACATTGGACTTGATCAGCGCGCGGTTCTCCTTGATGAACTGCTGGATCTCCGCGAGCGCACTGCCGAGACCGTTGAGCGCTCGGGCGAGCTCGTCCTTGTTCGCGGCCAGTGTCCCGGTCACCGAGGCGAGCTGCTTGTTGACCTCGCTGACGTTGCGGTCGTTGGTCGCCAGCATCGAGGTGAACCGCTGCAGCTCGTCGACGGTGGCGAACAGGTTCTGCGAGTTCCCGGACAGGGTCCTGGCGAGGTCGGCGAAGTTGCGCACCGACTCGTTGAACGGTTTGCCGTTGCCCTGCAGGTTCTTCGCGCCGGTGCGCAGCAGATCCGAAAGCGCGCCGTCGGCGTTCGCCCCCTTGGGGCCGAGCGCCTTGGCGAGCGTGTCGAGGCTGGAGTAGAGCTGGTCGAGTTCCACCGGGGTGCCGGTGCGCTCGACCGGGATCACCGCGCCGTCGTCCAGCCGGTTTCCCGCGCGGGTGAGCTTGGTGAACTGGACGTACCGGTCCGCCACCACGCTCGGCGCCACGACCAGGACGTTCGTGTCGGCGGCGATCGGTGTCGAGCCGTCTACGGTCAGCACGACCTTGACTCGCTCTCCTTCCGGGGCGACCGATTCCACCTGGCCGACCCGGACGCCGAGCACGCGCACGTCCGATCCACTGTAGACACCGACCGCACGTGAGAAGTACACGGTGACGCGGTCGAGGCCGCTGCCGGAGAAGATCCACCAGAGCCCGCCGACGACGGCCAGCGCGAGCACGAGCGCGAGGGTGATGAATCTGCTGATCACCGGCGGCCTCCCGGGATCTTGGGGGTGCAGGGGTCCCGGTTCTCCGGGACGAGGCCGCACAGGTAGCCGTCCACCCAGCGCCCGTTGCCGAGCGAGTTGTTCACCACGCGGAAGTACGGCGCGGCGAGGTCGAGGCTCTTGGCGAGATTGTCGTTCTGCCGCTGCAGGATGTCGGTCACCTCTCCGAGCTGTCTGAGCGCTCCGCCGAGCTGGTCCTTGTTGTCCTTCACCAGTCCCGAAAGCTGGGTGGCGAGCTGCTGCGAGCCGGTCAGCAGGTCGTGGATCGCCTGACGGCGGCGGTCCAGTTCGGTCAGCAGGAGATTGCCGTTCGAGAGGAGCTTGGCGAAGTCGTCGTTCGAGTTCGCGAGCGTGGTGGTGAGGCCGTGCGCGTTGGACAGCAGGCTGGCGAGCTCGCTGTCCCTGGACGACACGGTCTTCGACAGCGACGTCAGCCCTTCGAGCGCCTTCTTGACGTGCTCGGGCGAGTTCTTGAACGTGTCGGACAGCGTCGTGAAGCTCTCCGCGAGCTGATCGGTGTCGATCGCGCCCGCGGTGTCGGCCAGCCCGTTGAAGGCCTCGGTGACGTCGTAGGGCGTCACGGTCCTGGTGCGCGGGATGATCTGCTTCGGGTTCTGCACCGTCTCGCCGGTCGGTCGCAGCGCGAGGAACTTCCGGCCCAGCAAGGTCTTGATCTTGATCTCGGCGGCGGTCTTGTCGCCGACCCAGGCGTCCTTGACCCGGAAGCTGACCACCACGTGGTCTTCGGCGAGCCGGACGTCGCTCACCTCGCCGACCTTGATCCCGGCGATGCGGACCTCGTCGTCCTGCTGCAGGCCCGCCGCTTCGGAGAATTCGGCCTGGTAGGTGGTCCCGGAACCGATGATCGGGAGGTTCTCGTAGTTGAGCGTCGCGGTCAGCACCGCCGCCGCCACGGCACTGCCGACGAGACCGACGACGATCGGGTTCCGTTCCTTGAAGGGTTTCACGACGTGCACCTCTCCGCCGTCGCCGGGATCCCGCGGGGAGGCGTGACCTTGAGGACGGCCGAGCACAGGTAGAAGTTCATCCACGATCCGTAGGAGCTGATCCGTCCCAGTTCGTTCAGCTTCCCCGGGAGGACGGTGAGGAAGTTGTCGACCTCGGCCTTCGCCTCGTCGGTCGTCAGCTGACCGGAGAGCAGGCCGAGGCCTTCGATGCTGTCCTTGAGCGGTTTCCTGCCCTGCTCGAGCAGACCGGCCGTGGCGGTGGTGAGTTCCGCGAGACCCGAGACGGCTTCCCCGATCTCGGTGCGGTCACCGGCGAGGCCGGTGACCAGCTCCTTAAGCGTGGAGACCAAAGTGGACAGCGCGTCGCCCTTGCCGTTGATGCTCTTCAGCACCGTGTCCAGGTTCGTGATCACCTCGCCGATCACCTTGTCGCGGCCGGCGAGCGTGGTGGTCAGCGAACCGGTGTGCGCCAGCAGGCTTTCCACCGTGCCGCCTTCACCCTGCAGCACCTGGACGATCTCGCCGGAGAGCTGGTTGACGTCCTTGGGCGAGAGGGCCTGGAACAGCGGTTTGAAGCCGTTGAACAGTTCCGTGAGATCCAGCGCGGGTGTCGTGCGCTCCAGCGGGATCTCCGCGCCGGGCTCCAGGAGTTCGCGCGTGCCCTTGCCGCGTTCGAGCGCGATGTAGCGCTGGCCGACCATGTTGCGGTACTTGATCACCGCGGTGACGTCGGCGGGCAGCCTGCGCTGGGAGTCGAGGGAGAACTCGACGCGGGCCAGGCTGTGGTCGGCGATCTCGAGCGCCTCGATCTGGCCGACCCGCACCCCGGAGATCCGGACGTCGTCGCCGACGTTCAGCGACGTCGCGTCGAGGAATTTGGCGCTGTAGTTCTTGGTGTCGCCGAGGCCGGTGTTCGTGATGGACACCGCCAGCAGCACCGTCGCCAGTGTCGTGACGACGACGAAGATCAGCCCCTTGATCAGGGGGCTCACGAAGTTCCTCATCGCAGGGTCACCTCCGTGCCGCGGTAGAGCGGGCCGACGAGCACGCTGCCCCAGGCGGGCACCTCGGCCGTCGGAACGCCCATGGACGGCGCGACGAGCGTGGAGATCAATTCCCGTTCCTGCGGCGAGTTCGGCAGCCCGAGGTCGCCCTGCACACCCGGCAGCGCGGCGGTCTTCTCACCGGTCGCCGCGATCCCCTGGCCCATCAGGCCGTTGGACGGATAACAGCGCGGCTCGCCGGTGGCGTCGTAGACCGGATCGTCCTTGCCCGGGACGTATTTGCCGCGAGGCTGGGTCACGACGATCTCCGCGTGCAGGCCGGGTTCGTCGGTTCCGGCGCCCAGCACCTTGTCCATCTGCGGTTTCAGCTTGGCGAGCGCGTCGAGCGTGCAGGCGAAACTGGGCGAGTACTTCGCGGCGACCTCCAGCGGAGCGCGGCTGTCGGCGGCGAGCGCGATGATGTTGGCGCGGTTGTTGGCGAGGAACGTCGTGACCTGCTGGGACGACGACGTCACCTGCTGGTACACCGATGCCAGCTCGGCCCGTTTCTCCTTGACCGTGTCGAGCGTGACGGCCGAGGCGCTCAGCGCGTCGAGCAGGTCCGGTGCGATGTCGCCGTACAGCTTCGAAACCGTGGCGAGGTCGCGAATGTTGTCGTTCAGCGCCGGGAGGTTCGGGTTGAATTCCTTGAGATACGCGGCCGCGGTGGCGAGCGTGTCGCCGATCTGGTCGCCGCGGCCTTCCAGCGCGGTGGCGACCGTGGTCAGCGTCGTCGCGAGCTTCTGCGGCTGCACGGCCTTGAGCAGCGGCAACAGATTGTCGAAGACGCGCTCCAGTTCGATCGCGTTGGCCGACCGGTCCTGGGTGATCACGTCGCCCGGGCTCAAGGATCCGGCCTTCGGTCCGTCCGGAATGGACAGTTGCACGTAACGCTCGCCGAACAGCGTCTTCGGCACGAGCAACGCGGACACGTTCTTCGGCAGCTGGGAGACCTTCCCCGGCTCCATGGCCAGGTCGATCTCCGCGCCGCCCGGCGTGGCGCGGACGTCGCGGATCTCACCGACCACCACGCCGCGCGCCTTGACCTGCCCGCCGGTGCGCAACTGGTTGCCGACCCGGTCCGCCTGCAACGTCACCGGCACGGAGTCGACGAAATCCTTGCGGTAGATCTTGATCGACAGCAGCACGAGGGCGGACATCACCACGAGGAACAGCACCCCTGCCGTCCTGACCCCGGCTTTGCGCAGCCCGCGCCGGCTCATCCGGCCACCTGCACCGTCGTGGTCGCGCCCCAGATCGCGAGGCTGAGGAAGAAGTCGAGCACGCTGACCGCCACGATCGCGGTCCGCACGCCACGGCCGACGGCGACCCCGACGCCCGCCGGGCCGCCGCTCGCGCGGAAGCCGTAGTAGCAGTGGGCGAGCACGATCACGACGCTGAACACCAGCACCTTGCCGAACGACCAGAGCACGTCGCCCGGCGGCAGGAACAGCAGGAAGTAGTGGTCGTAGGTGCCCGCGGACTGGCCGTAGAACCAGACGGTGATCTGGCGCGACGCGAGATACGAGGTCAGCAGGCCGATCGCGTACAACGGGATGACCGCGAGGAAACCCGCGATGATCCGGGTGGTCACCAGATACGGGACGCTGGGGATGCCCATCACTTCGAGCGCGTCGATCTCCTCGGAGATGCGCATCGCGCCGAGCTGCGCGGTGAACCCGCAGCCGACGGTCGCCGACAAGGCCAGCCCGGCCACGAGCGGCGCGATCTCGCGGGTGTTGAAGTACGCGGAGACGAACCCGGCGAACGCCGACGTCCCGACCTGGTTGAGCGCCGAATACCCCTGGAGCCCGACGACCGTGCCGGTGAACACGGTCATCCCGATCATCACGCCGATCGTGCCGCCGATGACCGCGAGCGCGCCGCTGCCGAAACTGACCTCGGCCAGCAGTCGGGTGATCTCCCGGAGATAGCGGCGCACCGCGCGCGGCACCCAGGCGAGTGCCTTGAGGAAGAAGAGGATCTGGTCGCCGAGCGTGTCCAGGAACCCGAACCGTCGATCGACGGCTTCGCGAACCCGCGTCGCACGGGTGGGTGTGGTCGTGACCATCAGCTGCCCTTCGCCGGGACGAGCTGCAGGTAAAGCGTCGTCAGCACGAGGTTCAACAGGAACAGGAGGAGGAACGTGATGACCACGGATTGGTTCACCGCGTCACCGACGCCTTTCGGGCCGCCTTTCGGATTGAGCCCGCGATAAGAGGCGACGATCGCCGCGACGAAACCGAAGATGACCGCTTTGATCTCGCTGATCCAGAGGTCCGGAAGCTGCGCGAGAGCGGAGAAACTGGCCAGATACGCACCCGGTGTCCCGTTCTGCATGATGACGTTGAAGAAATAACCGCCGAGGACGCCGACCACGCTGACCATTCCGTTGAGGAATGCGGCGACCCCCATCGCGGCGAGCACGCGCGGCACGATCAGGCGCTGGATGGGGGAGACCCCGAGCACCTCCATCGCGTCGATCTCCTCGCGGATCGTGCGGGACCCGAGGTCCGCGCACATCGCCGAACCGCCCGCGCCCGCGATCAGCAACGCGGTCACGATCGGGCTGGCCTGCTGGATGATCGCCAGCACGCTGGCCGCGCCGGTGAAGGATTGCGCGCCGATCTGCGCGGTCAGCGACCCGATGTGCAGTGCGATCACCGCGCCGAACGGGATCGCGACCAGCGCCGTCGGCAGGATCGACACACTCGCGATGAACCAGAACTGCTGGATCAGTTCGCGTGCCTGGAAGGGCCGCCGGAAGGTCAGGCGGACGACGTCGAGGCCGAGCGAATAGAGCCTTCCGGTCTCCCGGATCGCACCCGCGCCGGGGAATGAGGGTGCGCCAGTCCGGACGCCCACGCCGACCCTCCCGTTTTCCGGGCACGGCGAATACACCCCAGCTTGCGCAATTCCTTTGCTCCGAATGGCGGAACGGAATCGTTGAATAGGATCAACGGGGTGTTACCGTGCTGTTTGCTACTGGTCGGTACGCTAATCACGCGCCTGCCTGGTGACAAGAACTTCGGTGTGATCAAGACGTCACGTCCTGGTAACCGGTGAATTCTTGTCTTTTTCTGACAAAGGCGGGCGGGGATCTTGTCGGTTCTTTCGTGTTCGGTGGGGCGTTGGTCCGTTCGGGGCGCGGGGTGAGTGAGTGCGCTTGTCCGTGAAGGCCTCCTTGAGGGACCCCGTTGGTAAGGGAGGGGGCAGTGAAGCTGATGCCGGCTGTCGTCTTGGGCGAGTGGGGAAGATTCCGGCCGTCCAACGTCCGGGATCTTCCCCGTTCGGTCGTCCGCCCATCGCCATCCCTCGACGACAACCGGACTCTCGCTCCCACGCAGGTCGGACGTAAGTACACAAATGCCGGTTCGCCTTGAGGGACTCTGGGTCCCTCAAGGAGGCCTTCACGGAACGGGGACCCGGCCCGCCGGTATCGGCACTGAAGCCGGTCGGTCACGTGTCATGAAAGGGTCGTTCAGGACATCTTTCGTCCTGAACGACCCTTTCATGACACGCGCCACGGTGCTGTCACGCGCGCAACACAGCCTCCGGCCCTGCACCACCCCGGATGCCATGAAAGGTCCTTTCCTTGCAAATTTTGCAAGGAAAGGACCTTTCATGGCACTTGCGGCAGCGGGCAGGCGAGACCGCCCGGCGTCAGCGCGCCAGTTCGGCGACCAGCTCGTACGACCGCACCCGGTCCGCCTGGTCGTGCACCATCGTCGTGATCATCAGCTCGTCGGCCCCGGTATCCGCCAGCAGGGTCTCCAGTCCCTTGTGGACCGTCTCAGGCGAACCGATGACACTGCTCGAAGCCCGGTCCTCGATGAACACGCGCTCGATGTCGGTGTACGGGTACGCCGCGGCCTCCTCCGGCGTCGGCAGCGGGATCGGACGGCCCTTGCGCAGGCTCAGGAACGTCAAACCGCTGGGTGCGGCGAGATACTGGGCGCGCTCGTCGGTTTCGGCGGCGACCACGGAGACGCCGAGCATCACGTATGGCTCGTCGAGGACGTCCGACGGTTTGAACGCGTCGCGGTAGAGCGCCACGGCGGGCAGCGTGTTCTCGGCGCTGAAGTGGTGCGCGAACGAGAACGGCAGGCCCAGTTCACCGGCCATCCGCGCGCTGAAGCCGCTCGATCCGAGCAGCCACACCGGTGGCTTGTTGCCCTCGGCGGTCACGGCGTTGACGGCGCGCTGGTCGGAGTGCTCGAAGTAGGCCAGCAGTTCCGCGAACTGCTGGGGGAAGTTCTCCGCGCTGAGCCCGCCGGGCCCGCGCAGCGCGAGCGCGGTCCGCTGGTCGGTGCCCGGGGCGCGCCCGATCCCGAGGTCGATCCGGCCGGGGTGGAACGCCTCCAGGGTGCCGAATTGCTCGGCCACCACCAGCGGCGCGTGATTCGGCAGCATGACCCCGCCGGAGCCGACCCGGATGCGTTCGGTGGCGGCCGCGACCTGGCCGATCATCACGGCGGTCGCCGAACTCGCGATACCGGGCATGTTGTGGTGCTCGGCGAGCCAGTACCGGTGATAGCCGAGGGCCTCCGTCCGGCGGGCGAGGTCGAGGGTGTTGCGCAGCGAATCCGCCACACCGCCTCCGGCCACGACGGGCGAGAGGTCGAGCACGGACAGCGGGATGTCAGGCAAAGAGGTCACGCCCCGGTACAACGCGCCGGGCCCTCGATCCCTTCCCGTGTCTGTCAATCGATCGAAATTAACCACCTCGATGTACCCGGTACTCGGCGGGGTTCCCCCGTTTCCACGGTACGGTTGCCCCCGAATGCGAGGGTGGGAAAACCACTGAAAAGAAAGGATTGAGGGTGCCGCGTCCGGAGCGACCTTTGGACCCCGGGGACGATCCGTTGCTGGAGTTCGCCGCCGATCTCCGGCGTCTGCGGGAGAAGGCCGGAAATCCGACGTACCGCGAGCTGGGCAGGCGTGCTCACTACTCCGCGGGAACCCTCTCCGAAGCCGCCGGTGGGAAGAAGATGCCCAGCTTGGCGGTGACGTTGGCCTATGTCCGGGCGTGCGACGGCCCCGAGGAGGAGTGGGAGGCCCGGTGGCACGACGTGACCGAGCGTACGCGCACCGGAGTCCGCGATTCACCGGTTGCCCCGCTGAATGGGGAATCGGCACCTTATATCGGCCTGACCGCATTCGGACCGGACGACGCGAGCCGATTCTTCGGTCGCGAACGACTTGTCGGAAAACTCGTCGCGAGGCTTTCGGATCAACGATTCTTGGCGGTTCTGGGGGCGTCCGGTTCCGGTAAGTCGTCGTTGCTCCGGGCGGGCTTGCTCCCCGCGCTCGCCGAGACCTCCGTGACGATGCTGATGAGCCCGGGGTCGCGGCCGCTGCAGGAGTGCGCCGTCCAGTTCGGCGCCGCGCTCGGGCTCGCCCCGGGCGGGCTGCTCACCGAACTCACCGAGCATCCGCGCAACCTCGGCCTGGCCGCCCGTCAGCTGGTCGCCGACCGCGAGGGCGACGTCGTGCTGGTCGTCGACCAGTTCGAAGAGGTCTTCACGCTCTGCCAGGACGCCGACGAGCGGGCCGCCTTCCTGTCGGCGCTGGTCACCGCGACGACCGAGCCGGAGAGCCGGACGAGGGTCGTCCTCGGCATCCGCACCGACTTCTACACGCACTGCGCGCGGCATCCCGAGCTGGTCGAGGCCATGCAGGACGCGCAGATCCTCGTCGGCCCGATGAGCACCGAGGAGCTGCGACAGGCCATCTCGCGGCCGGCGATCGACGCCGGGTACCGCGTCGAGAACGCGCTGGTCTCACGGCTCGTCGCCGACGCGACCGGGCAGCCCGGCGTGCTGCCGCTGCTTTCGCACGCCCTGCTGGAGACCTGGCGCCGCCGTCACGGCAACACCCTCACCCTCACCGGCTACGAGTCCACCGGCGGGATCGAACGGTCGGTCGCCCAGACCTCCGAGCACACCTTCACCGCGCTGAGCGAACACCAGCAGCGGCTGGCGAACCAGATCTTCCTGCGGATGACCGCGCTCGGCGAAGGCACCGAGGACACCAAACGCCGCATCACCCGCGAAGAAGTGGACGCCGACGACCCGGACGTCGCCGTCGTGCTGGACAGGCTGGCGTCTTCGCGGCTGGTCACCCTCGACGACAACGGCATCGAGATCGCGCACGAGGCGCTGATCCGGGGCTGGCCGCGCCTGCGCGAATGGCTCGCCGAGGATCGCGAGGGCCTGCGCGTGCACCGCCAGCTCACCGAGGCGACCGACGCGTGGGAATCGGTCGGCCGCGACGACGGCTGGCTCTACCGGGGCGCGCGGCTGTCCATCGCCAGGGACTGGGCGGGGGAGCACGAGAGCGCGCTTTCCCAGCGTGAACGCCGGTTCCTCGAGGCGAGCGCGGCGATCGAGAACCACGAGCAGGCCGTCGCGCGGCGCCGCACCCGGCGGCTGCGGCAGCTGGTCGCGCTCCTGGCCGTCCTGCTGGTGCTGGCGACGGCCGCGATGGTGTACGCCGTCCGGGCCGAGCAGACCGCGACCGCCCAGCGCAACAGCGCGCTCGCGCAGAAGGTCGCCGGGCAGGCCATCGAGATGCGGACGACGAACCCGGCGCTGGCCGCGCAGCTCGCGCTGGCGGCGTACCGCGTCGATCCGAGCGTCGACACCCGCGGCAGCGTGCTCGGGATGTTCGAGTCGCCGTACTCGACCCGCGTCCGCGGGCACGGCCACCGCGTCAACGCGACCGCCCTGCGCGGCGACGGCCAGGTGATGGTGACCGGCAGCTGGGACCAGACGGCCAAGCTGTGGGACATCAAGGATCCCCACCGCCCGAGCGAGCTGGCCACGCTGACCGGGCACACCGGCAACGTCAACTCGGTGTCCTTCAGCGCCGACGGCGGCGCGGTCGCGACGGCGGGCTGGGACAAGACCGCGCGGGTGTGGAATGTCGCCGATCCGGCGAAACCCGGGCCTGGCGTGCTGGTCGGGGAGCATCCGGGCCGGGTCAACGCGGTGGCGTTCAGCCCGAAGGCGGCGGTGCTCGCCACCGCGGACGGCGAGGGCACGGTGCGCCTGTTCGACGTCCGCGACCTGGCGAAACCGGTGCTGACGGCCACGCTCACCGGGCACACCGGCAACGTCAATGGGCTCGCTTACGCCCCCGACGGGCGGACGCTGGTCTCGACCGGCGCCGACAAGACCGCGCGGCTGTGGGACGTGGCCGATCCGCTCCAGGCCAAACCACTCGGAGTGGTGAACGGGCACACCGCCGGCGTCCACTCCGCGGCGTTCAGCCCGGACGGGAGGACGCTCGCCACCGCGAGCATCGACCAGACCGCGCGCCTGTGGTCCATCGCCGACCCCATGGCGCCGTCACCGCTGGGGACGATGACCGCGCACAAGTCCATCGTGCGGTCCGTGGCGTTCAGCCCCGACGGGACGACGCTGGCCACGACCGGTTTCGACCGCGCCGCACGGCTGTGGGACATCACCGATCCGGCGAAGCCGCGCGAGAAACCGGCGCTCGTCGGGCATACCGCGGCCGTGGTCTGGGCCGTGTTCTCCCCGGACGGCCGCACGCTGGTGACCGCGAGCGACGACCAGACGGTGCGGATGTGGGATCTGCCGGGGCCCGCGATCAGCGGCCCGGCGAGGTCGGCCTGCCGGGCGGTGTTCAGCGCCGACGGGGAGCTGCTGGCCACCGGCAGCCAGGACGGCGTGGTGCGCCTGGTCGACGTGTCCGACACACGGAATCCGCGTGAGCTGGGCAAGATCACGGGCTTCGGCCAGGGCGTCTGCGGTCTCGCGTTCAGTCCGGACGGCCGGGCGCTCGCCGCCGGCTCCTGGGACCACACGATGCGGCTGATCGACGTCACCGATCCGCGCAAGCCGGTCGACGCGGGCGTCTTCTACCGCCCGGCGGACGAGATCGACCCCGTCGCGTTCAGCCCGGACGGCCGGACGCTCGCGACCGCGGGGTCCGGGCACACGATGAAGCTGTGGGACGTCGCCGACATCCGGCGGCCCGTCGAACTCGCGACCCTCACCGGGCACGAGGACGACGTCCATTCGCTCACGTTCAGCCCGGACGGCCGCACCCTGCTCAGCGGCGGGTGGGATCACACTGCGCGGCTGTGGGACGTCTCGATGCCGAAGGCGCCGAAGCAGCTTTCGGTACTGAAAGGACACTCCGACACCGTGTTCTCGGTGGCCTACAGCCCGGACGGGAAACTCGCCGCCACCGGAAGCGCCGACCGCACGGCCCGGCTCTGGGACGTGACGGATCCGGCGGCACCCCGGGAGGCGGCGCTGCTGGCGGGGCACACCGACAACGTCATCTCGGTCGCGTTCAGCGGCGACAGGAAGACCTTCTCGACCGGCAGCTACGACCGGTCCGTGCGACTATGGGACGTCTCCGATCCGGGATCCGTCCGCGAATCGGCGAACCTGAGCGACGACGTCGACCGGGTCAACGCCGTGGCGTTCGCCCCCGATGGGCACACGCTCGCGGGTTCGGTCGCGGACGGCAGCGTGCGGTTGTGGGAGACCAGCCCCGAGCGGGCGGCCGAACGCATCTGCGCGACGGTGTACCCGCGGATCACGGCGGGCGAGTGGGAACAACACCTGCCGGGGCTCGATTACCAGCCCCCGTGCCCGTGACCACGGCCGATTCGTTGTTCGGCGTTGTTGTTCGGTGAAACCGGCGTGACACCGAACAACGAAGAGGCGCTAGAAATACCCCTGGACGTGCGATGCGTCCCCACATCGTTCACTCACCGGGGGTCTGAAGGGCTCCTTCAGGGCATTCACCAGTGTCCTGAAGGAGCCCTTCAGCTTTTTCGCACGCGTTTCGTCCTCTGGATGCGGTAGTTGCACGCGCAAGCACCGCATTCAGAGGACTAAATGCGTGAGGGGGTCAGGCGGCCGGGATCCAGTCGGGGTTGGACGCCAGGACGGTCAGCTGCTGGGTCGCGCGGGTCAGCGCGACGTACAGCACCCGGCGGCCGGTGGTCGACTCGGTGATGAGGTCGTTCGGCTCCACCAGTACGACGGCGTCGTACTCGAGACCCTTGGAGTCGAGGCTGCCGACGACCTTGAGCCGCTCGTCCGAAAGCCCTTCGAGCCAGCCCTCGACCTCGGGCACCCGGTCCATGGCGGTGATCACGCCGACGGTGCCTTCGACGGCCCCCATCAGTTCCTTCACCGCGGCCTGCGTCGCCGCCTCCAGCCCGGAAGCCTCGACGGGCCGGACCTCCGGCGTGATGCCGGTCTGCCGCACCGCGCGCGGAAGCTCGTCGGCCTCCGCGTGCCCCGCGACGACCTTCGCGGCCAGATCGAAGATCTCCGCCGAGTTCCGGTAGTTGGTGCGCAGGGTGAACCGGCGCCGGGTCGTCTTGAGCCCGAACGCCTGGTCCCGCGCCATCGCGGCCTCGGCCGGATCCGGCCACGAACTCTGCACCGGGTCGCCGACCACGGTCCAGCTCGCGTACTTCCCGCGCCGCCCGACCATCCGCCACTGCATCGGCGAGAGGTCCTGCGACTCGTCGACGACCACGTGCGAGTACTCGTCGTAGTGCTCGGGCCGGGTCGGGGCGCCACCGCGCTCCGGGTTGACCTCGATGCTCTGGCGGGTCCGGCGGCTCTTGGGCGGCGTGCCGATGAGGACGCGAAGCTCGTCGAGGAGCGCGACGTCCGCGACGGTCCAGCCGCGCGAGCGGTCGGCGAAGTCGGCCGCGAGCATGCTGATCTCGTTGCGGTTGAGCAGGCCCTTCGCCGCGGAGGCGAGCCGCTTCTCGGTGCCGAGCCACCGCAGGATCTGCGCCGGGTACAGGATCGGCCACCAGACCACCAGGAACCGGTGGAACTCGATGCGCTCGCCGAGCTCGGTGATCAGCTCGGCCTTGTCGATCTGACGGCCGTCGTCCTTCGCGTGCTGCTCGGCCTTCGCGGCGAGCGCGTCGAGCAGCAGTTCGGCGGCGCGGATCCGCGACCGGTTCGGCGGCCCGCCCGCGGTGTGCACCTTGCGGCGCACCTTGTCGAGCTCGCGCGCGTTGAGCCGCAGCACCTCGCCGCGGTACACGATCTTCATGTCTTCGGGCGCGTCTTCCGGCGTGTCACGCAGCGCGCGCAGCAGGATCTTCCGCATCCGCAGCGAACCCTTGATCGCCGCCAGGGGAGCCGGGTCCTGCCGGGTCGCTTCGAGGCCGTCGAGGACCTCGCCGAGCGCACGCAGTTCGACGTTCGTCTCTCCCATCGAGGGCAGCACCCGCGAGATGTAGCTGGTGAACACGCCGGACGGGCCGATCACCAGCACGCCCGCGCCGCCGAGCTGACGGCGGTGGCGGTAGAGCAGGTACGCCGCGCGGTGCAGCGCGACCGCGGTCTTGCCGGTGCCGGGGCCGCCGGTGATCTCGGTGACACCGCGCCACGGCGCGCGGATGACCTCGTCCTGTTCCTTCTGGATGGTCGCGACGATGTCCCGCATCTTCTCGCCGCGCGACCGGCCGAGCGCGGCCATCAGCGCGCCTTCGCCGACGATCTGCATGTTCTCGGGGACCGCGTCGGCGATCAGGACGTCGTCGTCGACGTCGAGCACGTTCTGGCCCGAGCACCGGATCACCCGGCGCCGGACGACGTCCATCGGCTCCTCGGCCGTCGCCTGGTAGAACGCCGCGGCCGCGGGCGCGCGCCAGTCGGTGACGAGGTTGTCGAACTCGGCGTCGCGGATGCCGAGACGGCCGACGTAGATGTGGTCGTTGTCGAGGTGGTCGAGCCTGCCGAAGACCAGGCCCTCGTACTCCGCGTCGAGGGTCTGGAGGGTCTGATTGGCGTGATACACCATCATGTCCCGCTCGAACAGCATGGACGCCTGCTCGAAAATGGCTTCCCGCCCGGCGCCATGGCCGATCTCGTAGCCCTTGGTACGCATGGCCTCAGCCTGGGCTCGCAGCTCGGCGAGCCGGGTGTAGACGGTGTCCACATGGGCTTGCTCGATGGCGATCTCGGCCCGTCTGACCCGAGGTTCGGACACGCAACGCTCCTAAACGCTTCTATCGCCTCCGAGGGCGAAGGACGACTCTACGCGAGCTGGACGGAGGCTTCACCAAGTCCCGGCCAACGTCACGGCGGAAGGCGTTGAGGCACGATGCTCCAATGACCAGGATCGTGGCGGGGACCGCGGGCGGCAGGCGGCTGAAGGTCCCGCCGAAAGGCACGAGGCCGACGTCGGAACGGGTGCGCGAGGCGCTGTTCAACGCGCTGGAGGTCGCCGGCGAGCTGCAGGGGGCCCAGGTCCTCGACCTTTACGCCGGTTCGGGCGCGCTCGGGCTGGAGGCATTGTCCCGCGGCGCGTCGGGCGCGCTGTTCGTCGAGTCGGATCGGCGCGCGGTAGAAGTGCTCAAGGGGAACGTCGCCGCGCTGGGGCTCGGCGGCGCGGTCCGGGCGGGCGCCGTCGAGTCCGTCGTGGCCGCTCCGGCGGCGGAAACGTTCGACATCGTCCTCGCCGACCCGCCCTACGCAGTGGATTCCACCCGCCTGGGGGAGGTCATGGCCGCGCTCGCGGCGAACCGGTGGATCACGGACGGGGCGCTGGTGGTCATCGAGCGGGCGGCGCGCGACGGCGAGCCGGACTGGCCGGCGGGCTTCGAGCCGATGCGGACGAAGCGCTACGGCGACACGGCGCTCTACTGGGCCGAATATCAGGTGTGACGCAACCCTGATGAGCGCGCAAGGGGCCACTCTCCTTGGTAGCGTCCGCGCCATGCGGCGTGCGGTCTGTCCCGGGTCCTACGACCCGGCCACCAATGGACATCTCGACATCATCGAGCGGGCGGCGAAGCTGTTCGACGAGGTCGTCGTCGCGGTGGGGGTGAACAAGAGCAAGAAGGGCCTGTTCACCACCGAGGAGCGGATGGACATGCTGCGCGAGATCACCGCGAAGCTGCCGAATGTGCGCGTCGATTCCTGGCAAGGACTCCTGGTCGACTACTGCCGCGAGAACGACATCATCGCGGTCGCGAAGGGCCTGCGGTCGGTCAGCGACTTCGACTACGAGCTCCAGATGGCGCAGATGAACCGCGAGCTGACCGGGCTCGAAACCCTGCTGATGGCGAACAACCCGGCGTACGGATTCGTGTCGAGCTCGCTGGTCAAGGAGGTCACCGCGCTCGGTGGCGACATCGAGCACCTGGTGCCGCCGATAGTGTTCAAACGCCTCTCGGAGAAGTACTCCGAACGAGGTTGACCCGAACGGCCGAAGCCGTTGGTCGGGCAGTCGCGGGCGGCGATGAAGAGTTCATCTCGACGCCTTCTGGTGAATACACGATCGGGTTACGGTCCGAAAATGACCAACAAACGATCGCGGATCGCCGCCGCGCTGCTCGTTCTGCTTGTCAGCTTCTTCGGCGGGCTGAGTGCCGCGCAGGCCACGGCCGCCCCCGTCTTCGTCCAGCAGAACCCTTGCGGGGATCTCACCGGGTTCAAGCACGTGTCGCTGTCGTCGCTGCCCGCCGAGGCGACGACGACCTACGACCTCATCAAGAAGGGCGGGCCGTTCCCGTACCCGGACAAGGACGGCACGGTCTTCTCGAACCGGGAGAACATCCTTCCGAAGTGCGCTTCGGCCTACTACCACGAGTACACGGTCCCGACGCCCGGTTCGCCGGACCGCGGCGCGCGGCGCATCGTCACCGGTAACGGCGGGGAGTTCTTCTACACCGCCGACCACTACAAGACCTTCTCCGTGATCGACGTCGACGGCACCCCGGCGCCGTCCTGCGGTGACACCTCGAAGCTGACGAAGATCGGCTACTCGACGCTGTCTTCCGCGGCCAAGTCCGTGGTGGACAAGGCCCGCGGCGGCGCGACCGGCACCGTCTACGAGAACCGCGAAGGTGTGCTGCCGTCGTGCGCCGCCGGCTACTACCAGCTGTTCCCGGTGGGCACGAGCGACCGCGTGATCTCCGGCAAGGGCGGCGAGATCGTCTACACGCCGGACCGCTACGTCACCTTCAAGCTGGTGAACCTCGCCGGCTGACCCGTCCGTGCAACATTTCGTGCCTCCCCGTCCGTGAGATACACCGGAACACGGACGAGGAGGCACGATGCGGTCTGGGGACGATGCGAGCTTCAGGGAGTTCGCCAGGGACAAGGCGCTACCGCTCAGGCGGACGGCGTATCTGCTCTGCGGCGACTGGCATCTCGCGGAGGATCTGGTCCAAACCGCGCTCATCAAGCTCTACCGGGTCTGGCCGAAGGTCCGCCGGAAAGGGCCCGTCGACAACTACACGAGGCAGATCCTGATGCGCTGCTG
This sequence comes from Amycolatopsis sp. CB00013, assembly GCF_001905755.1. Taxonomy (NCBI): domain Bacteria; kingdom Bacillati; phylum Actinomycetota; class Actinomycetes; order Pseudonocardiales; family Pseudonocardiaceae; genus Amycolatopsis; species Amycolatopsis sp. CB00013. The sequence continues at coordinate 329,894 of NZ_LIWC01000008.1, read as the reverse complement.
GCTCGACGAGCGGCGACGACCTTGGCGGAGCAGAGAGAACCGCGACGGCGTCGTCCCCGACGAGCCCGCCGCTCCGGCCACCGCCGGCATCTCGGATTCGTTGCTTCGCGCCCTCGCCGAAGTTCCCCCGAAACAGCGCGCCGCCGTCGTGCTGCGCTACTGCGCCGATCTCCCGGTCGCCGAGGTGGCCGTCGCGCTGCGCTGTTCGGAAGGGACGGTCAGGAGCCAGGCCGCGCGGGGACTCGACGTCCTCCGTGCGGCCCTGCAGAGACAGCACGACGAGGCTGTCTCCGGGAGGAGCGCGTGATGGACGAACTCGAAAACAGGCTGCGCGGGATCACACTGGCCGAGCCACCGCTCGGCTTCGACCCGGACGAGGTCGCCGGGAAGGCGGCGAAGAAGGCGCGAAACCGGCGAGGGGTCGTCGCCACGGGGGTCGCGACACTGGCGGTGATCGCGGCGGCGGTGGTGTTCGTGGCGCCCGGGGGCGGCCCCGCGCCGCTGGCGCCGGCGGCGTCGCAGGCCGCACCGAAGGACCCGCTCCAGCACCTGAAGGACGTGATGCCGAAGGTGCTCGCCGGCGCGAAGGACATCCAAGTGCGGGACTTCGTGGGGTTCGGGGACCTGAAGACCTCGGAAGTCAGGTACACCGACGCCGAAGGGCGGCCGCGGGGCGTCAACCTCACGATCGCCGGTCCGGTGAGCACGAAGGACGGATATCCGCGCGAAAACCGGTGTGACCCGGCGAAGAGGGCCGACGCGATCGGGTCGGATCGCAAGCCGACGCGGTGCGTGGAACTTCCCCAGCCGGACGGGAGCTTCGTGGTGATCTCCGAAACCGCGCCGAAGTCGGCGGAATCGGACGGCGACGTCATCCTCGGTCAAGGGTTCACGACCGGGAGGATCGTCACCCGCGCCGCGATCGCCTTCCCGCCCGGCGGCGGTGGCTCGGTCAACATCGCCGATCTCGGCACACTGGACGACGGCGACCGCGGTGCCCCGTCCTTGACCGACCGGCAACTGCTCGCGTTGGTCCTGGATCCGGCGTTCGCCCCGAGGTGATCATGGCGCGCGGTACCGGCGGGGACACGCCCGGTACCGCGCGCTTTCACCCCTTACGGCGGCGATGAGGGCAAACTGAACTCAGGGAATGTGGGGATCGCTGTAGGTAGGGAGTGGCCGTGTACCGGGTTTTCGAGGCGCTCGACGAGCTCGTCACCATCGTGGAGGAAGCCCGCGGCGTGCCGATGACCTCCAGTTGCGTCGTCCCGCGTGGCGACACCCTGGAGCTGCTCGACGACATCCGTGACGCCCTGCCGGGCGAGGTCGACGACGCGCAGGACGTCCTGGACAAACGTGATCAGCTGATCCAGACCGCCCGTACCGAGGCGGCGGAGACGATCACCACGGCGAACACCGAGGCCGACCGCACGGTCGCCGACGCGCAGGCCGAGGCCGAGCGCATCCTCGCCGACGCCCGGGCCCGCGCCGAGCAGATGATGAGCGACGCGCACGGCGAGGCCGAGCGCATGGTCGCCGCCGGACAGGCCGAGTTCCAGAACCTCACCGACCGCTCGCGTGCCGAGTCGGAACGGATGATCCAGGCGGGCCGCGACGCCTACGAGCGCGCGATCGAGGAGGGCCGCGCCGAACAGGCCAGGCTCGTCGCCCAGACCGAGGTCGTCCAGGCCGCGCACGGCGAGGCGGCGCGCATCGTCGACGAGGCGCACGTCGAGGCCGACAAGCAGCGCGGCGACTGCGACGCCTACGTCGACGGGAAGCTGGCCGAGTTCTCCGAACTGCTGGCGACCACGCTGCGGACGGTCGACTCCGGGCGCAACCACCTGCGGTCGCCGGTCAACCTGCCGGGCAACAGCCGGACCTCGCTGTACGACTACCAGAGCTGATCGCCTGGGCACCTGTAAGTACGTGAAGGCCTCCTTCGCTACCTTCAGGGTAGGTAAGGAGGCCTTCACGGACGGCTCCTGCAGCAGCGACTCACTGGCCGCCGGCTTGGGTGCTTCGCGATGGGTGAGGGGAACTTCGAGGGACCCTGGGTCCCTCAAGGGGGCCTTCACGGACTTGCCCGGCCTCCGGCCGCCCGAAAGTGAGTGGCGGTACCTGCGTACCCTGGTGACCGATGTCTGAGAACAAGTCGCCGCAGGCCAGGCCTGCGCAGCTGGACGACCGGAACCCGTGGGTGCTCGACACCCGCGAGCTCGGCCGTCACGCCGGCCTGAGCAAGGCCGTCCAACGCTCGATCCCCGTCGAGTCCGCGCTCGGTGTGCCCGACGTCATCACCATCGACGCCGGCTCCAGCCTGGAGCTCGACCTGATGCTCGAATCCGTCGTCGAGGGTGTGCTCGTCAGCGGTACGGCGTCCGCCGTCGCGACGGGGCACTGCTCGCGGTGCCTCGACCCGATCACCGAGGACGTCGAGGTCGACCTGACCGAGCTCTTCGCCTACCCCGGCTCCGCGACCGAGGAGACCACCGACGAGGACGAGATCCCCCGCCTGGTGGACGACCGGATCGATCTCGAGCCGACCGTCCGCGACGCGGTGGTGCTGGCGCTGCCGCTGGCCCCGCTGTGCACCGAGGACTGCCGGGGACTGTGCACCGAATGCGGTGTCAAGTGGGCCGATCTCGAGCCCGGGCACGGGCATGAGAAGATAGACCCTCGGTGGGCCGCGCTGGTCGATCGTTTCGAGGACGAAACGGGCGATGACCAGGCCGATGGCCCCGGAAAGCAAGCCTGACGAGCACCAGCTCGTTCCGGAGAAGCAAGTTCGCTCGCGACCGCGGGCAGACCGTCTGAAGGAGATCTACTCGTGGCCGTCCCGAAGCGGAAGATGTCGCGATCCAACACCCGCGCGCGCCGCAGCCAGTGGAAGGCGGCTCCGGTTCAGCTGGTGCCCTGCTCCAACCGCGCCTGCAAGCAGCCGAAGCTCCAGCACATCGCGTGCCCGGCCTGCGGCCAGCACAACGGTCGCCAGGTCGTCGAGCCCGCCTGATCGGCAGCTGACGACATGGGGGGCAAGTCGGCCGGTGGACCACCCGCGGACCCCGCACCACTGCTCGAAGCACTCGGGATCACGATCGAGCCCGAGCTGCTGACGTTGTCGCTGACCCACCGTTCTTATGCCTATGAGAACGGTGGGTTGCCGCCGAACGAGCGTCTGGAGTTCCTCGGGGACGCGGTGCTGGGCCTGGTCGTCACCGACCACCTCTACAACACCCATCCCGAACTGGCCGAAGGTCAGCTCGCGAAGCTCCGTGCCAGCGTGGTCAACATGCACGCGCTGGCCAGGGTCGCGCGCGGCCTCGGCGAAGGCGGGCTGGGCAGGCACCTGTTGCTGGGCAAGGGCGAAGAGCTCACCGGCGGCCGGGACAAGGCGAGCATCCTCGCCGACGGGCTCGAAGCCGTCATCGGCGCCGCGTACCAGCAGCACGGCATCGACATCGCGCGCAAGCTCGTGCACCACCTGTTCGACGGCCTGCTCGCCGAGGCGCCGCTGCGTGGCGCCGGCCTGGACTGGAAGACCAGCCTCCAGGAGCTGACGGCGTCGGCCGGGCTCGGCGTGCCCGAGTACAAGGTCGAGGACACCGGCCCCGATCACCGCAAGGAGTTCAGCGCCACCGTCCTCGTCGGCGGGCGTGAACTCGGCTACGGCTCGGGAACGACCAAGAAGGAAGCCGAGCAGAAGGCCGCCGAGACGGCCTGGCGCCAGCTTTCGTCCGAGCTCGACATCGAGCAGCCGCCGAAGACGACCTGAGTCCCCTTCACCGGGACGGTTCGTTGACGCACGAGTCGGTGAATCAGTAACCTCATCGCAGTCCGCCGCCACTGACGCGACCCTTCAGGTCGCCTGTCGAGAGGTCGGCGGATGCGTCATTTCTGCCTGGTCACAGCGACGATTCTGGCGCTGGTGACAGGTCCCTCCACGGCTTCGGCCGCCCAGGTCGTCCGTGTGACGTCGTTGAGCGCGTTGCAGTCCGCGATCGACAAGGCCGGTCCCGGCGATGAGATCCGGCTGGCCGACGGGAGCTACTCGGCGGGCTCGGCGATCGCGATCAAACGGTCGGGAACGGCGAACGCGCCGATCACGATCACCGCGGAACACGTCGGCAAGGCCGAGATCAAGGGATCCGCGGGTTTCTCGTTCTCTTCGGGCGCTTCGCATGTCGTGCTGCGCGGGTTCAAGCTCCGGCACGGCGGCTCGATGAGCGTGCCGGTCGGCAGCACGCACAACCGGCTGACCCGGCTCGACGTCCAGCTCTCCGGCGGCGGCAACTGGGTCACACTCAACGGTGACGACACCGAGTTCGACCACAACGTCCTGCAGAACCGCACCACCCAAGGTGTCTTCCTGCAGGTGCTCGGTCCGGAGAAGGACATGGCGAAGCGGGTCAAGGTCCACCACAACCTCTTCGCCAACCACAAGTTCACCGGTTCGAACGGCGGCGAGTCGATCCGGTTCGGACTGAGCCATCACCAGAAGTACTCGGCGGGCGGGGTCGTCGAGTACAACCTGTTCGAGAAGGCCGACGGTGATTCCGAGGCGATCTCCGTGAAGTCGTCGGACAACGTCGTCCGGTACAACACGATCCGCGACAGCCGCGGTTTCATCGTGCTGCGCCACGGGGATCGCAGTGTGGTGGAGGGCAACATCCTGCTGGGCCGGTCCGGGATCCGCTTCCACGGCAACGACCACAAGATCGTCGACAACTACGTGCACACCACGGCGAATCGCGGGATCGTGTTCGGCTCGGGCAACGAGGCGGACAGCGGGCCGGACAGCAAACTCCACGACCGGCCCGACCGCGTCGTGGTCGCCTACAACACCGTCGTCGGGACCACCGACGGTATCCACGGCGACGGCGGCGACTTCAAGCCCAAGGACTGCGTGCTCGCGAACAACATCCTGCAGGGGACCGGAAAGCTCGTGAGCATGCCGGGCGGTTCGGACGTGAAATACGAGGGGAACATCGCCTGGGGCGGGCCCGCCGGGATGCCTTCGGGTGGCTACAAGGCCGTCGACCCCAAGCTGGTGCAGGACGGGTTGTACCGGCTGTCCGCCGGGAGCCCGGCGATCGACGCCGGTGTCGGCTCCTACCCGTACGCGGGGACCGACTTCGATCTGCAGACGCGGTCGGGGAAGTACGACGTCGGCGCCGACGAACTGCTGCCGGGAGGGACGCGGAAAGCGTTGACGCGGGAGGATGTCGGGCCGCTCGCTCCCTGACCGTCCTCACCGCTCACGGGGGCCGGTGGGAGAATCGACGGTATGCCCGAACTCCCCGAGGTCGAGGTGGTCCGTGCCGGGCTCGAGGCGCATGTCTCCGGCCGGATGATCACCGAGGTCGAAGTCCTCCACCCCCGCGCGATCCGCCGCCACGAACTCGGCGCCGAGGACTTCAGCGGACGGCTCTCCGACGTGAAGATCACCGCCGCCCGGCGCCGCGGCAAGTACCTGTGGCTGGAGCTTTCCGACGGCCAGGCGATGCTCGCGCACCTCGGCATGAGCGGCCAGATGCTCGTCCAGCCCAGGGACGCGCCGGACGAGAAGCACCTTCGCGTGCGATTCCGCTTCGCCGACGAAGGACCGGAGCTGCGCTTCGTCGACCAGAGGACCTTCGGCGGGCTCGCGCTCGCGGAACTCACCGAGGTCGACGGGACGGAGTTGCCGACCACCATCGCGCATATCGCCCGCGACCCGATGGATCCTCGGTTCGACCTCGACCAGGCGGTCCGCGCGCTGCGGTCGAGGCGGACCGAGCTCAAACGCGCCCTGCTCGACCAGACGCTCGTCTCCGGGATCGGCAACATCTACGCCGACGAGGCGCTCTGGCGGTCCAAGCTCCATTGGGCCCGCCCGACCGGCAGGCTCACCGCGGCCCAAGGCCGCACCGTGCTCACCGCCGCGAGCGACGTGATGGCCGCGGCACTGGTCGTCGGCGGGACGTCGTTCGACGCGCTTTACGTCAACATCAACGGCGAGTCCGGATACTTCGACCGCTCGCTCGACGCCTACGGCCAGGAAGGACTGCCCTGCGGACGGTGCGGGACGCCCATCCGGCGCGATCCCTTCATGAACCGTTCGTCGTTCTCCTGCCCCCGTTGCCAGCCGAGGCCGCGCACGAGGTGAAAACTGTCGTGTACGGCGCGGGGCCCGCGTCAACTAGCATGAACGGGCACGACATGTAGGGAGTGGGATGGTGGCCGCGACCGAGCCCGGTAAGACGACGCTCGCCGAGAAGATCGACAAGCTGTTCCAGATCGTGCTGAGACCCGATCGCGAGCCGTACAGCCACGAGGAGGTCGCCAAGGCCTGCCGCGAGGCCACCGGCGAGAGCTTCTCGACGACGTACCTGTGGCAGTTGCGCACCGGCCGTCGCGACAACCCGACGAAACGCCATCTCGAGGCGCTCGCCCAGTTCTTCGGCGTCTCGCCCGCGTACTTCTTCGACGACGAGCAGAGCGCCAAGATCGCCGAGGAACTCGCGCTCCTCGGCGCCCTCCGCGACGCCGGCGTCCGCGATGTCGCGCTCCGGGCCGTAACGCTTTCCCCCGACGGACTCGACACCATCAGCGACATGATCGACGCGATCGCCCGCAGGGAATCCGGACGGGGCGGCCAGAAGAAGGAGTCGTGAGTGGATCGCCGCCGTAAGGAGTTGTGGCGCCGCTGCCGGAGTCTCGCCGACGGCGTGGCGCTTCCCGAACCCTTCGACGCGGAGTCCTTCGTCGCCGAACTGGCCGCCGGACGCGGCCGTCCGATCGAATTGATGCAGGTCAGCGTCCCTTCCAGTGGCCCGTGCGGGCTGCTGATGAGCACCGAGCGCGCGGACTACATCCTCTATCCGACCAACACCACCGCCCTGCACCGGCGGCATATCCTGCTGCACGAGGTCGGCCACCTGCTGTGCGGTCACGTCGGTGCGAACGCGGGAGCCGACGGGATCGCGCTCGACGCCGCCGCCAGCAAGGCCCTCATGCCGAATCTGGCGCCCGAGCTCGTCCGCCGTGTCCTCGGCCGCACGAGTTACAGCGCGGTCGAGGAGCAGGAGGCCGAACTGCTCGCCAGCCTCCTCGCGCAACGCGTGGCGCGGACGTCGGTGCGCGGCACGGTCCGGCACCACGAGGGCGGAAGTGATCTCGCCGGCGGATTGGCGCGGGTCGACGACCTCTTCGGCAGCCGTAAACGGCGCCTGCCGTGACCGAGACCATCGCGTACTTCTGTTGCGTGGTGGCGTTCGCGGGTTTCGGTTACAAGCTGATCCAGGCCCGGCACACCCAGCCTCGGCGGCGGATGTGGTTCCTCAGCGCCTTCGGCATGTGCATCGCGGGCGGCATCATGCTGCTCACTCCGGCCATGGAGAACGCCGTCGGTGTCGAAGAACCCATCGGCAGCCTCCTGAATCTCGCGGCCGATCTGCTCAAGATCGGCGCGATGGCCTTCGCGGTCGCGTTCGCGCATTCGCTGAAACTGGGGGAGGGCAAGCGGATCGGTCGGCACGCGCTGCTGTCCTGGGCCGTCGTGGCCGCCGAGATCGCGCTCTTCTTCCTCTCCGGCAGCTATCGCGTCGGCGAGCACACCGCCGCCGGACCGGGCGGGCTCGGCTGGTTCGTCGCGTACAACGTTCTTTTCCTCGTCTACGGTCTGATCAGCCTGCTGACGTTCTCGATCGTCTTCGCCCGTTTCGCGCGGCATGCCGACCCCGGGCCGCTTCGCACGGGGCTGTGGCTGCTCGTCGGCGGCGGGGTTTCCGCGCTGGGCTGGACTTTCTGGGACGTCGACGACATCTACATCCTCGCCACCACCGGCGCGGTCGACGCCGGCGAGGACACGCTCTCGGCGATCCTGGCGGCGCTGAGCGTCGGGCTCGCCGGGGCGGGCGCGACGCTCAGCGTGTGGGGGCCCGCGCTGGCCACTCCGTTCCGGCTGCTCGGCACGTACCGGACGTACCGGCGGATCGAACCGTTGTGGGCCGCCTTGCGCGAAGCCGTCCCGGGCATCGCGCTGGACCCGGGCCCCGGTATGCCGGGTGGCGTGGAATTCGCCTTGTACCGCAGGGTCATCGAGATCCGGGACGGCCATCTCGCGCTGCGGCCCTTCTTCGATCCGGACCTCCCGCCGGTCGCGGAAGCCGAAGCACGCAAGGCGAAGATCCCCGAAGCCCGCGTGGCCGCGACGGTCGAGGCCGCGACCTTGGCCGCCGCGCTCGTCGCCTCCGAGGCAGGCCGCCGGTACGCCCCCGACGACGTTCCGGCGACCTACCTCGACGAGCCGGACATCGCCACCGAAGCGGCGTGGCTGGTGGAGGTCACCCGCGAGTTCCGCCTCCAAGCACGCGAGTTCCGTGCCCAAGCACGCGAGTTCCGCCGGACGGCTAGACGATCGCGGTGACGGCGGCCGCCGCCGCGACCAGCGCGAGCCAGACCGGAGGGGCGACGTCCTTGATCCCGTCGCCCGCCCGCGCGTGGGAGATCGCCGCCCCGATCAGCAACGCCACCAGGCCGATCGCCGCGGCGATCCCGAGCGGTGGCCAGAAGAATCCGGCCGCCAGGCCCGCCGCCCCGGCGATCTCCAGCGCTCCGATCCCCTGGATCCCCCGGACCGAGAAGCCGAGCCTCTCGGTCCGGGAGACCAACGCCGGCTGACGCAGGACCTTCGCCACCCCCAGTACGGCGAAGATCGCGATCAGCATCACCGACAGCACCACATGAGCCACGGCCATAACGGAACTCCTTGGTGTGGAAGGATTCTCAGACGGTGACGCGGCGCATCGTGGCGAACCCGCCCGCCCCGGCGAGGCAGACCATCAGGGCGAGCACCCCGGTCATCCCGCCGACGGTCAACGTGCTGAAGAACTCTCCGAGCTTCGGCCAGGAGTCGGTCCAGCTGAGCAGCAGCACCCCGCCCAGCAGCACCAGGACCTGCGCCGCGCCGAACAGGACGACACCCACCACCGCGGCGCGCCGGTAGATCAGGCCGTACCACATGCCGTAGACGAACATCAGCAACAGGAACACGAACGACGTGAGCAGTGTCAGGTACCAGGGACCGTCGAGCAACCAGGGAACGCGGAAGTAGTTGAGACCGAGCCCCCAGCCTCCGGTCGCGTCTTCGATCACCTGGAACACGGTGACCCCCACCGCGTACACCGCGGAGAGCCCGGCGACCAGCAGGATCGTGCCGAGGTAGTAAGACCGCCTCGACACACCGAGCGCGAGCCCGAACGGGAGCGATTTCGTCATGCTCAGTGCCCCGCAGACGAGCATGAACACGAACAGCGTGAACAGGCCGCCGGAGTAGTTCTCCTCGGGTGTTTCGGGGATCAGCGAGAAGATCGCGAGATTCACCCCGAAGGCGAAGAACGTGACGCCGACCGGGAGGACGACGTACTGGAGCCGGTCCACCAGGTGGTAGCGCGCGACGTTGACCAGGGTGTTCATGCGGACGCCTCCTCTGCGGTCTGTCCGTTGGAGGTGTGCACCATCAACTGCTGCAAGGAAAGCGGCTCCAGCTTGAGATGCAGGGCCTTCGCCTTCGCCTTGTCGGCGGGGCCGAGCGCGTCGGCGACGGTGACCGAAGCGCGCGACCCGATCTTGCGGCGGTGCAGCACCCGGCGGCCGGCGACGAAGTCGTCCACCGCGAGGGAGGGGCCGGAAACCGTGACGGCAGTGCCGCGCAGTTCGTCGGCGGGCGCGTCGAGGACGACGCGGCCCTTGTCGATCATCACCACGTGCTCCAGCAGATCGGCGACCTCGTCGATCAGGTGCGTGGAAAGCAGGATCGTGCGGGGATGGGCCGAATAGTCGTCGAGCAACCGGTCGTAGAACAGTTGGCGTGCGACGGCGTCGAGTCCCGCGTACGGCTCGTCGAGCAGCGTGAGCTCCGCCCGGGCCGCGAGCCCGATCGTGATCGACAGCGCCGAACGCATCCCTCGCGAGAGCTTCTTGATCGGGCGTTTCGTCGGCAGATCGAAGTCGCGGAGCAGGTCTTCGGCCAGTTCCGCGTCCCAGTTCGGGTAGAACCACGACGCCGCCGAAAGGGCGTGCCGCACCTTGAAGTCCGGGAACTGCTGGTCTTCGCGGACGAGCACCAGGCGCCGCAGCACCCGCTCGTTCTCGACCGGGGTCTCGCCGAACACACGGACCGAGCCCGCGCTGGCGAACTCCTGCGCGGTCACGATCCGCAGGAAGGTGCTCTTGCCCGCACCGTTGCGGCCCAGCAGGCCGGTGATCTTTCCTTCTCCGATGTCGACCGAGACATCGCCGAGCGCGAGATGGTCGCCGTAGCGCCGGGTCAGGCCGGTGGTCGAAATGGTCGGCGTCATGCGGCGGGTCCTCCGTTCCGGTGTCCGTTCCCGCGGATGAGCGAGATCAAGGTTTCGTCGTCGATGCCGAGGCGCTTCGCTTCGATGAGCATCGGGTCGAGGTACTGCTCGGCGAACCGCTGCCGCCGGTCGGTGAGCAGCTTCTGCCGCGCGCCGGCGGCGACGAACATGCCGATACCCCGTCGCTTTTCGAGCAGGCCGTCGTCGGCCAGCACGTTGATCCCCTTGGCCGCCGTCGCCGGATTGATCCGGTAGAAGGCGGCGAGTTCGTTGGTTGACGGCACGCGTTCCCCCTCGGCCAGGCTTCCCTCGGCGATGTCGTCGGCGATCTGTTCGGCGATCTGCACGAACAGGGGTGTTCCTTCGTCGAGCACGACACCTCCGTCCCCAGTCTTCGAGCACCCTCTCGGGTGCGGTGGTTCATTACTGGACTAAGTAACCCATGAACCACCTCTTCGGCGCAAGTGGCTTCCGCCGTGCGCACTACTGTGTAATGCGTGGTACCTTCTGTTGCGTAAGACTGGGAGGGACGCGACTGTGGAGATCAGTCAGCTACTCAAAGGCGTGCTGGACCTCGCCGTTCTCGCGGTGCTTCGCGGAGAGGACGGCTACGGCTACGACGTGCTCCGAAGACTCCGTATCGCGGGGTTGCAGGAAGTGGGCGACGCTTCGGTGTACGGGACGCTTCGGCGGCTGTACAAGGCAGGCCTGCTGACGTCCTATGTGGTGCCGAGCGAGGAAGGCCCGCACCGCAAGTACTACAGCCTCAACGAGCCGGGTCGTCAGCGCCTCGAAGAGTCGGGGCAGACCTGGCGGACTTTCGCCACGACAATGAACAGCCTGTTGGGAGAGGCAGCATGAGCACGCAGAATCCGACCGCCGTGCGGGTGTATCTGGCGAGGGTCAGGAGCGCGCTCGCCGACCTGCCCGAGAGCGAAGTCGAGGAGATCCTCGAAGACGTCCGGCCGCATCTCGCCGAGATGGAGGCGGAGCTGGGGGAGAACCCCAAGGTCGACGCCTTGATCGAGCGTCTGGGGAGCCCGGAAGGCTATGCCGCCGAACTGCGGGCGTCCGGCGGCTATCCGCCGCGTCCGCCCGACGCGGGCGACAAGACCGCCGTGCTGAAGGTGAAGACCGGGATCGGCGGGGCGCGGTTCGCGTTCTGGGGCTTGGTGTTCTCCGTCGGCGGCTTCGCGTTGTTCGGCTTCGCGGCCGCGGTGTGGGTGCGGGTGGAACCGTTGCTGGGCCTGCTTTTCGTCGCACCCGTACTCGCGATCAGCGTCGCCTACGTGGTGCGGAAGGGGGTCGCCCCGATCGTCGAGCTGCCCGAGGTGGTCAAGCTCCGCGAGATCGCCGCCTCGTTCCAGAAGGACCGGAACGGCAAGGGGCTGAACTACTTCCGCACGCTCAAGCCGGCGTGGTGGGTGCTGTGCGCGGCGGTGCTGGTCATCTTCGGCCTGCTGCTCGTGCTGCGCGACACCGAGGCCGTGCTGTTGTTGCCGCTGATGCTGCTGGCCGCCGTCGCGGTGGTCTGGGCGGGGCCGAAGCTGAAGACCGACCGGCGGCTGCTGTGGCTGGCCGTGCCGATCTCGGCGTTCGTCATCGGCAGCATGCTCGGCGGGGCGGGCGCGGCGGTCGACCTGATCGCGAAGCGGTCCTATGGCGGCGGTTCCTACAACAGCTCCTATGGGCCGAGCTACAACGACAGCTACGGGAACCCGCAGCTGACGTACGGCAGCCAGGACGTGGAGAACATCTACGCGTTCGACGCCGAAGGCAAACCGCTGACCGAGATCTACCTCTACGACGAGAACGGCCGCCCGCTCAGCACGACCCGGTACGCCTGCGAGCAGAGCACGGGCGAGAAGCGGAAGATCGGCGACGACAACCGCTATCCGCGGCCGCGGCTCGATCGGGGAGTCCGGGACAACGACGGAAACCTCAACGGCTACAACGGTTACCGCAGCTACTGTCTGGAAAGGACGGACGTGCCGTTCAGCGCGGCGATCCCGAAGATCACCCCGGCTCCGCCTTCCACGACCGCCCAGGCGCCGCCGTCTTCCCCCGCGTCGCCGTCGAACTCCACCCAGCCGACGCGCTAGGTGGCCCGGGTGGAGGCGGACGTCGGGGGCCGCCTCCACCCGCGTTTCGTCCTCTGAATGCGATGGTTCGCGATGCCAACGACCGCATTCAGAGGACGAAACGCGGCGCCTCGTGGGGTGAGGCTCAGTGGTTGAACGCGCTCCTGGCGGCCAGGTCGGCCAGCAGGGCGCGGCCCTTCTCGGCGTTGCGCGGCTGGGCCAGGACGTCGTAACGCCGGGCGACCAGCTGGCTCTGCGAGATGAACCCTCGCTTGTTCTTCGACGACGCGTACCCCAGCGCGCCGAACAGCAGGTTGAACCCGATACCGCCGACCAGGCCGACAATGATCGGCACCAGCCCGGCGCCCGGGTTCAGCAGGCTCAGCACGAGCCCGAGGAACACACCGAACATCGCGCCGGACAGCGCCGAGCTGGTCAGCACCTTGCTCCAGCCCATGCGTCCGGCGATGCGCTCCACCAGGATCGGCTCGACACCGACGATCGTGACGTCCGTGATCGGGAAGTCCGTTCCCGCGAGGTGGTCGACGGCACGCTGCGCTTCGGAGTAGGACTCGTAGGAGCCGATCGGCCACCCGCTGGGCAGCGTCGGGAGCTGAGCCCGCCCCTGGGGCTCGGTGAACGTGGTCTGCTGCGTGAATGCCTGTGTCATTCCTTCTCACCTCTCTTGATCCGTACAACGTCCCGGATGCGCGGATCTCCTCCCGGTGCGGCGGGATTCACAGCATCTTCTCAGCCGGGCATCACAGACAATCCGCCCAGGGATCAACTACGGTGAGCAATGGATAACGAACCAGACCATTGAAGGAGTTGACCGGGTCCGGTCGACCCGGTAGGAAGAAGCCGCAAAGGTACCGCTTCGAACCTTTAGGTGAGGCTGATGGCGAACAGGCGCGGCATGCTCACGCTGGATCGGCTCCGGGAACTGGTCGAGGACGGCACCGTCGACACGGTGCTGGTGGCGATCACCGACATGCAGGGCAGGTTGCAGGGCAAGCGCTGCGCCGCCGAGTACTTCCTCAACGAGGTCGTCGAGCACGCCACCGAAGCGTGCAACTATCTCCTCGCCGTCGACGTGGACATGAACACCGTCGACGGCTACGCGATGTCGTCCTGGGAGACCGGCTACGGCGACTTCGTCATGCGCCCGGACTTCGACACGCTGCGCCTGCTTCCGTGGCAGGAGGGCACCGCGCTGGTCCTCGCCGACCTCGAACGGGTGCAGGGCGGCGCGGTGGCCCCCTCGCCCCGCCAGATCCTGCGCGGCCAGCTCGACAGGCTCGCCGAGCGCGGTCTCGCCGCCTACGTCGGCACCGAGCTGGAGTTCATCGTCTTCGACGACACCTTCGAATCGGCCTGGGACAAGCGCTATCAGGACCTTCGCCCGGCCAACCAGTACAACGTCGACTACTCGATGCTCGGCACCGCCCGGATCGAACCGCTGCTGCGTCGCATCCGCAACGACATGGGCGGAGCGGGGCTGTACGTCGAGTCCGCCAAGGGCGAATGCAATCCGGGCCAGCACGAGATCGCGTTCCGCTACGCCGACGCGCTGACCACCTGTGACAACCACAGCGTCTACAAGACCGGGTCCAAGGAGATCGCCGCACAGGAAGGCAAAAGCCTCACGTTCATGGCGAAGTACAACGAACGCGAGGGCAACTCCTGTCACATCCACATCAGCCTGCGCTCGGCCGCGGGCGAACCCGTCCTGGCCGGAGACGGCCCAGGTGGATTCTCGCCGCTGATGGAGCATTTCCTCGCCGGCCAGCTGGCCGGACTGCGTGAGCTGACCTACTTCTTCGCGCCGAACATCAACTCCTACAAGCGGTTCGTGCCCGGGAGCTTCGCGCCGACGGCCGTCGCGTGGGGTACGGACAACCGCACGTGCGCGCTCCGCGTCGTCGGGCACGGGGATTCGCTGCGCACGGAGAACCGCGTGCCCGGCGGCGACGTGAACCCGTACCTCGCGGCGGCCGCGCTGATCGCGGCCGGGCTGCACGGTATCGAGAACGAACTGGAGCTGGAGCCGGAGTTCCACGGCAACGCCTACGGTTCCGCCAAGCCGACCGTGCCGACCACGCTGCGGGACGCGGCGGCGCTGCTGGACGGGAGTGAACTCGCGAGGTCCGCGTTCGGGGACGAGGTCGTCGACCACTACCTGAACGCGGCGAAGGTCGAGCTCACCGCGTACGACGCCGCCGTCACCGACTGGGAGAGGATCCGTGGCTTCGAACGGCTCTGAGCCCCTGATCGGGCTCACGTCCTATTTGGAACCAGCGAAGTTCCTGGTGTGGGAGACCGAAGCGGCGCTGCTCCACCGGGTCTACGTCGACGGGATCGTCGCGGCGGGCGGGATCCCGGTCCTGCTGCCGCCGGTGAGCGAGGCACACGATCGGCTGATCTCCGCCGTGGACGGTCTCGTGCTGGTCGGCGGCGCGGATGTCGACCCGGCACGTTACGGCCAAGAGCAGCACGCGACGACGTACACGAGGCCGAACCGGGACGCGTTCGAGTTCGGCCTGCTGCGGTCCGCTTTGGACAGTGGGAAACCGGTGCTCGGCGTGTGCCGCGGGCTGCAGGTGCTCAGCGTCGCGCTGGGCGGCACGCTCGTCCAGCATCTGCCGGAGACGGTGGACAATGCGGATCACCAGCCCTCGCCGGGGATCTTCGGCACCACTACGGTGACGCTTGCCGAGGGCAGCCGCGTCGCGTCGATCCTCGGCGCCGAGACCAAGGTGCCGTGTTACCACCATCAGGCGATCGACAAGCTCGGTGACGGGCTGGTCCCGGCCGGCTGGGCCGCCGACGGGACCATCGAGGCGGCCGAACTGCCCGGCGACGGGTTCGTACTCGGCGTCCAATGGCATCCCGAACAGAATCCCGACGACATCAGGCTTTTCGAAGCGCTGGTAAAAGCTGCGAAGGAGCGCGAATGACCACGTTCGAGGTGATCAACCCCGCCACCGAGGAGGTGGTGAGGTCGGTCGAACCGACCTCGGCCGAGGAGACCGACGCGGCCATCGCCCGTGCGCACGCGGCGTTCCCCGCCTGGCGCGCGGTGGCCCCCGGCGACCGGGCGCGGCTGCTGCGCCGGTTCGCCGACGCCGTCGACGCCGACATCGAGCACCTCGCCGCGCTGGAGGTCGCCAACGCCGGCCACACGATCGGCAACGCGCGCTGGGAGGCGGGCAACGTCCGCGACGTGCTGACGTACTACTCGGCATCGCCCGAACGGCTGAGCGGCAAGCAGATCCCGGTGCCCGGTGGCGTGAACATGACGTTCCACGAGCCGCTGGGCGTGGTCGGGGTGATCGTGCCGTGGAACTTCCCGATGCCCATCGCGGGCTGGGGGTTCGCGCCGGCGCTCGCCGCCGGGAACACCGTCGTGCTCAAACCCGCCGAACTCACCCCGCTCACCGCGATCCGCCTCGGCGAACTCGCCCGGGAGGCAGGAATCCCCGAAGACGTCTTCCAGGTGCTTCCCGGCAAGGGATCCGTGGTGGGGCAGCGCTTCGTGGACCATCCGGCGGTGCGGAAGGTGGTGTTCACCGGCTCCACCGAGGTCGGCAAGCAGATCATGGCGGGCTGTGCCGCGCAGGTGAAGCGGGTGACCCTGGAACTCGGCGGCAAGAACGCGAACATCGTGTTCGCCGACGCCGACCTGGAGAAGGCCGCGGCCACCGCGCCGTACGGCGTCTTCGACAACGCCGGGCAGGACTGCTGCGCGCGGTCGCTGATCCTGGTGCAGTCGAGCGTGTACGAGAAGTTCATGGAGCTGCTGGAACCCGCCGTGAACGGTGTCGTCGTCGGGGATCCGCGGCTGGAGGTCACCGAGATGGGCCCGCTGATCTCGGCGGGGCATCACGCGAAGGTGTCGTCCTATGTGGACGATTCCGCGCCGGTCGCCTTCCGGGGCAACGCGCCCGTCGGCCCCGGGTACTGGTTCGCGCCGACCGTCGTCACCCCGCCGGATCTGCGGCATCCGCTGGCCTCGGACGAGATCTTCGGCCCGGTCGTCGCGGTGGTCCCGTTCGACGGGGAGTCGGACGCGGTGACCATGGCGAACCAGACCGAGTACGGGCTGTCCGGCTCGATCTGGACCCGCGACGTCGGCCGCGCCTTCCGCGTCGCGCGCGGCGTCGAAGCCGGGAACCTGTCGGTCAACTCGCATTCGTCCGTCCGGTACTGGACGCCGTTCGGCGGATTCAAGCAGTCCGGGCTGGGCCGTGAGCTGGGTCCGGACGCCGTCGACGCCTTCACCGAGACCAAAAACGTCTTCATCAGCACGGAGGAATAGGAATGGTTCAGCGTTTCGAAGGCCGCGTCGCCGTCATCACCGGCGGCAGCAGCGGGATCGGCCTCGCCACCGCGCGGCGGCTGGCGAGCGAAGGCGCGAAGGTCGTCATCGGCGATATCTCCGCCGAGGCGGGCAAGGCCGCGGCCGACGAGGTCGGCGGCCTGTTCGTGCAGGCCGACGTCACCGACGCCGAGCAGGTCGAGGCCCTGTTCCAGACCACTGTGGACACCTTCGGCTCGGTCGACGTCGCGTTCAACAACGCCGGTATCTCCCCGCCCGAGGACGACTCGATCCTCACCACGGGCATCGACGCGTGGGAGAAGGTGCAGAAGGTCAACCTGACGTCGGTGTACCTGTGCTGCAAGGCGGTCCTGCCGCATATGCAGCGGCAGGGGAAGGGCTCGATCATCAACACGGCGTCGTTCGTCGCGGTGATGGGCGCGGCGACGTCGCAGATCTCGTACACCGCGTCCAAGGGCGGGGTGCTGGCGATGAGCCGGGAACTGGGCGTGCAGTTCGCGCGGGAGAACATCCGGGTGAACGCGCTGTGCCCGGGTCCGGTGAACACGCCGCTGCTCAAGGAACTGTTCGCGAAGGACCCCGAGCGGGCCGCGCGGCGGCTGGTGCACGTGCCGGTCGGGCGGTTCGCGGAGCCGGAGGAGATCGCGGGCGCGGTCGCGTTCCTGGCGAGCGACGACGCCTCGTTCATCACGGCCTCGCAGTTCCTGGTGGACGGCGGCATCTCGGGCGCCTACGTCACGCCGCTCTGACCCCGGGCCCGCGTTTAGTCCTCTGAATGCGGTTGGTCTGTCCGTGAAGGCCTCCTTGAGAGACCCAGAGTCCCTCAAGGAGGCCTTCACGGCCTCCGGGCCGGCCGTCGCGCCCGGGCCGGGGGCCGAAGGACGCTTTCCCCTCGTCTCATGCGGTGAAGGGCCCCTTCACCCCGGGCCCTGCCGCGCCCCGGCGCGTTTAGTCCTCTGAATGTGGGCCGTAACTCGCGTGATCGGGGCCGGAACTCGCGTGCTTGGAGGCGGAACTCGCGTGATCAAAGCCGGAACTCGCAAGTGACGTGGTCGGTGGGAAGTAGACGCGCGCTGAACAGGCCAGGTACGGTGTGCGCACAACTGCAGATCGGGCCGTCGAGCTGGAGCGGGAGAGCCCCCACGAACGTGGTGGGGCACCGAAGGAGCAAACTCCCCGGAATCTCTCAGGTACCCACTACCGCTTCACGCGAGGCCACTCTGGAAAGCAGGCGCGCAAGTGCGCCTCACCCAAGGTGAAAGCCACCCTCATCGGTGGTGAAACTCTCAGGTGCCATGACAGAGGGGGAGTTCCCAGCGCACCGGTCTATCCGGCGCCTGACCCAAGGAGCTCCCTTGACCAGTACGTCCTTCGACGACCGGCACATCGGCCCCTCGGAGTCCGAGCAGGCCAAGATGCTCGCCGAGGTCGGCTTCGGCAGTCTCGATGCCCTGGTGCAGGCCGCGGTGCCGTCCGCGATCCGCGTCACCCGCGACCTCGACCTTCCCCCCGCCGCGTCCGAAGAGGACGCCATCGCCGAGCTTCGCGCGCTCGCCGCGCTCAACAAGCCGATGACGCAGATGATCGGCCTCGGCTTCCACGACACGGTCACCCCGGCGGTCATCCGCCGCAACGTGCTGGAGAACCCGGCCTGGTACACGGCCTACACGCCGTATCAGCCGGAGATCTCGCAGGGCCGTCTCGAAGCCCTCCTCAACTTCCAGACCATGGTCTCCGAGCTGGCCGGTCTCGCCACCGCGAACGCCTCCCTGCTCGACGAGTCCACCGCCGTCGCCGAGGCCGTCATGCTGATGCGCCGCGCGTCGAAGGCGAAGTCGAACAAGGTCGTCCTCGACGCCGAGTGCCTGCCGCAGACCATCGCCGTCGTCCGCACCCGCGCCGAGGCCATGGGCGTCGAGGTCGAGGTCCGCGACCTGCTCACCGGCCTGCCGGAGGAGTTCTTCGGCGTCGTCGTCCAGTACCCGGGCGCTTCCGGCGTGCTGCGCGGCGCGGGCTTTTACTCCGCCATCTCCGAGACCGCGAAGGCCGCCGGCGCGCTGTACACCGTCGCCGCCGACCTGCTCGCCCTCACCTTGATCACCGCGCCGGGTGAGTTCGGCGCCGACATCGCCGCCGGTTCCACCCAGCGCTTCGGTGTCCCGCTCGGCTACGGCGGCCCGCACGCCGGGTTCATGGCCGTCCGCGCCGGGCTCGAGCGCTCGCTCCCGGGTCGCCTGGTCGGCGTCTCGGTCGACGCCGACGGCAACCCCGCGTACCGCCTCGCCCTGCAGACCCGCGAGCAGCACATCCGCCGCGAGAAGGCCACCTCCAACATCTGTACCGCGCAGGTCCTGCCCGCCGTGCTCGCCGCGATGTACGCGGTCTACCACGGTCCGGACGGCCTCAAGCGCATCGCGACCCGCGTCCACGAACTCGCCGCCGGACTGGCGGGAGCCCTCCGCGAGGGCGGCGTCGAGGTCGTCCACGAGGGCTTCTTCGACACGGTCCTCGCCCGCATGCCCGGACAGGCCGAAGCGGTCGTCGCGGTCGCGCGGGAGAACGGGATCAACCTCGGCCCGGTCGACGCCGACCACGTCCGCATCGCGGTCGACGAGGTCACCACGCCCGCGATCATCGCCAAGGTGCTCAACGCTTTCGGCGTCGACACCCCCGCGGCCGACGCCCAGGCCCTGCCCTCGGGCCTTGACCGCCAGAGCGAGTACCTCACCCACGAGGTCTTCCACTCACACCGCTCCGAGACCGCGATGCTGCGCTACCTGCGGAGCCTTTCGGACCTCGACTACGCGCTCGACCGCGGCATGATCCCGCTCGGCTCCTGCACGATGAAGCTCAACGCCACCACCGAGATGGAGCCGATCAGCTGGCGCGAGTTCGCGGGGATCCACCCGTTCGCGCCCGCCGACCAGGCCGAGGGCTACCACACCCTGGTCGAGCAGCTGTCGGGCTGGCTGGCCGAGGTCACCGGCTACGACAAGGTGTCGCTGCAGCCGAACGCGGGCAGCCAGGGCGAGCTCGCCGGTCTGCTCGCGATCCGCGCGTACCACCACGCCAACGGCCAGACCGAACGCGAGGTCTGCCTGATCCCGTCGTCCGCGCACGGCACGAACGCCGCCTCCGCGGTGATGGCCGGGATGCGCGTCGTCGTGGTCAAGTGCACCGACGAGGGCAACGTCGACCTCGAAGACCTGCGGGCCAAGGTCGAGGCCAACCGCGACACGCTGTCCGCGATCATGGTCACGTACCCGTCCACGCACGGCGTGTACGAGAACGGCATCGACGAGCTGGCCAAGATCGTCCACGACGCGGGCGGCCAGGTCTACGTCGACGGCGCGAACCTCAACGCGCTGCTCGGGCTCGCCAAGCCGGGTGAGTTCGGCGGCGACGTCTCGCACCTGAACCTGCACAAGACCTTCTGCATCCCGCACGGCGGCGGCGGCCCCGGCGTCGGCCCGGTCGCGGTCCGCGCGCACCTCGCGCCGTACCTGCCGAACCACCCGCTGCTGGAGAAGGCCGGTCCCGAAACCGGGGTCGGCCCGATCAGCGCCGCCCCGTACGGCTCGGCGTCGATCCTGCCGATCTCGTGGGCGTACGTCCGCATGATGGGCGCGGGCGGGCTCACCGCCGCGACGCAGGTCGCCGTGCTCGCCGCGAACTACGTGGCCAAGCGCCTCAACCAGCACTACCCGGTGCTCTACACCGGACAGGACGGCCTGGTCGCGCACGAGTGCATCCTCGACCTGCGCGGGCTCACCAAGGAGACCGGCGTCAGCGTCGACGACGTCGCGAAGCGCCTGATCGACTATGGCTTCCACGCTCCGACCATGTCGTTCCCAGTCGCGGGCACGCTGATGGTCGAGCCGACCGAATCCGAGGACCTCGGCGAGATCGACCGCTTCATCGCGGCGATGATCGCCATCCGCGCGGAGATCGACGCCGTCGCGCAGGGCAAGTGGGCCGCGGACAACAGCCCGCTGCGCAACGCCCCGCACACCGCCGAGACCCTCGTCGGCGACTGGGACCTGCC
The DNA here is from genome assembly GCF_001905755.1 of Amycolatopsis sp. CB00013. Taxonomy (NCBI): domain Bacteria; kingdom Bacillati; phylum Actinomycetota; class Actinomycetes; order Pseudonocardiales; family Pseudonocardiaceae; genus Amycolatopsis; species Amycolatopsis sp. CB00013. The sequence goes on along the minus strand of NZ_LIWC01000008.1, from coordinate 309,086 downwards.
CTACGACCGCGAACTGGCGGTGTACCCCGCCGGAGTGAACCGCAAGTCCAAGTACTGGCCTCCGGTGCGCCGCATCGACGGTGCGCGCGGGGACCGTAACCTCGTCTGCTCCTGCCCGCCGCTCAACGCCTACGAGAACTGAGGCACTTGATGTCGAAAGAGACGTCCCTGCACGGAGTCCACAAAGGACTGGGTGCGCTGTTCACCGATTTCGCGGGCTGGTCGATGCCGATCCGCTACTCCAGCGAACTGGCGGAGCACAAGGCGGTCCGCGAGGCCGCCGGTCTGTTCGACCTCTCGCATATGGCCGAGATCGAGGTGACCGGCCCGCAGGCCGCCGACACCCTCGACTTCGCGCTGGTCGGCAACCTGTCCGGCGTGAAGCCGGGCCGGGCGCGCTACACGATGATCTGCGACGAGAACGGCGGCGTGCTGGACGACCTGGTCGTCTACCGCCTCGCCGACGAGAAGTTCCTGGTCGTGGCCAACGCGGGCAACGCCGCCGTGGTGGCCGAAGCGCTGGCCGAGCGGGTCTCGGGTTTCGACGCGGTCGTCGAGAACAAGTCCGAGGACGTCGCGCTGATCGCCGTCCAGGGCCCGAAGGCCGTCGAGATCCTCGGCGCCGTCACCGACGCCGACCTGGGCGCGCTCAAGTACTACGCGAGCGTCCCGGCCGTCGTGAAGGGTCACGACGTCCTGCTGGCCCGCACCGGCTACACCGGCGAGGACGGCTTCGAGCTGTATGTCCCGGCCGGTGAGGCACCCGCCGTCTGGCGCATCCTCACCGAGGCCGGCGAGCCGCACGGCCTGCTCCCGGCGGGCCTCGCCTGCCGCGACACCCTGCGTCTCGAAGCCGGAATGCCGTTGTACGGCAACGAACTCAGCCTCCAGCTGAGCCCGTTCGAGGCCGGTCTCGGCCGGGTGGTCAAGTTCGAGAAGCCGAACGACTTCGTCGGCAAGGCCGCGCTCGAAGAGCTGTCCAAGAAGGACGTTCCCCGGGTCCGCGTCGGGCTCAAGGGCTCCGGCCGCCGCGCGCCGCGTCACGGCTACACCGTCCTGGCGGGCGAGACCGAGATCGGCGAGGTCACCAGCGGTGCCCTCTCGCCGACGCTGGGTTACCCGATCGCCATGGCCTACGTGGACCGGGAGCACTCCGAGCCCGGCACCGAGCTTTCCGTCGACATCCGGGGCCGTATCGAGCCCGTCGAGGTCGTCGCCCTGCCCTTCTACTCCCGCGCCTGAAAGGCCCTTCCGACATCATGAGCATCCCCCAGGACCTGAAGTACACGAAGGAACACGAGTGGCTGAACGTCGCCGACGGCGTCGCCACCGTGGGCATCACCGCCTTCGCCGCCGAGTCGCTCGGTGACATCGTGTTCGTCCAGCTCCCTTCGGTCGGCGACACCGTCACCGCGGGCGAGGTGTTCGGCGAGGTCGAGTCGACCAAATCGGTCAGCGAGCTGTACGCACCCGTGGACGGCGAGGTCGTCGAGGTGAACGAGGCCACAACGGACACCCCCGAGCTCATCAACTCGGACCCGTACGCCGAAGGATGGCTCCTGAAGGTGCGTCTGACCGGCGACGTGCCCGCCCTGCTCGACGCCCAGGCATACGCCGTCCTGACCCAGGAGAACTGAGATGTTCAACGCTGCCCTGTCCGAAGTGGACCCCGAGGTCGCCACCGCCGTCGCGGCCGAACTCGACCGGCAGCAGTCGACCCTGGAGATGATCGCCTCGGAGAACTTCGCCCCGGTGGGCGTGCTCGAGGCGCAGGGTTCGGTGCTGACGAACAAGTACGCCGAGGGCTACCCCGGCCGCCGCTACTACGGCGGTTGTGAGCACGTCGACGTCATCGAGCAGCTGGCGATCGACCGCGCGAAGGCCCTCTTCGGCGCCGAGCACGCCAACGTCCAGCCGCACTCGGGCGCGCAGGCCAACGCCGCCGCGATGGTCTCGGTGCTCAACCCCGGCGACACCATCCTCGGTCTCGACCTCGCCCACGGCGGGCACCTGACCCACGGGATGAAGATCAACTTCTCGGGCAAGCTCTACAACGTCGTCGCGTACCACGTCGACAAAGAGACCGGGATCGTCGACATCGAGGAGATCGAGCGCCTCGCCAAGGAGCACAAGCCGAAGCTGATCATCGCCGGCTGGTCGGCGTACCCGCGTCAGCTCGACTTCGCCGAGTTCCGCCGTATCGCCGACGAGGTCGGCGCGAAGGTCATGGTCGACATGGCGCACTTCGCCGGTCTGGTCGCGGCCGGGCTGCACCCGAGCCCGGTGCCCTACGCCGACATCGTCACCACGACCACGCACAAGACCCTCGGCGGTCCGCGCGGCGGCATCATCCTGTCCCGCCAGGAACTCGCCAAGAAGATCAACTCGGCGGTGTTCCCCGGCCAGCAGGGCGGCCCGCTGGAGCACGTCATCGCCGCCAAGGCCGTCGCGCTCAAGATCGCCGCGAGCGAGGAGTTCCGCGAGCGTCAGCAGCGCGTGCTCGAAGGCGCGAAGATCCTGGCCGACCGCCTGTCGCGCACGGACTGCAGCGAGGCCGGCGTCCGCGTGCTGACCGGCGGGACCGACGTGCACCTGGTGCTCGTCGATCTGGTCAACTCCACTTTGGACGGTCAGCAGGCCGAGGACCGGCTGCACTCGGTCGGTATCACGGTCAACCGCAACGCCGTCCCGTTCGACCCGCGCCCGCCGATGGTCACCTCCGGCCTGCGGATCGGCACCCCGGCGCTCGCGACCCGCGGCTTCGGCGCCGAGGACTTCGCCGAGGTGGCCGACATCATCGCCGAGGCGCTGCGCCCGGACTTCGACGAGGACCTGCGCCAGTCGCTGTCCGCCCGGGTCGAACTGCTGGCCAAGAAGCACCCGCTGTACGCGGACCTCAGCCGATGAGCGCGCTCCCCGAGGGGCGCAAACTTCTCCGGCTGGAAGTCCGCAACGCGCAGACCCCGATCGAGAAGAAGCCGCCGTGGATCAAGACCCGTGCGCGCATGGGTCCGGAATTCACGGAGCTCAAGGGCTTGGTCAAGCGTGAAGGCCTCCACACCGTGTGTGAGGAGGCCGGTTGTCCCAACATTTACGAGTGCTGGGAAGACCGTGAGGCGACGTTCCTGATCGGTGGCGACCAGTGCACCCGGCGCTGTGATTTCTGTCAGATCGACACGGGCAAGCCGGAGGCGCTGGACCGGACCGAGCCGCGCAAGGTGGCGGAGTCGGTGCAGGCGATGGGCTTGCGCTACTCGACGGTGACCGGTGTCGCGCGCGATGACCTGGAGGACGGTGGTGCGTGGCTGTACGCCGAGACCGTCCGTCAGATCCACGCGTTGAACCCGGGTACCGGTGTCGAGTTGTTGATCCCGGATTTCAACGCGGATCCGGACCAGCTGGCCGAGGTCTTCGGTTCACGTCCCGAGGTGCTCGCGCACAACGTCGAGACCGTGCCGCGGATCTTCAAGCGGATCCGGCCGGGTTTCCGGTACGCGCGGTCGCTTGAGGTCATCACGAAGGCTCGTGAGGCCGGTCTGGTGACGAAGTCGAATCTGATCCTCGGCATGGGTGAGACGCCGGAGGAGGTGGCTCCGGCGATGAAGGATCTGGTGGACGCGGGCTGCGAGATCCTCACGATCACCCAGTACCTGCGCCCGTCGCCGCGGCATCATCCGGTGGACCGCTGGGTTAAGCCGGAGGAGTTCGTCGAGCATTCGAAGGCAGCCGAAGCGATGGGCTTCGCTGGTGTGATGGCCGGGCCGCTCGTACGCTCGTCGTATCGGGCCGGTCGCCTGTTCGCCCAGACGAAGGCCCACCGCGGCGAAGCGCTGTCGGAGAATTTGGCCCATCTCGCCGCCGAAGGGCCCGCGGCCCAAGAGGCCAGCTCACTGCTGGCCAGATAGGAAGGAGGGCAGATCAATGGCGATCAGCGTCTTCGACCTGTTTTCGATCGGCATCGGCCCCTCCAGCTCCCACACGGTGGGCCCGATGCGCGCCGCACTGACCTTTGTGGACGGTCTGGCGGCCGACGGTGACCTCACCGCCACGGCACGCGTGCAGAGCGAGCTCTTCGGCTCGCTCGGCGCGACCGGGTTCGGGCACGGCAGCGACAAGGCCGTGCTGCTCGGGCTGTCCGGGGAGCGTCCGGAGGAGATCGACACCGACACCGTGCCCGGCAAGATCGCGGCGATCCGCGAATCCTGCCGGTTGAAGGTGCGCGGCGAGCACGAGATCGTGTTCACCGAGGACACCGACCTGACCATGCACCGGCGGAAGTCGTTGCCGGCGCATCCGAACGGGATGATCTTCCGCGCGTTCGACGCCGACGGGAAGGTGCTGCGCGAGCGCACCTACTACTCCGTCGGCGGCGGGTTCGTCCGCGACGAGTCCTACGAGACCGACACCGTCGTCGTCGAGGACTCGACGAAGCTGGAGTTCCCGTTCCGCACCGGCGCGGATCTGCTGAAGCACTGCGAGGACACCGGGCTGTCCATCAGCGAGGTCATGCTGCGCAACGAACTCGCGTGGCGCACCCGCGAGGAGATCCGCGAAGGGCTGCTGGAGATCTGGCAGGTCATGGCGGAATGCGTGCGCAACGGCTGCGAGCACGAGGGCGTCCTGCCGGGCGGCCTGAAGGTTCCGCGTCGCGCCAAGGCGTTGCACGAGAAGCTGCTCGCCGAGGACGGCGTCGGCGATCCGTTGTACGCGATGGACTGGGTGAGCCTGTACGCGCTGGCGGTCAACGAGGAGAACGCCGCGGGTGGCCGCGTCGTCACCGCGCCGACCAACGGCGCGGCGGGGATCATCCCGGCCGTTCTGCACTACTACCAGCGGTTCATCCGGGGCTCGTCGGACGACGGCATCGTGACGTTCATGCTCACCGCGGGCGCGATCGGCTCGATCCTCAAGCAGACGGGGTCGATTTCGGGCGCCGAGGTCGGTTGCCAGGGTGAGGTCGGTTCGGCCAGCGCCATGGCCGCAGCCGGGCTCACCGAGGTGCTCGGCGGTTCACCCGCGCAGGTGGAGAACGCCGCCGAGATCGGCGTCGAGCACCACCTGGGGCTCACCTGTGACCCGGTCGGCGGGCTGGTGCAGATCCCGTGCATCGAACGCAACGCCGTCGGCGCGTCGAAGGCGATCCACGCGGCGCGGATGGCGATGCGCGGCGACGGTTCGCACGTCGTGACGCTGGACAAGGCGATCAAGACGATGCGCGAGACCGGTGCCGACATGAGCGTGAAGTACAAGGAGACCGCGCGCGGCGGCCTCGCCGTGAACGTCATCGAGTGCTGACGGCCCGCATTTAGTCCTCTGGATGCGGTAGTTGCACACGCAAGTACCGCATCCAGAGGACGAATTGCGGGCCGCCTAAACTCGAAGGGTGGAGTCGAGCACGGTCGCGAACGCGGGTGACGCGCTGTTCCGCCCGGTGCGCGCGGGCAACGCCTTCGAGGAGACCGTCGAAAGGCTGCTCCAGGCGATCCGGCTGGGCGTGGTGGGCGCGGGGGAGCGGCTGCCCTCGGAACGCGAGCTCGCCGAGCGGCTCGGGGTCAGCCGGGTGACGCTGCGCGAGGCCATCCGCGCGCTGTCCGACGCGGGCTACGTCGAGTCGCGGCGCGGACGGTACGGCGGCACGTTCGTCAACGACGTCCTGCCCGACCCGCCCGCCGCCGACGGCCGGAAGGTCGACAACGCCACGCTGGAGGACGCGCTCGGTCTCCGGCACGTCCTGGAGACCGGTGCCGCCGAGATGGCGGCCTCGCGTTCGCTCAGCCCGGCCGACCGGCAGCATCTGACCAGCACGCTCGCCGAGGCCGCGGCGGCCGACGTCGGCGATTACCGGCGCAAGGATTCGCGGCTGCATCTGGCGATCGCCGAGGTCACCGCGTCCGGCTCGCTGACCACGGCGATGGCCGACGCGCGGATGCGGGTCAACCAGCTGCTCGACATGATCCCGCTGCTGGAACCGAACCTGGAGCATTCCAACGCCCAGCACGAGGCCATCGTCGACGCGATCCTCGCCGGGGACTCCGAGGCGGCCCGCCGGGCGATGACGGAACACGTCGAAGGGACCGCGTCACTGCTTCGCGCGTTCCTCGCTTGAGGTCAGCAGCGCGTGCGCGAAATCGATGGCGTGCGGTGTATCCGGGAAGACCCGGCCCTCCGCGCGGAGCCGGTCCGCAACGCCGAGCTCGTCGAGCACCTTCTCGTGGCCGGGTTTGATCCCCGACACCAGCACCGTGATCCCGCGATGTTCGAGGCGTTCGATGGCGTCGCGCAGGACGAGGGCGCCGGTGGCGTCGATGGCCGACACCCGTGACATCCGGAGGATGACCACCCGGACGTCGGCGACCTCGGAGAGCTCCAGCAGGAACTGGTGCGCCGCTGCGAAGACCAGCGGTCCATCGAGCCGGAACGCGACGATGTGCTCGTCCAGGAGCGCCCGTTCCTCGGCCACGTGATCGGCGTGGTCGAGCGCCACCTCTTCGATGCGAGCCGCCTTCGCGATCGCCCGCAGGGCCAGCGCGCCCGCCACGACGAGGCCGAGGATGACCGCGGTGACCAGGTCCAGGATCAGCGTCGCGGCGGCGGTGAGCACGAGGACCAGCGCGTCACGCCGGGTCGAACGCAGGAGCGCGCGGACCGAACCCGCCTCGACCATGCGGACGGCCGTGGCCAGCAGCACCCCGGCGAGCGCCGCGATCGGGATCGTGGCCACGAGCGGCGCCGCCGCGAAGACGATCACCGCCAGCACCATCGCGTGAGTGAACGAGGCCAGCCGCGACTTCGCCCCGGCGCGGACGTTGACCGCGGTGCGCGCGATCGCCGCGGTGGCGGGCACGCCGCCGAACAGCGGGGTGACGAGGTTCGCGAGGCCCTGCCCGAAGAGTTCCCGGTCCGGGTCGTGGCGTTCGTTGACGCTCATCGCGTCGGCGACCGTGGCCGACAGGAGGCTTTCCAGCGCGGCCAGCGCCGCGACCGCGACGGCTGAGGGAGCCAGCGCGCCCAAGGTCGACAGATCCAGGAAGTCCAGCGAGGGCGCGGGAAGACCGTTGGGCAGTGCGCCGATACGAGCGACCGGCAGCTGCGCGAAATGACTCACGAGGGTCGCGACGGCCACCGCGACCAGCGAGAACGGGATCGACGGCCGCCACCTCGCGCCGAGCAGCATCAGGGCGGCGACCCCGGCGGCGATCGCGATCGACGGCCAGGCCGGATGCCCGGCGAAATCGGCCACCGCCTTCGCCGCGACGACGGCCACCTTCTCACCCTCCGGAGTGGCGACGCCGAGCGCGGCGGGAACCTGCTGCAGCGCGATCACCCCGGCGATGCCCAGCGTGAAGCCCTCGACCACCGGTGTCGGCACGTAGCGCATGTACCGGCCGGCGCGGGCGACCGCGAGCAGGAGCAGCAAGACCCCGGCGAGCAGGCCCACCGTCAGCACGCCGCCCGCCCCGTGCGTGGCCATGATCGGCACCAGCACCACGGTCATCGCGCCGGTCGGCCCGGACACCTGGAGGTTGGAGCCGCCGAAGATCGCGGCCAGCGCGCCGGCGACGATCGCGGTGACCAACCCGGCTTCGGCCCCGAGGCCGGACGAGATGCCGAAGCCCAGCGCCAGCGGCAGGGCGACGATCGCGACGGTCAGGCCCGCCGTGAGGTCGCGCCGGGGAGCGCGTTTGAGCGTCCGCAGGTCTTCACGTCCGGGCAGGAGCGAGCGCAGTTCCGAAAGTCTCAGACCCGCCACGCCGTCACTCCGCGTCGCGTAGCTGGGCGAGCAGGGCGTTCTGGTCGGCCAGCAGCTCGGTGAGGATGCGCCGGGCCGCGCGCAGGAGCTCGACGACGTCGCCGCCGGCGAGCGCGTACACCACCGTCGAGCCCTCGCGGGTCGAAGTGACGATTCCCGACCTGCGCAGGACGGCCAGCTGCTGGGAGAGGTTGGAGGCCTCGACCTCGATCTCGGCGAGCAGTTCGCGGACGGCCTTCGGGCCTTCGGCGAGCAGCTCCAGTACACGGATCCGGACCGGGTGGCCCAGCATGCGGAAGAACTCCGCCTTGGCCTGGTACAGGGGGACGGGCATCTGTTCACATTATCAAATGAAGAATTCTTCAAGTCGTGAACAGGAGGCAGTTTGGTGACTTTCCCACAACCTTTTCACTCGTTCGGGCGTCTAACCTGGCGTGGAAAACCCGGATGAGGCAGACGCACCCGAGTCGGAGACCACGGCCACCCCGGAGCCGAAACCGAAGAAGCGCAGGTGGCGCAAGATCGTCGCCTGGACGCTCGGCCTGGTGATCGGCATCCCGGTCGTCGCGTTCGGGCTCGCGTACGTCCTGCTCGACGTCCGCAGCCCGCAAGAGGTGCTCGCCGATCTCGACAAGACCGTCGTCCTGCAGAACGCCGACGGTTCCGAACTGCTCAAGGTGGTCCCGCCCGGCGGCGACCGGCTGTTCGTGCCCTACGACGCCGTCCCCGCGAAACTGCGCGACGCGATCGTCGCGACCGAGGACCCGACCTTCTGGGACAACGAGGGTTTCGACCTCACCGGGCTCGGCCGCGCGCTGGTGACCGGTGTCGGCGGTGGCTCGGGGATCACCCAGCAGTACATCAAGAAGTCCACCGGCAACGAGGACGTCACCCTCACGCGGAAGTTTTCCGAACTCGTGCTCGCCACGAAGATCACCCAGCAGCAGACCAAGAAGGAGATCTTCGAAAGCTACGTCAACATCATCTCGTTCGGCCGCGGCACGTACGGCCCGGCTTCGGCGATGAACGCCTACTTCGGCCGCAAACTCGACGATTCGATGACCTGGAGTGAGGCGGCCTTCCTCGCGGGGATGATCCAGTCGCCTTCGGTGCACGACCCGTACGCCTCCAGCCACGAGCACGCCATGAAGCGCTGGTCCTACGTGGTGAACAAACTGGTCGCGCGTGGCTACGTGAGCCAGGCCGAAGCGGTCGCCATGACCTATCCGGAGGACGCGATCCAGGCGCCGTCGGAGACCCGCGCGGGCCGCGTCACCTACGAGCAGTACCACATCAAGCAGCAGGTCCTCGCCGAACTCGAGCAGGTCGGCTACCCACTCGACCGGCTGCGCGGCGGCGCGATGAAGGTCGAGACGACCATCGATCCGCGTGCCCAGGCCGAAGCCGAGAAGGCGGTCAAGGAGCGGTTGAAGGGGCAGCCCGAGCATTTCCGCGCGTCGCTGGTCGCCGTCGAACCCGGGACCGGGGCCATCCGCGCCTACAACGGGGGTGGCTGGAGCGTGCACGACTACGCGGGCACCCCGTACGGCACCGGCTCGGCGTTCCAGCCGTTGCTCCTCGCCGCCGGGCTCGAACGGGGCGTGAACGTGGACGAACCGCTGAAGGCGCCCGCTTCGGTCGATTTCCTCGGCGAGACCTTCGAGTTCCAGGACCAATGCGGCGAAGGCGGGAAGTGCACGCTGCGCGAGGCGATGGGGCGGGGCGCTCAGGGCCCGTTCGTCGACCTGGCGAAGAAGCTCGGCGCCGAAGCGGTCCGGGAAGGCGCCCGCGCGGCCGGGATCCCCGAGTCCGTCGATGGCGCGGTGACCCTGCGCGAGAAGGACGGGTTCCTGATCGGCCCGGGGATCGCCGTCGGCCGGTATCCCTTACGCCCCAGCGACATGGCCGGTGCTTACGCGACCTTCGCCGCCGACGGCATGCGTGCCACCCCGCATCTGGTGTCGAAGATCCGGGACGAGAACGGCGAAATCGTGTGGGAACGGCCGTCGGACAAGACGCCCGCGTTCCAGGGCGACGAGGTGCTGAGCCGCCGGGTCGCGGGCACGATGAGCCAGGTACTGGCCACCGGTCTGAAGGATCGTCCGGCGGCGCTGAAGACCGGCGACTTCCGGTTCGAGGAGACGGACGACAACGCGGGCGGCTGGGCGGTCGGGTACACACCGCAGCTCGCGACCGCGGTCTGGGTCGGCTCCGACGAGCCGCGCCGGATGCGGGACGCCGCCGGGGAGAAACTGACGGGCAGGACACTGCCGTCGGACATGTGGCAGCGCTTCATGAACGGTGTCCACCGAGGACAGCCGGCGCGGTGGCCGGACGGTTCCGAACCGCGGCCTGCCACGACGGCGCCGCGGTGATGCTTCGGTCCAGCGGGTCGTGAGTGGCGTTTCGTGTTCTAACCCGAATCGCCACTCACGAGCCGGGTTGTACCGAGACAGCGGCTTCGCGTGATTGGGCGGACGGCACGTGTGATCCGACGGACGACACACGTGATCAGATGGACGACACGCTCGCGGTGAAGCTTTCGCCGTGAGTCGTCCGTCCAGACACGCGTGTCGTCCGTCGGATCACGTGTGTCGTCCATCCAGTCACGCAAGACCGCCAGTAGGTACTCAGGACACGGTTGGTTCTAACCCGAAACGCCACTCACGAGCCGGGTTGTACATGAAGGCCCCCTTCCTGTACCTAGGCGCAAGGATGGGGGCCTTCATGTACTGGCATGGTCGAGTTTCCTCGGCTGAGCCGAGGCAAGAGACCTTCACGGACCTGACCCGAAGCTTCACGCGCTGACGTGCCTACTGGCGCAGGTTGGCTCAGCCGCGATCCGCGTAGGTACCTAAGACACCGTTGGCTCTAGCGACCCGAAACACCCACGCCCCGGCGGGCCGAGCGATGTCCGTCAGGGCTTCACGAGCACGACGGTCAGGCCGTCGTAGCCCTTGCTCCCGACGGTCTGGATCGCCGTCGCGTCGACGCGGGGTTCGGCGGCGATCATCTCGTGCAGCCGCCTGATGCCCTGGATGTTCGGGTCCTCGCTGGCGGCGTCGGTCACCGCGCCACCGCGGACGACGTTGTCGACCACGATCACGCCGCCGGGCCGGACGAGCTTCAGCGACGCCTCGAAGTAGGCCGGGTTGTTGGCCTTGTCGGCGTCGATGAACGCCAGATCGATCGGGCCGTCGACCGACGGCAGCAGGTCCAGCGCCTTGCCGACGCGGACGTCGACCAGCCCGCCGAGTCCGGCCGCGTCGATGTTGCTGCGCGCGACATCGGCGTGCTTCGGGTCGTATTCGAGGGTGACGAGCCTGCCCTGCGGCGGCAGGGCGCGGGCGAGCCAGATCGTGCTGTACCCGCCGAGCGTGCCGATCTCCAGGATGGACCGGGCGCCGATCATCCGCGCCATCAGGTTGAGCAGTTTGCCCTGGTTCGGCGCGACGGCGATCGACGGCAGCCCGGCCTCGTCCGACGCCTTCCGCGCGCGTTCGAGGGCGGGGTCGGACGGGACGAGCACCCCGGACAGATAGTCGTCCACTTCGGACCACAGTTGCTGTGACATGGCACCTCCGCGGCCAACTTACTCCGAGGAGATCAGGCGGCGCGGCGGCCGGCTTTCGGGATCACCAGCGGGGTACCGGTTTCCGGGCACGGCATGACCCGGCAGGGCAGCTCGAAGATCTTTTCGACGTTGGCGGCGGTCACGACCTCTTCGGGTGCGCCGGTCGCGAGGACCTCTCCGCCGCGCATCGCGATCATGTGCGTCGCGTAGCGGGCGGCGTGGTTGAGGTCGTGCAGCACCGCGACCAGCGTCCGGCCCTGCTTCTGGTGCAGTTCCGCGCACAGGTCGAGGATGTCCATCTGGTGCGCGATGTCCAGATAGGTCGTCGGCTCGTCGAGCAGCAGGAGGTCGGTCTCCTGCGCCAGCGCCATCGCCATCCACACTCGCTGCCGCTGACCACCCGACAGTTCGTCGACCAGCCGCTCGGCGAGATCGTCGACGCCGGTGGCGCGCATGGACTCCGCGACCACGGTGGCGTCCTCACGGGACCATTGGCGCAGCAGGCGCTGGTGCGGGTACCGGCCGCGCGCGACGAGGTCCGCGACGGTGATGCCGTCGGGCGCGATCGAGCTCTGCGGCAGCAGGCCGAGCCGCCGGGCGACCTCCTTGGCTGGGAAGGAGCTGATCACCTGGCCGTCGAGGAACACCGAACCCTTGCGCGGTTTGAGCATTCGCGCCAGCGCGCGCAGCAGGGTGGTCTTGCCGCAGGCGTTCGGCCCGACGATGACGGTGAACGACCGGTCGGGGATGACCACCCCGAGGTCTTCGGCCACGGTCCGGCCGTCGTAGGCGAGCGTCAGCGCGTCCGCGTGCAGACGGGACGTCGTGCTCTGCTCGGTGAGGGTTTCCACGGTCTCCACGCAGGTTAGGCTAACCTAGGAGGCCGCCGTTGTGGTGTTCCGTAGGTCGCAGTCGGCTCACGACGTGCTTCGATGGCATCATCCCCAGTGCAATCGCGTGAATGCACTCGGTGCGATCGAAGGGCGGCATGGAGGACTACCGGATAGTCGCGGACGAGATCTCCGCCGACGTCGAGGCGGGCAGACTCCGGCCGGGCGACAGGCTGCCGCCGCAGCGGCGTTTCGCCAGGGAACGCGGGATCGCGAACTCGACGGCCGCGCGGGTCTACGGCGAGCTCGTCCGGAGGGGTGTCGTGGTCGGCGAGGTCGGCCGGGGCACGTTCGTCCGCGCCGGTCGGCCGCCGTTGGAGACCGCGCTCGCCGAGCCCGGCGGTGCGACGGTCGACCTCGAACTCAACTTCGCCGTCCTTCCGGAACAGTCGGCGCTGGTCGGGAAGGCGCTGGAGCCGCTTCTGCGCGAAGACGTCCTGACAGCGGCGTTGCGGCCGGGAAGCGTTTCGGGCTCGAAGCAGGCGCGTGACGCCGTCGCCGGGCTGATCGCGAAGGACGGCTGGACGCCCGAAGTCCTCTTCGCCGGGAGTGGGCGCCAGGCCATCGCGGCCGCCATCGCCGCCTTCGTGCCGATGGGGGAACGGCTCGCCGTCGAAGCCATCACCTACCCCGTGGTCAAGGCGCTCGCCGGGCGGCTAGGTGTGCAACTGGTGCCCATCGAGACCGACGACCGGGGTCTCATTCCCGAGGCGCTCGAAGCCGCGTCCGTCCGCGCGCTGTACGTCCAGCCGACGCTGCACAATCCACTTGGGTCCACAATGGACGAAGCGCGCCGGAGCGAGCTGGCCGAAACCGTGCGCCGGATGGACATCCCGGTGATCGAGGACGGGATCTACACCTTCCTGCGGCCCGAGGTCCGCCCCTTCGCGGCGTACGCGCCGGAACGCACGGTGTTCGCCGACAGCATGTCCAAACGACTCGCGCCGGGGCTGACCACCGGATTTCTCGCCGTCCCGGCGGCATGGACGGAACGGCTCGCCGCGGCCGTGCGTTCGGGCGGCTGGGTCGCGCCCCGGCTCGCCGTCGAAGCGGCCACCCGGTGGATCACCGGCGGCACGCTGGAAACCGTCGAACGGGCGAAACGGCTCGACGCCGCGGAACGCCAGCGGCTGACGGCGGAACGCCTGGCCGGGTTCACCCTGCGCGCCGATCCGCAGGCGTACCACTGCTGGTGGGAGCTCCCGGAACACTGGCGCGCCGAGACCTTCGTCGCCGCGGCCGCGCGCCGCGGGATCGCGGTCACCCCGGCGGCCGCGTTCGCCGTCGTCCCCGGTCACGCCCCGAACGCGGTGCGGCTCGCGGTCTCGTCGCCGCCGCTCGAAACGCTCGCGGCCGCTTTGGACGTCCTCGCCGGACTCGCCTCCGGCCGCCCCGAGGACGCCGGCGTCGACTGACCCCCAACGCGTTTCGTCCTCTGAATGCGGTAGTTGGCAGCGCGAACTACCGCATTCAGAGGACGAAACGCGTCAGGGGCGGGGTGCCCACTTGCCGATGAAGCTGCCGCAGGTGACGGTCTGCCCGGTGAGCCGCGACCGCAGCGCGTTCTCCAGCCCGAGGTAGTCGAAGATCGGGGCGTCCCCGGCGACCTGGTCGGGCACGGGGCCGCCCTTGGCCAGCACCGGCATGCTCACGGTCTGGAACAGCACGAGGTAGTCGCCGTCGCGGTTGAGCCCGTCGGCCGCCGCGAGCATGCGTTCCGGGGCGTCGGCGACGATCTCCAGCGGCAGCGGCCATTCCAGCGGGAACGGGTTGCGCAGGCCGAAGGCGGGATACGCGAACGGGTTGTCGGGCAGGACGGCCGTGCGCCCGGCGGGGAAACGCGTGACGCAGTCGTGGATCTGGGAGATGTAGGTGTAGGTGCCCGGATTCGTCCGGATGCCGCGCATCGACGGCGTCACCGTGCCGAGGTCGCCCGTCAGCTTCTCGTGCGCCATGTCGAGGTACGCGGCTTCGTCGTGATGCGCGACGACGGCCCAGCCCGACACCAGCACCGCGACCAGGCCCATCGCTGTCGCGCCCGCCAGCCGCACCCGGCGGGGCGGTTCCGGCATCGGCGGCAGCGCGTCCGCGAGCAGCAGGATCGCCGTCAGCGCCAGTGTTCCGGTGAACAACGTCGGGGTGTCGTTGCCCCACGACAGGCTGGTCATGAAGCCGGTCGCGAAGACCAGCGCGGCCATTCTCGGGAATCGCCGCGTCGCGACCCAGTTCACCAGCAGCGCGACACCGAGGATCCACCAGAGGACGTCCGCCCAGCGCGACGCGCCGGTGAAATGCCCGTCGACGACGGTGCCGACCACCACCGCCACCCCCGCCAGGAGCAGCAGCCGGGCGAGGACCGCCCCGGCGAAACCGGCGCGGTCGCGGAAGGTCCCGAGCAGGGCCAGGAACACCCCCGCGATCAGGAAGAACGTCAAGCCCCGCACCGGTGGACGCAGCAGGGACGCGGGATTTTCCAGCCACAGCCCGAGAAGCCGCTCGCCGTACGCGGGCAGCCCGCCGGTGAGCTGCTCGGCCATCGCGCCGAGCCCGCCGTCGAGGGTGACGATTCCGACGTAGAAGACCAGGAAAGCGCCCAGCGCCAGCAGATCCCAGGCCAGCCGTCCCCACCAGCGGCCGGTGCGAAACGCTCCCTCGCGCAGCGACGGGTGCAGCAGCAGCCAGCACAGCGCGATCAGCGGCACCGGCGCGAAACTCTGTTTGACGAACACCGAGGTGCCCAGCAGCACCAGGCCGAGCCGGCGTGGCCACGCCTTGCCGTTGCGCAGCCCCGAATCCAGCGCCCAGGCGCCGCACGCGGTCAGGAAGATCCCGTCGATCGTGTGCCACGCCATGAGCGGGAACGCGTTGAGGTTCAGCAGCGACGCGGCCGCCGTCAGCCCGGTGAGCCCCGGCCCCCAGTCACGCACGCGGCGGCGGGTGACCAGAACCGCGAACGCGATGGTCGCCAGGATGATCTCCAGCATGCTGAGCACGCTGGAGACGAAGAACAGCGGCCCCGGCAGCAGGAAGTCGACGATGTGCAGGTACGCCGAACCCAGCGGCCGCGCGGAGATGATGTCCGAATGCGGCACTTCCCCGTGCCGCACCCGCCAGGCCTGGGCGAGGATGAAACCCTGGTCCGACGGGTGGAAACCGAAGCGCCCCACCCGGAGTTCGGTGGCGACGGCGAGCGCGAGCACCCAGGCCGCGTGCAGGGACAGCCGCAGCACTGTCCTGGACGGACGTACCACCGCTGCGTCCGGTCCGGTCGACAGCGGGGGACTGGCGACGTCCACACTGCCCCTTCCCGGTCGTCCCTACCTCGGCCCGTGCCCGCCGACCCCCGGCGTATCGGAAACCGATGGTAGCGGCCGGGGGCGTCCCCCGATCGAGCCCCGGCGGCGGGACGTCAGGGACGACGGCGCCAGACCAGCCTCGTGACCGCGCCCGCCACCGACGCGAGCGGGGCCTTTCGGGGCAGGCCACGGGATTCCGGTGCGGATTCGGGCATCGCGCGATAGACGAGGTGGGCGAAGAACCGGGCCGTCTTCGGTGCGACGAGCGTCACCAGTTCGGCGGCCGTTCCCTCGGGCAGGTTCAGGATCTCCGGTCGTTTCTCCAACGCCTTCACCACGAGGGCGGCGGCGCGTTCGGGGGAGCTCGACGGCATGCCGCGATAGGAACCGGTCGGGGTGATCATGTCGGTGCGCACCAGCGGCATCCGGACCGAGGTGAAGGTGACGCCGTCGGAAAGCGTTTCCCGCCCGGCGGTCAGCCCGAACTCCTCCAGCGCGGCCTTCGAAGCCAGGTAAGCGGAAAACCGCGGGGTGTCGGTCTGCAGTCCTTGGGTGGTCACGTTGACGACGTGGCCGAAACCGCGTGCGGTCATCGACGGCAGCAGGCCGAGCGTCAGCCGCACGGGTCCGAAGTAGTTGATCGCCATCGTGCGCTCGAAATCGTGGAATCGTTCGGTGGACAGCGAAAGCGATCGCCGGATCGAGCGGCCCGCGTTGTTGACCAGCATGTCGACGGCGCCGTGCGCGGCGAGCACGTCCTTGACCAGAGCGTCGACGGCGCCGCCGTCGGTGAGGTCGCACGGATACGCGGACGCCTTGCCGCCGGCCGCGACGATCTGCTCGCGGACCTCTTCGAGTTCGTCGGCGCGCCTGGCCACGAGGATCACTTCGCCGCCCTTCGCGGCGACGGCGAGCGCCGACGCGCGCCCGATACCCGAGGACGCGCCGGTGATGAGGACCTTGCGGCCGTCGAGCGGTTCCGGCCCGGGACGGCGGCGGCCGCGATCGGGATCCAGATGCGCGAGCCAGTACCGGTAGAGCGGACCGGCGTACTCCTTCAACGGGGGCAAGGTGATCCCGCTGCCTTCGAGCGCGGCCGTGGTCGCGCTGGTGTCGAAGTCGACCTCCATGCTCAGATGCGGCAGGACTTCGAGCGGGATGCCGAGTTCCGCGAGCACCGCCGCGCGGGCCGACCGTCCGCCGGGGACCCGGTCGAAGCCGGCGGCCGCGGATTTCGCCAGCCGGGTTCCCGCGCGCTTGAGCGCTCCGGAAGGCCGGGCGGGAAGGACGGCGGAGATCTTCGGCCCGCCCGCGGCCCGCGCGAACGCGTTGTAGACCTCGTGAAGCGGCTGTGGCCGGGGCGACGCGAGGTGGTACGTGCTGCCACTGGGCGCGTCGACGTGCATGAGGTGTTCCATCGCTTCGACGACGTAGTCGACCGGAACGAGATTCGTGGCGCCGAGATCCGGGGCGGCCAGTGGAAGACGGCGGGGCAGCGCGGCGAGCCGCGAGATCGCGGGAAGGAAGTAGTACGGACCGTCGATCTTGTCCATCTCACCGGTGCGCGAATCACCGGCCACGGCGGACGGCCGGTACACGCGGAACGGCGTTTTCCCGTGCCGTCGCACGAGTTTCTCCGCCTCGAACTTCGTCGCGTGGTACGGCGACGCGAAACCCTGGCCGAGGTCGAAGTCGGCCTCGGTGAACCGTCCGGCGTACTGTCCCGCGACCGCGATCGACGAGACGTGGTGGAAGAGCCCGGCCTTCGCGGCCGCGGCGAACTCCAGGACGTTGCGCGTGCCGTCGACGTTGGCCGCGCGGTTCGCCGCTTCGTCCGCGGTGAGGTCGTAGATCGCGCCGAGATGCACGACGTGGTCGAGGGGTCCCACGCGGGCGGGATCGATGCCCAGCGAGGGTTCGGTCAGATCGCCGGTGACGGGAACGAGCTTCTCGTGGCTCGGGAGCTTCCCGCGTGAGGTCTCCCTCACGAGAACATGGACGGCTACGGTCTCCGGTCGCCGTAGTAGGCGCGCGACCAGGCGTTTTCCCAGAAAACCCGTCGCGCCCGTCACGAAGTAGGTGGTCATGGCCGGCTCCTTCCGAACGGGGCCGACTCTACCTACTCAGAAGTAGGAACGGTAGTTGTCATTCACTGTGGTCCGGATGTTCGGCCACCGCGACCACGGCGTCGCGGAGCGCGGCGCGCAGGCGCCCCACGTCCAGCGGCCCGAGTACGGCGGCCTCTCCGGGCGGCGCCACGAGCACGATCTTGTCGCTGCTCACGAACACCGTCACGTCCCTGCGCCTGCCCGCGAGATCCCGGCAGCCGACCGACCATTCGTCCCGGGGTGCCAACGTCCTCATCCTCCCGTATCCCATGATCTCCCTTTCTCGTCCGAGGCTGGGACGAGGCGCTTTCGGGGGCGTGACGCCGATTACCCCATGTTCCTACTGATGGGTTAACCGATCCTGCATATCGTGATCGACTTCCGCTCTCGCTAGGCCGGAAGGGGACGAACGGGAGTAGCGTCCGGGGGAGGGACTGCTTGGGAGGTCATGGATGTCCGAACCCAGGAAGATCGTCATCGTCGGCGCCGGTCTCGCCGGGGCGACGGCCGCCGGGACGCTGCGAGAACGCGGTTACGAGGGCGAGATCGTGCTTCTCGGCACCGATACACATCGCCCGTACGAATTACCGCCCTTGTCCAAGGGACTTCTGATGGGCAAGACCGATGAACCCGACTGGGTGCACGGCGAAGGTTTCTACGGCGAGAAGGACATCGCGTTCCGGAGCGGGGTGACCGCGACCAGGATCGAGCTCGGCGGGCGGCTCGTGCACGACGACGCGGGCGGCGAACACCGCTTCGACCGGCTCGTCCTCGCGACCGGCTCTCGGCCGCGTTCGTTGCCGGTGCCCGGCGGGGATCTGCCGGGTCTGCGGACCCTGCGCACCCTCGACGACGCGCTGGCGCTCCGCTCGGCGTTCAAGGACGCGCGGCGGGTGGTGATCGTCGGCGCGGGCTGGATCGGGACCGAGGCCGCGGCGGCCGCCAGGGAACACGGCGCCGAGGTGACCGTGGTCGACCAGGTCGGCTCGCCGTTGCTCGCGGTACTGGGCGATCAGGTGTCCGGCGTCTTCAAGGACCTGCACACGCAGCACGGGGTGAACTGGCGTCTGGGTGAAGGCGTCGCCGGCTTCACCGGCGGCCCGGACGGGGTGACCGGTGTCCGCCTTCAGAGTGGTGACGAGCTCCCCGCCGACGTCGTGCTGGTGGCCGTCGGCGCCGCGCCGCGGGTCGATCTCGCGCACGCCGCCGGGCTGGAACTGTCCGATGACGGCGGTGTCTGCGCCGACGCAGGCCTTCGGACGGCCGCGCCCGACGTCTACGCGATCGGCGACATCGCCGCGCATTTCCATCCCCGCTACGGAAAACGTGTCCGCGTCGAGCACTGGTCGAACGCGAAGTGGCAGGGGGAGCACGTCGCCGGGAACCTGCTGGGCGAGAACGAGCCGTACTTGCGGAGTCCGTATTTCTTCTCGGACCAGTACGACCTCGGATGCGAGTACCGCGGCCTCGCCGATCCCGAGACCGACGAACTCGTGGTGCGGGGCGATCTCGCGGCGCGGGACTTCACCGCGTTCTGGTTGCGGGACGGGCAGGTGGCCGCCGCGATGAACGTCAACCAGTGGGATGACGGGGACGCCTTGAAGGCCCTGGTCGAGGGACGCGCGGCGGTGACCGCGGAGCAGCTGAGGACTGCCGATCTCACTTCGCTCGTTTGACCCCTCCGGATGCTAGGAAAGGACCGTTCCTTGCAAAATTTGCAAGGAACGGTCCTTTCCTAGCGCGCGTGACGGGGTCAGACCTCCTGGGCGACGGCCACGAGAGGCACCGAAGCGCGCGAAGGCCGCGTCAGGGTCCCGAAGGCCAGCAGCGCGAGCACGCCGAAGCCCGCCATCACGATCCCCATCGGGACCGCGGTGCCCGGACCGCCCAGCCCGACCAGCGGCGTCGCCAGCCCGCCGACGACGAACTGCAGCACACCCAGCAGCGCCGACGCCGAACCGGCGGACCGCGCCTGTTCGGCGAGCGCCAGCGAACTCGCGTTCGGCGCCACCATGCCGATACTCGACACCAGGATGAACAGCGGGATCAGCAGCCCGATCAGCCCGAGGTCCAGCACCGTCGCGGCCAGCACGCCGAAGCCGGCCACCGCCGCGATGACCAGGCCGACGGTCAGCAGCGTCCGCTCCGGGAAACGTCCGACGATGCGCCCGTTCAGTTGTCCGACGGCCACGATGCCGATGCCGTTGAGGCCGAATACCAGGCTGTACGCCTGCGGGCTGAGCCCGTAGACGCCCTGCAGCGCGAAGGAGGAGCCGGAGATGTAGGCGAACAGGCTGCCGAACATCAGGCCGGAGGCCAGCGCGTAGCCGAGGAAGCCGCGATCGCGGAACAGGCTCGCGTACTTCCGCAGCACCGAGCCGAACCGCGCGGGGGTGCGGCGTTCCTCGGGCAGAGGCTCCGGCAGCAGGAAGAAGACGACGGCCAGCAGGACCGCGCCGAACACGGTCAGGCAGACGAACACGCCGCGCCACGACGTCCAGTTCAGGACCTGGCCGCCGATGATCGGCGCCAGAATCGGCGCGAGCCCGTTGACCAGCATGAGCAGCGAGAAGAACTTCGTCATCGCGGTGCCGGAGTAGAGGTCGCGCACGGTCGCCCTGGCGATCACGATGCCGGCCGCGGCGCCGAAGGCCTGCACCCCGCGGGCGGCGATGAGCAGTTCGGCGGTCGGGGCGACGGCGCACAGGATCGAGCCGACCATGTAGAGCGCGAGCCCGGCCACGAGCGGTTTGCGGCGGCCGATCGCGTCGGACAGCGGTCCGAGGATCAGCTGGCCGAGCGCGAGCCCGATGATGAACGCGCTCAGCGTGAGCTGCACGGTCGCGTCCGCCGCGCGCAGCTCGCCCGCCATCTGCGGCAGCGCGGGCA
Organism: Amycolatopsis sp. CB00013; assembly: GCF_001905755.1. Lineage (NCBI taxonomy): Bacteria > Bacillati > Actinomycetota > Actinomycetes > Pseudonocardiales > Pseudonocardiaceae > Amycolatopsis > Amycolatopsis sp. CB00013. The sequence continues at coordinate 288,579 of NZ_LIWC01000008.1, read as the reverse complement.
GGTACATGTCGATGGACAGGGGCCCGAAGGCGGACAGGCCGCCGAGGATCAGGACGAACCGGGCGCGTCCGGTCGTGAGAGGACGCGCGACGGGTTCTTCCACTCGCTCGGGCGCGATGGTCATGCTCGTTCCTTCCCCAGTGATGGTTCCGCGAGGAACAACTTGCTTAGAGTAGGTAACTATTCCCACTGTGAGTCTCGCCACCCGGACTTCGCAAGACTGATCCGATCAATTTTCCGGACAAATCCGAGTGGCCCCTAGATCTCGTCGGAGGTCGTCGGGTATACATCGGATGTCTGTTCGTTGCTGTGGGAGCCGTTGATTGTTGACGGTTCGGCTGGAAGGGAAAATCCGTGCAGCTGTTGCGACTCGGGGAGCCGGGAAGTGAGCGTCCGTTCGTACGTGCCGGGGACGGCACGCTGCGCGACCTCTCGGCGCTGACCGCCGACATCGATGGCAGCTTCTTCGCGGGCGACGGCGTCGCCAGGGTCGCGGCCGCGCTGGCCGCCGGTGAACTGCCCGAAGCGGGCCCCGAATTCACGTCGGCCAGAGTGGGCTCGCCGATCGCGCGGCCGGGCAAGGTCGTCTGCATCGGCCTCAACTACCGGCAGCACGCCGAGGAATCCGGCGCCGAGGTCCCGACCGAACCCGTTGTCTTCATGAAGGCGCCCGACGTCGTCGTCGGCCCGGAGGACGACGTGCTCGTGCCGCGCGGCTCGACCAAGACCGACTGGGAGGTCGAGCTCGGCGTCGTCATCGGCAAGACCGCGCGCTACCTCGAAAGTGTCGAAGAGGCCTTGGAGTACGTCGCCGGCTACACCGTCTCGAACGACGTGTCCGAGCGCGAGTTCCAGCTCGAACGCGGCGGCACCTGGGACAAGGGCAAGTCGTGCGAGAACTTCAACCCGCTCGGCCCGTGGCTGGTCACCGCCGACGAGGTGGCCGACCCGCAGGACCTCGGCCTGCGGTTGTGGGTCAACGGCGAGAAGAAGCAGGACTCGTCGACCAAGGACATGATCTTCTCGGTCGCGGAGATCGTGCACTACGTGAGCCAGTACATGGTGCTGCGCCCCGGGGACCTCATCAACACCGGCACCCCGCAGGGCGTCGCGCTCGGCCAGCCCGAGCCGAAGCCGTACCTGACCGAAGGTGACGTCATCGAGCTCGAGATCGACGGCCTCGGCCGCCAGCGTCAGAACGTCAGGCAGGCGTGATGGCGAAGATCGTGGGCATGGAGGTGCTCGACGTCCGCTTCCCCACTTCGCGGGAGCTGGACGGTTCGGACGCCATGAACCCGGACCCGGACTACTCGGCCGCGTACGTCGTGCTGCACACCGACGGCGGCCCGGACGGCTACGGGCTCGCCTTCACCATCGGACGCGGCAACGACGTCCAGGCCGCGGCGATCCGCGCGCTGGAACCGCACGTCGTCGGCAGGGACGTGCCCACCGACGCGGCCGCGCTCGGCGACCTTTCACGGGCACTGGTCGGCGACTCGCAACTGCGCTGGCTCGGCCCGGAAAAGGGCGTCGCGCACATGGCGATCGGCGCGGTGGTCAACGCCGCCTGGGATCTCGCCGCGCGGATCGCCGGTCTCCCCGTCTGGCGGTTCGCCGCCGAGATGTCGCCGGAGGACCTGGTCTCCCTCGTCGATTTCCGGTATCTCTCCGACGCGTTGACCGAACAGGAGGCGCTCGACATCCTCCGCGCCGCCGAACCCGGCCGCGCCGAGCGGATCGCCAAGATCGAGCGCGACGGCTACCGCGCGTACAGCACTTCCCCCGGCTGGCTCGGCTACTCGGACGCGAAACTGGTCCGGCTCGCCGAACAGGCGGTCGCGGACGGCTTCGAGATGATCAAATTGAAGGTCGGCGGGAATCTCGAGGACGACGTCCGCCGGATGAAGCTCGCCCGCGAGACCGTCGGCCCGGACATCCGGGTCGCCGTCGACGCGAACCAGCGCTGGGACGTCTCGACCGCGATCACCTGGATGACCGCGCTGGCACCGTACGACCCGTACTGGATCGAGGAACCCACCTCGCCGGACGACGTGCTCGGGCACGCCGCGATCGCCAAGGCGCTCGCCCCGATCCGGGTGGCCACCGGCGAGCACGTCCAGAACCGCGTGGTGTTCAAGCAGCTGCTGCAGGCGGGCGCGATCTCGGTACTGCAGCTGGACGCCGCCAGGGTCGGCGGGTTCAACGAGAACCTGGCGATCCTGTTGCTGGCGGCCAAATTCGGCGTCCCGGTCTGTCCGCACGCCGGTGGCGTCGGGCTGTGCGAACTCGTCCGGCACCTGTCGATGTTCGACTTCGTGGCCGTGTCCGGGAGCGACACCGACCGGTCCATTGAATGGGTCGACCACCTCCACGAGCACTTCACCGATCCGGCCGCCGTCGTCGACGGCCGCTACGTCGCCCCGTCCGCGCCGGGCTTCTCGGCCCGGATGCACGACGCGACCCTGCGCCGGTTCACCTTCCCCGACGGTCCAGAGTGGACGGAGACAAACCAGTGAGTGAGTTCGAAGGCCTCGTCGCCGCCGTCACCGGCGGTGCCTCGGGAATCGGCAGGGCCACCGCCGACCTGCTCGCCGCGCGAGGGGCGAAGGTCGCGGTGCTCGACCTGAATCCCGGCGACCTTCCCGAAGGCCTCACCGGATTCCGCTGCGACGTCGGCTCCGACAAGGAGGTCCGGTCGGCGATCGACGCGGTCGCCGAGCGATTCGGCAGGCTCGACGTCCTGGTCAACAACGCGGGTATCGGCGCGCAGGGCGACGTCACCGCCAACAGCGACGACGAATGGCACCGGGTGCTCGACATCAACGTCGTCGGCATGGTGCGGCTCGCGCGGGCGGCGTTGCCGCATCTGAAGAACTCGCCGTCGGCCGCGATCGTCAACACCTGTTCGATCGCCGCGTGGGCGGGCCTGCCCAACCGCGCGCTGTACTCGGCCAGCAAGGGCGCGGTGCTTTCGCTGACCCTGGCGATGGCGACCGATCACCTCGCCGACCGGATCCGCGTCAACTGCGTCTGCCCCGGCACCGCGGACACGCCGTGGGTCGGCAGGCTGCTCGACGCCGCGGGCGATCCGGAGGCCGAACGCGCCGCGCTGGCCGCCCGTCAGCCGATGGGCAGGCTGGTCACCGCGGACGAGGTCGCCAACGCGGTCGTGTATCTCGCCAGCCCGCTGTCGGCTTCGACCACCGGCACGGCGCTCGCGGTCGACGGAGGGATGTACGGGTTGCGTCCGCGCGGCCCGATCCACCACCAGTAGTTTCGCTGCCATCAAGGAGGATGCGGTGCGTACGAGGGTGATCAAGGTGGCCGCCGCGGCCACCGCGCTCGGGCTGGCGCTGTCGGCCTGTGGGTCCACTAAGAACAACGCAGCCACTGCTCCCCAGGGCGGGGGCGGCAAGGTCGGCGCGACGATCCCGTTGCTGACCTCGCCGTTCTGGCAGGCCTACAACAACTACGTACCGCAGAAGGCGAAGGAACAGGGCGTCGAGGCGCTGCCCACGGTCAACGCGGACAGCGATCCGGCGAAGCAGATCACCGACATCAACACCTTGCTCAACCAGGGCGTCAAGGGCCTGGTCGTGACGCCGCTGGACTCCGCCGCCGTCGTGGCCGGCCTCAAGGCGGCGGAGAACAAGGGTGTCCCGGTGGTGGCCGTCGACGTGGCGCCGGAGGGCGGCAAGGTCGCGATGGTGGTGCGCGCGGACAACAAGGCGTACGGCACCAAGGCCTGCGAGGCGATCGGCGCGAAGGTCACTTCGGGCAAGGTCGTGCAGGTCATGGGAGACCTGGCCTCGGTCAACGGCCGCGACCGCTCCGAAGCGTTCCGTCAATGCATGAAGACGAAGTTCCCGGGCGTCCAGGTGCTGGAGGTCGCCGCCGAATGGAAGGCGGACAAGGCTTCGTCCGGCCTGGACAGCCTGCTGACCGCGAACCCGGACATCAAGGCCGTGTACATGCAGGCGGGCGGGGTGTACCTGGCGCCGACGCAGCAGGCGCTCAAACGCAAGAACCTCTCCTTCCCGGTCGGCGACCCGAAGCACGTCGTGCTGGTCAGCAACGACGGCATTCCCCAGGAGCTGGCCGCGATCCGCGCGGGCGAACTCGACGCGACCGTCTCCCAACCCGCCGACGACTACGCCAAGTACGGCATGTACTGGATCAAGAAGGCGATGGCGGGGGAGACCTTCAAGGCGGGGCCGACCGACCACGGCAGCACCGTCGTCGAGGTCCGGCCGGGGATCCTCGAAGACCAGCTCCCCGCGCCCGTCGTCACCAAGGACAACGTGGACGACAAGGCACTCTGGGGGAACAACCTGTGAGCGCGCTGCCCGCCGGGTCCGCCGCCGTGCCGGTGGTCAGCGCACAGGGTGTCGGCAAACGCTACGGACCGACCGTGGCGCTGTCCGACGTCAGCCTCACCGTGCACCCCGGCGAGTCGCACGCGCTCGTCGGCCGCAACGGTGCGGGGAAATCGACGCTCGTCTCCATCCTCACCGGACTGTCCAAAACGGACACCGGTCACGTCGAGTTCGGCGGCGTCCCCGCGCCGCCCTTGTCCAAACAGGACGACTGGAAACGCGCGGTCGCCTGCGTCTACCAACACGCGATGGTCGTCCCGCAGCTGACCGTCGCGGAGAACCTGTTCCTCAACCGCCAGTCCGAGGTACTTTTTCCCGCCGAGGGCTCATCGAAACAGTCCGGTAAGGGGTTCGCGATCGGCTGGCAGCGATTGCGCCGTCAGGCAAGGGATCTGCTCGACTCCTGGGACGTGGGGGTCGACGTCGACACCCCGGCGGGCGAGCTCTCGGTCGAGGACCGGCAGTTCGTCGAGATCGCGAGGGCGCTCTCCTACGGCGCCCGGTTCATCGTGCTCGACGAGCCGACGGCGCAGCTGGACAGCCAGGCGATCGACCGGCTTTTCGCGCGGATGCGTCAGATGCAGGCGAACGGCGTGACGTTCCTGTTCATCTCGCACCACCTCCACGAGGTCTACGAGGTGTGCCAGGCGGTCACCGTGCTGCGCGACGCCAAGCACATCCTGACCGCGCCGGTCTCCGAGGTCGGCCGGGCCGAGCTGATCGACGCGATGACCGGCGAACAGGGCGGGCTTTCCGTCCGCGACGCCTCCACGCGCGAGGCGCTGGACGAGGACGCCGCCGAGGTCCTGGCCGTCGACGGGCTTTCCGGTGACGGCTTCGCGGATGTGACGTTCCGGATCCACCGCGGCGAGGTGATCGGGCTCGCGGGCAGCAACGCCAGCGGCAAGCATCAGGTCGCCGAAACCGTGTACGGACTGCGTTCGCCGTCCTCCGGCACGGTCCGGGTGGACGGGAAACCGTTGAAACCGGGCGACATCCCGGCCGCGATCCGTGCCGGGATCGGCTGTGTGCCGAGGGATCGCCATCACGAAGGACTGGTGCTGGAGCACTCCGTCGCCGACAACGCCACACTGTCCATTTTGGATCGTATGGGCAAGGGCGGGCTCGCGGCACCGGGCGCGCGGTACGGCCGGGCCGTGCGAGCGTTGCGGGATTACGACATCGTCGCGGCCGACGCGGACCAGCCGGTGTCCGACCTTTCCGGCGGCAACCAGCAGAAGGTCGTCCTGGCCCGCGCGCTGGCCGGTGATCCGCGCCTGGTGGTGCTGATCAACCCGACCGCGGGAGTGGACGTCAAATCGAAGGAGGCGCTGCTCGCGGTCGTCGACCGGGTGCGGGCCGAGGGGAAGGCGGTGCTGATCGTCAGCGACGAGCTGGACGATCTCCGCCTGAGCGACCGGGTGCTGGTGCTGCGTGCCGGCGCCGTGGTCGCCGAACACCGGGCGGGCTGGTCCGACGGCGACCTGGTGGCCGACATCGAAGGAGTCGAGCGGTGACCGAACTGATGACCGATCCGAAGACTTCGACGCTCACGGCCCCGCCGAAGCGCCGGAAGTTCCGCTGGCTGCGCGAACTCGCGCTCGTGCCGGCGCTCATCGTGGTGCTGATCATCGGAGGACTGATCAGCGACACGTTCCTGACCTTCGGCAGCATCGTCGGGATCCTGTCCGCCTCGGCCGCGCTGTCGATGGTGGTGCTGGGTGAATCGCTCGTCCTGCTGACCGGGAAGTTCGACCTGTCACTGGAATCCACCATGGGCATGGCGCCCGCGCTGGGCGCGATGCTGGTCATCCCGGTGGCTTCTTCGGGTTTCGGCACCGAGATCCCCGGATTCGCGGGCATCCTCGCCGTGCTGGTGGCCGGTGCCGCGGTCGGCTTCGTGAACGGTTTCCTGATCGTCAAACTGAAGCTGAACGCCTTCATCGTCACGCTGGCGATGCTGACGGTGCTGCGCGGCACGCAGATCGGCTCCACCCAGGGGAAGACGCTCTTCGACCAGCTGGACGTGTTCACCGCGCTGGCCACGACGACGTTCATCGGGCTGCCGATGTCGGTGTGGCTGGCCGCGGCGCTGTTCACCGCGTTCGGGCTGGGCCTGCGGTATCACCGGATCGGACGGTCGCTTTACGCCATCGGCGGCAACTCCGAAGCCGCGCGGGCCGCCGGTATCCGCGTCGACCGGATCTCGTGGGGCGTCTTCGTCGTGGCCGGTGTGCTGGCCGCGCTGGGTGGGCTCGCGTACACCGGCTACGTCGGCGCGCTCGGTGCGGACCAGGGCGACGGATTGATCCTTCAGGTGTTCGCCGCTGCGGTGATCGGCGGTGTCTCACTGGACGGTGGGAAGGGCACCCTGGTCGGGGCGCTCACCGGTGTGCTGCTGCTGCAGACCGTCACCAACCTGCTGCAGGTGGCGCAGGTGCCGCCGGAATGGCTCAAGGCGATCTACGGCGTGATCATCCTGGTCGCGTTGATCATTTCCCGCTATGCCGGTGGGAAGGCCCAGACCTAGCCCCCTCGCCGATGCGATGAACGGTCCTTTCCTTGCAAATTTTGCGAGGAAAGGACCGTTCCTAGCGCGCGAAGGGCCGGTTAGAGGACGTGAGAGAGGAGAGAGCGGTGTCAGGAAGCTTCGGCGGCCGTGGTGGGGTCGTCGGCGGTGCCGAGCGCGTTGCGGAGCCACTGCTCCACCCCGGCCACGTGCACGGTGGCCCACGAACGCGCGAGCTCGGGCTCACGGGCCGCGATGGCCTCGTAGATCGCCGTGTGCTGCTCGCGGGTCTTCGCGACCGCGCCCTCCTGGGTGAGCCCGCGCCAGATGCGGGCGCGCGCGGTGGGGCCGGACAGGCTGTCCAGCAGCGAGCACAGCACCGGATTGCCGGAGCCGTCGGCGATCTTGCGGTGGAACTGCAGGTCGTTCGCGACCAGCGCCTCCACCGTCGGCGAATCGGCCAGCTCGTCGAGCAGGCGGCCTAGTTCCGCGATGTCCTCGTCGCTCATGTGCAGTGCGGCCAGCGCCGTCGCCGCCGGTTCGAGGATCCGGCGGACGGCGAGGAAGTCCAGCACGGTGTCGTCGCGGTGGAAGTCCACCACGAACGTCATCGCGTCGAGCAGGAGATTCGGTTCGAGGCTGGTGACGTACGTGCCGTCGCCCTGGCGGACGTCGAGCACGCGGATCAGGCACAGCGCCTTCACCGCTTCGCGCAGCGAACTGCGGGACAGGCCGAGCCGCTGGGCCAGTTCGGCCTCCTTCGGCAGCCTGTCGCCCGGAGCAAGCTCGCCGGAGATGATCATGTCCTTGATCTTGTCGATCGCGACATCGGTGACCGGCATGTTCCACCGCCCTCCCCGAAGACCTCGGATGTTTGAGTGTTAGTTGACAGAGTGCCATGTTTCGAATGAAGGAGGCGCGGTGACCCACGGTGTCGCACTACAAAGAGTGGCACTCCACACCCGGCTGAAGCCGGGCAAGGAGGCCGAATACGAGTCGGTCCACGCCGTCATCCCGCCCGACCTGGACGAAGCCCTGCGCGGCGCGGGTGTGCGTTCGTGGCGGATCTGGCGGGACGGTCTCGACCTGTTCCACGTGGTCGAGGTCGAGGATTACGCGAAGATGCGCGCGGTCCTGCGCGATCATCCGGCCAACATTCCCTGGCAGGCGCGGATGTCCGAACTGCTCGACGTCGAAGACGACTACTCGGGCAACGATTCGGGTATCGGCCTCGTCTGGGAGCTTCCGTGAAGATTCCCCTGTCCCCGCTGGGGCTCGGCTGCGCGCAGCTGGGCAACCTGTACCACGCCATCACCGACGAGACGGCCGAAGCGACCGTCCGCCAGGCGTGGGACGAAGGCATCCGCTACTTCGACACCGCCCCGCACTACGGGCTCGGGCTGTCGGAACGACGGCTGGGCGCGGCGCTTTCGGCGTATCCCCGCGCGGACTTCGTGGTGTCGACCAAGGTCGGCCGGGTACTGGAGCCCGATCCCGACGGCGCTTCGCGGACCGACTCGCAAGGTTTCGTCGTTCCCGCCGCGTACAAACGACGGTGGGACTTCAGCCGCGACGGGATCCTCCGGTCGCTTGAGGACAGTCTGGATCGGCTCGGGCTCGACCGCGTCGACGTCGTCTACGTGCACGACCCCGACGAGCACTTCGAGGACACCGTCAACGGAGCCTTCCCCGCGCTGCTCGAACTGCGCGAGCAGGGTGTCGTCGATGCCATCGGCGCCGGGATGAACCAGGCGCCGATGCTCGCGGAATTCGTCCGCCGGTTCGATCTCGACGTGATCCTGCTGGCGGGCCGGTACACCCTGCTCGACCAGCCCGCCCTCGACGATCTCCTCCCGCTGTGCGCGGAACGCGGGGTGGACGTGGTGGCGGGCGGCGCGTTCAACGCCGGGATCCTCGCCACCGCGACGCCGGGCACGATGTACGACTACGCCGAGGCCCCCGCTGAGCTGGTCGAACGCGCCCAGCTGATCGCCGAGGTCTGCGCGCGGCACGGTGTCGAACTCCCGCAAGCCGCGCTGGCGCTGCCCGCCGCGCATCCGTCGGTGGTGTCCGTCGTCGTCGGCGCGCACGATCCGGGCCAGGTCCGGCTCAACGCCGAACGCTTCCGCCGCCCGGTGCCGCGCGAGTTGTGGACGGACCTGATCCGTGCGGGACTGTTGCGTGAGGACACCGTGCTGCGGGAGGAAGGACAGTCGTGATCGACGCGCACCACCACCTTTGGGACCCGTCGCGGCGGGACTACCCGTGGATGACGGGCACGGCGCTGGAACCGATCCGGCGTCCGTACACAGTGGACGATCTCCGCGCGGTGACGAAGGCGGCGGGGGTGAAGGGGACCGTGCTGGTGCAGACGGTCTCGTCGGAGGAGGAGACGCGCGAGTTCCTTTCCGCGGCGCGGGATGAACCGCTGATCGCCGGCGTCGTCGGCTGGACCGACCTCGCCGCTCCCGACGTCGCGGAGCGCGTGGCCGCGTTTTCCGGGCCGCTGGTGGGAATCCGGCACCAGGTCGAGGACGAGCCGGACCCGTCGTGGCTGACGCGGCCCGAGGTCCTGCGCGGTCTCGCCGCCCTCGGCGAGGCCGGGCTGGCGTACGACCTCCTGGTGAAACCGCCGCAGCTTCCCGCGGCCCTCGCCGCCGCGAAAGCGTTGCCGGATCAGGTTTTCGTCCTCGACCACGCCGCGAAGCCGCCGATCGCCTCGGGCGAATGGCAGCCGTGGGCGGACGGTGTCGCGGCCTTGGGGGAGCTGGACAACGTGTACTGCAAGCTTTCGGGGCTGGTGACCGAGGCGGACTGGGCACGGTGGAAGGTCGGCCAGCTGGCGCGCTGGTCCGAGCACGTGCTGGAGTCGTTCGGGGCTTCGCGGCTGATGTTCGGCTCCGACTGGCCGGTCTGCGAACTGGCGGCCGCGTACGAAGTCGTCGTGGACACGGCGTTTTCGCTGACGGGTTCGCTGAGCGACGCCGAACGGCTGGACTTCTTCGACGGGACGGCGCGGCGGGCTTATCGCCTCACGTGAGAGACAAGGACGTCTGGCCGAGTGGGGAGGATTCGGGACGCTGAACGTCCGAAATCTTCCCCGCTCACCGGCCTCGGCTCCGCCAGGACGGTGTCAAGAAATCACTTTCGCAACGTCCGCCCCGCATTAGACGCAGCGAAAGCTCCCCTCAGTCCATCAGGCGCCTTCACAAGACACGACGAAACCCCGGCGGGAAACCGGGGGAAGGAAGAAAGTGGGCGGCGCGGGGTCCGGGCGCCTGAGAACCGCCGATCGACGACCTGCGGCAGGGGGAAGAAAGATCAGAACTCGTCCTGCTTGACCATCGTCCGCAGGCGGGCCAGTGCGCGGTGCTGCGTCACGCGCACGTTGCCGGCGGAGATCCCGAGTGCCTCGGCGGTCTCGGCGGCGGACAGGCCGACGGCGATCCGGAGGGCGAGGATCTCCTGCTGCACCCGCGGGAGGGTGGAGAGCAGGCGGTTGAGGCGGGCACCGAGGTCCAGGTGCAGGGCGTGGGTTTCGGGCTCGTTGTCGCCGATGGGCCGCTCCGGCAGTTCCGGTACCGGTTCCGACCGGTCGCGGGAGACGGCGCGGTAGGCGTCGGCGACCTTGTTGGCGGCGATGGCGTGCACGAGATAGAGGAACGAACCGCCGCGATCCTGGTAGCCGGGCAGTGCCTTCAGCACCGCCATGCACACTTCCTGCGCGACGTCGTCCGCCGACAGGTAGGACAGGTCGCGGCCGCCCATTCTGGCGCGGCAGTACCGGACCACGACGGGGCCGATCATCCGCAGCAGGGACTGGATCGCGGCGGGATTCCCGTCGCCCGCGTCCTTGACGAGGGGATCGAGGTCCTCCTTCGTCAGCCGTCCGCCCGGTCGAGGCAGGTGCTCCGGAGTCGTGTATCCGGGGACCGCATCGGGGGTGACGGTTCTGGACGCGCTTGAAGTTGCTTGCATGGTCGTCCTCCCCGGCCGACCCTGCGACCGTCGCTGTCGAGGGGTCAACACTCCGTAACGATTGAGGGCGGCAGATGCTCCGTAAGATCAGATTCATCTGCCGCCGTTGCGACGCAGCGTAATCGTAAGCGCCGATCGGACGGCAGTAAAGATTTCAACTAGAGATAGCCCATTCGCCGGAGTCGGCTTAATACAACCGAGACTCTGCGTCGCGAAAAGAGGCTTCGGCGTCGCTGGATGTGTGCGGGACTTAGCGCACCGCGATCAGTGCGGCCGCCGTCGCTACGACGAGTGCCGACGTTGTGACAGCAAGGATCGGGTTAAGAGGTTTCGGGGTTTCCGGACGGCGCAGTGCTCGTTCACGGATCGCGCCGACGGCGGCCAAGGTGATCACCATGGCCCCCGCGAAGGCGACCGGGATGACCGCCGTGCCCCATCCTCGCCGGGCCGCGGTGTGCAAAAGCAGGAGTGTGCAGGCAGTAGCCGCGAGCGCGGTCCGGCGCCAGGCGAGCCCCGTCCGTTCCGCTTGCGCTCCGTGATCGGCCGGGCTCACGAGAAGACGACCAGCGCCGCGGCGGTCAGGGTGATCACGAGGATTCCGGCGGTCAGCAGGAGCAGCATCCCGCTCTTCGGCAGCGGCTGCCCCGCGCGCATCGCGGTCTGCACCCGACGCCAGCGCGGATAGGCGCTCGCCGCGAGGACGGCGGCCAGCACGACGCACAGCCCCGCCAGGACGGTGCTCAGTGCGTTCGGGTCGGGGACCAGTTGGTGGACGGCGACACCGCCGGCCAGCAGGCCCAGCGCCGTCCGGAGCCAGGCGAGGAAGGTCCGTTCGTTGGCGAGCGTGAAGCGGTAGTCGGGTTCCGAACCGCCGTCGTGCGGGCCGTTGATCTCTGCCACGCGATGAAGACTAGGCGGTGTCCGGCCGGCCGGACACCGCCTAGGCGTTCCGCCGCGCGAAGACCCACCAGCGAAGAACCGCGAAGCGTGCGATGCCGCCCACGACACTGGCCGCGAGCAGCGCGCCGGTCTGTTCCAGTGCGGTGGGCTCGGTGATCACCGCGTCGAGGGACGCGAGCACGATCGAGCCGTACACGGCGTAGAAGGCGAAGGTCGCCAGATCCTGGAAATGCCGCTTGCCCGCGTGACTCTTGCGGGTGGCGAAGGTGACCCGGCGGTGGAACTCGGTGTTCCCGACGGTGGTGACCGCGAGGGCGACCAGGTTGGCCAACTGCGGGCCGAGGATCGGCTGCAGGAGGAGGAACAACACCGCCTGCAGGCCGGTGGCGGCGACACCGGCGACGACGTACCAAGCGGCGTGGTTGCCGAGTTCGTGGTGCCGCTCCGGCGCGCGCCGGATGATCCGGTGCCCTGGCGCCCACCTGGTGGTGGTCATACCGACGACGCTACTCCTTGTTTCACAAACTTGTGAAGCTGATGAACCACCTGAGAAACTGTGATCCCCGCGACAGCACCGCCGTTTGGCCTGCGGAGACGCCGGGTAAGCCACAGGGACGGGGTCGAGTACAGCACGCCCCCGTCAACGTCCGACCAGGAGGGAGCGGCCGATGAGCGACCGTGAGACCGCGGAGCCGGAAACGTTGGATCCCAGCGAAGCGCTCGACGAGGACGAACTCCGTGTCGACCCGCTCGAAGAAGGCGTCGAACCGCCCGAGCACTGGAGCGGGGCCGACCGGTTCGGGACCACGCCGGCGGAGATCCGCGAAGGGGAGTCGCATGCCATGCGGCTGGCCGAAGAGGAGCCGGACGTCGGCGAAAAATGATCTTCACTCAGACGGCGGGCCATGCCGACACCCCCTAGCGTGGTCGGTCAAGTGCAAGACCGCGACGAAGGAAGGGCAGAGATGCTGACAGTCACCGAAGCCGCCGCCGAGGCGATCACCGCACTGACCGGGCAGGAGAACGGCCAGGACGGAGGCGGGCTGCGGTTCGCCATGCATTCCCAGCAGGGGGACAGTCCCCAGCTCGCGGTTTCCGTCGCTCCGGAGCCGGAAAGCGGCGACAAGGTCCTCGGCGCCGACGGCGGCCCGAAGGTGTTCTTGGAGCCGGAAGCGGCCGCGTTGCTCGACGACAAGGTCCTCGACGTCCAGCAGGACGAAACCGGCGAAGTCGCCTTCGCCGTACTCCCGCAGGCTCAGCCTCAGCCCGGTAGCTGAGCCCGCGGGCAGGCGTCGCTGCCCAGGCTCAAGTACGGGCCCAGGCGCGGACCAGCTCGCCGGCTCGCTCGCGCAGGAGCTCCGCCGCGTGCGCACGCGCGTGGTCGAGTGAAGGCGCGTGGTCGATCAGGGCGGCGCTGCCCACGACCCCGAGGCCGGTGAGCTGGCCCTCGTCCAGCTGGATCCGCCCGGCCAGCACCATCAGCGGTACCGCGTGTTCCCGTGCGCGGGCCGCGATGCCCGCCGGTGCCTTGCCGTCGAGGCTCTGCTCGTCCAGCGAGCCTTCGCCGGTGATGACGAGGTCGGCGTGTTCGATGGCGCCGGCGACTCCGGTGAGCCCGGCGATGAGCTGGAAACCGGATTCGACGCTCGCGCCGAGTCCCGCGATCGCGCCCGCCGCCACCCCGCCGCCCGCGCCCGCTCCGGGAACGTCGGAGACATCGGGTGCACCGGCGTTCCGCAACGCCTGCGCCCAGCGGGACAGGGATTCGTCCAGTTGCTCGACTTCGCGTGGGCCCGCGCCTTTCTGCGGGCCGAAGATCGCGGCCGCGCCACGAGGGCCGAGCAGCGGGTTCGTGACGTCGGTGGCGACGGCGACCTCGACGGAGCGGAGCCGTTCACGCACCGGGCCGAGTTCGGCCAGCGCGACCCGGCCCAGCGTGCCGCCGCCGAGCCCGACCGGCGCGCCGAACGCGTCGAAGACCCCGGCACCCAGTGCAGCCAGCATCCCGGCGCCGCCGTCGGTGCTCGCCGTCCCGCCGACGGTCAGCACCAGCCGTCGCGCGCCGTTGTCGAGCGCGTGCGCGAGCAGTTCCCCGACGCCCCAGGTGTGCGCGGCGAGCGCCACCTCCGGGCTCGGCTCGACGAACTCGATCCCGCAGGCGCGGGCCGATTCGATGTAGGCCGTGCCGTCGAGGGTCACGTAGCGGGCGTCGACGGTGTCGTCGAGCGGCCCGCGGACGGGGAGTTCCACGAGACGGCCACCCGCCGCGACGAGGACGTCGAGCGTTCCTTCGCCGCCGTCGGCGACCGGGCAGGACGAGACCTCGGCTTCGGGCAGCGCGTCGCGGACGCCGTGGGCGATCGCCTCCGCGGCCTCGACCGCGGTCAAGCTTCCCTTGAACTTGTCGGGCGCGATGACCACACGAGTCATGGACGAACCTCCGTCAGCGGGTTTCCGCCGGTGAGTACCGACGCGACGTTCTCGGCCGCGAGCACGGCCATGGCAGTACGGGTCTCGACCGTCGCCGATCCGAGATGCGGCGTCAAGACGACGTTTTCGCGATCCAGCAGGCGTGGTTCGACCTCGGGTTCGGCTTCGAAGACGTCGAGGCCGGCACCGGCGATTTCCCCGGCTTCGAGCGCGTCGGCCAGCGCGGCCTCGTGGACGACGGGACCGCGCGTGGTGTTGATCAGGTACGCGCCCGGTTTCATCGCCTTCAGCGCGTCCGCGTCGACGAGATGCCGGGTCTCCGGCGTCAGCGGACAGTGAAGAGACACGACGTCGGAGCTTCGCAGCAGTTCGTCGAAGGGCACGTACTTCGCGCCCAAGGTCTTCTCGACGTCTTCGGCGGCCCTCGATCGTCCTGAGTAGACGATCCGCATGCCGAAACCGAGCGCCCGCCGCGCGACCGCCTGCCCGATCTGTCCGAGCCCGACGATCCCGAGTGTCTTGTCCTGCAGTGAGGAGCCGAGCAGGAAACCCAAGTGGAACGACCAGGGCGTGCGGGAGCGGATCAGCCGTTCGCCCTCGCCGAGCCGTCGCGTGACCGCGAGGATCAGCCCGAACGCCAGATCCGCGGTGGCGTCGGTGAGCACGCCGGGGGTGTTGGTGACGGTGATGCCGCGGCCGGCCAGTGCCGGGACGTCGATGTTGTCGTAGCCGACGGCCACGTTCGCCACGACCTTCAGGTCCGGGCCCGCCGCGTCGGCGACCTCTCCGTCGATCCGGTCGTGCAGCATGCCGACGATCGCGGACGAGCCGCGGACGAACTCACGCAGTTCGTCCGGCGTCAGCGGCCGGTCGGCGCGCGACAGTTTCACCTCCCCGGCCTCGGCGAGCACTTTCAGCGCTTCGTCGGGAATCCACCGGGTCACCGCGATCGTCGAGGTCACGCGCCCAGCCTAGTGGGCAGCAGTTGGTATCCCAAATATGGAAATCCCCGTTATGAGGGAGGCGCTTCCCCTGCGCGGGGGAGTCGTCACCGTCCGGCACCCCGGGATCGTGAGAGGCGCGGAAACGCTCCGCGACCAGGGGATTCAAGGGGTGGAACATGAAACGATCACGAGAACTCGCGGCCGTCGGTGCCGCGATGGTCCTCGCCACGACACTTGTCGCGGCCGGTCCGGCGTCGGGCGAGGAAGCGGGCAAGGGCAAACCGGCCGAGCCGAGTCTCGTCGGCAGCGCCAAGATGCTGCGCAAGGACGGTCAGGACGTCCGGTTCGCCTTCGACGCGCACGGTCTCTTCCCGGAGAGCCGGGGGACGTTCCGGGTGAGCCACGTGGGCGACGGGTTCTCCGCCTACTTTCGCGGCAGGATCGACTGCCTGGTCGTCGGCGGCCCGGTCGCCGTCGTCACCGGCATCGTCGAGGACACGGACGTCCCCGGTCTCAAGGACCGCCGGGTCGGGATGACGGTGTACGACAACGGCAAGCGCGACCGGCTCGGCTACAGCTGGGGTCCGGATCCCGAGCACCAGCAGATCGTCCCGCCGTGCCTGAGCAGCGCGACCTTCGAACGGGTCGAAAGCGGGGATTTCAAGGCCGTCGAATGGTTCCCGCCCGGCAGTGGGCTCGGCTGATCACAGCAGCTCCGCCACCTTCTTCGCCGTCTCCTTCGCGGATCCAGGGTTCTGGCCGGTCACCAGATTGTCGTCGACCACCGCGTAGGAGACGAAGGGCAGCTTGGCCTTTTCGTAGTGCGCGCCGCGTTTCTTCATCTCTTCTTCGGCGTTGTAGGGCACGAGCTTGTCCACCTTCGCGAGGATTTCCTCGCGCCAGGCGAAGCCGGTGACCTTGCGGCCCGCGACGAGATATGAACCGTCGGACAGCCTCGTGTTCAGCAGGCCGCAGTAACCGTGGCAGACGGAGGAAACGATGCCGCCGCGTTCGAAGATCTCGCGGGTGATCCGTTGCAGGCCTTCGCTGTCGGGGAAGTCGTACATGACCGCGTGGCCGCCGGTGAAGTAGATCGCGTCGAAGTCCGCCGAGTCGATTTCGTCCGGGGCGGCGGTGTTCTCCAGCAACGCCATCCGGTCCGGGTCGGCGTGCCAGGCCTTGGCGGTCTTGTCGTAGTTGGGGAACTTCAGCGATCGGGGTTCGAGCGGCGATCGTCCGCCTCGCGGGCTGACGATCGTCTGCTCGAAACCGCGCTCGGCGAAGACGTGGAAGGCATGGGTGAGCTCGGACAGCCACAACCCGGTCGGGTGGGAAGGATCGTCGTAGTGGCCGACGTTGGTGACGACGGTCAGAACGCGTTTGGTCATTTGCGGGCCTCCTGTTCCCGGACGGAGGTGGGGACCGGCATGTGGAGCGCGAGCTGCCCTTCGGTCATCACGTCGAGGCGGATCGGCTTGCGGGGGTTGAGCGAGCGAAGGTCATCGGAGAGACGTCCCTCGCCCAGCCGGAGGCCGACGCCGCGCGGGAACGTCGCGCTTCCGGCCGAGAGGACGTTGGTCTGGCTCAGCGTCGCATGCCACGCGTTCCCGATGGTGGTGTACGACGTGAGGCTCGAAACCTGCTCGCCGGACTTGTGCGTGGTTTGGCGTGGCGTCGCCACCGAAAGGGCGAGATCGGTTTCGCCGCGGTCGTTCGCGACGCGCGCTTCGGTGCGTTCGGCGTCGATGTCGACGTCGAGGCTCGTCACCCATTTCGGGAATCCGTAGCCGTCGTGGCCGCGGACCTGGGCGATGTCGGAGCTGACCGGAAGGGACAGCACGTACGAGTGAAGGTGTTCGTTCTTGAGGCCGGTCACGAGATCGAAGAAGCCGAGCCGTCCGTGCCGGGCGGGCCGGACCGCGATGCCCACCGCTGCCTCGGTGTAGAAGTCGATGTCGCAGACGTCGTACCGGAACACCATCACCGACACCAGGCCGAGGCCCGGCGCGACCTCCAGTGGCGCGAGCTCTTCGGGGAGACGGCGCCGGATCGCCCGGGAAGGCGCCGTCAACGTCAGCCGGGCCGTCGCGATCCGGTAGTAGAAGTTGGGCGTCAGCGTCGGGCCGATCGGGGAGTCGACCCGCGCCTTGGGGAGGCGCCGGAAGAAGTCGACGCCGCTCACGCGCGGGTCGGCGGCGACGGTGTCGAGATCGATGTCCATGCGGTAGCGGTCGTACAGGCCGCCTTTCGGGACGTCGACCGCGCGTCCACCCAGATCGACGGTGACCGTTTCCTGTGTCATCGGATCTCCCGGGATGTTTACAATGCTTACATTCGAGACCCTAAGCGTCGATGTGAGCACTGTCAACACCGGTTAGCGTGCTCGTGCCGCCAGGATCGCGGTGAACGCGGCGCGCACCTGCTCGGCGATCTCGTCGTCCGACTCCACCTGGAGTTTGCCGTCCAGGAACAGGTACGCGAGCCCGTGGGCGAGTGCCCAGCCCGCCGAGGCGAGGGCGTCCGAAGGCTCGGAGAACACGTGCGTCATCGCCAGTCGCAGGAGTTCGTGGATGTCCGCCGCGGCCTGGACGCGTTCGTTGCTCCCCGTGTCGCAGGCGTTCCCGAACATGAGGCGGAACAACGCCGGGCGACGCAAGGCGAAGTCGACGTAGGCGACCGCGAGTTCGGCGAGATCCTCTACTGAGGCCGGGAGTTCGCGCCCCTGTGCGAGGTCTTCTTTCAGGTCGCGCAGGCCTTGCGCGGCCAATGCCGACTCCAGGGCATCCCTGTCGGCGAAGTGCCGGTACGGCGCTGTCGCCGAAACGCCCGCTTCGCGTGCGACGGCGCGCAAGGAGAACTGTTCGCCGGCTTCGAGCATGCGCATCGCCGTGGTCAGCAGTGACGCTCTCAAGTCGCCGTGATGGTAGCCACTCTTCGTCGATGTTGACACTGCTTACATCCCCTTCCTATGCTCATGTGAGCAATGTAAACATACCTCGTTCGGGAGCAGGGATGTCATCTGCAGTCGAGAAAACCTCCTCGCCGGTCTTCGAGCCGCTCACCCTTCCCGGTGGCTCGACGCTGCCGAACCGCCTGGTGAAGGCCGCGATGGAGGAGAACATGGCGAGCCGTGGGCAGCTGCCCGGCAAGTCCTTGTTCGAGCTGTATCGCCGGTGGAGCGAGGGTGGGGCGGGCCTGCTCATCACCGGCAACGTCATGGTCCACGCGGAGGCGCTCACCGGGCCGGCCGGTGTCGTCCTCGACGCGGACTCGCCGCTGGAACCGTTCCGGCGGTGGGCGTCGGCGGCCAAGAGCGGCGGCGCGCGGGTGTGGATGCAGATCAACCATCCGGGACGTCAGGTGCGGGCGGACATGCCCGGGGTCGCCTGGGGCCCGTCGGCCGTCCGGGTCGACGTCGGCAAGAACAGCAAGCGGTTCGCCGAGCCGGTCGAGATGTCCGCGCGGCAGATCGAGGAGACCGTGGCGCGGTTCGCCGAGACCGCCCGTCGCGCCGAAGAGGCGGGTTTCGACGGCGTCGAGATCCACGCGGCGCACGGCTATCTCCTCTCGCAGTTTCTTTCCCCGCTGGCCAATCGCCGTGAAGACCGGTGGGGTGGAAGCCTGGAGAACCGGGCGGCGTTCCTGCTCGACGTCGTCCGCGCGGTCCGCGCCGTCGTGGCGCCCGGGTTCGCCGTGGCCGTCAAGCTCAACTCCGCGGATTTCCAGCGGGGTGGTTTCGATGCCGACGACGCCGCGTCGGTCATCTCGATGCTCGCGCCGCTCGGTGTCGACCTGGTCGAACTGTCAGGTGGCAGCTACGAGAGCCCGGCGATGACCGGGCAGTCCGGCGACGACCGAACCCGGGCGAGGGAGGCCTATTTCCTGTCGCTCGCCGAGCAACTCGTCCGGACCAGTGCGCTGCCGCTGATGCTGACCGGTGGCGTGGTCCGCAGGCGCGTCGCGGAAGAAGTCCTGGCGAGCGGCGTGGAACTCGTCGGCATGGGCACCGCCTTGGCCGTCGACCCGGGGCTGCCCGCGAAGTGGCGGCACGACGCGGACGCCGCCGTGGAACTCGCGCCGGTCCGGATCGGCGACAAGGCCGTCGCGTCCGCCGCGAGCATGGCGCGCGTCCGGCGGCAGCTTCGTCGGCTCGGCGCGGGACGGCGTACCAGGCCCGGCGTGGATCCGAAGGTGGCGCTCGTGGTGGAAACGGTTCTGCAGGCCTTGGCGCTGCGCCGCTATCGCGCTTGGTTGCACGCTCGCGTCGGCTGAGCTATGTTCATATGCAGAACATGTGTGCGCGATCCGAACAGCATCATGGACGGCCTGGGAGGGTGGGGATGGCGGAGCTGCTGTCGTTGAAGGAAGCCGTGGCACGGCTGGTGCACGACGGTGACACCGTCGCGCTCGAGGGCTTCACGCACCTCATCCCCGTGGCCGCCGGCCACGAGATCATCCGTCAGGGCCGCACCGGCCTGACGTTGGTCCGCATGACGCCGGACATCGTCTACGACCAGCTCATCGGCGCGGGCTGCGCGAGCAAGCTGATCTTCTCGTGGGGCGGCAATCCCGGGGTCGGCTCGCTGCACCGGTTCCGTGACGCGGTCCAGCACTCCTGGCCGGTGCCACTGGAGATAGAGGAACACAGCCACGCGGGCATGGCGAATCGGTACGTCGCCGGTGCTTCGGGCCTGCCGTTCGCCGTCCTGCGCGGCTACACCGGCACCGATCTCCCGGCCCAGACCGAAACGATCAAACCCATCACCTGCCCGTTCACCGGTGAGCGGCTGGCGGCGGTCCCCGCGCTCAACCCGGACGTCACGATCGTCCACGCCCAGCGCGCGGACAGGGCCGGAAACGTCCAGATCTGGGGCATCACCGGCGTCCAGAAGGAGGCGGTGCTCGCGGCGAAACGGTCGCTGGTCACCGTCGAAGAGGTCGTCGACGAGCTGGAGCCCCGGCCGGGCGCGATCGTCCTTCCGTCGTGGGCCGTCACCGCCGTGGCCGAGGTGCCCGGCGGAGCGAGGCCGTCGTACGCGGCTGGCTACTACGAACGGGACAACGACGCCTACCAGGCATGGGACGCGATCGGCCGGGACAGGGAGAGTTTCACCCGCTGGCTCGACGAGCTGACGGGAGTGAAGGCATGACCGAGTACACCTCCGACGAGATGATGAGCGTCGCCGCGGCCCGCGCGCTCGGCGACGGGATGTCCTGTTTCGTCGGCATCGGCCTGCCCAGCACGGCCGCCAACCTGGCTCGCCGCGGGCACGCGCCGAACCTGACACTGATCTACGAATCCGGTTGCCTCGGCGCCAAACCGACCAGGCTCCCGCTGTCCATCGGCGACGGCGAACTCGCCGACACCGCGGACGCCGTGGTCAGCGTCCCCGAGGTCTTCAACTACTGGCTCCAGCCGGGGCGGATCGACGTCGGCTTCCTGGGCGCCGCCCAACTGGACAAGTTCGGCAACATCAACACCACCGTCATCGGCCCGGACTACGCCAACCCCAAGGTGCGTCTCCCGGGCGCGGGCGGGGCGCCGGAGATCGCCGCTTCCTGTCGCGAGGTGTTCGTGGTGCTCAGGCAGAGCCCCCGCACGTTCGTCGAGAAGGTCGACTTCGTGACGTCGTTCGGCCACGGCACCGGCAAGGGTGATCGCGAACGCCTCGGCCTCCCCGGCGCCGGGCCGACGCTGGTGGTCACCGACCTCGGCCTGATGCGGCCCGACCCGGAGACCGCCGAGCTCACGCTCACCGAACTGCACCCCGGTGTAGAGGTCGATCAGGTGGTCGAAGCGACCGGGTGGAAACTGAAGGTGTCCGGCGACCTGGGCACCACCCCGGCGCCGACCGAGGCAGAACTCCGCATCCTCCGAGACCTCAAAAGGGCGAGCGCATGACCGACGTCTTCCTGTTCGACGCCATCCGTACCCCGTTCGGCAAGTACGGCGGCGCCCTGTCCGGGGTGCGCCCGGACGACCTCGCCGCCACCGTGCTGCGGGCGCTGGCCGAGCGCAACGACCTCGACCCGGCCACCGTCGACGAGGTCGTGCTCGGCGACGCCAACGGCGCGGGCGAGGACAACCGCAACGTCGCGCGGATGGCGGCGCTGCTGGCGGGCTGGCCGACCACCGTGCCCGGCGCCACGGTGAACCGGCTGTGCGGCTCGGGCCTCGACGCCGTCATGCAGGCCAGCCGGACGATCCAGGTCGGCGACGCCTCGCTCGCGGTCGCCGGCGGGGTCGAGTCGATGAGCCGCTCGCCGCTGGTCATGCAGAAACCGGAGAAGGCCTTCCCGGCGGGCAACCAGACGCTGTACTCCACCGCGCTGGGCTGGCGCATGGTCAACCCGAAGATGCCCGAGCAGTGGACGGTCTCGCTCGGCGAGTCCACCGAGCAGCTCGCGGAGCGCTACGGCATCGGCCGCGACGAGCAGGACGCGTTCGCCGTCCGCAGCCACGTCAACGCCGCCCGCGCCTGGGACGAGGGCTTCTACGACGACCACGTCGTCCCGGTCGAGGGGGTCGAACTCACCCGCGACGAAGGTATCCGGCCGGACTCCAGCCCGGAGAAGCTCGCGAAGCTGAAGCCCGTCTTCCGTCCACAAGGGACGGTCACGGCCGCGAACGCGTCGCCGCTGAACGACGGCGCCTCCGCGCTGCTGCTCGGCGACGAGGCCGCGGGCAAGCGGCTGGGCAAGGCGCCGCTGGCCCGGATCGCCGGCCGGGGCGCGGCGGGTGTCGATCCGGACGTCTTCGGCATCGGCCCGGTGCGCGCGGCCGAGATCGCCTTGGAGCGGGCCGGGATCGGCTGGGAGGACCTGGCCGCGGTGGAGCTGAACGAGGCCTTCGCCGCGCAGTCGCTGGCCTGTCTGCGGGACTGGTCGAAGCTCGACCCGGAGATCGTCAACGTGAACGGCGGCGCGATCGCGATCGGGCATCCGCTGGGCGCCTCCGGCGGCCGGATCGTCGGCACCCTGGCCCACCACCTGCGCCGCACCGGCGGCCGATGGGGTCTGGCCGCCATCTGCATCGGCGTCGGCCAGGGGCTGGCCATCGTCGTCGAAGCCCAGTGACCCACTGATCCGCGCTGGAGGGAACAGCATGTCGGCACCCGCAGAACTGAGGCTCCCGCGCTACCGGCGCGATCCGGAGGGCACGCATCCGCCGCTCGATTCCGCCGGCTACCGGTCGACGGCGCTGCGGCACCCCAAGGAGCCGTTGATCGTGCTCCCGCATCTGCTGACCGAGGTCACCGGGCCCGCGCTGGGCCCTGGCCGGATCGGCGAGTTCGACAACGACCTCACCAAG
Source organism: Amycolatopsis sp. CB00013 (assembly GCF_001905755.1). NCBI lineage: Bacteria > Bacillati > Actinomycetota > Actinomycetes > Pseudonocardiales > Pseudonocardiaceae > Amycolatopsis > Amycolatopsis sp. CB00013. The sequence goes on along the minus strand of NZ_LIWC01000008.1, from coordinate 266,130 downwards.
GGGCACGCGGGGGAGCCGCAGGGTCAGCGGATCATCGTCACCGGGCGGCTGCTCGACGGCGACGGCCGGCCGATCCGCGATTCGCTCGTCGAGATCTGGCAGGCGAACGCGGGCGGCCGGTACCGGCACACCGGCGACCGCTGGCCGTCGCCGCTGGACCCGAACTTCGACGGCGCGGGCCGGACGCTCACCGACTCCGAAGGGCGCTACACCTTCACCACCGTCAAACCGGGCGCGTATCCGTGGAAGAACCACGACAACGCCTGGCGGCCGGCGCATATCCACTTCTCCGTCTTCGGCAGCGCGTTCACCCAGCGGCTGGTCACCCAGATGTACTTCCCGGAAGACCCGCTGTTCTCGCAGGACCCGATCTTCAACTCCATCCCGGACGAGAAGGCGCGGCAGCGGATGATCGCGCGCTTCGACCTCGACCGCACGGAGGCCGAGTGGGCGCTGGCCTTCCAGTTCGACATCGTCGTACGCGGCCGGGAGGCTTCGGTCTTCGAAGACGAGGAGGACGAGCACTGATGCCGGAGACGACGCCTTCCCAGACCGTCGGCCCGTACCTGTCGATCGGCCTGCCCTGGGCGGACGGGCCGGACGTCGTCCCCGCGGACGAACCGGCCGCGATCCGTATCCACGGCCGTGTCCTCGACGGCGCGGGCGAACCGGTGCCGGACGCGATGATCGAGACCTGGCAGGCCGACGCCGACGGCCGGTTCGACCACCCCGACGACCCGCGCGGAGCGGTCGCGAGCGGGTTCCGGGGCTTCGGCCGCTGCCCCACCGACCCGAACGGCGACTACGAGATCCGGACGATCATGCCCGGCTCGCTGCCCGGACCGGCAGGCGGCGAGCAGGCGCCGCATATCGACGTCTCGGTATTCGCACGCGGGCTCCTGCACCGGGTGGTCACGCGGATCTACTTCGAGGACAACGACAACTCCGGGGATCCGGTGCTGGCGTCGGTCCCGGAGGAGCGCCAAGGCACCTTGATCGCCACCAAGACCGGTGAGGGCTACCGGTTCGACATCCGGTTGCAGGGCGAAGGGGAGACGGTGTTCTTCGATGTCTAGGTCTTCGAGGTCCGAGCCGGTGAAGGTGCACAGCGTCGCGGAGGGGCCCGCCGACGGCCCGGTCGTGGTGTTCAGCGGATCGCTCGGCAGCGATCATCGCATGTGGGAACCGCAGGTGAAACCCTTGGTGGCGCAGGGTTTCCGGGTGATCCGGTACGACACCCGCGGGCACGGCGCGTCCCCGGTGCCTGCCGGGCCGTACACACTCGCGGATCTCGGCGGTGACCTGCTCGCGCTGCTCGACGAGCACGGTGCCGAACGAGCCCATGTCGTCGGGCTGTCGCTCGGCGGGATGACCGGGATGTGGCTCGGCGTCAACGCGCCGGACCGGATCGCGAGTCTCGTGCTGTGCTGCACGTCCGCGAAACTCGGCCCGCCGAGTATGTGGGCGGACCGGGCGAAGACGGTCCGGGAGCACGGCACCGCGGCGGTCGCCGAGGCCGGGGTCGGCCGCTGGCTGACCCCCGGGTACGCCGCCGCGTATCCGGAACAGGCCGAGTACCTGCGCGAGATGATCGCGGGCGTCCCCGCCGAGGGCTACGCGGCGTCCTGCCAGGCCATCGAACGGATGGACCTCGTCGACGATCTGCCCAAGATCGCGGCGCGGACCCTGGTCATCGCCGGGGCCCAGGATCCGGCCACCCCGGTCGAGCACGCCGAGGTGATCGCCGGCGGCATCCCGGACGCGCGGCTCGAGGTCGTCGAAGACGCCGCGCATCTGGGGAGTTTCGAGCAGCCGGAGCGGTTCAGCGCGTTGATCCTCGAACATCTGGAGGCCGTCCGATGAGCGAAGACCCCTACGAGACCGGCATGCGGGTGCGCCGCGAGGTCCTCGGGGACGAGCACGTCGATCGAGCCGTGGCGCGCACCACGGAGTTCAGCCGCCCGTTCCAGGACTACATCACCCGGGGCGCCTGGGGATCGGTCTGGTCGCGGGACGGGCTCGACCGCAAAACCCGCAGCTGCGTCACCCTGGCCGCGCTCACCGCGCTGCACGCCCACGACGAACTCGCGATGCACGTCCGCGCCGCCGTCCACAATGGACTCACCGCGCAAGAGATCTCCGAGGTGCTGCTGCACACCGCCGTCTACGCGGGCGCCCCGGCCGCCAACGCGGCGTTCGCGGTGGCCCAGCGGGTACTGGCCGAACTCGGTGAGCCTGCGGCCCGGAAGGAAGGTGACAGTTAGGGTTCTCCCATGGACGAAGGCGAGGTGACCGAGCGCGGAGCGCATCATGTCCAGTCGCTGGAGCGCGGGCTGGCCGTGATCAAGGCGTTCAACGAGGACGCGGCCGAACTCACGCTGAGCGACGTCGCCCGGGCGACCGGGCTGACCAGGGCGGCCGCCCGCCGGTTCCTGCTCACCCTCGTCGACCTGGGCTACGTGCGCACGGACGGCAAGTACTTCTCGCTCACCGCGCGGGTCCTCGAACTCGGCTACTCGTACCTGTCGAGCCTGTCACTGCCGGAGGTCGCCCAGCCTCATCTCGAACGGCTCTCCGCCGAGGTGCACGAGTCGAGTTCGATCTCCGTGCTCGAAGGCCCGGACATCGTCTACGTCGCGCGCGTGGCCGTCTCGCGGATCATGACCGTCAGCATCAACGTCGGCACCCGCTTCCCGGCCCACGCGACCTCGATGGGGCATGTCCTGCTGGCGGGCTTGGAGAACGAAGACCTGCACGGCTACTTCGACGCGGCCAAACTCGAGAAGCTGACCGCGCATACGCTGACCAGGCAAAAAGACCTGCTCGCCGAGCTGGAGAAGGTGTACCGGCAGGGCTACGCGATGGTCGACCAGGAACTCGAAGAGGGCCTCCGCTCGATCGCCGCGCCGATCCGAGACCGGCGAGGGAAGGTCGTGGCCGCGGTCAACCTCTCCACGCACGCCAGCCGCACCACGCCGGAGTCGGTCGAGAAGGAATTGCTGCCGTCGCTGCTCGCGGCGGCGCGGGCCATCGAGGCCGATCTGGCCTCGGCGCCGCCGACCAGGGCGAGGCATGGCTGAGGTCGCGGGGCTGCTCCTCGCGGCCGGGGCCGGGCGCCGGTTCGGCGGACCGAAGGCACTGGCCGTCCTCGACGGCGAACCGTTCGTCGTCCGGTCGCTTCGAGTGCTCGCCGAAGCGGGCTGCGTCCCGGTCCGGGTGGTGCTGGGCGCCTCGGCCGCGCAAGCCCGCGCGCTCCTGCCCGATCCCGAGGCCGCCGTCGTGGCCGAGGACTGGGAGTCCGGCATGGGCGCGTCACTGCGCGCAGGTCTGCGGGCTCTCGCCGAAACCGATGCCGAAGCCGCCGTCGTCCATCTCGTGGATCTGCCCGGGGTCGGCGCCGAAGTCGTCCGCCGGGTCGCCGAAGGGGCTGATGAGAACACCGTCGCGCGTGCCGCTTATGACGGCGTTCCCGGCCATCCCGTGGTTCTCGGCCGTCGCTGGTGGCCGGAGATCGTCGCGGGCGCGTCCGGGGACAAGGGCGCCCGCGACTGGCTCCGCGCGCGCCGAGACCTGAGGCTCGTCGAATGCGGTGACCTCGGCACCGGGCACGACGTGGACCGCCGCGAGGATCTTCCAGGCTGATCTCCGGCTCACCGGGGCTTACGATCGAGACCGTGACCGTCGAATCGCCCGAGAAACTGGCCGAAGCCCTCGAAGCGGTCGGCTATCTCGCCGACGACGGCATCGCCACGGCCGGGTTCCTCGCCGTGACGCTCGGCCGCCCGTTGTTCTGCGAGGGCGAACCGGGTACCGGCAAGACCTCGCTCGCGCTGGGACTGGCCGAAGCGCTCGGCCTGCCGCTCATCCGCCTCCAGTGTCACGAGGGGATCGACGCGGCGCAGGCACTGTACGAATGGGATTTTCCCCGTCAGCTGCTGCACCTGCGGGCGCTGGAAGCAGCGGGTGATGGCGGCCTCGACGTCGAGGCCGCCGAACAGTCCCTCTACACCGAACGGTTCCTGCTCTCCCGGCCGCTGCTGAAGGCGTTGCAGACCGCGCCGTGTGTCCTGCTGGTCGACGAGATCGACCGGGCCGACGACGAGTTCGAAGCCTTCCTGCTGCAACTCCTCGACGAGAACGCGGTGACGATCCCCGAGTTCGGCGAGGTGCGCGCCGAGCATCCGCCGCTCGTGGTGCTCACCTCGAACCGGACGCGGGAGGTGCACGACGCGCTGAAACGCCGCTGTCTCTATCACTGGCTGGAACATCCGGACCTCGGCCGCGAGGTCGAGATCCTGCGCCGCAAGATCCCGCGTCTCGGCGAGACGCTCGCGGCCCAGGTCGCGACGGCGGTGCACCGGCTCCGCGCGATGGAGTTGCTGAAACCGCCCGGGGTGGCGGAATCCCTGGACTGGGCTCAGGCGCTCCTCGCGCTCGGGATGTCCGAATTGGACGCCGCGGCCGCCGCCAGGACGCTCGGCTCGGTGCTCAAGTACAGCGAAGACCTGGACAGGGTCCGGGCCAAACTGGACAAGCTGCTCACCTGAGGTTCAGCGGCGCCGCAGCGACGCGTCGAGCAGCGCGGGCGGGGTGTCGTGTTTCTCCTCGGGGGCGAGGTCGGTGCCCGGGGCGACGATCTCGTCGATCGCGTCGAGGACGTCGGACGGCAGCACCGTGTCCGCGGCGGCGAGTTGCGACTCGAGGTGTTCCAGCGTGCGGGGCCCGATGATCGCGCTCGTCACACCCGGATGCGCGACGACGAAGCCGAGCGCGAGCTGGGTCAGGCTCAGCCCCGCCTGGTCGGCGACCTTGGCCAGCCGTTCGACGGCCTCCAGCCGGGTCCGGTTGACCTGCCGCGTCAGGTCGAAACGCTGGGGCAGGACGGCCGAACGGTTCGTGCTGATCTCGCGGCCTTCCCGGACCGCGCCGGAAAGCCAGCCGGACGCCAGCGGGCTCCACGCCAGCACACCCATCCCGTATTCCTCGGTCACCGGCAGCACATGCGTTTCGATGCCGCGCTGCAGGATCGAGTAGCCGGGCTGCTCGGTGACGTACCGGCTCAGCCGGTGCTCGCGAGCGGCCCACTGGGCCTGCACGATGCGATACGCGGGGAACGTCGACGAACCGAAGTAACGGATCTTCCCCGCGCGCTGAAGATCCGTGAGCGCGGAAAGGGTTTCCTCGTCGCTGGTCTTCGGGTCCCAGCGATGGACCTGGTAGAGATCGACGTGGTCGACTCCGAGGCGGCGCAGGCTGTTGTCCAGCTCGGTGACCAGCCAGCGGCGAGAAGAGCCCTGGTGGTTGCGCTCTTCGCCCATCGGCATGCTCGCCTTCGTGGCCAGCACGATGTCTTCGCGACGACCGGCGATGGCCTTCCCGACCATCGTCTCCGACTCGCCGGCGCTGTACATGTCGGCGGTGTCGATGAGATTGACGCCGCCCGCCAGCGCGGCGTCGACGATGGCCGTGGCCTCGTCCTGGGTGGTGCGCCCGATCGCGCCGAAGTTCATCGCGCCCAGCGCGAGAGTGCTGACCTGCACACCGGTCCTGCCCAAGGTGCGGTACTGCATGACGAGGTCCTCCATGGCAAGATGAGCAAGCGGAACGTTGCTCCGCTAACGATACGGAGCACTGTTCCGTTTGGCAAGCTCGTGGAGGAGTGCGTGATGAGTGACGAGGGCACCAAGGCCAAACGCGCCGACGCCCGGCGCAACGAGAAGACCCTGCTCGACGCCGCCGCGGCCGTCTTCGTCACGTCAGGCGTCGAGGCGCCGGTCCGCGACATCGCGGCCAAGGCGGGCGTCGGGATGGGCACGATCTATCGCCATTTCCCGACCAGGGCCGATCTCATCATCGCCGTCTACCGGCACCAGGTCGACGCGTGCGCCGAAGCCGGACCGGAACTGCTGGCGTCGAGCGATTCCCCGTACGAGGCGTTGCGGCGCTGGATCGACCTCTTCGTCGACTTCCTGGTCACCAAACACGGTCTGGCGGCGGTACTGCAGTCGGACAACGCCGGGTTCGAGACGCTGCACGCCTACTTCCTCGACACCCTCCTGCCGGTGTGCGCCCGCTTGCTCGACGCGGCGGCGGAGGCGGGCGAGATCCGTTCCGATCTGCAGGCGCTCGAAGTCATGCGCGGCGTCGGGAACCTCTGTATCGGCGCCGAAAACGACCCGCGCTACAACGCGCGCAAGATGGTCGAGGTCCTCATCGCGGGCCTCAGGACCTAGGTCCCCTTCTCACCCGAATCCATGGCGACGGCCCATTCCGCGCGCTACAACTCGGTTATGGGACGTACACGGTGTTGTGTGGTGGGGGGCGGTCCGGCGGGGATGGTGCTCGGACTCCTGTTGGCGCGGGCCGGGGTCGAAGTCACCGTTCTCGAAAAGCACAAGGATTTCTTCCGCGATTTCCGTGGCGACACGGTGCATCCGCCGACGTTGATGTTGCTCGACGAACTCGGGCTCGGCGAACGCTTCGCGGAATTACCTTCGCGGCGGCTGGAGAAGATGCGGATGCTGATCGGCGACGCGACCATCGTCGCCGCCGATTTCAGCCGGATTCCCGGGCCGCACAAGTACATCTCGATGGTCCCGCAATGGGATTTCCTGAATCTGCTCGCCGAAGCCGCGGCCGAGGAGCCGACGTTCACCCTGGAGATGGGTGCCGAGGTGCTCGGCCTGCGCGAAGGTGGCGGCGTGCGCTATCGCGATGCCGACGGTGAGGAGCGGGAACTGGCGGCGTCGCTCGTGGTCGGCTGCGACGGCCGGGACTCGCTGATCCGCGCGGAGGCGGGGCTCGCGCCGAAGGAGTACGAGGTGCCGATGGACGTCTGGTGGGTCCGGGTGCCGAAACTCGAGGACACCGGTAAGGAGGCCCAGGTGTTCGGCCGCTTCGAGGGCGGCCTCGCGGGCGTGACCATGGACCGCGGCGACTACTTCCAGACCTCGTACCTGATCCGGAAGGGACAGGACGCCGCGCAACGGGCCGAAGGGATCGAGAAGTTCCGGGAGCGGATCGGCGGCCTGTTCGGCTGGAACGACGAGCAGTTGAGCGAGATCCGCGGCTGGGACGACGTCAAACTGCTGAACGTGCGGATGTCCAAGCTCCCGCACTGGTACTCGGACCGCGTGCTCTGCATCGGTGACGCCGCGCACGCGATGTCACCGGTCGGCGGGATGGGCGTCAACATCGCGGTGCAGGACGCCGTGGCGGCCGCGCGGATCCTCGCCGCCCCGCTGCTGCGCGGGACGCTGACCGCCCGGGACCTCGCCCGCGTGCAGTGCCGTCGGGCCGTGGCCGTCGCGCTCGCCCAGAAGCAGCAATTGGAGGAGCACAAGATGCTCATCGAACCCGCTCTGGACGGGACTCTGAACGAGCGGACGGTGCCGCTTCCGCTCCGCATTTCGGACCGGTTCCCGCAGCTCACCGCCCTGGCGGCGTTCATGGGCGGCATCGGCCCCCTCCGCGAGAAGACCCCGGCCTTCGCCCGCCGAGGCTCATAATGGAGGAGTGAGCGATCCACTGGCCGGCTTCGTCGGCTTCGCGGAGACATTGCGCGAAGCCGGTTTGCCTTGTGACGCACACCGAACCCAGGCGTATCTCGAGGCAGTCGGTGCGATCGACCTTGTGGATCCGGAACAGCTGTACTGGGCCGGACGGCTGACGCTGTGCGCGGATCCCGACGACATCCCGCGCTACGACGCCGCGTTCGACGGCTGGTTCACCGAAAAGGAAGCCGCACCGCGGCGGCGAAGCCGGGAAGTGGCGCCGAAGCGAGCCAGGATCGCGACCCTCGCACACGCGGGCCAGGGCGAATCCGGCGCGGAACCCGACGAACTCCGCGTGGCGGCGAGCGAAGAAGAGATCCTGCGCCACCGAGACCTCGCCGAGTTGAGTGTCGCCGAACGCGCCCACCTGCGGGAACTGCTCGCGAAACTGCATCCGGCGCTCCCGCCGCGCTCGTCACCGCGCCGTCGCGCCGCCCGGCGGGGCGCACTCGACCCGTCGCGCACGCTCCGGGCGATGCTGGCCGGCGGCGGCGAGCCCGTCCGCCTGGCGTATCGGCGACGGAGCACCAAACCGCGCCGCCTCGTCCTCCTGATCGACGTTTCCGGTTCGATGGGGCCGTATGCCGACGCGCTGTTGCGGTTCGCGCACGTCGTCGCCCGGCGCGCCCCCGGCCGGGTCGAGGTGTTCACGCTGGGCACCCGGCTCACCAGGGTCTCCCGCCAGCTCCGGCTGCGCGATCCCGAGCACGCGATGCTCGCCGCGGCCGCCGCGGTCCCCGATTTCGCGGGCGGGACCCGGCTCGGCGAGACCCTGCGGGCGTTCCTCGACCGGTGGGGACAACGCGGCGTGGCCAGGCGATCCGTGGTCACCGTGTTCTCCGACGGCTGGGAACGGGGCGACACCGCCCTGCTCGGCGAGCAGCTCGCCAGGCTGCGGCGGCTCGCGCACGTCGTATTCTGGGTGAATCCGCACGCGGGGCGCGCAGGCTACGCTCCCGTGCAGTCCGGCATCGTGGCCGCGCTCCCGTACCTCGATCGGCTGCTCGCCGGGCACAGCTTGGCCACCTTGGAACGACTTCTCGTGGAGATCGCCGATGCGTGACGTACTGGACGAACTGCACCGCCGATGGGCGGCAGGCGAGACGGTGGGGGTCGGCACGGTGGTGGCGACGTTCTCGTCGGCGCCGCGAAGCCCCGGCGCGGCGATGCTCGTCGCCCCGGACGGCACGGTCACCGGCAGTGTCTCCGGCGGCTGCGTCGAAGGTGCCGTCTACGAACTCGCGCAGCAGGTGGTCGCCGAACGCTCGCCCGTGTTGCAGCGCTACGGCGTTTCCGACGACGACGCGTTCGCCGTCGGGCTGACCTGCGGCGGGATCATCGACATCTACGTCCAGCACATCGACCGCGACTCGATGCCGGAACTCGGCGACGTCGTCGAATCGGTCCACAGTGGACAGCCGGTCGCCGTGGTCACGGTGATCGAGCACGAACGCGAGGGCATGGTCGGGGAGCACCTGATCGTCTGGCCGGATCGCGTCGCCGGTTCGCTCGGTTCGTCGCGGATGGACGACGCGGTCGTCGACGACGCGCGCGGCATGCTCGCCGGCGGCCGCACCGGCACGCTGCACTACGGGCCGGACGGGCAGCGGCGCGGCGAGGGGATGACGGTCTTCGTCAACTCCTTCGAGCCGCCCGCGCGCTTGCTGGTCTTCGGCGCGATCGACTTCGCGGCCGCGATGGCGAAGATGGGCGCGTACCTCGGCTACCAGGTCACGGTCTGCGACGCGCGGCCCGTCTTCGCGACGAAGAGCCGCTTCCCGGACGCGCACGAGGTCGTCGTCGACTGGCCGCATCGCTATCTCAAGGCGGAAGCCGAAGCGGGCCGGATCGACGGCCGCACCGCGATCGCCGTGCTCACCCACGACCCGAAGTTCGACGTGCCGCTGCTGGAGGTCGCGTTGCGTCTCGACGTCGGCTATGTCGGCGCGATGGGTTCACGCAAGACCCACGACGACCGGTTCGCGCGGCTTCGCGAAGCCGGGGTCACCGAGGCGGAACTCGAACGGCTGTCTTCGCCGATCGGGCTCGACCTCGGCGCGCGGACCCCGGAGGAGACCGCGGTGTCGATCGCGGCGGAGATCATCGCGCTGCGCTGGAGCGGTTCGGGATCGCGGCTCGCCGAACTCAGCGGCCGGATCCACGGCTGACACCGGGCACCGGGACCGCCTGGCTCGACTTGACCACCTCGAAGGCGGGCAGGGTTTCGAACCGTTTGACGTGCTCGTCGAACAGTTTCCTGGACAGGTACCGGCTCGCCTTGAGATCCGGGGTGAGCAGCACGACGACGTAGTCCCACTGCCCGACGATGCTGTAGCAGTGCTGCACGCGGGGCTCGGCCAGCATGCGCTCGCGGAAGGCCGCGTGGCTTTTCTCGTCGTCGTCGGTCAGTGCGACCAGGATGACCGACGTCATCCCCGCGCCGAGCGCTTCCGGATCGAGCACGGCGACCTCGGCGCGGATCACGCCCTCGGCGCGCAGCCGGGTCAGTCTTCGCTGGACCGCGCTGGGGGAGAGGCCGACGGCGTCGCCCAAGTCGTGCAGGGGGCGGGCCGCGTCGGCCTGGACGAGGTCGAGCAGCAGGTGGTCGAGTTCGTCTAGGGACACGCAAGAATCTTGCATGGGGGCGGGAGAATTTACAATCGGCGTGATCGGCTCCCGGCCTAGCTTGAGTGTCATGGACCTGAAGCTGGACAACGTCGCCGAGGCGGCGAAGGTGATCGACCCCGTTTTCCTCGACTCCCCGCAGTACAGCGACGAACAGCTGAACGGACGGCTCGGCCGTCACGTGCTGGTGAAGATCGAAACGCTGAACCCGTTGCGCAGCTTCAAAGGCCGCGGCGCGGACTACTTCGCCGCCGGGCTGGAGCCGGGCACCACGATGGTGTGCGGGACCAGCGGCAACTTCGGGCAGGCCGTCGCGTTCGCCGCCAGGAAGCACGATCTGCGGGCCGAGGTGTTCGTCCCCGCCGACATCTCCCCGGTCAAACTGCGGCGGATGAAGACGCTGGGCGCGCGGGTGCGCCGGGTCGAGGGCGAGGCGAAGACCGCCGCGGCCGCCTTCGCCGCCGAAGCCCCCGATCGTGTCTTCGTGGTCGACGGCCGGGAGCCCGCGATCTCCGAAGGCGCGGGCACGATCGGGCTGGAACTCGCGCGGGAGGACGGGATCGACACGGTCGTGCTCCCGGTCGGCGACGGCGCGCTGATCGCCGGGGTGGCGCTGTGGCTCAAGGCGCATACGCCGGACGTCCGGATCGTCGGCGTCGGGACCACATCCGCGCCCGCGATGGCGAAGAGCTGGCTGGCGGGTGAGCCGATCACCGTCGACCGGGCCGACTCGTTCGCCGGCGGAATCTCGATCCGCACGCCGGAACCCGAATCCATCCGGCGGCTGCGGTCGCTCGTGGACGATTTCGTGCTGGTCGGGAACGACGATCTGCGGGCGGCCATGCGGCTGGGCGCGGAAACCCTCGGCGTCCTCCCGGAACCCGCGGGCGCCGCCGGCCTGGCCGCGCTGACCGTGCACGACATCCCGGGTGACCGGGTCGCCACCGTGATCACCGGTGCGAACGCCCCCTGGCCTCGTGAGTGGTAAGTGCCGTTCTAACGACACTTACCACTCACGACCACCTGTACCGAATGGACACTCGCGCTTTCTCCGCACTTGCGCCTGATTTCCGCTGCCGCCAACGCATCTGCGGACCTGTTCGCGAGTCACCCCCTGGTGGGGGTTGCCCTGGCAGGAGTGACGTAGCACGCTCGACTGTGAGTCCGATCACGGTCGTTCCGGGGTCGGTCCGTGACAACCGAATGACCGGCCGCTCCCGAACGACCCCGGACCAGCGCGGGGTTTCTCTTGCTTTTGGAGGCCTGATGCGCATCACCGTCACCGTCGACGGCACCAGCTACACAGACGACGTCGAGCCCCGGACCCTCCTCGTGCATCATCTGCGCGAACGGCTCGGGAAGGTAGGCACCGTGGTCGGTTGCGACACCAGCAACTGCGGCGCCTGCACCGTCCACCTCGACGGGCACAGCGTGAAATCCTGTTCGGTGCTCGCGGTCCAGGCCGACGGCTGCGAGGTCACCACGATCGAGGGACTCGCCCGCGACGGTGAACTCCACCCGGTGCAGAAGGCCTTCCACGAGAACCACGCGCTCCAGTGCGGTTTCTGCACGCCCGGCATGATCATGCAGTCGCTCGACCTGCTCGCCGACAATCCCGACCCCGACGAGAAGGCCGTCCGCGAAGGACTCGAAGGCAACCTGTGCCGGTGCACGGGCTACCAGAACATCGTCCGCGCGGTCCGCGACGCCGCCCACGAGATGCGGCCCGGCGCCGGTCCCGAAGCCGAGCGGCTCGCCTCGGACACCGCCTCCCGTGTCGGCGCGGGTGGTGAGTGATGACCTCCACGATCGAACCGGAGGTCGGCAAGTCCCGCCGCCGCAAGGAGGACGAGCGCCTCATCACCGGCCGGACCCGCTGGACCGACAACCTGACCCTGCCCGGCATGCTGCACCTCGCCGTGCTCCGCAGCCCGTTCGCGCACGCCAAGATCGTCTCGATCGACGTGACCGAGGCGAAATCCGCGCCGGGCGTGGTCGCGGTCTTCACCGGGAAGGACCTCGACCCCGAGGGCGCCATCGGCATGCCGTGCGCGTGGCCGATCACCCCGGACATGAAATCGCCGAGGCGGCCCATCCTCGCCTCGGACACGGTGAACTTCGCCGGTGAGGGGGTCGCGGTGGTCGTCGCCCGCACGTCGGCCGAAGCACACGACGCGCTCGAAGCGATCGACGTCGACTACGACGAGCTGCCGGTCGTCCTCGGCCTGGAGAACGCGCTCGCCGAGGGCGCGCCACTGGTGCACGAGGAGCTCGGCACCAACCAGAACGCGGTGTGGGTCTTCGATTCCGCCGACGCGGGAACGGGTTCCAGCGTCGAAGACGCGATCTCGAACTCCGAGGTCGTGCTCAAACGGCGGTTCCGTCAGCAGCGCCTGGTGCCGGCGTTCATGGAACCGCGGGCGTGCGTCGTGGACCCGACGGGCAATCAGCTGGTCATGTGGTCGGCCACGCAGGTCCCGCACATCCTCAAGACGATGACGGCGGCCACGCTCGGCCTGCCCGAGCACAAGGTGCGGGTGATCGCGCCGGACGTCGGCGGCGGGTTCGGCGGCAAGATCGCCGTGCTGCCCGAAGAGATGATGGCGACGCTCATCGCGCAGCGGCTCGGCAAACCGGTGAAGTGGAACGAGTCCCGTTCGGAGACGATGGTCGCCGCGCACCACGGCCGCGACCAGATCCAGGACCTCACCATCACCGCGAACCGCGACGGCACGGTGACCGGCCTGAAGGTCGAACTGCTCGCCGACATGGGCGCGTACCTCGGGCTCGTCGGCCCCGGCGTGCCGATCCTCGGCGCGTTCATGTTCAACGCGATCTACAAGTTCCCGGCGTACCACTTCGCCTGCACCAACGTGTTCACCAACACCACGCTCACCGACGCCTATCGCGGCGCCGGGCGGCCGGAGGCCACGTTCGGGATCGAGCGGATGATGGACGAACTCGCCGTCGAGCTGGGCATGGACCCGATGGAGATCCGCGAGAAGAACTGGATCAAGCACGAGGAGTTCCCGTTCACCACGATCGCCGGGCTGACCTACGACTCGGGCAACTACGAGGCCGCCACCGAGAAGGCCAAGCAGCTCTTCGACTACGACGGCCTCCGCCGCGAACAGAAGGAACGGCGGGAATCGGGCGACCCGGTCCAGCTCGGCATCGGCATCTCGACGTTCACCGAGATGTGCGGTCTCGCGCCGTCGCGGGTGCTCGGCTCGCTGGACTACGCGGCGGGCGGCTGGGAGCACGCGGAGATCCGGGTGCTGCCCACCGGCAAGATCGAGGTCATCACCGGCGCCTCCGCGCACGGACAGGGCCACGAGACGGCGTGGAGCCAGATCGTCGCCGACAAACTCGGCGTCCCCTTCGAGGACATCGAGGTCATCCACGGCGACACCCAGTCCTCGCACAAGGGCATGGACACCTACGGCTCCCGGTCGCTGGTGGTCGGCGGGATCGCGGTGGTCAAGGCGGCGGACAAGGTGCTCGCCAAGGCCAAGCCGATCGCGGCGCATCTGATGGAATGCGCCGAGGACGACCTCGAATTCTCGGCGGGCAAGTTCTCGGTCAAGGGCACGGATTCCTCGACGTCCATCCAGGACATCGCGTGGGCCGTGTTCTCGGCGCACAACCTGCCGGACGGCGTCGAGCCCTCGCTCGACTCGTCGGACACGTTCGATCCGGAGAACTTCTCCTTCCCGCACGGCACGCATCTCTGCGCGGCCGAGGTCGACACGGAGACCGGACGCGTGCGGTTGCGCTCCTACGTCTGCGTCGACGACGTCGGTGTCGCGGTCAATCCGCTGATCGTCGAAGGCCAGGTGCACGGCGGGCTCGCGCAGGGCATCGCGCAGGCGTTGTTCGAGGAGGCCGTCCACGACGAAGGCGGCACCCTGACGACGGGGACGTTCGCCGACTACCTGCTCCCGTCGGCGGCGGATCTGCCCAGCTTCACCACCGACCGCACCGAGACCCCGTCGACGACGAACCCGTTGGGCGCCAAGGGAGTCGGGGAGGCGGGCACGATCGCCTCGACCCCGGCGGTGGTCAACGCCGTGGTCGACGCCGTCCGGCACTTCGGGGTGAACGACATCGAAATGCCGTTGACCCCGATGCGGGTCTGGCACGCCATCCAGCACGGGTCGGCCGCCGCGGGCGGGCTGGGCTCGGAAGCCGGTGGCGGTCTCGGTTCGATCGACGCCACCGGAGGTGCCCAGTGATCCCGGCCCCGTTCGACTACGTCGCTCCGTCCACAGTGGACGAGGCGATCACCGCGCTCGCCGAAGCCGGTGAGGACGCCAAGGTGCTGGCGGGCGGGCAAAGCCTGCTGCCGGTGCTGCGGATGCGGCTCGCCACGCCGACCACGCTGGTCGACCTCGGGAAGGTCGCCGAGCTGCGCGGCGTCCGCGAGGACGGCGACGCGCTGGTGATCGGCTCGATGACCACGCATTACGACGTCCAGCGGGACGCGTTGGTCGCCGAGCACGCCGCGCTGCTCAAGGCCGCCACCGACACGGTGGCCGATCCGCAGATCCGCCATCGCGGCACGTTCGGCGGCGCCATCGCGCACGCCGATCCCGCCGGTGACCTGCTGGCGCCGGTGCTCGCGCTCGGCTGCGAACTCGTCGTCGCCGGGCCGGGCGGGCGGCGGACGGTGGCCGCGGCGGACTTCTTCCAGGACATGTTCACCACCGCGCTCGCCGCGGACGAACTGCTGGTCGAGGTCCGGGTGCCGAAGCACACCGGCTGGCACGCCCACTACGAGAAGTTCAACCGGGTCGCGCAGGCGTGGTCGATGGTCGCCGTCGCGGCCTGCGTCCGCACCGAGGCGGGCACCATCGAGGAGGCGCGGGTCGCGCTCACCAACATGGGTTCGACGCCGGTGCGGGCGGCCGGGGTCGAGGAGGCGCTGGTCGGCTGTGCGGCCACCGCCGAGGCGATCCGCGGCGCGGCCGAACGCGCGGCCGAGGGCACGAACCCCACGGCCGACGGCAACTCCGACGTCGAGTACCGGCAGCACCTCGCGCGGGTGCTGACCGGCCGGGCGGTCCTCGCGGCCGCGGGTGGCTAAGACACAGAAGGGAGGTCGGCCCGTGCGGCTCGACCACGAATTCACCGTTCCCGCCCCGGTCGGCGAGGTCTGGAAGGCCGTCGTCGACCCGGAACGGGTGGCGCCATGCATGCCGGGCGCCACCGTCACCGAGGTCGACGGGGACGCCTTCAAAGGCACGGTGAAGGTCAAGCTCGGGCCGATCTCCCTGCTCTACAAGGGAACCGGCCATTTCGTCGAGAAGGACGCCGACGCGAAGAAAGTGGTGATCAAGGCCGCGGGCAAAGACGCCCGAGGGGCGGGCACGGCGTCGGCGACCGTGACGCTCACCCTGACCGAGAAGGACGGCGTCACGCACGGCGCCGTCGCCACGGAGCTGGCCGTCACCGGCAAGCCGGCGCAGTTCGGGCGAGGGATGATCTCCGAGGTCGGCGGCAAGATCCTCGACTCGTTCGCGGAGTGCCTGTCCGGCAAACTCGCCACCACGCCCGAGCCCGAGAAGACCGAGGACCGCCCGCCGTTGAAAGCGGTGAAGCCGGTGTCGGAGGGCGAAGCCATCGATCTGATGGAGTACGCGGGCGAATCCGTGGTCAAACGGGTTGCTCCGGTGCTGGTGGCCGTCGCCGGAGTGCTGCTGATCGTCGCCATCGTCAGGGCTGTGACGCAGCGGACGAAATAGTCGGGGGCCGCCACCGTTGAACCGGGTATGAAGGCGGATCACGAAGTCGACGTGGCGGTGATCGGGGCGGGCCAGGCCGGTCTGTCGGCGGCGTATCACCTGCGCCGCGCGGGATTCGCCAACGAGGCGGGTTTCGTCGTGCTCGACCACGGCAAACGGCCCGGTGGCGCGTGGCAGTACCGGTGGCCTTCGCTGATCGTCGAGAAGGTCCACGGCATCTACGACCTCCCCGGGATGGCCTTCGGCACCCCGGACCCGAAACTGCCCGCCGCCGACGTCGTTTCCGAGTATTTCGGCCGCTTTGAGCGCACGTACGACCTCCCTGTCCATCGTCCGGTCGATGTCCTGTCGGTGAGCGCGGGGGAAGATCGGCTGATGGTGGCGAGCGCGACGGAAACGTGGGCCGCGCGGGCGGTGATCAGCGCGACCGGCACCTGGGACCGGCCGTTCTGGCCGCACTATCCCGGGCAGGAGACCTTCCGGGGCCGCCAGCTGCACACCGCCGACTACACCGGCGTCGAGGCTTTCCGCGGGAAGCGGGTCGTCGTGGTCGGCGGTGGTTCGTCGGCCGTCCAGCTGCTGCTGGAGATCGCGCCGTTCGCGCGGTCGACGCGCTGGGTGACCCGGCGCCCGCCGGTGTGGCGTGAAGAGCCGTTCAGCGAGGACTGGGGCCGTGAGGCCGTCGCGAAGGTCGACAGGCGCGTCCGCGAGGGCCTGCCGCCGGAAAGCGTCGTCAGCGTGACCGATTTGGCCGTGACCCCCGAAGTGCGCGCGGGGCTGGACGCGGGCGTCCTCGACCGGCGCCCGATGTTCCACCGGATCACGCCGGACGGTGTGGAGTGGGCGGACGGCACCTTCGAACCCGCCGACGTCATCCTGTGGGCCACCGGGTTCCGTGCCGCGATCGACCATCTGGCGCCGCTGCACCTGCGCGCCACCGGGGGCGGGATCCGGATGGACGGCACCCGCGTCGTCGCCGAACCGCGGCTGCACCTGGTCGGCTACGGCCCGTCCGCCAGCACCGTCGGCGCGAACCGGGCGGGTCGCGCGGCCGTCACCGAGATCCGGCGCCTGCTCGGACGCTGAGCCGGTCGAGGATCGCGGCCAGATCGGCGGGCCGCCGGAAGAAACCGGCGTGGCTGCTCGCGAGATCGTGGACGTCGAACGGGTTGTCCGGAGTGAGCGCGTCGGCCTCGGCGATGTAGCGGTCCTGCACGGCGAGCGGCATCGACCGGTCGCCGGTCAGCCTCACGAACGAATGCGGGATCCGGCCCCAGGAATCCTTGTCGGCGCGGTGGTCCCACTCCTGACCGGTCAGCCAGGAGACCTCGTCGGGCTGGCTCGTGACGACGACCTGGAGGAACTGCTCCTCGGTGAGTTCGGCGGCGATGGCCTTCCGCAGCGCCTCGCGTTGTGCGCGGTCGGCGCCACGCCAGTTGAGCCGGACGAATCCCTGGCGCGCCGGATCACCGACGAAAAGGGGCGCCATCGCGGAGAAGAAGTCGCCGGAAGCCCATTCGGGCGACATCGCGTACTCGCCGGGGTGGCGGTCCACCGGGCACTGCGCGGCGACGTAGACGACCCGGTCGATCAGCTCGGGGATCGCGTTGGCGGCGGCGGTCACCGGGAGCCCGCCGAAACTGTGCGCGACGAGGACGACGGGGCCGTGGTGGCGCACCCGCTGGACCGCCTCGACGACCGGCCGGACGAAGTCGGCCGCGGTCACGTCGCTCATCACCGACGGCTCGGCCGCGAAGGTTTCGAGGTCCTGTTCGTGATAGGCCCTGGTGAATCCCGCGCCCCTGCCGGGGAGATCGACCGCGAGCGTCCGATGCCCGCGCAGCGCCATTTCCCGCTGAGTGGCCGTCCAGGCGTGTGCCGAACTTCCCGAACCGTGCACGAAGACGAAAGTGGGAATCATGCGTTCGATTGTGGCGGAATCGAACGCCCGAAACCGGCGGTCGCCCCAAAG
Source organism: Amycolatopsis sp. CB00013 (assembly GCF_001905755.1). Classification (NCBI taxonomy): domain Bacteria; kingdom Bacillati; phylum Actinomycetota; class Actinomycetes; order Pseudonocardiales; family Pseudonocardiaceae; genus Amycolatopsis; species Amycolatopsis sp. CB00013. The sequence continues at coordinate 248,236 of NZ_LIWC01000008.1, read as the reverse complement.
GGTGGCAAAGAAGGGACGGCCGGGCGTTCTCGTTCATCGGCCGGTATCTCGCGAAGAGCGCATCACTCCTTTGGCAGTGGAAACGAAAACCACGGAATTCGCACTGGGGGATGACCATGCCACCGATCGACCACCTCGCACCGCCGCATCGCGTCCGTTCCGGCACCTGCCTCACGGATCTGCTCGGGTATTGGTCGGAGACAAGGCCGGAGGCGGTGGCCGTCGTCGACGGCGACCGGGAAATGACCTTCCGCGGACTGGAAGAAGCGAGCGCGGGACTCGCCGCGTATCTCGCCGAGCTGGGAATCGGGGTGGACGACACCGTCGGCCTGCACGTCGAGCCCTCCGCGGACCTGATGATCGGCGCGTGGGGAATTCTCGCCTCCGGCGCGGCTTATCTGCCGCTGTCCCCGGAATATCCGGAAGACCGGCTGCGGTACATGCTCGAAGACAGCGGGACCGGCGTCGTCGTCACGCAGCCCCATCTCGCCGGGCGCCTGGCCGGGCTGGTGCCCGCCGGGACCCGGATCGTCTCGGTGACCGACTCCCGAGCGACCGGCGTACCGCGCGGCCCCCGGCCGGAGTCGCTCGCGTACGTCATCTACACCTCCGGCAGCACCGGGAAACCGAAGGGCGTGATGATCGAGCACCACAGTGTCGTGTCGCAGCTGCGCTGGCTGCGGGCCTGCGGTCACCTGGACGTGGACGTCACGGTGCTGCAGAAGACACCGATGAGCTTCGACGCCGCGCAATGGGAGATCCTCGCGCCCGCCGCCGGCGCCCGCGTGGTGATGAGCGCGCCGGGGAGTTTCCGGGATCCCGAAGCCCTGATCGACACGGTGGTGAAGCACGGCGTCACGACCTTGCAGTGTGTTCCGACGCTGCTGCAGGCGTTGCTCGACACCGAACGTCTCGCGACCTGCACCACGCTGCGGAAACTGTTCTCCGGAGGCGAGGCGCTTTCGCGGCGGCTGGCGAAGGACCTCGCCGGTGAGCTGCCGTCGGCACGGCTGATCAACCTCTACGGGCCGACCGAATGCACGATCAACGCGACCGCCCACGTCGTCGACCCGGACACGATCGACGAGAGCGCCGGAACGGTCCCGATCGGCGTGCCGGTCGACGACACCGAATGCTTCGTGCTCGACAACGCCCTCTCGCCGGTCGACATCGGGGAGACGGGCGAGCTGTACATCGGCGGCGTGCAGCTCGCGCGGGGCTACCTGAACCGGCCGGAGCAGACGGCCGAGAAGTTCGTGCCGAATCCGTTCGTGCCGACCGGACGGCTGTACCGCACCGGTGACCTCGTCCAGTGGAACCCCGACGGCACCCTCCAGTTCGTCGGCCGTGCCGACAACCAGGTCAAGCTGCGCGGCTACCGGGTCGAGCTGGACGAGATCGCGGTGGCGATCGAGGAGCACACGTGGGTGCGCCGGGCCGCGGCGGTGGTGACCGACGACGCGCGGACCGGCTCGAAGGCGCTCGTCGCCTGTGTGGAGCTGAATCCGCGCGAAGCCGCGGTGATGGATCAGGGCAACCACGGCGGGCACCACCAGTCGAAGGCCAGCAAGCTGCAGGTCAAGGCGCAGCTGTCGAATCCCGGTGTTCGCGACGTCGCGGGCTTCCTCGCCGTCGCGTTGCCGGGCAAGCGGGAGACCGGTCTTCAGCGGCGGGAAGTCTTCGCCCGCAAGACGTATCGCTATTACGAGGGCGGCGCGGTCACCCGCGACGACCTCGCCGCGCTCCTGGCACCGGAGCCGGTTCGCACATATTCACGCGAACCCGGCGAGCTCGCGTTCGCCGAACTGGGTGAGCTGCTCCGGTGGTTCGGCCGGTTCCACAGCGACGAGCGGCTGCTGCCGAAGTACGCGTACGCCTCACCGGGCGCGCTGTACGCGACGCAGCTCTACCTGGAGACCAGCGGTCTCGACGGTCTCGGCGCCGGGCTGTACTACCACCACCCCATCGACCACACGCTGGTCCGGATCGGCGAGAGCACGGGTACCGGGCACTCGGTGCACTTCATCGGGCGTAACGGCGCCATCGAGCCGGTTTACAAGAACAACATCCGCGAGGTCCTCGAGTTCGAGACCGGACATATGGTCGGGGTGTTCGAGGAGATCCTGCCCGGATACGGCCTCGCGATCAGTCCGGCGGCGTCCGATCCCACGGTCGCCGCGCGGGCCGGTGCCGCCGCCGAAGACCACTACCTCGGCACGTTCTCCTTGCACGCCAACGATGGCGAGCGTCGGCGGGACGACGTCGAGCTGTTCGTCCAAGCGCATCCGGACCGCGTCGAGGGCCTGCCCGCCGGCACCTACCGCTGGCGCGGCGGGGACTTCGAACGGATCTCCGGCAAGCTCATCGAGGCCAAGCACGTGATCGCGATCAACCAGCAGGTGTACGGACGCGCGGCCTTCGGCATCACCGCGGTGAGCCGCACCGCCGACGAGCGGCTGGCGTACATCGGTCTCGGCGCGAAGCTGCATCATTTGCAGCGCAACGGTTCGGGGTTCGGTTTCATGTCGTCGGGCTACAGCTCGAAGAGCGGCCACCCGCTGCCCGCCGCCCGGCGGATCGACGACATCCTCGCCGGGCAGGGGATCGCCCCGGGGCCGTCGTACTTCTTCGTCGGTGGCAAGGTGAGCCCGGAGCAGGCACTCAGCGAGGGTATGCGCGAAGACGCCGTGCACATGAAGGGCCCGGCGGAGATCATCCGCGACGAACTCGCCACCACCCTGCCCGACTACATGATCCCGAACCGGGTGCTGGTGCTGGACGCGTTGCCGTTGACCGCCAACGGAAAGGTCGACGCGCACGCGCTGACGGAGACCGACGCCGTCCGTTCCGCGAGCACGGGCGCGCCCTATGTCGCTCCCTCGACGAGCCACGAACGGTGGCTGGCCGGAGTGTGGGGCAAGGCGCTGAACTACGACGACGTCTCCGCGCGCGACGATTTCTTCGCCGCGGGAGGCAACTCGCTGACCGCGGTCTCCCTGGTGAACCGGATCAATCGCGAGTTCGGCACCCGGTTGCCATTGCAGGTGGTCTTCGAATGCCCGAAGCTGGCCGACCTGGCCGCCCGCATCGGCGAGGACTCCACCGGGCCGTCCTCACGGTTGGTTCCCTTGGCGACCGGCGGTGGTCGCCCGGTGTTCTGCTGGCCCGGTCTCGGCGGCTATCCCATGAACCTGCGGTCGCTGGCTGCGGAAAGCGGTCTGGGGCGGCCCTTCTACGGCGTGCAGGCCCACGGGATCAACGCGGGCGAGACACCGTACGCCACGGTCGAGGAGATGGCGAAGGCCGACGTCGCCGAGATCCGGCGCGTCCAGCCGGAGGGGCCGTACACGCTGTGGGGCTACTCGTTCGGCGCGCGGGTGGCCTTCGAAACGGCGTGGCAGCTGGAACAGCAGGGGCAACGGGTGACCGATCTGCTGCTGATCTGCCCGGGCAATCCCGAGGTCGGCGGCGAGCGGGTGGCGAGCTACGCGAACCCGGCGTACCTGACGATCCTGCTGTCGGTCTTCGTCGGCTCGATCTCCGGGCCGGAAACGGTGGCCTGCCGGGAAACCGTCCGCGACGAAGACGGCTTCGTGGCCTTCGTGGCGAAGCTGCTTCCCGCACTTGACGAGCAGCTGATCCGGCGGATCGTCCGGATCGTCGAGGAGACCTACGAGTTCGACTACACCTTCCGTGAACTCGCGCGGCGGCGGATCGCGGCCCGGGTGACGCTGTTCAAGGCCGACGGCGACGACTACTCGTTCGTCGAGAACAGCTCCGGGTACTCGGCCACGCCACCGGCGGTGGTGACGCTCGAAGGCGATCACTACAGCGTCCTCAAGGAGAACGGGGTCGCCGAACTGGTTTCGGCGATCCGTGCCCGGCTGAGCTAAGGAGAAGCGCCAGTGCCCGACTCCCTCGGTCCCCGCCTCAAGGTCGGCGTCGTCGTCCCGTCCACCAACACCTCGGCGCAGCCGGAACTGGACGCGCTGCGCCCCGACGGCGTCACCAACCACACCGGCCGGATGGTGATCGACGACGACCCGATGGTCGACGAACCCGGGTTCGAGCACGTCATGCACGGGATCCGACGGTCGACGCGGCCGGCGATCCGCGGTGTCGTCGGCTGCGACCCCGACTGCGTGATCATCGGGGTCTCCCCGGAAAGCCATTGGGAGGGAACGAAGGCGCACGGCCGCGTGCTCGACGCGATGCGGGAGGCCGCGGGCGGGCGGCCGGTGACGATGAGCCCGGACGCGATCGACGCCGCGCTCGCGGCGCACGGCGTCCGCCGGATCGCGGTCATCACGCCGTACCTGCCGGTCGGCGACGATCCGGTGCGCCGCTTCTTCGGCGACAACGGCTACGAACTGTTGCGTGTCCACGGTCTCGGCATGCCCAGCCCGGCCAAGATCGCACACATCTCCGAGACCGCGCTCCGCGACGCGGTCAAGGAGGTCGACGACGCCGACGTCGAGGCCATCGTCCAGGTCGGTACCAACGTCGCCATGGCGCGGCTCGCGGCGGCCGCCGAGTTCTGGCTCGGCAAACCGGTGCTCTCGAACAACGTCGTCCTGTACTGGCACGCCCTGCGGCAGAACGGTGTCGCCGATCGCGTGCGCGGCTTCGGCTCCCTGCTGGCGGAGCACTGACCGGTATTTGACTGATCGTTACAGAACGTGGGATGCTGGGCGGTATGCCGCGCCCCAAGGGTTTCGATCCCACCGAGGTGCTCGACGCCGCGGTCGGCACGTTCTGGCGCAAGGGATACGCCGCCACGTCGGCCCAGGACCTGGTCGACGGCACCGGGCTCGGGCGGGGCAGCCTGTACAACACGTTTTCGGGCAAGCAACAGCTGTTCAGCCAGGCGCTTCGGCGCTACGAGGAGACGTCCGCCACCCGGGTCGAGGAGATGCTGGCCGCGCCGGGGACCATCCGGGCGCGGATCAGACGTGTCCTGATGGACGTCGTCGATGACGAGCTGGACCCGTCCGACGCGCATCGCGGCTGCCTGGCGGTCAACGCCGCCCTCGAACTCGGCGGCATCGACGACGAGGTCACCGCCCGGGTCCGCCACAACTTCGAGCGGGTGGAGAACGCGTTCCACGCCGAGTTCGCCGCCGCGCGGGAGCAGGGTGAGATCGGCGGCGATCCGCGGGCGTTGGCACGGTTCACCCTCGCCGCGATGTACGGCCTGCGGGTTCTCGGCAAGACCGCGGACCGGCAGGCGCTCATCCAAGTAGTCGAAACCACCATCCAGGCGTTGTGATGTTCCAGGTTTCGTGACAGAACCCCGCCCTCGCGCGGATTTCTTTTGGTCTCGTTCTTTAACGAGCATTCCACTATCGGCAAGGAGCAGGCAAACTCATGACGGAGACCGTCGCGGTGCTCGGCACCGGAATCATCGGCGCCCCGGTCGCGCGCAACCTGAGCAAGGCCGGGTTCGCGGTCCGGGCCTGGAACCGCACCGCGGCCAAGGCGGAAGCCCTCTCCGAGCATGGTGTCGAGGTCGCCGGGAACGCCGCGGAAGCCGTCGAAGGCGCGCGTGTCGTGATCACGGTCCTCACGGACGGCCAGGCGGTGCTGGAGTCGATTCGTGCGGCCGCCCCCGCCGCGGGCACGATCTGGGTGCAGCTCAGCACCGTCGGCGACGCCGTCGAGGAGCTGGCCGCATACGCCGACGAGCAGGGGCTCGTCTTCGTCGACGCGCCGGTGCAGGGCACCCGCCAGCCCGCCGAACAGGGCCAGTTGATCGTGCTGGCGGCGGGCGCGGCCGACGTCCGCGAGACGGTCCAGCCGCTGTTCGACGCGATCGGCAAGCGCACGCTGTGGGTCGGCGAAGACGGCCGCACCGGCGCGGCGAGCAGGCTCAAACTCGTGCTGAACACCTGGGTGATCGCGCTGACCCACGGCGTCGGCGAGGCGCTGGCGCTGGCCGAAGGGCTCGGCGTCGACCCGCGGCACTTCGTCGACGTCGTCACCGGCGGCCCGATGGACAACGGCTACTTCCAGGCCAAATCCGCCGCGATCCTCAACGACGACTACACCACCGCCTTCTCGGTCGACAACGCCGAGAAGGACGCCCGGCTCGTGCTGGCCGCCGCGGCCCGCGCGGGGGTCCGGATGGACGCCGTCGAAGCCGGGCGAGCCCGTTTCGCGCGCGCGTCCGAGGCCGGACACGGCGACGCGGACATGGCGGCCGGCTACTTCGCCAGCTTCACCGACCGCATTTAGTCCTCTAAATGCGGTCGGACAGGTACCGCACCTGGGCTGCCTTGCCGCGCTCGATTCCTTCCCTTCCCGAGAGGTGTTCCGGAACGCCGACTTCCCACCAGGCACCGGCCTCGGTCCACGAGTCCGGCCGGGTCCGCACTACGACCACCGCCGGTCGCTTTCCGGCCACCGCGGCTTCCCGTGCCTTCGCGTAGGACGCGCGCACGTCGTCCACAGTGGACGCCGGGAACACCGTGCACCCCAGCGACTCCGCGTGCCGCGCGAAGTCGACCCGAGGGGGAGTGGCATGCGCGCTCCGGCAGTCTCCGAGGAGGTTGTTGAACGGCTTGCCGCCCTGTCCCTCCTGCAGCCGCGCGATGACCGCGTAACCGTCGTTGTCGCAGACCACCGCCACGAAAGGATGCCCGGCGAAGGCGGCCGAGAACAGTTCCGAGTTCAGCATCAGGTACGAACCGTCGCCGAGCATCGTGGTGACCAGGCCCTCGGTATGCGCCATCGCCGCACCCCAGGCGCCCGCGAGCTCGTAACCCATACACGAGAACCCGTACTCGACGTCCATGCTGATCGAGCCCGATCCGCGCCAGCCGCCGATGAGCTCGCCCGGCATCCCGCCGGAAGCGGTCATCACGTAGTCGTGCGGTTCGGAGAGATCGTTGACCGCGCCGACGACCTGGGCATACGTCGGCACCTCGCCGGAAACGGCGCGCAGGGTGTCGATATGCGTGTCCCAGCGGCCTCGCTCCGCCGCGGCCCGCTCTGTCCACAGTGGATCGACTCGCCAGTTTTCGAGCTGGGCCGACAGATCCACGAGACCCGCGTCGGCGTCACCCACGACGGCCAGCGCGCCGTGCTTGACGGCGTCGAACCGGGCGGCGTTCAAGGTGATCAGCCGGACATCCGGGGAGAACACCGTCCAGGACGCCGTGGTGAAGTCCTGCAACCGTGTGCCGACGGCCAGCACGACGTCGGCCTCGGCGGCCAGCACGTTCGCCGAGGTCGAGCCCGTGACGCCGAGCGGACCGGCGTGCAGGGGATGGCCGTGCGGCACGAGCGTGCGTCCCGCCGTGGTTTCGGTGACCGGGATGCCGTGCCGCCCGGCGAAGGCCAGCGCACGCTCACCCGCGCCGGAATACCGGACACCGCCGCCGAGTACCAGCAACGGTTTCCGGGCGGCCCGCAACACGCCCGCCGCTTCGGTGAGTGCCCGGCGATCGGGCCGCGGCCGCTGCGGGCGATGGGTCACCGGCGCGAACAACGCTTCCGGGAAGTCGTAGGTCTCGGCCTGGACGTCCTGGGGGAGCGCCAGCGTCACCGGCCCCGCGTCCGCCGGATCGGTCAGCACCCTGGCGACCTGCGGCAGCGTCGAAAGCAGCTGCTCCGGCCGGGTGATCCGGTCGAAGTACCGGCTCACCGCGCGGAAGGCGTCGTTGACCGTGGCCGTCGGATCACCGAAATGCTCCACCTGCTGGAGTACGGGATCGGGGGCGCGGCTGGTGAAGGTGTCGCCGGGGAGCAGCAGGACCGGCAGCCGGTTCGCGTGCGCGACCCCGGCCGCGGTGACCATGTTCAGCGCGCCGGGCCCGATCGACGACGTCACCACGCCCACCTGGCGCCGATGCGTCGCCTTGGCGTAGCCGACCGCCGCGAGCGCCATGCCCTGCTCGGTCTGTCCGCGCCACAGGGGAAGCTCGTCGCGATACTCCTCCAGCGCGGTGCCGAGGCCGAGGACGTTGCCGTGCCCGAAGATCGCGAAGACCCCGGGGAACAACGGGACTTCCCGCCCGTCCAGGGTTTCCGACCGCTGCGCGAGCAGCCAGCGCACCAGGGCCTGTGCCGTGGTCAGCTTCATGAGACCCGTCCTTCATGGCTCGTGACCGGGCAGCGCGGGTCGAGCTCCTGGTCGTCCCAGGTGTCGCGGACCCAGCCGTGCGCGGGGTCGTCGCAGAACGCCATCGACCGCTCGTCGGCGGGCCCGGCCAGGACGTTCAGGTAGTACATCGGGTAGCCCGGCGCGGCGACGCAAGGACCGTGATAGCCGCGCGGGATCAGGAAGACGTCCCCGTCCCGGACCGCGACGTCCTCGTCCAGCTCACCGTCGGCGGTGTACGTCCGGTGCAGGCCGAACCCTTCGCGGGAAGGGGTCACCCCGTCGCGGCCGGCGATGCGGAAGTAGTAGATCTCCTCGTTGACCACCTCGCATTCGGACACCTCGTCGTGTTTGTGCGGCGGGTACGACGACCAGTTGCCGCCCGGGGTGATCAGCTCGCACGCGTTCAGCTTGTCCGCGTGGTCCCAGACGCCGGGTACGCCGAAGTTGGTGACCTGCCTGGTCGCCTGGCCCGCCCCGCGCGCCTCCACCGGTACGTCTTCGGCCGGTCCGTAGCGCGCTTCGAGACGGCGGCCGCAGCGGGCCATCGGCAGCGCGACCTCGATCCCCGCCGTTGTCGACAACTCGACTTCGGCGTCGCGCGGAACATAGGCGAAATCCGTGACGCGGGTGAACACCGAATCCCGCCCCGCCAGCTCGAAGACCTGCCCGTCGACCCGGACCGTGCACGATCCCGCCAGCGGCAGGACGAACGCTTCGTATTCGCCGGTGCGCACCACCCTGGTTTCCCCGGCTGTCAGCGAGAGAACCCGCAGACCGCTGTAGGTCCAGCCCGCCGAGTCCGGGGTGAGCCGGACCGGATCCCGCTCGTCCGAAAGCGTCCCGAGTGGACGGTGCAGCTTGCTCACAGCAACTCCTCGATCTCGTCGGCGGTGGGCATGGCGTCGGCGCAGGCGAGCCGGGAGGCGACGAGCGCGCCCGCCGCGTTGGCGTAGGTGGCGATGCGCACCGGATCCCAGCCGGAGAGCAGGCCGTGGATCAGAGCCCCGCCGAAACCGTCCCCGGCGCCGAGCCCGCAGACGACCTCGACCCGCTGGGGCGGCACCGTCCAACGGCCCTCGGCGGTCGCCACCAGGACACCCTCCGCGCCCTTCTTGATCACCGCCAGTTCGACACCCCTGGCCAGCATCCGGGACGCGGCCTCGTCGGGATCCGCCGTGCCGACGGCGACGTCCGCCTCGGCGCGGTTGCCGACCGCGACCGTGACGTGGTCGAGCATCCAGCCGATCTCCGCGCGTGCCGTCGCGGTGTCCGGCCAGAACATCGGCCGGAAGTCGAGGTCCAGCACGGTATGCGACCGGCGGCCGCGCCGTTCGAGCATCCGGCGCTGGGTGGAGCGCGCCGGTTCGACCGAGACACCGGTCCCGGTGACCCACAGCAGGGGAACGGATTCCACGACGTCCCAGGGCACATCGTGTTCGCCGATGGTCAGATCCGGGGCGATCGGCGACCGGTAGAACAGCAGCGGCGGATCCGCGGGCGGGTCCAGCGAGCAGAACACCACCGGCGTCTGCAACCCTTCCGACGTCCCGACGTGCTCGGGGGAGACGCCGAACTCCCGCAGTGCCTGCCGCACGTACTCGCCGAAGCCGTCCGGGCCGACCTTCGTCAGCACCGACGTCGAGCGACCGAGCCGCGCGGCGGCGACCGCGACGTTGGTCGCGGTGCCGCCGAGCGATTTGGCGAAGGTGCTGACCCCGGCCAGCGGCACGCCGCTCTGCTCGGGGTAGAGGTCCACCCCGACCCGGCCGACGGTCAGTGCTTCGAGAACGGTCATGAAGGGGACTCCGCGGCTCGCAATTCGTGTTCGAGGGCTTCCAGTTCCGCGCCGCCCGCCATCTGCCTGGTCAGCTCGGCCAGGTCGATCTCGGACTTCTCGTAGGCACCGAGTGAAACGCCCCGTTTGAGCAGTAGGAAGCGATCGGCCACCGGATACGCGTGATGCGGGTTGTGCGTGATCAGCACGACGCCGAGACCGCGGTCACGGGCCTGCGCGACGTACTTGAGCACGACCCCCGCCTGTTTGACGCCCAGTGCGGCCGTCGGCTCGTCGAGGATCAGCACCTTCGCACCGAAGTACACGGCCCGCGCGATGGCGACGCACTGCCGCTCGCCACCGGAGAGCGTGCCGACCGGCTGCTCGACGTCGCGCAGGTCGATGCCCATGTCGGACAACGCCTTCTTGGTCGTCTCGCGGCCCTTCTTCCGGTCCAGCGCGCGGAACGGGCCGAAACCCACCGTCGGCTCGGAGCCGAGGAAGAAGTTCCGCCACACGCTCATCAGCGGGACGACCGCGAGATCCTGGTACACCGTCGCGATCCCGCGATCGAGCGCTTCACGCGGCGAGGCGAATTTGACCGGCTCGCCCTCGACCAGGAACTCGCCCCTGTCGTGCTGATGGACTCCGGCCAGGATCTTGATCAGCGTGGATTTCCCGGCGCCGTTGTCGCCGAGCACGCAGGTGACCTCGCCCGCGTTGACCACGGTGGAGACCTCGCGCAGCGCGATCACGCTGCCGTAGGTCTTGCCGACGTCCTTCACCTCGAGGAGACGACTCATCGCCGGACCCTTTCCGCTCGCCGCCGGAAGGCGTTGTTGACCAGGACCGCGGACAGCAGCATCACCCCGAGGAACAGCATGAACCAGTCGCTGTCCCAGCGGGCGAACACGATTCCCTGCCGCGCCATACCGAAGATCAGCGCGCCGATCGCGGCGCCGATCGCCGAACCGAACCCGCCGGTCAGCAGGCAGCCGCCGATCACGGCCGCGATGATGTACTGGAACTCCAGCCCGATGCCCTGGTTCGCCTGGACACTCGCGAACCGCAGGATGTTGATCGAGCCGACCAGCCACGCGGCGAGCGCGGTGGTCATGAACAGCATGATCTTGGTGCGCACCACCGGTACGCCGACCGCGCGCGAACTCTGCGCGGAGCCGCCGACGGCGAAGATCCAGTTGCCGAAGCGGGTCCTCACCAGCAGCCAGGCCGCCAGTACGGCGAACCCGATCCACCAGAGGATCGAGATCTGGAACGCCGTGCCCCCGATGTCCACAGTGGACGCGAAGACGAAACCGGCGGACTCGTAACCGTCGGTCGAACGCATCCCGGACACCTGGACGGTGCCGGTGACCAGCCTGGTGACGCCGAGGTTGAGACCTTGCAAGGCAAGAAAGGTGCCCAGGGTGACGATGAAACTGGGCAACCCGGTGCGCATCACCAGCCAGCCGTTGAACGCGCCGACCGCGAGGGCGAAGACCAGCGAAGCGAACAGTGCGAGCCAGACGTTCCAGCCCGCCTGCGTCGCCAACGTCGCGGTGACGAGCGCGGTGGACGCCGTCATGACCCCGGCGGAGAGGTCGAACTCGCCACCGATCATCAGCAGGGACACCGCGACCGCCATGATGCCGAGCGTCGAGGCGTCGTCCAGCCAGGTCGCCACGCCGCTGCCGCTGAAGAACTGGTCGGTGACGACTGTGAAGAACAGGAAGACGACGACGGCGCCGAGCAGTGCGCCGATCTCGGGCCGGACGACCAGCCGGTCCATCAGCCGCGGTTTCGCGATCCGTTCGTCGAGGGTGGTGGTTGTCATCGCGTGCCCCTTTGCACGTACTGGCCGACGGTGTCCACAGTGGATTTGTCGACCAGGTCGGGCCCGGTGAGCACCGGCTTCCCGCCGCCGACGACGTTCGCGTTGTCCCGGTAGAGCTTGAGGAACTGCACCGGCAGATAGCCCTGTTCGTACTGCTGCTGATCGACCGCGAAGACGACGTCGCCCGCCTTGATCGCGCCGACCACGTCGGTGTTGAGGTCGAACGTGCCGACCTGGGCCTTCGAACCGACCGCCTTGATCGCGCTCACCGCACGGGCGGCGACCTGCGAGTTCAGCGTCAGGACGGCGTCGAGGGAGGAGTCGGTCTGCACCGCGCCCCTGATCCGGGATTCGGCGTCGGTGGGGTTGCTGATGTCCACCTGCAGGGTCTGCACGTCGCCCGCGAAACCGGTCTTGGCGCCGTCGCAACGTTGCGCCTGCCCGACGTTGCCCGCTTCGTGGACCACGCAAAGCAGCTTCTTCTTGCCGAGCTCCCGGAACTTCTTCCCGGCCTCCTCGCCCGCGATGGTCTCGTTCTGCCCGACATGGGTGAGCGCGCCGTACGCCGCGCTCTTGTCCTCACCGGAGTTGATGGTGATGACCGGGATCCCGGCGCGGACCGCGTTCTCGATCGAGGTCTTGAGCGCCTCCGGATTCGCCATCGACACCACCAGCCCGCCGACCCGCTGGGCGACCGCGTTGTCGATCAGCTTGGCCTGGTTGCCGGGGTCTCCGTCCGAGTTGTACTCGACTTGGACGTCGAGCTGCCTGCCCGCCTCTTCGGCGCCGTTCTTGACCACGTTCCAGAACGCGTCACCGGCCGTGCCGTGCGAGATGACCGCCACCCGCAGCGGCCCGCTGGGCTGGGTCGTCGCCGGGCCCGCGCCGGCGGCGGGTTTCTCCTCGGCCTTCGGTCCGGTGCACGCGGACAGGAGCAGCAGCCCCGCCACGACCACCAGAATCCCTTTCAAGCGATGGGACATCGTCGTCTCTCCTCGCTTCTTCCGTTACCTGGCAGCCGGGAGCCGGCTGACGATTCCATCGAGATGCGCCAGGCTCCTGGCGACGTCCCGCTTCGGCAGACCCTCCGGGCTCCCCTCGCTCAGCGCGGTGTCCTGTTCGAGCACATACCACCCGTCGTAGCCCGCCTCGTGGACGGACCTGACCATCGTTTCGATGTCGACGTCCCCGTCGCCCAAGGGGACATACAGACCTTTGCCCACCGCTTCGGCGTAGGGAAGCCTTCCGGCGCGGACGTCTTCGGCGAGTTCGCCGCGCACGTCCTTGAGATGCAGGTGCCCGACCCGCCCGGGATGGCGTTTCGCCAGCGCGACCGGATCGGTCCCGCCGATCAGGAGGTGCCCGGTGTCCAGGCACAGCGGGAGATCGGAGTCGGCGAGGAAACGCTCGACCTCCCGCTCGGTCTCCACATGCGTCCCCACATGCGGGTGCAGCACGGTGCGGAGGCCGTGCCGCGCGGCGATTTCCTTGATCTCGCCCGAGGTTTCGACGAGGGTCGCCCATTCGGCGTCGCTCAGCTCCGGCCGATCGTCGTAACCGTCGAGCCCGGTCGCGGCGGCGAGCACGAGCATGCCGCCACCGCAGGCGGCGAACAACGCGGCGGATTCTTCGGCCTCCGCCAGCGCGGCTTCGCGATTCTCGTGCAGGACGACGGCGAGGAAGCCGCCGACCAGTTCGAGCCGGTGGCCGTTCAGCCGTTCGCGCAGCTCGGCCGGGTCTCGCGGCAGGTATCCGGGCGGGCCGAGTTCGGTGGCGCGCACTCCCAGCTCCGCCATTTCGCCCAGTACGGTCCCCGCGTCGAGCACACGGCCCCATCCGGGGACTTCGCAGACGCCCCAAGAGATCGGGGCGGCGGCGACGCGGATCCGGGGTGTCGTGACGGTCATCGGCGGCCTCCGGGGGATCGGGGTTAGAGCGCTCTATTGATTAGAGCGCTCTAATCATGTAGCGTCCGTCACAGTAAAGTCAAGGGCAGGGGGACGAGGGAAATGGCGCGACCGACGATGGAGGATGTCGCCGCGAAAGCGGGGGTGTCCCGTGCGCTCGTGTCGCTGGTGATGCGGAACGCGCCGAACGTTTCGGACGAGCGGCGCACGCGCGTGCTGTGTGCGGCGCACGAACTGGGTTACGAGCCGCACGCGATGGCCAGGTCGCTGGCGAGCCGGACGTCGACCGTCCTCGGTGTGATGGTCTCCGATCTCCGCAACGCGTTCTTCGCCGACGTCGTCGAGGGGCTCGACGCGGCGGCCGAAGCGGCCGGGTTCCATCTGATCCTCAACACCGGCGGCCGGAGTCCCGCCCGGGAGCGTGCGGCGCTGAAGAGCCTGCTTTCCTTCCGGCCTGCCGGGGTGATCCTGCTGTCGCCGGTGGTCCCCGCGTCGGCGATCGAGGAGGCGGCCGCGCAAAGTCCCGTCGTCCTGGTGTCGCGGACATCGCGCGCGGCGGGCGTGGACACGGTGAACGACGACGGAGAGGCCGGCTCCGCCCTCGCCGTCGATCACCTGGTTTCCTTGGGACATAAGAGGATCGCCCATCTGGACGGTGGGCTCGCCGCCGGCGCGGCGGCCCGGCGCCGGGGATACCTGCAGGCCATGCGCCGGCATCGGCTGCATCCGGTCATCGTGCACAGCGAGCACACCGACACCGCGGGGGAGAAGGCCGTGCACGAGCTGCTCAGCGATCCTCCGGAAGGCGGAATGCCGACAGCGCTGGTGGCGGGCAACGACTTCAACGCCGTCGGCGCGATCTCCGCGTTGGAAGAAGTGGGCCTGCGTGTGCCGGAAGACGTTTCCGTGGTCGGCTACGACAACACCTCGCTCGCCGCGTTGCGCCATCTTTCACTGACCACCGTGGACCAGCCGCGTACGGAGATGGGCAGGCTGGCCGTCGAAGCACTGCTCGAACGGATCCGGGGTGAACGCGCCGAACCGGTCCGTCATCTGCTGCACCCGTCGCTGGTGGTCCGATCGACCACCGCCGCTCCAGAAAGGTAACCACATGAGGTTGGGACTCGCCGGCACCGGCCGGATCGGCACTTCGCACGCCGAGACCTTGAAGAGCTTCGACGAGGTTTCGTCCGTGGTCGTCGCCGACGTCGACGCCGCCCGCGCCCAGGCCGCCGCGGCGAAACTCGGCGTCGAAGCGGCGGCGGACATCCCTTCGCTGTTCGCGTCCTCTTTGGACGGTCTGGTGATCGCCGCGGCGACGGACGCGCATCCGGAGCTGATCCTCAAGGCCGTTGACGCGGGGATCCCCGTGTTCTGCGAGAAACCGGTCGCCGCCGACATCCCGGGAACACTCGCGGTGATCGACAAGATCTCCGGGGCCGACGTCCCGGTGCAGATCGGTTTCCAGCGCCGGTTCGACGCGGGCTACGCGGCCGCACGCGCGGCGGTGGCTTCGGGCGACCTCGGCTGGCTGCACACCTTGCGCGCGACCACGCTCGACCCAGCACCACCTCCCGCCGAGTACGTCGCGCACTCCGGCGGCCTGTTCCGCGACTGCGGCGTGCACGACTTCGACGTCGTCCGCTTCGTGAGCGGCCGCGAGGTCGTCGAGGTCTACGCCGTGGGGACGAACAAGGGCGAGCGCTTCTTCGTCGACGCAGGTGACGTCGACACCGCGGCCGCGACCCTGACGCTGGACGACGGAACGCTCGCGGTGGTTTCGCTGACGCGCTACAACGGCGCGGGCTACGACGTCCGGCTGGAAGTGCTCGGCTCGGCGGGCAACGTCGTCGTGGGCCTGGACGACCGAGCGCCGCTGACCTCGGTCGAACCCGGTGTCCAGCCGTTGCCCGGCCCGGCGTACCCCGGGTTCATGGAACGCTTCCGCCCCGCGTACGTCAGCGAGTTGAAGACGTTCCTCGACGTCGCCGCCGGTCGCGCGCCGAGCCCGTGCGGTGCGGCTGACGCGTTGGAGGCGTTCTACATCGCCGAAGCGTGCGAGGTCTCGCGCCGCGAACGCCGCCCGGTGCGGGTGGAGGAGGTCCGCGTCTGAGGCACGGTCGCCGCCGCGAGTCGTCCGCCCAGACACGCGTGTCGTCCCTCCCGTCACGTGTGTCGTCCATCCAGTCGCGCGAAACCGCCGATTGCGTAGTCCCTCCAACGGCCCGGAAGGCCCCCTTCGTTGCGCCTAGCGCCAGGGTCCCGGCAAAGTCGAATAAGCGCCGGTCAAGCGGCGGCCAGGGGGCTCGTCACGCTGATCCCCACATCGCTCGACCGTCCACAGGGGACACTGCCAAGGCGGTCATGCCCGGTTTGGGCGTTTTCCGGGGTGGTCGTGAGTGTTTTTGGTCGTTCTAACGACAATCGCCACTCACGACCCCACTCGGAAACCGTACAAATAAGAATCAAACGGACATTTACCCGACTGTCGGCGTCCTTTGTGGACGGAAACAGGGTGAACCTCCTGTCATCCGCGGTTCGCCGAGAGTGGAACTGGCCGGCACTTATGCGACTTTCCCGGGACCCTGGAGTCCGGCGCAGTGAAGGCCCCCTTCATGTACTTGGCAATGTATGAAGATCCCTTCCGAACCCGCGACAGCTTCCTGCCATCGGCCACCGCCGAAGCGCCCCGATCGCTAGGGTGGTCGCGAACGACAGGGACCGAACGCGCGAGGAGAGCGAGAGCGGATGCAGCCGAATCCACCGGGGCCCGGCTTTCCTCAGTACGGTCGGCCGCCGATGGCCGCCGGACCGATTCCGGCGGCGCGGCCCAAGCCGCGGGCCAACGCCCCGGCGGCGGTGATCGCCGGTGTCCTGGCGTTGCTCGCCGCCGCCATGCTCGTCTGGTTCGCGCTCTACAACGTCTTCGTCGCCACGGAGGCGAACGGCGGCTTGTCGGGTATCACGGTGCAGAACATGGTCAGCGGCGCCCTGTCCGCTGTCGTGCTGGTGGTCGCGGCGGGATTCACGTTCGCTCGCAGGATTCCCGGCGTGTGGACGCTGTTCGGGTTTTGCGTGTTCTACGTGGTGGCCGTGTTCGTGGGGATGCCGCTCGTCTGGGGCACGCCCTTGAGCAGCCAGGTCAAGTGGCTCTTCAGCTTCGACGACAGCGACAGCACCGCGATGGCGCTGATGATCGTCTTCAGTGTCCTCGCGGCGGTCGCGGCGGCGATCGCCGGCAGTGTGAAGTCGTCCGGGACGAAGAGCTAAAGCTCGTCCAGGATCAGCTTCGCGCGTTCTTCGACGAGCCGGTAACCGGAGCGCGCGGCGAGTTCGAGGGCCAGCTCACCGTGTGTCCGGGCTTCCGTGAGCTTCCCCAGTTTCAGCAGGGTTTCCGCGAGCCCGGTCCGCGCGGCGGCCTCACACCAGAAGAAGCTGGTCGTCCGCGCGATGGACAAAGCGAGCCGGTAGTGCTCGGCGGCCTCCTCGGGCTGGCCGAGCCGCAGGCAGACCTCGCCGAGCCCGACGAGCGTCCAGGCCTCGGTGCCCCGGTCGCCGATCTTGCGGGTGAGTTCGACGGCTTCGAGCGCGTCCGTGCGGTTCTGCTCGCTCGGGTCGCGCCTGCTTTCGAGGACGGCCCTGCCGGACAGCGCGGTCGCCTCGCCGTAGGTGTAGCCCAGTTCGCGGTTGGCCGCGAGCGCGCGGGTGTAGAAGTCGTAGGCGTCGTCGGGAAGGCCGAGGTCGCGGTGGACGTTGCCGAGGTCGACCAGTAGCACAGCGACGCTGAACCGTGCGCCGTCCCGTTCGGAGACCGCCAGCGCGCGTGTGAAGTTGGCGAGCGCCTCGTCGAGCTGACCCGTCTGCCAGTACGGGAAACCGAGGTTCGCCAGCGCCATCGAGACGGCGGGCATGTTCAGTTCTTCGCACAGCCGCAGGGATTCCAGCCCACAGCGGATGGCCTCCTGCGGGTCGCCGAGCCGCTGGTGCACCGCGCTCAGGTTGTTGAGCACGGCCGCGCGGCCGGCGTCCCAGCCGTCGAGGAGGTCGCCGCGCAGAGCGCTGGTGAGGTGCTCGCGCGCTTCGTCGTAGCGGCCGCTGTTGACGCAGGCGAGCGCGATGCTCAGGTGCATCGCGGCTTGTGCCTGCCCGGCTTCGCTGCGGCGGGCGGCCTTGAGCGCCGTCGAGGCCGTGTCGATCCATTCCGCGTGATGACCGCGCTGGTGGAAGAAGGCGCGGAGCGCGTCGGCGAGATGCCACGAGAACTCGGCCGGGCCGTGTTCGGCGCTGTGCTCGACGGCGGCGGCGAGGTTCGGCCACTCGGCGTCGAGCCACGCCAGCGCCTCGTCGGTGTCGGCGAAGGGCGCGTCCGCCGGTTCTTCACGCGGCAGGCGCAGGAAATGCGGGATGAGGGCGCGGCCCGCGGCGTCGGCCGTGGTCAGGTAGCTCTCGAAGAGCCGCCTCTCCGCGGCCTCCCGTTCGGCCTTCGTGTCCTCCGACAGCGTGCGGCCCGCCGCGAAACTGCGGAGAAGATCGTGGAACCGGTAGCGACCCGGCGTGTAGCGCTCGACCAGGTGCGCGGCCGCCAGCGCCTTGAGCTGCTGGTTCGCCTTCGAATGCGGAACGCCGGTCAGCGCCTGGGCGGCGGGGGCGGTGAACGTCTGTCCAGGGACGAGCGCGAGACGGCGGAACAGCTCGCGATGCTCCTCGGGAAGCGCCCGGTAGGAGACGCCGAATGCCGTGGTCACGGCACTTTCCTCGGCGCCGTCGACGGTCAGTTCCGCCAGCGGATCGCCGCTGGCCAGTTCGCGGGCGAGTTCGGCGATCTCGGGCTCGCCGCTCGCGCCGAGGTTGGCCGCCGCGATCCGAAGGGCGAGTGGGAGATGCCCGCACAGCCGGGCCAGTTCCGCGGCCGCGCCTTCCTCGGCGGCGACGGTTTCGCTGCCGAGCACGGCTTCCAGCAGATGCCGCGCGTCCTCGGCGGGCAGCACGGACAGCGGGAGCGCTCTGGCGCCGGTGCGGGCGATGAGGTCGCCGAGCCGTTGCCGGCTGGTGACCAGGACGGTGCCCGACGGCGGCAGCAGCGGCAGCACCTGTCCGCTGTCGCGCACGTTGTCCAGCACCAGGAGCACCCGCCGGTCGGCGAGGAGGGAGCGGAGCAACGCGGCCCGCGTGTCGATGTCCGGCGGGATCGCCTTGGGCGCGGTGCCGAGCGCCTGCAGGAGCTGGGTGAGCGCGACGGCCGGAGTGAGCGGTTCGTGGTCGGGATCGAAACCGCGCAGGTCGAGATAGAGCTGGCCGTCGGGGAAAGCGTCGCGGACGTGGTGGGCCCACCGGATCGCGAGCGCGGTCTTGCCGACCCCGGCGGTCCCGCTGATGACCCAGATGTCGGTGCCCTCGCCCGCGTGCCGGGTCGCCTCGTCGAGCCGCTCCAGTTCGGTCGCGCGCCCGGCGAACCCGCGGACGTCGTGCGGCAGCTGGGCGGGGCGGACCGGCTCGGGCCTGGTCGCCGGTTCCAGCGCGGGATCGGCGCCGAGGATGGCGGTTTCCAGTCGCCGCAGCTCCGGGGACGGGTCGAGCCCCAGCTCGGAGCCGAGCCGGTCCCGCAAGGCGCGGAAGGCTTCGAGGGCGTCGTCGGTGCGGCCTTCGCGGTGCAGCGCGAGCATGAGCTGCCCGACGAACCGCTGCCGCAGGGGATGCGCGGCCACCAGTTCGGTCAGCTCGGCGAGGACCTGCCTGCCGCGCCCGAGCCGCAGCTGCGCCTCGGCCCGATCCTCCAGCGCCGTCCAGCGTGCCTCGTGCACGCCACCGCGGAGCCGTTGGGCGACCTCGCCGCTCACCACGTCGGACAACGCGTCGCCGCGCCACAGGCCGAGGGCCTCGTCCAGGAGTTCCACGGCCGTCTCGTCGTCGGCGTCGCGGGCTTGCGCCGTCAGCTCGGTGAAGCGGTGCAGGTCGACCTGGCGCGCGTCGACCTTGAGCAGGTACCGGGTCCCCTCGGAGACGATCTCCGGCCCGCCCGCGCCGCGGAACACCGCACGCAGCCTCGACACCAGTGCTTGCACGGTGTTCCGCGCACTGGCGGGCGGTTCTTCGGGCCAGAGCAGGTCGATGATCCGGTCGCGTGGCACCGGCTTGCCCGCCTCCAGCAGCAGGACCGCCAGCACGAGCCGTTGTTTGGGCGAGCCGAGATCGACCGGAACGCCACCGGCCCACGCCTCGACGGCGCCGAGGACGCGGAACTCCACCCGGCCACCTCCGCTCACCCTCGTCAGAGCCTGCAAGCGTAGTGCAAGCGCCCTGCATCCGGACGGCGTGATCCTTGCCAGGTGTCCACCGAGGACCCGTCGCCGGAACCGTGCCCAACCAACCAGACGGGCAGGACCCCCCATTCGGTTCCGGTACGACGGTGGGCACCTTCAACTTGCACAGGCACCGCCATCTGACGGCGGTGGGGGTTGGGGGTAGTGCCAGCTCGACGTCTTCCCCCGTGTCGTCGAACTGGCACTTCTTCTTGACTGGGGCTGGGGTTTTCCGTGAAGGCCCCCTTGAGGGATCCAGAGTCCCTCAAGGGGGCCTTCACGTCTTTTCCCCGTGATCACTTGACAGGCGCGGACGTCTGCCTGCACCCTTTCACTACTTAATTAGTGAAAGGGTGTTGCCAGTGGTCACCTTCCACCTGGACAAGGGCTCGGGCGTCGCGACGTACGTCCAGCTCGTCCAGCAGGTCAAGAACGCCCTGCGCCTGGGATTGCTGGAGCCGGGGGACCGGCTGCCGACGGCGAAGGAGGTGGTCGCCGAGCTGGCGATCAACCCCAACACCGTCCTCAAGGCCTATCGCGAGCTGGAGCGCGAAGGGCTCGTCGAAGGGAAGCCGGGCCTCGGCACCTTCGTTCAGAAGACGCTCGGAGGCGCTTCGTTCGCGGAGCGCACGCGGTTGCGGAAAAGCCTGGGGGCTTGGGTCCGCGACGCGCGGGAATCGGGGCTGGATCAGGAAGACGTCGAGGCACTGTTCACCTCCGTGGTGGTCGACGGCTTTCGAGGGGAGCGGACCGCGTGACTGAGAAACCCGTCCTCGAGGCGACCGGCCTCGCCAAGCGCTATCGCCGCAAGTGGGCGCTGCGCGACTGCTCCCTCTCCGTCCCGAAAGGACGGGTCGTCGCACTGGTCGGGCCCAACGGCGCCGGCAAGACGACCTTCCTCCACCTGGCCGTCGGGCTGCTCGACGCGACCCTCGGCTCGGTCTCGATCCAAGGAACCGCCGCCTTCCTCGCGCAGGACAAGCCGTTGTACCCGGGCTTCAGCATCGCCGAGATGCTCAAGTTCGGCAGGCGCCTCAACCCGGGCTGGGACGACGAGTTCGCGCTTAAGCGCATCGATTCGCTCGGGCTCGCCTTGAACCACAAGGTCGGCAAGCTGTCCGGCGGGCAGCGAGCGCAGGTCGCGCTCACCCTCGCGCTCGCGAAACGCCCGGACCTGCTGGTACTCGACGAGCCGCTCGCGAACCTCGATCCGCTGGCCCGTCACGAGGTCATGCGCGGGCTGATGGAGGCGGTCGCCGAAACCGGAATGACCGTGCTGCTCTCGTCCCACGTCGTCTCCGATCTGGAGAACACGTGCGACTGGCTGATCGTCCTCAACGGTGGCCGCGTCCAGGTCAGCGGCGACATCGACGAACTCGTCGCCGGGCACCGCACGCTCACCGGACCGGTGGAGGAGGCCGACGCGCTGGCCAAGCGGGTCACGGTCGTCGACGAAGCCCGCGCCGGGAGGCAGGCGACCGTGTTCGCCCGCACCGAGCCGGTTCCGCTCGGTCCACAGTGGAGCGAACGGCCGGCGAACCTCGAAGAACTGGTGCTCGCGTACCTGCGGCGGCCCGAATCCGCGAGCCTGCCTCGCCCGACACTGGCTTCGGCTTAAGGGAGAACGATGTTCTGGCTCACCTACCGCCAGCACCGGATGCAGCTGCTGATCACGGCCGGTCTGCTCGTCGCCGTCGGGATCCTGTTGCTGGTCAACGGGAACGCCGCCGCGGACAGCCCGGATCCGGCGAAACTCTTCAAGGATCTGTACACCTATCTCTCCTGGCTCCAGGTCGTCCCGGTGGCGATCGGTGTCTTCTGGGGCGCCCCGCTGGTGGCGGCCGAATACGAGCGCGGCACGACGAAACTCGCCTGGACCCAGTCGATCTCGCGGTTCCGCTGGCTCGGCGTGAAGCTCGGGTTCCTCGCCGTCCTCGCCACTCTCGGCGGGCTCGCGTTCGGCGCGATGATGCAGCGCTGGGTGGAGGCCTTCCCGACCGATCGCGGCGACGTCGCCTTCACCAGCCGCTTCGACAACCCGGTCCTGTTCACGATGACCGGCGTCGCACCCGGCGCGTGGTGGCTCTTCGGGTTCGTGCTCGGCACCGCCGCGGGCGCGCTCATCCGCAAGACCCTGCCCGCCATCGCCGTCACCATCGCGGTGGCCGTCGGCCTGATGATCGGCCTGAGCAACGTCCGTGACGGTTACGCGGAACCCGAACTCGTCCCGCTCGGCAAGGAGCCCGTCGGCCGGGTCGTGGAGATGATCAGGGACGCCGCCGGGGAGATCACCGCGCTCAAGATCCTGCCGCACGACTGGTACTGGCGTTTCCAATGGACCGAAGCCGCGATCCTGACGGGGTTCTCGCTGCTGCTCGCCGTCGCCGCGACCTTCGCCGTCCGTCGCCGCTCCTAGAAAGGCGCTCTCGTTGCTTTGGCTCACCTGGCGGCAGCACCGCACCCAGCTGCTCGTCACCCTCGGGTTCCTCGCCGTGATCGGCGGGATCCTGCTCCTGTCCGGACAAGCCGCGCTCGGCTCCGCGAGCGGCAAGATCGCTTCGTACTGCTACGGCGGCGGCGTGCCCTGCCGCGAGTACGACGCGGGACTGGAAGACCTCTACCAGAAGATCTACCCGCTGATCGTGATCCTGCCGTTCGTCCCGTTGCTGGCGGGTGTCTTCTGGGGCGCGCCGCTGCTCGCCAGGGAATACGAACGGGGCACGTATCAGCTCGTCTGGACGCAGTCGGTGAGCCGCGGCCGCTGGCTGGCCGCCAAGCTCGGCGTCCTCGCGGTGGCCGCGGCGCTCGCCGGGCTCGCTTCGGGACAGATGTTCGGCCGGTGGCTGGAAATCTTCCCCGGCAAGGCGGAGACCCTCAACGAGACGTCGTACTTCGGTGCCGTCGGCGTCGCGCCCGCCGCGTGGTGGTTGTTCGCGTTCGTCCTCGGTACCGCGGCGGGGGTGCTGGTGCGCAAGACCTTGCCCGCCATCGCGATCACGGCCGCGGTGTTCGTCGCGGCCTCGATCACCCTGATGCTCTTGCGGCCGCACTACGCCGAGCCGGTCCGGACGGTCGGCGTCGATCCCTCCACAAAGGACGGATTGATCGTGCGGGCGGGCCGGGTCGCGCCGGACGGCCGGGAGCTGCGCCTGCTCGACGAGGTGCCCGAATGTCCTCGCGGCAAGGGGATGAACGCCTGTGTCGAGGCGGCGGGCTACCGGGACTTCACCGTCTACCAGCCCGCCGGCCGGTTCTGGCGGTTCCAGTGGACCGAGGCGGGCATCCTGCTCGCCGCGACCGCGGTGCTCGGGGGTGTCGCGGCAGGGGGCACGGTCCGCCGCCGTCGCTGAGACGGCGGCGGACCGAGACCTCAGTCCAGCTGCAGTTCGGGCCGGTACAGGTCGAACCAGTGGTAGAGGTCCAGCGCCCGGTCGATCCCCGAGCGCTGGGCCGAGGACATCGTCGCCGGGTCCACTTCGGACACCCGGTGCAGCCAGTCGCGGTCGACCAGCTCGAACACCGGGTTGTCCCGTTCGGTCAGGGCCTCCTTGGCCTGCTGCTGCAACGCCGCCGCGTAGCCGGGGTCCTGAGTGGACGGATACGGGCTCTTGACCCGGTCCCGCACCGAGGCGGGGAGCACGTGTTCGGTCGCGTGCCGCAGCAGGCTCTTCTCCCTGCCGTCGAACGTCTTCAGCGACCAAGGCGTGTTGTAGACGTACTCGACGAGGCGGTGGTCGCAGAACGGCACGCGCACTTCGAGCCCGACCGCCATCGACGCCCGGTCCTTGCGGTCCAGCAGCATCCGCACGAACCGGCTCAGGTGCAGGGTGCAGACCGTGCGCATCTTGCGGTCCTGCTCACTTTCGCCGTCGAGGTGCTCGACCTGCGCGACGGCGGTGGCGTACTGGTCGGCGATGTAGCCGGGCAGGTCCAGCTTCTTCTGGACCTCACCGCGCAGGAGGGCGCCGCGCTCACTGGTGAGCCCCATCCGGAAGGCGAGCCAGGGGAACGTCCCCGAGTTCACCGCGGCCTCGTCGTGGAACCAGCGGTATCCGCCGAAGACCTCGTCGGCGGATTCGCCGGACAGCGCCACCGTCGACTCCGCGCGGATCGCCTTGAACAGCAGGTACAGCGACGTGTCCATGTCGCCGAGCCCGGCCGGGATGTCCCGCGCGGTCAGCACCTTGCGGCGCACCTCCGGGTCACTGAGCTCGGCCGGGTTCAGCACGACGTCCTTGTGGTCGGAGCCGACCAGCTGCGCGACGTCGCGGATGAAGGGCGAGTCCGGGGTGTCGCGCACCTCGTCCGGTTTGAAGTTCTCCTCCTGGCCCTGGAAATCGACGGAGAACGTGCGCAACCGCTCGCCCTGTTCGGCCAGCCGCGCGGCGGCGAGACCGGTGACGGCGCTGGAGTCGAGCCCGCCCGAGAGCAGGACGCAGCGGGGCACGTCGGCGATCAGCTGACGGTGCACGATGTCGGTCATCAGCTCGCGAACTCGCTCGACCGTGGTCTCCTGATCGTCCGTGTGCTGCTTCGCGTCGAGCTTCCAGTACGTCCGCGTACGGATACCGGAGCGGTCGACCGTGACGATCGTGCCCGGACCGACCTCGTGCATGCCCTTCCACAGCGACCAGCCCGGGGTTTTGGTCATGGACATCAGTTCGCGCAGACCGTCGGTGTCGACCACCTTGCGCGCCAAGGGATTCGCGAGGATCGCCTTCGGCTCGGAACCGAAGAGGACGCCGCCCGGGGTCGGGTAGTAGTAGAACGGCTTGATGCCCATGCGGTCGCGGATCATCACGAGCTTCTCTTCGCGCTCGTCCCAGATCGCGAAGGCGTACATGCCGTTGAGGTGGTCGACGACCTCGTCGCCCCACTCCAGATAGCCGTGGAGCACGACCTCGGTGTCGCTGTCGGTCTCGAACTTGTGGCCCCGCTTGAGAAGTTCCTCGCGCAGCTCGGTGAAGTTGTACGCCTCACCGCTGTAGACCATCGCGGCCAGCCCGGCCTCGGCCATCGGCTGCCTGCCGCCCGGCAGGTCGATGATCGCCAGCCGCCGGTGTCCCAGCGCCACGTTCGGCCGGACCCAGGTGCCCGAGTCGTCCGGTCCGCGGCACGCCATCGTCTCGGTCATCGCGTCGACGACCTCGCGACGTTGTGTCAGATCCGTGTCATAGGAGACCCACCCTGCGATTCCGCACATCGCTACCTCCTGGTGATTAGTTAGCACATACAACTATCCGTAACACTGGTGTAACACGGTTCGCGCCGCTTGTCTGCCCGAATTGCACGCTCCGTCCGCAGTGCGTCACGGTCTGTGGGGCACGTCACCGGGCATCAAGAAGTCGTAAAGGCACCCGATCGGGGCATCAAGAGGCCGTCAGTCCGTCGCCGGAAGCGCCCTGACCTGGCGCAGTGTTGCGAGGTCCTGGTCGCCGATGGGGTGACCTGTCCTGAGAGGTGCCTAGTGGCCGACTTGCTCTACGCCGTGCTCCTGATCGGCGTATTCGTGGTTCTCGCCCTGACCCTTCGCGGTCTGGAAAAGCTGTGACCGGCACGGGAGCCGTGGCCAACGTCGTCGGCGGACTGCTGGCGCTGGGGCTGATCGTCTATTTGTTCATCGCACTGGTCAGGCCGGAGAAATTCTGATGTCAGACACGATGGCCGGCCTCCTGCAGGCCGGCCTCCTCCTCGTCGCGCTCGCCGTGGTCTACCGGCCACTGGGCGATTACATGGCGCGCGTCTTCACTGTGTCTTCTGTCGAGAAGCACACCAAGGCCGAACGCGGCCTGTACCGCCTGTTCCGGGTGAACCCCGGATCGGAACAGCACTGGAAGACCTACGCGTCCGCCGTGATCGGCTTCTCGTTCGTCTCCGTCGTCTTCCTGTACCTGCTTCAGCGGCTCCAAGCGATCCTGCCGTGGAGCCTCGGCAAGGAACCGGTCTCGCCGGCGGTCGCCTTCAACACCGCCGTCAGCTTCGTGACGAACACGAACTGGCAGTCCTACAGCCCCGAAGCGACCATGGGTCACTTCGTGCAGATGGCCGGCCTGACCGTGCAGAACTTCCTGTCCGCCGCCGTCGGCCTTTCGGTCGCCATCGCGGTCGTCCGCGGCTTCGTCCGCTCGAAGACCGACCGCCTCGGCAACTTCTGGGTGGACCTGACGCGCGGCACGATCCGGATCCTGCTGCCGATCGCGTTCGTGGCGGCGATCGCGCTGATCGCGCTCGGCGTCGTGCAGAGCCTCAAGAGCGGCGTCGACGTCCTCAATCCGGACGGCAGCACGAGCAAGATCGCGCTCGCGCCCGCCGCGAGCCAGGAGGCCATCAAGGAACTCGGCACCAACGGCGGCGGCATCTTCAACGCCAACTCCGCGCACCCGTTCGAGAACCCGAACGCCTGGACCAACCTGATCGAGATCTTCCTGATCCTGGTCATCCCGGTCTCGCTGACCCGCACCTTCGGCAAACTCGTCGGCAACACGCGGCAGGGCTACGTCCTGCTTTCGGTGATGGCCGGGCTGTTCACCGCGATGCTCGCGGTCACCTGGCTGTCCGAAGCCAACGCGAGCGGACCCGCGTCGCTGGCCGCCGGGGCGAACCTGGAGGGCAAGGAACAGCGGTTCGGCATCGGCCTGAGTTCGCTGTTCGCCAACGCCACCACCGGCACGTCGACCGGCGCGGTCAACGGCGCGCACGACAGCTACAGCGGGCTCGGCGGCGGAGGCGCGCTGCTCAACATGCTGCTGGGCGAGATCTCGCCGGGCGGGGTGGGCACCGGTCTGTACGGCATCCTCGTGATGGCCGTGATCGCGATGTTCCTCGCCGGGCTGATGGTCGGCCGGACGCCGGAGTACCTGGGGAAGAAACTCGGCAAACGCGAGGTCACCTGCGCGGCCGTCTCCATGCTGGCGATGCCGACCGTGGTCCTGCTCGGCTCCGGTGTCGCGCTGATGCTGGCCGACACCCCGGCCGCCATGACGAACTCGGGCGCGCACGGCCTTTCCGAAGTCCTCTACGCCTACGCCTCGGCGGGCAACAACAACGGCAGCGCGTTCGGCGGGCTCACCGTGACGAACGACTGGTTCCAGTCCTCGCTGTCGGTGGCGATGCTGCTCGGCCGGTTCATCCCGATCCTGGCCGTGCTGTGCCTGGCCGGATCCCTTGCCTCCCAACGGAAGGTTCCGGAGACCGCCGGCACGCTGCCCACCACCGGGCCGCTCTTCGGCACGATGCTCGCGGGCACGATCGTGCTCGTCGCGGCCCTCACCTTCATCCCGGCGCTCGCGCTCGGGCCCATCGCAGAGGCACTCGCATGACCGTCACCCAAGAACGCACACCCGAAGAAACAACCCAGCACCACGTGGAGAACACCGGCCGGGTCGGCGCGGGGATCTTCAGTCCCCGCCAGCTGCTGACCTCGCTCCCGGAGGCGCTGCGCAAGCTCAACCCCAAGCACCAGCTCGGCAACCCGGTCATGTTCGTGGTGTGGATCGGCTCGGCGCTGACCACGATCTTCGCGATCACCGACCCGAGCGTGTTCACCATCCTCATCACGATCTGGCTGTGGTTCACCGTCCTGTTCGCGAATCTCGCCGAGGCCGTCGCGGAGGGCCGGGGCAAGGCGCAGGCGGAAACCCTACGTCGCAGCAAGAAGGAGACCGTCGCGCGCCGTCTCACCGAGGACGGCGACGAGGAGACCGTGCCCGGTGCCGACCTGCGTGTCGGTGACCTGGTGGTCGTCGAGGCCGGTCAGGTCATCCCGGGTGACGGCGACGTCGTCGAGGGCATCGCGACCGTCGACGAATCGGCCATCACCGGCGAGTCGGCCCCGGTCATCCGCGAATCCGGCGGCGACCGGTGCGCGGTCACCGGCGGCACCACGGTGCTTTCCGACCGCGTCGTCGTGAAGATCACCACCAAACCCGGCGAGTCCTTTGTGGACCGCATGATCGCCTTGGTGGAGGGCGCTTCCCGGCAGAAGACGCCGAACGAGATCGCGCTGACGATCCTGCTCTCGACGCTCACGATCATCTTCCTGCTCGCCGTCGTGGCGCTGCAGCCGATGGCGGGCTACTCGGGCAGCCAGCAGTCGGTGATCGTGCTGACCGCGTTGCTGGTCTGCCTGATCCCGACGACGATCGGCGCGCTGCTGTCCGCGATCGGCATCGCGGGCATGGACCGGCTGGTGCAGCGCAACGTCCTCGCCACCAGCGGTCGCGCGGTGGAGGCCGCGGGCGACGTTTCGACACTGCTGCTGGACAAGACCGGCACGATCACCTTCGGCAACCGCAAGGCCACCGAGCTGATCCCGGTCGGCGAGTCCACTGTGGACGCCATCGCCAAGGCGGCCCGGCTCTCCAGCCTCGCCGACGGCACGCCGGAGGGCCGCAGCATCGTCGAACTCGTCGCGAGGGAGCACGGGCTCGCGGAGACCGCGTCCGCCGACGAGAAGCTCGCGGACTTCGTCGAGTTCACCGCGCAGACCCGGATGAGCGGTATCGACATCGGCGGACGGCAGGTCCGCAAGGGGGCCACCGCCGCGGTGCGCGAGTGGGTCCGCGAACGCGGCGGCGACATGCCGGACGAGACCGAAAGCGTCGTCGACGAGATCAGCCAGCAGGGCGGGACCCCGCTGGTGGTCGCGGAGTACGACGGCGCGAAAGCGTTCGTGCGCGGCGTGATCCGGCTGTCCGATGTGGTCAAACCCGGGATGAAGGAGCGGTTCGTCCAGCTCCGTTCGATGGGGATCAAGACCGTCATGATCACCGGGGACAACCCGCTCACCGCCAAGGCCATCGCGCGGGACGCGGGCGTCGACGACTACCTCGCCGAGGCCAAACCCGAAGACAAGATGGCGCTGATCAAGAAGGAGCAGGAAGGCGGGCGGCTGGTCGCGATGACCGGCGACGGCACCAACGACGCCCCCGCGCTCGCGCAGTCCGACGTCGGCGTCGCGATGAACACCGGGACCTCCGCCGCCAAGGAGGCGGGGAACATGGTGGACCTCGACTCCGATCCGACGAAACTGATCGAGATCGTGGAGATCGGCAAGCAGTTGCTGATCACCCGCGGCGCACTGACCACCTTCAGCGTCGCCAACGACCTCGCGAAGTACTTCGCGATCCTCCCCGCGATGTTCACCGGCATCTTCGCCCAGCTCGGCGCGCTCAACGTCATGCAGCTCGCGACGCCGAAGTCGGCGATCCTGTCGGCGGTCATCTTCAACGCCCTGATCATCGTCGGGCTGATCCCGCTCGCCCTGCGCGGCGTCCGGTACAAACCGTCCTCGGCCTCGGCGCTGCTGCGCCGGAACCTGCTGGTCTACGGCCTCGGCGGCATCGTCAGCCCGTTCCTCGGGATCTGGCTGATCGATCTGCTCGTCCGTCTCATCCCTGGAATCGGGTGACCTCGTGAAACCGTTGTTCAAACAGACCCTCGCCGGGCTGCGGGTCCTGCTCGTCTTCACCGTCCTGTTGGGTGTCGTCTACCCGCTCGGAGTGTGGGCGGTCTCCCGCATCCCCGGCCTCGAAGGCAACGCCGAGGGCTCGATCATCACCCAGAACGGGCAAGCCGTCGGTTCGTCGCTGATCGGCGTCGACCCGGTCGCGGCGGACCCCGCCAAGGATCCGTGGTTCCACAACCGCCCGTCCGCGGGCTCGAAGGACGTCCTCGGTCCCGGAGACCCGTCGTCGTCCGGCCCGTCGAACAAGGGCCCGTACAACGAGGACCTGGTCGCCGCGATCGGCGAACGCAAGAAGCTCATCGCCGCCCGCGAAGGCGTCCAGGAGTCGCAGGTGCCGCCCGACGCGGTGACGGCGTCGGGATCGGGGATGGATCCGGCGATCAGCGTCGCCTACGCCGACCTCCAGATCCCGCGAGTGGCCAGGAACACGGGCCTGTCCGAGGAGAAGGTCCGGCAGCTCGTCGCGGAGAACACGAGCGGCGCCGGGATCGGTGTGCCGGGCGTCAATGTGCTGAAGGTCAACTTGGCCGTGCGCGACGCGGCCGGAGGAGCACACTGACAGACGTGGACGAGAACACGACCAAGCCGCGCCGGGGTGAGCTGAGGATCTACCTCGGCGCGGCCCCGGGCGTCGGCAAGACCTACGCGATGCTCGGCGAGGCGCGACGCCGCCTCGACCGGGGCACCGACGTGGTCATCGGCCTGGTCGAGACACACGGCCGGAAGAAGACCGCGGAGCTCGTCGAAGGCCTGGAGACGGTGCCACGCCGCCGGTCCGCGCACCGGGACCGCGAGTTCGAGGAGATGGATCTCGACGCCCTGCTCGCCCGCGCCCCCGAGGTCGCGGTGGTCGACGAACTCGCGCACACCAACGTGCCGGGTTCGCGCAACGAGAAGCGCTGGCAGGACATCGACGAACTGCTCGCCGCCGGGATCGACGTCCTCTCCACGGTCAACGTGCAGCATCTGCAGAGCCTCAACGACGTCGTCGAGCGGATCACCGGCGTCACCCAGCAGGAGACGGTGCCCGACGAGGTCGTGCGGCGGGCCGAGCAGCTGGAGCTGGTCGACATCACCCCCGAAGCGCTCCGGCGGCGACTGGCGCACGGCAACGTGTACCCGGCCGAGCGGATCGACGCGGCGCTGGGCAACTACTTCCGGCCCGGCAACCTCACCGCGCTGCGGGAGCTCGCGCTGCTGTGGGTCGCCGACCAGGTCGACGTCGCGCTGCAGCGGTACCGGGCCGAGCAGAAGATCACCGACACGTGGGAAGCCCGCGAACGGGTGGTCGTGTCCATCACCGGCGGCCCGGAGAGCGAGACGCTGATCCGCCGTGCGAGCCGCATCGCGAACCGCGCGGGCGCCGAACTGCAGGTGCTGCACATCCTGCGCGGCGACGGGCTCGCCGGGATGGGGCCGACGGCGGTCGGCAAGTACCGGAAACTCGCCGAAGAGGTCGGCGCGACCTTCCACACCGTCGTCGGCGACGACGTGCCGACCGCGCTGCTCGACTTCGCGCAAGGGGTGAACGCCACACAGCTCGTCGTCGGGACCTCACGCCGGTCACGCGTGGCGCGGCTGTTCGACGAAGGCATCGGCGCGGCCGTGGTCCAGCGCTCCGGCCCGATCGACGTCCACATGGTCACGCACGCCCAAGCGGGCGGACGGCTGCGCGCCCGGTTCAACCGCAGCCCGCTCACGGCTTCGCGGCGGCTGACCGGTTGGGCGCTCTCGCTGGTGCTGCCCGCGTTGGCGACACTGGTCGGTGTCCTGCTGCGGGATCACCTCGACTTCTCCACCGACGTGGTCGACTACGTCCTCGCGACGGTGCTGGTCGCGCTCGCGGGCGGGCTCGGGCCCGCGCTGCTCGCGGCGGTGGTCTCGGCCGGGCTGCTGAACTTCTTCTTCACCCCGCCGCTGTACACGCTGACCGTCCACGAACCGCGCAACGTGATCACGCTGGTCGCGATGGTGCTCGTGGCGATCCTCGTCGCGGCGGTCGTCGACACCGCGGCCCGGCGCGCGACGCAGGCCGCGCGGGCGCGGACCGAGGCGGCGCTGCTGGCGTCGTACGCGCGGACCGTGCTCACCCACACCAACCCGATCGAGCGGCTGCTGGAGAAGGTCCGCGAGAACTTCGGGATGACTTCGGTGACCCTGCTGGAAAAACGGGACGGGAAGTGGAAACGGGTGGCGAACGCCGGCACGGATCCCTGCGCGGACCCGGATCAGGCCGACGCCGATATCGCCGTCACCGCCGACGTCCACCTGACGCTGCGGGGCCGCGCGCTGCCCGCGTCGGACCGGGGAGTGCTGGAAGCCGTGGCAGGGCAGGCGTTGCTGGCCCTGCGGCAGCAGCGGACGGCGAAGGCGGCCATCCGGGCCGAACGCAAGGCCGAGGCGACCGAACTGCGCACGGCGTTGCTTTCGGCCGTGGGACACGATCTCCGGACGCCGCTGACGTCCATCAAGGCGTCCATCGGGAGCCTGCGCGCGACCGACATCTCACTGTCCGAAGAGGACACCGACGAGCTGCTCGAAGCGATCGAGGAATCGGCGGACCGGCTCGCCGGGCTGATCGACAACCTGCTCGACTCGTCGCGGCTGGCGACCGGTGCCGTACGCCCGCATCTGCGCCCCGTGGGCTACGACGAGGTCGTCTCGCACGCGTTGTCCAATGTGGACAACTCGGATTCGGTCGTGGTCGCGATCGACTCGCGGCTTCCGTCGGTGTGCGCCGATCCCGGCCTGCTGGAACGGGTGGTGGCGAACGTGATCGACAACGCCCTGCGCCACGGCGCGTCCGGCGAGCCGGTCTCGGCGCGGGCCAGCACGCATTCCGAACACGTCGAACTGCGTATCGTCGACCACGGGCGCGGGCTCAAGAAGGGCACCGCGGATTCGGCTTTCGCGCCGTTCCAACGGCTCGGGGGAGACCGGGACAGCGTGCCCGGCGTGGGACTGGGGCTGTCGGTCGCCAAGGGATTCACCGAGGCGATGGGCGGGCGGATCCGGGCGGAGGACACGCCCGGCGGCGGGCTCACCGTCGTCATCTCGCTGCCCGCATATGTTGGTCAGGATCCGGAAAAGAGCCTCCTCGCTTTCGACGACGAGGGCCTCGAGAACGAAGAGGAGGAGCGAGTGCGATGAGCGCAGACAACGCGTCGGCGACCGTGCTGGTCGTCGACGACGAACCGCAGATCGTGCGAGCCCTGCGGATCAACCTGTCCGCCCGCGGCTACAAGGTGATCACCGCGCACGACGGGACGGCCGCGCTGAAGGCCGTCGCCGAGACCAAACCCGACGTCGTCGTGCTCGACCTCGGTCTGCCCGATCTCGACGGCACCGAGGTCATCGCCGGGCTCCGCGGCTGGACGACGGTGCCGATCATCGTGCTGTCCGCGCGCGGCGACTCGGCCGACAAGGTGCAGGCCCTCGACGCCGGCGCCGACGACTACGTCACCAAACCCTTCGGCATGGACGAACTGCTCGCGCGGCTCCGCGCCGCCGTCCGCCGGTCGGCCACGTCCAGTGTGGACGGTGCGGACGCCGTGGTGGACACGGGATCCTTCAGGATCGACCTCGCGGCGAAGAAGGTGCGCAGGGACGGCAAGGAGGTGCATCTCACCAAGACCGAGTGGGGTGTGCTGGAACTGCTGGTGCGCAACCGGGGCCGTCTCGTGGCGCAGAAGCAGCTGCTGCACGAGGTGTGGGGGCCGACGTACGAGACGGAGTCGCACTACCTGCGGGTGTATCTGGCGCAGTTGCGGCGGAAGCTGGAGCCGGAACCCTCGCGGCCGCGGCACCTGCTGACGGAACCGGGGATGGGGTACCGCTTCGAGATGTGACCCCGTCGTGGTCCCCGGATGTCATGAAAGGGTCGTTCAGGACGTTTTTCGTCCTGAACGACCCTTTCATGACACGCGGACGTGACCCCCGAACGCTATGAAAGGACCTTTCCTTGCGAAATTTGCAAGGAAAGGTCCTTTCATGGCACGCGGTGAGGCCTACTGGGCGCTGCTCGTCGAGGTGTCGGTGCCGGAGGTGCTGGACCGGCCGGGAGTCGACTCGCTGGGGGCGCCGCTGGTGCTGGAGCCGCCACCTGTGGTGGTAGTGGTCGTCGGGCTCCCCGTCGAGGTTTCCGGCGGAGTGCTCGGCGGAGTCGTCGTCGGCTTCGACGAGCTCGGTTTGGTCGACGACGGCGGCAGCACCGTACGCGTCGGCTCACCTCCGCCAGGAGTCGTCGCGGGCGGCGGCGGGGCGACGACGCTCGTCGTCTCCTTGCCGTCCGGACCGACCGACGTCACCGTGGTCGGCGGCGCCGTCGAGCTGGACGGGGCGCCGGGGGTCGGCGAGCCGCTGACGGTCATCGGGCCGCCGGGGACGGCGTTGCCCGGCACCAGCTGGACGCCGGCGGGGGCGACGCCCTGTCCGCCGCCGGGGATACCGGTGCCGCCCGCGGTGGCGGAGACGCCGGGACCCGCGAGTTCGGCGATCGCGGCGAAGGCCGTCGCCACCACGAGGCCGCTGACGCCGAGTACGGCGTAGCCTGCGCGGTTGAGCTTGCCGGTGGCGCCGCGCGGGGGTGCCACGGACACGCGTGCGCTCGAATCAGACCCGTCGGGACGGGGCATGTGCTGGCTCCTCGGATGGGGGGCTTCGGGGAGTTCGGCTACCCGGGCGAGGTAGCCCGAAGTGGGGACCCGGCGCGGAGATTATCACCGCCGCTTCACCGTCTGCGAACTACAGCGAGCGTTGTGTTCACCCTCCGCGTTCATCCACATGGTGCACGATAGGGGTCGTGAGTGAAGAAGTAACGCACATCAGGTTGACCGCGTGGGTGCACGGGCGGGTGCAGGGTGTCGGTTTCCGCTGGTGGACCCGCAGCAGGGCACTTGAGCTGGGGTTGGTCGGCAGCGCAGGCAATCTGGCCGACGGGCGTGTCGAGGTGGTAGCGGAGGGTGTTCGTGAACACTGTGAGCGGCTTTTGGCTGTTTTGCGCTCCGGGGAATCACCCGGAAGTGTGGACCACGTCGTCGAACGCTGGTCGCCCGCGAAGGGCGGGCTCCGCGGGTTCGTGGAGCGCTGAGGCCCCGCGTCCCACGATCACCGTGAGCACACAGGTAGCCTGGGCCGATTGAACGACCGGTTCCCGCAGCCAGAGGGGTCAGCACGACGTGCACCTGAAGAGCCTGACGCTCAAGGGCTTCAAGTCCTTCGCCTCGGCGACGACGTTGCGTTTCGAGCCGGGCATCACCTGCGTCGTCGGACCGAACGGGTCCGGCAAGTCGAACGTCCTCGACGCGCTTCGCTGGGTCATGGGCACCCAGGGCGCGAAGGACCTTCGCGGCGGCAAGATGGAGGACGTCATCTTCGCCGGGACCGCCGGCCGTGCCCCGCTCGGGCGCGCCGAGGTCACCCTGACGATCGACAACGCCGACGGCGCGCTGCCGATCGAGTACTCCGAGGTCTCCATCACCCGCCGGATGTTCCGTGACGGCGCGAGCGAATACGAGATCAACGGCGACCGCTGCCGTCTGATGGACGTGCAGGAACTGCTGTCGGACTCCGGTATCGGCCGCGAGATGCACGTCATCGTCGGGCAGGGTCAGCTTTCGGCGATCCTCGAATCCAAGCCCGAGGAACGCCGCGCCTTCATCGAAGAGGCCGCCGGTGTCCTCAAGCACCGCAAGCGCAAGGAGCAGACCCTGCGCAAGCTCGCGAACATGCAGGGCAACCTCGACCGCCTCGGCGACCTCACCACCGAGCTGCGCCGTCAGCTCAAACCGCTGGGCAAGCAGGCCGAGATCGCCCGCAAGGCGCAGTGGGTGCAGTCCGAACTGCGTGACGCCCGGCTGAGGCTGTTCGCCCACGACCTCGTCACCCAGCGCGAGGGTATCGCCAAGGAAGAGGCCGACGAACGCGTCGCCCGCCAGCGTCGCGCCGAGGTCGAGCAGGCGCTGGAGATCGTCGCCGCGGAGGAGGCCGAGCTCGAAGCGTCGCTCGCCGAGGACGCGCCGAAGCTGGCCGCCGCCCAGGAGACCTGGTACAAGCTTTCCGCCTTGACGGAGCGGCTGCGCGGAACCGTGCGGCTCGCGCTGGAGCGTCAGCGGCATCTGTCGTCCGACGTGCAGCAGGCGAGCACCGGCCGCGACCCCGACGAGCTGCTCGCCGAGGCCGAGCAGGTCGCGGAGCGGGAGCAGGAGCTCAACGAGGCCGTCGCCGAGGCGCGCCTGGTGCTTTCGGAGACCGTCCAGCGGCGCGAGCAGCTCGAACACCTCGTCCAGGCCGCCGAGCGCGCGCATATGGCCGCCGTCCGCGCGATCGCCGACCGCCGGGAAGGGCTCGCGAAGCTCACCGGGCAGGTCGAGGCGCTGCGCAGCAAGAACGGCGCGACCTCCGACGAGATCGACCGGCTCACCGTGTCGCTCGAAGAGGCCGCCGAGCGCGCGGAGATCGCCGTCGAGGAACTCGAAGAGGCCAAGGCCGAAGGCGGTGTCGAGGAGTCCGACGACCTCGGCCTGCAGGCCCACCACGATCGCGCGGTGGAGGCCAACAACGCCGCCAAGGCCCGCGTCGAAGAGCTGGTCAAGGCCGAGCGTGCCGCCGAACGCGAGATCGCGTCGGAGAAGGCACGCGTCGAGGCGCTGTCGATGGGCTTGCGGCGCAAGGACGGCGCCGGCGCGCTGCTCGGCGCACAGCACGAACTGCCGGGCCTGCTCGGCTCGGTCGCCGCGCTG
This sequence comes from Amycolatopsis sp. CB00013, assembly GCF_001905755.1. NCBI lineage: Bacteria > Bacillati > Actinomycetota > Actinomycetes > Pseudonocardiales > Pseudonocardiaceae > Amycolatopsis > Amycolatopsis sp. CB00013. The sequence continues at coordinate 212,112 of NZ_LIWC01000008.1, read as the reverse complement.
CTCACCGTCGAAGCCGGACACGAGGTCGCGCTGGCCGCGGCGCTCGGCCCGGTCGCCGACGCGGTCGCGGTCAACGGCGGCGCCGACGCGCTCGCCGCGCTGAAGTTCTTGAAGGACAACGATTCCGGTCGCGCGGGCATTCTGCTCGGCGGGCTGGAATCCACTGTGGACACCAGTGGCTGGCCGTCGCTGCCCGAGGGCGCGCGCTGGGCGCGTGAAGTGGTCACGGCGCCGCCCGCGTTGCGTTCCGCCGTCGAGCACGCGCTCGACCGGGTGGCCATTGTGGACGGTCTGGAGACCGCGCGCCGACTCGTCGAGGTGTACCCCGAGGTCAGCACGGTCACGCCCGAGGGCGATGTCTTCGGCGCGCGCTGGGCGGTCGGTGGTTCGGCTCGCAGCGAAAGCGTCATCGAGGTGCAGGCCGCCGTCGACGAGGCGGGCGACCGGCTGAACGCCGCCGAGCGCGCGCTGGAACGCACCGCCGCGGAGCTCGAAGGCGCCCGCGCCGGGCAGGCCGCCCGGCGCGAAGAGGTCGGCAGGGCCAAGGAAGCGCTCGGCGACGCGAAGGTCCGCAAGGCCCGCTCCTCCGAGCGGCTGAACCGGATGCAGCAGGCCGCGCGTGCCGCGCAGGCCGAGATGGACCGGCTGAGCAACCAGCGTGCCAAGGTCGAGCAGAGCCGCGAAGAGGCGCTGCGGCAGCTCGCCGAACTGGAAGAGCGGCTGGCCGCCGTCGCCGAACAGGAAGTCGACGAGGATCCGGACACCGCCGAGCGCGACCAGGCCGCCGAAGACCTCGGCACGGTCCGCCAGGAGGAGATGGAGTCCCGGCTCGCGCTGCGCACCGCCGAGGAGCGCGCGCGGAGCATCCAGGGCAAGGCCGAATCGCTCCGCCGGGCCGCGCACGCCGAGCGGCAGGCCCGCGAACGGGCCGAAAAGTCCAGGGCCGCGCGGAAACGCGGCGCCGAGATCGCCAACGCGGTGGTCAACGGCGGCGAGATCGCGTTGGAGCGCATCGAGGTCTCCGTGCAGCGCGCCGCCCACGAGCGGGACGAGGCGCAGGCGCAGCGGCAGTCGCGGGAGACCGCGTTGACCCAGGTCCGCAGCAAGGTCCGTGAGCTGACCGGCGAACTGGAGAAGCTCACCGACGCCGTCCACCGTGACGAGGTGCTGCGTGCCGAGCAGCGGCTGCGCCTCGAACAGCTCGAAACCAAGATCGCCGAAGACTTCGGCATCGGCCTCGAGGACCTCGTCTCCGAGTACGGTCCGGACGTCCCCGTGCCGCCGAGCGCGGGGGAGATGGCCGAGTACGAGGCCGCCAAGGAACGCGGCGAGGACGTCACCCCGCCGCCGCCCATGCCGTTCGACCGCGACACCCAGGCCCGCCGGGCGAAGCGCGCGGAGAAGGACCTGAGCCTGCTGGGCAAGGTCAACCCGCTGGCGCTGGAGGAATTCGCGGCGCTGGAGGAACGCTACAAGTTCCTCTCGACCCAGCTCGAAGACCTCAAGGACACCCGCAAGGACCTCGAAGCCGTCATCAAACAGGTCGACGAAAAGATCCTCGAGGTCTTCGCGTCGGCGTACGAGGATGTCGCGCGCGAGTTCGAGACCGTGTTCGGCGTGCTGTTCCCGGGTGGCGAGGGGCGCATGGTGCTCACGCAGCCCAACGACCTGCTCTCCACCGGCGTCGACGTCGAAGCGCGCCCGCCGGGCAAGAAGGTCAAGCGGCTCTCGCTGCTTTCCGGTGGCGAGAAGTCGCTCGTCGCCGTCGGCATGCTGGTGGCGATCTTCCGCGCCCGGCCTTCGCCCTTCTACGTCATGGACGAGGTCGAGGCCGCGCTCGACGACACCAACATGCGACGGCTGATCGGGCTACTGGAGCAGCTGCGGGATTCCTCGCAGCTGATCATCATCACCCACCAGAAGCCGACCATGGAGATCGCCGACGCCCTGTACGGCGTTTCGATGCAGGGCGACGGCATCACCAAGGTGATCTCGCAGCGGCTCCGGACCTCCGAAGAGGAGCCGGTCACCGCCTAGCGGTTACTTCGCGACCCAGAAGGCGTAGTCGGCCGAGTACCGGACGGCCGTCTGCGTGCCACTCGCGCAGGTGCCCGCCGGAGCGAGTCCACCGCGGGTGTCGAGCCGCTGGACGTAGGTGACCTTGCCGAAGATCCCGTCACCGCTGTTCAGGTTCGCCTTCAGCAGCAGTTCCGGCACCGCGTTCGGTCTCGGGTTGGACGCGCCGGGAACGGCCGCGGCCCCGACCGTGCTTCCGTCCACAGTGGACGTCCATACCGGACCCTTGCTGTGCAGCGCGATCGTCCGCCCGCGGTGGCTCAGGGTCGCGGCGGGCTGGATCAGCGTCCACGTCCCGTTGGTGCAGCCGTAGATCTGGACGCCTTCACCTCGATAGGTGGCGATGCGCTTGTTCCCCTCCGGCACTTTGATCGCGTCCGGCACGCCGGTGCTCGTCGCGGCGTACGCGGTCGTGCCGCCGCCGATCAGCAATGCGCCGACGGCGATGGCCACGGTTGCTCGTTTCATCGTCTCTCCCTCTCCTCGCCCGCCGTCTTCGGGCGGGTCCCGAAGCCGACACGGAGGAAAGGGAGAGACGGTTCAGAAGTGTGACTCAGGTCACACTTGCGACGGCTCCTTCACGTCCGGTTCGGCCAGCGGGTCCACGCTCCCGTGCCGCAGCGAAAGCAGCCCGCCCACGACGAGCGTGATCACCACACCGCACAGCGTGTACCAAGGCCACGCCAGCGCCACCGTGTTCCCCGACGCCTTGCCGAAGTCGACGCCGATCAGGCTGCCGTCCGGTTTGTTGAACTTGACGCCCAGGATGATGAACGCCATCACGATCACCGTCGACACGAACGCGACGATCGCGTCCGCCTGCCTCGCCCGCTTGAACAACAGCCCCAGCAGGAACGCGCCGAGCAGCGCGCCGTAGGTGTACCCGGTGATGCCGAGCGCCTGCACGACGATCGGATCGGCCGAGGTCTTGTTGGAGGAGGCGAAGAAACCCGCGCACAGGATCAGCGCGCCCGCCCAGACGATCGTCCAGATCCGGCCGTGCCGCAGCCGGTCGGCTTCCGGGAGTTCCCGGCCGATCACCCGTTCGTAGACGTCGGTCACCGTCGACGACGCCAGCGCGCCGAGCGACGAACTCAGTGCGGCGGCGAGGATCCCGGCGATCACGAACCCGGACAGACCGCTCGGCAGGTCGTTCACGATGAAGTTCGCGAACAGTTCGTCCTTGTTGGCCAGCCCGAGGCCTTCCGGCTTCGGCTTCGTCGGGGCGAGTCCGTTGTAGAGCGCCCACAGCAGCACGCCGATGAACAGGAACAGCGCGAACTGCAGGAACACCACGAAACCGCTGGCGACCAACGCCTTCCGCGCGGCACGCAGATCGTTGGTGGACTGCAGGCGCTGCACGATCAGCTGGTCGGAGCCGTGCGAGGCCATCGAAAGCACCGCGCCGCCGATCAGGGCGGTGAAGAACGCGTACTGCCCGGTGAGCATGTTCGAGGAGAAGTCGAAGATCTGGAACTTGTTCGCGTCCACGGCCTTGCCGAACCAGCCGTCCGGCAGCCTGCTGGAGATCGCCCAGATCACCACGACCGCGCCGAGGATGTACCAGAGCATCTGGATCGCGTCGACCCAGACGACCGCGCGGACACCGCCGAAGAAGCTGTAGAGCACCATCGCGATGCCGAGCCCGACCACGATGGTCCAGTACGAGACGTTCAGGCCGTAGGCCGCCATCACCACCTTGATCGGGATCGCGGTGGCGAACAGCCGGATGCCGTCGGCCAGCGTGCGGGTGAGCAGGAAGGTCACCGACGCGGTGCCCTGCAGCCCGCTGCCGAAACGCTTGCCGAGGAAGGCGTACGCGGTGACCAGGTTGCCCGCCACGTAACGCGGCAACAGCACCATCGACACCACGATCCGGCCCGCGATGTAGCCGATGGCCAGTGCGAGGTAGGTCATCCCGCCGTCGCCGGGGGTGGCGATGTAGGCCACCGTCGGCACGGAGAGCACGGTGAGGGTGGACGTCTCCGCGGAGACCACCGAAAGGCAGGCCACCCACCAGGAGATCTTGCCTTCACCGACGAAGTAGTCGGAGCCCGATTTCTGTTTGCCGCCGATCCAGACGCCCAGCAGGGGCATGCCGACCAGGAAAAGCCCGATGATCGCGAGGTCAAGTGCGCGCATCCATATCTCCTATCGCTCGCCGGTCTTCGCCGCTACCCGTAGCCGGGTCACGGTTGAGGTATGCGGGGCGGGGAGCCGCAGGGGGCCCGCGCCCGGGGTGATGCTGCCGAGCAACCGGTGGCCGCGGGCGCCGGTCGCCGACGGGAGGTTCCCCGGGACGCCGGACCACGTCAGCCAGCCGAGCAGAATGGTCAGGTATGCCTCTTTGCCCGCGCGCGGCAGCCCGTGGTCGTCGCTGGTCTTCAGCGCCGTACCGGGCAGGTTCCTGGTGAGCGCGGCCATCAGCGCAGGGTTGTCAGCGCCGCCGCCGGAGACGATCAGCGTGGCGATGTCGTGGCGACGGCATTCCGCGGCGATCGTCACCGCGGTCAGTTCGGTCAGCGTCGCCAGGAGATCTTCCGCGCCGACCGGCGGGAGCCCGTCCAGTGCCGCGTCGAGGTACGCGCCGTGGAACAGCTCCTTGCCGGTGGATTTCGGTGGCGCCGCCGCGTAATACGGGTCGAGCAGGAGCTTCGCCAGCAGGTCGGGCCGGACGGTGCCGCGCAGGGCGAGCGCGCCGTCGATGTCGGCACGACGGCCGGTGGCGCGGTGCGCGGCGATGTCCATCAAGGCGTTGCCGGGGCCGGTGTCGTAGGCCAGAACAGCACCGTCGGCGGGGACCACGGTGATGTTCGCGATCCCGCCGATGTTCAGCGCGGCGACCGGGCCGAGCGCGGCCATTTCCCGGAGCCACAACGCGTCCATCGTGCTGGCGAGCGGTGCGCCGTGCCCGCCGGCGGCGACGTCCCGGACGCGCAGATCGGCCACCACCGGCAGTCCGGTGCGTTCGGCGATCCACGCTGGATTCCCCAGTTGCAACGTGCCGCGCGCGGTACCGTCCTCGACCCAGTGGAACACCGTCTGACCCAGCGAGGCGACGACGTCCGCTTCGCCGCCGGCCAGTTCCTCGACGCCGCGCGCGGCCGCCTCGGCGAAGGCCTGGCCCACCAGGGTGTCGAGTTTCGTGAGCTGCTCGGCGTCGCAGGGATTCGGCGGGAGGGCGGCGAGCAAGGCATCGCGGAGCGTTTCGGGATAAGGGACTTCGAGCTGGCCGAGCGGCGAGAGCACCACCGTGTCCCCGTCGGCGCGCAGTTCGGCGGCCGCCACGTCGATCCCGTCGATCGAGGTGCCGGAGATGAGCCCGATGACCCGGACCCCAGTGCCGGAGAGAACCGTCATTCGAAGTGGTCTAGCCCTCGTTCCAGAGACCGCGCAAGCAAGACCGTTTCTTCTTGTCCGAAATGAGTCCTATCCAGTGGGTGCTTGACAAGATCGGCTTCCTTCCCGTGGGGCGTCTGAGCGCGGCGGGGTGCGGATGCGAGGATGGCGCCGTGTCGAGTACCCCCTGGTTCTGGATCGTTGTCGTTGCCGTCGTGGTCCTGGTCGCCGTTCTGGTGGCCGGGCTGCTCATCGCGCGCCGCCGCCGGATCAGCCTGGACGAGTCCAAGGCTGCCGACGTCGTCGAGAAGCCGAAGGGCGGCGGTTATACCGCGACAGGCGGGATCGCGCTCGCGCCTGGTGGCGAGAAGACCGAAGAGCCGGAGCACCCGGTCGAGGACCGTCCCGAGACCGACGGCCAGCCCGCCGTCGGGGACGACGCGGCGGTGCCCCGGGATTCCGCGCAGCGCACGGTGCGCGACGTCGAACTTCCCGAACCCGCCGAGGAAGTGGCCCCCGAGCCCGCTCCCGCCGAAGAGATCGCGCCGGCCACCGGACGCCTGGAGCGGCTGCGCGGCAGGCTGGGCAAATCCCGTTCGGTGTTCGGGCAGAGCCTGCTCGGCCTGCTGGGCGCCGGCGACCTGGACGAGGACTCGTGGCAGGACGTCGAGGACACGCTGCTCACGGCGGACCTGGGTGCCGCGACGACCACCGAGATCGTCGAACGTCTTCGTGACGAGCTGAAGCGCCGCGCCGTGCGGACCTCGGAGGAGGCGCGCACGGTCTTGCAGGAGGTGCTGACCGCCGCCCTGTCGACCGACGCGGTGCGAGCCGTCCGCGCGCTGCCGCACACCGTCGACGGGAAGAAGCAGCCCGCCGTCGTGCTGGTCGCCGGGGTCAACGGCACCGGCAAGACCACCACGACCGGCAAACTCGCCCGCGTGCTCGTCGCGCAGGGGAGCACCGTGGTGCTCGGCGCGGCCGACACCTTCCGCGCCGCCGCGGCGGACCAGCTCCAGACTTGGGCCGAGCGCGTGGGCGCCGAGGTCGTACGCGGCAAGGAAGGCGCGGACCCGGCGGCGGTCGCCTTCGACGCCGTCAAACGCGGCACCGAGGCGGGTGTGGACGCGGTCCTGGTCGACACCGCCGGCCGCCTGCACACCAAGACCGGCCTGATGGACGAGCTGGGCAAGGTCAAGCGAGTCGTCGAGAAGCAGGCCAAGGTCGACGAGGTGCTGCTGGTGCTCGACGCCACCACCGGGCAGAACGGGCTGATGCAGGCCCGCGTGTTCTCGGAGGTCATCGACGTCACCGGCATCGTGCTGACCAAACTGGACGGCACCGCGAAGGGCGGCATCGTCTTCCAGGTGCAGCGTGAACTCGGGGTGCCGGTGAAGCTGGTCGGCCTTGGTGAGGGGCCGGACGATCTGGCGCCGTTCGAGCCGGGCGCGTTCGTCGAGGCCCTGCTCAGCAGCTAGCGGATGCTATGAAAGGTCCTTTCCTTGCAAAATTTGCAAGGAAAGGACCTTTCATAGCGCGCGTCAGGCCGTGACAGGGACGTTCTCGTCCGGGGAAACCGGCGCGGTCTTCTTGTCGCGCATCACCAGGAACGCGACCACCGCCGCCGCCAGCACGCCGACCGCGCTCACCAGGAACGTCGTCGACATCGCCGAAGTGAACGACTCACGGGCCGCGGCGATGAGACCGTCGTTACCGATCGCGAAGGCGTCGCCGATCGAAAGCCGCGCTTGCGCCGGGGCGTCGCCGGGCATGTGCGAGGTGAACAGGCTCGACACGATGCTGCCCAGGATCGCGATGCCGAGCGCGGCGCCCAGCTGCTGGATGGTGTCGTTGAGCGCGGAGCCGACGCCGGCCTGCTCCTCCGGGACCTCGCCCATCAGCGCCGCGATCGCCGACGGCATCGCCACCCCGCCGCCCGCGCCGAGCAGGAACAGCGCGGCCGCGGGCAACAGGAAGCCCTCGTTCGCCGACATCGTCGCGAGCAGGCCGAAGCCGCCCGCCATCACGATCATGCCGACCGTGGTCAGTGCCCGGTTGCCGATCTTCTGGCCCAGCGTGGCGCCGAGGGTGTTGAACAGCAGCGACGCGACGGCCATCGGGATGAACGCGAGACCCGCCTCGGTCGGGGTGTAGCCGAGCACGAACTGCAGGTACTGGGTCAGGAGCAGCAGCAGACCGCCGTTGCCGATCTGCACCAGCGTGAGCGACAGGCTGCCGCCGCTGAAGTTGCGCTTGCGGAACAGCTTCAGCGGGACCATCGGCGACGGCGTGTGCCGCTCCCAGAGCACGAAGCCGGTCAGGCACACGATCGCGACCGCCAGCGGGATCAGGGTTCCGGCTTCGGCGAGGCCGTGCTTGGGCAGCTCGATGATCGTCCAGACCAGCGAGACCATGCCCGCCGCGGAAAGGACGGCGCCGAGCGGGTCCGGCTTCTGCCACGGGCCCTGGGATTCGGGCATCAGCGTGAGCGCGGCGATCACCGCGATGACGACGATCGGCACGTTGATCAGGAACACCGCGCCCCACCAGAACCACGCGATCAGCACGCCGCCCAGCACCGGGCCGCCGATCAGGCCGATCATCGCGACCGCGCTCCACGCCGCCATCGCCTTGCGGCGCTCCTCGTCGTCGAAGACGGTGATCAGGATCGACAGGGTGCTCGGCATGATCAGCGCGCCGCCGACACCCATCACCGCGCGGGACGCGATCAGTTCGAGCGGGTTCGTGGCGAACGCCGCGACGAGTGAGGCCACCCCGAACAGGAGGAGGCCGATGATCATCACCTTCCGGCGCCCGAACCGGTCGCCGAGGCTTCCCGACGTGAGCAGCAGACCGGCGAACACCAGGATGTAGGAGTCCAGGATCCATTGCGTGTCCTGGGCGCTCGCGCCGAGGTCTTCGGCCAGCGGCGGCACGGCGACGGTCAGCACCATGTTGTCGACGACCAGCACGAGCGTGCTCAAGCAAAGGACGATCAGGATCCACCAGCGGCGTGGATCGCGGACGGGCACGTTCATCGGGAAACCCCCAGAAGTGTTGCGTACGTTGTTCGGCTGATGCGCACACTGTACGCAGAACGAAACGCCGTACGCAAGGGGGTACTTCGTGCGCTAAAGTGGGTGGCATGTCAGTCGATGAACAGCCGATCCAGTCGGTGTGGACCCGCCCTCGCCGGAAACGGGATCAGCCCGCGTTGAGTCAGGCGCAGATCGTGGCCGAGGCCGTCCGGCTCCTGGACGTCGAAGGTGTCGACGCGCTGAGCATGCGCAGGCTGGGCACCGCGCTGAACGCGGGCGCGACCTCGCTGTACCGGCACGTGGCCAACCGCGACGAACTGATCGAACTGGTCGTCGACGAGGTCTACGGCGAGATCACCGTGCCGGACGGCGATGATCCGGCGCGGTGGCGTGAAGCGGCCGTCGTGGGGGCGGAAAGTGTCCGCGCGATGATCCTGCGGCACCCGTGGGTGGCGTCACTGCTCGGTTCGGTCGGCCTGTCGTACCTCGGGCCGAACGTCATGCGGCTCAACGAGCGGCTGCTGGGTGTCTTCGTGAGCGCGGGCTTCCCCGGCGACGAGGCGAACCAGGCGATCAGCGCGGTCATCTCCTACGTCATCGGCATGGGGACGACGGAGGCCGCGTGGCTCACCACTGTCGCCAAGAGTGGCCAGGGTGAGCGCGAGTGGGCGGAACGTCTGCGTCCCGCCGTCGAGGAGGCCGCGCGCGAACACCCGCACCAGCGGGAAATGCTGGCCAGGGGAGAGGACGAAGCCGATCCTGTCCGGCTTCGCGACGAGAAGTTCCGCTACGGGCTGGACAGGATGCTCGACGGTTTGGAGACCAGGCTCAAACGGTGACGCCGTCCTTCGAGAGGGTCGAGCCGAGCGAGGTCGCGATCCGCTGGACGACGGGCGCGATCCGCTCGACGGCCTCCATCGTGAGCCGCCCCGAAGGCCCGGACACCGAGACCGCCGCCGGCACCGGCGCGCCCGGGACCGCGACGGCCACGCAACGGACGCCCAGTTCCTGCTCCGCTTCGTCGAGCGCGTAACCCTGTTGGGCGATCTTCGCCAGCTCCAGCAGGAGCGCGTCCTGGTCGGTGAAGGTGTGCTCGGTGTAGGAGGGCATCCCCGTCCGGGCGAGCAGCGCCGTGACGTCTTCGGACGGCAGATGCGCGAGCATCGCCTTGCCCACGCCGGTGCCGTGCGGCAGGAGCCGCCGCCCGACCTCGGTGAACATCCGCATCGAGTGCTTTGACGGCACCTGGGCGACGTACACGACCTCGTCCCGCTCCAAGACGGCGAGGTTCGCGGTCTCGCCCACCTCGTCGACCAGTTCCGCGAGCAGCGGACGGGCCCACGAGCCGAACTGCATGCTGGCGTTCTCACCCAGCCGGATGAGCCGGGCGCCCAGGGCGTACCGGCGGTTGGTGTTCTGCCGGACGTAGCCCAGATCCACCAGGGTCCTGATCAGCCGGTGGATGGTCGGCATCGGCAGCCCGGACAGGGTCGCCAGCTCCGAAAGACTGGCCTCCCCGCCCGTGTCCGCGAGATGCTCGAGGAGCTCGAAGGCCCGTTGAAGTGACTGGACGCCGCCATCGCGCCCGTTCTTCTCCGCTGCCACCGTGGTACTCCTTACGTCGGCGTTGATGTTCCGCTATGCAGAAACTATAGTCCGTCATGTAAAACCGTAGGGACGTTATTTATCCGAACTCGGGGTGTTACTCATGTCTGAAGCTCAGGTGCTCGGCGATCCGGTCGAGCGCGGGGACGAAATCCTCACGCCGGAGGCGCTCGCCTTCCTCGCCGGCCTGCACGAGGCCTTCGCCGCCCGCCGCGACGAGCTGCTGCAGGCCAGGAGCAAGCGCCGCGAGGAGGCCAGGACCACCGGCAAACTGGACTTCCTGCCCGAGACCAAGGAGATCCGCGAGGGCGACTGGAAGGTGGCCGAGGCCCCGCCCGCCCTGCGCGACCGCCGCGTCGAGATCACCGGTCCGACCGACCGCAAGATGACCATCAACGCGCTGAACTCCGGCGCCAAGGTCTGGCTCGCCGACCTCGAAGACGCCAACACGCCGCACTGGGCGAACGTCGTCTCCGGCCAGGTCAACCTGTACGACGCGGTCCGCGAGACCATCACGCTGGAGAGCGGCGGCAAGAGCTACGCGCTGAAGGACGACGTCGAGCACGCGACCATCGTCGTCCGTCCGCGCGGCTGGCACCTCGACGAGCGCGGCCTTTCCTTCGGCGGACGCCAGGCCGTCGGCGCGCTGGTCGACTTCGGCCTGCACTTCTTCCACAACGCGCAGGAACTGCTCAACCGCGGCAAGGGCCCGTACTTCTACCTGCCGAAGATGGAGAGCCACCTCGAAGCGCGGCTCTGGAACGACGTCTTCACCCACGCGGAGAAGACGCTCGGCATCGAGCACGGCACCGTCCGCGCGACCGTGCTGATCGAGACCATCCCGGCCGCGTTCGAGATGGAGGAGATCCTCTACGAACTGCGCGAGCACGCCTCCGGCCTCAACGCCGGCCGCTGGGACTACCTGTTCAGCGTCATCAAGTACTTCCGTGACGCGGGCGAGAAGTTCGTCCTGCCGGACCGCAACTCGGTCACCATGACCGCGCCGTTCATGCGCGCGTATACCGAACTGCTGGTGCGTACCTGCCACAAGCGCGGAGCGTTCGCGATCGGCGGGATGGCCGCGTTCATCCCGAACCGCAAGGACCCGGAAGTCACCGCCGCGGCGCTCGACAAGGTCCGCGCTGACAAGAGCCGCGAGGCGGGAGACGGCTTCGACGGTTCCTGGGTCGCGCACCCCGGCATGGTGGACATCTGCCGCGAGGAGTTCGACAAGGTCCTCGGCGACAAGCCGAACCAGCTCGACCGCACCCGCGACGAGGTGGCCGTCACCGCAGACCAGCTGCTCGACGCGGCTTCGACGCCGGGTGGCGCCACGGCGGCCGGTCTGCGTGCCGCCGTCGACGTCGGCATCCGCTACATCGCCTCCTGGCTGAGCGGGAACGGCGCGGCGGCCATCCACAACCTGATGGAGGACGCGGCCACCGCGGAGATCTCGCGTTCGCAGGTGTGGCAGTGGGTGCGCAACGGCACGCAGCTCGACACCGGCGACAAGGTCACCGCCGAACTGGTGCGCGGCGTGCTGGCCGAGGTCCGCGGCGAACTCGCGGCCGAGATCAAACCGGAACTGCTGGAGCCCGCCGTCGAGCTGTTCGAGCAGGTCGCGCTCGCCGACGAGTTCCCGGACTTCCTGACCCTGCCCGCCTACGAACGGATCAAGTAGACAAATGGGGAACGGGCGGCTCACCGAGGACGTCTACACCGCCGCTGACGCGCGCCTCGCCGAGGCGGACGCGCGCGTCACGGCCAAGTACCCCGGCGAGCCGCCCGGCCGCCAGCCCGTGCACACCGTGTACGTGCCCGCGTCGCAGTACAAGACGCGGCTCGTGGCGGATTGGGGCAAGCGGGCCCTGCGGGTCTTCGGTGAACACGCGGACCAGCTGGGTCTGGACGCGGACATCGCCGACCGGGTCCGGACCAAACTGCTGACCGAGCCGATCGAAGACCTGCGGATCGACTTCGAGGACGGCCTCGGCAGGCCCGGCGACGAGGAAGAGGACGCCATCGCGCTCGCCGCGGGGCGGACCCTCGCCGTCACGGGCGGCACGCCGTTCGTCGGCATCCGGTTCAAGAGCTTCGAAGCCGCGACCCGCCGCCGTGGTATCCGCACGCTCGATCTCTTCCTGGCCGGATTGCTGGAAAGCGGACCGCTGCCGGACGGTTTCGTCGTCACGCTGCCGAAGGTGACCGCCGTCGAACAGGTCGAGGTGGCGGCAGACGTGATGGAGCGTCTCGAATCCGCGTACGGCCTGGCAGAGGGAGTCTTGCGGTTCGAGGTCCAGATCGAGACCGCGCAGTCCATTGTGGACATCGATGGAACGGTGGCGGTCCCACGGATCATCGAAGCCGCGCGCGGCCGCTGTTCCGGCCTGCACTACGGCACCTACGACTACAGCGCCGGGCTCGGGATCAGCGCCGAGTACCAGAGCATGGAACACCCGGCCGCCGATTTCGCCAAGCAGCTCATGCAGGTTTCGGCCGCGGGCACCGGCGTCCGGCTTTCGGACGGCTCGACGAACAAGCTGCCCGTCGGTGACGCGATCCTCCCGGCCTGGCGCGAACATCTGCGCTTGGTGCGGCGCTCGCTGGAGCGGGGTTTCTATCAGGGCTGGGACCTGCATCCGCATCAGCTGCCGACCAGGTTCGCCGCCACGTACGCGTTCTTCCGCGAAGGTTTCCCGGCTGCGCTGGGCCGGCTGCGGGATTATGCGGACCAGACCGGGCGTGGAGTGTTGGACGAACCGGCGACCGCGCAGGCTCTGGCGAGCTTCTTGTTGCGGGGGTTGGATTGCGGGGCCGTGGATGCGGGGGAGCTTTCGTTTTCACGGGCGGAGTTGGACGCTTACGCGCGAAGGACCGCGTGATAGCGGGCGAGAATCTCGTCCAGTGAGCCGCGGGCGCGGATCCGGCCTTCGTCCATCCAGAGGGCGGTGGTGCACAGTTCGCGCAGCAGTGCGCAAGGGCAGGTGCAAGTAGTCGCCCAGCGCGGTGAACTCGGCGATGTCGTCGACCCGTTTCTCCATGTTCTTGCGGCTCATGCCGCGGATCAGGATGTTCTCGTGGCGGTCGCCGAGCAGGCGGGAATGTCGGTGGGCGCGATTTATCGCCGGTTTTCGGCAAGAACCAACTGCTGTACGCCGTGAAGGATCAGTTGCGATCCAGCGCGATTTCGTGGAGACGGCTCAGCCTTGTCACGAGGAGATCCGCCGGGCGGATCGGGAGGTGGCGATCCGGATGATGAGCCGGACCATCATCGGATCCTGTGTGCACGGGCCGCCAGTGGCCGGTTCTGGTCCGATGGACTGAGCTGGGATGTTCGGGCGCGTGGGCTTTGGCTTATCTGGAGTCGGCTTAGACCCTTTGGCGGGGAGGGCTTCGTCGCCGAGGCCGTGCCCTGAGGATCTCTACTCGGTGGTGATGGACTGTGTGGATTTTGGTGCGTTGGATGACCCGAAATCCACACAGTCGTGCGTGATCGGGGCTGGTGAACGACCGGATATCGGTGGAGCCCGGCGGGCATGACGAAGGGCCCGTCGCCGGCGTGGCCGACGGGCCCTTCGGGGTTCAGACGTAATGCAGGGTGTTGCGCCGAGGTTTTCGGAGCGGATCCCGGTATTGGGGTGGGATGAATTCCGGTAAACCATCAGCGGTCATCCGTACTTCCCAGTCACCGTGGTGAATCAACCGATGATGGAAACCGCAGAGCAACACGAGATTCCGAAGATCCGTCGGCCCGCCGTCCGCCCAGTGATGAATGTGATTGGCGTGGCAATTCTTGGGCTTCCGATGACACCCGGGGAAGGCGCAACCGCCGTCGCGGATGTTCAACGCGCGTCTCTGCCCTGGAGTGACGAACCGTCTCAGCCGCCCCATATCCAACGGCTCACCCGAGGAACCCATGACCACCGGCACCATCAGGCAATCACAGGCCGCGAGCCGGGCTTCCCGTGCGGTCATCGTCCCCGCAAAGTCGAGACAGGCGGTCCCGAGACCCGATTTGAGTTCCTCAAGTCCGACGGTGACGTGGACGAGGGTCCGGTAGCCGCTGGTGCCGGGCTGGTCCGGGCAGGCGATCGCGAGATCGAGGAGTTCGGCCCAGGCGTCTCCCATGCGTTCGCACTTCATCCGCAGATCCGCCTGGCCGAACTCGTCCACCGGCCGTGGCTGCGCGTGCGCTTCCAACGCGGCCGCGGTCCGGGCCCCGGTCTCGTCATCGAGCAGACCGGTGAGCTTCCAGAAGCCGTCCTTGCGGCGCTCCAGGGTGATCTCGCGGCGTGGCTCCTTCGGCTCAGGATCTTTGGGTTCCTTGCCGTCGGGATTCAGCAAGCCCTGCAGGTTCGCCTCAGCCTTGGCGAGCTGGCGGGGACCGGCAGTCGGGGCAAGGTTGGCGAGGATCTGCTCCGCATCGGCCCGATCCTCAGCCGAAATGTCGGCGGGGAGGTTTTTCAGGATCTCCAGGATCTGATCGATCCGCTCATCCCCGACCAACCCCTGAGCGGCGACCGCGGCGGTGGCGGGCGCGACCGACGGAACTTCGGTGCCATCCAGAGCGCGGGTGGGGTTCAGGGCGATCGCCCGCTTCACGATCGGACCCGCCTCACCGCGTGACAGCCCCGCGATCTCGGCGAGCCAGCTCGCCGTACTGCCATGCCCGTACAAGTCTTTGGCGCCCCGAGACTCGATCTCCGCCAGAAACTGCCCCAGACAGGCGGTCGCGATCCGGATCACCTGCAAAGCGTGCTGCACGCCATGGGCAAGCTCCAGCTTGCCGGCGCGCCACAGCTCCTGCGGCAACTCGGGAAGGAAGGTCTCGGACACCCCTTCATAATACACCCTTAAATCGAACACGTGTTCGTAATTTTAAGCGACAATCAAAATGCGCGAACAACACTGAAGGGTGATGCCGTCAGGTGCGGAGACCACGCGGAGAGAGCACGTTCCGCAGTTAGTCAACTAAATGCGGAAATCAAGAAACAGGCTTCACGTATCGCAGGCAAGGAACCGAAACCACTCCATCCGGCCCGGCCACCCGATTGTCGAACTCGCCCTCATCGACCCACCCGCACCGTTCGTAAAACCGTCGAGCCCGCGCATTCCCCGGCGCCACCGCGAGCCAAGCGCGAGAATGCCCACCCGCGCGCACCAGCCGTTCGGCTTCGGCGAGCAGCGCCCCCGCAACTCCACTCCCGCGATGGTCCGAGGAAACGTAGACCTGCTCGACCTCATCGCCGACGACCATCACGAAACCCGCCACCGCGTCGCCCAGCACGGCGACGGTCGTATCGGCGACGCGTTCCGCTGCCCGGGTCCAGAAAGAATCGCGGGTGCGGAGCCGGACAAGTGCGTCGGGCACGTTGCCGAGATGGCCGTCCTGCCAGCCGTGGTACCAGATCTTCGCGACGGCGTCGGCGTCCGCGGATGTAGCCGGTCGAAGGGTCATGCGCGAAGTCTAGGAAACCAGCGCGCCGATCCGCCGCTCCACTTCGTCCGCGCTCGCGTTCCCGGCGACCAGGGTCACGATCCGTTCCCCGGGCAAGTCGGCCAGCAGGGTCGGATAGCCGGTGACGCCCAGTTCCCGCGCCCGCCGGAAGTCGTCCGCCGCGGAAACGCGGTCCAGCGCGGCTTCGACGGCGTCCGCGTCCAGGCCCGCTCGCTGCGCGACCACGCGATAGGTCGAGACCTCGGAAAGGCTCAGGCCGTCGAGATAGAACGCCTCCTGCAGCAGGGCCGCGAGCCGCACCGCGCGGTCCGGCGCGACCTCGCGCAGCGCCGCCATCCCGCAGGCGGCGGCCTCGGAGTCCATGACGAACTCGCCGTCCGCGATCAGCCGTTCGTAGCTTTCCCCGAACGGCGCGCCGGTGCGGCGGGTGATCTCGGCGTTGGCTCCCTGGACGTAGCCGAACTGCCGGATCGGCACCCGGCGCCCGCCGAGGAACAGACCGCCGGAAACCACTTCGACCGGCAGATCCGGATGCCGGTGCGCGACGTCGGCCATGGTGCGGGCGAACCCGTACGACCAGCCGCAGTACGCGTCGAAGACATAGATGAGCTTCATGTCGGGACTCAACGATATCTGACTCGTCAGGTATTCCTAACGGAGCTTGGGGAGTGCGTCACGTGCCGAGTGGCTCAGCGTCCGCAGGTCCTGGGCGAACCGGTCGCGGTGGTCGGCGGGCAGTGGGTCGAGGAAGAGCCGCTGGATGTTCTCGACATGCACCCGCGCGGCCCGCACGGTCGTTTCCTCGCCTTGCGTGGTCAGCCGGACGAGTTGTACGCGGCGGTCCTGGGGATCCGAGGACCGCACGACCAGGCCGAGCGTGGTCATCCGGTCGACCAGCCGCGTCGCGCCGCCGGTGGTCAGCACCTGCTCCTGCGCGATCGCGCGCATGCTCATCCCGGCCGCGCCCGACCTGCCGACGATCAGGAGGACTTCGAACATCAGGTGCGAGATCCCGCACTCGGCCTCCAGTGCGCGGCCGAGCAGGTACTCGAGCCGGTTCGCCGCGCCCATCATCCGGCCGAAGGCGAGCACGCGCGGGTCGTAGGCGGCTTCTTTCGCCGTGGTGATGCCCATTTCAGCTCCCTGCCGACAAGGCCAAATAGACGTCGAGCTGTTCGGTGAACTCGGTCAGATCGGTGCCGAGCAGTTCGCTCGCGCGCCCGATCCGGTACCGCAACGTGTTGACGTGGACGTGCAGCGCCCGCGCGGCCCGCGTCGGCGAACCGGAGCATTCGAGGAAGACACGCAGGGTGTGCACCAGATCGGTGCCCTGTTCGGCGTCGTAGCTCAGCAACGGGCCTAGCACTCGGCGCCGCAACGCCGCCCGCAGGTCGTCGGGGGTACCCGCCAGCAGCAACCGGTGCATGCCGATCTCGCCGCCGGGGACGACCTCGATCGTGCCGGGCCGTTCCGCCGCCACGGCCAGCGCGTAGCGCGCGACCTCCTTCGCGCCCCGCAGCACGGAGACCGGGGAACGGTCGCTGATCCCGATCAGCACCCGGCGACAGGGCAGCAACGACTCCACTGTGGACAGTGTGGCGGTCACCGTGGCGGGCCACTCTTCCGGCCACTCGCCGTCGTCCTCGGCCACCGCCCACGTGGTTTCACCGGCGGGGCCGACCAGTGCGCCCGATGGCAGGAGTTCCGTCAGGATGCCGCGTGCCGCTTCGGATCCTTCGGTGCGCGCGACGACGAACCGCAGATCGCCGCGCAGTCCGGTCGCGGTCAGCGCCGCATGCGGATCGCCTCCTTCGTCGAGCGCGGCGAGCAACGGTTCGAGCACCCTGTCGGTGACGGCGCGCACCTCGTCCGCCCGCGTGCGCGCGAGCCCGATCAGCCCGGCGAGCTCTTCGGCGATCTCCGCCTGGGCGGCGGTCAGCGCGCCGCCGATCGCGAGCAGCCACGGCAGCGCGTGCCTGCCGCCGACCGGCCGGACCGAGACGTCGTCCGCCTCCAGGGAACGGCCGCCCGCGGCGACGAACCGCCGCACCAGATCCGACCCCGTGCCGGTGGGTTCCACCCAGCAGGGGAGACCGATCTCGGCGCGCGCCCGCTCCAGCAGCGTCTCCACCGACGCGTCTTCCGTCGCCGCTGAAAGCAAACGTTTGCGAGCACCTTCCGCAGCCGCGGCCAACGCCAGGACGACGCGTTCGGTGACGACCGAGAACGACAGGTCCGCCGGCACCTCCAGCAACGGGATCCCGTGTCGCGTACAGGCTTCGACGAGATCGTCGGGAATGCCGTCGGAATCCGCGCCGGACGCCGCGAGCGCCGCCGCCCCGGCCTTCGCCAGCGCGGCGACGAAGGCTTCGGAATCACCCGGCCCGCGCCACCACAGCAACCCGCTCAGGACGAGTTCGCCCGCCGACACGTACCGCCCGGGATCGGGTAGTTCCGTGACGTAGATCCGGGACACCGGGCGGTCGAGCAGAGCCGTCCCGGCGCGTACGCGCAAGCGCAGCCCCGGCAGCGCCAGCAGAGTTTTCACGGTCGTCATCAGGTTTGTAGGAAAGCACAAAACGACCGGCGTGTGCAGGGGAGATTTCATGCTTCGGCACCGTTGCCGCCATACGGGCGCAGGGCGTCTACTGAGTCAGCCGTCACAGATCGCCGCCGAACCGAGGAGCCCGAGAGTGGATTTCCTGCGCCCCAGCTCGCTGACCGAGGCGCTCGCCGTCAAGGCCGAGCGACCCGACGCGGTGCCCATCGCGGGCGGTACGGACGTCATGGTGGAGCTCAACTTCGACCACCGCCGCCCCGGCGCGCTGCTCGACCTCAACCGCGTCACCGAACTCGCCGAGTGGACCGAGACCGACGGCAAGATCCGCCTCGGCGCCTCGGTGCCCTACGTCCGGGTGATCGCTGAGCTGGGTGAAGTTCTGCCCGCGCTGGCGATGGCTTCCCGCACCGTCGGCTCGCCCCAGATCCGCAACCGCGGCACCGTCGGCGGCAACCTCGGCGCCGCTTCGCCCGCCGGGGACACGCATCCCGTGCTGCTCGTGCTCGGCGCCGAGGTCGAGGCCGCGTCGGTGCGCGGGACCCGGCTCATCCCGGCCGAGGAGTTCTATCTCGGCGTCAAGCGCAACGCCCTCGAACCCGACGAGCTGATCACCGCGGTGCACCTGCCCGCCGAGGTCGGGCCGCAGCAGTTCGCGAAGGTCGGCACGCGTAACGCGATGGTCATCGCGGTCTGCTCGTTCGCGCTGGCGCTGCATCTCGACACCCGCGAGATCCGCGCGGCGGTCGGCTCGGCGGCGCCGACCCCGCGTCGCGCGACCGCGGCGGAGGAGTACCTCGGCACCGAACTTCCCTGGTCCACCAAGGCGTCGCTCACCGATTCCGTCAAACGCCGGTTCGGCGAGCTGGTGGCGGAGGCGGCGTCGCCGATCGACGACGTCCGCGGCAGCGCCGACTACCGCAAGCACGCGTTGTCCGTCCTGGCGCGGCGGACGCTGACCTGGGCGTGGAACGACTTCCAGAAGGGTGAACGCGAGTGCGCGTGAACGTGACGATCAACGGCGAGTCCCGCCAGGCCGACGACGTCTGGGAGGGCGAAAGCCTGCTGTACGTGCTCCGCGAGCGGCTCGGCCTCCCGGGCTCCAAGAACGCCTGTGAACAGGGCGAATGCGGTTCCTGCACGGTGTACCTCGACGACGTCCCGGTGTGTTCGTGCCTGGTCGCGGCCGGTCAGGTCGAGGGCCGCGAGGTCCGCACGGTCGAGGGGCTCGCCGAGGGCGACAAGCTCGACCGGGTCCAGCAGTCCTTTGTGGACGCGGGCGCCGTCCAATGCGGCTTCTGCACCCCCGGCCTCGTGGTGGCCGCGCACGATCTGCTCAACCGGGTCGAAAACCCCGCCGACGAGGAGATTCGCGAGGCGCTGGCGGGGAACCTCTGCCGGTGTACCGGATACGAGAAGATCCTCGACGCCGTCCGGTTGGCCGCGACCAGGGGAGAGACCGCGTGAAGATCGTCATCGAGAACGCCGCGATCGCCACCGTCGACGGCGCGGGCACCGAGCACGCCTCGGGCCACGTCGTCATCGAGAACGACCGCATCGCGGCGGTCGGTGCGGGCAAGGCGCCCGACGGCGAGTACGACGAACGCGTCGACGGCTCCGGCTGCCTGGTCACACCCGGCCTGATCAACACCCACCACCACCTCTACCAGTGGGCCACGCGCGGTCTCGCCGCCGACCACACGCTCTTCGAATGGCTGGTCGCGCTGTACCCGATCTGGGGCAGGCTCGACGCCGAGATCACGCACGCGGCGGCCACGGCCGGGCTCACCCGGCTCGCGACCACCGGCTGCACCACGGTCGCCGACCACCACTACGTCTTCCCGCGTGACGGCGGCGACCAGGTCGAAGCCCTCGCCGCCGCCAGGATCCGCGTCGGCGTACGGCTGCATGTCGTACGCGGCTCGATGGACCGCGGCGAGTCCCAGGGCGGACTGCCACCGGACAACCTCGTCGAAGAGACCGAGGCCGCGCTGCTCGGCACCGAGGCCGCGATCGACCGGTTCCACGACGACTCCGCCGGCGCGCATCTGCAGATCGCGGCCGGTCCTTGTTCACCGTTCTCGGTGAGCGAGCGGCTGATGACCGGGGCTGCGGAATTGGCGCGTCGCAAGGGAGTCCGGCTCCACACGCACCTCGCCGAGACGGTCGACGAGGAGAAGCAGTGCCTCGCCGAAGTCGGCTGCACCCCGGCCGAATACGCCGACAAACTCGGCTGGCTCGCCGACGACGTCTGGCTCGCGCATTCGATCCACCTCGCCCCGGAGGCGATCCGGCGGATGGGCGCCACCGGCACCGGCGCGGCGCATTGCCCGACGTCCAACGGGCGGATCGGCGCCGGGATCGCCCCGGTACGGCAGCTGCTCGACGCAGGGGTGCCGGTCGGGCTCGGCGCCGACGGCGCTGCGTCCAACGAATCCGGCGGCCTCGGCGAGGAACTGCATCAAGCGCTGTTGCAGGCTCGACAGCGCGGTGGACCGCGCGGGCTGACCACGCGCGAGGCGCTGTGGATGGGCACGATGGGCGGTGCGCGCTGCCTTGGCAGGCAGAAGGACCTGGGCTCGATCGAGGTCGGCAAGCTCGCCGACCTCGCGGTCTGGAACCTGAACGGCCTGAACTACGCCGGGATCACCGACCCGGTCGCCGCCTTGGTGCTCGGCACCACCCCGCCGGTCGAGCGGCTGTTCGTCGGCGGCGCGACCGTCGTCGACGGCGGCGCGCTGCGCGAGGAATCCGAAGACGAGATCGCCCGTGAGCTGGCCGTGGCCAGTGCCCGGCTGAGGGAGACGGTATGACCACCACTGAAGTCTCCAAGCAGACTGAGAACGGCGTCGGGTCGAGCCCACGGCGGCCCGACGGCACGGTCAAGGTGCGCGGCGAGTTCGCCTACTCCTCGGACCTGTGGCACGAGGACATGTTGTGGGGTGCGACGCTGCGCAGCCCGCATCCGTATGCGCGGATCACCAGTGTCGACATCACCGAAGCCCTTGCGGTGCAAGGGGTATACGCGGTGTTGACGCACGAAGACGTGCCCGGCGTGAACAAGTACGGCCTGGAGCACGCGGACCAGCCGGTGCTCGCCGTCGACGTCGTGCGCTACCAGGGCGAGCCGGTCGCGCTCGTCGCCGCGGACCATCCCGAGACCGCGCGCCGCGCGATGAAACGGATCAAGGTCTCGTACGAGGTCCTGGAACCGGTGACGGATTCCGAGAAGGCCGCCGCCGGTGAGGGCGCCGAGCTGCACCCCGGCGGGAACGTCGTGCGGTACGCCAAGATCCGCCACGGCGACCAGTCGGTGAAGGCCGACGTCGTGGTGTCCGGCGTCTACGAGGTCGGCATGCAGGACCAGGCCTTCCTCGGGCCGGAGTCGGGTATGGCGATCCCGGACACCGAAGGCGGTGTCGATCTGTACGTCGCCACGCAATGGCTCCATGTCGACCAGCAGCAGATCGTCGCCGCGCTGGGCCTGCCCAAGGACAAGGTCAGGCTGACGCTCGGCGGGGTCGGCGGGGCGTTCGGCGGCCGTGAAGACCTCTCGATCCAGGTCCACGCGTGTTTGCTGGCGCTGCACACCGGCAAGCCGGTCAAGATGGTCTACAACCGCGAGGAATCGTTCTACGGCCACGTACACCGCCACCCGGCGAAGATGTACTACGAGCACGGCGCGGACAAGGACGGCCGGCTCGTCTACGTGAAGGCGAAGCTGTACCTGGACGGTGGCGCGTACGCGTCGTCCACCGGCGCGGTGGTGGCGAACGCGGCCACGCTCGGTGTCGGTCCGTACAATGTGGACAGTGCGTCGGTCGATTGCTGGGGTGTGTACACCAACAATCCGCCGTGTGGTGCGATGCGCGGTTTCGGTGCGGTGCAGGCGGGTTTCGCGTACGAGTCCCAAATGGACAAGCTCGCCGAGGCGTGCGGCATCGACCCGGTCGACATCCGGATCCGCAACGCGATGGCCGAAGGCAGTGTCATGCCCACCGGCCAGATCGTCGACTCGGCCGCCCCGGTCGCCGAACTGCTGGAACGCCTGCGCGCCAAGCCGTTGCCCGTCGCACACGAAGAACTGGACCTGCGCAGGATGCCCGGCGGCGTCTCCAACACCACGCACGGCGAAGGTGTCGTCCGGGGTGTCGGATACGCGGTCGGCATCAAGAACATCTGCTTCTCCGAGGGTTTCGACGACTACTCGACGGCCCGCGTGCGGCTGCAGCTCGTCGGCGGCGAACCCGCGGCGACCGTGCACACCGCGGCCTGTGAGGTCGGCCAGGGCCTGGTGACGATCATGCAGCAGATCGTGCGGACCGAACTCGGCATCGAGCAGGTGACGATCCTGCCGATGGACACCAACATCGGCAACGGCGGTTCGACGTCTGCCTCGCGGCAGAGTTACGTCACCGGCGGCGCCGTACAGGCCGCTTCCGTCGCGGTGCGTTCCGGGCTGCACAAGCACTTGGCCGGCAAACTCGCCGCGGACGGGAAGCTGAACGTCGTCGCGAACAAGGTCGTCTCGGCCGACGGCAGTGTGCTCGCCGACCTCGCCGACGTCCTCGGCGACGAGGTCTTCGACGAGACCGTCGAATGGCGGCACCGTCCGACGGCGCCCATCGATCCCGAGACAGGGCAAGGGAACGCGCACGTCCAATACGGCTTCGCGGCACACCGCGCGGTCGTGGACGTCGACACCGAACTCGGCCTGATCAAGGTCGTCGCGCTCGACTGCGCGCAGGACGTCGGCAAGGCGCTGAACCCGCAGGCGGTGCTCGGCCAGATCCAGGGCGGTTCCGCGCAGGGGCTCGGGCTCGCGGTGATGGAGGAGATCCAGACCGACGGCGGGAAGATCCGCAACCCGTCGTTCACCGACTACCTGATCCCGACCGTGCTGGACATGCCGCCGATGGACATAGACGTCCTGGAACGGCCCGACCCCAACGCCCCGTATGGTCTGCGCGGGGTCGGCGAACCGCCGACGATCTCGTCCACCCCGGCGATCGTCGCGGCCATCCGCGCGGCCACCGGGCTCGCGCTGCCCCGTGTCCCGGTGCGTCCCGAACACCTCACCGGCACCTGATTGGCTGTTGGTGAACCCGCGTCCGCGATCGACGTCGGCAGGGCGCCGCCTGGTCATTAGCCTCACGATGGCGGACAAGGCGCCCTGCCACCGCGATAGCGGGGCCTTCGGCCGGGGCGGGTTCACGCGTTGGTCGGTTTTCGGATCTACCTTCAGCTCCGCCGACCGGCACCTGACAATCCGTACTTTTTCGAGCTAGGAGCACATCCGTGGGTACCCGTCTGTCCATTTCGGAGTCCGACGAGCAGAAATGGCTCGCCGAGGCCGTCCAGCTGGCCACCGCGAACGTCGGAAACGGCGGCGGCCCGTTCGGCGCGATGATCGTCCGCGACGGTTCGGTGCTGGCCACCGGGACCAACCAGGTGACCCCGACGCTGGACCCGACGGCGCACGCCGAGGTGGTCGCGATCCGCGCGGCCTGCCAGGCGATCGGCGACTACAAACTCGACGGCTGCGTCCTCGTGACCTCCTGCGAGCCTTGCCCGCTCTGCCTTTCCGCCGCGCTCTGGGCGCGTGTCGGCAAGGTCGTCTACGCTGCGGACCGCCACGACGCGGCCGAGGCGGGCTTCGACGATCGCGAGTTCTACGACCTCTTTTCCCGCCCGCGCGAGACCTGGTCACTACCCGTCGGCCAACTGTCCCTTCCGGACTCCTTCGCGCCTTTCCAGGCCTGGCTGTCGAAACCCGACAAGAAGGCTTACTAGTCTCTTCCCGCCCCACAACGTTGTGGAGTAGGCATGACCCAATTAGGTACTGAGCGTCCCCACCTGCCCTCGTCCGAGCCGAGGCGGCTGTCCGGGCTCGACCGCTGGTTCAAGATCTCCCATCGCGGCAGCACGATCGGCCGCGAGGTGCGCGGCGGGATCACCACGTTCGTCGCGATGTGTTACATCGTGTTGCTCAACCCGCTCATCCTCGGCGCGTCGGCCGACATCACCGGCGCGAAGCTGACCACCGAGGCGATCACCACCGCGACCGCGCTGGCGGCCGGCGTCACCACGATCCTGATGGGACTGGTCGGCAACGCGCCGCTGGCGCTCGCGGCGGGCCTCGGCGTGAACGGTGTCGTCGCCTTCCAGATGGCGCCCGCGATGACGTGGGCGCAGGCCTTCGGGCTCGTCGTCCTCGAAGGCTTCTGCATCGTGCTGATGGCCGTTTCCGGGGTCCGGGAACGGATCATCAACGCGATCCCGATGGCGCTCAAGGTCGCGATCACCGTCGGCATCGGGCTCTACATCGCGCTGGTCGGCCTGGTCAGCGCCGGATTCGTGACCAGGACACCGGATTCCGCGCAGTCGACGGTGCCGGTGCGGATGGGGATCGCCGGTCACCTCGAAGGCTGGCCGATCGCGATCTTCTGTCTCGGGCTGCTGCTGATGATCGTGCTCGTGAGCCGCGGGGTGCCGGGCGCGGTGCTGATCAGCATCGCGGTCGCGACCGGGCTCGCCGTGCTGGTCAACAGCGTCTTCCACGTCGAAGGCTGGGGCCTGGTCGAACCCAAGGTGCCCGACCAGGTCGTGGCGCATCCCGACTTCAGCCTCCTGGGCGACATCGATCTCTTCGGCGGATTCGGCTCGGCGGGCGCGGTGACCGCGGCGGTCTTCCTGTTCACGCTGGTGCTTTCCGGCTTCTTCGACGCGATGGGCACGATCACGTCGGTCTCGGAGGAGGCGGGCCTGGTCAAGAACGGCAAGGTCGAAGGGATGGGCCGGATCCTGCTGGTCGACGGCGCGGGCGCGCTGGCGGGCGGTGTCACCGGATCGGCGCCGAACACCGTGTTCCTCGAATCGGCGGCAGGCGTCGGCGAAGGCGCGAGGACCGGGCTGGCGAGCATCGTCACCGGCGGGTTGTTCACCGCGACCCTGTTCCTGACGCCGATCGCGGCCATCGTCCCGGCGCAGGCCGCGGCGCCCGCACTGGTGGTCATCGGCGGGATGATGATGGCGCAATGCGCGCGGATCCCTTGGCGGGACCTGGATTTCGCGATCCCGGTGTTCCTGACGATCGCGCTGATCCCGTTCACCTACTCGATCACCAACGGGATCGGCGCCGGGCTGGTCGCGTACGTGCTGATCAAGATCTGCAAGGGCAAGATCCGCGAGATCGGCTGGATCCTCGGGATCCTGGCCGCGGTGTTCGGGGTGTACTTCGGGATCGAAGGGATCATGTCGTGGTTCTGATGTTCCTCAACGGCGGCGGGATGCGTGGCGGGCCGCTGCACGAACAGCTGCAGGGCGCGCCGTTGTGCTGCGTGGCCCGTTCCGCGCCCAAGTACCACTACTTCTCCGTGGGCGACCGGTTCCCGGCGATGCACGAGGGCGGCTCCGCTTCCGTCGTGGGCGAGGTCTACGACCTGCCGCTCACGGTGCTGCGGGATCACCTGGTCCCGGCCGAACCGCCGGAATTGGAGCTGGGCGTCATCGAATTAGAGGACGGCGCGGCCTGTCTTGCCACCGTCCTGCGTTCGTCCTATGTGGACGCACTCGAACTGACCGACATCTCCTCCGTCGGCGATTGGCGCGCCTACCTCGCTTCCCGCTAGTGGTCCGTGAAGGCCTCCTTGAGGGACCCAGGGTCCCTCAAGGAGGCCTTCACGGAACGTCAGAGCACGAAGACGAGATCGCTCGCCGCGGAGTGGAACATCTCGGGCGAGCCCGCGTAGAAGGCCCGCCATACGCCGGGCTTACGGTGTTCGGCCGAACCCGCGAAGGCCCAGGTCGTGCCGTTCCAGGTGGCGTCGACCGTCGCCGCCGTGGTCCAGCGGTAGGTGCTGAACGAGAAGTACTGGAGCTCGACCGGGATCGGGTTCGCCGTGTACCGGCCGGGGAACTCGATCGTGCCGGACGCGGTCACGGCCTTGTCCGCACCGCGGCCCGCCGCGAACGACGTGATCGCCACCGGGTGGAGCACGACGATCTTCGGGGTGTCGGCGCGCGAGTTCGCGATCGACGGGTCGGTGGAGAAGAAATCGGCGTGATAGTTGCCGGTGCGGATCGGGGTCAACGTGGCGCTGTAGGCACCGGTGGCGTCGGTGACCGGCTTGGCCTGCGCCTCACCGCAGAAGCCGTTGAAGCAGAACGAGATGCCCACCTCGGCGCCCGCGATCGGCGTGGCGTCGGCCTTGGTGAGCTTCCCGGAGATCGTGACGGTCTTCCCGGCGTCGATCTTCGTGCTGCTGGTGGTCGCGGTGAGGGTGGACGGCTGCACCTCGGCGGCGGTCGCGGGTATCGCGCCCGCGGTGAGCAGCGCGGCCGCGGCGATGGTGCCGATCACGAGCTTCCTGATGATCATGGGCTCCCCAAACGGATTCCGGTGTTGGCGACGGCTAGGTCGGCCGGAAGCCGTTGTCCGTTGCGGGGAAATCCCTGTGTTCAGAAGCCCGCCGTCGGTGCTTCACGCATCAGGGAGCAGCGTGCGCGCGAAGGCCACGGACGACGCCCCCGCGACCTCCAGCGCTTCGGTGTTACGCAGCGAACGGCTCAACACGAACGCCCCTTCGAGGCTGTTCACCAAAGCGATCGTGAGCCGCCGAGCGGACTCCGGCCCGAGGCCGTACTTGCCGAGCTTCTCGGCCCCGGTCTCGATCCACGCGGTGAACACGTCGGCCGTCGCGATCCGCAGCTTTTCGTTGGTGCTGGCCACCTCGAGCGCGACGGTGGCGATGGGGCACGCGTCGGCGTAGTCGGTCGCCTTCAGCGTCTCGGCGGCGCTGGCGAAGCAGGCCTCGATACCGTGGATCAGGTCCGGCTCGTCGGCGAAGAAGATCTCGAACAGCGCGAGGTACATCATCCCCGAAGTGCGGATGACCTCCTCGCCGAGCTGTTCCTTGCCGCCGGGGAAGAAGTGGTACAGCGAGCCGAAGGGCGCGTTCGCCGCCTCGACGATCTGCTTCACCCCGGTGCCGGTGTACCCGTTGCGCCGGAGCAGCTCGGCGCCGGCGTTCACGATGCGTTCCCGCGTTCCAGTCACGCTCTCCATGATAGAGCGTTCTATCTAGTTCCGGTGGTCCCTTCGACCTTGGTTCACCTTCCGGCGCTACCTGCGGTCGATGTTCGCGTGGTGTGCCCGGCCCTAGCGTCTGGAGCCGTTGGGAATCCAAGGAAGAAGGGGGAAGAACATGAAACGGCTCTTGGCCGTCGGGTTGCTCCCGGTGATCGTGGGCGGGTTGCTCGCCGGAGCCGGCACGGCTTCGGCGGGCGTCCCGGCGCACTACACCGGCCAGAAACTGGATTGGCATCCCTGCGCGGCGGAGGAACTGGTCACGTTGCCGCCGGGCACCGATATCGGCGGGCTCGAATGCGCGACGTTCCGCACTCCCCGCGACTGGGATCGCGCGGACGAGCGGCAGGACCTGACCATCGCGGTCAGCAGGCTGAGGTCCACCGGGCCGTCGACCGCCTCGGTGCTCACCAATCCGGGTGGGCCGGGCGGTCCCGGGCGCTGGTTCCCGGTGACCTTCCGCGGGCAGGAGAAACTGCGCGAACACCAGGACATCATCGGGATCGACGTGCGGGGGGCCGGTAAGAGCACCAACGTCACCTGCCGGGGCGCGGCCGACCTCATCCGGCAGCTGGATCCGCGCGACCGTGACCCGCGCAATCTGAACCAGATCCTGGCCAACGCCGAACACGTGGCCAGGTCCTGTCAGAGCGCCGGCGGCGAACTCGGCCCGCTGATCACCACCCACCAGACGATCAGGGACTTCGACCTGCTCCGGACGCTGCTCGGCCGGGAGAAGATCAACTGGGTCGGCTACTCGGGCGGCACCTGGCTGGGAGCGCACTACGCGCAGCAATTCCCGCAGCGGACCGGGCGATTCGTACTGGACTCCTCGACGGAGTTCACCACGGACTGGCAGAAGACGTTCGACCGGCAGCCGGTCGGTTTCGAACGGCGCTGGCGGCAGGACTTCCTGCCGTGGATGGCGCGGTACGACGCCAAGTACCACTTCGGCACCAACGGCGAAGAGGTCCGGCAGACCTACGAGCGGGTCCGCTACGCCTTGTCCCGCAACCCGATGGACGGGAACGGGCCGATGGAACTCGACACCGCCATCATCTACATGCTCTACAAGAAGGCGACCTTCCCGGCGCTGGCCGAACTGCTGGTCAAGGTCCGGGACGCGATGGAGAACCCGCAGGCGAAGGCTGAGGCCAAGGCCGCCGTCGAGGCCGCGGGTGACCACCCCGACGCGCAGGACGCCACGTTCTGGAACACCCTCTGCGGGGAAGGGCGTTTCACCGGCACCCGCGAGTCGCTGATCCGCGCTTCGCAGCGGAATCTGGACCGCGGTCTGCTCCTGGCGGGTGGCGGCACGTTGAACGCGTCGGTCTGCCTGTTCTGGGACAAGGAGCCGCGTCCGCTGCCGAAAATGGACGGCAAGGGGGTCCCGCCGGTGCTGATCGTGCATTCCGAGCACGACCCGGCCACGGCGATCGAGGGAGCCAGGAAGGCGCACGCGGGGTTCGCGAACTCGCGCATGCTGACCGTGACCGGTGAGGGCGACCACGGGCTCTACGCGGACGGGAACCCCAAGGTGGACGAGATCGTGGACGCCTACCTGGTCGACGGGGTCGTCCCCGCCGACCAGAGCGTCCCCGGTATGCCGCTGCCGGTGCCTTAGAAGGCGGCGAGGGTGTGCCAGGCCAGGCCCGCGTCCTCGGCGTCGTCGCGGAGGACGACACCCTCGATCAGGCCGTACGGGCGGTCGGCGGCGTAGAAGACCTCGTTGTCGTTCTTCAGCCCGAAGGGTGACAGGTCCACCAGGAAGTGGTGCTTGTTCGGCAGTGAGAGCCGGACTTCGGCGACCTCTTCGCGTTCCTTGAGCACAGCCTCTCCCATGGCGTACAGCGTCTGCTGCAGGGAGAGGCTGTGCTTGTCCGCGAAGGTCTCCAGCAGGATCCGCCGGACCTCCGCGTGGCTCGTGGCCCAGTCGATCCCGTCGCCCTGGTAGCGCCAGCGCGCGGTGACGGCGGTGGCGAGGATCCGGTCGTTCGTCTCGGCCAGCGTCGTGTACTCGTCGCGCGGGAAGCCGTGGAACTCCGAACCGGTCGACTTGAGCACCACGAGATCGTCCAAACCGGACACGACCCAGGCCTGGTCACCCTGGACGGTCACGGCGGTCGTCCGCTTTTCGCTGCCCGCCTGGGAGAACGCGTGATCGTGGCCGGAGATGCGGTTCCAGCCGTGTTCGTCGATCAGGATCCGGGCGCCGGTGATGTGCTCGAACGAGCCGACGAAATGGCGTCCGAGCCGCAGCGCGAAGTCCTCGATCTCGCCGACCGGGGCTTCCTTGGCGAAGGCGTAGACGGTGTTCTTCTGGGTGTCGGTCGCTACGACGTCGGCGTTGTCGCCGGTGAGGTGCGTCGCCGCGAGGTCGCCGCGAAGCGACGTCGAAACGGTGAGGTCCTTGAGGTGGTGGACGGTGCCTTCGCGCTGAACGGTGACGAGCCGGACTTCGGCCTTGCCGTACTGGTTGGGGCCCAGGGTGATGGCCACGGGCGATCAGCTCCCTCGATAGGTGGAATAGGCGAACGGGCTCAGCAGCAACGGCACGTGGTGGTGCTCGGTCCCGTCAGCGATGCGGAAGGTCAAGGTGACTTCGGGGAAGAAGGAGTCCGGGCCGAGGTAGGCGCCGGTGTCGAAGACCAGCCGGTACACCCCGGGTTCGAGGCTGTCCGGGCCGAGGTCGCGGATCCGGCCGTCGGCGTCGGTCCGGCCTTCGGCGACGGGATCGCCCGCGCCGGTTTCGAGCCGGACGCCGACGTCCGCGGCGGGTCGTCCCGCGGCGGTGTCGAGGATGTGCGTGGTCACGAGGCTCATGCCGTCACCGCCTTCTCCAGCCGCAACGCGGCGATCTTGGCCAGCTCTTGACCGGCCACTTCGAGTTCCTTCTCAGGGTCGTTCGAAAGCCTCGAACGGAGGTTTTCCAGCAGTTCGGCGCCGCTCCGGCCGCTCGCGCAGACCAGGAAGACGTGCCCGAACGTCGCTTCGTATTCGGCGTTGGCCGCGGCGAACTCGCGCGCCGCGTCACCGTCCACTCCGGACTGTTCGGAGCGCGACCAGCCCGCTTCAGTGCTCTTGCCGCCCGCTTTCTCCCCGATCCGGGGATGGGCCGCCATGGCGCGCCGGACCTCTTCGGGGCGCAACGGGGTGAGCGCCTCGGACGCGGCGAGCAGCGCGGCGAGGTCGGCGTACGGGCGCCTGGCCAGCAGGGTTTCCACCCAGCGCGGGACGTCGAGGCAGGCGGTCAGCGCCGGCCGGACGTCCTGTGCGGGAGCCTCGTTGAACTCTCGAATGGTGAGCGGCACGGGAACTGACGGTACGGCGACGATTCCGTCGCCGTCAACATTTTGTTGAAACGGCTCTTCAGTCTTGGTCTCGGTTGAGGTAGTTGTAGACCGTGAACCTCGTGACCCCCAGTGCCTCCGCGACGGTCGACACCGACTTGCGGAGGCCGAACGCGCCGCGTTCCTTGAGCAGCCGCACCGCGCGCTGCTTGGCGGCGCGGTCGAGGGTGTCGAGTTTCCCGCCGAGTTCGCGTTCGACGTCGCCGATGAGGCGGGCGAGGGCGCTGTGCAGTTCGACGGCGGGTTCGGCAGTGTCATCGCCGACCTGGCGGAGCTGGAGGGTGACGCGCGTGGCGCCGCCGTCCAGTGCTGCCCTGGCGATGGCGGGAAGCGCGTCGAGGAGGGTGTCGGCGTCGCCGCGGACGAGGGTGCCGAGCGGGCCGAAGTCGGCGGACAGGCCCGCGCCTTCCGCGGTGTCGCGGGCTTTGACGGCGTGTTCGGGTGGCGGACCCTCGCCGTGGAACGGTTCGCTGGTGAACTCGGCTTCTAACTGCACCAAGCGAAGGTAGCGCCGCTTGGGCTCGTTGACGAGCAGGGTGGCCGGAGTTAATGTCGGAGTGCGAAACCTCGATTCCACTGAGTGGAAGTTGGAGGCTTTTTGATGGACTTGGTGATCAAAGCCGCCCGAGCCGTGACGGCCGCCGGAGAGGTACCCGCGACCATCGGTGTCGATGGCGGCCGCATCGTCGCGGTGGAGCCCGCCGGAGCCGATCTGGACGGCGATCGGGTACTCGAACTCGGCGATGACGTCGTGCTGCTGCCCGGGCTCGTCGATACCCACGTGCACGTCAACGACCCGGGCCGCACCGAATGGGAGGGTTTCGCCTCGGCGACCCGCGCGGCCGCGGCGGGCGGGGTCACCACGATCGTGGACATGCCGCTGAACAGCCTGCCGCCGACGGTCGACGTCGCGTCGCTGGAGGTGAAGCGCAAGACCGCCGAGGGGCGCGTGCACGTCGACGTCGGGTTCTGGGGCGGCGCGATCCCCGGCAATCTCGCGGAGCTGCGCGGTCTGCACGAGGCGGGCGTCTTCGGCTTCAAGTCCTTCCTGCTGCATTCCGGCGTCGACGAGTTCCCGCCGCTGGACGCGCGCGGGCTCGAAGAGGCGATGACCGAACTGCGGACCTTCGACGGCATGATCATCGTGCACGCGGAGGACTCCGACGCGATCGATCACGCGCCCGACCCGCACGGCGAGAAATACGAAGACTTCCTGCACTCGCGGCCGCGTGGCGCGGAGAACGTGGCGATCGCGCAGGTGATCGAGCTGGCGAGGAAGACGGGCGTCCGCGCGCACATCCTGCACCTGTCGTCCTCGGACGCGCTGCCGATGGTCGAGAGCGCGCGGCGCGACGGCGTCCGGCTGACCGCCGAGACCTGCCCGCACTACCTGAGTTTCACCGCGGAGGAGATCGGCGACGGCGCCACGCAGTTCAAATGCTGCCCGCCGATCCGCGAGGCCGGGAACCGCGAACTGCTGTGGAAGGGCCTCGCGGACGGTGTCATCGACTGCGTGGTGACCGACCATTCGCCGTGCACGCCGGAGCTGAAACGCTTCGACAGCGGCGATTTCGGGCTCGCCTGGGGCGGGATCGCCGGCCTGCAGCTCGGCCTGCCCGCCGTCTGGACCCAGGCGCGGCAGCGGGGGTTCGCGCTCACCGACGTCGTCCGTTGGATGGCCGAACATCCGGCCGCGCAGGCGGGGATGCGCCGCAAGGGGCACCTCGCACCGGGCTACGACGCCGACTTCAGTGTGTTCGCACCCGACGAGGCTTTCGTCGTCGACGTCGCGAAATTGAAGCACCGCAACCCGGTCAGCGCCTACCACGGACGGCCGCTGGCCGGTGTCGTCCGGAGCACGTGGTTGCGGGGCGAGGAGATCACCGGTGAAGACCCGGCAGGCGTTCTGCTGACCCGGGGTGATTGCTGAGATGGAGGATGCCGTGAACGACCGTCCTGAGTGGACAGCCCTGCCCGATCTGGCTTCGCGCAAGTTCGGCGGGACCGTGATGTGGGCGACGGACGAGTTGTTCGCCGAGAAGGAGAACCTGGTCAATCCCTGGGTGCCCGCGCATCAGACGGAGACCTTCGGCCCCAAGGGGCAGGTCTACGACGGCTGGGAGACCCGGCGGCACCGCGAGCCCGGCGACGACCAGGCGGTGATCCGGCTGGGCCTGGCGGGCGCGATCACCGGCGTCATCGTGGACACCGCGTTCTTCAAGGGCAACTACCCGCCGTTCGTCTCGGTCGAAGCGTGCGCCGTCGGCGGCTATCCCAGCGCGGCCGAAGTCGCCGAAGCGGACTGGGACATGCTGGTGAAACGCGGCGCGGCGGCGGGACACACGGAGAACTTCTTCGAGATCGGCGGGAGCAAGCGCTACACGCACGTCCGGCTGACCATGCATCCGGACGGCGGCGTGGCCCGGCTGCGGGTGCACGGCACGCCGATCCCGGATCCGCGTCTGCTCGACCTCGGCGCGCTCGACCTCGCCGCGCTGGAGAACGGCGCGGTGGTCACCGGGTGCAGCAACATGTTCTATTCCTCGCCCAACAACCTCTTCTCGCCGGGACTCGCCGCGCATCAGGCCGAGGGCTGGGAGACCGCGCGGCGCCGGGACGACGGGAACGACTGGGTCACGGTGCGCCTCGCCGGCGCGGGCGTCGTCCGGTTCGCCGAGTTCGACAACAGCAACCTCAAGGGCAACGCACCGGGCTGGGCCGCGCTGAGCGGCCGGGACGGCGACGGCGAATGGGTCGAGCTGCTGCCCAAGACGCGGTTGCAGCCGGACACGCGGCACCGGTTCGCCCTCGCCGAGGGCCCCGAGGTGACCGAAGTCCGTCTCGACATCTATCCCGACGGCGGGATGGCGCGCCTACGTCTCTTCGGCGCGCTTTCGGAGCGTGGCCGCGCCGACGTCGCGTCGCGTTTCGAGGCGGCTCAGGGCTGAGCACCGGGCCGGTTCAGGTACGCGGAGAACAGCGAAAGGACGATACCGACCGAGAAGATCGCGGTGAGCCACCAAGCGCCGCCGATGGACAGGTTCCACACCAGGGCACCCGCCATGAGCAGTGCCATGACGATGTTCCTGAGCTGCAGCGGCGTCGGTTTGGCCATGCCGCCACCCTCTCACGGGCCCGGGCGGGCCCTGGTCAGGGGGCGGACTGGCGACGTGAGCTGATCACGCCGGTGTTGAACCCGGCGAGGTGGAGCCCACCGGCGAACCGGGCGTGCTCGATCTTCACGCAGCGGTTCATCACCACGTCCAGCCCCGCCTCCTTGGCGAGGTCGGCGACGGGCTCGTGCCACAGGCCCAGCTGAAGCCAGAGCGTGCGCGCTCCGGCCTCGACGACCTCCTCGGCCACGCCGGGGAGGTCGTCGTGCTTGCGGAACACACTGACCAGGTCGGTCTCGCCGGGCACGTCGGCCAGTGACGGGTACACCGGCCGTCCGAGGAGTTCGTCCAGCCTCGGGTTCACGAAGTTGACCTCGTACTTGCTGGAGGACAGCAGGTACGTCGCGACGAAGTAGCTCGGCCGCGCGGGATTGTTCGAAGCGCCGACGATGGTCACCGACCTCGTCCGCGAGAGGATGCGGCGCCGCTCGACCGCGCCGGCGTCGTAGGTCATCCCGCCACCGCCTTGCCGAGCGCCTGATCGAGATCCCACAGGATGTCGTCGACGTCCTCCAGCCCGACCGACAGGCGGATCAGGTCCGCACCCACCCCGGCCGAACGCAGCTGATCTTCGGAGAGCTGCTGGTGGGTGGTGGACGCCGGATGGATGACCAGCGTCCGCGCGTCCCCGACGTTCGCCAGATGCGACAGCAGCTCGACCGAGTTCACGAACGTCTCCCCGGCCGTGCGGCCGCCGTCGACGCCGAAGGAGAACACGGCGCCAGGCCCGGCGGGCAGGTACTTCTTCGCGCGGTCGTGGTGCGGGTGATCCGGCAGGCCCGCGTAGTTCACCCACGCCACCCGGCTGTCGGTCGCGAGGTACTCCGCGACGGCTCGCGCGTTGGCGACGTGGGCGTCCATCCGCTGCGGCAGCGTCTCGACCCCTTGCAGCAGGAGGAAGGCCGAGTGCGGCGAGAGGACGGCGCCGATGTCGCGCAACTGCTCGGCGCGAAGCCGGGTGCAGAAGGCGTACTCGCCGAAGTTCTCCCAGTACTTCAGGCCGCCGTAGCTCTCGACGGTCTCGGTCATCCGCGGGAACTTCCCGTTGCCCCAGTCGAACTTCCCGGACTCGACGACCACCCCGCCCAGGGTGGTCCCGTGCCCGCCGAGGAACTTCGTCGCCGAATGCAGCACGATGTCCGCGCCGTGCTCGATCGGGCGGCACAGGTACGGCGTCGCCAAGGTGGCGTCGACGACCAGCGGGATGTCGTGTGCGTGCGCGAGTTCGGCCAGCCCGGCGATGTCGGCGATCCCGCCGCCGGGATTGCCGATGACCTCCGTGAAGATCAGCTTCGTCCGGTCGGTGATGGCGGCCGCGTAGTCCTCGATGCGGTCTCCGCTGACGAAGGTCGTCTCGATCCCGAAGCGGCGCAGCGTCCCGGTGAGTTGCGTGACCGTGCCGCCGTAGAGCCCGCCCGCCGAGACGATGTGGTCGCCCGCCTCGGCGAGGGCGGAGAACGTCAGGAACTCCGCCGCCTGGCCACTACTGGTCGCGACCCCGCCGATCGCGCCTTCGAGGCTGGCCAAGCGTTCCTCGAAGGCCGCGACCGTCGGGTTGCCGATGCGGCTGTAGATGTTGCCGTACTTCTGCAGCGCGAACAGGTTCGCCGCGTCGGCCGCGTCCTCGAAGACGAAGCTCGTGGTCTGGTAGATGGGCACGGCGCGGGCGCCGGTCGCCGGATCGGGCGTCCCGCCCGCGTGCAGGGCGCGGGTGCGGAAGCCCCAGGTGCGTTCACTCATCGCGCCCGACGCTACCTCGCGTCCCACTCCGTGACCATCGTTCCCAGCACGTGGCTACTTGCGGTCCAGGGTGATCACGGTGCCGGGACGGTGACCGTTCCGGCGCGGGGTGACCGGACGCGGTTCACGGGAGACCGCGACCCCGGCGGGCCGCTGCCGATCGATCGGCAGGACCTCTCGCGAGTTCGTCCGGTCGGCCAGCCGCAGGGACTGGGCCGAGGTCAGCCACTCCTCGGCGGGCTCCGCGATTTCGAGCAGCAGCGCCTCGAATTCCGACCGGGTGGTCTCGAGGATGTGCGGCGCCGCGAGCCAGCGCAGCACCTGACGTCCGGTGACCGCCATCCGCTGGCGCGGCGAGGACACCAGCCGCTGGTCGAAGTAGCGGATCAGCACCTCGTCCACGGTGTCCCACGCGTTGGCCGCGCCGAACAGGTCCAGCACGTCCTCCGAACCGAGGATCTTGAACGCCTCGGTCAGCAGTTGCATGACTTCGACCCGCAGGACGTTCAGGTGACCGTACGAGGTGAACTTCAGGTTGTTCCGCAGGTCGAGACCGCTGCGCCGGACGACCGCCACACTGCCGAAACTCGGGTCGTACGCGCGTTCGCGGACGACGTCGGAGATCCGCTTGTCCCGCCAGAACAAGGCGACCTGGTTGCTGAACTGGGTGAACAGCTGGTGGAAATCGGTGTTCGGCCGCGAGTTCGCCGAGCCGAGCCCTTTGCCGTAGCCGAGGACGCGCCGGTACGCGCTGACGCGATCCCGCCTGGTGTAGCGCAGGACGTCCCGCCGGTCGAACCGGTACAGCCCGAACGCGCCGGGGCCGTCCGAAAGCCGGATGGCGCCGCCCTGGAACAGCTCCTGCAGTTTCTGCACCACGCGGAACACGCCGATCCGTTCGTGCTGGTACAGGTAGTACAGATCGCCGACCGCGATGACCCGTTCCGAGGCGACGGTCTCGTCGTAGGCGTCGACACCCGGTGGCA
The DNA here is from genome assembly GCF_001905755.1 of Amycolatopsis sp. CB00013. Taxonomy (NCBI): domain Bacteria; kingdom Bacillati; phylum Actinomycetota; class Actinomycetes; order Pseudonocardiales; family Pseudonocardiaceae; genus Amycolatopsis; species Amycolatopsis sp. CB00013. The sequence continues at coordinate 175,702 of NZ_LIWC01000008.1, read as the reverse complement.
TCGCCGTCGCGCCGAGGTCCGCGGCCGAACCGTCGCCGAGCCCGACGAGCTGCGCGATCCCGCCGTCCGCCGGGCCCGGCTTGCCCCGCTGTTCCGCCTCGACGGCGGTGAGCATGTCGTCCAGCTGTTTGAGGACCGCGTCGCCGAGTTTCGGATCGCTGCCCAGTTCGTTCGCGAGCTTCCCGGCGACCTGGCCGCGCAAGGCCGCGACCCGGTCGAAGAGTTCCCGGTATTCCTTTTCCGTGCCCATCGTCTTCCTCCCGTACGGGTCCGGCTACTGCCCGGGCCGCTTGCGCGTGGTCCGGGGTTTCGGCGGTTCCTCCGCCTCGGGTGGTGTCTGGCCTTCTCCGGCGCCGTGCCCCTCGCGGAGTTCGGCGACCGAGGGCACCGCCGGCGTCCGGCCGGGCGGCGGCGTGAGCTGCGGGGTGGGCGGCGCGGGCGGATTCGGGTCGGACGACGACGGCGAGCCGTCCCGCCCGATCGGCTCGGCGATCCGGACGACCTCCTGGAGATGGTCGTCGAGTTCGTCGATGGCGCGCTGCACACGGGAGCTGAAGAAACCCGGGGGAAGCGACGCGCGGAAGTTGCCCGGCACGTCGCCGTTGGGACCGCCGGTGCTCTGCCGGGGAAGGTTCGCCACGATCCGCTGCAGCCGTTTCGCGATCTGCAGGAACGACGTGCCGACGCCTTCCTTGCCCGCCGACTCGATCAGCTTGCCGCCCTCGAAGGTGGCGAACTCGCGGATCCAGCGAAGCAGCCCGCCGAGCGACATGGTCCCGCCCTGTGGATCGGGGACGCGGAGCACTTCGAGGTCTTCCTGCTGGACGAACACCGACCGCAGCATCGCGACCACCTCGTCGACCTGCGACGCGGTCGCGGACAGCAGCCGGGAAAGAGCGACCACGGCGGGACCGAAGAACGGCTGGCCGCCGGCCGGTTGCGAGAACGGGTCGATCTTGTCGCGTGCGTCCTGCCAGCCCCTGAACAACGAGACCACCCAATCCGTCAGCGTGATGAAGGAGGTCTGGATCCGTTCCTCTTCGATCGTGTTGACCTTGCCCGAGACCAGGCCGAACTCGTCCCGCAGCTGGCCGAGGTGTCCTTGTGTACGGTCCCCGGCGCCGACCGCGAGGCCGCCGTTGCCGAGCAGCAGCAGGAAGAGCTGATCGACCCGCGCCACGCGGATCAGCGGGCTCTCCAGCTCCTGCCGGATCTGTTCGAGGTCGTGCCGGACGAGCGCGCGGAAACCCTCCGCGTTCTCGGGATCCGCGTCCGTCCTCAGTGGACGGAGCGAATCGAGCAGCGCCAGCGAATCCTTCACCGCGCTCCTGGCCCTCGCCGCGAGCGAGGCCTGGCCGCCGGTGACGGCGCCGAGGTCGGCCTGGATCGCGTATCCGCGCGGAGTCCATCTCGCCTCGGTGCGGCCTTGGACCTCGTTCAGTTCGAAACTGCCGGTCAGCGCGGCCACGAATCCTTTGGTGTCGCCTTCGCGCCACTTCCAGCCGAGCATGTCGCTGATCGTCTGTTCGGCGAGTTTGCCGGGGGCCGCCGCCTGCGGTGGGTACTGCCCGGTCGACAGCGGATACGCGCTGTCGATGTCCTGTGCGCGCGGCAACGTCGCGCCGCGGTCGTCGTTGATCGTCATCGGGTCGCCCCACATCCCTTGAATTCGGCCAGTTCCACTGCTTCACGCCAGCACCGCACCATCACGTCCTCCGCCGAGGACAAGGCGGCGGCGCACTGGTCCACCCCGGCGTGGAAGCTCTTCGCCCAGCCCCGCCATTCCTGTTCCCGTCCGTGCACCGCGCGCAGCAGTCCGGAGACCGCGTGATGCGAACGGCACTGCCCGTCCACGCGCCGCCGCAGGTTCAGCAGCGACGACGCCGTGGTGTGCAACGACTCCGCGCTCACCGGCCCCTGTGTCGCGCGCGTGGCCGCCTCGACCTCTCCGGTGCCGTCGAGGACGACCTCGGCGAGATGATCCGCCGCGGCCAGCCCGACGCCGGCGGGCCGGTCTTCGGCGACGCTGATCTCCAAGGCCCGCCAGCACGCGGCCACCTGGTTCACTTCCTTGCCCAGCCGGGAGAATTCGGTGTCGAGCGTCATCTCGCCCTCCTGCCGAGCTCTTCCATGAAGAAGCCGAAAAGCCGTTTCGGCGGGGCCATCCGTTCGTCGAGCGCGAACCGGACCGCGCCGATCAGGAACCGTTCCGGCACCACGCCGGGGGAGACCCCGTCGGCCAGCCTGCCGGCGGCTTCTTCGATCATCGCTTGTTCTTTGGCTTCGAACCGCAGAACCTTCGCCAGAGGACGGTGGCCCAGCGAGGGGAACGACGTGAAGCACATCGCGTCCACCACCACGGGGATCGCCTTCTCCGCCGTCCTCAGCAGCGCCGGTGGCGCGTTCACCAGCTTCGCCCGCGGGTACAGCTTGTGCCACATCGCCGCGTACGACTCCGCGTGCCGGGTGAAACCCATGCGGCGCAACAGCTCCACCGAGATCTTCGCGCGGAGATACGGCACCGGGTGCACCGCGCGCGGGGTGAATCCCGTCGTTTCGAGTTCGGTGCGCCCGATGACGTCGAACAGCGAACCGACGACCGCCGGGCCACCCAGCAGCAGCGCGGACAGATCGGCGAACGTCTCCCGGTTCCACCTGACCCAGATGCCGGTCACCTCCCTCGGCACCCCCGCTTCGACGAGCCTCGCCGCCACCTGCAGCGGGATCGCCCTGGCGATGCCGAGGTCGTTCTGCAGGTTGTGACTCACCTCGTGCAGGACCGCGCCGAGCGTCCACGGGTTCACCAGCCGGTGGTACGGAAGCTGGATCAGCGGAAAGGGATTGAGCCGGTTCCCCAGCCGTCGCAGGGGAATCCCGCGGCGCGAGGTGGCCGGGCCGGATCCGGTGCGCAGGTAGCAGAACGGTGGCGGGGTCGGGATCGACCGCCAGCGCCCGATCCCGAGGTAGGCGTACTGATAGCAGTCGAGCGCCACCCGGTCGCACGCCACCAGCCACGGGGCGAACGCGCCTTGCCGCTGGTTGAACAGATCCAGGTAGAAGTCCCAGACCCCTTCGGTGGTCTTGACCCAGCGCTGTGCCCGGGATTTCGCCCGCAGCAGCCGGGCGAGTTCGGCGCGTTCCGGCCGTTCCACCGCCTCGTCCGCGGCACGGCGAACCGCACGGGTCGCGGAGTACAACGGCTTCCGCAAGGTCGCCATCGTCCGGTTGACCGCCGCGAGATGCGCCCGGCTCGGGCCGGTGGCCGGGTCACCGAACTCCGACCAGCGGAACGGCCGCAGCGCCTCCAGATGCCGTTCCACGTTGGTGGCCTGGGACAGCACCCAAGCCGTCAGATCGTCGTCCCCGGACGGCCTCGCCCGCCGGAACCCGGTGGACGAGGCCGATTCACCGGATGCCGCGGGCGGTGCCTCAGCGGCGGCGCGCACGGCCGCGCGCCTTGCCACGACGGGCGGCGCCCGCCCGGCCCCGGGACTGCGTCCGGCGCCCGCCGCGGGCGGCGGGACGGCGGCGGCGCTGCTGGGGACGGCCGCGGCGGCGCTGCTGCTGGTTCCGGCGGTTCGCGGGCGCGTTCTGCGCGCTGTTCACGGTGTGGCCGACCAGCCTGCGCGTGATGTACCGGGCGTTGATCGGACGGCCGTCGGCGTACCGGCGCCCGACGTCGCGTGCGGTGCGGCCGATGATCTTCGGGATGTGCCGGACGGCGCGGCGGGTCGCCGGGTTCCGCCACAGCTTGCGCCCGAGGTTGACCGCGCCGCGGATCAGCTGCGGACCGTGCTTGATGATCTTCGGCGCCGCCCATTTCGCCGCCTGGAACGCCAGCGGCGCGAGCGCGCCGAGGAAGGCCTCCGCCTCGTCCTCGGTCTCGGCGTTCTCGGCCTGGAAGGCCAGTTGCGCCATCATCTCGGCGTCGGGATAGACCCGGCGCGCCGGATGCGTGAAGTCCTCGTCCTCGGATTCCAGTTCGAACTCGTCCTCGAGTTCGCGGACGACGGCCTCGAACTCGGACTCGAATTCGTCTTCGTCCTCGTACTCGCCGTAGACCTCGTCCTCCAGCTCGTCTTCGAGCTCCCGGGCCAGGCCGCCGAGCTCGTCTTCGAACTCGTCCTCGTCCTCGAATTCGCCTTCCAGTTCGTCCTCGAGTTCGTTTTCGAACTCGGCCTCGAGTTCACGGCTCAGCTCGTCTTCCAGCTCGCCGTCCACTGCCGCATAGCCACGGCTCATAACCGTTCTCCTCTGCTCCGGTGAAAATCCGCGATCGCCGGCGCGGTGCGTCGGTGAGCACTCACCCGACACTGCCCGCGCACCCGGGGGCACCGGTAGTCACACGTTCTTGCGTGACATGAATCGACTAGTTCGTACTTGTCACACAAACCGACGATGCGCTTTTCCTGTCGGAGGGGTTTGCTAGAGAAGGAGGGAGACCTAGAGGGGGGAGGCCGGTCTATGTCCACGAGCCCGGTGATGGGATTTCCTGCTCCATCGCTACACGACGTCGCGCAGCAGCGGGCGACGGTCGTCACGGAGGACGAAGCCGTACGAAAGCTGGCGAGATCACTCGTCAGACGTGTCATGGAACTGAACGACGGGGGCGCCGTACAGCGGAAACCGCTGCTCGACGTCACCGAACACGGCGTCAGATGCCTGCTCGTTCCGGTGGCGCCGGAACCGCACGACCTGCTCAGCCCGCGCGAGCACGAGGTGGCGCGCATGGTCGGTCGCGGCTATACGAACAAGCAGATCGCCGGCGTACTGGAAATCAGCCTGAACACGGTTTCCGCGCATATGCGACGGATCTTCACCAAACTGGGGGTCGGCTCGCGGGCGGCGATGGTGGCCGCGTTGACCGGTGAGAATCTCGCCGCCGGATGAGGCGGGATTCCCACGCGTCCCATTGGCCACAGAACCGCGTCGCCGAGCCTGAACCGATCGGCCGCACTCACGTGATCGAAGGCGGAACTCGCGTGCTCAGAGGCGGAACTCGCGAGTGCGGCATTCAGTCACGCGAGTCACGTCCCCGATCACGCGAGTCACGTCTTTGCTCACGGACATTCGCCTTGTCCCGTAAAGAAACCGCGTACTAACCGAGTGCGGCGCGCAGTCGCCGGTCCCGTTCCGCAGGGGTCTGCCGGGGGCAACTGGTGCACTTCGGATTGCCGGCTTCGTAGATCAGGCAACAGGAAGCACGGCGCACCACGGTGTTCCGCCCGACCCGGGAGAACCGCGGCTCCGGCAGCCCGAGCCCGATCGCGGCAATGAGTGGTGCTGCCAGCGCGATCGCCCGTTCGGTGTCGCCGGTCCACAGCAGGCGGTTGCCGATGGAATCCGTCGCGATCGCGCCCAGCGCACGCGGATTCGCCTTGGTGACAGCCGAAATCGTGCCGATCGCGGTGCTCAGCGTTCCGGCGAACGCGGCACCGAGTTCGGCCAGGCCGCCGTCGAGGGGCCGGGAAGACCTGGCTCCGGTGAAACGGCCGTCCGGGACGAGGTCGATCGTGACGGCGTCGAGTGACGGGTCCAGGAGTTCGCCGCGGACGAGGGATTCCACCGAAGGAGCGACGAGGACGGAGGAGAGCGAGTACCACCAGATCGTGCCGAGCACTTCGGGCCGTGAGCAGCCGTAGAGCTTCGCGGCGCCGCCGATGCGGGCGCTGACCCAGGCGGCGTCGGCGAGCAGTGTCGCGGGTGCCTCCATCAGGACACCGGCCGGTACAGCGTGACACTGAACGAAGTGGTGACGTCCACCGATCCGGTGATCGCGTCGAGGCGTTCACGCCTGCCGTCGCGGTGGAGATGATGGGCGCTCGGGCCCATCTCCACCACCTGACGGATCCGGTCGGGCTCCAACGCCACCTGCTGGGTGACGTCGTGCCGGTCCACCCGGGTGAAGCGTTCGCCGAGGGTGTCCTCCAGCCGCGCGTCCTTGCTGCCGTCGACGGAGATCACCAGGTCGCCCAGTTCCCGGAGGTGACCGGGGTTCGGCGTCGCGACGACCAGCAGCCCGTCCTCGGTCAGGACGCGGTGGAACTGCGGGGCGTTGCGCGGCGCGAAGACGTTGAGGATCAGCGACGCGCTCGAGTCCGCCACAGGCCACGGCTCCCAGAGATTCCACACGGCCGCGCCCGCGCGCGTGTGCGCGCGAGCGGCCCGGCGCAAGGCGACGGCGGAGACGTCGAGCGCCAGCCCGTACGCGGCGGGGACGGCGTCGAGCACGTGCGCGAGGTAGTAGCCCGTGCCCGCGCCGGCGTCGATGACCATCCCGTCCTCGATGTGTTCCGAAGCCACCTTCGCGAGGGCGTCGGCGAGCGGCAGGTAAACGCCCGACGAGAGGAGGTCGGCACGGGCCGCGACCATCGGCGCCGTGTCCGCGGTGCCCGCCGGGATGCGCGCATGCAGAAGGTTGACGTAACCCTGCTTCGCCACGTCGAACGAGTGGCCCCGATCGCAACGCACCGTGCGCTCGGTTACCCCGACCGGGTCACCGCAGACCGAACACCGCAACGACCGGACGATCGCCGGTGGCAGAGGGTCATGGCCGGATACACGCGCGTTCATGTCCCTATTCGACCACGAGGTTTCGCAACCGGACAGAACGCACCAGGTCACTGGAAACCTGGCCGTAACAACGCCGCACCGACAGTTCACGCGGGTGAAACCTGAATCGCCGCCCGAGGAAACACCCCGGTCCAAAGATTCCTGCGCAGTACACCCCAGGCACGGGAGGAAGATTGTGCTGAACGCAGGAGACACCGCATGGGTGTTGATCAGCGCCGCGCTGGTCATGCTCATGACACCGGGATTGGCGTTCTTCTACGGCGGCATGGTCCGCGCGAAGAGCGTTCTGAACATGTTGATGATGAACTTCATCGCGCTCGCCGTAGTCGGTGTCCTTTGGACGCTGTACGGCTTCACGATGGCCTTCGGCAACGACGTGGGCGGCGGGTTGCTCGGGAACTTCGACTTCGCGGGTCTCTCGACCATCTCCGGCAAGCTCGCCGGATTCGCGACCGCCGCGACCAGCACCACGCCTGAGGTCGCCTGGCCCGGCGCGGACGCGCTGCCGCTGTTCGCCTTCGTGATGTTCCAGCTGATGTTCGCGATCATCACGCCCGCGCTGATCTCCGGTGCCATCGCCGACCGCGCCAAGTTCTGGGGCTGGACGCTGTTCGTCGCGGTGTGGGTGACCATCGTGTACTTCCCGGTCGCGCACTGGGTGTTCTCGTTCAACGGCTTCATCAGCGCCGATTCCGTCGGCGGCTGGATCGCCAACCAGCTCAAGGCGCTCGACTTCGCCGGCGGTACCGCGGTCCACATCAACGCCGGTGCGGCGGGTCTCGCGCTCGCGATCGTGCTCGGCAAGCGCAAGGGCTGGCCGAAGGGCACCGGACGTCCGCACAACGTGCCGTTCGTGCTCCTGGGCGCCGCGCTGCTGTGGTTCGGCTGGTACGGCTTCAACGCCGGTTCGGCCCTGGCCGCCAACGACCTCGCCGCCGTCGCGTTCACCAACACCACCGTCGCGACCGCGGCCGCCGTGCTCGGCTGGCTGATCATCGAGCAGATCAAGGTCGGCAAGCCGACCACCCTCGGCGCCGCTTCCGGTGCCGTCGCGGGTCTCGTCGCGATCACCCCGGCGGCGGGTTTCGTCAGCCCGCTGGGTGCCATCGCCATCGGTCTCATCGCCGGTGCCCTGTGCGCCCTGGCGATCAGCCTCAAATTCCGCTTCGGTTTCGACGACTCCCTCGACGTCGTCGGCGTCCACCTCGTGGGTGGTCTCGTCGGCACGCTGCTCATCGGCTTCTTCGGCACCACCAGCGTCAACTCGCTCGGCGTCGACGGCCTCTTCTACGGTGGCGGCCTCGGTCAGCTGGGCAAGCAGGCGCTCGCGGCGGCCGTGGTCCTCGGCTACTCGTTCGTGCTGACCTTCGTCATCGGCTGGGTGATCAAGAAGCTCGGCGGCTTCCGCGTCAGCGCGGAGGACGAGGTCAGTGGTATCGATGAGGCCCAGCACGCGGAGAGCGCGTACGACTTCACCGGTTCGGGCGGTGGCCTCGGCCAGCCGAGCTCCATCCCGGTCAAGACGTCCACCGGAACAGCGGCCACGAAACTCGAGGAGAGCAAGGCATGAAGCTGATCACCGCGATCGTCAAGCCGTTCACGCTCGACGACGTCCGCTCCTCGCTGGAGCAGCTGGGCGTGCTCGGCATGACGGTCAGTGAGGTACAGGGCTACGGCAGGCAGAAGGGCCACACCGAGGTCTACCGGGGTGCCGAGTACTCCGTGGACTTCGTGGCGAAGCTGCGGGTCGAGGTCGTCACCGACGATTCCAACGTCGAGAAGGTCCTCGACGCGATCACCACGGCCGCCCACACCGGCAAGATCGGTGACGGGAAGATCTGGGTGACGCCGGTGGAGACGGTCATCCGGGTACGCACCGGCGAGCGCGGCTCGGACGCCCTATAGGCACCCACGATGGCCGACGGGGGTGAGCTGGTCAAGGCCACCGAGCGTTTGCTCGAGGGCAGGCACGGGAGGTTGGGCGCGGCCGCGTTGCGCGCGGCGTGCGTCGACCTCTACGAATTCTGGTTGGGCAAGGGCGCTTCGGCGGCCGGCGTCGACACCGCTGAACCCGGTGTCGCGCTGGCCGCCGTCGGCGGCCTGGGGCGCAGTGAGCTGGTGCCCTTCTCCGACCTCGATCTGTTGTTGCTGCACAACGGGAACTCGCGGGTCGGCGAGATCGCGGACGCGATCTGGTACCCGTTGTGGGACGCCAAGATCGGCCTCGATCACTCGGTCCGCACACCGGGTGAGGCGCTGAAGGTGGCGTCGGAGGATCTGCGGACCGCGATGGGGCTGCTCGACATCCGCCACATCTCCGGGGACGCGGAGATCACCGCCAGGCTGGCGGCCGCGGCACGGGACCAGTGGCGGAGGACCGCCCGGAAACGAATGGACGACCTGTCGGACGCGGTCCGTCAGCGCTGGGCCCGAAGCGGCGAGATCGCACAGTCCGCCGAGCCGGATCTCAAGCACGGCCGAGGCGGGCTTCGCGATTTCGCCGTCCTCGAAGCCCTGGCGGCGGCACAGCTGACGGCGAGGCCCGGCGAGGAACTGCTGGCGGCCAAGAGCCTGCTGCTCGACGTCCGGACGGAACTGCGCAGGGAACTGCGCCGGGAGCGGGACATCCTCAGCGCGCCGGAAGCCGAGACGGTCGCGGGCGAACTCGGCTTCGGCGATCGGTTCACGTTGGCGCGCAAGCTTTCCGGCGCCGGGCGGACGATCGCGTACGCGGTCGACGTGGCGCTCCGGTCCACTGTGGAGCCACCGAAGGCGCGGTTCGGCCGCCGTCCGGTGCGGACGCCGCTCGACGAGGGTGTCGTCCTGCACGGTAACGAGGTCGCGCTGGCGCGGGACGCTCTGCCCGCCAAGGATCCGGCCCTGCTGCTGCGGGTCGCCGCCGCGTCGGCCCGGATCCGCAAGCCCATCGCGCACGGGACCCTGCGGGCGCTCGCCGACACCGCGCCCGAATTGCGTGCGCCGTGGCCCGCCGACGCCCTCAAGGCGCTGGTGGAACTGCTCGGCGCGGGCGAGGGACTCGTCGACGCCGTGGAGGCGCTGGACCGCACGGGCCTTTGGGCCCGGCTGTTCCCCGAATGGGGTGCGGTGCGGGACCTCCCGCCGAGGTCGCCGGTGCATTCGTGGACCGTCGACCGGCATCTCGTGCGGGCCGCGGTCGAGGCGTCGAAACTGACGACCACCGTTTCACGGCCGGATCTGCTGCTGATCGGCGCGTTGCTGCACGACATCGGCAAGGGCCGCGACGCGGACCATTCCGAACTCGGCGCGAAGATCAGCGCGCAGGTGGCGGCCCGGCTCGGGTTGTCGACTGCCGATTCGGCACTGGTGTCGGCGATGGTGCGGCATCACCTGTTGCTCCCGCATACCGCGACGCGGCGGGACATCAGCGATCCCGCCACGATCCAGCGGGTGACGAAGACACTCGACGAGAACCTCGTCCTCCTGGAACTGCTGCACGCCCTGACGACGGCCGATTCGCTGGCCACCGGGCCGGGCGTGTGGACGGACTGGAAGGCGCGCCTGCTCGCCGAACTGGTGTCCGGTTGCGAAGAAGCGTTGCATGGCAAGGGTTTCGTACCGCCGGAGCCGATGGGCGCCGAACAACGGGAGCTCGTCGCCGAAGCCGTCGCGTCCGGCCGCGGCGAGGTGCGCATCACCGCCGCCGGCAAGGTGGTGACGGTGGTGCTCGCGGTCCCCGCTCGCGCGGAACTGCTGGCTCCCGCGGCCGGGGTGCTCGCGCTGAACTCGCTCGAAGTCCACGCGGCGGTGCTGCGCGGGCACGACGGGGGACGGGCGGGAGTCTTCACGGCGTCACCGAAATTCGGCTCGCTGCCCGACGTCACGCTGCTCCGGGAGCAGTTCGCGCGGGCGGTGGCGGGGACCTTGCCGCTCACCCAGCGGCTCGCGGCGAAGGAACGGGACTACGGCGGCGGAGAGACGCCGTCGGCCGGGGCGAAGGTGATCTGGTTCGACGACGAGACCAGCGGGCGCGACACGGTCGTCGTCGAACTGCGGGCCGCGAACCGGATCGGGCTGCTGTACCGGGTCGCGGGCGCGTTGCGCCGGTGCGAGGCCGAGGTGCGGTGGGCGAAGGTGGCCACGCTCGGTGGTGCCGTCGTCGACTCGTTCGCCGTCGCGCCGCGGAATGGCCGGGTCGACCAGGCGTGGCGGTCGAAGGTCGAAGCGGCGCTGCTGGCGGCAGCTTCCTGACGTTCGGGGTGTCGTGCGGGTCACGGAAGGTGGCGGTGGCAGGATGTGCGCGGTCGGGACCTGAAGGAGCCGGAGGGGGTGAGCGCGTGCCCGGTCCACAACGTGTCACGCTGCCGCCGACCGTCGTCGCCTCCCATCTCCGCGCGTGCGCGGACGACCTCGCCGTCTCGCTCACCGCGTCCGGTCCCGCCGCGACCGTGCCCGAGCTGCTCAAAGTGGTCCGGCACCTCGTCGCCGGCCAGCAGGCGCTGGCCATCGCGCTCGAAGGTATGGCGGGCCGGGTCGAAGGGGGCGGCGAAGGCGCGCTGGCCACCGCCCCGATGGTCGACGTCGAGGTGGTCGCCGAAGTGCTCCGTGCGGCGGCCACCGCTGTCGACTGTTCGGCCGAGGCGCTCGCCGAATCGCGTCCGTCATTCGAATGTGTGAGCGATTCAGTAGCCCCTGACACCCGTTTGTAGCTGTCCCGCCGCTTCGGCGCGTGGATACGCTGACCAGGCGGAGGTGGGCCATGCGCGCGGTGTGGAAAGGCACGATCGGATTCGGGACCTACGCCATTCCGGTGAAGGCGTACAGCGCGACCGAGGAGCACAACATCCCCCTCCACCAGGTGCACGAGCCGGACGGCGGCCGGGTGCGGGTGAAGTGGGTCTGCGAGGTCGACGGCGCCGAAGTGCCCGCGGCCGAGATCGCGAAGGGGTACCCCGTCCCTAACGGCGACGTCGTGCTGCTGACCGCCGGTGATTTCGCGTCGCTGCTCGCGCCGACCACCCAGTCGATGGACGTCGTCGGCTTCACCCCGGCCGACCAGGTCGACCCGATGTACTTCGCGCGCAGCTACTACCTGGAACCGGAGCCGGCGGGCACGAAGCCGTACGTGCTGTTGAGCGAGGCGCTGCAGCAGTCCGGGCGGATCGCCATCGTCAAGGTGACGTTGCGGCAACGCGAGACGCTGGGCGCGCTGCGGGTGCGGGACCAGGTGATCCTGCTCGAGACGATGCTGTGGCCCGACGAGATCCGGCGGCCGGACTTCCCGTTTCTGCACGAAGACGTCGATCTGCGGCGCGGGGAACTGCGGAACGCGGTCTCGCTGATCGAAGACCTCACGCGGGATTTCGAGCCCGGCCGGTACACCGATCGCTACCGTGAGGCGCTCGAAGGGCTCATCCAAGCCAAACTGGACGGCGACGACGTCCTCCAGCCGACCGCGGCCGAACAGGCCGAAGGTGTGACGCGGCTGCTGGCCGCCTTGCAGCAGGGCCCGGTCGAGAGGGCCAACGAAGCGGCGGACAAGGCACGCCAGGCGCGGACGCGGGCGAAGCGCGCTTCGTCGTCGGCCAAGACCAGTTGAGTAGATCTACTCAGGGGGAGTTGAGGGTCTTCACGCTGCCGTGACCCCAGGGTGACCGGGCAAGGTTATGCCATCGCGCGGAGAGAGCGCGGGCAGCGAATCGCCTGGTACTGGGGGTCCGGCGAATCCAAGTCCCGCGAAGCTCGCCAAGTGTGCTTACGGTCGGCTCGCGGGGAGGCGAGCCTTCCGTAGGGGCTCCGGTACCGGTCTGCGAGGGGCGATCGGTCCCGGAGCCCTGTTTGCGCGCTAGAGCCGCTTGGCCGCGCGGAACGCCTTCGCGTAGGTGCCTTCGCCGTCGATCAGCGAGGTGCCACCGGCGTCGCCGAAGGTCGGCCCGTTGGCGACCTTCCGGCTGGACAGCACCCGCCGCCTGCCGTCACTGTCGAGTCCGAGATAGATGCCGGTATGCGAAACCCGGGGCCCGAACGCCGGCTCCAGGTTGAAGAACAGCAGATCGCCGGGCTGGAGGGCCGCGTAGTCCGTGGCCTGCCCCCTGGCGTCCTCGATCAACGTCGTGCCCGGCCCGAGCTCCGACATCGCCCAGGCGCGCCGCGGCAGACCTGGCCCTTTCGTGTTGGTTCCGAGCAGCGGGTAACCCGCGCGGTAGCCGTAGACCATCCGTACGAAGCCCGAGCAGTCGAGGGAACCGAACCGGGCGCGCTCCGCCTTTTCGTGTTTGTCGGGGAAATCCCAGTCGACGCCGAGATAGTCGTAGAAGTCGGACTTTTCAAGCCGCCCTTCGGCACTGTCGGGCCCGAAGGACGCGTCACCGGCTACGCGAAGCTTCTTGGTTGTCTGGGGCGGGGCGCCTTCGGAGTACTGCAGGGCTATGGCCAGCAGATCCGGTGACGTGTCGCCGAGGGCCTTGGGCAACCAGTCGCGGAACCACCCCTCACGCTCGGCACCCGCTTTCCACGGCTCGGGCGCGAACCGGATCCACGCCGACGACGTGACGGTGACCGTGGTGAACTTCGGTTCGGCGAAGGTCCGGCTCTTGCCGGACAGCAGCACCGAGCGCGACCCGTCGGTGAAGGACGCCAGCTGGGTGCCGAGGGAATCCCGGACGACCGTCCGGGCGGGGTTCTCGAGCCGTTCGTAGGTGTACCCGCCGATCGCCGCGTCGCCGCCGGGAGGCGCGGACGCCGACACCGCGGTGATGTCCCGCGGCTCCTCCTTCGCGACGTACACCGCGGCCGTCCCGGACACGCCGATCACCGCGACCAGCACCCCGATCCGGATCGCTTTGCGCATCGACGTCCTCACAACGTGGGAACCAGCCCGACCAGCACCCCGCTGATCAGGATCGCGTAACTGGCGAGGCTCACGCCCCCGGTGGCGAGGACGGTCGCCGCCGGCGGTTGCCGCACCAGCTGGTAGGCCACCAGGCCGGGGACCACGAAGCCCAGCGTCTGGTGCACGAACAGCAGCGGGAAGTCGGCCTGCAGGACGAGCAGCAGGGTGGTCTGCAGGACGACCCCCAGCAGGACCACCGCGGCGAACAGGCGCTTGCCGTAGAGGATCACCACCCGCTGCAGGATCTTGGTGCCCACGTAGGTCAGCGCGGTCATCAGCACGATGATCGCCGCCCGCCGGAAGTCCTCGACGATGGTCAAGGCGATCCAGCCAGGGGTGATCATGCCGCCGGGGGACAGGTTCGTGGTCAGGTAACAGACCAGCGACAGCAGCAGCCCGATGGCGAGCCCGATGGTGGCGACCTCGGGGGAGAGTGAAGTGGTGAGCATCAGGAGGCGATCGTTTCCAGTTTCGCGAGTTCGTCGATGAGCAGTTCGCCCTGACCGTGGATGTTGCCGATGGCGATCAGCGACGCTTGCCGGTCGACGCCACCGATGATCTTGCGCAGCAGTTCCTCGGGAGGCCGTGAGCCGCCGAGGTCGACGACGCGGTCCTGCCATTCGCCGGGGATCGCGATCCGGGCACTGCGCGTCGGCTCGCCGATCAGCACCACCCGTTCCGGCGCGACCCGCGGGATCAGCGCGCCCATCTGCCCGTTGCGTTCGACGCGGTCGGGGCGGCAGTTGATGATCACGTGCAGCGGGTCGGCGATCGCCCCCTGCGCGCGAAGCTGATCGATGTTCATCAGGGTCGATTCGGGATCGTTCGCGGCGAAGACGTTCGCGAAGCGCACCTGGCGCCGCCCGGCGCGATAGCGGTGGACCTGGAGCACTCCGGGGTCGGGCGGGGCGGCCCACATCCCTTCGAGCGCGAGCCGCCGGTTGACCTTGAGCAGATCGGCGACGGCCAGCGCGATCGCCACGTTCTCCTTGAACGTGATCCAGCCGAATCCGCGCATCTCCTCGTCGGTGACGCTTTCCGGATCGACGGCGATCAGACGGCAGTCCCGCTTGTCGGCCTCCTCCTGGAGGATCGCGAGACGGTCCTTCTCCGCGGTGAGGCAGATCCCGCCGACCGGCATCGACCGGCTCAGTGACCGCGCCACGTCGTCCAGCGTCGGGCCCATTTCGGCGAGATGGTCCTCCCGGACGTTGCACAGCACGCCGATGGTGGACCGGATCAGCTTGCTCTGGTTGATCTCCTGGAGATCCGGCATCACCGCCATGCACTCGATCACCAGCGCGTCCGGCCGGTACGCGGCGGCACGGCGGACGATGCCGATCTGCTCGACGACGTTGGCGATGCCGAACTTGCGGTAGACCGGCTCCTCGCTGCCGTCGGGATGGATGAACCTGGCCGCCGTGCCGGTCGTCTTCGCGGTCGTCACGAGACCGCCGCCGCGCAGCGCGCCCGCGCAGAGGCGGGTGATCGACGATTTCCCGCGGATGCCGTTGACCAGCACCCGGGTCGGGATGCTGTGCAGGTTCCGGTAGTGGCGGCGCTGTTCGGCGATACCCGCGGCGAGCATCGCCGACGACGCCACGAGAAGCACGAAGTAGAGGAAGGTCATTTGCGGCCCTGTTCCGCCGGCTCGGGCCGCCGGTTTCCCTGGTGCCGCCGCGGCTGCGGGCGGGGTTTCAGCGGCTGCGGTTCGCGCCGCCGGACCGGCCGGGGGTGACCGCGGACCGGCTCGTCCTCGATCCGCTGGAGCAGTTTGGTTTCGTCGGTCGCCGCTCCGGCAGGCCGCCGGACCTCGCCGAGCCGCGTCTTGCCATCGGTCAGCGCCTGGCGGCAGATCTCGACGCAGGAGGCGATGGTGCCGATCTCGTCCTGGCGCTGGGGATAGACCACGGCGCCCATCCCGACGCCCTTCGCGATGGGCACGGCGGATTCGGCCACCCGCCGCAATGGCCGGACGACGACCAGCAGATGCCAGGCGAACAGCATCAGGGCGACGACCGCCGTGAGGAGCGCGGCGACCCTGGCCCCCGACCGGACGGTGTTGTCCGCGACACCGAGTGAGGAGACCGGCTGGTCGGCGACGACGACCCAGTTCAGGTCGGCGACGCTGCCGTCGTCGGCGAGGCGGCTCGCGACCACCAACGACGAATCGGTGCTTTCGCGGGCGTCCTCGCCGGACTGCGCGGTGGCGACGTTCTTGACCAGCACGGAGTCGGTGAGTTCGGAGAAGGCCAGATAGCCCTGGGTGTCGGCGATGGTGCGCTTGCCTTCGTCGACGACGCGTACGCGACCACCCGCCGAGCCGAGCACCGACGCCATCCTCGGGATGTCGTACTCGCCGACCACGACCTTGCCGGAGTCCGGCAGACGAGCGAAGGCGTACACCACGGGCACCCGGCCGCTGGTGTTGTGCTGGTGGATACCCGAGCCGTCGGGCAGCTTCCCGGGATCGCGCAGCGATTCGCGCCCTGCTTGGTGAACTACGTTGCCTTCTTCGTCGGTGACGTAGACGCTCCGGAACCGGTTTTCGTCCTCGGCGAGCCGTTCGAGCATGCCGTTCAGCCGGTCCGGCCGTTCCGCCGAACCGAGCCGGGCGACGGAGCGCAGGTCGCCGAGCCCCTGGGCGAGGCTGCGGCGCAGGGTCTCCGCCGAATGCGTGACGCGGCCGCCGTACTCGCCGAGCACGGCGGGGGAGACCGTGGCGTGCTGGCGGCCCAAGGTCGCGGCGACGGCGACCGACCAGCCGAGCAGCGCGAGCGTGACGACGGCGACGATCACCTGCGCGGAGACCACCGGCTTCACCTTGTCGCGGGGTCTGCGCCTGGCCAGTTTCGACCGGTACCGTTCGACCGCGCGGGTCAGCCGGTTCACCTCGCGGATCCTCGATTGCCGCACCGGTTCGTCGAGCGAGCCTGCCGCGACCGCGAGGGCGTCGGCGCGCAGACGGAGGATCGGCTTGACGACGGCGCTCCGCAACAGCACGAACCCGGCGACGGCGAGGACCAGCAGCGCGGCCGCCGGCAGCAGACCCGGCCACCGCGCCGGCGCCGGTTCGATCGGGAACCGGCTGAGCGTGACGACCGCCAGCCCCAGGCTGCCCGCGGTGCCGTCCGAGGTGATCGGGGCGTAGGACACGACCGGTGCGAGCCGCTCGCCCGAATCCGTCGCGGTGCCACTGAGCACCCCCGATTCCCCGGCCGCGGCGGCCGTGGAGGCGCGGGCGAGCAGATCCTGTGCGACGCGGTCGGTCGCGGGCACTTCGTTCCCGGACGAGAAGAGCGGCACGCCGTCCGGGGTGACCAGCCGGATCTGCCGCACGGGGCCCTTGTCGAGTTCCGCCGAAAGACCGCGCAGCGGCGTCGAGACGACGAGGAGCCTGCCTGCGCGGTCGCCGGTGAGCGGCAGGGCGGTGAGGACGAGCGGGCTGTCGCCGGGCCGGGCGATCGGGCGGACGGTGAGGTTCGTGACGTCGACGCCACGGAGGTTTTCGACCGCGACCGGCTCGCCGTGGGTGGCCACGACCCGTTTCGCGGCGGGATCGAAGACGGCGATTCCACGCCAGTCCGGGTAGGTCTTGCCGAGGCGGGCGAGCACGGCGTCGTCGCCGCCGCTGTCGAAGACGCCGGAATCGGTGGCGACGCGGAGGTCCCCCGCCGCCGAGGTGGCCGACGTGGCCAACGATTGGGCGAGGGCGGCGGTCGCGCGTTGCCGCCCCGCGGTGACCTCGTCCGGGAGCTGCCCGCCCGAGTCGGCGCGGAGCAGTGAGAGCGGTCCGGCCGTCGACAGGTAGACGGCGGTGAAGGCCGCGATCATCACAAGGAGGACGAAGGTGGTGGCGGACGCCACCCCCACACCTCGGGGGAAACCCGCCTCCGGGATCTGGTCGCGCAGGCGCGCCGCGGGGTCGGGCTGGTCCTTCTGCCGCTTCACTGGCCCTCGTGTCTTTCGGTAATCGGCTGGTTCGCGGCGCACGTCGGCCAGTAGCGAAACGTGTTCCCGATCAGGTCACACCGAGGTATCAAAAGTGTTAGTGAGGACGTTACAACTCCGCCGAGTGTCGGCAAAATGCACCTGGCGGTACTCATTCGGGTCAGTCAGTAGAGTCCGGGTGGTGATCGGCCGAACTCGAATGTTGCTCAGCGTGACCAGTGTCGCTCTGGCTCTGGCCTTGGTGCTGACCCTCGTGCTGGTCCTCGGTGACGACGAGTCACAGCGACCCCCTCTCGACCCGGAGGCCGACCTGAGTTCACTGCTCGCCGGATTCACGTCGTCGCTTTCCGCTGAGCAGGACTACCGGTCACCCGGGGCGGGTGAACGCCGGACGGCCGCGGCCGGTTTCGCCGCGTTGCTGGACGCCTCTCCCGAGGGAACGGCGAGCCTCGGGAAGCTCGGATTCGCGGTACGCGACGGGACGGACCGGCAGACCGGGCGGCCTTACACGGTCGCGGTGAACGAATCCGGTACCGAGCGATCCTGGGGTATGTACCTGATCGACCGGTCGGCCCCGCCGTCGCTGGCCGTCGAGGTCCCGCATCCCGCGTCGGATCTGCGGACCGAGTCGTTCGGTCTCGACTACTTCCGCCAGGTGCCGGGCGCGGTGCTGCTGATCGCGGGCGCGCACCGCAAGGCGGACGACGGCCGCGCGGACGTCGCGCACGAGGTGGATTCCGTGTTCCACGTGGTCGCCACCACCCTCGCCGGACGGGGGCTGCCGCAGATCCAGCTGCACGGCTTCGACGACCAGAACCTGCCCGACGACGACATCGTGCTCTCGTCCGGCGCGACCGTCGCCGGCCCGCCCGCCCACCGCGCCGCGGATCGGCTCGAAGCCGCCGGTCTCGACGTCTGCCGGGCCTGGGCGTCGTCGTGCGGGGCACTGGAAGGAACGAAGAACGTCCAGGGCAAGGCGGCGGCGAAGGACGGCACGGTCTTCCTGCATGTCGAGATGAGCCGCACCGTCCGGGAAGCCGGCACCGCGAACGTCATCCGGGCTTTGGTCGAAGCCGACCTTCGCAAAGCCTGAACGGGTCTTCGCAACCGTGTCAACGCCTGCCTCGGACACCGACTACCCTGGGAAGCCGCCGGTTCGTACCGGCGAGCCACAACGACCCAGCTGGAGCGTGCACACCCGTGTTCGACACCCTCTCCGATCGGCTCACGTCCGCCCTGCAGACCCTGTCTCGCAAGGGCAGGCTCTCCGACGCCGACATCGACGCCACCGCGCGCGAGATCCGGATCGCGCTGCTCGAGGCGGATGTCGCGCTGTCTGTGGTCAAGGACTTCATCGCCCGGATCAAGGAGCGCGCCAAGGGCGCCGAGGTGCACGGCGCGCTGAACCCGGCGCAGCAGGTCATCAAGATCGTCAACGAGGAACTCGTCACCATCCTCGGCGGCGAGACCAGGCGGCTCACGTTCGCGAAGAACCCGCCGACGGTCATCATGCTCGCGGGTCTGCAGGGTGCTGGTAAGACGACGCTCGCGGGCAAGCTCGCGATGTGGCTGAAGAAACAGGGCCACGCGCCGATGCTGGTCGCGTGTGACCTCCAGCGTCCCAACGCCGTCACGCAGCTGCAGGTCGTCGGCGAGCGGGCCGGGGTCGCGGTCTTCGCGCCCGAGCCCGGCAACGGCGTCGGCGACCCGGTCGACGTCGCCCGCCGCGCCATCGACGAGGCCAAGCGCGCCCAGCACGACATCGTCCTGGTCGACACCGCCGGCCGTCTCGGTGTCGACGAAGAGCTGATGAAGCAGGCCGCGGACATCCGCGACGCCGTTTCTCCGGACGAGACGCTGTTCGTCGTCGACGCGATGATCGGTCAGGACGCGGTCACCACGGCCGAAGCCTTCCGCGACGGCGTCGGCTTCACCGGCGTCGTGCTCACCAAGCTCGACGGTGACGCCCGCGGTGGTGCCGCGCTGTCGGTCCGCCAGGTCACCGGCCAGCCGATCCTGTTCGCCTCCAACGGTGAGAAGCTCGAAGACTTCGACCTCTTCCACCCGGACCGGATGGCCAGCCGGATCCTCGGCATGGGTGACGTGCTCAGCCTCATCGAGCAGGCCGAGCAGCACTTCGACCAGGAGAAGGCCGAGCAGACCGCGGCCAAGCTCGGCAGCGGCCAGCTCACCCTCGAAGACTTCCTCGAGCAGATGCTCGCGGTCCGCAAGATGGGCCCGATCGGCAACCTGCTCGGCATGCTGCCCGGCGCCGGTCAGATGAAGGACCAGCTCGCCCAGGTCGACGACAAGCAGCTCGACAAGCTGCAGGCGATCATCCGCGGGATGACCCCCGCCGAGCGGGCCGACCCGAAGATCATCAACGCCTCGCGTCGCGTGCGGATCTCGAAGGGGTCCGGTGTCGCCGTCCGCGACGTCAACGACCTGGTCAACCGGTTCTTCGAAGCGCGCAAGATGATGGCGCAGATGGCGGGCCGCTTCGGCTTCGGCGGCGGAGGCGGCGGCAGCAAGAACCGCAAGGGCAAGAAGGGGAAGAAGGGCAAGGGGCGCGGCCCGACGCAGCCCAAGGTCCGCGGCGGCTTCCCCGGCGGTATGCCGATGCTGCCCCCGGGCGGCGGGATGCCCGGTGGCGGGATGCCCGACCTTTCGCAGCTCGGCGGCATGAACGACGTACCCGGGTTCGACCCGAAGAAGTTCAAGCTGCCGAAGGACAAGTAGCCCGTGGAGGCGCTGCACCTGGCGGGGGTCGTCCTGCCGGACGGCGAGCACCGTGAGCTGTGGGTCACCGGCGGCCGGATCACCACCGAACCGGTGGCCGGGGCGGAAACCGTTGTCCGGGAAGGCTTTCTCGTTCCCGGACTGGTCGACGCGCATTGCCATCCCGGTATCGGGGTCGGTGGCGCGACCACCCTCGAAGAGGCCACCGAGCAGGCGATCACCGATCGCGACGCCGGGACGCTGCTGATCCGCGACTGCGGGCTGCCGATCGACGTCCGGCCGTTGCAGGAACGGGCCGATCTGCCGCGGATCATCCGCGCCGGACGGCATCTCGCCCTGCGCAAGCGCTACATCCCCGGGCTCGGTATCGAACTCGAAGACCCTTCCGAGCTGCCGAAGGCGGTCGCCGAACAGGCCCGTGACGGCGACGGCTGGGTCAAACTCGTCGGCGACTGGATCGACCGGGGCATCGGCGATCTCGCGCCGCTCTGGCCCGACGACGTGCTCGCCGAGGCCATCGCCGTCGCGCACGCCGAGGGCGCCAAGGTCACGGCGCACGTGTTCGGCCAAGCCGCGTTGCCCGGCCTCATCGGCGCGGGGATCGACTGCCTCGAACACGGCACGGAGCTCTCGGCGGACCAGCTGGGCGTCCTCGCCGAACGCGGCATCGCGCTCGTGCCGACCCTGATCAACATCGAGAACTTCCCCGGCATCGCGGACAAGGCGGGCAAGTACCCGGTGTACGCGGACCACATGCGGGCGCTGCACGCCGGCGTGGGGGAGATGGTCTCGACGGCGATCGAGGCGGGCGTCCGGGTGTACGCGGGAAGCGACGCGGGCGGCATGGTCGAGCACGGCAGGCTCGTCGACGAGATCGAGGCCTTGCACAAGGCGGGCATGTCCGCGGAGCAGGCGCTGGCTTCGGCTTCGTGGGCGGCTCGCGACTGGCTCGGCGTACCGGGAATCGTCGACGGCGCTTCGGCCGACCTGCTCGTTTACCCGTCCGATCCGCGCGAGGATCTCGCGGTGCTCCGCCATCCGAGCCATATCGTGCTGCGTGGCAAGATCTACGCCTGACCCGACTCCGTCCGTTACGGAAGCGGCACTTAGCGTGGAGGCGTGGTGGACGACGGGCAGGCTCGCGAGCGTCTGGTGCTCGGAGCGCACTGGGGTTTCGTAGCGTTCTTCGCGGGCATCGCCGGATACCACCTCGTCACGCTCGTCATGAGCTTCCTGATGTCGGGCCGCTTCGGCGGCTACGACCCGCTCGAACTCCGTGACGTCGGCCCGCTGCTGATCCTCGCGTTCCTGCCGACCCTCGTCCTCGGACTCGGCCCTGTGGTCGGTTCACACGTCTGGGGACAGGGGCTTCGCACGGACTTCGGGCTCAAACCCACGTGGCGCGACGTCCGGATCGGGCTCGCCTGCGGAGCCGCCGCGCTCGCCGCCGGCTACCTCCTCAATCTGCTCCTGCTGGCCGTCTACGGGACCGACAGCGACGACAGGACCTTCTCCGACGTCTCGCCCGGACCGATCACCGAACTGTCGGGAACCACCGAAGGCGACACGATCTGGCTGGTGCTGGCCGCGGTCATCGTCGTCCTCGCCGCTCCCGTCACCGAAGAACTGCTCTTCCGCGGCACGCTGTGGAACGCCATGGGCTTCCATCGCCTGCCTTCCTGGGTGATCCTGCTGGTCACCGCGCTGGTGTTCGCCCAGTTGCACGGGGAGGCCGCGCGCACGATCGCGTTGTTCGGCCAGGGCATCGCCATCGGTCTGGCCCGTTATCTGTCGGGCCGGGTGAGCGCATCCGTGATCGCGCACGCGGCCAACAACCTCCCACCGGCTGTATTGCTCTTCGCGGCGAGGTGATCGCCGGTCCAGGCGGTTAGAGTCTTTGAGTAACCGAACGATCACCGGAGGATCGGCGTGACCGTATCTCAGCCCAGGGAGCCGATCCCCGAGGCCGCGCCGCCGGATGAGCTCCCAGAAGAAGTCAGTGCCGGAGGTGAGGTGGCCGCGCCCGACACGCCACCGCCGCATCGCTGGGGATTCGGGGCCTTCCTGCTGGTGGAGGCCGTCCTGCTGGCGTCGGCGGCGTTCATCAGCGTCCTGCTCGGCGACGTCCAGCCCGGTCAGCCCCTGCCGATGCGCATGGTGCTGCTCGGCACCATGCTGCCGACGATGATCGCGGCGGGCGTGGCGCTGCTGATCACCCGGCTGCGGGGCAACGGCCCGTTCACCGACCTGCGGATCGGCTGGAGCTGGGCCGACGTCAAGGTCGGCCTCAAACTTGGGGTGCTCGGGCTCGGGTTCACCTCGCTCGCCGCCTGGGCCTGGACGCAGGTCGTGGGCAACGAGAACGCGACCTCGGCGATCAGCGCGCTCGTCGAGGACCGGCGGATGTCGGTCTCGGCCGCCGTCGTCATGTTCATCTACCTGTGGCTGGTCGGGCCGATCTGCGAGGAGATCATCTACCGCGGCCTGCTCTGGGGCGCGGTGGAGCGGTTGACCTGGCGCACCGAACGCTGGGGGAGGATCGCGGCGTTCCTCGTCTCCACGGCGGTTTTCGCGGCGAGCCACCTCGAACCGCTGCGCACCACGTTGCTGCTGGTGATCGCGATCCCGATCGGGCTGGCCAGGGTGTTCACCGGGCGGCTGCTCGGCAGCGTGGTCGCCCATCAGGTGAACAACTTCCTCCCGGCCGTGACCATCCTGCTCGCGTCGCTCGGGATAGCCGCGTTCTGACGGCCGGTCGGCGTCTGGCAGAATGTACGCTTGCCTGCTTTGGCCGGACCCTCTCACCGCGCCCGAGCTCACCCTTCGGGTGTGCGCAGCCGTGTCCCCACTCGGCTGGCGTGCGCCTTCCACATGCATCAGAGAGAACTGAGGAGTACCCACACCCGTGGCCGTCAAGATCAAGCTGCAGCGTCTCGGCAAGATCCGTGCGCCGTACTACCGCATCATCGTCGCCGACGCGCGCACCCGCCGTGATGGCAAGGCCATCGAGACGATCGGCAAGTACCACCCCAAGGAAGAGCCGAGCTTCATCGAGGTCGACACCGAGCGGGCCCAGCACTGGCTGTCCGTCGGCGCCCAGCCGACCGAGCCGGTCCAGCGCATCCTCGAGATCACCGGTGACTGGCAGAAGTTCAAGGGCCTCCCGGGCGCCGAGGGCACCCTGAAGGTCGCCGAGCCGAAGCCGTCGAAGCAGGACCTGTTCAACGCCGCGCTCGCGGCCGCCGGTGACTCGGCCTCCGCCGAAGCCACCACGCCGAAGAAGAAGTCCGCCCCGAAGAAGGCCGAAGCCGACAAGGCCGAAGCCGCCGAGGGTGACAAGGCCGAGGCGTGAGCTTCCTCGCTGACTCCCTCGAGCACCTGGTGCGCGGGATCGTCGACAACCCGGACGAGGTCCGGGTCGAGCTGCTGACCACTCGCCGTGGCCGCACGCTCGAGGTGCACGTGCACCCCGACGATCTCGGCAAGGTGATCGGCCGGGGCGGTCGTACCGCGACCGCCCTGCGCACCGTCATGGGCGGCATCGGTGGCCGCGGCGTCCGCGTGGACGTCGTCGACACCGATCGCTGACCAAGGACTGAACGGGATGGACGTCGTAGTCGGCCGTATCGCCAAGGCGCACGGAATCCGCGGGGAACTCGCGGTGGACGTGCGCACGGACTCGCCGGAACAGCGGTTCGCGGTCGGTTCGGCCGTCACGACGAAGCTGCGTGACGGCAGCAGCAGAGACCTCACCATCGCAGCCGCCCGCGAACACAGCGGGCGGCTGCTGGTGCGTTTCGAAGAGGTGCTGACCAGGGACGTCGCGGAGACCCTCCGCGGCGCGCTGCTGATCGCCGACACCTCGACGCTGCCGCCGACCGAAGACCCCGACGAGTTCTACGACCACGAACTCGAAGGCCTGCGGGCCGAACTCGCCGACGGCACCGTCGTCGGCAAGGTGCTCGAAATCGTGCATTCGCCCGCCGGCGAACTGCTGTCGATCGAGCACGACGGACGTGAGGTGCTGGTGCCGTTCGTGAAGGCGATCGTCCCGGCCGTCGACGTCGCGGGCGGCCGCGTGGTCCTCGACCCGCCGGAAGGCCTACTGGACGCCTGATGCGCCTCGACGTCGTCACGATCTTCCCCGAATACCTCGATCCGCTCCGCGCCGCGCTGCTCGGGCGCGCGATCGACCGCGGCCTCATCGAGGTCGGCGTCCACGACCTGCGGAACTGGACGCACGACGTCCACCGCGCCGTCGACGACGCCCCGTACGGCGGCGGGCCCGGCATGGTGATGAAACCGCAGATCTGGGGCCCCGCCCTGGACGAGGTCTGCGGCGAGAACACCCGCCTCGTGGTCCCGACCCCCGCCGGACGGCCCTTCACCCAGGCCATGGCCCACCAGTACGCCGCCGAGGAACACCTGGTGTTCGCCTGCGGCCGCTACGAGGGCATCGACCAGCGGGTGATCGACGACGCCGCGCGGCGGATGCCCGTCGACGAGGTCTCCATCGGCGACTACGTGCTGGTCGGCGGCGAGGCGGCGGTGCTGGTGATGGTCGAGGCCGTCGTCCGGCTGCTGCCCGGGGTGCTCGGCAACTCCCGCTCCGCCGAGGAGGACTCGTTCTCCGACGGGCTGCTCGAAGGCCCCAGCTACACCCGGCCGGAGGTTTGGCGCGACCTGGCCGTACCCGACGTACTGCGCTCGGGAAACCACGCGCTGATCGACCGCTGGCGCCGCGACCAGGCGCTGGAACGCACCGTCCGGCGCAGGCCCGAACTGATCGGCCTGCTGCCGGAAGGTAGTCTCGACAAGCACGATCTCAAGGTCCTCGACCGGTTGGACGAGGGCAGCGACCAGGCCGGGTCGAGCACCTGAGTCCTGGTCTGCAATACTTGACAGGTTGGCGTGAGTGGACGCGCGGCTTCGCAGCCGGCGCCGTACACCGGAACGCCATCAGCCCCCGGGTAGGTCGCAGTGCCCGACACTGCGCGCCCAAGCTGCACGTAAGCCATACGAAGACGAGGACGGACCACCGATGAACACCCTGGACGCGCTGGACGCGCAGTCACTGCGTTCCGACATCCCGGACTTCCGACCGGGCGACACGCTCAAGGTTCACGTCCGCGTCATCGAGGGCAACCGCGAGCGCAACCAGATCTTCCAGGGCGTCGTGCTGCGTCGCCAGGGCGGCGGCATCCGCGAGACCTTCACGGTCCGCAAGGTGTCGTTCGGCATCGGCGTGGAGCGCACCTTCCCGGTGCACTCGCCGAACATCGCCGAGGTCGAGGTCTTCAAGCGCGGCGACGTCCGCCGGGCGAAGCTGTACTACCTCCGCGAGCTGCGCGGCAAGGCCGCCAAGATCAAGGAACGCCGCGAAAACCGCGAGACGACCTCCGCCAAGTAGGTAGCCACTCGGTTACAGGTAACCTGGCGTCGTGGTCGAACCCGTGTCCCAGAACACCTCCGAAGACGAGCCCGATCGCCCCGAAGAGGAGCGCCCCACGCGGGCCTCCCGCCGGGGCCGATCCGGTTCCAAGAAATTCGGCAAGGTCAACAAGAAGCGGTCGTTCTGGAAGGAACTGCCGATCCTGATCGTCGTCGCGCTCGTGCTGACGATCTTGATCCAGCAGTTCCTCGCCAAGGTCTACATGATCCCCTCGGGATCGATGGAGACCACTTTGCACGGCTGCTCGGGATGCACGGGCGACCGGATCCTGGTCGACCGGATCACGTACGACTTCACCGATCCCGGCCCTGGCGACGTGGTGGTCTTCAAGGGCCCGCCCGCCTGGGTCGGCGAGATCGACACGCCGGAGTCCAGCAACATCTTCGTCACCGGATTCCGCACGCTGGGTTCCCTGATCGGGTTCGCGCCGCCGGACGAGCGCGACTTCGTCAAGCGGATCATCGCGGTCGGCGGCCAGACGGTCCAATGCTGCGACAACAACCGCGTCGTCGTCGACGGCAAGGCACTCGACGAGCCGTACGTTCACTGGGAAGAGGGCATGGCCCCCACCGAGCGGACGTTCGAGCCGGTCAAGGTGCCCGCCGGCTACGTCTGGGTGATGGGCGACAACCGCAACAACTCCAGCGACTCCCGTATCCAGGGTGGCGGTGGGGTCAACGGTGCCGTCCCAGTGGACAACATCATCGGCAAGGCACGGGTCATCGTGCTCCCGCCCGGCCGCTGGGGTGGCGTTTCGGACCACAACCCGCAGGCGAACGCTCAGCCGCTGGCGCTCGGCGCCCCGGCCTGGCAGCAGGGGCTCCCCTTGGGAGTCGGTATCGCCGCGGCGTGGCCCGTGCTCTTCCTCGGCAGGCGGATGTCGGCCGGAGTGCGCAAGGCGGTCGACCGGAGGCGGTAAGGCCTTGAGAGTTCCTGTACCGCTCACGCCGGCCGAGCCGCTTCGGCCGCCGCGGGCAGTGGTGCGTGGCGACCTCTTCTGGGGTTTGCAGGGTGCGCTGGACCGGCGGGGCCTCGGGCCCGTCGCCGGAGTCGACGAGGCAGGGCGCGGTGCTTGCGCCGGCCCGCTCGTCGTGGCCGCCTGCGTCCTGCGTCCCGGCGACGCCGCCCGCCTGCCCGAGCTCACCGACTCGAAGGTGCTCACGGCCAAGGCCCGTGACCGGGTGTACGACCGGGTCGTTCAGCGTGCCGTCGACTACTCGGTCATCGTCATCCCGGCGGCCGAGGTCGACCTGTTCGGCATCCACGTCATGAACCTCGAAGGCATGCGGCGAGCCGTCTCGGCGCTGCGGAACACGCCCGGCTACGTCCTGACCGACGGATTCCGTGTGTCCGGGCTGCCCGCTCCGAGTGTCCCGGTGATCAAAGGCGACAAGGCCGTCGCGTGCGTGGCGGCGGCTTCCGTGCTGGCGAAGGTCACCAGGGACCGGATCATGAGCGACCTGCACGACGTCCACCCGCACTACGGTTTCGACGTGCACAAGGGGTACAGCACCACCGACCACGGCGCCGCGCTGGACGCTCACGGTCCGAGTCCGGTCCATCGCTGGTCGTACGCCAACGTGGCCACCGCGGCCGCCGCGCACCGGGTGCGGCCGCCTCACCCGGTCGTGCTGACCGTCGCGGCACTGGAAAACCCGAGCGTGCCGATACGTGCCCTCGGCCCGTACGTGGGTAACAATGAACGCTCCGCCGCTGGAACAGCAGCAAAATCGCGAGGAGGGGCGCGGATTTCATGAGCGCAGAGGATCTCGAGAAGTACGAGACCGAGATGGAGCTCTCGCTTTACCGCGAGTATCGCGACATAGTCGGCCAGTTCTCGTACGTGGTGGAGACCGAGCGGCGGTTCTATCTGGCCAACGCCGTCGACGTGCAGGTGCGCGACGGCGGCGGCGAGGTGTACTTCGAGGTCCGCATGTCCGACGCGTGGGTCTGGGACATGTACCGGCCCGCCCGGTTCGTCAAGCACGTCCGGGTCATCACGTTCAAGGACGTCAACGTCGAGGAACTCGACAAACCGGATCTCCGGCTGCCGGAAGACGGACCGTTCTCAGGCTGAGCCCCCTAAGTACGTGAAGGCCCCCTTCACGGCGCTGGACGCCGTGAAGGGGGCCTTCACGTATCTACCCGGGGCCACCTAGCACAGCCCACCGACGATTCCACCCGGCAAACTCCCATGGCGGCCGAACCATCCACAACACCCCGGTTGTCCACAGGCGCCGAAATCGGGTCTGTCCCCCACCCCCTCACCCTGGCAGCGTTGATCGCACACGCACCGTGACGATCGCTGAGGGGGATCGAGATGACGAGCACGGCCGAACAGCCGCCCGCCGGGGCACCACGGATCGAACTGGGCCGCTGGGGAGAGGACCTCGCGGTCCGGCATCTGGAGAAGAGGGGCTATGTCGTCCTGAGCCGCAACTGGCGTTGTCGTGACGGCGAACTGGATCTCATCGCGACCGACAGGAAACGCCTCGTCTTCTGCGAGGTGAAGACGAGGACGGGGCTGGGTTTCGGCACCCCGGCCGAGGCGGTGACCCCGGACAAGGCGGATCGCATCCGCCGTCTCGCTTACCAATGGCAGCGCAAGTTCATGCTCCGCTGGGCCCCGGTCCGCTACGACATCATCGCGATCGTCGCCTCGCCCGACGCCCCGCCTAGGGTGCGGCATATCAAGGCGGCGTTCTGAATGGCGCTGGCGAAGGCCTGGTCGATCGCGCTTCTCGGCGTCGAGGGCAGAATGATCGAGATCGAGGCCGACATCGGCGGCGGATCGCCGAAGGTGACGATGGTCGGCCTGCCCGACACCGGGCTGAAAGAGGCCAAGGACAGGGTCCGTTCCGCCGTGCGCAATTCCGGGCGGACCTGGCCGGACGAGAGGGTGATCCTCGGCCTGTCGCCGGCGAATCTCCCGAAGGTGGGATCCGGCTACGACCTGGGGATCGCGGCGGCGGTCATGGCCGCCACCGGCGCGGTCCCCGCGACGAAACTGCTGAACACCGTGCTGCTCGGTGAGCTCGCCCTCGACGGCCGGGTACGGGCAGTCCGCGGGGTCCTGCCGGGACTGCTGGCGGCGCGCGACGCCGGGTACAGACGGGCCGTCGTCCCCGCCGAGTCGCTGTTCGAAGCCGCTCTGGTGGACGGGCTGGAGGTCGGTGGAGTAGCGCGGTTGAGCGACTTCGTGGACTGGCTCAAAGGCGAAGGGGAGCTCACCCTCCCTGAACCGTCCGTCGTCCAGGCGCCGCCACAGGTGCCCGACCTCGCCGACGTCGTAGGGCAGCCGGAAGCGCGATGGGCGCTTGAGGTGGCCGCGGCCGGTGGGCATCACCTGCTCATGACCGGCCCGCCAGGGGTGGGCAAGACGATGCTCGCGAAACGCCTTCCCGGCCTGCTTCCGCGACTGACCGCCGAAGAGTCGCTGCAGGTGACAGCGGTGCATTCGATCGACGGTTCGCTCTCCCGCGCCGAACCGCTCGTCACCGTGCCGCCGTTCGTCGCGCCGCATCATTCGATCAGCGTGCCCGCCCTGATCGGCGGCGGAAGCGGCCTGGCCGTGCCCGGCGCGATCAGCCGCGCGCACCGGGGAATCCTGTTCCTCGACGAGGTGTGCGAGTTCGGCCCGGAGCGGCTGGAGTCGCTGCGCACGGTGCTCGAAGAGGGCGAAGTGCGGATCGCGAGGGTCAAGGGCGCCGTGCGGTACCCGGCGCGTTTCCAGTTGGTCTTGGCGACCAACCCCTGCCCTTGCGCTCCGGCGAAGGACGCCGACTGCACATGCTCGGCGACCGTGCGAAGGCGCTACTTGGGCCGCCTGTCCGGGCCATTACTCGATCGGGTGGATCTGCGGGTTCGGCTGCGCCCGCTGTCCGCGCTCAGCGCGCATCTGAGCGAGCCGCCCGAGGCGTCGGCGGCCGTCCGGGAGCGGGTGCTGGAGGCGCGCGAGCGTGCCGGGAAGCGTTGGGCGGAGCAAGGCTGGCTCACGAACTCGGAAGTGCCCGGTCCCGCGCTGCGCCGTGAGTTCGCTCTGCCGTCGCAGGTCACGGCGCTGCTGGACCGCGCGTTGGAGCGGGGCGCGATCACCGCGCGCGGTGCCGACCGTTGCCTTCGCATCGCTTGGACGCTCGCCGATTTGAAGGGGGCCGACAAGCCGGAGGCGGACGAGGTCGCGGCGGCGCTGAACTTCCGGGAGAGGTCATCCGGATGAGTGAACTCGAAGCCGAACGCCTCGCCCGGTCGTACCTCCTGCGTGTGGCCGAGCCCCCGGCACTCGCTTTGGCCGGTTTCGTGGGCGAATTCGGCCCTGTCGTCGCCGCGGAACGGGTGCGTCGCGCCGACTGTCCGCCGAAGGTGCGCGACGAGACGGCCGCCCGGCGAGCGCACGACTACGCCGAGCGGGATCTGGAGCGCGCCGCGGCCGACGAGACCAGGCTCGTCATCCCCGAAGACGACGAATGGCCTGCCTGGCCCTTGCTTTCGCTGGCCGTGGCGCAGGGCAGGGGCGTTTCCGGAATGGCACCTCCGCTGGCGTTGTGGGTCCGCGGCCCGGTCAAGCTCGGCGAAGCGGTCGACCAGGCGATCGCGATCGTCGGCGCCCGCGCGGCGACCGGATACGGCGAGCACAACGCGGCCGAAGTGGGCTATCACCTCGCGAGCCGGGGGATCCCGGTGTTCTCGGGAGCGGCGTACGGCATCGACGGCGCCGCCCACCGGGGCGCGTTGAGCGCGGACGGGACGACGGTCGCCGTGCTCGGCTGCGGAGCCGACGTCGAGTACCCGGCGCAGCACGCGACCTTGTTGCGCAACATCGGAAAGGTCGGCGCGGTGGTCAGCGAGTACCCGCCGGGGACCACGCCCGCGAGGCATCGGTTCCTCGTCCGGAACAGGCTCATCGCGGCGCTCACCGAAGGGACCGTCGTGGTCGAGGCGGGAAGGCGCAGCGGCGCGCGGAACACCGCGAGTACGGCCGGGGCCCTGGGCAAGGTCGTGATGGCCATGCCGGGCCCGGTCTCGTCGGGGATGTCCGCCGGCTGCCACGCGCTGATCCGTGAAGGCGAGGCCACGCTGGTGACCTCGGTCGACGAGATCCTCGAGACCGCCGGACGGTTCGGGGCGGAGGGGGCGGAACCGTCGAAACCGCGCCGCCGCACCGATCGGCTCGGTCCGGAGGCACTGCGCGTGCACGACGCCCTGTCCACGCGGTCGGCGAGACCCGAGGAAAGACTCGCGGCCGAGTCGGGCATCCCGGTCGAGCGCGTCCGCTCACTGCTTCCCGAACTGGAACTCGACGGCTTCGCGGAAAGGAGTGACACAGGGTGGCGAAAACGAGCCGCCAAGACCTGACTGGCCTACACCTGAGACGCCATCCCGGCACGATCCGACCACGGACACCGCAACAGGGTGCGGCGATACTTGACCATCCGCCGTACATCGCGCAGCGTGATCGGCATGCCGTCGACCGAAGGTCCCCACGGCACGGGGAAACGCGCCCGCAGACCCGATCTGCGCGCCGCCCGTGCCGCGCTGCCGGAGCCTGTCCGGAAGCTGATCGACGACTACGAGCGGCACCTTTCCCTGGAACGAGGGCTCTCCGCGCACACCGTGCGTGCCTACCTCGGCGACGTGGTGTCGCTGCTGGGATTCGTCGACGGGAACGGCGGCCGGTTCGAGGATCTCGACATCGGCACACTGCGCGGCTGGCTCGCCCGGCAACGCGAAGAAGGGGCCAGCCGGACGACGCTGGCGAGGCGTGCGGCGGCGGCCCGCACCTTCACCGCCTGGGCCCACCGAGGCGGGGCCCTCGCGTCGGATCCGGGCGGACGCCTGGTGGCGCCCCGCGCGCACCGCAAGCTTCCCGGGGTCCTCCGCGCGGAGCAGGCGAGTGACGTCATGCGCTTCTCAGCCGCCGGTGCCGAACAGCGCGACCCGGTGGCTTTGAGGGACAGTGCCATCGTGGAACTGCTCTACGCGACCGGCGTACGCGTCTCGGAACTGTGCGGGCTGGATGTGGGCGACGTCGACTTCTCCCGCCGGGTCGTGCTCGTACTGGGCAAGGGTGGCAAGGAACGTGTCGTGCCGTTCGGCGTCCCCGCCGAAACGGCCTTGCGGGCATGGCTGGACGAGGGCAGAGGAAAGCTCGCCGTCGAAACGAAGGAGCCGGGGAAAGCGGCGCTCTTCCTGGGGGCGCGGGGCGGCAGGCTCGACCCGCGGGCGGCCCGGCGGATCGTCCACGACGCCGTCGGTTCGGTGCCGGGCGCGAACGACATGGGGCCGCACGGCCTGAGGCATTCCGCGGCCACCCATCTGCTCGAAGGCGGCGCTGATCTTCGAAGCGTTCAGGAACTGCTTGGTCACGCTACGCTGGCTACAACGCAGCTCTACACTCATGTGACCGTCGATCGGCTGAAGGCGATCCACGACCGCGCGCACCCCCGGGCCCGATGATGCCGGGGAGAACTCGGCAGGTGACCCGGCGGCCCGGACCGGCGGCGCACGCGCATCCGCACGAGCACGGAGACCACGCTGAGTCGCATGCTGAGAACGGCGGTCCGATGACCGCCGACCCACATGTCACCGAAGCCGCCGGGAAACATCGTCCCGGCGGGGACGGTCCTGCCGTCGCACCCGAAGCACGGACCGGCTACGAGGTGGACGCCGGGATCCAGGCGTTGTGGCGGGAGTTCACCGAGTCGCCGGACCAGGTCGTGCGCGACCGGCTCGTGCTGCACTACGCCCCGCTCGTCAAGTACGTCGCCGGCCGGGTCGGCACCGGGCTGCCGACCCACGTCGACGTCGGTGACCTGATCCAGTCCGGGATCTTCGGCCTGGTCGACGCGATCGAGAAGTTCGAACCCGCCAGGGGCCTGCGGTTCGAGACCTACGCCATGCAGCGCATCCGCGGCGCGATCCTCGACGATCTCCGCTCCCAGGACTGGGTCCCGAGGGCGGTCCGCAGCAAGGCCCGCGAGGCCGAGCGCGCCCTGGAACGCCTCGGCGCCCGGCTCAACCGCACACCGACCGACGCCGAACTCGCGGCCGAGCTCGAAATCAGCGTCGACGATCTGCGCGAGTTCTACGGGCAGATGCAGCTGACCAGCGTCATCGCACTGGAAGACCTCGTCGCCGCGGGCAAGGACAGCGGCTCGCTGGTCGACACCCTGCCCGACGACGGCGCCGTCGACCCGGTGGCCGTCCTGGTCGACCAGGACAACCGCCGCCAGCTGGCGCAGGCGATCGCGCAGCTCACCGAACGCGACCGGATCGTGGTCGGTCTCTACTACTTCGAGAGCCTGACGCTCGCCGAGATCGGCAAGGTCCTCGGCGTCACCGAGTCACGGGTCAGCCAGCTGCACACCCGCGCCGTCATGCGGCTGCGCGCCAAACTGGTCGAGCAGGCCTAAGCCCCCCACGCGCCACGGCGAGCCCCGCCTCCAATCACGCGTGTTCGCCCCCCAATCACGCGTGTTCGCCGTCCAATCACGTGTGTCCGCCGCCAGGACACGCGAATCACCGCATTGTGCGGAGAAGGAGCACGTGGCGGCACCGCGGAGGACGGCCATCGCACTCCCGCACCCGAGACGCCGCGGCGACGGAGGCGGCCCGGCTGCCCCGAGCCCGTTCCGTAACGGTCACTCAATCTCCTTCCCATGGTTTGAGCCGGATCTCCGACGGCTCGCCGATCAACGCGAGCGGATCGACGTACTCCTCGCCCCGCCGGACGCCGAAATGCAGGCACGCCGGCTCCGGGCAGCCGGGATGGCCCGCCGCGAGCGTCCCGAGCACCTGCCCCCGGTAGACCTGATCACCCGCGGTGACCGTCAGGGCGAGTGGTTGGTAGGTGGTGCGCAGCCCTCCGTCGTGGTCGATCGACACCACGCCGCGGCCCGCCACCTGCCCGGCGAACATCACCACTCCTTCGGCGGCCGCGAGCACGTTCGTGCCCGGTGCCGAGGCGAGGTCGATGCCCCGATGGCCGGGCCCGTACGGAGTCGAGGGCGGCTCGAAGTACCTGGTGACGCTCGGTACCGGCGAGAGCGGCCACGAGAGTCGCCCTTGCGGGGAGGGGGCGCCTCTGGCCGTTCCCGGCATCGCCGCCGACGCGAAGATCGCGAGCAGGGTCGCGAGGATCGCGAGGCGCGGAAGCCGCCGAGGACGCCCGGGGCGGCGGTGCCTCCCGCCGGCGCGGTCGAGGGCGAAGGAGTGCCTGGTGACAGGGCGGGAACAGGTCGTCATGGTCATGTGTTCCAGGCTGGGGGACCGGCGTGGCGTGCGGGGCGCGCCGGGGGAATCTGTGGATAACCGAGGCGGTTGTGGACAACCCCTCTCATCAGGGGCTGCCGGTGCGGTACCCGGTGGCGACAGGGAGTAGACTCTTTTGCGCGGTCCGCGGCAGCGGACTGACTTCGCGTGCACGTGCGCGCTCCCGATGGCCGATCTCCTCACGGAGGGTCAGGACAGGCGGGGGCACACGGCCCGGCGGTCCCTGAGGTCACTTCGCCACAGGGTCCGGGCCCGAGCATCGGCACCAGGGCGATCGGCCACCCGGCCGAGAGCGACGAACCGAGCAAGCGCGTTCCGGCGGAGCCGGGCGCGCACGACACAGAAGAGGTTGATTCCGGCAATGGCCGTCGTCACCATGAAGCAGCTGCTCGACAGCGGCGTGCACTTCGGGCACCAGACCCGTCGGTGGAACCCGAAGATGAAGCGCTACATCTTCACCGAGCGCAACGGCATCTACATCATCGACCTGCAGCAGACGCTGACGTACATCGACCGTGCGTACGAGTTCATCAAGGAAACCGTCGCGCACGGCGGCACCATCATGTTCGTCGGCACGAAGAAGCAGGCTCAGGAAGCCATCGCCTCCGAGGCCTCGCGCGTGGGCATGCCCTACGTGAACCAGCGCTGGCTCGGCGGCATGCTGACCAACTTCCAGACGGTGCACAAGCGTCTCCTCCGCCTGAAGGAGCTCGAGTCGCAGGAGCAGACCGGTGGTTTCGCCGGCCTGACCAAGCGCGAAATCCTCACGCTCACCCGTGAGAAGGACAAGCTCGAGAAGACCCTCGGCGGTATCCGCGACATGGCCAAGGTGCCGAGCATCGTGTGGATCGTCGACACGAAGAAGGAGCACATCGCCGTCGGCGAGGCTCGCAAGCTGAACATCCCGGTCGTCGCGATCCTGGACACCAACTGCGACCCGGACGAGGTCGACTACCCGATCCCGGGTAACGACGACGCGATCCGTTCGGCCGCGCTGCTGACCAAGGTCGTGGCCGAGGCCGCCGCCGCCGGTCTGATGGCCCGCTCCAGCCGCAACGGTTCCTCCGCCGACGCCAAGCCCGAGGCGGGCGTCGCCACGGACGAGCCGCTGGCCGAGTGGGAGAAGGAGCTGCTCGCCGGCTCCGAGACCGCCGCCGCGGACGCCAAGGAAGCCGCCGCCGCGACCGACGCGCCGACCGAGGCCCCGGCCGAGCAGGCCACCGCCTCCTCCTGATCCACCCGCTCGTGGGGCCGCCTCCGGGCGGCCCCACGAGTGAATTCCCCAAAAGACTTTCTCGTACCTGAAAAAGGACGGACACACCCACGATGGCGAACTACACCGCCGCAGACGTGAAGCGTCTCCGGGAGCTGACCGGCTCCGGCATGATGAACTGCAAGAAGGCGCTGGAGGAGAACGACGGCGACTTCGACAA
Source organism: Amycolatopsis sp. CB00013 (assembly GCF_001905755.1). Taxonomy (NCBI): domain Bacteria; kingdom Bacillati; phylum Actinomycetota; class Actinomycetes; order Pseudonocardiales; family Pseudonocardiaceae; genus Amycolatopsis; species Amycolatopsis sp. CB00013. The sequence goes on along the minus strand of NZ_LIWC01000008.1, from coordinate 140,412 downwards.
GGCCGTCGAGTTCCTGCGCATCAAGGGCGCCAAGGACGTCGGCAAGCGCGCCGAGCGCGCCACCGCCGAGGGCCTCGTCGCCGGTGACGGCGGCGTGCTGATCGAGCTCGACTCCGAGACCGACTTCGTCGCGAAGAACGAGGACTTCCAGGCCCTCGCCGCGAAGATCGTCGAGGTCGCGAAGGCCGAGAAGACCAGCGACGTCGAGAAGCTGAAGGCCGCCTCGCTCGACGGCAAGACCGTCGAGGAGCAGGTCCAGGAGCTGGCCGCCCGTATCGGTGAGAAGCTCGAGCTGCGCCGTGTCGCCGCCTACGAGGGCACCACCACCACGTACCTGCACCGTCGCGGTGCGGACCTCCCGCCCGCCGTCGGCGTGCTCATCGAGTACACCGGTGAGGGCGAAGCCGCCGCCGAGGCCGCTCGTGGCGCTGCCATGCAGGTCGCCGCGCTCAAGGCGAAGTACCTCACCCGCGAAGAGGTCCCGGCCGAGATCGTCGAGAACGAGCGTCGCGTCGCCGAGGCGACCGCCCGCGAAGAGGGCAAGCCGGAGCAGGCCATGCCCAAGATCATCGAGGGCAAGGTCAACGCCTACTACAAGGACAACGTCCTGCTCGAGCAGCCGTCGGTCAAGGACAACAAGAAGACCGTCAAGGCCCTGCTCGACGAGGCCGGCGTGGCCGTGAGCCGGTTCGCCCGGTTCGAGGTCGGCCAGGCCTGATCCAGGCGCGGAACACAAGAACCACCACTGTGCCCCGTCTCCGTCCATCGGGGACGGGGCACAGTCGGGTTTCAGAGCATTAGGGAGGGCGACATGGGTGTCCGGGTCGAAGGCGGATACCGGCGGGTGCTGCTGAAACTGGGCGGCGAGATGTTCGGCGGCGGTTCCATCGGGGTCGATCCCGATGTGGTGCACTCGGTCGCCCAGCAGATCGCCGACGTCGCGCGGACGGGCGTGCAGATCGCCGTCGTGATCGGCGGTGGCAACTACTTCCGCGGCGCGGAACTGTCGCAGCGCGGTATGGACCGCGACCGCGCGGACTACATGGCGATGCTCGGCACCGTCATGAACTGCCTGGCGTTGCAGGACTTCCTGGAGAAGGAGGGCCTGCCCACCCGGGTGCAGACCGCCATCACCATGGGGCAGGTCGCCGAGCCGTACATCCCGCGCCGCGCCGAGCGTCACCTGGAGAAGGGCCGCGTCGTCATCTTCGGCGCCGGGGTCGGCATGCCGTACTTCTCGACGGACACCGCCGCCGCGCAGCGCGCGCTCGAACTCGGCTGCGAGGCCGTCTTGATGGCGAAGGCCGTCGACGGCGTCTACACCGCGGACCCGAAGAGCGACCCGACCGCCGAGATGTTCCACGAGATCAGCCACCGCGAGGTGCTGGAACGGGACCTCAAGGTCGCCGACGCCACCGCGTTCAGCCTGTGCATGGACAACAACATGCCGATCATCGTGTTCAATCTCCTCACCGAGGGGAACATCGCCCGTGCGGTCAGCGGTGAAAGGATCGGCACCCTGGTCGACACCCCCGCCGACGGGGTGCCCGCGTAGTCCTGCTCTGATCTCCGTAATCGGTACGCATACACAACAACGGGAGTTGCCGTGATCGACGAGACCCTCCTCGACGCCGAGGAGAAGATGGAAAAAGCGGTGTCCGTCGCCAAGGAGGACCTGTCGTCGGTACGCACCGGCCGGGCCCACCCCGGGATGTTCTCGCGCGTTGTCGTCGATTACTACGGCGCGCCGACCCCGCTGAACCAGCTTGCGGGCGTCAACATCCCCGAAGCCCGGATGGCGTTGATCAAGCCTTACGACCAGACCTCGCTCAACGCCATCGAGAAGGCGATCCGCGAGTCGGACCTCGGCGTCAACCCGAGCAATGACGGCAACGTGATCCGCATCGTCATCCCGCAGCTCACCGAAGAGCGCCGCAAGGAGATGGTGAAGGTCGCCAAGTCCAAGGGTGAGGACGCCCGCGTCTCGATCCGCAGCGTCCGCCGCAAGGCCAAGGAAGAACTCGACCGGATCAAGAAGGACGGCGAGGCGGGCGAGGACGAGGTCGTCCACGCCGAGAAGGAACTCCAGAACCTCACCGACACCTACACCCACAAGGTGGACGAGCTGGTGAAACACAAGGAAGCCGAGCTACTCGAGGTCTGATGAGCCAGGTGAGCGAGGAACGCGAGGATCGGGTGGAGAACCCGGAACCGGTTCCGGCGGAGAAGCCGGAACCGGCGCAAAAGGTTTCCCGCGCCGGCCGTAACCTGCCCGCCGCGATCGGGGTGGGGCTGCTGCTGGGCGCGGCGATCGTCACGTCCCTGCTCACCGTGCGCTTTCTGTTCATCGGCATCATCGCGATCGCCATCGCGGTCGGCACGATCGAGCTGGCCGGGGCATTGAAGCGCGCGGCGGGCATCCGGATCGCGCTGGTCCCGGTGCTCGTCGGCGGTCAGGCGATGATCTGGCTGGCCTGGCCGTATGGCCGCGAAGGCGCGCTGACGGCGTTCGTGCTGACGGTGCTCGTCTGCCTGCTGTGGCGGTTGCCCGGCGGCGCGGACGGGTATCTGCGCGACATCAGCGCGTCGGTCTTCGCCGCCGCGTACATCCCGCTTTTCGGTGCCTTCGCCGCCATGCTCGTCCCGCCGGAGGACGGCGTGGGCCGGGTGCTGGCGTTCATGATCGGCGTCGTCGCTTCGGACACCGGTGGCTACATCGCCGGTGTGCTGGGCGGCAAACACCCGATGGCGCCCACGATCAGCCCGAAGAAGACCTGGGAAGGTTTCGCCGGTTCCCTCGTGGCCGGTGTCGTCGCCGGCGCGCTGACCCTGAGCCTCCTGCTCGACGGCCACGCCTGGCAGGGTGTGCTGTTCGGCGCGGCGATCGTCTGCACGGCGACGCTGGGCGATCTCGTCGAGTCGCTGATCAAACGCGACCTCGGCGTCAAGGACATGGGGAACATGCTGCCGGGACACGGCGGCTTGATGGACCGGCTCGACTCCTTGCTTCCTTCGGCCGTCGTCTCCTGGTTGCTGCTCTCGGCGTTCGTCCCCGTCTAGCCTCTGCCCGGCTCAGTCGTCGTAGGGATCGTCGACTTCGGCGGTACCCCAGCCCTCGACGGCCCGGGAGTGGTCGATCACGGCGAAGACCGAACCGTCCGGGTCGGCGAGGATCGCCATCCGGCCGTACGGGGTGTCGTAGGGCTGGACCACGACGGCACCGCCGAGCATCAACGCCTGTCCGGCCGCGGCGTCCGCGCCGCGAGCCGGGTCGAGGGCGAGGTAGACCATCCAGTGCGGGGGAGTGTCCGGCCGGTATTCCGAGCCCATGACGTACCGGTACAGCACCGGTTCGTGCTCGATGAGCCATTCGGCGTAGTCGAGCGACGCGCCGTCGCCGATCTGGTGGCTGGTGTAGTCGAAGAGGCGGCAGTAGAAGTGATCCGCCGCCGCGCCGTCGTGGGTGTTGAGATCCGCGCCGCTGAAGGTGTTCGGCACCCCGGTCGCGAACTCCCAGGTGGCGGGAGGCTCCCAGAAGACGACGTGCGCGCCGCACGCGTCGATGGCGTGCACGATGCTGCCGCGATGGGGGATCGCCATCGGTCCGAGTGTGACCCGGCCACCGAGACTGTCCACCCATTCGGCGGCGGCGGCCGCCTGGGACACCGAGATGTGGACGCTCCAGCCGGACGGTCCGTCCGCGCCCGCGCGGTACAGACCACCGGTCGGGACGCCGTTCAGCGTCGCGATCGAATACCGGCCGGTCGGCGTCGCCGGATCACGCTGGACGGTGAACTCCCAGTCGAAAAGCCCGCTGTAGAAGGCTTGTGCGGCCGCTTCGTCTCTGCACGCGAGCTCGATCCAGCACGGGATTCCCGAAGGTATGACGGAAGTGTGGGCGGCCGAGCCAAGCGACATGCGGTTCTCCCTTACCGGTGGGAGTAAAGTCTAGTCGCTGACCGCATTGTTTCCGTCAAAGATTTCGGCCCGGATACTCCGGAACCCGGCCCGGTGTCCCTTCGTTGGAGCTTCCGTGCGCTGGTTTCCCCGAGCTCTCTCCTCCTCCCGCCGCGGCGGCGAGGAGGTGCTGCCGAGTCCGAACATCTGGTATTACCAAAAGGCCTACGAGGTCGAAAACCGCGCGCAGGACGTCGACGACGAGATCTGGCGCGTGCTCACCGGGGCCCGCGATTGGTCCGGGGCGGACGTCCTCGACATCGGCTGTGGTGACGGTTTCCACCTGCCGCGGTTCGCCGCGACGGCGCGGTCGGTGGTCGGCGTCGAACCCCATGAGCCGCTCGTCCGTGACGCGCGGAACCGCGTGGAGCGGCTGGCGAACGTCGAGGTGCGGCAGGGGCGTGCGCAGCGGCTTCCCTTGCCGGACGCGGCTTTCGACGTCGTCCACGCCCGCACCGCGTACTTCTTCGGCCCCGGTTGCGAACCCGGTCTTCGCGAAGCGGAGCGGGTGCTGCGCCCGGGTGGGCTGATGATGATCGTGGATCTCGACGTGACGAGTGAGCCCTACGGCCGCTGGATGCGGCTGGATCTGCCGCACTACGACCCGCCCGGGGTCGAGAAGTTCTTCGCGCGTCAGGGATTCGACTGCCGCAAGGTGATGACGCGGTGGCTGTTCGAAGACGCCGCCGCGATGGAAGCGGTGCTGAAGATCGAGTTCAGCGCTCCGGTCGCGGCGAAGGCGATCGCGGAGGTCCGGCGGCTCAACGAGGTTTCGTCAGGTGCAGGGGAGAAGCAGGTGACGCTGCCGGTGGGCTATCGCGTGCATACGCGCGCCAAGCCCACCGGCCTCGTCGTGCCGGATCACTCCGTGTCCTCGTCCGGGGCGGTGTCCTCGGCCTCGCCGAGGATGCCGTAGATCGTCCGGCGTGCCTCGTTGAGGACGTCGACGGTGCGGGCCTGCTGGCTTTCGCTGCCGGCGTGCATGACCTGCGCGACCGCCGCGGCCAGGGTCGCGCCCGCCTTGCGCAGGTTCACCTCGACCGGGTCGACGTCGTGGGCGATCTGCTCCCACGGCGGGACGGCGTCCTGCTGCTCGGCCGCGGCGCGGCCGGATTCGGTGAGCTCGAACAGCTTCTTGCCGTTCTCGTCCTTGCTGATCACCAGGCCTTCGTCGGCCAGCATCTGCAGGGTCGGGTAGACCGAGCCGGGGCTCGGCTTCCAGAAGCCGCCGCTGCGTTCGCCGATCTCACGGATGATCTCGTAGCCGTGCCTCGGCTGCTCGGAAAGCAGCGCCAGGATCGCGGCGCGGACGTCACCGCGTTTGCCGCGCCGTCCACCGGGGCCGCCGCGACGGCCGTGCCGGTGCCGGTGGCCCGGCCCACCCGGGCCCGGGGGGAAGTCGCCGAAGCCGCCGCGAGCCCAGGGCCCGAAGGCGGGTCGGCCGTGTTCTGGAGGGAAAGGTCGTCGTCGCATGATGTGAATCCTCTCTTCGTAATGTTCCGACTCGTTCACGATATATCGGAAACAGTCGTACGGCAACCCGTCTTCGGTGATCTGGGTCTCAGGAGAGGGCGAGTGCGAGCAGGTCGATGCCGCCGGAGTCGAACGCGCCGACCTTCCGCCATCCCCAACGGTGATAGAGCCGCCGCGCCGGCGCCTCGACGCGTGAGGCGAGTACGGCGAACCGTTCCGGTCGCTCTTTCAGCAGGTCGTCGAGTAGAGCGCGGCCCAGTCCGCGGCCACGGAGCTCGGGGACGAGCGCCAGTTCGTATACGTAGAACAGCTCCTCGCCGTCGAGCCACGAGGGAGCCGGAGCCGTCGCACGGCCAGGCCACCAGCCGGCTTCTCGCCGGACCCCGTAGGCGAAGCCGCCGATCGTTCCGGCTTCGCGCACCGTCGTCATGGCGAACCCGGGGAGCGCGGCGTGTTCGGCGAACAGCACGCCGAACCGGGCGACGTCGTCCTCGCCTTCGAGGTAAGGCGGTTCGCGATAGACGCGGCAGTAGACGTCGTCCAGTTCAGAGCGCACGGTTCAGTCTGCCCAGCACCACGATCGCCACGCCACAGAAGCCGATCAGCACCAGCCACGGCAGAGCCGGACCGTGCGACAGCAACCAGGTGAACATCGCCGGGGCGATCACCCGCGCCGCGCTCCACACGAGTTCTTCGAGGCCGAGATAGCGGCCGCGCAGCCGCGCCGGGGCGATCGCGACGGTCAGCGCGCTGCTGGTCGGCGCCTGGAGCAGTTCGGCGCAGGTGAAGACGATCATCGCGAGGGCGAGCACGAGGAACGCCGCCGTGGACTCTCCGGTGGGTACCAGCGCGAACAGGGCGAACGAGATCGCCCAGACCGCGGCCGAGAGCCGGAGTGTGCGTGGCATGCTTCGCCGCTCGACCCGGCGTGACACCACGGTCTGCGCGAGCACGATCAGCACCGTGTTGACCGTGAACAGGACCCCGGGCTGCCAAGCCGGCAGTTTCAGGCCGTCGAGGACGTAGGCGCTCAGCAGGACGGTCAACGCCAGGTCGCACAACGCGAAGACGAAGACGGTCACGAGAACGCCGCGAAAGATCCGGTCGGCGAACACCTTCCGGTAGCCGCCGGCGGGAGCGGCCTCTGGTTCGGTCTCGCGCGGGGTGCCCGCCGGGGCGCGCCACGACGCGACCAGAACCGCGGCGACGACGAAACTGGCGGCGTTCACCAGCACGATCGCCGTGTAGCCGGCGGTGCCGCCCCACGCGACCATCGCCGCGCCGAGGAGCCCGCCGAGCCCGATGCCGACGTTGCGCAGCGCGCGTTCCATCGCATACCAGCGGGCGCGCTGGCCGTCGTCGGCCACCTGCGCCACCAGCGCGCCGGTCGACGGCCAGAACATGCCCTCGCCCCAGAAGGTCACCGCGGCCAGGACGACCAGATGCCATGCCTCGTCGGCGAAGACGTAGCCGGTGAAGGTCACCGCCCGGATCAGGTTGGCGGTGATCACCATCCGGCCTGGTCCGAACCGGTCGATCAGCCGTCCCGCGAGCGGCCCCGACGGCAACGCGATCAGCGCCGCGATCGACAGCGCCGCTCCGACGGCCGTCAGCGACAGGCCCTTGGCCGCGTGGAAGTACACGACGGCGAACGGGAGGAACAGACCGGTCCCGAGCGCGTCGACGCTTTGCGCCGCGATGAGCGGGAACCGCCCGCGGGTGCTGGGGAGACCGAGCAGGTCCGCGGTGGCCATCACGCGTGGGGAAGCGGGAAGACGTTGAGTTCGTGCTCGGCGAGAGGTTCGTCCCGCCAGCCGAGTTCCACGGCCGCGTCGGCGATCCTTCCGTTCCCCCACAACGGCGAGCCGGCGGGGAAGTTCGAAACGAGGCCCGGCACGAGCGTATGCGCGGCGTGGAATCCGGCGGCCGCGACGTCACAGGTCGTCAGGTCGACGCTGATCACCTCGAACCCCCGGCCTTCGACGCGGGCTTGGTAGGCCTTGAGCCGCCGCTCGCCGAGGGCGGGAAGGTCGGCCCAGTCGCGGCTCGGCAGGTCCATGACCCAGGGCTTCACTCGCTTCGCGGCCCGTGGGTCGAGGTAGATCTGTTGCTGGCAAAGGAGATCCGCGACGTCGGCGAAATCGTGGCGATACGAGTCCAGGTAGCGCCGATCGGCCCGGTGCGGTTTGAGGTTGCCCAGATGCGGCAGGTCCCGGCGCATACCGGACAACTCGCGTTCGTCGTCGAGTGCGTGGCAGGTGTGCTGGAGCGTGAAGCCTTCGGCGAGCGCCTTCTTGGCGGCCTCCAGCGCGTCCGGCCGGGCCGCGAAGCCGATCGACAGCCAGCGCTTCACCCGGTCGAACACCGCCGCGGCGATCACCGGGACGTCGAACTCGTTGTCCAGGTGGATGAGCGCGACCTCGTAGTCGTCGGTGGCGTCGGCGATGAGCGACCGGATCTCGTCCGGGATCGAGAGACGGCCGAGTCGTGGTGTGTTGGCCCACCAGAGCATGGTCGTGTCGCGCTCGAGAACCTCTTCGAGGCCGGACGTGACGGCGTGCTCCTCGGTGGTCCCGCTCGCGAGGCCGGCGATCAGAGGGTCGGCGAAATGCGCTTCCCCGGGCCGGCGTTCGTTCGAGAACAGGAAAGCCGGAACCCACACGGGTTCGCCGGTGGTGTGGGAGAAGCCTTCCACCCACGAACACTCCGTGTCCCGGGTGAGCGGCGCGAACGGGAAACCCGGCGACCGGTACTGCGAAGCCGAATAGAGGTTCAGCCGTCGAGGGTCGACCGCGGGGACGCCGTAGCGGAGGAACTGGTTGTAGCTGCCGAAGCACACTTCGCGCTCCGGAGCGAGCCAGCTTCCGCAGTACCGCTCGACCGCTTCGCCGATGGCCGACTGCCGTGCGAGGTCGAAGTCGTACCACGACGTGCCGAAGGCCTGGCGGTCGTTGGGCCAGTTCGTCACCCGGCGCATGTCCGCGACGTCGACCGCGCAGACCCGCAGCCGGGCGGGCATTCCCGGAGTGGGCGGGATTTCGCCGACGCCGGTCACGATCCCGGTCTGATCGTCCACCAGCAGCTCGGGATCGGTCACGGTGGGAACGGTCCGGGCCCGGTCGGGGACGGGGAGGATCGGGCGGCGGATCTCGGTCAGGTCCGCCGGGTTGAGTTCGATCTCGCCGGTGGTCATGGCGGTTCGCCCGCCGGAGAGCCAGCGTCCGAGATGGACGGCGAGGGTGGTCAGCGCCCAGCGGGCGTCACCGGGCCGAAGCGGGGTGGAGTCGGAGGGGGCGGAAAGGAACGCCTCGACGACACGCGGGTCTTGCGCGGCGGAGCGGCGCCGCGCGACGACGTCGGCGAAATCGATGCCGCCGGGCGCGATCGCGGGTCCGGCGATCACCCGGCCGCGTTCGCGGCGCAACGGAAGCCAGCGCACCCCGCTTCCGGCGCACAACGCGTCCAGCGCGATCAATTCGGTGTAGGCGGGGTGATCGAAGGCGGAGACCACGACCGTGTTGTTCAGGTCCATTTCGGACAGGTCATGGAAGTAAGGGACCGTTTCGACGCTCGCGTACCCGACCGCCTCGAGGATCTCCGCCAGCGGCTCGATGAGCACGGGCGAGCCGGTGAGAACGATCGCGGTGGTGGTGACGTCGTCGGCCTCGGTGCCCCGGTCGGGACGGAGGCAGCCGTCCGCTTCGAGGATGTCCATCATTTCCGCGTAGTCCGGATCCATGCCGTCCAGCAGCTCGGAGCGGGTCCGGGTGCCGTCGCAACGGCTCGCCCAGGCGCGGAATTCCCCGGTGGGCGCGGCGATGTAGAACTGTCCCCCGTTGGGCGTGACGAGAAAGCAGAGCTCTGGTTCGAGATCGGTGATCTCGATCCCGTCGAGCCGCGGTCTGACCTCTTCGGACCCCATGGCAACCCCATCGTTTCCTGGACTCCCGCCTCGCCGCCGCGATCCCCGTGGCCGGGATCGCGGCGGCGCGGGCGGCTGGTCGGCCGGTTACTTGGCGGCGGAACGGTTGTGCACGACCGCGCGGTTGTGCACGACGGCGCGGTTGTGGACGACCGCGCGGTTGTGGACCACGGCGCGGTTGTGGACGACGACGGCGGCGGGGCGCTCGAAGGTCGAGATCATGGTTCCTCCTGTAGTTCACTCGGGGTCGTCACGCTCCGTGGCGTGACATGAACAAGTCTGGCGCCGGACGTGACCTCCGGACGTCTCCTGACGTGCGATCCGCACGATCCGGCGTGAACGACGCATGGGTCGGTCCGGGCACGGCTCACGTGACCTGGGGAACAGCGATCCAGGGCGGCCGAGGTGCGTCGCAGGTGGACGTGGGACACTGAATGAGCTATGACTGCCCTCCCTCTCGTCTTCGACGCGCCCAAGCGCGGCCTCCCGCCGCGCCACCTCGCCGATCTCACCGCCGCCGAGCGGGCCGCGGCCGTCGCCGAGCTGGGTGAGAAGCCGTTCCGCGCGAAACAGCTTTCGAACCACTACTTCTCGCGGCTCACGGTGAACCCGGAGGAGATGACCGACATCCCGGCCGCGTCGCGGGAGAAGCTCGTCGGCGATCTGATGCCGACACTGCTCACCGAGATCAAGGCGCTCGCCTGCGACGACGGGACCACCCGCAAGACCTTGTGGCGCGCGCACGACGGGACGCTGCTGGAGAGCGTGCTGATGCGCTACCCGGACCGCGCGACCCTGTGCATCTCGAGCCAGGCGGGGTGCGGCATGGCGTGCCCCTTCTGCGCGACCGGGCAGGGCGGCCTCGACCGGAACCTGTCGACCGCGGAGATCGTCGACCAGGTCCGCTCCGCCGCCGCCGTGATGCGCGACGGACAGATGCCCGGCGGTCCCGGCCGCCTGTCGAACATCGTCTTCATGGGCATGGGCGAGCCGCTCGCGAACTACAAGCGGGTGGTGGCGGCGGTCCGGCGGATCACCGATCCCTCGCCGGAGGGCCTCGGGATCGGTCAGCGTTCGGTGACCGTGTCGACGGTGGGTCTCGCGCCGGCGATCCGGAAGCTGGCGGACGAGAAGATGCAGGTGCGCCTGGCGGTTTCGCTGCACACGCCGGACGACGAACTGCGGGACACACTGGTGCCGGTGAACGAGCGCTGGTCGGTGGACGAGGTCCTGTCCGCGGCCCGGTACTACGCGGACACTTCCGGCCGCCGCGTGTCGATCGAGTACGCGCTGATCCGGGACGTCAACGACCAGCCTTGGCGTGCTGAACTGCTGGCGAAGCGGCTTCGTCAGCACCTGGGCCAGTTGGTGCACGTGAACGTGATCCCGCTGAACCCGACGCCGGGAAGCAAGTGGGACGCCTCGCCGAAGCCGGTGGAGCGGGAGTTCGTCCGGCTGGTGAACGCGGGCGGTGTGGCGTGCACGGTGCGTGACACGCGTGGTCAGGAGATCGCGGCGGCGTGCGGTCAGCTCGCCGCCGAGAACTGAGTTTTCCTTTCAGTGATGGAGATTTTGTCGTGATGTATGCCCCCAGCCTGTTGGACCCGGCTGCGGAGGAGCTGAAGCTCGCGGACGTACTCGGCCATGGCGCGACCGGTGTCGCGCGCGAGGCCAGGACGTTGCTCGGTGAGCGGTTCAGCTCGGTGACCTTCATGTACGTCCTGATGCGGGCGTTCGAGGTGGAGTACACGGCGGCGCGGGACGCTTCGCGGTGGCACGAGTTCCACGGCGGACCGTACGCGCTGTCGGACGCCGACCTCGAAGCCCTGCTGGCGCCCTGGCTCGGGGCACCGGCCGCGTCGATCACCGCGTAGGCGGGATCGACGCGACCGTCCTTTGTGGATGGTCAGTGCGGAGCCGGCCGGTAGACGAGCTCCTGGACACGCCCGTCGAACGTCCGGCTCTCGAGCAGTTCGAGGTCGAAGTCGGCCGCACCGCGGAAGATCGCGTCCGCCCCGGTTTTCCCGGTGATCACCGGGAAAACCGTCACCTGCACGCGATCGACCAGGCCGGCGGCCATCAGCGCCCGGTTCATCGACAGGCTGCCGTGCGAGCGCAGCGGCACTTCGGACTCCTCCTTGAGCCGGGCGACGACGTCGACCGCGTCCCCGCTCACGACGGTCGCGTCCGGCCAGGCGAGCGGCTCCCGCAGGGTCGTCGAGACGACCGTCGCCGGCAGGTGCTTCAGCCGGGAGACCCACGGATCCAGCGCCTCGACGTCCGGGATCTCCGCGTTGAGCATCTCCATGTTCGTCCGGAACGTGGAGGCGCCGAAGACCATCCGCTGCTTCTCGGAGTACAGGGCCAGACGGTGTTCGAGGAATTCGGGGCCTTGCTTGCCCCAGTAACCGCCCCAATCGCCGGTGTGGGCGCCGTAGCCGTCGAGGCTGGAAAAGACGTCGAACGTGTAGGTCGCGGTCATGATGCTCCTTCGGGTGAGTTCGTCTCTCACCCTGGCTACGAACGCGGGCGGCGCGGATAGACATCGTCGGCGGAAAAATCTTCGCGGGACGGCGAACTGGCAGGATGCGGGCATGTATTGCCTGCGAGCCGTCATCGTCACCGAGTCCGCACGGCGCCGAGTGCTCGATTCGCTCGAAGGTGCGAGGCTCGTGCCGCTCGGGCAGGACCTGTCGCTGATGCCGGTGGCCGAGACGCGATTCGACACCGGGCCGCTCGCCGAGTGCTCCGAGCACGGGGCCGTGGCGTACGTCGAGGCCGAGTACTTCGGTGGCGCCGGGACGCAGTTCGCTCAGGTGTGGGAAGGCGGCGAGACCGTTCTCGGCCCGCTGCAGGTCGACGAAGACGAACCCGACCCGGCCGACGGCAGCCCGATCTCCCAGGCGCTTCGACGGCTGGGCGTGCTCAAGGGCGACCACTTCGACGAGTTCGACGCCGTCGGTCTCGGCAGGCATCGTGACACCGACGACTGGCTGTCCGCTTAAGCCTCCTTCGCGCTGGGCCGGACGGACCAGTCACGCGGCGGTCTTCACCCTCGGCGGCGACACTCGATGGAGACTCTGAGGAGGTGGACCGGATGTCCACGACCAAGGCGAGACAGGTGCGCCACAACAAGGCCGTCCAGGTGCTCGGACGGATCGGCATGGGCTGCTACGGGCTGGTGTATCTGCTCATCGGGTACCTGGCGGCGCGTGTCGCCGTCGGCGGTGGCGGACAGGAGGCCGACGGACGCGGCGCGATCACCGAGGTCGGTTCGACCCCGGCGGGCGGGGTGCTGTTGTGGGTATTGGCGGTGGGACTGGTGGCCTACGGCCTGTGGCAGGGGTTGCTGGCCGCCGTCGGCTACACGTGGATCGACAAGCAGCGCACTCGCACCGTCAAGCGGGTGACGTCCGGAGTGCGCTGCCTGGTGGGGATTTCGCTCGGCGTGTACGCGGCCAAGGTCGCCTTGGGGGCGGGGGAACAGGGCAGCGGCGACCAGAAGCAGCAGGAGTTCACCGCCTGGCTGCTCGGATTGCCCGCCGGCCCGTTCCTGGTGACCGTGGTGGCCGTCATCGTGTTCGGCGTCGCGGTGGGCTCGGCGGTGAAGGGGATACGCCGGACCTTCGATCAGGACCTCGACCTCGCGAAGCTCCCGTCGGGGACGCGGCGATGGGTGGAGCGTCTGGGCAGGATCGGTTACGTGGCAAGGGGTGTCGTGTTCGGAGTGGTCTCCGTACTGGTCGGGTACGCGGCGTTGACGCATGACCCGTCCCGTTCCGGCGGGCTCGACGCCGCCCTGCGGACCTTGGCCGCCCAGCCGTTCGGCACCGTGCTCCTCATCGTGGTGGCGGTCGGGGTCGCGGCCTTCGGTGTGTACTGCGTCGGGGCGGCACGAGCACAGCGTGGATGAGCGCCGTCAGGCGTAGTCGGAATCCGGCGAAGATTCCGCCAGGGAACCCAAGGCGGCGGCGGTTTCCCTCGTGCGGTGCCGGTGACGAGTACGTTCTTACTGATGCGACGAACTCCTTTGTTCGCCTGGGCGAGACACCGGGTTCAGAGCGCGGACGCGGCGCGATAGTCCCTCGGTGAAGTGCCGAGAAGCCGAGTGAACATCGTCGAGAACGCGGCGGGGCTCTCGTAGCCGAGCGAGGCGGCGATCGCGGCGATGGGCAGGCCGTCCGACAGCAGTGACAGGGAATGCAGGACGCAGGCCCGTTGCCGCCAGCGGGCGAAACCCATCCCGGTCTCCGCGGTGAAGAGCCGGTTCAGCGTCCGTTCGCTCACGTGCAGCCGGTTCGCCCACTCGCTCGCGGGATCGTGGATGTCCGGAGCGTCCAAAAAGGACTCACACTGGGCTCGCAGACGTTCGTGCTTCGGCAGCGGGAGGTCGAGCCGGACCGGCGCGGACCGGCGGATCTCGTGCAGGGTCAGGCCGATGACCGCGGCGTCTCGTCCGCGAGCGGTGTACAGCTCCGGCACGCCGACGGCCTCGTTCAGGAGTTCCCGGAGCAGCGCGGACACTTCGACGACCTGGCAGCGGCGCGGGAACCACGGCACCGCCTTCGGCTCGATGTACAGGCTCCGGGTGCTCACGGTCGTCGTGAACACCTGATGGACGGTCTCCGGCGGGACGAGTACCGCGCGCCGGGTCGGGATGGTCCACGTGCCGTCGGCCGTTTCGACCCGCATCGACCCGGTCGCGCTGTAGAGGAACTGCGCCCGCCGGTGCCGATGCGGGAGGATCCGGTGCCCCGGTGGGTAATCGGTGCGGATCGCCACCACCGCGCGGTCGAGATGGTCGACCTCGTCGATGGGGATGTCACGCACCTCACCGAGGCTACGCCGGGTGTCCGATCCGCGAAAGAAACTGGCGACCTTTCGAATGCCCGCCGTGCCGCCGGGGCCTACCGTCGAGGGAGTGCTGATCGAGATCTCGGTGCTCCTCGGGTTCGGTTGCCTGAGCGGCGTCACCACCGTCCTTTTCGGATTCGGCGGCGGGTTCATCACCGTGCCCGTCGTCTACGCCTTCGCGCTCGCGGATCCGGAGCACGCACAGGACGCGATGCACGTGGCGGTGGCCACGTCGACCGCCGTGATGGTGGTCAACGCCGGGAGCGCGACCCTCGCCCAGCTGCGGACGGGCCGGCTCCGCCGCGACTATCTGTGGCCGCTCATCGCCTTCATCGGTTTGGGCGCCGTGCTCGGCTCCTTCACCGCCACCGTGGCCGACGAGGGTGTCCTGCGCTGGCTCTTCGTCGCCTACCTCGCGCTGACCATCGCCGACAGCGTCGCCCGGAAAGGTTTCGTGAGCAGACGGGAGGACGACGGACCGCGTGCTCTCGGCGGGGTCACCACCATCGCGGGCGGGACCGGGATCGGTGCCGTGGCGAGCTTTCTCGGCGTCGGGGGCAGCGTCCTCACCGTGCCGCTCATGCGGCGCAAGGGACTGCCGATGGCCGACGCGACCGCGCTCGCGAACCCGCTGAGCCTGCCCGTGGCGGTGATCGGCACAGCCGTCTACGCCTTCGCGGCGACGGGCACGTCCTCGGGCGGCGCTCACGTCGGCTACGTCGACCTCGTGGCCGCGGGCGCGCTGCTGTGCGGATCGCTCCCGACCATCGCCGTGACGCGCCGGGTGGTCGGCCGGATCCCGGACCGTGCGCACGCGATCGCGTACCTCGCCCTGCTCGCCGCCGCGCTGATCGCCATAGTCATCCGATGAGTTTTCGGTAAGTCAAGTCTTGACAAGGCTTATCGAAGATGGGAAGGGGTTATCGCCAGGCAAAGATCCGACGAATCCTCTATCTCTTTTCCGGATCTTGCGCCAAGATCTCCCGCATGAAACTGAGATCGATCACCAAACGCATGTTCGTTCTCGGGCTGCTGACGGTTCTCGGCACCACCGGGGCGACGTCGGTGGCCACCGCCGAACCCCAGGCACCGCCCACGGACGTCAACGCGACCGGGAAGCCGCGCGGCGGCTGGGAACCGGTCGGCCCGAACAGCGTCGGCGGGATGCTCGCCGTTTCGCCGGCCGGCCTCGCGATGATGCAGCCGAGCCCGCCCGCTCTGTGGCTCTCCGGCGATCGCGGCGCTTCCTGGAGTGTGCGCCGCGGACTGCCGCAGGACACCTCCATCCAGGGATTCTTCGTCGATCCGGCGAACCCGGACCGGATGCTCGCGGTGGGCAACAAACCGGCGGGCTTCCTCGGCGAATGGCGCGGCATGCTGGTGCGGACCACCGACCGCGGCCAGACCTGGGAAACCCTGCGCGAGTGGTACCCCGACGGTGCGTTCGGCATGGCCACGGACCCGACCGGCCGGGTGGTCGTGGTGCAGAACATGGATTCGCTGAGCGTCAGCACCGATGGTGGCGAGCACTGGAACGACGTGCCGAGGACCTGGCCGCGTGAGGGCAACGCCTCGCCGGTCGGCGCGCTCAAGCTCACGATGGTCGGCGACGACGCCTACCTCACGACGGTCCTCCCCGAGTACGCCCTCTGGGTGGTCCGAGGGGTCAGCGGCAAGGAGCCGCAGGCCGAACTCGTCTACCGGGCCAACGGCGAGATCAACCAGGTCGCCTCGGACGGCAAGCGCTTCGTGGTCACGGTCGGCCCCGAACTGCACGGCTCCACCGACGGCGGCAAGACCTGGACGGTACTGCGCCGCGATCCCGGCGAGCAGACCCTGCGCGAACCGCGTTTCCTCGGTGGACGGCTGTACGTGTCGACGTATAACGACATAGACGTCAGCGCGGACTTCGGCCGCACCTGGTCCCGCAAACCGGTGCCCGCGGCGGGCGAAGGCGTCAGCGACATGATCGACCTCCCCGCCGGACCGGGCAAACCCGCCACGACGCTGATCTCCTCGCTCTATCGAGGCGTGTACGCGGACGAGGGCAAGCGGGGCTATCAGCAGATCGGTGTCCCTGGCGAATCCATCCGCGACCTCGTGACCACCGGGAACCTGCTGCGCGAGAGCGTCGTCGCGGCGGGTGTGCAGGAGATCTACAACACGCCGCTCCCGCGCGGCAAGGTGGCCGCGGCGGACCGGGTCTGGCAGTCGCACCCGGCCGACCGGCTGCACGAGGACGCGCGTCTGTCCGTCTCGCCGAGCCGACCGGACGTCGTCTGGCAGGTCACCCGGAACGGTTTCTCGCTCGACGTGCTCCGCAGTGGCGACGGCGGGCGGACCTGGGAATTCGCGGCGAAGGCGAAGGAAGGCCTCCCCCGGGCGATCTTCGCCCACCCGGCCGACCCGAACCGGGTGCTCGTCTCGGCCTTCGCTCCCAGCGGCTACGTGCTCTACCGCAGCAACGATGCCGGGAAGACCTGGGAGAAGCTCGCGACCGACAACGGCTTCATCGCGTTCGCCGGTGATCCGTGGAACCCGGACCGGGTCTGGGGCGGGGACTCCGACGGCCTGTCCCGGTCGGACGACGGCGGCAAGACCTGGACCCACGTGACCAGCCAGCCGGTCAGTGCGATCTCGATCAGCCGATGGGGTGGCGGCCGCGTGCTCATCGGCGGCGCGGGCATCCATCTGAGTGAAGACGGCGGCAAGACGTTCCGCCGGGTCTTCGACGGCGAGGACCCCCGTGAGATCAGCCGGATCCTGCCGCATCCGTTCGACTTCCGGGTGTGGTTCGCGAGCAACGCGACCGGCGGCGGCGTGCTGCGCAGCACGGACTTCGGCCGCACCTGGTCGCCCGTGCCCGGCGCGCTGCCCGATTCCAGGGTGCTCTCCCTGGCGGTCAGCGCGGACGGCCGGTATCTGTTCGCCGGGACCGCGCAGTCCGGCGCGTACCGGTTGACGCTGTACTGAGTCCGAGACGCTTCGTGGCCGGAGGAAGTTCCGGCCACGAAGCGTTTACGCGTGCCTCGCCGGATGTCAGAGTCGGGGACATGGCCATCGATGTCGCCGCCCTCCGGCTCCACTTCCCCTCCCTCGCCGACGGAACCGCCTTTTTCGACGGACCCGCGGGTACCCAGACACCCCGGCCCGTCGCCGACGCCATCGCCGGGACGCTGACCGGTCCGTTGTCGAACCGGGGCAAGGTCAGTCCGTCCGAACTCAACGCGGAGAACGCCGTCTCGGGCTTCCGCGACGCCTACGCGGACTTCCTCGGTGTGCCTGCCGAAGGCGTCGTCCACGGCCGCAGCGCCACCCAGCTGACGTACGACTTTTCCCGGCACCTGGCCAAAAGCTGGCGCGAGGGCGACGAGATCGTCGTCAGCCGTCTCGATCACGACGCCAACGTCCGGCCGTGGGTCCAGGCCGCTGAGCGCGCCGGAATGACCGTCCGTTGGCTCGACATCGACCCGGAAACCACGGAACTCGACCTCGATTCCCTCGTCCTCACCGAACGGACGAGGCTGGTCGCGGTCACGGCAGCCTCGAACGTCCTCGGCACCAAGCCGCAGATCCGCCGGATCGCCGATCTCGCCCACGACGCCGGGGCGCTGGTGTTCGTGGACGGAGTGCACTACGCCGCCCACGAACTGGTGGACGTGCCCGCGCTCGGAGCGGATTTCTTCGTCTGCTCGCCGTACAAGTTCCTGGGCCCGCACTGCGGCGTGCTCGGCGCGTCGCCCGCCCTGCTCGAAACCGTCGAGCCGGACAAGCTCGTGCCGTCGCCCGACAGCGTGCCCGAGCGGTTCGAATTCGGCACGCTGCCCTACGAAATGCTCGCGGGTGCCACGGCGGCGGTGGACTTCCTCGCCGCGCTGGACCCCGGAGCGGGCGGATCACGGCGAGAACGGCTCGCGAATTCGATGAACTCGTTGCACGAGCACGAAAGCACGTTGCGCGCCAGGCTGGAGGAGGGGCTGGGCGACGCCGTCACCGTCCACTGCAAGGCGGCGGACCGGACCCCGACCGTGCTGATGGGCCTCGGTGGCCGGGAGCGCGAGGCGCAACGGCATCTCGCCGAAAGGAACGTCGTCGCGCCGGCGGGATCCTTCTACGCCCACGAAGTCTTCGCGGCCTTGAAGCTGGAGGATCCGGCGCTCCGGGTCGGGCTGGCACCGTACACCAGCATCGACGACGTCGACAGGTTGCTGGACGGGCTTTCGACGTTCGGGTGAAGACCACAGTGGACAGTCGGGCGTAACTCGAACAGGTTGGATTTCCACGCCGTCACCAGGAGCCGTATTACCGTTCGGTCATGATCGACAACGGGAGGTTCGCGATGCGTTTCCGGTCGATGACCGCTTCTGTTCTTCTCGGTTGCGCCCTGTGCGTGGCGCCCGCGGCACTCGGGGCGGGGCCCTCGTCGCTCGCGATCCAGCCCTGTCCCGAGGTCAACGATCCGCCCGACTACACGATCTCGAACGGCGCCAAGGCCTGGATGAAGACGAACCTGCGCAGTGACTACCTGCGCGGGCCGGGCACGATCACCTACAACAAGACGACGACCTCGTCGGTCAACGCGTCCATCACCGGCACGACCAGCGCCGAGGCGGGCGTCATCTTCGCGAAGGCGAGTGTCTCGCTGGCGGTGAGCGTCGGCGCGAGCTACTCGAAGGCCGATTCCTGGTCCTACGCCGCGACCGTGCCCGCGGGGAAGACGTTGCGGCTGCAGCAGTACAAGGAAGGCCGTTCCTTCACCGTGCAGAAGTACCGCATCGTCCCACCCTGCAAGGTGAAGTACCTCTGGAAGAAGAACGCCGTCGCACCGGTGAAGAGTCCGAGCTACCTGTGGCAGCTCATCGGCTGACCCTCGCTTTGGGGCCGATCACAAGACTCGTCCGCCCGATCTTGTGATCGGCCCCATGGACGTACGGTGACCGGGCCGACACCCTGAGAGGAACGCCGTGGGCAACGGGGTCCTGGCGGAACGGGACGGGTGGCCATCATGGGGAGACTTCGCGCACGGACACTGATCGCCGGGATGGTCGCGCTCGCCACCGTCGGCCTCGCACCCGCCGCGACGGCCGCGACCGGTATCGACACCCGGTGGAGCGAACCAGGCCCCTACGCGGTGACCGTCGAAGCCCTCGACAGCGCGCACACCGTGTACCGGCCTTCGCGGCTGGAGAGGCATCCGGTCATCCTGTGGGGCAACGGGACCGGCGCGAACCCGAAGACCTATGACGGCCTGCTGCGGCATCTGGCCTCCCACGGTTTCGTCGTCGCGGCGGCCGACACCCCGAACGCCGGTTCGGGGCAGGAGATGCTGGCCGGTGCCACGACCTTGATCGCCGAGAACTCCCGTCCCGGCAGCCGCTATGAGGGGAAGATCGACACCGCGCACATCGGCGCCACCGGCCATTCCCAGGGCGGCGGCGGAGCGATCGCCGCCGGCGCCGACGCGCGCGTCACCACCACGATCCCGATCGAACCGGGGCCGCAGGGCTCCGCCACGGCACTCAAGGGTCCTTCGTTCTTCCTCGGCGGCCAGTTCGACACCATCGTCATCCCCGGGCTGCTGGTCATCCCGCGCTACCGCCTCGCGGACCAGGTCCCCGCGATCTACGGCGAACTCCGCGGCGCGACCCACTTCACGCCCGTCGGCGACGGAGGCGGGTTCCGCGGCGCCATCACGGCGTGGTTCCGGTTCTGGCTTTCCGGTGACGAGCGGGCCCGCGCGGAGTTCTTCGGCCCGTCCTGCGGATTGTGCCGGGACGGCGCGTGGTCCGCTGTCCAGCGCAACACGAAGGCGCTGGCCGTTCCGGGAGCTTGATCGCCGTTCTTGTCGGTGGCCGGGGCTAGGGTCTGCCTCAGCAGCCTGACCTGGAGGGATACCCGTCATGACCACTCTCGACAACCGGCCGAACACCGCGCTCCTCGTCGTCGACGTCCAGAACGCCGTCGTCGACGAGGGCTACGAGCGCGACGCCGTGGTCGCGAAGATCGGCGGGCTCGTCGGCAGGGCACGGCGGGAAGGCGTCCCGGTCGTCTGGGTGCAGCACTCCGACGACGGGCTCGTGCGAGGAAGCGAAGAATGGCGCATCGTCGGCGAACTGAACCAGGAGGAAGCCGAGCCGGTCGTCGAAAAGTCCTACGGTGACTCGTTCGAGGACACCGACCTGGAGAGGGTGCTGGCCGAACGCGGTGTCGGACGGCTCGTGGTCGTCGGGGCCGAGACCGACGCCTGCATCCGTTCGACGCTGCACGGCGCCATCGTCCGCGGGTACGACGCGACGCTGGTCGGCGACGCGCACACGACCGTGGACAAGACCGAGTGGGGCGGAATCGCGCCGGAACTGGTCATCGCGCACACGAACCTGTACTGGCGGTATCAGGCCGCGCCGGGCCGAAAGGGAGGGACGGTGATGAGCGAAGACGTCGATTTCAGTGGCTGAGCGGCTTCACGGCGTTCCCGGCCAGTGAGCGAGTAGCAGACCGGCGTCACCGGCGAAAGTGTTGTGGCAGTGGGACTTCGCCGCCTGCAGCACGCGACGGGCGATCTCGGGCGGTACGTGTCCGGCGTTGGCGTCCAGGCTCCCGGCGAGAGAGAACCGTGCGCCGTCGGCGGAACGCGCCTCCGAGAGGCCTTCGGTGTGCAGGACGAGGAGATCTCCAGGCTGGAGTCGGGTGGTCGAGACCCGGCCTGGCGTCCCGGCACCGAACGGCGATCGCGGCGCACTGTCCACTGTGGACTGTTCGTGTCCGCTGCCGAACACGAGCGGTGCTTCCCCGCCCGCTTCGAGGTGGCGCACGTCCCCGTGGGCGAGGTCCACTTCGGCCAGGGTCCCGCGAACTGACCCGCCGGCACCGAACTGCGTCGAAAGCGCTTTGTCGACAGCGCTCTCCTGGCCATGCAGGCCCTGGCCCTCGCGGCGGGCGGACCGGTAGGCCGCGAGTGCCGCCGACACCACCAGGCCTGAGGACTCGGTGTCGCGGTCCGCGTCGAAGATCGCCAGCCATGCCGTCGTTGCGGAAAGGGCGTAGTCGAACGTGACGCCGCGAACGTCGTAGGCGGGCTCGACTCCGCCTGCCACCACGACGTCGCGCGTCGCCGCCGTCAACGGGGGCAGGTGCTGCCAGAGCAGTTCGGCGGTGGGATCGCGCCTCCGTCGTCGGCGAGTCATGTCGAGGCCGTCGCCGTAGCGCATCGCGGCGGCGATGAGGTGGCCGGACAGCGACGCGAGCCAATGGCATTGAGTGCGTAACGAGGGGTCGTTGAGGTCGGTGTTCGGGCCGGCTTCGACCTCGAGCACGCCGACGCGCTCGTCGCCGTCCAGCAGCGTGGCCCACAAGCGCGGCCCGGCGGAGTCTTCGGCCAGCACGGTGTCCGCCTGCCGATACGCCTGACCGGCGACGCTGGTTTCGATCGCCTGCGGTACCCGACCGGGCGACTGCTCGGGAAACGGGATGAGCCGGTGCTGGTCGTAGTCGGCGAGGTAGACGGCTATCCGCAGGTCCAGCGCGCGCCCTGCCGCCGCGATGACCTCGGGCAGCCGCTCCGGGGCGACCCGGTGGGCGCCGTCGAGAAGCCCCACCAGCGCGGCCAGTGGACCGCGGGGGCGGGTGTCCTCACTGGGCTCGCGGCTGTACGGCGCCCGTCTCGCGCCGGAGATCTCGTCGAGGCGCTCGTTGACCGCGTGGGCCACCATGTCCCGTTGGATCCGGGGCAGGGGGAACAGTCCCTGCAGGAACGCCTCCAGTTCGACTTCGCTGACGTCACCGCCGAGCGCGAAGTACCTCAACCACAGCTGCTCCATCGTGAGCCCGGTGCGCGCGAAGCAGGCAGCGACGATCCGTCGCTGCTCCTCGGCCTGGAGCGAGGACAGAGTGACCACCCCCCGGGGTTCTCGGCGATACGCCGCCTGGGTACCAACCACGGCGCCGGCTGAAACATGGCGGAGAGGACGTCGCGTTACGCCAGGTGGCCGATCGGTTCGCCGACCGCGTGCCAGGAAGAGACGATCCACGACGGGCCGAACGTGGGTCGCGGTAGGCGGGGTGATCGCATTCGGCTAAGGTCGGCTTCCGAAAGCGGTTCTGAGCGTTGAGAAGTTAGCGCCGATCCGCCGGTAACCGGGTTGGTTGCGGCGGTTGATGGTGCGCGCTCGGCGCCGGTTCCCGCCGGTGGCTCCCGTGGTGCATCACGCCGATGTGCAGAAGTGGGAGAGGCGGGCTTTGGACGATGAAATCGACTGGCAGCGGGACAAGAACCGATTCGTCGAGGATGTCGGCGACGGCGAACTGCCGGTGACCTCTGAAAACGGCGCCCGGCTCCTCGCCGGGCCACTGGTCAACCAGTTCGTCTCCCTGACCAGGGCGTTGCTGGATTCCGGTTCGATCGCGGCGGTACTCGAACGGGTGGTCTTCGCGACGCGTGATCTGGTGCCCGGTGCGGATCTGGTCAGCGTCACCCTCCTCGATCCCGACGGCGGGTTCCACACGCCGATGGGGACCGACGAGATCGCCGGCGAACTGGACCAGCTGCAGTATCAGTACGGCGAGGGTGCCTGTGTCGAAGCGGCGCGGGTTTCGGGACCGGCGGCGGCCTTCAGCGACAACCTCGCGGAAGACGCCCGGTGGCCGCGTTTCGGCCCTGCCGCCGCGGCGCTCGGGTTCCACTCGCTGGTGTCGACGGCCTTGCTGCCGGAAGCGTCGAGTTCGCAGGTGTCCGGCGCGTTGAACGTCTACTCGCGCCGTCCGCACGGCATCGCCAGGGCCGACCGCGACGTGCTGCTGCTACTGGCGACGCACGCGTCGCTGGCTTTGGCGACGACGCACGCGGTCACGCGCGGGCAGCTCCAGGAGGAGCAGCTCCAGCAGGCGCTCGACAGCAGGGACGCGATCGGGCAGGCCAAGGGCATCCTCATGGCACGGCGCGGGATCGACGCCGCGGAGGCGTTCGAGGTGCTGCGGCATACGTCGCAGAACATGAACGTCAAACTCCGGGAACTGGCGGAGATGCTGTCCAAGCGGCATACGGAACTGCAATTGCCCGACTGAGCGGGACGGCCGCCACTACCATCGCGATCATGGGATTCGGCGAGCTGGAGTTGTCGCGGACGTTCGAGTGGCGTGGCCGTTCGGTGGCGTGGGAACGCCTCGGCGAAGGCGCCCCGGTGGTGCTGTGCCACGGGACACCGTGGTCGGCGCAACTGTGGGCGCCTTTCGCGCGAGCGCTCAGCGAGGAGTTCGCCGTCCACGTCTGGGACATGCCCGGATACGGTCGTTCGTCGAAGGATCCCGGCCACGCCGTCGATCTCGGCACGCAGGGCGAGCTTTTCGCCGACCTGCTCACGTATTGGGGGCCGGCCGCCCCGCACGTGATCGCCCACGACTACGGCGGAGCCGTTTCGCTGCGCGCGAAGCTGTTGCACGGTGCGGAGTACGCCTCGCTCGCGCTGGTGGACGTCGTCGCGCTGCGGCCATGGGGTTCGGAGTTCTTCCGGCTCGTCGCCGAGAACGCCGAGGTCTTCCAGGCGCAGCCCCCGACGGTGCACAAGGGTGCGCTCGAGTCCTACATCGGGACGGCCTCCCATCGAGGTCTCACCGGCGCGCAACTGGCCACCCTGACCGGGCCTTGGCTGGACGAGGAGGGGCAACGCGCCTTCTACCGGCAGATCGCCGAGGCGGACGTCCGGTTCACCGATGAGATCCAGGACCGCTATCCAGAACTCGAGTTGCCGGTGAAGGTGATCTGGGGCGCGGACGACACGTGGATACCGGTGGATCGCGCGGAACAGCTCACCGACGCGATTCCCGGTGCCCTTCTGGACGTCATTCCCGATGCCGGGCATCTGATCCAGTACGACGCGCCGGTCGAACTGGCGTTTTCCCTGCATCGGTGGCTCACCGCGGAAGTGGGCCGGTGGGGACCAGCCGGGAGCGGACGCTGAAAGGCGCCGCCAAGATCAACATCGTTGCATTCGGATATTAGAAGTCGTCTACGTGATATCCGGCCACGTAGGCGCTCGAAAGCAGTGCGCCGTGACATTCCGCGGTCGACGGGCCGAAACCGATCGGCACCCAATGGCCGACGGTGTACCAAAAGGAGGATCCGGACGCGCAGTGGGCGACCACCCGGTACGTTTCCGAGTGTCTCGGCAGCGAGAAGCAGGTCATCGAAATGCCCTCGCCGAAGAGGATTCCGTAGCGACTGCTGTCGCATCCGTAGGGCGGGAACTGGCCTTCGGTCGCCGCGGCGGCCGGCGAGGCGGCCAGGAATCCGGCCGCCGAAAAGGCGGCCATGACTAAAGCGGCGATTTTCTTCTTCATTGTTTCTCCCGCGTCTGGTTCCCAGTGGAAAGGCCAGATTAGCCGCACGGAAGAATTGTCGTGAATTCATCGGGCAGGTGAAACGAGAACGCGTGCGGTGAACCGCGCTGCTCCGAAAGGGCGTCGCCGCCCCTCTTCTGAGTTCCCGGCTCCCCTTTTGGCCTAGCGCCGCCGGTACTGTGCCGGAGACGTGCTGGTGGACCGGTCCTCATAGGACCCGGCCCGGCCGCGGTCGACGTGGAACGTCGTCAGGGTGCTCACCGGGGAACGCGGGTCGCGCCGGTCGCCGATCACCCGCATGTGCGTGCTCCAGCGGCGCGGGGTGACCTCGTAGACGTCGTAGCCGTACCGGTCGCCCTCGAAGTACTTGAGGTGCGGGTTGGCCGCGCCCATCTTCGGTCCGTTCGTGGCGTTCCACTCGGGGGAGTAGGCGCCGGAGGTGACCGAGTGCGCGGTGAACTCCGTGCCGATCACGGGGGTGGTGGGATCCGCGAAGTCCGGGCGGATGTCGTCGACGAACGCGGAATGCCAGTCGCCGGTGATCACCACGAGGTCTTCGAGGCCGCTCTGTGCCACGTGGGTCAGCACCTCCTTGCGTTCGGCGAGGAAGCCGTCCCACTGGTCCGTGAACATGTAGCCGCCGCCGGGCTTCGCCAGCTGGCTCAGCATGATCGAGTTCACCCAGCAGTGCCAGGCCTCGCCGGCCCCGGTCACCTGGTCCTTGAGCCACGCCTTCTGGTCCGCGCCGAGGATCGTGCCGTCGGGCAGGTTCTGCGCCGAGCGGTACTGTCGCAGGTCCAAAATGGACAGGTCGAGGAGGTCGCCCCAGCGGCGCTGACGGTGGATCCTCGGCGTCGAGGGGTGGTCCGGGCGCACCGGCATATGCTCGAACCAGGCCTGATACGCCGCCGAGCGTCGCGCCCGCAACGACGGGGTGGTGCCGCTGTAGTCGTTGACGACCTCGTGATCGTCCCAGGTGATGAACCAGGGGTGGGCCGCGTGGGCGTCCCGCAACGAGGGGTCGGACTTGTAGAGCGCGTGGCGCCGCCGGTACGCAGGCAGGGTCAGCACCTCGGGACCTTCGTGGTCGCGCAGCGGGTTGCCGCCGACCTGACCGTGCTCGTAGACGTAGTCGCCGAGGTGGACGACGAAGTCCAGCTCCTCCCGCGCGATCCCGGCGTGCGCCGCGTAGAACCCGTCGTGGAACGCCTGGCAGTTCGCCGAGGCGAACCGCACCCGCCGGACCGGCCCGACCGGCGCGGTGCGGGTGCGGCCGATCCGGCTGACCTTGCCGAGCGCATGGAAGCGGTAGTAGTACTGCGAGCCCGGCTCCAGCCCGGACACCGGCACGTGCACGCTGTGTCCGGCCCCGGCGGTTGCGGCCGCCGTCCCACGCGCCACGCGACGGCGGAAGCCGCGGTCGGTGGCCACCTCCCAGCCGACCTCGACGGTGTCGTCGAGCGGCTGCTCGAACTCCATCGGTTTCGGCGCGAGCCTGGTCCAGAGCGCGACGCCGTACGGGACCGGGTCGCCGGACGCGACGCCGAGCGTGAACGGCGCCTCGTCCCAGGTCGCGCCCAGCGCGACGGCGGCCTCCTCGGCCTGCGCGACCGTCATCCGCGAACTCAACGGCCAGGCCAGCCCCAGCGCCCCGGCGGTGGCGGCGCCTCGCAACAGGTCCCGGCGGTTGACGGACATCGGTGGTCTCCTCGGCGCTCGGCGGATCGCTCACCGATACCGAACACCGTCGAGATGGCCGGAGACCGACGCGGGGGAGAACATCAGACGGTGATGACGACCTTGCCGCTCGTATGCCCGTCCCGCACGTAGCGGACGGCTTCGGGCGCCTCGGCCAGCGAATAGGCGCGGTCGATCACCGGCGTGACCTTCCCCGCCTCGATGAGCGCGCGCAGCGTCTGCAGATCGTCCTGGTTCTCCGTGGAAATCAGGCCGCGGAGCTTCTGCTTCACGAACGGCCCGAGCACCAGCGCCCGCAGAGTGCGGCCCACCGCGCCGATCCATTTCCCTTCGGTCTCCCCGCCGACGAGGACGAGAGTGCCGCGCGGGGTAAGGGACTTCCGCAGCGAGGTCAGCGACCGGTTGCCGGCGGTGTCGATGATGAGGTCGTAGCCGCCGCCGAAGTCCTCACGGGTGTAGTCGAAGACCCGGGCCGCGCCGAGCGAACGCACCAGGTCGACCTTGCCCGTGCCGCATACGCCGTCGACCTCGGCGCCGAACGCCTTGGCGATCTGCACCGCGAAGGTGCCCACGCCGCCGCCCGCACCGATGATCAGGACCTTCTGCCTGGGCGCGACCCGGCCCCTGTCCCGGAGCGCCTGGAGCGCGGTGAAGGCCGAGATGGGGACGGCGGCCGCTTCGTCGAAGCCGAGCCGCTCCGGTTTCCGGGCGATACTGTCCACTGTGGTCAATGCGTACTCGGCGAAAGATCCTTGACAGGTACCGAAAACCTCGTCGCCGGGCCGGAATCGTGTCACATTGCCGCCGACGGCGTGCACGACACCGGCGAAGTCCATCCCGCGAACGCGGGCCTTCGGTCTCCGCACCCCGAAACCCATCAGCCGCACCAGATACGGCGAACCCTCCATGAGGTGCCAGACGCCGGGATCGACCCCCGCCGCCCGGACTCGCACGACCACACCGTCGGGTCCTGCTTCGGGTTCGGGCAGGTCGGCGGGCTGCAGGACGTCGGTGGTGCCGTACTCGTTCTGGACGATCGCCTTCATGGCGGCCTCTTTTCCTAGTCTGGGTACTGGAAAACATCGTCGAGCCCGACGCCGAACGCCCGGGCGATCTGGAACGCCATCTCCAGCGACGGCGAGTAGCGGCCTTGCTCGATCGCGATGACCGTCTGGCGCGTCACGCCGATCCGGTTCGCGAGTTCGGCCTGGGTCATCTCGCCCTTGGCGAACCGCAGGGCGCGGATGGAGTTCGTGACCTTGGTCGGTTTCACCACGCCTGGAATCCCTCGCGGTATGCGGCGATCTTCGCGAGCGAGCCGAGCAGGGACGAGCACACGAAGGCGAGGTAGACGGTGTTGGCGATCCAGAAGTGGTCCAGTTCCGCCATCGCCATGACGAGCGCCGCGACACCGCCGATCACGACGAACGACTGTCCTATGTGGTCACTGAACCGGCCGATCTCGCGGTCTCGCTGGTCTTTGCGGTCGTCGTCACGCGGCGCGGCGATCGTCACGGCGATGTTCAGCACGATCGTGGCCGCGATGGCCGCCCCGATCGTCCACAGCAACGTCGCCACGTAGGGGACGTCGACGAGCGGGCCGGAGCCCGCTCGGCTGAGGACGACGATCAGATACGCCACGTAGGCGCACATCGTGACCACCGCGGTGATCCACGCGCGTTTCTCTTCCAGTGCCACGAAATCCAAAGTAAAGAGTTCTGGACATCATGTCAAACATTCTTTACTTCGACACCGAGAACTAGTTCGTGATACAAATAGTGCGTACTACGAACTCAAGGAGTGGTGATGGCACTGTTCGGATTCGGCCTCGAGACCGGCGTCGGCGAAGTGGACGACCTTCTGCGGCACACCGAACAGGCCGACCGCGCGGGACTCGACCTGGTCAGCTTGTCCGATCACCCGTACTTCGCCGACCGGCTGGACGCCTACGCGGCGCTGGGTGTGATCCTCGGCAGGACGTCGCGCGTGACGGCCGCCGTCAACGTCACCAACCTGCCGAGCCGTCCCGCGCCGATGCTGGCGAGGACGATCACGTCGCTTTCGGTGCTCTCGGGCGGTCGCGTCGCGCTCGGGATCGGTGCGGGCGGGCTCTGGCGGGAGATCGCCAAGCTCGGGGTGGAGCACCAGACGCCCGCCGAGGCGGTCCGGGCGATGAGCGAGGCGATCACCCTGGTCAAGGCGCTTTCCGGAGGCGGGGCACCGGTGACGTTCGAGGGGGAGTTCTACTCCGTCGACGGCTTGGTGCCTGCCGCCGCAGCCGCGCCGCCGGTCTGGACGGGCGCGGTCGGGCCCAAATCCCTCGCGGTGACCGGGAAACTGGCCGACGGCTGGATCCCGGGGCACGCCGCGGACTGGCTCAGCCCCCGGTTCGCCGAATCCCGTCCGGTGATCGACCAGGCGGCCGTCGACGCGGGCCGGGACCCCGGCGAGATCGCGACCATCTACAACTTCCCCGGCCGCATAACGGAAAACCCGCTGGCGTCCCCGCGTGACGACGACGGGCGCTGGATCGGTGGTTCACCGGAGCAATGGGCCGGGGAACTGGTCTCGGCGGTGCGCGACCACGGCGCGGCGGGGTTCATCTACTTCCCGGTCGCGGACGGAACCTCCACCGACAGCGCGCTCGGGCGCTGGGGGAACGAAGTCGTCCCCGCGGTTCGCGAGGAGCTGGCGCGGGGCTGACCACGATCGCCTCGTGAGGGACAAGCCAAAGGGGCGGAGGCCCTCCGGCGTCAGGCGTCGATGGTGAGGGTCTCTTCGAGGGTCGCCCGGTGTGTCGGCTTCGCCTCTTCGTAGCGGCGACGGCCCTCGTCGGTCACGACGACGAAGATCCCGCGCCGGTCGGATTCGCAGAGCGCGCGCTGGACGAGGCCCTCACGCTCGAGACGGGCGACGAGCCGTGAGGTGGCGCTCTGGCTCAGGTGCACGACCTCGGTCAGGTCGGCCGCGCGGCACTTGCCGACCACGCAGGTGACCAGCCGTTCGAGGGCTTCGAACTCGGTGACGCCGAGCCCGTGGCGCTCCTGCAGCCGGCACTCGAGCCGACCGAAGACCGCCGCATGCCGGGCGGACAGGTCGTGCCACTCCCGCAGCAGGTCTTCTTCGGCGACGTCGCTCACGCGGCCCAAGATAGCATGCACATGAATTTTATGCAAAGTCATTAAATGCACTTGCATTAGATGCGTGTGCATGTACTGTACGGATCAT
Source organism: Amycolatopsis sp. CB00013 (assembly GCF_001905755.1). Lineage (NCBI taxonomy): Bacteria > Bacillati > Actinomycetota > Actinomycetes > Pseudonocardiales > Pseudonocardiaceae > Amycolatopsis > Amycolatopsis sp. CB00013. The sequence goes on along the minus strand of NZ_LIWC01000008.1, from coordinate 110,948 downwards.
GAGTTCTTCCGTGCAGCTGTCCACCAGCTCGACAAGGTGGGACGCGCGCCTCTGGGGTGTCCTGCTCACTGTGTCCGTTGTCGTCGGCCTCGACGCGCTCGACGTGTCGATGGTCGCCGTCGCCCTCCCGTCCATCCAGGCCGACATCGGCCTCTCCACCGGCGCCCTGCAGTGGATCATCAGCGCCTACGTGCTCGGCTACGGCGGCCTGCTACTCCTCGGCGGCCGCACCGCCGACCTGCTCGGCAGGCGCCGGGTCTTCCTCGTCGCCGTCGCGGTCTTCGCGCTCGCTTCCCTGCTCGGCGGTCTCGTCGACGACGGCGCGCTGCTGATCGCCACCCGCTTCATCAAGGGTCTGGCCGCCGCGTTCACCGCACCGGCCGCGTTGTCCATCATCACCACGACCTTCCACGAAGGTCCCGCCCGCAACCGGGCGATCAGCATCTTCGCCGTGTTCGGTGCCAGCGGTTACTCCGCGGGCCTCGTCTTCTCCGGTCTGCTCACCGAGGTGGGCTGGCGCTGGACGTTCCTGCTGCCGGTGCCGATCGCGATCGCCGCGCTGGTCGCCGCGATCAAGCTGATCCCGTCCTACGAGCCGCAGACGGGCGGCGGCTACGACTTCCCCGGCGCGATCACCGGTGCCGCCGGTTCGCTCCTGCTGGTCTTCGCCGTGGTCGAAGCGCCGGAGATCGGCTGGGCCGCGCCTCGGACGCTGATCTCGTTCGCCCTCGCGCTCGCCCTGCTCGCCACCTTCGTGTTCATCGAGAAGCGCAGCAAGCACCCGCTGCTCCGGCTCGGCATCCTGCGTTCGGGTCCGCTGGCCCGCGCCAACCTCGGTGGCGCGACGTTCTTCGGCGCCTACATCGGTTTCCAGTTCGTGGTCATGCTGTACCTGCAGAACGTGCTGCACTGGTCCGCGCTGCAGACCGCGCTCGGATTCCTGCCCGCCGCGCTGATCGTGGCCTTCGGTTCGCCTCGGATCGAGCCGCTGATCGACCGGCTCGGCACGCCGCGCACGATCCTCGCCGGTGTCGTCGCCCATGTCATCGGGTACGCGCTGTTCCTGCGGATCGACGAGAGTTCCAGCTACGCCGGCTCGGTGCTGCCGAGCATGATCCTGCTGGGCATCGGCTTCATGCTGGCGTTCTCGTCGCTGAACATCCAGGCGACCAACGGCATCTCCGACGACGAGCAGGGGCTCGCCGGCGGACTGCTGAACACGTCGATCCAGGTCGGCGGCGCGATCGGGCTCGCCGTGGTGACCGCGGTCCTGACCGGCAACTCCGGCGGGGCCACCGGCCCGGCGGCGCTGCTGAACGGTCTGGCGCCCGCGCTGACCGTCGTCACCGGCATCGCCGTGATCAGTGTCCTGGTGGCGCTGTCCGGAGTCGTCGGCCTGCGCAAGGCCGAAGCCCGCTCCGCCATCGCCGAGCCGGAGTACGCCGCGGCCGAATGATCAGGGGGTGAGGTGCCCCTTCCCGCGCTCGGGGGCGGGAAGGGGCCCTTCGCTACCAGCGGATCGGCAAGGATTTCAGCCCGTTCTGGAAGTTCGACCGCAACCGCACCGGTTCACCGGCGAGTTCGGCCTCGCCGAGCAGATCCAGGACCGCTTCGAACATCGCGCGCAGCTGCACCCGCGCCAGCTGGGCGCCGAGGCAGAAATGCGGACCGTGCCCGAAGGTCAGGTGATCGTTGGGAGTGCGGCCGATGTCGAAGCGATCCGGGTCCGCGAAGACGGCCTCGTCGCGATTCGCGGCGGAGAACCAGACGACCACCTTCTCGCCCGCGCGGATGTCCACATCGGACAGAACGACGTCCTCGGTCGCGGTCCGGCGGAAGTGCATGACCGGCGTCCAGAAACGCAACATCTCTTCCACCGCACCGGGAAGCAGCGAACGGTCGGCCAGCAGCCGCCGGTACTGATCCGGATGCGACAGCAACGACAGCATCCCACCGGGGATGCCGTTGCGCAGTGTTTCGTTGCCTGCCACGGAAAACAGCCAGAACAGGTTCTCGAACTCCGCGATGGACACCCGGCCGCCGTCTTCCACGTGCCCCATCAGATTGCTCATCACGTCTTCGCCGGGATGCCGGCGTTTGTACTCGCCGAGCGCGGTGGCGTACGCGTAGAGATCCGGCATCCCGGCCCGCGTGCGCGGATCGGGCATCGCGCCGTCCGGTCCCGGAACCGGCCGCACCGCCAGCGCCGCCCGCGCGAGATCGGTGACGTCGCCCGCGTCGACCGTCGCGCTCACCGCGTAATCGGCGTCCTGGTAGCCGATCACGCGATTGCTCCAGTCGTACATCAGCCGCCGGTCCTGTTCGGGGATCCCGAAGACCTCGGCGAGCGTCAGCAACGGGAGATCGGCGGCGAGGGCGGCGAAGTCGCACTCACCGTCGTCCCGGACCCCGGCGATCAGCTCCCTGGCCCAGCCCTGGATCCGCTCGGTCAGCCTGCCGACCGCGCGCGGCGTGAACGCCTTCGTGAGCAGGCCACGCAGCCGGGCGTGCTCGGGCGGGTCCATGTTGAGCATCATCCGCCGGACGTAACCGAGATCCTGCTCGGTCGCCGGATCCCGGATCTGTGTCCCACCGAGGTGCGACGAGAACTGCTTCGGGTTCTTCAGCACGTGCTTGACGTCCGAATGCCGCAGCACGGCCCAGAAATCGTCCACGCGCACGACCGGCGACTCCCGGCGCAGCGCCGCGAGGTGCTCGTACGGCACGCCCCGCGTGTACACGTCCGGATCGGTGATCACGGCGTCGACACTAGCCCGCGCACCGGGGACTGAGGAAAGATCCGTCCGGTGGACAAGCTGAAGATGCGCACCGCCGGAACCGAAGGCCCCGCCGTGCTCCTGTTGCACGGCCTCGGCGCGACGGGCGCGGTCTGGGACGGCCTGATGCTGCAACCCGGCTACCGCTGGCTGGCGCCCGACCTGCCAGGGCACGGGGCCTCACCGCACTCGGCGCACTACTCGTTCGGCGGGTTGGCCGCGGCGGTCGCCGAAGTGCTCCCGGAACGTGGTCCGCTGCTGGTGATCGGCCACTCCCTGGGCGGAGTGGTCGGGCTCGCGCTGGCCAGCGGGTGGTTCGGGCTCCAGGTCGACGGGTTGCTCGCGGTGGGCGTCAAGGTCGACTGGAGCGAGTCCGACCTCGCGAAGGCCGCCGACATGGCGGCGAAACCGCCCAGGGTGTTCCCGGCCCGCGAGGACGCCGAACGAGCGTTCCTCAAGATCGCCGGCTTGACCGGCCTCGCCGAAGCGGACCCCGACGGCATCGTCGAAACCGAAGGCGGCTGGCGGTTGGCCCTGGATCCCCGCGCGTTCGCCGTCGGCGCTCCCGACATGCCCGGACTGCTCGGCGCGGCGCGCTGCCCGGTCGCCCTCGCCGCCGGCGAGCACGACCCCATGAGCCGGCCCGAACAGCTTCGCGCGCTCAGCGAGGCTTCCGTCGAACTTCCCGGGCTGGGCCACAACGCCCACGTCGAAGACCCGGCCGTGCTCCTGGCCTTCCTCGGGCAATTCGTCCTCTGAATGCGGTAGTTCGCCGTCGAACCACCGCATTCAGAGGACGAAACGCGGGGGTGGCTAGCGTCGAAGGCGGCCGAGGGTCGCGATGCCCTCGGCGATGTCGCTCGCCGGGCTCGCCCCGTAACCGAGGACGAGGCCGGGATTCATCGGCCGCTGACAGTGCCACGACAGCGGCTGCACCTTCACCCCTTGCTCCAGCGCGGAGGCGGCGAAGTCGAGATCGGAGAACTCGCCGTCGAAGGTGATCGTCAGATGCAGCCCGGCGGCTGCGCCGTGCACCACGGCGTCCGGGAGATGCGTCCGGAGCGCGTCGATCATCGCGTCCCGGCGGCGGCGATGCCGCTTGCGCACGAACCGCAGCTGCCGTTCCATCTCGCCGGATTCCATCAGATGCGCCAGCACCAGCTGCGGGAGGACGGCGTTGCCGAGGTCGGCGAACCGTTTGGCCGCGACCACCTCGTCCCGGTATCGCGGCGGCACCAGCATCCAACCGACCCGGAGCGCGGGCGCGAGCCACTTCGACACGCTGCCCGCGTAACAGACCTGCTCGGCGAGCATCGAGCGCAGCGCGGGGACCGGCGGGCGGTCGTAGCGGTGCTCGGCGTCGTAGTCGTCCTCGATGATCAGCCCGCCGTCCGCGGCCCAGCGCATGAGTTCGCGACGGCGCTCCCCGCCGAGCACGACACCGGTCGGGAACTGGTGCGCGGGCGTGAGCAGTACGGCGGGCGCGCCGCTGCGGACGAGCTCGTCGACGTCGATCCCGTCTTCGTCGACCCGGATCGGCGGTGTCGCCAGCCGCCGGTCGTGCAGATGCTGCCGCGCGCCCAGCGAACTCGGATCCTCGATGGCGATCTCGGACATCCCGTTGTCGCGCAGCACCTGAGCCAGCAAGCCGAGACCCTGCGCGACACCGGCGACGATCAGCACGTCGTCGGCGTCGGCGGTGATGCCCCGGGTGCGGGCGATCCAGTGCGCGATGGCCAGCCGCAACGCGGGTGCGCCCCGCGGGTCGCCGTAGCCGAAGGCCGCCGCCGAGAGGTCGTTGAGCACGGTGCGTTCCGCGCGTAACCAGGCGGTTCGCGGGAACGCCGTCAGATCCGGCACGCCGGGGGACAGGTCGATCCGCGCCGGGGTCGACCGCAGCGAGTCGAAGACGCCGATCCCGGGAGCGGGCTGGAAGATCGTGCCCGCGGCCGGGGGACCGGGTGCCGTCTGCTCTTTCGTCCTCGCCGGTGCCGCGACGACCACTGTGCCCGCGCGGCCGCGTCCGGCGACGTGGCCGTCTTCGACCAGCCGTTGGTAGGCCTCGGTGACCACGCCGCGGGAGACCCGCAGGTCCGCGGCCAGCGCCCTGGTCGCGGGCAGCCTGCTGCCGACCGGCAGGCGGCCGTCGGAGATGGCGTGCCGCAACCGCGACGCCAGCCAGTCCGAACGGCGCCCCGGCGGTGCGTCCCCGATGTCCAGCTGCAGGAAGTCCGAGCCCTCGGCAGTCACGCGGTCATTGTGTCATTCGGGATCGTAGGCGAGGTTCGGGCGGAGCCATTGTTCCACAGTGGACAGTTCGAGGCCGCGGCGGACCGCGTAGTCCTCGACCTGGTCCTTGCCCAGCCGCCCGACGGTGAAGTACCGCGAAGCGGGGTGGGCGAAGATCAGCCCGCTGACGCTCGCCGCCGGCGTCATCGCGAACGACTCCGTCAAGGCCATGCCGAAACTGCCCGCGTCGAGCAGGTCGAACAGCTCCTGCTTCTCGCTGTGGTCCGGGCTCGCCGGGTAGCCCAGCGCCGGGCGGATGCCGCGGAACTTCTCGGCGTGCAGGTCTTCCAGCTTCGGATCGGCGTCCGGTTCGAACCAGTCCCGCCGCGCCTGGAGGTGCAGGTGCTCGGCGAACGCCTCGGCGAGCCGGTCCGCGAGCGCCTTCACCATGATGGCGCGATAGTCGTCCTGCTTCGCCTCGAACTCGGCCGCGAACTCCTCGGCGCCGAGGATGGTGACCGCGAACCCGCCGAGGTGATCGCCCGCGCCCGCCGGGGCGATGTAGTCGGACAGGCAGCGGTTCGGCCGCTCCAGCGGTTTCTTGGTCTGCTGGCGCAGCATCGGGAACTTGAGGCCCGACTCGAGGATGATGTCGTCGCCCTCGGAGTGCGCCGGCCAGAACGCGTACGCGCCCTTGGCCTGGAACCGCTCCTCCGCGATGATCTGGTCCAGCAGGGTGTTCGCGTCGTCGAACAGCTCGCGCGCCACCGGGTTGTCCAGGATCGCCGGGTACTTGCCCTTCAGCTCCCAGGCCAGGAACAGGAAGGTCCAGTCGATCATCTCGCGCAGCTCGGTGAGCGACGGCGAGACGTACCGGACGCCGGTGAACGCGGGCGTCGGGATGTCGTCGAAGGAGACCTTCTCCGGGTTGGCCCTGGCCTGCTCGACCGTCAGCAACGGCGTGCGCTGCTTGTTCGCGTGCTGCACGCGCAGCTCTTCCTGATCCTCGCGGTTCTTCTTGTCGAGGATTTCGGCGCGATCCGCGTCGAGAAGGTCGCCGACGACGCCGACGACGCGGGAGGCGTCGAGGACGTGCACGGTCGTGTGTTCGTACGCCGGCGCGATGCGGACCGCAGTGTGCTGGCGCGACGTGGTCGCACCGCCGATCAGCAACGGCAGTTTCAGCCCGCGCCGCTCCATTTCGGCGGCGACGTTGACCATTTCGTCCAGCGACGGCGTGATCAGGCCGGAAAGCCCGATGGCGTCGGCGCCCTCGGAGACGGCCGTGTCGAGGATGACCGAAGCCGGGACCATCACACCGAGGTCGATCACCTCGTAGTTGTTGCAGCCGAGGACGACGCCGACGATGTTCTTGCCGATGTCGTGCACGTCGCCCTTGACCGTCGCCAGGACGACCTTTCCGTTGCCCTGGCGGGTTTCGACGCGGCCTTCGAGGCGAGCCTTCTCCTTCTCGGCCTCCATGAACGGTTCGAGGTAGGCCACCGACCGCTTCATCACGCGCGCGCTCTTGACCACCTGCGGCAGGAACATCTTCCCGGATCCGAACAGGTCGCCGACGATCTTCATGCCGTCCATCAGAGGGCCTTCGATGACCTCGAGCGGCCTCGGCAGCTTCTGCCGCGCTTCCTCGGTGTCCTCTTCGATGTAGTCGACGATGCCGTGCACCAGCGCGTGGCTGAGGCGCGCCTCGACCGTGTTCTCACGCCAGGAGAGGTCGACCGTACGCTTGGTTCCCTTGCCGTTGACCGTTTCCGCGAACGTGACCAGCCTGTCGGTGGCGTCCTCGCGGCGGTCTAAGAGCACGTCCTCGACCAGTTCCAGCAGATCCTTGGGGATGTCCTCGTAGACCGCGAGCTGCCCGGCGTTGACGATGCCCATGTCCAGCCCCGCGCGCACGGCGTGCAGCAGGAAGGCCGAGTGCATCGCCTCGCGCACGACGTTGTTGCCGCGGAAGGAGAACGAGAGGTTCGAGATACCGCCGCTGATGTGCACGCCGGGACAGCGTTCCTTGATCCGCGGCAGCGCGTCGATGAACGCCTTGGCGTATCCGTTGTGCTCGGAGATACCGGTGGCGACCGCGAGCACGTTCGGGTCGAAGATGATGTCCTCGGCGACGAAACCGGCCTGCTGGGTGAGCAGGTCGAAGGCGCGGGCGCAGATCTCGACCTTGCGGTCGGCGGTGTCGGCCTGGCCCTGCTCGTCGAAGGCCATCACGACCACGCCGGCGCCGTAGTCACGGATGCGGCGGGCCTGCTGGAGGAACTGCTCCTCGCCCTCCTTGAGGCTGATGGAGTTGACGACTCCCTTGCCCTGCACGCATTTCAGCCCGGCTTCGAGGACCGTCCAGCGCGAGCTGTCGATCATGATCGGCAGCCGGGCGACCTCGGGTTCGGTGGCGATGAGGTTCAGGAACGTGGTCATCGCCTTTTCGCTGTCGAGCAGGTCGGCGTCCATGTTGACGTCCAGCAGGTTCGCCCCGCCGCGGACCTGCTCCAGCGCGACGTCGACGGCGGCCTGGTGGTCGTCGGCCTCGATCAGCTTGCGGAACTTGGCGGATCCGGTGACGTTGGTCCGCTCGCCGATCATGACGAACCCGGTGTCCTTGCCGATCTCGAACGGCTCGAGCCCGCTGAACCGGGTGTGCGCCTTCGGATCCGGGACGGTCCGCGGCGTCATCCCCCGGACGGCGTCGGCGATCTCCTTGATGTGCGCGGGGGTCGTGCCGCAGCAGCCGCCGACGACGTTGACCATCCCGGCCGTGGCGAAGTCGCCGAGCAGCCCGCCGGTCTCCTCGGGTGTCTGGTCGTACCCGCCGAACGCGTTCGGCAGGCCGGCGTTGGGGTGACAGGCCGTGTACGTGCCCGCGAGGCGGGACAGTTCGGCGATGTGCGGGCGCATCTCCTCGGCGCCCAGCGAACAGTTGACGCCGACGAGCAGCGGATCCGCGTGCTCGATGGAGCTCCAGAAGGCCTCGACCGTCTGCCCGGACAGCGTCCGGCCGCTCAGGTCGACGATCGTCACCGAGATCCACAGCGGTAGATGCGGTGCGACGTCACGGGCCGCGGCGATCGCGGCCTTGCAGTTGAGGGTGTCGAAGATCGTCTCGATGAGCAGCAGGTCGACGCCGCCCTCGGCGAGCGCCTTGATCTGGTCGGCGTACGCGGCGTACACCTCGTCGAAGGTCACCGCGCGGAAGGCCGGGTCCTCGACCTTGGGGGACAGCGACAACGTGACGTTCAGCGGTCCGACCGACCCGGCGACGAACTTCCCGCCAGCCGCGTCCGCCGCTTCGCGCGCGATCTGGGCGCCGCGGAGGTTCATCTCGTACGCGAGATGCTCGAGCCCGTAATCCGCCTGGCCGATGGTGGTGGCGGTGAACGTGTTCGTCGTCGTGATGTCCGCGCCGGCGTCCAGATACTGGCGGTGGATGTCGAGGACGATGTCCGGCCGGGTGATGTTCAGCAGGTCGGGGTCGCCGGTGATGTCACGAGGGTGATCCTGGAACCGCTCGGTGCGGTAGTCCTCGGGCTTGAGGCCGGCGTTCTGGAGCATCGACCCCCACGCGCCGTCGAGCACCACGATGCGCTCGTTCAGCAGCTTTCGCAGGGCGGTCGTTTCCATCCAGCGCTCCTCCCATGTCGTGGGAGGCGCCCTTGCGGTGAAGTCCGGGGCCGAGCGTGGCGGACCCCGCGGTCCGTTGCAGCGCCTCTCGACCTTGGCGACCAGAGTACCGGACCCGCACAAGGGCGCTTCGCCTGAATTGCTCAGCCGCTGGCCAGGGCGGGTTCGGCTTCCCGGATCGTGGGACGGGGCGGCGCGGGCCTGCGCCGGGCGACCAGTTTGCGGCCGACGTCGATCATCGGCACCTCGACCCAGCGGTAAAGGACGTCGGAGATGACGAGGGCGACGACGGTCACGGCGAGCGCGGTCAGGGTCCGGTGGGTGCCCAGCTGGGGAATCGACAGCGCGACCACGGTCGCCGCCACCCCTTGCAGGAGGTAGACGGAGTACGACCGCTCGCCGATGAACCGCATCGGAGGGGTGGAGAAGAGCCAGGCGATCGGGCCGCGCGGGATCAGCGACGTGACGAACAGCGCGACCAACACCGCGTACGTGGTGCCACCGATCGTGCCGCCGTCTTGGAAGAAGGCTTCGATGTCGGTGATGTGGATCTGGAGGACGACGAGCGTCGCGAGCAGGACGAAGCAGGCGATGGGATGGGTGAAGACGCGGAGGACCGCGAAGCCCTTGCGGTAGTGGAGGCCGATGGCGAGCGCGCAACCGATGATGATCGGCGAGTAAGCGCCGGCGTAGGGCATCACCGGGATCAGGGCGATCATGAGCGCGACCAGGCCGATTGCCAGGCCCAGCCGCTTCGGGAAGCTCAGCGCCGCGATGCCGAAGGCGAGGAACGGCCAGACGAGGTAGAACTTCTGCTCGACACCCAGCGTCCACGACTGACCGAAAGGTGCGTTGTGGGCGAATTCGTTGGTGAACGTCAGGAAGTACGGCATCGCTCCCGAAAGACCGCTGGACGTGTACTGACCGCGCAGATAGGTGAACACCACGATGATGCCCAGAACCGCGAAATACACGGGAAGAATGCGAAACGCGCGACGGATATAGAAGTTCGCGAGCGAGATCCTGCCGTTTCGGTCTTCTTCACGCAGTGCGAGCGTGGTGATCAAGAAACCGGAAAGAACGAAGAAGAGATGGACGCCGATCCAGCCGTTGGCCATGGCCCACGACGGTCCTCCGTAGTGGAACACCACCACGAGGAGCGCGGCGATCGCGCGCAGCCCGTCGAGGGCCGGGAATCTCTTCGTGGACAGGTACTGCTCGTGCGTCATCATGCTTGCCCCCAGGAACGTCACCGGTAGTCGGGCCCGATGCGGATGCGTCACTCTAAAGGGTGAAATGCTGGTTCCTGCGAGGGGGCTGTGTGTTTTCTGTGCGTAGTAAAGACTGCTACAGCGTGTTTCGTTATTTGGCAACGGTCGACCATCATCAATGGTGACCTCTTTTCTTGAAAGCGGATCACCGCCTTAATGATCAAGTGTCGTTGCCGGATATTGGCAACGATGGTTTCGTGCATCCGGCGAGACATGTGGTCGCGGGACTGCTCGGTGCTCTGCCCACGCGACTCGCCGGGGTCGTCGAAGGGCGGATTGTCGTTTTCGGATCGGATAGAGGAGGGTCGATGTTCGCCTTGCGCGCGGTCTGTGGACCTGTCCACCGATTGCGGGGCGGACCTTTCCTCGACGGGGCCTACGAAGTCGATCAACAGGGACGACTTCGACTCGTTCGCCTGTGACGTCGGAGAAAGGTAGTGATGCGTTCGATCGAGCTGCGCTCGGCCGACAACCACTCCGTATGGTGGTTCCACGGCAGCAGCACCCGAAAGTACGGATGGTCATGGCAGCAGTGATCAGGCTCGGTGTCGAAAGTATCGAGCAAGGGCCTCGGGGGAAGACCGTATGCGTTGTCCGGTGTCTCGGTGAGCAGGTCTCGGTCGGCGACTTTCTCTCCACCGCGGTCTTCGAGGATGGCACGTCGACGAAGGTCGATCTGCGCATCGTCATGATCCTGCGTTACGAACGGCCGGTCGGGCTGCTGGACTCGCCGCACAGCGCGAAGATCGAACTGGCGGGCGTGGATGGGCTCGAAGGAGCCCGGGAACTCCGAGGCTGTCCGCAGTGAAACGGAATTCCCGGCGAACCAGCTGGATTTCGACGCTGATTTCCGTCATTGACGGAGGTTCGGACCGGATCGATCACCATCCGTGTCCGCGTTGCGAGAAGAACCGGTTGGAAGTCAGGTATCTCGGCTATCCGGAGAGTCGTCTCGCCACGGTCCATCTCTGGTGCAATGCGTGTCTGCACGGCATTCAGATCTCGCGTGCCCGCGCTCCGGAAGGGATGACGCTGTACCCGATCAAGGATCCGGCGTCGGCCGACGGAATTCCCGACTTCGTCCGGCATCAGCCCTGAGCGTGCTCGCCGAATTCTGCGAGGTGAGATCCCTACCCTTGATCAGAAACCGACGGTCGCCTTCTGGATCTTCACCGGCTTCGCGGGCAGTCCATCGGCAGGACCGTTCGGATCAGTCGGGATGATCCCGTTCGCCACGATCCGGTCCAGCACCTCCATGCCCCGCACGACCTTGCCCATCACCGAGTAGTTCTTCGGGATGTTCGCGAACGAGTGCACGATGAAGAACTCGCTGCCGTTGGTGCCGGGGCCCTGGTTGCCCATGGCGATGGTGCCGCGTTCGTAGGTCTCGGTGCCGTCGACCTCGTCGGGGAACTTGTAGCCCGGCCCGCCCTTTTCGGCTTCGTAGATGTCGCCGCACTGCAGGACGCCGAGGCGCGAGGAGTTCGTCAGGCGCCAGCACTGGCTGCGGTCGTAGAAGCGCTGCAGGGCCAGGCTCGCCAGATTGTGGACGGCGCACGGGGCGGCGCCGGCGCGGTTCAGGCGCACGGTCACCGGGCCGTAGTTGAAGCGGAAGGTGACGTCGACGGTGCCGCGGGTCAGGGCGAAGGGGAGCGGCCGCAGGACCGGGCGGGCCGCGGGGTTTTCCGGCGTCGGCGTGAACTCGCAGCGCACGATCGGCAGGGACGCCGAGGCGGGCGCGGCGGTGGCGACGCCGGGCAGGAACACGGCGGCGAGAGCGGAAACGACAGCGGTGACACCCCAGCGCAGCTTCATGAGGGGGAACCTAACCCAAAAGGATGGTCGTCGGGTAGCCGTTCACGCGGGGGTGCCGTCCGGGTGGTCGTGAGTGGCGATTCGGGTTAGAACACGAATCGCCACTCACGACCAACGGAGCCGCATGTTCACCGCCGCGTACCTCGCCCTTTCCCTCGTCCTGCTCCCGCCCACCGAGATCCGGCCCGACCAGGTCGAACACATCGCCCTGCCGTGCGCCCAGGCGGGCACGTCCGCCGACGACACCGACTCCGCCCAAAGCCTCAACCAGCAGCTCGCCACCAAGATGCGCGGCTACATGAACCCGTACAACACCTCGTGCGCCAGAGTGATCGTCGAGACCGTGCAGAGATCGGGGCTCAACGATCGCGCCGCGGCCATCGCGATCGCCACGGTGATCGTCGAGTCGAGTATCGCCAACCTCGACGGCGGCCTCGGTGACTCGGTCGGGCTCTTCCAGCAGCGCGCGAGCTGGGGATCCTTCGAACAGCGGACCGACCCGGTGTGGGCGACCGGCCGGTTCCTCGCCGTGATGCGGCAGTTCTTCCCGAACGACTCGTGGAACAACGTCGCCATCGGGGACGTCGCCGCGGCGGTCCAGCGGCCGGCGGCGAAGTACCGGCATCGCTACGGGGTCGAGGCGGCCGACGCGGTCAAGATTGTCAACGAGCTGTGGGCCCAGAACGGCGAATGGCCCCGGCCCACGAAGGTGGACAGGGGCCATTGAGCCGTGAAGGAGCTACTTGCGCCAGGCCGTGCGCTGCTTGCGGATGTCGAGCACCAGCCCGAACATCATCAGCAGCGACAGGCCGATCAGCCACAGGTTCTCGGTCCAGCCGTGGTGGTTGCCGTACAGCATCACCAGCAGGATGATCGCGCTCAGCCAGCCCGCGATCCGCGTCGCCTTCGGGAAGGAACCGTGCCAGCCCCACTCGGCCGACGGCTCGTCGCGCGGGTCGACGGTGTCGACGCCCACCCGGCCGCGCTTTTCGACCGCTTTGCTCGCCACGATCAACTCCTCAAAACCCGATGGTTCGCTTGCCCGCGAATGATCCCACACCTGGCTGCACGCGCCCGACGGGCCCCAAGCGACAATGAGCCCCGATGACTACCTCGCGAAGTGTGCTCGTGCTCGGTTCGACCGGATCGGTCGGCGCCCAGGCCCTCGACGTCGCGGCCCGCAACCCGGAGCTGTTCCGGGTCGCCGGGATCGCCGCGGGCGGCTCCGACCCCGCCGCGCTGGCCGCCCAGGCCCTGGCGCACCAGGTCGACGCCGTCGCCATCAGCAGGCCGACGGCCGTCGAAGACCTGCAGCTCGCGCTGTACGCCGAGGCGCAGAAGCGCGGCTACTCCAGCGGCGACTTCAAACTCCCGCGCATCTTCGCCGGGGCCGACGCGGTCGTCGAGATGATCGACGCCACCCCCGTAGACGTCGTGCTCAACGCGCTCCCCGGTTCCCAGGGCCTCCCGCCGACCCTGCGCGCGCTCGCCACCGGCGCCACGCTCGCGCTGGCCAACAAGGAGTCGCTGATCGCGGGCGGGCCGCTCGTGCTGGCCGCGGCCAAGCCCGGCCAGCTCGTCCCGGTGGATTCCGAGCACTCCGCGATCGCGCAGGCCCTGCGCGCCGGTCGCGAGTCCGAGGTCGCCCGGCTGGTGCTCACCGCCTCGGGCGGTCCGTTCCGCGGGCGCAAGCGCGAGGAGCTGGCCGACGTCACGGTCGAGCAGGCGATGGCGCATCCGACCTGGTCGATGGGCCCGCTCATCACGATCAACTCGTCCACTTTGGTCAACAAGGGCCTGGAGCTGATCGAGGCGAAGCTCTTGTTCGACATCGAGACCGACCGCATCGACGTGGTCGTCCACCCGCAGTCGATCATCCACTCGATGGTGACCTTCGTGGACGGTTCGACGATCGCCCAGGCCAGCCCGCCCGACATGCGGCTGCCGATCGCGCTGGCGCTGCACTGGCCGGATCGCGTGCCCGGCGCCGCGGCCGCGTGCGTCTGGGACAAGCCCGCGAGCTGGACCTTCGAGCCCCTGGACAACGAGGCTTTTCCCGCTGTCGAGCTGGCGAGGCACGCCGGAACCGTCGGCGGCTGCGTCCCGGCGGTGTACAACGCGGCGAACGAGGAGCTGGTGGCCGCTTTCCTGGCACAGAACACCGGCTTCACCTCGATTGTGGACACTATTGCCCAGGTGGTGGAAGCCGCCGACGAATGGCGTCGCGAACCTCGCGACGTGGATGACGTACTAGCTGCCGAGCGCTGGGCTCGCGCGCGTGCCGGTGCGCTGATCGGTAAGGGGAAGTAGCGCGTGGTCTTCATTCTCGGGATCGTGCTGTTCGCGCTGGGCATCTGCCTGTCCGTCGCACTGCACGAGGCCGGTCACATGTGGGCGGCCAAAGCCTTCGGCATGAAGGTCCGGCGCTACTTCGTCGGCTTCGGGCCGACGGTCTTCTCCTTCCGCCGCGGTGAGACCGAGTACGGCCTCAAGTGGATCCCGCTCGGCGGGTTCTGCGACATCGCGGGCATGACCGCGCTCGACGAGGTCACCCCGGATGAGTCGAAGCGCGCGATGTGGCGCTTCAAGACCTGGAAGCGCACCGTCGTCATGTCGGCGGGCTCGGCGATGCACTTCATCCTCGGTTTCGTCATCCTCTACCTGATGGCCGTCACCATGGGCCTGCCGAACCCGGCCGCGCAGGCCGCTCCCACCGAAGCCGTGATCAGCGCCACGTCCTGCGCCCGCACGGCCACCACGGTGGAGCAGTTGAACGACACCACCTGCCCGCCCAACGCCCCGACCCCCGCGAAGACCGCCGGTCTCCAGGCGGGCGACAAGGTCGTCTCCGTCGCGGGCAAGCCGATCAAGACCTGGCGCGAGATGCTCGCGGCCGTCCAGGTCGCCAGCGGCCCGACGCCGTTCGTGGTCGAGCGGAACGGACAGCGGCTGAACCTGACCGTCGACGTGCCGCGCGTGCAGCGGCTGGTCGCCGACGGTTCCAACAACACCACGGTCAAGGACGTCGGCATGATCGGCGCCTCGCCGATCCAGAACACCGCGCCGCCGCTGCTCACCTACGGCCCGGTCGACGCCATCGGCGGGACGCTCAGCTTCACCGGCACGATGTTCTCCGAGACCGCCAAGCGGCTGATCGAGTTCCCGTCGCGGATCCCCGCGGTGGTGGATTCCATCTTCGGCGGCGAGCGCGACCCGAACACCCCGGTCAGCGTCGTCGGCGCCAGCCGGATCGGTGGCGAGGCGGCCGAGCGTGGCCTGTGGGAGATCTTCGTGCTCCTGCTGGCGAGCCTGAACTTCTTCATCGGCGTGTTCAACCTGCTGCCGCTGCTCCCGCTCGACGGCGGGCATATCGCGGTCGTCTGGTACGAGCGGGTCCGCGACTGGATCCGGAAACTGCGCGGCAAGGCGGCGGGCGGACCGGTCGACTACACGAAGCTGTCCGCGGTCACGATGGTGCTCGTCTTCATCGGCGGCGCGGTGACTCTGCTCACCGTCACCGCCGACATCGTGAACCCGGTCAAGCTGTTTCAGTGACGCGGGAGGACGGCGACGGAGCGCGCTGTCAGCATCATTGGGCTGCCCAGGTAATGCTGCTCACCGTGACGGCTGACGTCGTGGATGTCCGCCGATCGGGGTAGGTACGCTTGACGGCGTGACTGTCGCTCTTGGTATGCCAGCGCTTCCTCCTCCCGTCCTCTCCGAGCGTCGCAAGACCCGACAGCTGCAGGTCGGGCCGGTGGGCGTCGGCAGCGAGCACCCGATTTCGGTGCAGTCGATGACCACCACGCTCACTTCCGACGTCAACGCGACGCTGCAGCAGATCGCCGAGCTCACCGCTGCGGGCTGTGACATCGTGCGCGTCGCGTGCCCGTCGGCGGACGACGCCGAAGCGCTGCCCGCGATCGCGAAGAAGTCGCAGATCCCGGTGATCGCCGACATCCACTTCCAGCCGAAGTACGTCTTCGCCGCGATCGAGGCGGGCTGTGCGGCGGTCCGGGTGAACCCGGGCAACATCCGCAAGTTCGACGATCAGGTCAAGGAGATCGCGAAGGCCGCGAAGGATCACGGCACCCCGATCCGGATCGGCGTCAACGCGGGTTCGCTGGACAAGCGGATCATGGACAAGTACGGCAAGGCGACCCCTGAGGCGCTGGCCGAGTCGGCGCTGTGGGAAGCGTCGCTGTTCGCCGAGCACGACTTCTACGACGTGAAGATCTCCGTGAAGCACAACGACCCGGTGGTCATGGTGCGCGCGTACGAGATCCTCGCCGAGCAGTGCGACTACCCGCTGCACCTCGGGGTGACCGAGGCGGGCCCGGCGTTCCAGGGCACCATCAAATCGGCCGTCGCGTTCGGGGCGCTGCTGCGGCAGGGAATCGGCGACACGATCCGCGTGTCGCTGTCGGCGCCGCCGGTGGAAGAGGTCAAGGTCGGGATCCAGATCCTGCAGTCGCTGAACCTCAAGGAGCGCAAGCTCGAGATCGTCTCGTGCCCCTCGTGCGGCCGTGCGCAGGTGGACGTCTACACGCTCGCCGAGCAGGTCACCGCCGGCCTGGAGGGCATGGAGGTCCCGCTGCGCGTCGCGGTCATGGGCTGCGTCGTCAACGGTCCCGGCGAAGCGCGCGAGGCCGACCTCGGTGTCGCGTCGGGTAACGGCAAGGGCCAGATCTTCGTGAAGGGCGAGGTCATCAAGACCGTGCCGGAGCACGCGATCGTCGAGACGCTGATCGAAGAGGCCATGCGCATCGCCGAGGAGTCGGGCCAGACGATCGGTGAGGGAGAGCCCACCGTCACCGTCGGCTGACTGGTCGAGACCACGCTAGGAACGGTCCTTTCCTCGCAAAATTTGCGAGGAAAGGACCGTTCCTAGCACTTGGCGGCCCCGACCTGCCGAAGTTCTCTCAGCGTGTCGTGAAGCTCGCGTTCCGTTTACGCCGCTCATCTGGCACCCTGGAGTGGTGTTGCGGCTTGCAGGTGCACGGCTGCTCGATGATCGGGACTATCCCGCGGTCCGTGCCGCGCTCGCCACAGACCCGGTCGGCAGCTGCATGGTCAGTGCCAGGGTGGAGACCGCGGGTCTCGACCCCTGGCGGCTCGGTGGCGAGCTCTGGGCCGCGGATTCCCGTCCGGTGCGCGCGGGCAGGCTCCAAGGGCTGTGCTTCTCCGGGCCGAATCTGATCCCGTTGCGCGGCAACGCCTCCGCTCTGCGTTCCTTCGCCGATCGTGCTCTGCGCCGTCAGCGGAGCTGCTCGTCGCTCGTCGGCCCGGCCGAGCAGGTACTGGGGCTGTGGGACGAACTCGAGCCGGAATGGGGCCCCGCCAGGGAAGTCCGGCACGACCAGCCGTTGATGGCGCTCGACGGGATCCCGTCCGTCGCCGCCGATCCGCTGGTCCGCGCGGTGCGCCCGGAGGAACTCGACCGGTACCTCCCGGCCGCGATCGCCATGTTCGTCGAGGAGGTCGGCGTCGACCCCCGCAACGGTGACGGTGGCGCCGGATATCGCGCCCGCGTCGCGGAGCTGATCGCCGGCGGCCGCGCGTTCGCGCGCTTCGAAGACGGCGAGGTCGTCTTCAAGGCCGAGATCGGCGCGATGTCTTCCACGGTCGGCCAGATCCAGGGGGTCTGGGTGCATCCGGAACGCCGCGGCGGCGGTCTCGGCACCGCCGGGACGGCGTCCGTGGTGACCAGGCTCGTCCGCGGGATGGGCCGCACGGCCAGCCTGTACGTCAACGCCTACAACAGTCCCGCGCTCGCCGCCTACCGCAAGATCGGCTTCCAGCAGGTCGGGCAGTACGCGACGGTTCTGTTCTAGATCGGCGTTGCGCCAGGGTGGACAGTGCCCGGACTGGCAGGATCCGGGGCATGCAAGCAGGTCGTCGTGTCGCCGTCGTCGTGCTCGCGGGGGTGGTGGGCCTCTCGGCCGCCGGGTGCGGGCTCTTCGCCGATTCCGGGCCGGAAGACGCGATCACGGGTTTCCTCGACGGGCTCGCCTCCGGTGACGTCGCCGCCGCGGCCTTCTTCACCGATTCGCCGGACGCCGCGCGGTCCTCGGTGGACATGACGCGGAAGGCGCTTTCCCCCGAGTCGATCAAGGTCGCGGCCGACGAGGTCCGGCACTCGTCCGGCGCGGACAACGCGACGGCGACCTATCGGCTCACCTGGAACCTCCCGCGCGGCCGGGTCTGGACGTACAAGGCCGACGCGCAGCTCCATTCCACCCAGGACGGCTGGAAGGTGCGCTGGCTGCCGACCGTCCTGCACCCGCAGCTGGCCGCGCAGCAGAGCATCGCGCTGAAGGCCGATCCGCCGGCTCTCGCGCCCGTGCTGGACCGCGACGGGACGCCGTTGCTGCGCCCGCAGACAGTCGTCAGCGTCGTGCTCGACCCGGCGAAGGCGGGCGACCTGGTGGCCGTCACCGACAAACTCGGCGCGGCGCTCAACCGGTTCGAGGCGTCGGTGACCGGGCAGTCGATCCGCGACGGCGTGAAGACGCTCAAACCCGGCTCCGGCTATCCGGTGGTGAGCCTGCGGGCGAACAGCTAC
The DNA here is from genome assembly GCF_001905755.1 of Amycolatopsis sp. CB00013. Lineage (NCBI taxonomy): Bacteria > Bacillati > Actinomycetota > Actinomycetes > Pseudonocardiales > Pseudonocardiaceae > Amycolatopsis > Amycolatopsis sp. CB00013. The sequence goes on along the minus strand of NZ_LIWC01000008.1, from coordinate 92,649 downwards.
CAAGAGGTGAAGCCCGAGATCTACGACCTGCCCGGGGTCCGGTTCAGCCAACAGGAAAGGCTGCTGCCGGACGACAAGAACTTCGGCAAGCAGGTGCTGCCCGCGGTCCGGTCGCTCGTCGAGGATCAGGTGGAGGGCTCGGCGGGCTGGCGCGTCGTCACCCTCGACACGGGCGGCGGCGAGATCGTCGACCTGCACTCCGAACACCCCAAACCGGCCCCCGCGGTCGTCAGCACGCTCAGCGTGAAGGCGCAGGGTTCGGCGGAACGGGCGCTCGCCCCGGTCCCGACGGCGGCCGCGCTCGTCGCGATCCAGCCGTCGACCGGCGAACTGCTGGCGGTGGCGCAGAACGCCCCGGCCGATCCGCAGGGCGCGATCGCGCTCACCGGCCGCTTCCCGCCGGGCTCCACGTTCAAGATGGCCACCGCCGTCGCGGCGCTGTCCGCGGGCTCGGTGCGGGCGGACAGCCCGGTGGATTGCCCGGGCACGGCCACCTTCGAGAACCGGACGGTGCCGAACGAGGGCAAGTTCGCCCTCGGTGTCGTCCCGCTCTCCACCGCGTTCGCCAAGTCCTGCAACACGACGTTCGCGAAGCTCTCGACCGATCTGCCTCCCGCCGCGCTGACCGACGCCGCGCGCGACCTCGGCGTCGGCGCCGACTTCGTGATCCCCGGCCTGACGACGATCACCGGTTCGTCACCGCCGGCGAACACCGTCGCGCAGCGGGCGGAGAACGGGTTCGGCCAGGGGACCGTCGTGGCGAGCCCGTTCGGGCTGGCGGTCGCCACCGCGACGGTCCAGTCGGGGAAGGTCCCGGTTCCGACGCTGGTGCGGGGGATGGCCACCACATCGTCCGGGCTCGGCAAACCGATCAAGCCGGAGGTGCTCGACGCGCTGCGCGGGATGATGCGCGAGGTCGTCACCGACGGCACGGCGACATTGCTCAAGCCGCTGCCGGACGTCCGGGGCAAGACCGGGACGGCGCAGTTCGGCGACGGCACGCACGCGCACGGCTGGTTCGTCGGCTACACCGGGGACCTGGCCTTCGCGGTGCTGACGACCGACGCGGGGACGTCCAGGCCCGCGGTCGAGGCCGCGCAGCGCTTCCTGACGGGGCTCGGTTAGCCGCCAGGTCGTAGGCTGGACCCATGTCCGTTCGCTCCCCCTTGAAGCCCGGCGTCCAGACGCCGAGGCGAGTCGTCCCCGCCAGCATCGCCCGTCCCGAGTACGTCGACCGGCCGGCGCCGAAACGCGACACGGGCAACGGGGTCCGCACGCCCGAGGTGATCGAGGCGATGCGGGTCGCGAGCCGGATCGCGGCGCAGGCGCTGGAGGAGGGCGGCAAGGCCGTCAAGCCCGGTGCGACCACCGACGACATCGACAAGGTGATCCACGAGTTCCTGCTGGACAACCACGCGTACCCGTCGACACTCGGCTACCGCGCGTTCCCGAAGTCGTGCTGCACCTCGCTCAACGAGGTGATCTGCCACGGCATCCCGGATTCGACGGTGATCGAGGACGGCGACATCTGCAACATCGACGTCACCGCGTTCATCGGCGGCGTCCACGGCGACACCAACGCGACGTTCCTGGCGGGCGACGTCTCGGAGGAGGCGCGGCTGCTGGTCGAGCGCACGCGCGAGGCGACCATGCGCGCCATCAAGGCCGTCCGCCCCGGCAGGCAGCTCAACGTCATCGGCCGTGTCATCGAGGCGTACGCGAAGCGGTTCGGCTACGGGGTCGTGCGCGACTTCACCGGCCACGGTGTCGGGCCGGCGTTCCACACCGCGCCGACCGTCCTGCACTACGAGGAGCCGTCCGTCGAGACGGTCATCGAGCAGGGCATGACCTTCACGATCGAGCCGATGATCACCCTCGGCACCATCGACTACGACATCTGGGCCGACGACTGGACCGTCACCACCAAGGACAAGAAGTGGACGGCCCAGTTCGAGCACACCCTCGTGGTGACCGAGGACGGCGCGGAGATCTTGACCCTGCCGTAGGCGGGCTGAAGGGGCCCTTCACCGCATGCGATGCGGTGAAGGGCCCCTTCGCTGCGTCCTATGCGGGGAAAGTCCCCTTCAGCTCTCGTCCTGCTCCACCCTGGCCAGGAGTTCGTCCAGGAAACCGCACGCCTCGCTGGCGGCACGGTCGGCGTCGCGGTCGGCGATGGCCTCGGCGAGGCCTTCATGCCCTATCTCCGGCAGATACTCGCGCCCCGGCGTCACGTTCGACGTGGCGGCCACGCTGGCCGTGATCACCTCGGTGAGCCCGCGGTACATCTCGGTCAGCAGGGTGTTATGTCCACTTTGGACGACCGCGAAGTGGAATTCCGCGTCGAGGCGGGCGAAGTCCTCCCAATGGCCGTCGCGCAGCTCGGCGTTGCGGCGTTCGAGCAGGGACCGCAGCTCGACGACCTCCTCCTCGGTCCGCGACACGGCCGCGAGCCGGGCGCCTTCGACCTCGAGGATGCGCCGCACCTGCAGCACCTCGCGCAGTTCGGAACCGCAGAGCCGCCGGATGGCGCCCGAGACCTCGCTCGTCGCCCGCACGTAGGTTCCGTCGCCCTGGCGGACCTCGAGCAGCCCCGTGTGCGCGAGCGCGCGAACGGCCTCGCGGACGGTGTTGCGTCCGACGCCGAGTTGCCCGGCCAGCTCAGGTTCCGTCGGAATCCGCTGACCGATGGGCCATTCTCCCTGCGTGACGGCGTCACGCAGCTGCTCGATGACCTGATCGACCAGGCCGGCACGGCGCGTGGTGGCCAATGGCACAGCGTTGTCCCTTCATCCAATCATCCTATGTATGTGATACTAGCCGACGTGCGTGTCGACTCTCGAGAATCCGTGGCCCCGTTCGACGAAAGCCTTGAACTCGAAGGCTCGATCGAAACGGAGTGGCGGCCGGGAGTGATCACCGGCGGCGTTCTGCTCGGTGTCGCGGTGATCCTGGTGGCCCTCAATCTGCGGCCCGCGATCACCAGTATCGGCCCCATGCTCGGCGAAATGCGCGACGACCTCGGCGCCACGGCGACCTGGGCCGGCGTGCTCACCACGCTCCCCGGCCTCTGTTTCGCCGCCGCCGGACTCGCCGCGCCGCTGCTGGCCCGCCGGTTCGGCATCGGCGCGGCCATCGCGTCCGCGCTTTCGGTGCTGGCCGTCGGCCTGGTGCTGCGCGTGATCGACGGACCGTACGTCGTGCTCGGGGGAACCCTGGTCGCCACGGCGGGAATCGCCTTGGCGAACGTACTGATCCCGGTCGTCATCAAGGACTCCTTCCCGGCACGTGTCGGCATGATGACCGGCGTGTACACCGCCGCTCTGCAGGGCGGGGGCGCCCTGGGGTCCGCGCTCACCCCTCCCTTGGAGAACGCGTTCGGCGGCTGGCGCCAAGGTCTCGGCGCCTGGTCGGTCTTGGCGGTGCTCGCACTCCTCGTCTGGATTCTCGCAGCCCGCGGTGCGGGACGTGCGCCCGTTGCCGAGGCAGGCAAGCAGGGTAGCGGGCGATCGCTCCTGCGTAGCCCCCTTGCGTGGATGGTCACGCTTTTCTTCGGCACTCAGGCCTTTTTGGCCTACGTCGTGATGGGCTGGCTGCCGGAGGTGATGATCGACGCGGGGGTGAGCAAGGGTGATTCCGGGCTGCTGCTCGGGTTGATCTCGCTCATCGCCGTCCCGATCAGTCTCGTGGTGGCGCCGATGGCGGCCCGGCACAAGAGCCAGAGCCCGTGGATCGTCGGGCTGGGCGTTCCCGGCTTCGTCGGCATGGTCGGCATGATGGTCGCGCCCGCCGCTTCGCCGCTGCTCTGGTGCCTCCTCATCGGGCTCGGGATGAGCGTCTTCTCGCTCGCGCTGACGGTGATCGCGCTGCGGGCTCGCACCGGCGAGGACACCGCGCGGCTGTCGGGGATGGCGCAGGGCATCGGCTACCTGATGGCGGCCGTCGGGCCGTTCCTCTTCGGGCTGCTTCACGACCTCACCCACGGCTGGACCGTCCCCTGGATCATGATGCTCGTGGTCTTCGCCGCTCAGATGACCTTCGGTGCCTTCGCCGGTCGTCGCCGCTTCGTCTGAACGCGTTCAAAAAACTTCTTGACCCGTCCCGGGGCGGAGCCATAACCTGAGCGAGTTGAACCTGTTCAAAAACTCGGTCCTGGGGGTCGGCGTGGTGGAGGGACTGGCGTACGGCTCGGCTCTGGCGTGTTTCGCCGCGGTGTGCGTCGCCGTGGTGCCGGAGCGGGCGCCCGCGGTGCTCTCGCCGCACGAGTTCTACCGCGCCGTCGACCGGGTGTGCGTGCAGGTGTGGAAGGACAGTGGCGCCGATATCCAGCGCTACTGGCCGGATCCGGAGGGGGAGGCCGCGACGGAGCTGCGCAAGTGGCAGCACTACGTCGCGGTGAAGGTGGACGACGCCAAGGACGTCCTCAAGGGGGCGACGAGGGTCCGCACGGTGCCAGGAGGGGCGGCATCGGCGCGGGAGGAGTTCTTGGCGGCGACCCGCCGGTACGTCGAGGCGGGTGAGCGGTTCTCGGGGGAGGGAGCCCGCTCGCCCGCCCTGATGGCCGTCTCGGACATCACGGGGAACGCGGTCGGCGAGCTGGCGGCACGGAACGGGGCCCGCGCCTGCGACCGCGTCGTCTGACCGGCGCGTTTAGTCCTCTGAATGCGCCTCACCCGGGCGTCCGGGGAGCGCATTCAGAGGACTAAATGCGGCGGGGGTCAGTCCAGGGGCAGGTTCAGCAGTGCGTTCTCGACCAGTTCCGGCATCGCCGGGTGGATCCAGTACTGCCCGCGCGCCATGCTCTTCGCGTCCAGCCCGAAGCTCATCGCCTGGATCAGCGGCTGGATCACCGAAGACGCCTGCGGGCCGATGATGTGCGCGCCGAGCAGCTGCCCGGTGGCCGGGTCGGCGAGCAGCTTCGCGAAGCCGGTGGTGTCCTCCATCGCCCAGCCGTAGGCGATGCCGGCGTAGTCCTGATGCGACGTCACGTACGACACGCCACGCTCGCGCGCCTCGCGTTCGGTCAGCCCGACGGAGGCGACCTGTGGCGAGGTGAACACCGCGTGCGGGACGAACCGGTGGTCGGCTTCGATCCGCTCGTCCGGGTGCAACAGGTTGTGCTGCACCACGCGCTGCTCGTGGTTCGCGACGTGCTTCAGCTCGAAGACCGACGAGATGTCGCCGAGCGCGTAGATCCCGTCGACCACGGTCTGCTGGTACTCGTCGACCACGACGTGCCCGCGCTCGCCCGTGGTCACGCCGGTGGCGGCGACGTCCAGGAGGTCGGAGTTCGGCGTGCGTCCGGTCGCGACCAGCAGCACGTCGGCCTCGACGGTTTCGGCGCCCTCCGGGCCTTCGAGGTCCAGTGCGACCCCCGACGCGGTCTTGCGTGCTCGCACGGTCTTCCGGTCGAGCCGGACGTCGAACCGCTGCGCGGCCAGCTCGGTGAACCGGGCGCTGACGTCGTCGTCCTCGGACCGCAGCAGCGCGCCGGAGCGGTTGACCACGGTCACGTCCACTCCGAACGAGGCGAAGACGTGCGCGAACTCGGCCGCGATGTAGCCGCCGCCGAGGATCACGATGCTCGACGGCAGCTCGTCGAGCCGCATCACCGTGTCGGAGGTGTGGTAGCCGGTCTCGGCGAGGCCGGGGATGTCCGGGATCACCGGCCGCCCACCGGCGGCGAGCACGAACTTGTCGGCGGTGATCGTCTCGGCCGGGCGGCCGTCGGAGTAGCTCACCCGAAGTTCCTTGTGCCCGGTGAAGCGGCCTTCGCCCTCGTACACGGTGACGTTCTTGTTGTCCTCGTGCTGGACGCGGTACTCCCGGCCGCCGGCGGCGATCGGGTCGATCCGGCCGAAGATCCGGTCGCGCACGTCGCGCCAGCGGACGCCGGTCAGCTCCTCGTCGACGCCGAACTTCGACGACGTGGCGGGGGTGGCCGCGACGTTGGCGGCGTGTACGAACATCTTCGTCGGGATGCAGCCCACGTTCAGGCAGGTGCCGCCGAACGTGCCCTTCTCCACGATCGCCGTGTTCCAGTCCGCGAAGCGCGGGTCGAGGATCGAGTTGCCCGATCCGGTACCGACGATCACCAGGTCGTAGTGGGGCACGCTGTCTTCCTTTGCGGCGGGAGCGGGGATGGTTCCGACTCTAGCCAACTTGTCACGGCGGCCGGTTGTTCCCGGTTCAGCGGCCGGTGGAGCTGAAGTGCATCCGGTCCGTCGGCGTCGTCCAGGAGCCGCCCCACGTCCAGCCGATCGCGGCGAAGGCGGCCACCGTCGGATCTCCTGCGGTGATCATTCCCGGCCGCCGGTTTCCCCGGTCGAGGTACGCCGACGCGAGTTCGGGCAGGACGAGGTCGCCCTTGGTGTTGTTCCCGTCACCCGTCGGGGAGCGGTGAGTTCGGCGGGAGCGGTCACGCGCCCCTCTTTTGATCGTCTACTGCCTCGATCGGGAACTTCGCGGCGAACAACCGCCCGAACACGGTGACGACGGCGTTCGCGACCGACGCGTTCACGAGCATTTCCCCGGTGTGCGCGCGGCCGTCGAAACCCCAGAACGACAACGTGAGATAGCGCAATTCACCCGCCGTGACCGGGCAGGCCGGCTGCCACGTGCTGCGCGCGAGAACCCCTGCGGGAACGGGATTCACCGTGCCCGCGAAGGATCTGCCCGAAACCGTCACGGCGCAAGGGAAGCGGCTTCGCGCCGACCTGCCAGACCGGTGCGGGCGGCGGGACCGACGCGGCCGGAGTCGTTGCCGCCGAAGAGGTTTCCGCGGGGCGGGCGGGAACGGGGCCGGGCGGCGCGGGGCTCGAACACGAAGAAAGCAGAAGGGCCGTAGCCGCCAGAACCGTCGCCGTAGCCCGCACGACGTCCAGGGTGACAGATGCGTTCGGTGAGCACAGTTCCACCCGTTTCAGTGACACCGCATCGGGCTTTCTCCGATTAGGGTATTCGCGATCGCTCGTGTACGCGCTGGAGTCGAATGACTTCCCAGGGTTTGACCGTACGTACGCCCCGGTGAAGGGAAAGAACATGCCCAAGAAGTCACGTCGCACGCTGCTGCTCGCGGTCGGAGCGGTCCTCGCGACGGCGGTGATGGTGCCGGTCGCGGTCAACAGCGCGTCGGCGGACGACAGCGCGGTGAGCGGCCCGGATCAGGCCGCCCAGCCGCGGATCGTGGGCGGTGGCAAGGCTTCGGTCTCGCAGTATCCGTACGCGGTCTACTTGGCCGATCGCGGCGGCAACCAGTACTGCGGCGCGGTGATCGTCAGTTCCACGACGGTCGCGACGGCGGCGCACTGCGCGGTCGCGGTCAAACGCGCCGACGTCCGCGTGGTGGCGGGTCGCGAGGACAAGCGTTCGCGCGACGGCGTCGAGCTGCGGGTCTCGCGGATCTGGGTCAGCCCCGACTACAGCGGCGATCCCGGCAAGGGCGACGACATCGCGGTGATGACGGTCAGCGGTCAGCTGCCGTACCGGCCCGCGAAGGTCGCGGACAACGGCAACGCCGACCTGTACCAGGAAGGCACGAAGGCGACGGTCCTCGGCTGGGGCCGGGTCGCCGACGGCGGCGCGCGGTCGGACTACCTGCGCAGCGCGGTCGTCCCCGTGGTCAGCGACAAGACCTGCCGCACCGCGTACTCGGGCTACGACCCGAGCGACATGGTGTGCGCCGGCTACGACGAGGGCGGCGTCGACGCCTGCCAGGGCGATTCGGGCGGACCGCTCATGGTGGGGGACACGCTGATCGGCATCGTGTCGTTTGGCGAAGGGTGCGCGAAGGCGGGCAAACCCGGTGTCTACACCCGCGTCTCCCATTTCGCGAACGAGATCTCCCAGCAGAAGAACCGGGGCCTGATCGGCTGATCGGTGCCTTCTTCACGTCCGATGTGCTAACAAGTGGGCGTGAGCACCGACACCCCGATCATCGAGACCTCGTCGTTCCCGCTGTCCGTCGCCGGTGACGAGATCACCGCCGCGCAGCTGCACGGCATCCTCCGCCTGCGCGTGGACGTGTTCGTCGTCGAGCAGGACTGCGCCTATCACGAGATCGACGGACGCGACCTCCTGCCCGGCACGCGGCACCTCTGGGTCGGCGGTTCCGTCGCCGTCGACTCGTACCTGCGGGTGTTGCAGGACGCCGGCGGCACCTTCCGTATCGGCCGGGTGTGCACGGCCGTCCGCTCACGCGGCAAAGGGCTCGCGGGACGGCTGATGGAGACCGCCCTCGCGGGGATCGGGGACGCGCCGTGCGTCCTCGACGCGCAGACGTACGCGACGAAGTTCTACGCCAAGTACGGCTTCGTGGTGGAGGGCGAGGAGTTCATGGAAGACGGGATCCCGCACCTCACGATGTGGCGCCGGGAGGCGCCGCAGCAGTGATCACCCCGACCGCGCGGTCCACGTCGGCCTCGGTGAGGTCGGCCCGCGCGGTCAGGCGCAGGCGGGAGATGCCGTCGGGTACGGACGGCGGCCGGAAGCAGCCGACGCGCACGCCCTGATCCGCGCAGGCGGCCGCCCACGCGACGGCGGCCTCCGGCGACGGCGCCTGCACCGAGATCACCGCGGCGTCCGGGAGACCGACCCAGAAACCCGCCGATTTCAGTTGCATCGCAAGGTTTCCCGCGGCTTCGGTGACCTTGGTGGCCAGCTCCGGCTCGGCCTTCAGCGCGGTGAGGGCGGCCAGCGCGGCGGCGGCACTGGCGGGCGCGAGCCCGGTGTCGAAGATGAAACTGCGCGCGGTGTCCACGAGATGTTTGATCACGCGACGCGGCCCGAGCACCGCTCCGCCTTGTGCCCCAAGGGATTTCGACAGCGTGATCGTAGTGACGACGTCCGGCGCGCCGGAGAGCCCCGCCGCGTGGACGGCGCCGCGGCCGCCCTCGCCGAGGACGCCGAAACCGTGCGCGTCGTCGACGAGCAGCGACGCGCCGTGCTCCCGGCAGACACCGGCGAGCTGCTCCAACGGGGCGATGTCACCGTCGACGGAGAACACGGAATCGGTGACGACGAGGGCGCGCGGTTTGCGGCGGGTCGCCAGCGCGTGCTTGAAGGCGTTCGGGTCGCTGTGCGCGACGGCGGCGATGTCCGACCGGGACAGGCGGCAGCCCTCGATCAGCGAGGCGTGGATGTACTTGTCCGTGACGATCGCGGAATCCGCGCCGGACAGGGCCGTGACGGCGCCGAGGTTCGCGGTGAAACCGGACGAGAAGACCAGCGCGGCCTGCGTGCCGCAGAAGCGGGCGAGTTCGTGCTCGAGTTCGGCGTGGACCTCGGTGGTGCCGGAGACGAGACGGGAGCCGGTCGCCCCCGCGCCCCACCGCAACGCGGCCGCGGCCGCCGCGCCGGCGACGCGCTTGTCCCTGGCGAGCCCGAGGTAGTCGTTTCCGGCGAGGTCGAGCTCCGGCTCCTGCGCCTGCCGGATGCGCAGCTTGCGCACCAGCCCGGCCTCGGCCCGCTTCTCAGCCTCCACGTCGAGCCAGTCGAAGACCTGGTCGGGCGGGAGGTTCTGGGAGGCGGGGCCGGGAGAAGTCACGTCCCGCAGTCTCCCATCCGCCGTTTCCCGATGGACGTGGTGGTCCCCACTCCGAACGCAATGAAAGGTCCTTTCCTCGCAAATTTTGCAAGGAAAGGACCTTTCATGGCACTAGCCGCCGGAAGGACCGGCTTCAGTCACGTCAGCTGTCGTAGCTGCGACGCGGGCGTCCGCCCGGACGCTGCGGACGGCCGTTGCCGCCACCGCCCTCACCACGACGCGGGCGGCCGCGGAAGCCACCGGGACGGCCGCCTTCGCGGTGACCGTGACCCTCGCGCGAACCCTGGTAGCCGCGGTCGCCGCCACCGTAGCCGCGGCCACCGCCGCGACGCGGGGACTCACGACGACGCTCGACGACCGGCTCGCCGCTGGGCTGCTGCGCACCGGTGATGCGGGCGAGCTCGGCGTCGCCCGGGCGGACCGTGGTCTGCTCGGCGCGGACGCCGGCGCGGTCGGTCATCCGGCGCACCATGCGGCGCTGGTCGTGGGTGACCAGCGTGACCACGACACCGGACGCCCCGGCGCGCGCGGTGCGGCCGGCGCGGTGCAGGTAGTCCTTGTGGTCGGCGGCCGGGTCGACGTGCAGCACCAGCGAGATGTCGTCGACGTGGATACCGCGCGCGGCGACGTCCGTGGCGACGAGGACGGGCGCGTAGCCCTCCTTGAAGTCCGCGAGGACGCGGTTGCGCTGGCCCTGGGTCTTGCCACCGTGCAGGGCGGCCGCGTGGACGCCCTTCTCGCGCAGGCGCTCGGTCAGGCGGTCCACGTGGTGCTTGGTGCGGACGAACATGATCGTGCGGCCCTCACGGGCGCCGATCTCGGTGATGATGTCCTGCTTGTCCTGGTGCGACACCTGGAACACGTGGTGGTCCATGGTGGTGACGCTCGCGGTCGACGGGGCGACCGAGTGCGTGACCGGGTCGGTCAGGTACGCGCGGACCAGCCGGTCGACGTCACCGTCGAGGGTGGCCGAGAACAGCAGGCGCTGGCCGCGGGCCGGGGTCAGGTCCAGGATCTCGCGGACCTGCGGCATGAAGCCCATGTCGGCCATCTGGTCGGCCTCGTCGAGCGCGACGAAGTTGACGTCGGACAGCGACGCGGTGCCCTGGCGGACGTGGTCCGACAGCCGGCCGGGGGTGGCGATCAGCAGGTCGACGCCGCGGGAGAGCGCGTCGGCCTGGCGGGTGAAGGCCATGCCGCCGACGGCGGTGCGGCACCACAGGCCGAGGGCCTTGGCCAGCGGGGTCAGCGAGTCGGCGACCTGCATGGCCAGCTCGCGGGTCGGGACCAGGATCAGCGCGCGGGGGTGCTTCGGACGGGCACGGCCGCCGTTGAGCCGGGTCAGCATCGCGAGGCCGAAGGCCAGGGTCTTGCCGGAACCGGTCTGGGCGCGGCCGAGCACGTCGCGACCGGCGAGCGCGTCGGGGATGGTCGCCGACTGGATCGGGAACGGGGTGGTGATACCGGCGTCGGCCAGCGCCCGCAGCAGCGGGTCGGGAAGGCCGAGTTCCGCCCAGGTCTTCGCCTTGACCGTCTCGACGGCGTCTTCACGCAGCATCGCGTCACCCGCGGGGCGGGTGCGCGGCTTGCGGTGCTGACGCGCCGACGGTGAGACGTGGCCGGAGTTGAACGTGACTGTCACAAATGCCTCTCGGACGTGGCACGTCGCAAGGAGGCCCGGGCTGCCCGCACGCAGGCAGGGCAAGATGGTGTGCACAGATGGGCGTTCACAGGGACGAACCCGGCACACCGCGTCTGCGTGACACCGCGCGCCAATGGATTGATACGGATACCGCGAGCCATTCGGTTGGCTTTGGAGGCGACGGACACCAACTCATCCACGCCGCCGGTTGCGGTCTGTCACTACTGTACCGGACCGTTATCCGGCCTCCCAACTGGAGGGAGCGATTGTGGGCAGGGTCTCCACGGTGGGGTCTTTCCCGGCGTGATCGTGCCGGGAAAGACCCCTTCGAGACACTGTGGACGGTCAGCGGAGGCCCGCGATCTCCTGCAGCTCCTCGATCAGCTCCGGCACCGCCGTGAGCCGCTCCGGCAGCCCCCGCGAGTGGAACCAGGTCGCGATGTTGCGCACGTCCCGCGCGAGGAACTCCAGCCCGCCGGGATTGGCCACGATGTCGACCACCTGGGGCAGGTCGATCACCATGATCCGTTCGCGGTGCACGAGCAGGTTGTACGCCGAGAGGTCACCGTGCGCGAGCCCCTGCGACGCCAGCAGTTCCAGCATCGCCGAGGTCTGGAACCACAGTTCCCGCAACTGGTCGGGCTCCGGCCGGACCTGTGCCAGCCGCGGCGCGGCCGTCTCGCCCTCGCCGAGGAATTCCAGCAGCAGTTCGGTGCCGTCGCGCTGCACCGGGTACGGCACGGGCGCGCCGACCGACCAGAGCCTGCTCAGCGCGCCGAACTCGGCGACGGCCCACTGTTCGGCGATGAGGTTGCGGCCGAAGCTGCTGCGCGACTCCATCGCCCGCATCTCCCGCGAACGCCGCATCCGCCTGCCTTCGAGGTAGCCGGCGTCACGATGGAACAGCCGGTGCTCGCCGCTGCGGTACCGCTTGGCGGCTAGCACGGTGCCCTCGGTGCCGGGCAGGTTGCGCCGGACGAGGTGGACGTCCGCCTCCTTGCCGGTTTTGAGGATGCCGAGCTCGGTGTCGACCGCCGCCAGTTCGGTGATCACCCAGTCCGGGCGCGGCAGCGGTCCTTGCTCCGCTTCTCCCCAGGTGCTCCAGCGGTCGGCGCCGTCGGGGATGGCGGTCTCGGTGTAGGCGTCCTCCCGCAACCGGGCGAGGCGGACGCGTTCGGCTTCGGTGAGCCGTCCGCCTCGGGTGGGTTCGGGTTCGTCGTCGAAACGGGCACGACGGGTACGGCGAGGACGTTGTTCGTAAGACTCTTCGAGATCGTGCTTGCGCACTGGTGGGTTCTCCTAGATCAGGGATGCCCCACCGGGCGAGCGTCGTGGCTCCGCGCTCAGCCGCGAGGGGCGAGTGGATGGGGGCGGCCAGGGCCCCGGACAGTCATCAGCACGAGGCACCTCCCTGTCGCATCCACCGGCTCCCTGCCGGATCGCGGACGATCATCCCCGACCCCCGCGGCCGTGCGCAACCGATTTAATTTCCGGTCGCGGCCAAGTACATGAAGGCCCCCTTCCGTGCGCCAGACGCAAGGAAGGGGGCCTTCATGTACTTGCTGATCGCTACGCCGACCGCAGCCCCGCCAGCTCACTCCGCGACCGCACCTTCAGCTTCCGCAGCACGCTCGCGACGTGCTGTTCCACCGTGCGCCGGGACAGGAACAGCACCTCGGCGATCTCCCGGTTGGTGTGCCCGGCGGCCAGCAGGCGGGCGACATCGCGCTCCCGTGGCGACAGCTCGTCGCCGTAACCCCGGCGGCCGCGCCGAGAGGGAGCGACGGCGCCGGTGGACCGGAAGGCGTGGCGGCAGCGCGCGGCGTCACGCGTGGCGCCGAGGTGGTCGAAGGTCTCGGCGAGCGCCGCGAACGTCTCGGCGACGTCCTCGTTGCGGGCCAGGCGGCAGCGCGCGGCCCGTTCGGCGATCAGCGCCGCGTGATAGGGCGCGGGGAGCGCCTCGAAGCGGGTCCGCGCCTGCTCGAAGGCCTCGATCGCCTCCGCGTGGTCGCCCCGGGACGCCGCGACGAGCCCGCGGTTCGCGGCGAGCGCGGCCCGGGTCGACGGTGCGTCGAGGTCGCCGACCTCGCGTTCGAACTCGTCCGTCAGCGCTTGCGCCTCGGTGTCCCGCCCCGTGGCGCAATACGCGTCGACGGCGGCCATGACCAGATCGGCGCCCCAGGCCCAGACACCCTTGGCGCGCAAGAGTTCCAGTCCCTTCTCGGCCTGCGTCACGGCGGCTTCGCCGAGGTCCTGCGCGAGCAGCATGCCCGACATCCCGGCGTGCGCGGCGATCGCGACCGGGGTGAACGCGTTCTCGGGCTGATCCGCCGCGGTACCGGCGAACCGGGCCGCGGCCTCGTCCCATTCGCCGCGCGCGGCGGCGAGCAGGCCCAGCACCAGGCACAGTTCGCTGGTCACCGGCAGGAGGTCGCGGTACTCGTCGATCAGCGCGCCCGCCCGTTCGGCGAGGCCGTCCCAGTTGCCGGTGAGCCAGTCGGTGTGGACGGCCGTCGCGCGGGCGGTGCTGACGACGTACGGCGCACCGCAGTCGGCGGCGAGCTGCATCCCGCTGCGCAGCAGGCTCCTGGCCCGCCGGTGGTGGCCGGTCCAGGCGCAGGCGTCGGCGCTGTTGCAGTGCAGCCGCGCCAGATGCCGTTGTTCGTCGGCGGAACCGACGGTGGTGGGCGCCCGGTCCAGCATGTCCCAGCCGCGTGTGTCCCCGATGTGCAGCCGTGACGCCGCGTTGTTGGCCAGCAGGATGATCTTCAATCGCCGGTCGGTCGCCCGGTCGATGAGCTCGTCCACCCGGTCCATCCAGCGCCGGTGCTCCCGCAGCGGGGTCGCGCCGACCCACGGCTGGGCGAGGACGCCCATCCCGCGGCCCGCCAGATCGGGCCGGTCGGAGAGGTCGTTGACGGCGATCTCGATCTCGGTCCGCGCCGCCTCCAGTCCGCCCGCCTGGCGCACCAGCAGGAGCCCGAGCCCCAGCCGGACCTCGCCGCTCAAGCGCCCGGACAGCCTGCCGTCGGTGAGCAGCCGCTCCAGCGCCGGGACGACTTCGGTCTGCGCGAGTCCGTTGCACGCCACCGAGCTGAACTTGACCGCGAGTCTGTCCACATCGGACGGTTGAAGACCGGGTTCGTCGAGCAGGGTGCGGAGCAGATCGGTCGCGGTGGCGAGATCGCCGACCGTCGACGCCTGATCCGCGGCGGCTTCGCCGTACTTCAGGGCACCGGCCCGGTCGCCCGCCTTCCGGCAGTGTTCGGCCAGCCGCACCAAGGACTGCGGGAGGCGGTCGCGCAGCAGGCGCGCGGCCCGCCGGTGCAGTTCCTGGCGATCGGGACCGGGGATGGTGAGATACGCGGCTTGCCGGGCGAACGCGTGCCGGAAGCCGTACCTGCCTTCTCCGGACTCGACGAGGACGTTGCGTTCGAGCGCGAGGACCAGCGCGCGGCGGGCGCGTTCGGGGGTGAGCGCGGCCACGGCGGCCAGCAGGTCCGAAGTGGACGGTGTGCCGAGGACGGCGGCGGCCTCGGCGATCCGCCGGGCGGCGGGCGGCAGCGCCATGAGGCGTTCGACCGTCGCTTCCCGCAGCAGCGCCGGGACTTCGACGGTGTCGAGCAGACGTCGCGCGGTCGCGCCGTCGGCGTGCACCGCGCCTTCGACGCCGCCGATCGCGTGCACGATCTCCTCGACGACGAACGGGATCCCCGCGGTCCGCTCGTGCAGCCGCGCGGCGAACTCGGCGGAGACGTTCGCTTCGCCGAGCAGGGCCGAAACCAGCGCCTGGACGCCGTCGCGGTCCAACGGCCGGAGGGTGACGAGCGCGTGCGCGGTGCCGGGGGCGGGCCGGTAGGCGCTGCCGAGCGGGATGCCGCCGGGAGTCTCCTCGCGCCGGTATGTGAGCAGGAGCGTCAGGCCCGCGGGTGGTTCGGTCATCAGGAACCGCAGCAGGCGGCGGGAACCGTCGTCCGCCCAGTGGAGGTCTTCGATGAGCAGGACGTGCGGGCCCAGCGAGCCGAGCAGTTCCCGGACGGCGCGGAAGAGCTGATGGCGTTCGGTCCTCGGATCGGACGGCCGCGGCGGCGGCTGAGGCAGGAATGCCGCGAGCTCGGGCAGGTAAGGCGCGAGGACACCGGTCACCGGGCTGAGCTCACGCGCCGGGCGGACGTCCTTCAGCGCGTCGAAGATCACGCCGTACGGGAAAGGCTCGCGCAGCGGCTGGCAGGTCGCGGTGAGCACCGGCCGTCCGGCCAGTTCGGCGCAGGCCAGCAGTTCGGTGGCGAGCCGGGTCTTGCCCACCCCCGCTTCGCCTTCGAGCATGATCACCGACGGCGAGCGCAACGCGCCGTCGAGGAGCTCGCGTAATTCCGCCTCACGGCCGACGAGTACCGGCGAACTCGTCCTGCGTCGGCAGCCACCGATCACCATGCCGGGTCACCCCCGCTTCACGAACCACACCGTTCGAGTGAACGCAGCTTAAGCGCGGTTTCGATGATCACGGAACCCGCTCGGGCGGTCACCCGACTTTCGTAGGGACGGGGGATTTCGCCATTAGATACGTAGTCCTACGGACCATTGCCTCGCTTGTTCGCGCAGGTCCCGCCACCCGAAAGTGATTCCAGCGTGACTGCACGTCACGGCGCCGGCCTGGACCTCCGCCGGCGCGAACCACCTGTTCGAGTGAACGGAGCTCAGGAAATGCGTGGAGAACTTCGACGTCACCGGATCGCGGGTGCGGTGCTGGCCGGGGCCTGTGCGGCGGCCACGGTGGCCTTCGCCGGACCGGCCACGGCCGCCGAGGGACAGATCCGCGGTGCCGGTGTGCCGGGGGCCGTCACGGACGGGTACATCGTCTCGCTCAAGAGCGGCGACGCCGGCCTCGCGGCCAAATACGGCGGCCAGGTGAAGGCGACCTACACCGCCGCGCTGAACGGCTTCTCGGCGAAGATGACCGAGGCACAGGCCAAACGCCTCGCCGCCGACCCGAACGTCGACTTCGTCCAGCAGGACGCGGTCGCGCACCTGCTCGGCACCCAGACCAACCCGACCTGGGGCCTGGACCGGATCGACCAGAAGAACCTGCCGCTGGACAAGAAGTACACCTACCCGAACACCGGTTCCGGGGCGACGGTCTACGTCCTCGACACCGGGGTCGACTACCGCCAGTCCGAATTCGGCGGCCGCGCGACCAGCGGGTACGACTTCATCGACAACGACAGCGACGCCCGCGACTGCCAGGGACACGGCACGCACGTCGCCGGTACGGTCGGCAGCGCCACCTACGGCGTGGCCAAGGGTGCCAAGATCGTCTCGGTCCGCGTGCTGAACTGCCAGGGCAGCGGCCAGTACTCGCAGATCATCTCCGGGATCGACTGGGTCGTGAAGAACGCGAAGGGCCCGTCGGTGCTCACGATGAGCCTCGGTGGCCCGGCCGACTCCGGCGTGGACTCCGCCGTGCGCCGCGCGGTCGCGGCGGGCATCACGAACACCGTGGCCTCCGGGAATTCCAACACGGACGCCTGCTCCACCAGCCCGGCCCGGGTGCGTGAGGCCATCACCGTCAACGCCACCCAGAGCGACGACCGCCGGTCCTCGTTCTCGAACTACGGCAGCTGCACCGACATCTTCGCGCCGGGCACCAGCATCACCTCCCTGCGCAACGGTGGCGGCACCCAGCAGATGAGCGGTACCTCGATGGCGACGCCGCACGTCGCCGGCGCGGCCGCGATCTACCTGACGTCGAACCCGTCGGCGACCCCCGCCGCCGTGGCCTCCGGTCTCGCGAACGCCGCCACCAACGGCGTCGTGACGAGCCCGGGCTCCGGTTCGACCAACAAGCTGCTGAACGTGGCGGGTCTCTGATGCGCCGCGGCGTGCGGGCCGGTGTGGTGGCCGTCGCGGCCACCGCGCTGGCCGCGCTCGCCGCGGGCAACGCCGTCGCCGCTCCGGCGGAAGGCGTTGTCGTGCAGGCGAATCAGCACTACGGCGACCAGTACATCGTCGTGCTCCACGAGGTCGGCACCATGGCGGTCGAGCAGTCCTCGGCCGCGCTGACCGGCCGCTACGGCGGCGAGGTCCGGTCGGCGTACAAGAACGTGCTCCGCGGGTTCTCCGTCAAGGGCATGTCCGAACAGCAGGCCCGGCGGCTCGCGGCCGATCCGGCGGTCAAGGCGGTCTACCAGGACGGCACCGCGCGTGCCGTCGGCACGCAGACCAACCCGACCTGGGGCCTCGACCGTGTCGACCAGAAGAACCTGCCGCTGGACAAGAGTTTCACCTACCCGAACACGGGCGAGGGCGTCACCGCGTACGACCTCGACACCGGGATCAACCCGGAGAACCCGGAGTACGAGGGGCGCGCGTCCATCGGCAAGGATTTCGTGGGCGGCAACGGAAAGGACTGCAACGGGCACGGCAGTCACACCGCGGGCACCATCGGCAGCAAGACCTACGGCGTGGCCAAGAAGGTCAAGCTGGTCGGGCTGAAGGTGCTGGGCAACGACTGTTCGGGCAACGGCCCGGACTCGGCCATCGTCGACGCGGCCGAATGGCTGACCTCGAACGGCACCAAACCGGCGGTGGCGAACCTGAGCCTGCGGATGGACCAGGTCGGGCTCGGCGACGACGTCATCAAGAAGTCCATCGCGGCGGGCTTCGTCTACGTGGTGGCGGCGGGCAACGAGAACCAGAACGCCTGCAACGTCAGCCCCGCCCGCATCCCCGAGGCGATCACGGTCGGCGCCTCGGACAGCAGTGACAACAAGTCCTCGTTCTCCAACCACAGTTCGTGCGTGGACATCTTCGCCCCTGGCAGCAACATCACGTCGCTGTCCACGTCCAACGGTGGTTCGGCGAACATGAGCGGGACGTCGATGGCCACGCCGCACGTGGCCGGGGCGGCGGCGCTGTACCTCGCCGCGAATTCCGGTGCCACCGCGCAGCAGACGCGGGACGCGCTGGTGAACAACGCCTCCGACGGCGTGCTCAAGGGACTGCCGTCCGGCACGGTCAACAAGCTGCTGAACGTGTCGTTCATCGGCGGCGGTGGCCCCACCCCGACATGCGGGGCCAAATCCAACACGACACCGGTGTCCATTCCGGACGCGGGTGACGCGGTGACCAGTTCGGTGACGCAGGAAGGCTGCGACGGCAAGGCGTCGGCGACGCTGCCGGTCAAGGTCGACATCGCGCACACCTACACCGGTGACCTGGCGATAGACCTGATCGGGCCGAGCGGTGCGGTGTTCGGCCTCAAGCAGGCGGGAGGGATCGGCGAGGCGAGCGGCGTGCACACGTCGTACACGGTGAACGCCTCGTCCGAACCGGCGAACGGGACCTGGAAGCTGCGGGTCCGTGACGTCTACCGGTTCGACAGCGGGACGATCGAAGGCTTCTCCATCACCTTCTGAGTCCTTGCGAACGGCGGTGCGCCGCGGTCACGATGGCCGCGGCGCATTGTCGTTTTCGCTGGGAGGTCTTGGATGGAGTCCTACGATGCCGTGATCGTCGGCGGCGGGCACAACGGCCTGGTGGCGGCGGCCTATCTTGCCAGGGCCGGCCGCTCGGTGCTGGTGCTGGAACGGCGCGACGAGGTCGGCGGGGCGGCGGTCTCCTTCCGGGCGTTCCCCGGCGTCGACGTCCGGCTGTCGCGGTACTCGTATCTGGTGAGCCTGCTGCCCCGCAAGATCATCGCGGAACTCGGGCTCGGACTCGATCTCCGCCGCCGGCGGATGTCGTCGTACACGCCGGTCGGCGACGGCGGTCTCCTTGTCGACACGGGCGACGACGGCCGGACTTCGGCGTCGTTCTCCGCGCTCACCGGGTCCACAAAGGACTTCGAGGCGTGGCAACGGTTCCACGCGATGACGTCCCAGGTCGCGAAACGGACTTTCCCCACCCTGACCGAGCCACTGGTCTCCAGGGAGGAGCTGCGCTCGGGGATCGAGCCGGGGGCGTGGTACGCGCTGTTCGAACGGCCGATCTCGGAAACGCTCACCGGGATGTTCGGCGACGACACCGTCCGCGGCGTCGTCCTGACCGACGCGCTGATCGGCACTTTCGCCGGGGCCGGTGATTTCCGGCAGAACCTCTGTCTGCTCTACCACGTGATCGGCAACGAGACCGGCGACTGGGACGTGCCGGTGGGCGGGATGGGCGCGGTGACCGGGGCGCTCGCGTCGGCCGCGTCTTCCGCCGGGGCTCGGCTGGTGACCGGCGCCGAGGTGCTGTCGATCGACCCGGGTGGCTCAGTGCGCTATCGGCTCGGTGACGACGAGTTCGTGGTGCGTGGCGGCCACGTACTGGCGAACGTCGCGCCGCGGACGCTCGCGCGGCTGCTGGGGGAGGAGTCGCCGGAGGCGCCGGAAGGCGCGCAGCTCAAGGTGAACATGGTGCTCTCACGGCTGCCGCGGCTGCGCGATTCGAGTGTCGATCCGCGAGAGGCGTTCGGCGGGACGTTCCATGTCAACGAGGGCTACGAGCAGCTGGCGGCGGCCTACGCCGAGGCCGCCGCGGGCCGTATCCCGTCGCTGCCGCCGTGCGAGATCTACTGCCATTCGCTGACCGACCCGTCGATTCTCGGCCCGGCGGAACAGGCCGCCGGGGTGCAGACGCTGACGTTGTTCGGGCTGCACATGCCCGCCCGGCTGTTCGAGGGCCGCAACGATGCCGCACGCGACGAGGCTTTGCGAGCGACCTTGTCCTCTTTGGACAGTGTGCTGGCCGAGCCCATCGAGGACTGTGTGCTGCGCGCGCCGGGCGGCCGGTTGTGCGTCGAGGCGAAGACGCCGCTGGATCTCGAAGCCGAACTGGGGCTGCCCGCGGGACACATCTTCCATCGGGATCTTTCGTGGCCTTATGCCGCGGATGCCGATCAGGTGGGTCGCTGGGGTGTGGAGACCGCGCATGAGCGGGTGCTGGTGTGCGGCGCCGGGGCCGTGCGGGGCGGCGGGGTCTCGGGTATCCCCGGGCACAACGCGGCCATGGCGGTGCTGGCCCGATCCTGAACGTCATGAAAGGGTCGTTCAGGACGAAATATGTCCTGAACGACCCTTTCATGACACTCGCTACTGGACGGTGAGGGTGTACGTGGCGGTGGCGCTCTTGCCCGCCGAGTCCGTCGCGGTGACGGTCACCGGATACGTGCCGCGTTGGAAGGGTGCGACCACCTGCATGGTCGAACTGCCGCCGCTCGAGATCGTCTTCGGGTTGAAGAACGGGGCGAACGGCAGTCCTTGCCCGGACGCCGACAGCGTGATCGTGCCCGTGCCGCCGGTGGCGGAAACCGTGACGTTGCTGAAGAAACCGGGTTGCGCCGTCCCGCTGGCCGGGCTCAAGCCCACCTTGAGGTCGCCGGGCTGCGGTCCGCCTGCGCCGACGGTCAGTGTCAGGTTCGTGGTCGCGGTGTCGGTGGTGCCCTTGCCCGAGATCGTGACCGCGTAATCCTTTTCGGCCGTCCCGGCGGGAACTTCGATACTCACCTTCGCCGACTCACCCGAGGTGATGGACGAGGGCTGGAACGTCGCCGTCGCGCCTTGCGGCAGCCCCGAAGCGCTGAGATCGACCTTCTCCGCGCCGTTCTTGCCCGGCTTGCTGGTCACCGTGGCCGAAACGTACTTGCCCGGCTCGACCTTGAGCGAGGACGGCGTCACCCCGAGCGAGAACGTCTCCGGGTTCTGCGGCTCACCGATCTGCTGCTTGACCCAGTCGCCCATGTCGTTGTTGAGCCTGCCGTAGACGCTGTACCACTTGAAGTCGCTGCGGCTCCACGAAGCGACGCCGACGATCTTGCCGTCCACCACGAGCGGCCCACCGCTGTCGCCCGGCAGGATGGTGACGTGGCCGTCGCTGTAGCCGCTGCAGATCATCGTGGCTTCCTTGAAGCCGGCACCGACACCGTTGCAGTTGCTGCCCTGCACGATCGGCAGGGTGAACTTGTGCAGTTCGACGTTGCGGGTGTCGTCGTTGAAGTCCTTCTTGCCGTAGCCGAGACCCAGACCGGACTTGCCCGGCTTGTTCAAGTCCGTGTCGGCCGACGTCGCGACCTTCGCGTACTGGCCGCCGGGCACCGGGATGTCGGCGTCCGTGGTGACCACCGCGACGTCGTAACCCTGGTCGAAGTTGACGTACTTCGGGTGCTTTTCATAACTGACGACGCCGATCCGCGTTCCGCCACCGGCGTTCAGGTCGTCGAGCCCGTAGAGGAAGGACTTCTCACCGGCCGCGTCCTTGCAGTGCGCGGCGATCAGGATCTTGCGCGGCGCGACGACCGACCCGGTGCAGGTCTGCCCCTGCGGTCGCGTCCCGCCTTCGCGCAGGCCCGCGATGATGAACGGATAGTCCGTGACCGAGGCCGGCGTGCCGCCGATGGAGTTCGTATGCGGTCCGGAGGGGACGACCGCTTGGTCCGTCGGGGTGACCGCGGGCAGGTCCGCGGCGGCCGCCGGCGCGGGCAGGAGGACCGAGAGGCAGCCGAGGGTGGCCGTGGCGATCCCCAGTAGCCGTTTTCTTCTGTTCACGGTGGTTCCTTTCCAGGTGGCTGGAAATCACTTTCCGCATCCGCGCCTGGTGGAACAACCGAGGAAGAAGCCCGTAGGGGTACGGAACTAATGCGGCCCGTCGCCGGTCAACAGCTCGATACTGTGGTCACCGGTGCGTTCGACGTCGAGGCCCGCCTTCGACAGCACTCGCATCAACTGCTCCACAGTGGACGGTTCGCTCCGGGACTTCACCAGCTCCGCGGCCAGTCGTCCCTTGTACGCCTTGTTGAAGTGACTCACCGTGGTCCGGTTGCCCTTCGCGTCCTCGGTCACGACGCGGACGGTCACCGCGTCCGGGCGGAGCTTCGCCAGCGCCGAGTAGGGGCCGGAACGCAGGTCGACGACGAGACCCTCGATGCCCTGGAGCACCGGTTCGAGCACCGGCTTCCACACGCTGCGGACGGTCCCCAGCGCCGGGAGCGCGTTGCCGCCGGAAAGCCGGTACGCGGGGATCGGGTCGGTCGCCGCGACCACCCCGAACAATGCCGAAGCCACCGCGAGGCGCTTCTCGGCCTTCGCCAGCGTCGCCTTGGTGAAGGACTTCACGTCGAGCGCGTCGTAGAGGACCCCGGTGTAGCGGCGCAGCCCGGGCATCGTGGGCGAGGTCCACAGCTCCGCGTTGCGGGCGACCTCGTCGGTCTGCCGCGGCGTGATGCCGAGCGCGGCGACACTGGCCGGGACGTCGTCCGCCAGTTCGACCAGCGCGTCGGCCAGCTTCGCGCGGGCCGGGTTCAGGTCCGGGAACGACAGCGCGCCGAGGTCCAGCGGGCCGCCGGTGCCACCGGTGGCCTTGGTTTCGGAAGGGGGGAGCAGCACGAGCACCACGGAAGCGTAACTAAATGGAGTGCGTCACCCCGAGGCGCGGGCTTAGCCTCGTCCGCATGAGCCTGACCTGGCGCCCGCTGACCATGGACGACATGCCGCGACTGGCCGAGACCTTCGCCGAGGCGGAGCGTGTCGAGCCGATCGAGGAGCACTACAGCGCGGAGGATCTCGCCGAAGAGATCGGTACGCCGACCGTCGACCTGCCGACCGCGTCCACGAGCGCTTGGGACGGCGACACGCTGGTCGCCTACGGTCTGCTCCGCAAGCGTGACGCGGCGGATCCGGTGCACATGATGCGGGTCGAGACGCTCGTCCATCCCGCTTATCGCGACGAAGCGATCGCCGCGCACCTCACCGGGTGGTTCGAGGAAGCGGGCAAGAAGCTCCACGCGAAGTCCCATCCGGACGTGCCGCTGGAACTGCACGGCGCGGCCAACACCAAGCAACGCTGGCTCTCCGAGGTACTCGTGGGCGCCGGGTTCGGGCACGTCCGCTGGTTCGTCGACATGCGGGCCGATCTCGGCTCGATCCCGCCGGCGAAGCCGCTGCCGGAAGAGTTCCCGCTCGTCGCGTACGAGGAGAAGTACGAGGCCCTCACGCTGCGGTCCCGCAACGAGACCTTCGCGGATCACTGGGGGAGCACCGAGCAGTCGCCGGAAGCGTGGCGGCATCTGGTGGTCGGCGCGAAGGACTTCCAGCCGGACCTGTCGTTCCTGCTGCTGAGCCCGGAGCGGGACAGGGTGGTCGCGATGGTGCTGAGCGCGTTCTTCGCCTCCGACGAGGCCGCCACAGGGGTGAAGGAGCTGTACGTCAGCCACGTCGCGACCGACGCGAGCCTTCGCGGGCGAGGGATCGCGGGCGCGCTGCTCGGGCACACGCTCGTCCAGGCCAAGGCCAAGGGTTTCCAGCGGGCTTCGCTCAACGTCGACCAGGACAACAGTCACCGTGCTCTCGGGGTTTACGAGCGTGTCGGGTTCAGCGAGTTCCAGCGCTGGGCCGGGTATGTGAAACCTGTTCCGACCTGACCGGTTGTCACCCGAAAGGGTGGATTTCGGTACAGTCGATCTTCTCGGAGAGATCGCTGGGGGTGGTAGGGCGTTGCCGGTTTCCGCACGCCTCGGCTGGCACGACCTCCCCTCGGCGACGCGTGACGCCGTCGAGCGCGAGCTCGGGTCGATGGTCCGTCGTTCGTTGTGGCAGACCCCGGAATTCGACGGCGGTGTCTCGGCGCGGCTCGAACTCGAACGCGGTCATCGCTGGGTCTTCCTGAAGGCGATCCCGGCGGGCAGCCCGCGCGCGGGCGGCTACCGGACGGAGGCCGCCATCGCGCGACGGCTTCCCCCGGAGGCGCCCACGCCGAAGCTATTGTCCTTTGTGGACGGTGAATGGCTGGTGCTCGCGTTCGCCGACTTCGACGGCACCAGGCCGAACCTGCGCCCGGGATCGCCGGACCTCTCGGCGGTGCTGGCCACCTTCGGCGCGCTCGGGCGCACGCTCACGCCGTGCCCGCTGCCCGACGTGCCGGACGCGCTCGACGATCTCGGCCCGCTCCTGCGCGGCTGGCACGAACTCGCGAAGGAGCGCCCCGACGACCTCGACGCGTGGGCCGTCCGCAACCTCGACCGGCTCGTCCAGCTGGAGACGTCGTGGCATCCCTGGTCGGCCGGGGACACGTTGCTGCACAACGACATCCAGCCCGAATACCTGGTACGGACCGGGCCGGGCCGGGTGCTCGTCACCAACTGGCGCTACCCGGCGAGGGGCGCGGGCTGGCTCGATCTGGTCGCGCTCGTGCCGTACCTGCTCGACGCCGGGCACGAACCCGCCGACGTCGACCGGCTGCTCCGGCGCCGCCCCGTGCTGGCCGGCGTCCCGGTCTGGGCGGTCACCGCTTTCGGCGTCGCACTGGCCGGGCACGCCGAACGCGCTTGCCGGTTACCGGAACCGCCCGCGACGACGGGGGTGCGCGCGGCGCAACGCCGCCTCGCGGGGGCGATGCGGGAGTGGCTCGCTTACCGGACCCACTGGCAGTAGCCGCCCGGCTCGTGAGTGGTGAGGACGGTTCTGGTGAACCTGTATTTGCTCACCCATCCGGGCTTGACGCCCTCCTGCTGCCGTGGCGGAGCCGACGTCGGCGAGTGGGGAGGATCGGGGACGTCCAGTGTCCGGAATCTTCCCCGCTCGGCATGACCTTGATCAACGGAGGATTTGGGACACTCAACGTCCCGATTCCTCCATCGTCGGCACATGGGAACGCCGAGACCCGCGCGACCCTCGACATTCGCCCTCCTCAGGAGTGGATGAACAAATACCGACCCGCTCTAACCATCCTTAACACTCACGAGAGGTGGCGAAGGTGGCGTGGTCGTCAGCTGGGCTGAAGGGAGCTTTCGCTGCGTCCGATGCGGTGAAAGGCCCCTTCGCGTCTTGTTGGTGGCGCTCTGTCCGCCTAACCACTCCAGATTTGGCGAGGCATCGGGGCACCGATCACGTTGCGAAAGCCACTTTCGCAACCTTCAACGTTGCGAAAGTGGCTTTCGCAACGCCTCGGTCGCGGCGGCGGCACCGCGGGGCGGAACTAGCCCCTCACGAGGTTCAGCGGCTCTTCCCCGGCGACGTACCGGCGCAACTGCTCGGCGACCAGCCGTTTCGCGCGCGGGTAGAACGACGCCGACCCGCCCGCGATATGCGGAGTGATGATCACGCCCGGCGAACTCCACAGCGGATGCCCGGCGGGCAGCGGTTCCGGATCGACGACGTCCAGCGCGGCGCGCAACCGCCCGGAGACGGTCTCGGCCGTGAGCGCGCCGGTGTCGATCGCCGAGCCACGGCCGACGTTCACCACCAGGGCGTCGTCCGGCAGCGCGGCGAGCTCCGCCGCGCCGAACAGGCCCATGGTCGCGGGCGTCTCGGGCAGGATCAGGACCACGATGTCGGCGGACGGAAGCAGTTCGGACAGTTCGCCGACGCCGTGCACCCGCTCCGCGGGCCGGGCGGTGCTCGCCACCCTGGTCACGATCGCCTCGGCCGCGACCAGCTGCCGCTCGATGGCCTGGCCGATCGAGCCGTACCCGACCAGCAGCACCCGGCTGTCGGCCAGGGAGCGCGTGTGCTCGCGCTCCCACGACGCCGTCGCCTGCTGCGCGAACCACCGCGGCAGATCCCGCTGCGAAGCGTGGATCAGCGCCAGCGCGTGCTCGGCCACGCTGAGGTCGTGCAGGCCGCGGCCATTGGCCAGCTTCACTCCCGCCGGCACCAGCGGGATCAGCTTCTCCACCCCGGCCGACAACGACTGCACGAGCTTCAGCGAAGGAAGCCGGTCGATCAGCTTCATCGGCTCGGTGCCGGTGTCGTACGGCAGCACGTAGACCTCGACGTCATCGAGGCCCGAGTCCGGCAGAGGGCCCACGCCGTCGTAGAGCCGCGCGCTCAGCCCTTCGGGCAGCTCGATGTCGGACCAGGGCAGGATGGCTCGCTCCGTCATACCGCCATTCTGACCACCGTGACCTCCGTCAGCCCTCGTGGGTCGCGACGCAGAATTCGTTGCCGACGGGATCGGCCAGCACCGTCCAGGCGAAACCCGGCATCTCGTGCTCGTCCAGCTTCTTCGCGCCCAGTCCGATCAGACGCTCCACCTCCTTCTCCATGTCTTCGGTCCCGAAGTCCACGTGGACCCGGTTCTTGCCCACCCGCTCCTCCGGCACGCGCTGGAAGGCGAACACCGGCCCGTTCTCCTTCTTGGCGTGCAGGATCAGGAACTCGCCGCCGTGGTCCTGATCCACCTCGACCTCCAGCGCCTTCGTCCAGAACGCCGCGAGCCCGCGCGGATCCGCGCAGTCGATCGTGATCATGCCCAGTTCGATACCCATGGCGGCACGCTAGCGGCGCCCACCGACAAAACCGGGCACCCGCGATAACCGGTTGAACCGGCCCGGGGCGGGGTGACTACGCTGCGCAGAACGTCTAAGCACGTAATTCCAGCGAGGAGCCCAGAAGTGATCACCAGGATGTCGTCGTTGTTCCTTCGCACCCTGCGTGAGGATCCGGCGGACGCCGAGGTACCGAGCCACCGGCTCCTGGTACGCGCCGGCTACGTCCGCCGGGTGGCCCCGGGTGGCTATTCCTGGCTGCCGCTGGGCCTGCGGGTGCTGCGCCGGATCGAGAACGTCGTCCGCGACGAGATGAACGCGATCGGCGCGCAGGAGATCCAGTTCCCCGCGCTGCTGCCGAAGGAGCCTTACGAGGCCACCGGCCGTTGGACCGAGTACGGCGACGCCCTGTTCCGCCTCAAGGACCGCAAGGGCGCGGACTACCTCCTCGGCCCGACGCACGAAGAGCTCTTCGCGCTCACCGTGAAGGGTGAATACAACTCGTACAAGGACTACCCGGTCGTCCTGTACCAAATCCAGACGAAGTACCGCGACGAGGCACGCCCTCGCGCCGGAATCCTGCGCGGCCGCGAGTTCGTCATGAAGGACTCCTACTCCTTCGACCTCGACGACGAGGGTCTGAGCAAGTCGTACGAGCTGCACCGCCAGGCCTACACCAAGCTGTTCGACCGCCTCGGCATCGAGTACGTCGTCGTGAAGGCGACCTCCGGCGCGATGGGCGGCTCGGCCTCCGAGGAGTTCCTCGCCGTCGCCGAGACGGGTGAGGACACCTACGTCCGCAGCACCGAATCGGGTTACGCGGCCAACGTCGAAGCGGTCACCACGCCCGCTCCCGAGGCGAAGCCGATCGAGGGCCTGCCCGAGGCGAAGGTCCACCACACGCCGGACACCCCGACCATCGAGTCCCTGGTCGCGTTTTTGAACAACGCCGACCTCGGCCGCACCTTCACCGCCGCGGACACGCTCAAGAACGTCCTGGTGAAGACCCGCCAGCCGGGCGCGAAGGAGTGGGAGCTGCTGGCCATCGGCCTCCCCGGCGACCGCGAGGTCGACACGAAGCGCCTCGAAGCGTCGCTCGAACCCGCCGAGTTCGAGCTGCTCGAAGAGGCCGACTTCGCGAAGAACCCCTTCCTCGTCAAGGGCTACATCGGCCCGAAGGCGTTGAAGGACAACGGAGTCCGCTACCTTCTCGACCCGCGCGTCGTCGACGGCACCGCCTGGGTCACCGGCGCCGACGAGCGCGATCACCACGTGGTCGACCTGGTCGCGGGCCGCGACTTCACCGGTGACGGCACGATCGAGGCCGCCGAGGTCCGCGAGGGCGACGCGTCGCCCGACGGCAAGGGCACCCTGGTCGCCGCGCGCGGTATCGAGATCGGGCACATCTTCCAGCTGGGCCGCAAGTACGCGGACGCGTTCGAACTCGACGCGCTGGGCCCGGACTCCAAGCCCATCCGCATCACCATGGGTTCGTACGGCGTCGGCGTCTCGCGGCTGGTCGGCGTGCTCGCCGAGCAGAACCACGACGACCTCGGCATCGTCTGGCCGCGCGAGGTGTCGCCGTTCGACGTGCACGTCGTCATCGCGGGCAAGGACGAGACGGTCGCCGCGGGTGCCGAGAAGCTCGCCGCCGAACTGGACGCCGCCGGGATCGAGGTCGTCCTCGACGACCGCAAGGCCACGCCGGGCGTGAAGTTCGCGGACGCCGAACTCGTCGGTGTGCCGACGATCCTCGTCGTCGGGCGTGGCCTGGCGAACGGTGTCGTCGAGGTCAAGGACCGCCGCACCGGCGACCGCGAGGAGATCGCCGTCGACGCGGTCGTCGAGCACTTGGTCAAGCTCGTCCGTTCGTAATGTTCGGCAAGAAGCGCGGGGATTCCCCGGGCTACGAGGACAACGCGGCGCTGGACGGGTTCGGGGGCTATCAGCCCTCGGACTCGTCCGGCTACACGCCCGCTCCCGAGAGCCCGGCCCCTGAGCCGGAGCCGGAGAAGCCCGCGAAGCAGCCGATGTCGCGGAGCGGGCGAAGGGCCATGTACGGCTTCTTCGCGACGCTCGGCGTCATCGCGGTCGCCGCGCTCGCGAACAACGGTGACAGGTCGTCGGAGAGCAGCGCGCCCACGCCCCGGGCACCGATCGTCTACACGCCTTCGCCTCGGGTCGTCGCGCCGCCGGTGACCGAAGGCTGGCAGTCGGTGGCCGGCAAGGACGGCGTCTACGCCTACGACGTCCCGCCGAACTGGACGCCGAAACCCGGCACGATCCACGGCTGGGAGAAGGGCACCCAGGTCCCGGGCATCACCATGGTCGCCAGCGCCTTCGTCGGGGAAGGCTATTGCCCGCAAGAGAAGCGAAGCAGGCTCGGCGGCAGCGGGGTGGCGAACATCAAGCTCGCCGACTCCGCCGCCGCGGCGAAGAAGGCGGTCGACGACCTCGCCGTCAGCGCCTACAACCCCGAAAACGGCCCGCTGACGGCCAAGATCACCGCGGAACCGCCCCAGACCACCGAGTTCACGCTCGGTACCGGCAAGAAGGTCCCCGCGAGCATCGTCCTCGCGGAGGTCGTCACCCCGCCGGGAGCGTGCGGCGCGCATCGCGCCTTGGTCGGCGTGATCGCGCCCCAGCTGGGCGAAGCCTCGGCGGCCCTGGCCGTCTATTCGGGCCAGGACGCGCCGGGCGGAGCGGATCGCGAGCTGATCCTGAAGATCCTCAAGACCTACCGCGGTGTCCCGGAAGCCGACCGCAAGACCATCACGCCGCCGCCTTCCACACTGCGCTGAGGCTTCTTACCCGACCGCGCGAGCTTCGCCAGCCGCAGCAGCCCGGTGTTCGGCAGGTAGGCCCGGCCGAGCGCGATCCCGATCCGCGGCAGATCCGCCTCGTCGCGGAAGGCGAGGTACAGCGGCACGTGACGCGGCTGGAACTTCGCCTTGAACGCGTGCAGCGAACGGAAACCGTAGAACGGCTCCATCATCGTGCCGAGCGCGTCGAGCACCCGCTCGACGGCGTGCGCGGGTTCGCCGGAGCTCGCCAGGGGAGCGCCGGACAGCGAAACGAACTTCGCGCCTTCTTCGCGGAAGGCCAGGCAAGACGACGCGATCAGGAACTCCATCGACGGACGGAACCCGTCGGCGCGTTTGCGCATGACGTCGAGAGTCCAGCCGCCGATCGCGCCCGCGCCGGTGTACACCGGCAGCCACGACGTCACGCCGTGGACCACGCCGTCGGCGTCCACCGCGAGCCCCACGCGGGTCTCGGGATCCATCGCCTCGTCGACACCGCCGAGGGTGAAGCCCATTTCCGGCATGCCCTTGTCGCCGATCCACTCCTCGGAGATCGCGCGGACCTGCGAGATCACCGCGCGCGGCTGGTCGGCGAGCCGGACGAGCCGGAACTCGATGCCGTCCTTCTTGGCGCGGTTGAGCGCGGTCCGCACGTCCTGCCAGCGTTTGCCGCGGAATTCCAGCGTGTCCAGTTCGATCAGGGTGTCCTCGGCGACCTGGACCTGCTTCCAGCCGAGTTCCCCGGTTTTGGCGATGGTGTCGCCGGTGGCGGAGAAGAGGCACGGTACGAGGCCGGTGTTCTCGCACATCGTGATGAACTCGGCGATCGTCCGGTCGGCGGCGCCGTCCGGGGCGATCGGGTCGCCGAGGGCGATGGCCACTCCGGCGTGGCGCCGGTAGGCGAGGTAGGACTTGCCGTCCGCGGCCACGAAGTACGAGTTCTGCGGCCAGGTCGTCATCCACGAAAGCGTGCTTCCGCCGTGACGGCTGAGCAGGGTGCGGGCCAGCGCGGGGTTGCCCATCCGGCCGAGACGGCGGCGCTTCCGCCGCGACGGCACGCGGAAAGCGCCGCGCGAGGAGACCAGCAGCGCGAATTCGACCGTCCACAGCAGGTTGTCCACGAAGAACAGCGGCGGATCCATCAGGTCGGCGTCCTCGCCGAAGATCTCCGCGAGCGTGAGCACCCCGCCGTAGACCATCACCTGCAGGATGACGAACGAGGTCAGGACCATCGCGCACCACCAGGCGACCTGGCTGCCCTTGCGCAGGCCGTTCATGATCGGCACCACGATCAGGCACAGGACGACGACTTCCCAGGTGGACAGCGAAAGCTCTTCGGACGAACCGAAGGGACCGTTGCCCGGTACGAAGGACATCACCAGTTCGGCGACCGTCAGGACCAGCAGGCCGGCCATCACGTAGAACCGCCACTCGCGCAGGCTCGGTCGCCGTTCGCGCGAGGATTCCTTGGCACCGACGAACTTCCGCCCGAACGGCAGCGCGAGGACGAGGGCGAAGAAGTGCACGAGATCGGCGAGTGTGCCGACGAAGATGATCGCGACCCCGGCGTAGACGCAGAGCCCGGCGCGCAGGCGCAGCCGCCACGGCGGGCGCAGGGTGGCGCTGGCGACCGCGACCGCGGCGAGCGCGCCGCCGGAGAATCCGACGTCGAGACTGCCCGCGACGCGTTCCGCCCATTCCCAGCCGGAATTGCGGCTCAGCGCCAGGAACTGGACCGCGACCAGCACGCTGACGAACTGGCCGCCGATGGCGACGGCCATCGCCCGGCGCGTGCCGAGGCGCCATTCGGCGAATCCGGCGAACAACGCGAAGCTGAGCACCATCGGCAGGTAGTACAGCGGGACGACCGCGAACAGCGGTCCGGTGAACAAGGTCCACCACCGGCCTGCTTCGAGCGACGGCAGCCCATACGCGATGTACGGATACACCGCGCGGTCCTCGGCGGCCGACCAGAGCGCGCCCGTGGCCAAGGCGAGCGCGAGCATGGTCAGCGTGACGAGGCTGGTGAAAGGCAGCCGGTGCCTCAGCACCGTGGCGATCTTGTGCGTCCGGCCCGGCGCGGCCGTCCCGCTTCCCCCTTTTGGCATGGAACTCAAATTAAGGGCGGGAGGTGCCCGGACACATCCGGCACGGGACCCATATTTCCCTTAGGGGAGTGCTACTCGCGACGGATGCTCTCACCCATCTTGAGGACGACACCGCTGGCTATCGCACCGGGGATCTCCTGGTCCGCCAGTACCAGAAGGACGTGGTAGCGGCCGGATCCGGGCAGTGCGCGCAGCGGGAGGGCGATCGCGGTGATCGCGACGGAGGGCGCCGGGCACGGTCCGTCCGGGGCGGGGACGACGGTGGTGGTCACGGCGGTGGCGGTGGTCCCGCCGTCCAGGACGGGCACCGGCCCGGCCTTGCCGATCTCCGTCTTCGGGCCGTGTCCGTACGCCGCTTCGGCCCAGCGGATCGTCGTTTCCTCGGCCGCCTGGGCGAGTCCGCCGACCTCGCCCTCGTCGATCGTGGTGAACCCCGCCATCGCGCGGGCCGAGAGATCGGAGCCGGGGCAGAAAGCGCGCCGGTAGCGCGCGACACCCTGCAGGGTGACGAGGTCACCGGACGGGGTCTCGTAGCCGATGGCGACGTCGGGCTCTTCGAGTTTCCAGTCCGGCGGGACGTCGTAGACGAGCGGGTGATCGTCGGACAGCACCGGCTGCCAGCCCGCGATCACGGGCTCGATGCGGGTGGCGGGCACCGGATCGGGCAGGACGAGATCGTGGGCGGATGGCGGCGGGGGCGCGGTCTTGGCCTGATAGGTGGCCGTCGTGCCGACGGCGAGGACGAGGATCAGCCCCAGGATCCCCAGCGTCGGCCTGAGGCGCGGGCGACGGCGCGAGGGGACGGTGTCCCGGACGACCGGGAGCGGCCTCGTCCGTTCGGCTTCGGTTTCGAGCGGTTGCCCGGTGAGCGGATCGACGAACCACTGCCGAGGTTCGTCGATGCGCCCACCGGGGCCGGTCATTGCTGAGGCCTCAGACTCGCGAGGATCTTCTGGGCGTCCGCCTCGGTCAGCGCGTCCGGGGTGCCCTGGTCCATGGCCATGACGAAGCAGATGGTCTGGTCGCCGGATTTGAACGCGGCCGAGGTGACCTTCACGCTCGGGGCGCGGCATTCCTCGGTTTCGGCCGGGGTGAACGTCCCGGTCGAGCTGACCGCCTGGATCGAGCCGCCCGCGATCGATACCTGCGTGATGTCGGGCAGCGGGACGTCGGGCTTGCCGGTGGCGGCCTGGGTCCAGAGCCGGACGGCGCCACGGGCGGCGTTCTCGACCGGGATCTGGTCCGCGGTGGCGAAGCCGACGACACCGCGGTTCGAACCGCGGACCTCCGGGCAGGCGCCGAGTTTGTACGTCGACGCCTCGTGGATGACCATCTTGAATTCGCCCTCGTTGTAGCCGACGATCTGGCCCGGCTCGGTCTCCCAGCCCGACGCGGGCAGGTCGTAGGCGGCTTTGTCCTTGACCGACAGGATCCCCTGCCAGCCGGGCGTCGTCGAGGGCACTTTGTTGTCCTTCGGGGCACCGCTGCTCGAAGACGGCGGTTTCGTCGCCGAGGACGACGGCGGCGGCGCGGGCGCGGAGGAGGACGGCGGTGCCGCCTGGGGCTGCGGCTCGTCGCCGTCGCGCAGGACGAAGAAGAGCGTGGCACCGACGGCGATGACCAGCACGAGCGCGCCGAGGCCGATCCATAGGCCCTTCTTGCCGCCCTTCGGCGGCTCCGGCGCGAAACCCTGGTACGACTGCTGCGGGAACTGCTGGAAGCCCTGTTGCTGGTAACTCTGGTACTGCTGCTGGGGATCCTGCGGGTATCCCTGCTGCGGGGGGTACTGCTGATAGGGCTGCTGCGGTTGCTGCTCCGGCCAGCCGTTGCCGCCGCCTGGGTATGCCATGGACCGAGCTTAGTTGGCGCCCCCGAGCACGGCCGCACGTACCGCTACCAGGTCGGACAGGTCGCCGAGCACGGTGTGCGCGCCCGCGTCGGCCAGTTCCTCCGCGCTGAACTGCCCGGTCGCCACGGCCACCGCGACGGCGCCGTTGTCGAGCGCGGCACGGACGTCGTCCGGGGTGTCGCCGATGACGACGACCGACTCGGGCGCGAACTCGGTGCCGTGTTTCGCCGAAGCGTGGCCGACGGCGGCGGGCACCAGATCGGGCCGGTGCGCCGAGAGCGAGCCGTAGCCGCCGATCTCGAAGTCGACGTGCTCGTGCAGCTCGAACGCGGTCAGCTTGTGCACCGAGATCTCCGGCAGATTCCCGGTGACCAGTGTCTGGACGATGCCGCCGTGCGTGGCGAAGGCGTTCAGCGCCTCTTTGGCGCCGGGGAGCGCCCTGCCGCTCGAAGACAGGGTCGGGGCGTGGCTTTCGGAGACCGCGATCAGCGCGAGCCACAGCTTGCGCACGTTCTCCTCGGTGGGCTCGACGCCGTGCGACGTCAGGATGTCCGCGCTGATGGCGCGTTCGGTGCGGCCGCCGAAATTCGGCAAGGCCCGCAGTTCGACGCCGGCGACCTCGGCGAGCGCGGTCGTGTACCAGGCGGCGCCCACGCCGCGCAGGTCCACGAGGGTCTGGTCGATGTCCCACAGCACGAGCCGATGCGGAGTAGTCACGCGATCGACGGTACCGGTGAGCTTATTCAACGTCTGTTGACTTCTCGGCGGCCGAGGCTTACCTTGGCAGCTAATTCAACAAGTGACGAATAAATGGAGGACGGTCATGTCGAACCGTCGCCCCGCCGGGGCCTTCGCCTTACTAGCCGCGGTGGCCGGTGCGCTGGTCGCCGCCGTACTCGGCTTCCTCACCTTCGGCGCGCAGGCGACCGTCGCGCCCGACGGTCTGCCTCTCGCCGTGGCAGCGCCTCCGGGACCGCTCCAAGCGGCCGCGAACGGGATCGCCTCCCATGGCGGAGGGCAGGTCTCGTGGCGGGTGACCTCACCCGAGGAAGGCCGGAAACTGCTGACGGACAAGGAGGTCTACGGCGTTCTCGAACTTCCGTCGACGGTCGTGCTCTCCGGGGCGGTGAACCCGTCCGGGACGCAGATCGCGCAGCAGGCGCTGACGGGCGCCGCGCAGGCGCTCGGCGGGACGCCGAAGGTCGAAACACTGCATCCGGCGAGCGCGGCGGGCCGGGTCGCCCCGCTCGCGCTGAGCGCGCTGGCGTGGGTCGGCTGCCTGATCGCGGGCGCCGTGCTGGTCCTGGCCGGACGGCGGATCGGCCGGGACGCGGGAGCCGCCGCGCGCCTCACCCAGATCGTTTCGGCGGGTGTGCTGGTCACCGCCGTGCTGGCCGGTTTCCTGAAACTGTGGGACTCCGCGCTCCCGCTCGGCTGGGACGTCCTCGGCTTCCTTTTCCTGGCAGCCACCGGATTCGCCGCCCTGCAGACCGGACTGCTGAGGCTGCTGGGCGTGCGGGCGATGGCGATCCTCGGCCCGCTGTACCTGGTCGCGCCCGCCGTCGCGGGTCAGGTGCCGGAACTGCTGAACCCCGCGTATCGCGCGGTGCTGTGGTCGTGGACGCCGTTCCGGTTCTCGGCGGAAGGGCTCCGGAGCCTCCTGCAGGGCGTGCCCGGCGCGCCGGACGTCGCGACCGGGGTGTGGGTGCTCGCCGGACTGCTCGTGGTGGGACTGGTGCTCGCGCTGTGGCCGGGCCGGTCAGCCCTCCAGAAGGCTGAAGCGGACGCGCCGGACCGGGTTGTCGAGGTTGGTGTCCACTAGGCAGACCGACTGCCAGGTGCCCAGCGTCATCACCCCGCCGATCACGGGGATCGTCGCGAACGGCGGCAGCAGCGCGGGCAGGACGTGGTCACGGCCGTGACCGGGACTGCCGTGCTGGTGCCGCCAGCGGCCGTCGCGGGGGAGCAGCTCGTCGAGCGCCGTAAGCAGGTCTTCGTCGCTGCCGGCGCCGGTCTCGAGGATCGCCAGCCCGGACGTCGCGTGCGGGACGAAGACGTGCAGGATCCCGTCCTCGGCGTCCGCGTCGCGCAGGAAGGCCTCGGCGTCCTTGGTCAGGTCGTGCACCACGGCCACGCTGCCGGTGCGCACCTCGATCTCCGTGGAGTACATGCTCTTCACGGTAGTGCCCCGAAGCGCGCGACGTAGTGCCAGACGCGTTTGAGGGCTTGCGGGTCGAGGTGCCGGGCTTCGCCGAGGACGCGCGGATCGAGGTGGCCGTCTTCGGCCAGTGCCAGGCCGAGTTCGACGAATTCGGCGCCGCGGTACGCCGGATGCCGTTGGAGTTCTTCGGTGGACAGGCGGAAACCCGGATGCCATTCGACCGGGCAGCCGAGCCGTGAAGCGGCCTTTTCGACGTCGGTGCCGCGGTGGCTCGGGTCGAGAACCAGGGCCTCGACGTCCTTCGCGAGGTCGACGGGACCGTGGACGTGCGCCTCGATGTAGTCGTCGAGAAGGTCGGCGTCGTCACGGGCCGCCAGCTCGATCAGTGCGGAAACCCTGGTGCCGCAGCCGAAATCCGCCGGATTCAGCACGCTGTCCGGATAGCAGAACGTCGTCCTGCCGAGGGTGTGCGCGGCCATGCGGAAGTGGGCGGAGCCGAATCTCGGTGCGCCGCCGGCCGGGCGCCGACGGAAGTTCAATGCGCCGTACTTCGGGCGTTCGGCCGCGGGCGCGTCGTCGTAGGCGCCGCCGAACATCCGGCTTTCCCAGCGCCAGCGGTCTCCGCCGGGCCGCGCGGTCAGCCCTCCGTTGCTCGTCCCCGTTTCGAACTGGTTGCGGTAGAACCCGTCTTCGGCCATCGCTTCGAGCAGCGGGCGTCCGTCCACTGTGGATCTATCGGGGTGGAAGTGCAGTGTCACCGGCAAACCGGCCTCGTGCCCGCCGCATGCTTTCGCCGCGACGTAGGCGAGGGCCCGGGACTGCATCGTCCGAGTATCAGGCGTGCCGCCGGGCGAGCGCGACCAGATATCGGACCGGTTCCCCGGTCGGATTGACATAGGCGCAGGGCTGCGGAGTGCCGAGCTGCAGGCAATCGCCCGCGTCGAGTTCGTGCTCGACGTCGCCCTCGCGGAACCGCAGATGCCCGTCGAGCACCCAGATCTGGTGATGGGTCAGCATGTAGGTGTGGGCGGGGAAGGCGACTTCGGCGCCCGCGGGCAGCACGACCTCGACCAGCTCCAGCGGCCCGCCGAGTGAAGGCGAGACCGCCCGGCGCACGTACCCGGTGTCGGGGTCGGTCCAG
Source organism: Amycolatopsis sp. CB00013 (assembly GCF_001905755.1). Classification (NCBI taxonomy): domain Bacteria; kingdom Bacillati; phylum Actinomycetota; class Actinomycetes; order Pseudonocardiales; family Pseudonocardiaceae; genus Amycolatopsis; species Amycolatopsis sp. CB00013. The sequence continues at coordinate 56,165 of NZ_LIWC01000008.1, read as the reverse complement.
GTCGGCTGGTCGGCGGCGCGCACGAGCCGCCGGTCACCGTGCTCGGCGCGCGCGATCAGCTCGGACAACGTCATGCCGAGCGCGGCGGAAAGCCTGCCGAGCAGGACCGCCGTCGGCTGCGCCTCGCCCCGTTCGATCTTGCCGATCATCGCCCTGGACACGCCCGACGACTCGGCGAGGGCGTTGGCCGAAAGGTTCTGATCGAGCCTCGCGGCCTGGAGCGTCGCGGCGAGCGACGCGGACAAGGGATCCGACATGCTGCTCACTATAGTGGCAGCCTCGGTTACTATGGTCACCATGGTGATCAGGGAAGCGACGGAAGCCGACGCGACGGCGTGCGCGGAGATCTACGCGCCGTATGTCACCGACACGGTGATCTCGTTCGAAACCGAGCCGCCCAAACCGGACGAGATGGCCGAACGTATCGCCAAGGCGCAGCGAGCACACGCCTGGCTCGTGCTCGAAGACGATGAAGGTCGCGTCGTCGGCTACGCCTACGGAGGCGCCTTCAGCGGCCGGCCGTCGTATCGCTGGTCTTGCGAGGTCAGTATCTATCTGGAGCTGGGCCGCCGGAGGACCGGCGGCGGGCGCGCGCTCTATCAGGCGCTGCTGGACGAGCTGGCGTCGCGCGGTTTCCGGAACTTCTGCGCGGGAATGGTGCTGCCGAACGACGCGAGCGCCGGGCTGCACCGCGCGCTGGGCTTCGAGCCGGTGGGGACGTACCGGCGGATCGGGTACAAACACGGGGCTTGGCGGGATGTCGCCTGGGTGCAGCTGTGCCTGCCTGAGCTGGACGGGGTTCCGGCGGAGCCGTCCTAGGACTCCAGGTACCGCAGCACGGCGAGGACCCGCCGGTTGTCCCCTTCGGACTGGGGCAGCGCCAGCTTCCCGAAGATGCTCGACACGTACTTCTCCACCGAGCCCGCCGAGAGGAACAACGCCGCCGCGATGGCCGAGTTCGACCGGCCCTCGGCCATCAGGCCCAGCACCTCACGCTCCCGCGGCGTCAGTCCCGCGAGCGCGTCCGTCTTCCGGGTGGCAGTGAACAGCTGGCTGACCACTTCCGGGTCGAGCACCGTCTCGCCCTCGGCCACCCGGCGAAGCGCGTCCAGGAAGTCCGACACCTCCGCGACGCGGTCCTTCAGCAGATAGCCGACGCCGCCCGCGCGGTCGGCGAGGAGCTCCGTCGCGTACTGCGTCTCGACGTACTGCGAGAACAGCAGGATCGCGCACCCCGGCAGTTCCGCGCGCAACGCGATGGACGCGCGCAGTCCCTCGTCCGTGTGCGTCGGCGGCATCCGGATATCCACAATGGACACGTCCGGCCGATGTTCGCGTACCGCCGCGCACAGGCTGTCGCCGTCGGCGACGGCCGCGACGACCTCGTGCCCCCGAAGGTTCAGCAGTTCGACGAGCCCCGCCCGGAGGATGGCCGAATCCTCCGCGATCACGACGCGCACGCCGCCCCCTATTTCCGTAATGGTATTTCCGCGCTGATCACCGTAGGCCCTCCAGGAGGGCTGTCGATGTCGAGCCCGCCGTCCACCGTCGCGAGCCGCTCGGCGATCCCGGCGAGCCCTCCGCCGCGTACCGGCCGGGCCCCGCCTGCACCGCCGTCGCGCACCACGAGCCGCAGGTCGTCGCCGACGATACCCACGTCGACCTCGATCGCGGAGGAAGTGTGTTTGGCGGCATTCGTCAGCAGTTCCGCGACGGTGAAGTAGGCGATGGTCTCGATCGACGGGGACGGCCTGCTCGGCAGGTCCACGGTGATCCGCGCGTCGATGCCCGAGCCCGCGGCCAAAGTGGACAGCGCGACGTCGAGTCCGGCGTCGAGCGCGGCGGGATGGATGCCGCGGGCGAGGTCGCGAAGTTCGACGAGCGCCTGTTTCGCGTTGGCGTGCGCGGCGGTGACCAGGGCGGTGACCTGCTCGATGTCGCCGTCGCCCGCCAGTTCGTCCTTCGCGATGCCGAGCTTCATCGCCAGCGCGACCAGCTGTGCTTGCGCGCCGTCGTGCAGGTCCCGTTCGATCCGGCGCAGCCGCCGGGTCGCGTCGTCGACCGCGGTCGCGCGGCTGCGTTCGAGGTCGCGCACCCGCTTCGACAGGTCCTCGGCGCCGAGGACGCCGCGCACCAGCAGCCGGTCGAATTCGGTGAGACCGCGGACCACCCACGGCATCGCCAGCAGGACGGCCAGTCCGGTGGCGGCGAGCGGCAGCGTGAGGGGCCACGTGTCGACGCGCAGGTCGAACGTCGGCATCGCCTCGCCGTGCAGGGTGAACCAGAAGAGCGGATAGCTCAGCGTGCTCACCGCGTACACGAACAGGGTCGCGACCAGGAAGAACTCGATCAACGACAACGGCAGCCGGATCACCAGATAGGCGATCGACCGCCAGCCGAGCGGATCCCCGAGCCTGCCTTTGACGGCGTTCCAGAGGCCTGGCCGCAGCTCGGGCCGGGCGGGCGGGGTGACCGTCGTCCCGAGCAGGGCACGTGCCAGGCCGATGTGGGCGATCCCGATCAGTCTCGCGCCCGCCAGGACGCCGATGAGCACCGGGACCCCGATGGTCAGCAGGCTCAGGCCCGCCCCGAGGATCAGCCCGAGAACCACGAGCACCGCGAACGCCAGCGTCAGCGGCGCGCCGATGATCACCCAGGCCAGCTCGCCCCAGTACGCGCGGCTCAGCTGTGCGCCGAGGACGCGTCCAGGCAGGGCGAGGCGGGTGATCACGGCTTCAGCTTGCCGTGGCCATCCGCCACGTGGCCATCCAGGTTTCCCTAGTCTTCGGGGCTCGATACCGGAGCCCCTTGCCACCCGAGTACATGAAGGCCCCCTTCCTTGCGCCAGGCGCAAGGAAGGGGGCCTTCATGTACTCGGGAAGTCGTGGCTGGTTGGGGCTTTCGGAGCAGCCGTGAAGGACTCCTTGAGGGACCCAGAGTCCCTCAAGGAGGCCTTCATTTGTGTACTTACGTCCGATCTGCGTGGGAGCGAGAGTCCGGTTGTCGTCGAGGGATGACGATGAAGGAATTGGGACGTTGAGTGTCCCGATTCCTTCATCGTCGCGGTGGCCGTCCTGGTCGTGAACCTTGATCGTGCCGGTCACGCCCCGGGGCGGACGATCGAGTGGGGAAGATCCTGGACGTTGGACGGCCGGAATCTTCCCCGCTCGGCCAAGACGACAGCCGGCATCAGCTTCACTGCCCCGCCTCCCTCACCGACGGGGTCGACCGTGGAGGATTCAGGACGCACAACGTCCCGAATCCTCCACACTCGGCTCCGGCCACGCCAGCGGGTCAGCGAATACGGGTTCACCAAGGGGTCCTTCACGGACCGCGCGGTACTGAAGACGCCCTTGGGGCTAGTCCGAATCGCGGCTCTCGTCCGCCTGCGCCCGCTGGGACGCCTCGCGCATCTCGATGACGTCCGTCAGCCAGTCGCCGGTCTCGCGGGCGATGTCCCGGATCGCGCCGGTGATGATCGTCGCGATGTTGCCGATGTGGGTGGCCGCGGACTCGGTGACCTCTTGGACCACGTCCTTGGTGCTTTCGAACTGACCGACCATGTCAGACACCTTAAGCCGCTCGGAGGGTCTTGTCGCTCTCCACGGTAGCCGGGGTGCGGGGCTCACCGTTCCACGGAAGGGCCAATTTCACGATCTTCTTGGCCACCGAGAACAGCTGCTTGTGCAGGGGACCGGTGTTGTACGGCAGGCCGTACTTCTCGCAGATCGCCCGCACTTCGCCCGCGATCTCGGGGTAGCGGCGCGCCGGGATGTCCGGGAACAGGTGGTGCTCGATCTGGTGCGAGAGGTTCCCGGTCATGACGTGGAACAGCTTGCCGCCGGTGATGTTCGCCGAGCCGAGGATCTGCCGCAGGTACCACTGGCCACGCGACTCGTTCTCGGTCTCCTCCTCGGTGAAGCTCTCGACGTCGGCGGGGAAGTGCCCGCAGAAGATGATCGAGAACGCCCACAGGTTGCGCGTCAGGTTCGCGGTGGCGTTGCCGAGGAAGGTCAGCGGCGCGAGCGGACCGGTCAGCAGCGGGAAGAGCACGTAGTCCTTGCCGACCTGACGCCCGGCCTTGCGCACGATCTTCCGCAGCACCGGCTTGTTCTCGGCCCAGGTGCGTTCACCCTTGGCGACCCGGTCGACCTCGAGGTCGTGCAGCATGACACCCCACTGGAAGAACAGCGCGAGCAGCGTCGCGTACACCGGGTTGCCCAGGTAGTACGGGTTCCACTTCTGCGCCGGGTCCATCCGCAGGATGCCGTAACCGATGTCGCGGTCCTTGTCGAGGATGTTGGTGTAGGTGTGGTGGATGTAGTTGTGGGAATGGCGCCAGTTCTCCGAAGGCGCGACGGTGTCCCACTCGAACTGCTGGGAGCTCAGCGCCGGGTCGCGCGTCCAGTCGTACTGGCCGTGCATGACGTTGTGGCCGATCTCCATGTTGTCGAGGATCTTCGCCACCGAAAGCGCGGCGACGCCGGCGACCCAGGCGGGCGGGAAGAAGCCGGCGAACAGCAGCCCGCGGCCGGCGACCTCGAGGGCGCGCTGGGTCTTGATGACGTTGTGGATGTAGTCGACGTCCACCTGGCCGAGGTCGGCGACGATCCGCTGCCGGATCTCGTCCAGTTCGCGGCCGAAGTCCTCGACCTGCTGAGGGGTCAGCTTGTCCTGCAAGCCGGTCATGGCCTGCTCCTTTCTAAGCGTTGATCTCGACGTCCCCGACCGGGACGGAGATGCAGAGCTGGATCTCTTCGTTCTCTTCGCTGGAGGTCTCGCCGGTCTTGGCGTTGCGCACGCAACCGGAGGTCTTGATCTGCGTGCACGAGAAGCAGATGCCCATGCGGCAGCCGTGTTCCGGGCTCAGTCCCGCTTCTTCGGCCTGCTCCAGCAACGGTTTCCCGGAGTTGGCGACCTCGCGGCCGCTGCGCGCGAAGCGCACCTGTCCTTCGGCGTTCTCGGTGTCGAAGGTGAGCGCGGGCGGGGTGAACTCTTCGGTGTGCAGATGTGCACCGATGCCGTCGGCCTCGAAGACCTCGCGGACCGAGTCCATCAACGGCTTCGGACCGCACAGGAAGGTTTCGGCGTCGGGGTACCACGGAGCGGCCTCCGCGAGGTGCTCCTTCGAGAAGAAGCCGTGCAGGTCGCCGCCGTTCTTCGCATGAGTGAACGCGTGTACCACCCGCAGGCCGGGCAGGCGGCGGGCGAGGTCGGCGAGTTCGGTGCGGTAGAGGGCGTCTTCGGCGCCGTTGGAGTAGTGCAGGAAGACGAGATCGCCCTCGTACTTCTCGTCCGCCAGCGTGCGCAGCATCGACAGGACGGGCGTGATCCCGCTTCCGCCGCTCAGCAGCAGGATCCGCCGCGGCCTCGGCGAAGGAAGGGTGAACTCACCGTCCGCAGTGGACAGTCCGAGCACCGAACCGAGGGTGACCGTGCGGTTCAGGTGTCGCGAGACCAGGCCCTGTGGGTCGGCCTTGATGGTCAGTTCCAGTGTCCCGTCGTGCTCCGAACCGGCGGGTGAGTAGCAGCGGGTGCGGCGGACGCCGTCGATCTCGACGGTCACCCGCACGTACTGGCCGGCGAGGTGACCGCGCCAGGCCCGGCTCGGCCGGATGGTCAGCGTGACCGTGTCGGGTGTCTGCCGCCGGACGCCGGTGACCAGGCCGCGGATCTCGCGGCGGACCAGCATCGGGTCGACGAGTTCGAGGTAGCGGTCCATGCCGTGGGGCGTGAGCAGGGCCTCGGCCAGCGAGGCCAGCCGCCTGGCCCTGCGCGGTACCAGTGCCGTCATCACTTCTCCCAAATTCAGTGAACGCTTGTACACTGAATAGTGAAGTGGTGAAGATCCCGCTTGTCAACGCGAGAGGAGGGCGATGTGACGTGGGTGATAGCGCGGAGGCGATTACGCTGTCCGTCGTGACAACCGAGCCCGTTTCCCGGCAGGAACGCAAGCAGCGCACCCGGCAGGCACTGCTGGACGCGGCGCTCGACCTGGTCGCGGAACGCGGGTTCTCCGGGCTCAGCCTGCGGGAGGTCGCGAAACAGGCCGGGATCGTGCCGACGGCGTTCTACCGCCATTTCGCGTCGATGGACGAACTCGGCGTGGCGCTGGTCGAGGAGTCGATGCGCACCTTGCGCACGATGATCCGCTCCGCGCGCACGAGGCCGTCGGCGTACAACGACATGATCCGCTCGTCGGTGCGCATCCTGCGTGAGCACGTACGGGCGCACGAGGACCATTTCCACTTCCTGACCAGGGAGCGCTACGGCGGCACCGGCCCGGTCCGGCAGGCGATCGGCTTCGAACTCAAGCTCTTCGTCAGCGAACTCGCCGTCGACCTCGCGCGTTTCGACTTCCTCCGCGACTGGAGCACCGAAGATCTGCACCTCCTCGCCGACCTGATCGTGACGACCATGCTCACGACGGTGCTGGAGCTGCTCGAAACACCTTCGCGTGACGACGAGATCGTGCGCACGGCCGAACGGCGGCTGCGGCTGATCTTCCTGGGCGTACCGAACTGGCGCAGCGTTCCGTGATGCGGAAACCGTTGCCATAGCGCGCATATGACGTCGCGCACCTGGATCGATGGCTGGATCGATCGTGATGAGTGATGTCACGGAAAGATGCCGTCCGGATACGTTCAGCCAGGAAAGTTGTCGGCCGGACGTGGTAAACAGTGCGGGTTCGTGTGGTCCTCTCCAGCGAGGAGGTCGCCTGTGGCGGCAGAGAACGAGCAGCTCACGGTCGGCGTGGTCCGGGAAACCGGACAAGGTGAACGCCGCATCGCGCTGGTACCGAAACTCATCGAGCGCGTCTCAGGACGCGGACTGCGGGTGGTGGTCGAGCCCGGCGCGGGCGCCGGCGCGCTGCTCGCCGACGAGACCTTCGAGCAGGCGGGCGCGGTGATCGGCGATCCGTGGGATGCCGACATCGTGGTGAAGGTGGCGCCTCCGAGCGCGGCCGAAGTCGCGAAGCTCAAACAGGGCACCATCCTCATCGGCTTCCTGAATCCGAGGGGTGATCCCGAGGGGATCGCCGCGCTCGAAGCGGCGGGCGTCCGCGCCTTCGCCGTCGAGGCGATCCCGCGGATCTCCCGCGCACAGGCGATGGACGCGTTGTCGTCGCAGAGCAGCGTCGCGGGCTATCGCGCCGTCCTCCTCGCCGCGGAGAAGCTCACCCGCTTCTTCCCGATGCTCACCACCGCCGCCGGAACGGTGCCCCCGGCCAAGGTGCTCGTGCTCGGCGCCGGTGTCGCGGGGCTGCAGGCCTTGGCGACGGCGAAACGGCTCGGCGCGCAGACCACCGGGTACGACGTCCGGCCCGAGGTCGGCGAGCAGGTGAAGTCGCTCGGCGCGAAATTCCTCGACCTCGGCATCGAGGCGGTCGGCGAAGGCGGGTACGCCCGCGAGCTGACCGACGAGGAAAAAGCCGAGCAGCAACGCAGGCTCACCGAGGCGATCACGAAGTTCGACGCCGTGATCACCACCGCGCTCGTCCCCGGCCGCAAGGCGCCGATCCTCGTCACCGCCGACGCGGTGAAGGGGATGCCCGCCGGTGGGGTCGTGGTCGACCTCGCGGGCGAGTCCGGCGGTAACTGCGAGCTGACGAAACCGGGTGAGGAGGTCGTCGAGCACGACGTCACCATCTGCTCGCCGCTCAACCTCGCCGCGGAGATGCCCGCGCATTCCAGCGAGCTCTACGCGCGCAACGTCACCGAGTTGCTGGAACTGCTCGTCGACAAAGAAGGCAAGCTCGCGCTCGACTTCTCCGACGAGATCGTCGCCGGGGCCTGTGTCGCCGGAAAAGAAGAAGGAGGCGAGTGATGCTCGTCGGCAGTTTGGCGATCCTCGTACTCGCCGGATTCGTGGGCTTCACGGTCATTTCCAAGGTGCCCAACACGCTGCACACCCCGCTCATGTCGGGGACCAATGCCATCCACGGCATCGTCCTGCTCGGCGGGCTGATCGTGCTCGGCCTCGGGGTGGACGGCGTGCTGAACAAGGTCCTGCTGGTGATCGCGATCGCCTTCGGCACGATCAACGTGGTCGGCGGCTTCCTCGTCACCGACCGGATGCTTTCGATGTTCAAGGCGAAGAAGCCGGAAGACGGTGGTGACAAGTGACGACCTTCATCGCCGTCCTCTACATCATTTCCTTCGCACTGTTCATCTACGGCCTCATGGGGCTGACCGGTCCGCGCACCGCGGTGCGCGGCAACTGGATCGCCGCCGTCGGCATGGGCATCGCGGTGATCGCGACGCTGCTGACGCCGGGCATGAGCAACTGGCTGCTCATCGCGCTCGGCGTGGCGATCGGTGTCGTCGTCGGCGTGCCGTCCGCGCGCAAGGTGAAGATGACCGCGATGCCGCAGATGGTGGCGCTGTTCAACGGCGTCGGCGGCGGGGCGGTCGCGCTCATCGCGTGGGTCGAGTTCCGCACCACCGAGGGTTACGCGCACGAGCCGGCGTACGTCGCGATCGCGTCGTTGTTCGCCGCGATCGTCGGATCGGTGTCCTTCTGGGGCTCGAACATCGCGTTCGGGAAACTGCAGGAACTCATCTCCGGCCGGCCGATCACCCTGGGCAAACTGCAGCAGCCGGTGAACGCGCTGGTGCTGATCGCCGCGATCGTGCTCGCGGTCGTCATCGCGAGCGGCGGCGACGCCGAACTGCTGATGATCGGCCTGCTGGTCGCGGCGGGCGTCCTCGGTGTGGTGGTCGTGCTGCCGATCGGCGGCGCGGACATGCCGGTCGTCATCTCGTTGCTGAACGCGCTCACCGGTTTGTCGGCGGCGGCCATGGGGCTCGCGCTCGACAACACCGCGCTGATCGTGGCGGGCATGATCGTCGGCGCCTCGGGTTCCATCCTGACGAACCTGATGGCGAAGGCGATGAACCGGTCGATCCCGGCCATCGTCGCCGGCGGGTTCGGCGGCGGCACGGCGGTCGCGAGCGGCGGCTCCGGCGAGGTCCGGCCGGTCCGCAGCACGAGCGCGTCCGACACCGCGATCCAGATGGCGTACGCCAACAAGGTCGTGGTCGTGCCCGGGTACGGCATGGCCGTCGCGCAGGCGCAGCACGTCGTCCGCGAGATGGCGAAACTGCTGGAGGCCAAGGGGATCACGGTCGCGTACGCCATCCATCCGGTGGCGGGCCGGATGCCGGGGCACATGAACGTGCTCCTCGCCGAGGCCGACGTCCCGTACGAGCAGCTCAAGGAAATGGACGAGATCAACTCCGAGTTCGCCCAGACCGACGTCGCGCTGGTGATCGGCGCGAACGACGTCACGAACCCGGCCGCGGAGACCGATCCGGGCTCGCCCATCTACGGGATGCCGATCCTCAAGGTGAACCACAGCCGGTCGGTGATCGTGCTCAAACGCGGGATGAGCTCGGGCTTCGCCGGCATCGACAACGAGCTCTTCTACGATGCGAAGACAAGCATGCTCTTCGGCGACGCCAAATCGTCGGTGGGCGAGATCGTGGAGGAACTCAAAGCACTGTGATCGGTCCTTCGGAAGTCGTCGCCTCGTTCGACGACCCGGCCGACAACCTCGCGTTCGACGAAGCCCTCCTGCGTGCCGCACCGGAGGCGCCGGTCCTGTGGATCTGGCGCAACACCGACTGTGTGGTCGTGGGGCGGGGGCAGAAGATCGAACGCGAGGTCAAGGCCGATGTCTGCGCGAGCGACGGCGTCCCGGTGCTGCGCCGGGCCAGCGGTGGCGGCACCGTGTTCCACGATCCCGGCAATCTCAACATCACGTTGGTCCTGCCGGGACCGTCGCACAGACCGCTCGAAGCACTCGGGGAACTGATGACCGCGACGGTGGCCGAACTCGGGCTGCCGTCGCGGCTCGGTGATCGAGGTCTGTTCGTCGGTGACGCGAAGCTGTGCGGTTTCGCCGTCTTCCGGACGCGAACGGGCTTGCTCGCGCATTCCACCCTGCTCGTTTCGACCGCCGCCGAACGGGTCGGCCGGTACCTCACCTCGGCACCTGCGGATCCCCGTCCGCTCGACTCCCACCGGAGCCGCGTCGCGTCGCTCGCCGAGCACGGCCTGCGGAAAGGTGTTGCCGACGTCACGGCCGCCGTCCGCGTGGCGGCGGCCGCGCAACTGGGTGAACTCGCCACCCGGAAGCCCTCGGACGAGGAGCTGGAGTGGCACCGCTCGCTCCAGCACACGCGGTACCACTACCCGGAATGGCATGCCGAGGGCGCTCAGCGTAAATGAACTGAAACAAAAAAGGCCCTTTCGCGAATATCGCGAAAGGGTCTTTTTCGATGAATTACTTTTCGGTGGCCGAGAAAGTGACGGCGGGCACCTTGCGGGCGGCGCGCGTGGTCTTCTTCGGCTCGGCGGCCTTCTTCGCCGGAGCCTTGGCCGCGGCCTTAGGTGCCGCCTTGGCGGCGGTCGTCTTCGCTGCGGCGGCCTTCGGAGCGGCCTTCGTGGCCGTCGTCTTGGCGGTGGCCTTCGCCGCCGTCTTGGCCGGGGTCTTCGCCGCGGCCGCGGCCTTCGCGCGGCCGGCCGGAGCCTTGGCCGCCGTGGTCTTCGCCGCCGCGCCGCGAGTCGTCTTCGCCTTGGCCGCGGTGGCTTTCGCCGTGGTCTTGGCGGGAGCCTTCGTTTCCGCCTTGGGGGCGGCGGCCTTCTTGGCGGCGGCGGGCTTGCGGCCGGCGACACCCTTGGCGGCGGGCTTGCGGCCCGGCTTCGCGGCCGTCTTCGCCTCGGCCTTCGCCGCGGTGGCCGCGGTCTTCGGGGTCGACTTCGACACGCGCGCGCCCTTGGGGCGCTGCACGACCCGCGGCCGCAGTTTGCGTCCGCCGATCCGGCGGCCGTTCTCCACATAGGCACGCAGGATTTCCCGGAGTGCGGTGGCGTTGTCGGCCGAAAGGTCGATGTCGTAAGCGATTCCGTCCAAACCGAAAGCGACCGTTTCCTCGGCCGCCTCGCCGGTCAGATCATCCAGCAAATGCACAGCAGTGTTCCTGGCCATGAAAAACCTCCCGCGCTCGATCGTTCTACTGCGTAACCGGCACGGTGAAACCTGAACCCGCGGCTGATGACTCACGCAGCGACACGAGGATAGCGGCAGGTTGCGCGAAGCTGCGCGGTGGTGTGCGCTGAATGCATGTCAGCACAGACTTTTGACGTGATCGTGATCGGAGGCGGCCCGGTCGGCGAGGTCGCCGCCGAACGGGCGGCACGAGGCGGCCTTCAGGTCGCGCTCGTCGAACACGAACGCTTCGGCGGCGAATGTTCTTACTGGGCCTGCATTCCGAGCAAGGCGCTGCTGCGGCCGGGGAACCTCCTCGCCGCCGCCAAACGGGTCCCCGGTGTCCCGGTGGGCGACGCGGTCGACCCGGCCGCGGTGTTCGCGCGACGGGACTGGTTCACCGGCAAGGGAGACGACACCGGACAGGTCAAGTGGGCCGAAGGCGTCGGGATCGTCCCGATCCGCGGGCACGGCCGGATCACCGGTGAGCGGAAGGTCACGGTCGACGGAGGTGACGAGCTGACCGCGCGGCACGCCGTGATCGTCGCCACGGGCAGTGTCCCGCGGACACCGTCGATCCCCGGGCTGGACACGATTTCGCCGTGGGGTTCGCGTGAGGCGACCTCGGCCGAAGCGGTCCCGCGCCGCCTCGGCGTATTGGGCGGCGGTGTCGTCGGAGTCGAAATGGCGCAGGCCTTCGCCACGCTCGGCGCCGAAGTCCACTTGATCATCTCGGGGGCGCGTCCCTTGCCGCGGCTGCCGGAATTCGCGGGCGACGCCGTCATCGCGGGGCTCCGCGAAGCCGGCGTCACCGTGCACACCGGCTCCGGTCTCGACTCCGTGTCCGCTGTGGACGGTGGTAAGGAACTGGCGTTGAAGGGTGGCGACCGGTTGGTCGTCGACGAACTGCTCGTCGCCACCGGCCGCCGCCCGGCGACCGACGGGCTCGGCGTGGAGACGCTCGGGCTCGAAGCGGGCGCGCCGCTCACGACCGACGACAACGGCCGTGTGTCCGCTGTGGACGGTGACTGGCTGTTCGCCGTCGGGGACGTCACCGGCCGGGCGCCGCTGACCCATCAGGGCAAGTACGCGGCCAGGGCCGCGGGTGACTCGGTGGCCGCGCAGGCGGCGGGCAAGCCCGTCGATTCCGCCGCGTGGAGCGCGCACAGCGCCACGGCCGATCACCACGCCATCCCGCAGGTCGTCTTCACCGACCCGGAGGTCGCGTCGGTCGGGCTCGCCGGACCCGAGGAGGGCAAACCGCATCGCGTCGTCGACGTCGACATCGCGGTGGCGGGATCGTCACTGCACGCGGACCGTTACGCGGGCAAGGCGCGCCTCGTCGTCGACACCGAACGCGACGTCCTGGTCGGCGCGACCTTCGTCGGGCAGGACGTCGCCGAACTCCTGCATTCGGCGACGATCGCGATCGTCGGGGAGGTCCCGCTGCCGAGGCTGTGGCACGCGGTCCCGTCGTTCCCCACGATCAGTGAAGTGTGGTTGCGCCTGCTGGAGGCGTACGGCCTCTAACCGTTCACAGGCAGTTCGAGCGCGGCCTTCGCGCCGCGCACGAGGCCGGGATCGTCCGGAGTGGACGGTCCCGGCAGCCACACCACCTGGATCAACCGGACCGATTTCCCGTCCAGGCTGCTCTGGTAGGCGGCACCTTCGAACACCGGCACTTCGCCCTGCCATTGGTTGGTCTCGGTGGCGAGATCGAGGATGCCGCCGCCGCCCGGATTGTCGGCGATGGCCTTGAACGCGTTCGCCTGTTCCGTGTTCGGGAATTCCACGACGGCGATCGTCACCGCCGCGGCACGGCCGTCGATGGAACTGGCGAAGCTGGCCCTTCTCACCGTCGAGCAACTCGTCTGCTGAAGACTCGACTGGACGTCGCCGTACGCGTGGGACGCGCATTTCTGGTCCGCGGCCGACGCCCGCGAAGTGAACTGGATGTTCTCCACCGCGCTGCTGCTCGGCGGTGGGGGACTGGTCGCCGGGGTTGGCGGGGGAGTCTGGGTGGACGCGGTGTCGTCGCCGCCGGAAGCCACGCTGATGGCCGCGACCAGCAACACGATGAGCAGGCCGATCGCGGCGACCGGAAGCCATTTCACCGTCTTGGACTGCCGCGGCGACTTCGGGGCGGGCTCGGCAGGTGCGGGAGCAGCGGCCGCCGCCGGCGGCGGGGTCTGCCGGGCCGGGGGAACCGGCTTCTCGGGAGCGGCCTGCCGAACGGGCGGAGCGGGCTTGGCGGGAGGAACGGGCGGCGCGGCGGGTTTCGCCGGTCTCTTCCCCTTCCCCGGATGCTGGACCGGAACCGTCGGCGCGATCGCGACGAGCGGGTTCTCGCGGATCACCGTCGGCTCGTCGTCGGAGTAGGCGCTGAAACCCTCCTCGAGCAACATCTCCTCGGGCATCGGCGGCGCGTCCGGGGCGAGGGCGGCGATCAGTTCCCGCGCCTGCTGGACCGAGCGGGGCCGGGGTGCGGTGGCCAGGGACACCGTCGCGGCGAGCATCGTCGTCGCCGTCGGATAGAGGACGCGGACCGAACCGGCGAGATCCGCGGCCGGCTGGTCGACCGTCTCCACGTAGGGGCCGACGGCGATGATCGTGCCGATCGGCCCGGCGCCGGGGGCGACGTCCGCGATCTTGTGCGTGCACGCGGCGGACAGCGAGAGCGCGTCCGTGGCCGGGTTGATCGAGGTGTCGCCGTGGACCAGCGGCCAGCCGTCGGCCTTCCACGGTCCGCCGAGCGGGGCTTCGAGTTTCAGTGCCGGGTCCGGCAGGTCGACACCGATGACGATGAGGACGCCCTTCGGCATGACCACGACGGCCTCGACGGGCCGTCCCTCGACCGGGCTGGCGCCGATCAGGGCGACCCCGCCGACGACGTTGCTGCCCCGGCCGAGTGAAGCCAGCGCGGCGCGGACGTCCTCGGCCACCCGGGACGGCTGTTGAGCGAGGCGAACGAGTCGCACCGAACCCCTCCCCATCTCGTCGGTCTCGCTGCACAAACTAGCGCCTCCATCCGGACTAACGGCACGACACGTCCCAGGTAGGCGCCGTGACGTTGCTCCGAAAAGTTGTAATGCGCGTGAGCACCGTCACCCGTCCGGGTGGTACTCGTTGGTAGGTGACAGTTCCTTGCCCCCTGTCACCAGGAGAAACGCAATGGCCGTATCTCGACCCTGGCGTCGACGCGCCGCGCTCGTCGTCGCCCTGCTCGCCGTCCCGGCCGCGGGGATGGTCCCCGCGCAGGCCGCGGGACCGTCGGCACCCGTCGCCCCCGGACTCGCCCGCCTCCTTTCGGCCGTCACCGGCACCGCGGGGGTGACCGCGCTCGTGCACGCCGACGACGTCGCCACCGCCGAACGCGCCGCCCGCTCGGCCGGACTTACGAAGATCACCTCGTTTCCGAAGATCGGTGTTGTCGCCGTCCGGGGCACCGCCGACCAGGTGCGCGCGGTGCGCAAGGCCGCCGGGGTCACCTACGTCGAAGGCAACGAGAAACTCAAGGCGCACGGCAGCGCAGGCACCACGGCGACGCGGAGCCTGCAGACGCAGACTCAGCTCAAGGACGCCGGTGGCGCTCCCGTGGACGGCAAGGGCGTCTCCGTCGCGATCATCGACACCGGGGTCGACCCGACGCATCCGGCGTTCAAGGGTGCCGACGGCAAGACGCGGGTGGTGCGCAGCCTCAAGAGCCTCTGCCTCGACGGCACGGCGACGAACTGCATCGTCGACGTCCCGACCTCCGTCGACACCGACACCCTCTCCCTGGGCGGCCACGGCACGCACGTCACCGGCATCGCCGCCGGCAACCGGCTGACGCTGACCGACGGCACCAAGGTCGGCGGCTCGGCACCGGGCTCGAAGATCGTCTCGGTCTCGACCGGGGCCGCGCTGCTCGTCCTGGGCACGGACGCCGCGCTGAACTGGGTGCTGGAGAACCACAAGGCGCCGTGCGGTGCGGGCGTCGCGGCTTCGGTGTGCCCGCCGATCAAGGTGACCAACAACTCCTACGGTCCCAGCGGCGGTGGCGCCTTCGACCCGAACTCGGCGACGGTGAAGCTGCAGCGCGCGCTCGCCGCGGAAGGCGTCGTCACGGTGTGGGCGAACGGGAACGACGGCGGCGACGGTTCGGCGAACCTCTCCAACCCGCCGGGGCAGGACCAGACGCCGGGCGTGCTTTCGGTGGCGTCGTTCAACGATCAGGGGACCGAAACCCGTGACGGCACGGTCTCCGACTTCTCCTCGCGTGGTCTCAAGAGCAGCCAGGCGAGCTGGCCCGACGTTTCCGCGCCGGGGGAGAACATCCTCTCGTCGTGCCGGCCGACGCAGCCGATCTGCACGCAGGGCCTGCAGCCCAAGAACGGCCCGGGGCTCCTGGATCTCGCCACCTACAACGTGATCAGCGGGACCTCGATGGCGGCGCCGCAGATCACCGGGATCGTCGCGCAGCTGTTCCAGGTCGCGCCGAACGCGAGCCCCGCCGACATCGAGGCCGCGATCAAGGGCACCGCGTACAAGTTCGCCAACGGTTCGCCGTACGTCGCGGCCGGGCCGTACACGTCGAGCTTCGACAAGGGCACGGGTCTCGTCGACACCTTCGCCGCGGCGAAGTCCCTCGGCGCCCAAGGCTGAGCCAAGTCCGTGAAGGCCTCCTTCCCTACCCTCAAAGTAGGGAAGGAGGCCTTCACGGCATGGGGGCACAATTGCCGTCCCCGGGTTAACCCGCGTGAAGGGATCTTTTCCTCGGCTCAGCCGAAAGAAGGGGGCCTTCGCAGGAGTCTCGCGTCCCAATCAGGTGCGACTTGTGGTGTTCATGTGGCCAAACAGCACAGTTGGGGTGCACAATGTGCTCACGCGTACCGGGAGGCGGCACGAGCCACCTGACCAGCGCAGCTCGCGAGGTCGTAGGGGAAGACGCCCCTCGTCGAGTAGCGGAGGTCAGCAGTGAGCACCCGTGGCAACACCCGTGGCGTGGTGTACGTCCACTCGTCGCCGTCTGCGGTGTGTCCGCACGTCGAGTGGGCCATTTCGGGCACCCTGGGTGCCCGAGTCGAGTTGAAGTGGACGGCGCAGCCCGCCAGTCCAGGACAGCTCCGCGCCGAATGTGGTTGGCGTGCGCCTTCGGGCACCGGCGGAAAGCTGGCGTCCGCGCTCAAGGCGTGGCCGATGATCCGGTTCGAAGTCACCGAAGAGCCCAGTGCGGGGGTCGACGGGGAGAGGTTCTGTTTCGCTCCGGGCCTCGGCCTGTGGCACGGCAGGACCAGTGCCAACGGCGACATCGTCGTGGGCGAGGACCAGTTGCGCGCCTTGGTGAGCAAGGTCCGCTCCGGCGAATCGCTGGCGCACAGGCTCGACGAGCTCCTCGCCGCCAATTGGGACGAAGCGCTCGAACCGTACCGGCACGCCGGTGACGGTGCCCCGGTCACCTGGCTGCACCAAGTCGGGTAGACGCCGGTGAAGACGGAAGAGGCGGGCGGCTAACCTTTCAGGGTGACCGCCCAGCCTCGCCCCCTCTCTCGCCAGCGGTGGCTGATCCCCGTCCTCGTGGTCGTGATCTCCTTGACCGTCGGCGTCGGGTTGCTGGCACGCGATCTCTACACGCGCCCGGAGGCCGAGCCCACCCAGCCGGTCGTCAGCGAGTCGCCGACGTCGGTCGCCCCGGAGCAACAGCCCGGTTCCCCCGTCGTCGAAGTGACCCCCGACGTCTTCGCGCATCCGCAGTACCAGAGCGTCCGCCAGGTGCTGCAGGGGTATTTCGATTCCATCAACGAGCGTGACTATCCGAAGTGGACTTCGGTGGTCAGCCGTGACCGGGCCAAGAGCAAGACCTCGGCGGAGTGGAAGAAGGACTTCCAGTCCACTAAGGATGGCAGCATCCTCGTCTATCGCATCGAGCCGGGCGCGCCGAGCACGCTCCGGGTGCTCGTCGCGTTCACCAGCACGCAGGACGTCGAAGACGCGCCGGTGTACCTGCCCGAGGGATGCATCCGGTGGCGGCTGGTGCTGCCGCTGCGGCTGGAGAGCGGGTCGTGGCGCGTCGACACGACCGACGGCGGCACCAACCCCGAACACGAAAGATGCTGAAGTAAGGGGCGACATGGTCCCCGAGGCTGACGCGGGCGTGGGCCGGGCGGAATAGAGTCGCGGCATGGCAATAGATCAGCCGGCCCTGCTGACCGACGCCTCGAGGGGGCTCACCGGCGAAGAGGTCGCCCAGCGGGTGGCCGCGGGCCAGACCAACACGGTCTCGACGAAGACCAGCCGGACCACCGGCGAGATCATCCGTGCGAACGTCTTCACCCGGATCAACGCGATCTACGGTGTGCTGTTCGTGCTCATCCTGTCGACGGGGTATTTCATCGACGGGCTGTTCGGCGGACTGATCATCGTCAACAGCGCGGTCGGCATCATCCAGGAGCTCCGGGCGAAACGGACCCTGGAACGGCTCGCGATCGTCGGACAGGCGAAGCCGACCGTCCGTCGTGACGGCCAGAGCGCCGAAATCGCCCCGGAAGACGTCGTGCTCGGGGACCTCGTCGAACTGGGGCCCGGCGACAAGATCGTCGTCGACGGCCCGGCGCTGACAGCCGACGCGCTGGAGGTCGACGAGTCGCTGCTGACCGGTGAATCCGATCCGGTGGTCAAGCAGCCCGGTGACAAGGTGCTCTCCGGCAGCTTCGTCGTCGCGGGCAGCGGCACCTACCGCGCGGACATCATCGGCGACGAGTCCTACGCGGCGAAACTGGCCGCGGAGGCCAGCAAGTTCACCCTGGTGAAGTCGGAGCTGCGCCAAGGCATCGACAAGATCCTCAAGTTCATCACGTACCTGCTGATCCCGGCGGGCGCGCTGACCATCTACAACCAGCTCGCGGGCGACCAGGCGTGGCCGGACGCGCTGCGCGGCATGGTCGCGGCGCTCGTGCCGATGGTGCCCGAGGGTCTGGTGCTGATGACCAGCGTCGCGCTGGCGGTCGGCGTCATCCGGCTGGGCAAGCGCCAATGCCTGGTGCAGGAACTACCGGCCATCGAAGGTCTCGCCCGGGTCGACGTGGTGTGCGCGGACAAGACCGGCACGCTGACCGAGAACGCGATGCGGCTTTCCGAGGTCCGCGAGATCACGCCGGGCCATCCGGTGGACGACGCGCTGGCCGCGCTCGCCGCCGCCGACCCTCGCCCGAACGCGAGCCTGCAGGCGATCGCCGAGGCGTACCGGACCGATCCGGGCTGGCGCGTTTCCACGACGATGCCGTTCTCCTCGGCGCGCAAGTGGAGTGGCGCGTCGTTCGGCGGCGACGGCGACTGGGTGCTCGGCGCGGCCGACGTCCTGCTGCCCGAGGGCGAGCACCGGGCGGAAGCCGAGAAGATCGGCTCGCGCGGTCTGCGTGTTCTCCTGCTGGGCCGTGCCGAACGGGCCGTCGACGCGGCCGAGGGCCCCGGCGACATCGAACCGGTCGCGCTCGTGGTGCTGGAACAGAAGGTCCGCCCCGACGCGAAGGACACTTTGGACTTCTTCGCGCATCAGGACGTCGCGGTCAAGGTCATCTCCGGCGACAACGCCATCTCGGTGGGCGCCGTCGCGGGCACCCTGGACCTGCCGGGCGCGGACAAGCCCGTCGACGCGCGAAAGCTGCCGGAGGACGCCGAAAAGCTGGCCGACACGGTGGAGGATCGCGCCGTCTTCGGCCGCGTGACGCCGCTGCAGAAACGCGCGATGGTCGGTGCGCTGCAGTCGAAGGGGCACACCGTCGCGATGACCGGCGACGGCGTGAACGACGTCCTCGCGCTGAAGGACGCGGACATCGGCGTCGCGATGGGTGCCGGCAGCCCGGCCACCCGCGCGGTGGCGCAGATCGTGCTGCTGGACGATAAGTTCGCCACCCTGCCGCATGTCGTCGCCGAGGGGCGGCGGGTGATCGGCAACATCGAGCGCGTCTCGAACCTGTTCCTCACCAAGACGGTCTACTCGGTACTGCTGGCGCTGATGGTCGGCATCGCGCAGGTGCCGTTCCCGTTCCTGCCGAGGCACATCACGATCACCGCGTGGTTCACGATCGGCCTGCCCGCCTTCGTGCTCTCGCTGGCGCCGAACAACGAACGCGCCCGCACCGGTTTCGTCGGCCGGGTGATGCGGATGGCCGTGCCCGCCGGGCTGGTCATCGCCACCGCGACCTTCGTGAGTTATCTGCTGGTGTACAAGGGATCCGGTCAGTCCGAACTGGACAAGATCCAGGCGGGGACGACGGCGCTGATCACGCTCATCACGATCGCGCTGTGGGTGCTCGGGATCGTCGCGCGGCCGTACCGGTGGTGGAAGATCCTGCTGATCGGCGGGATGGTCGTGCTGACCCTCGCGCTGTTCCTGATCCCGTTCACGCAGAAGTTCTTCGCGCTGGACCCGAGCGTGAGCGCGTACACGCTGTCGGCCTTCGCCTGTGCCGGGGTGGGGATCGTGCTGGTGGAGATCGCCTGGTGGGCAGGGCGGCATCTGGTCAAGCGCCAGGAAGCCTGACCCAGAAGTACGTGAAGGCCCCCTTCACTGCGTCTAGCGCAGTGAAGGGGGCCTTCACGTACTGAAATCAGGCCGCCGGGGTGAACAACAGCGCCGTGTTGTGCCCGCCGAAGCCGAACGAGTTGCTGATCGCCGCGCCCAGCTCCATCTTGCGAGCCTCACCGGAGACGACGTCGAGCTGCACCTTCGGGTCCAGGTCCTCGAGGTTCAGTGTCGCCGGGATGAGCCCGTGGTAGATCGCCAGGATCGTGGCGATGCCCTCGACCGCGCCCGCGCCGCCGACCAGGTGGCCGAGCGCGCCCTTGGGAGCGGTCACCACGACGTGCTCGCCGACGGCGTTGCGGATCGCCGCGGCCTCGCCGACGTCGCCGACGACCGTCGAGGTCGCGTGCGCGTTGACGTGGCCGACGTCGGCCGGGGAGACCCCGGCCATCGTCATCGCCTGCCGCATGGCGGCGATCTGGCCGACGCCCTCCGGGTGGTTGCCCGTGATGTGGTAGGCGTCCGAGGTGATCCCGTACCCGCTCAGCCGAGCGTAGATCCGCGCGTTGCGGGCCTTGGCCCGGTCCGCCCGCTCCAGGATCACGACACCGGAGCCCTCGCCGAGGACGAAACCGTCACGGTTCACGTCGAACGGCCTGGACGCCTTCGCCGGGTCGTCGTTGCGGGTGGACACCGTCCGCGCCTGGGCGAAACCGGCGAGGGTGATCGGGTGGATGCACGATTCGGCACCACCGGCCACCACGACGTCTGCCCGGCCCGAGCGGATCATCTCGTAGCCGGCGGCGATGCCTTCCGCGCCCGACGCGCAGGCCGAAGCGGGCGAGTGCACACCGGCACGTGCCTTCAGGTCGATCCCGACGTGAGCGGCGGGGCCGTTCGGCATCAGCATCGGCACGGTCAGCGGGGAGACCTTGCGGAGTCCCTGCTTGTGCAGAAGGTCGTTCTGGGAGATCAGGGTGACCGGACCGCCGACACCGGTACCGATGGTCACCCCGAGGCGCTCGGGTTCCACATCCTGATGCTCGTCGGTCGGCTGCTCGAAGCCCGCGTCCGCCCAAGCCTGGCGGGCGGCGATGAGCGCCACCTGCTCACAGCGGTCCAGCCGCCGGGCCTGAACCCGCGGCAGGACCTCGGACGGGTCGACGGCGAGCATGGCGCCGATCTTCACCGGCAGCTCGAGTTCGTCGACCCAGTCGGCTTCGATGCGGCGGATCCCGCTCGCCCCGGCGAGCAGGCCGTCCCACGTGGACGCGACGTCCCCGCCGAGTGGCGTGGTCGCGCCCATCCCGGTGATCACGACGTCGTTGTTGCTCATTGGAGTCTCCCCAAGGTCGGCGCCAATCAAGAAGTCGGACTTACTTGGAGTTGGCCGACACGTAGTTCACCGCGTCGCCAACGGTCTTCAGGTTCGCCAGCTCGTCGTCCGGGATCTTGACGCCGAACTTGTCCTCGGCCTGGACAGCGATCTCCACCATGGACAGCGAGTCGATGTCGAGGTCGTCCACGAAGGACTTCTCGGCGGTCACGTCGTCCTGCGCCACACCGGCGACCTCTTCGACGATCTCGGCGAGGCCGGCGAGGATCTCTGCGTTGTCTGCCACTGGTTGTTCCCTTCTCGGTGATGCTTTCGGCTGCCCTGCGGACACGGTGCCCGCAGGGGAAGTATTCATCACGGGCAGACGAAGGCCTGGCCCGCGTAGGAGAGTCCGGCCCCGAAGCCCACGGCGAGCACGACGTCGCCCTGTTTCACGGTGCCTGCCTTGCGCATGTGGTCCAGCGCAAGCGGAATCGACGCGGACGAGGTGTTGCCCGAGTACCTGATGTCGTCGGCGACGACCATGTCCTCGCGAGCGCCCTTGGCGCGCAGCTTCTTCGCGATGGCTTCGACGATGCGCAGGTTGGCCTGGTGCGGGATCAGGACGTCCACATCGGACGGTTCGAGCCCGGCCAGTTCCAGCGCCTGCAAGGCGATCGGCGCGATCTGCGTGGTCGCCCAGCGGAAGACCGACTGGCCCTCCTGGTAGATCCACTTGTTGTCGCGCATGTAGATCAGGTCGACGTGCTCGCCCGCGCTGCCCCAGGCGACCGGGCCGATCTGCGCGGTGTCGGCCGCGCCGACCACCGCCGCACCGGCGCCGTCGGCGAAGATGATCGCGTTCGCGCGGTCGACCGGGTCGATGTGGTCGGTCAGCTTCTCGGCACCGATGACGAGCGCCTTCTTCGCGCTGCCCGCCCGGATGAGATCCGAAGCGACGCCGATGCCGTAACAGAATCCGGCGCACGCGGCGTTGAGGTCGAACGCGGCCGGATGCGTGATGCCGATCCGGTCGGCCACCTGTGCGGCGGCGTTCGGGATCTGGGTGGGCATCGTGCAGTTCGGCAGGATGACCGTGTCCACTTCGGACGGGTCCACACCGGCGTCCGCCAGCGCGGCGGTGCCCGCCTTGACCGCCATGTCGACCAGCGACTCGTCCTTCTCGGCGAACCGGCGCTCGATGATGCCGACCCGCTCGCGGATCCACTGGTCGTTGGTGTCCATGATCTTCGAGAGATCGTCGTTGGTCACGATCTTCTCGGGCTGGAAGCTCCCGACACCGAGGATGCGGGTCCCGGCGGCGCCCGGCGCCTGCCGCAAAGTGGATCGGTCGGTCACGAAGCGTCCTCCTGCCCCTGAAGCTTCGCCAGCTCGGCCGGCGTCTTCAGAGCGATCGTGGTGGTCACGGTTCCCTTGAGCTGCCGCTTGACCAGCCCGGTCAGCGTGCCCGCCGGCGGAAGTTCGAGCGTCGAGGTGACACCCGCGGTGACCAGACCGTCCATGGTCAGATCCCAGCGAACCGGGCTCGTGACCTGCTTGACCAGCCGGTCGAGGTACTCGGCCCCGCTGGTGACGACCTGGCCGTCGGCGTTCGACAGCAGCGGACGCGTCGGGTCCGCCGGGGTGATCTTCGCAGCGTGGGCGGCCAGCGCTTCACGCGCGGGTGCCATGTAGGAGGTGTGGAACGCGCCCGCGACCTTGAGCGCGCGGACCTTGGTGCCCTCCATCGGCTCGGCCACGATCTTCTCGATCGCGTCGGCGGCGCCGGAGGCGACGATCTGGCCCGCGCCGTTGCGGTTCGCCGCGGCGAGGCCGTGGCCCTCGAGCCACGCGACGACCTGCTCCGGGTCGCCGAGCATGACCGCGGCCATGCTCGTGGGCTCCAGCGCGCACGCCTTCGCCATCTCGGCGCCGCGGACGGCGGCCAGCGCGACGGCGTCTTCGGGGCTGAGCACGCCGGCGATGGCGGCGGCCGCCAGCTCGCCGACGGAGTGACCCGCGACCGGCGCGTCCGCGGCGACGGGAGCCTCACGCTGAAGGTGTTCGAAGGCCAGCAGTGACAGCGCCACGATCAGCGGCTGCGTGATCGCGGTGTCCTGGATCTCTTCGGCGTCCGCTTCGGTGCCGAGGCGGACGAGGTCGAGACCGGCCCTCTCGGACCAGGCTTCGACGCGCGCGCGGGCGCCGTCGAGCTCGAGCCAAGGGGAGAGCATGCCTGGGGCTTGGGAACCCTGACCGGGGGCGAGGACTGCAACTGTCACCCCACTAGAGAACACTCTCGGCCACCATGGTCGTGATGCCGACGCTCACCAAGTCCGGCCGACGTAATTGTCGGAACCCTCCAAAAGCGTCTTCCTGATCTCCGCGCTTAACCCAAAAGCCTTGTCGGGTTCAACCAGCTTTCCCTATGAAGTCCGTCACTGCGCAGAGTTACCAACCGGTTCGACGCTCGGGCCACGGTGACCGAGCGACGGCACGTGTGATCAGACGGACGGCACGCTCGCGGTCGGGGCCCCACCATGTGTCGTCCACGCAGTCACCCGCGCCGTCCGTCCAGTCACGTGTGTCGTCCCTCTGGTCACGCGGCCCGACCGCGGTGCCTGAGACGAGGCTGGCTTTGAGCCCGAAGGCCGTCATTCGCGTGATCGGGAGCCGATCTCACGTGATTGGAGGCGGAACTCACGTGTGCGGTGTCCGATCACGCGAGTTCCGTCTCTGATCACGCGAATTCCGTGTCCGATCACGCGTGTGCGGTGCCCGATCACGACGGCCGTCACCAGAGGCCGCGGGCGCGGGCCAGCCGCCCGACGGTCAGCGCCACCTTCAGCACCCAGGCGTCCCGCGATTCGGCAGCGTGGCGGCCGGTCAGTTCCGCCGCCTTCCGCAGCCGGTACCGGACGGTGTTCGGATGCACGAACAGCGTCCGCGCGCAGGTCTCCAGGACCCCGCCGCTGTCGAGGTAGGTCTCCACCGTCCGCAGCAAGGCCGGGCCCGCTTCTTCGAGCGGTCGCGCGATCTGCTCCACGAGCAGGCGTTCGGCCTCGGGATCGCCGGACAACGCGCGTTCGGGCAACAGGTCGATCGATCTCGCGGGCCGGGGCGCGCCGGGCCAGCCGACGACGGCACGCAGGCCGGAGAGCGCTTCGGTCGCGCTGTGGTGCGCTTCGGCGAGGGTGGGCACCGTCGGCCCGGCGACGACCGGGCCGTCGGCGAAGGCGACCGACAGCTTGGCGAGGATCTCGCGGTCCTTGACGCTGCCGTCGGTGGGACCGGCGACCACCACGACCAGCCGGGATCCCTGCACCGAAAGCAGCACGGGGCGCCCGACCCTGGCGGCGCGGCTGCGGACCTCGAACACGACGGCGGGCGGATCGTCCGACGTCGGGGTGCCGACCAGCGCGGTGGCGGGCGCGGCCGGATCCCAGCCGAGCGCGGCGGCCCGGGAGAGCACCGCCTCCTCGGCGTCGCCGCGGACGATGCCGTCGACGACCAGCGCCTCCAGCCGCGCGTCCCAAGCGCCGCGCGCCTCGGCGGCGGCCGCGTAGGAGTTGGCGGCGGCGAACGCGATCTCCCTGCCGTAGCGCAGGATCCCCTCGATCAGAGCGGCGCGTTCGGCCTCGTTCGCGGCGAATTCCGGCAGTTGCTCTTCGAACACCTCGATCGCCAGCCGCACCATGCCGACCGCCTGCCGCAGGCTCACCCAGCGGGACAGTTCGGCGGGTGCTTCGCGGAAGGCCTCGGTGGTGAGGGAGAGCGCCTCCTTGGCGTCGCGGAGCCAGTCGACGAAACCGGCGGCACCCGCCTGGGTGATCAGCAGGACGCTCGCGCGCTGATCGGCGGGGAGGCGGGCGAACCAGCTCAACCGCTCTTCCATCACCGCCACGCTCGCGCTCGCGAGCCGGCCTGAGGCGTGCTCGAGCCGCCGGAGGGTCTTGGCGGACAGCCCGTGGTGCTTGGGGACACGCCGCCCGGAAGTCGCATCAGCCATGGTCAGGCGATCCTAGTCCGGCGGGCAAAGGTGGCCTTCATCCTGCGGCGGTTCGCCCATGGAGTCCGAAGTGGACGGTAATGGGAGACGAAATTGCGAAAGGTCTCCGCATAAAACTCGAGGCCGCCCGGCGCTCGCGTTTTTCGCTGCGCCGGACGGCCTCGTCTCCCCGGTCCCCACCGGTAGGACAAGTATGGGACTTGTCGATCTTTTCCCGCTAGCTCACTCACTCGATCGTGGGTCGCCGAGTTGCCGGTGCGGTGCTCGTGATCAACGATCCCTCGCAAGCCGCACCGGTGTTGGGCGCGGATGCGCAGAGGAGGGAGTTCGCCGTGGGCGAGCAGCTGAAAGACGGTCTGGGACAAGCATGGAACCTTGTCGCCACCTTCGTGCCGAAATTGATCGGTTTCCTGATCATCCTGCTGATCGGCTGGTTGATCGCGAAAGCCGTGTCGAAGGCATTGGGGCTGGTTCTGTCGAAGATCGGTTTCGGCAAGCTCATCGAGAAGACCGGGCTCACCGGAACGCTCAAACAGGCGAATGTCGACGCGGGCGGGATCCTCGTCAAACTCGTGTACTACTTCATTCTCCTGATCGCGCTGCAGCTCGCGTTCGGCGTATTCGGTGAGAGCAATCCGGTCAGCGCGCTGCTCAACGACATCATCGCGTTCCTGCCGCGGATCCTGGTGGCGCTGGTGCTGGTGATCGTCGCGGCCGCCGTGGCGAAGGTCGTCCGCGACCTGGTGACCGGAGCCCTGTCGACCCGGCCCGCGGGACGGCTGCTCGGCACCATCGCGTACTGGATGATCATGGCGTTCGGCATCATCGCCGCGCTCGGCCAGGTGAACATCGCGACCGCGATCACCGGACCGGTCCTGATCACCGTGCTCGCCACCATCGGCGGCGTGATCGTCGTCGGCTTCGGCGGCGGCCTGATCAAGCCGGCGCAGGACCGCTGGCAGGGCTGGCTGGCCAATCTGCAGGGGCAGCTGGAGGCCGGTGACGCCAAGCAGGAGGTCCGTTCGGAGCCGCCGACTTCGCCCGTGGGCATCGGTCGCGTAGATTCCTGAGCATCCCGCGGGCCCGGTGATCGAGGAAGGCACCGGGCCCGCGTGGAGTCGAAGGGCCCATCGCCGCGGAACACGCGGTGAAGGGCCCTTTCGCGTCTCCTCAGCGCCGCTCGAGCCGCCCGCCTGTTCCGCACCTCACACTCACTGGGGAATGGGGCCGGAACGGAGCATGTTGGAGCGGTAGACGGAGAGGGGTGCGGACGTGGACTTCCTGCTGCACAACGGTGTCACGGTGCTCGGACAATGGATCTCCTTCGCCGAGCTGGCGGGGCAGATCTTCGCGCTCGCCGTGGTCTTCCTGGCGCAACGCCGCACGTTGTGGACGTGGCCGGTCCAGGTCGGCGCCACCGTGCTGTTGTTCTCGGTCTACGTCTCCGCGCATCTCGGCGGGCTCGCGACCAGGCAGATCGCGATCCTCGCCATCTCGATCTACGGCTGGTGGGCCTGGTCCCGCCGCAGCGACCCGGTCTACGGCGTCGTCGTTCGCAAGGGCCGTCTCGGCGAGCGTCTGGCGATGGCCGGCGCCTTCGCGATCGGCACCACCGTGATGGCGCTGGTCCTCGACGCGCTGGACGCTTCATGGGCGCCTTGGCCGGACGCCGCGATCTTCGTCGGCACGCTGGTGGCCTTCGCCGCCCAGGGCGCGGGTCTCGTCGAGTTCTGGCTGGTGTGGCTGGTCGTCGACGCGATCGGCGTACCGCTGCAGCTCTCGTCGGGCCTGTACTTCTCGGCGGCGGTGTACATCGTGTTCGCCGGGCTGGTCGTGCACGGCTGGTGGAGCTGGAACCGGACGGCGAAGCAGGTCAGCGCCGCGCCGTCCGGGGTCTCGGCCGCGGTCTAGCGCATGGTGGCGTGTGAGGGCTTCAGGTCGGCGAGGGTGCGGACACCCAGCAGCTGCATCGTCCGGGTCATCTCGGCGCGCAGGATGTCCACGCACCGCTGAACCCCGCGCTCGCCGCCGGCCATCAGGCCGTAGAGGAACGCGCGCCCGATGAGCACCGCGTCCGCGCCGCGCGCGATGGCGGCCACGATGTCGCCGCCGGACAGGATGCCGGTGTCGACCCACACCTCGGCGTCGCCCTGGATCTCGTCGAGCACCGCGGGCAGCAGTTCGATCGGCGTCGGCGCGCGGTCGAGCTGGCGGCCGCCGTGGTTGGACAGCAGTACCGCGTCGGCGCCGTGCCTGACCACGTCACGCGCGTCGTCGACGTTCTGGATCCCCTTGACCACGAGCTTGCCCGGCCAGGTCTGGCGGACCCAGTCGAGGTCGTCGAAGTTCAGGGTCGGGTCGAAGAGCTGGTTGAGCAGCTCGGCGACCGTGCCGTCGAACTGGCTCAGCGACGCGAAGGTCAGCGGCTCGGTGGTCAGCAGGTTGAACCACCACGCCGGATGCATCGCGCCGTCGACGAACGTCTTGAGGGTGAGCGCGGGCGGGATGGTCAGCCCGTTGCGGACGTCGCGCAGCCGCGCGCCCGCGACCGGCGTGTCGACCGTCAGCATGAGCGTGTCGAAGCCGGCGGCCCAGGCGCGATTCATCAGATCTTCGCCCGCCTTGTGGTCGCGCCAGACGTAGAGCTGGAACCACTTGCGGGCCTCCGGGGCGGCCGCGGCGAGGTCTTCGATGGACGTCGTCGCCATCGTCGACAGCCCCATCGGGATGCCGTTGCGCTGCGCGACGCGGGCCACCGCGGACTCGCCCTCGTGGTTCATCATCCGCGTGAACCCGGTCGGCGCGAACGCGAACGGCAGCTCCGAACGCTTGCCGAGGATCTCCTTGCCCGTGTCCACATCGGACACGCCGCGCAGGACGTTCGGGTGGAATTCCACGCTGCGGAAGGCCTGCCGGGCGCGGCGGAGGCTGTCTTCCAGCTCCGCGGCGCCGTCGGTGTAGTCGAACGCCGCCCTGGGCGTCCGCTTGCGGGCGAGCATCCGCAGATCGGCGATCGTGTGCGCGCCCGCCAGCCGCCGCTCGGTCGGGTTGAGCACGATCGGCTTCGGCCGCAGGATCTGCTTCAGCTCACTCGGCTTCGGCAGTCGACGCTTGGTCACACTCGCTCACCCTTTCCGCAAACATCCGATGTCTCACCCTAGCTCCTCCGCCGCCGGACGCAATGAAGGGACCTTTCCTTGCGAAATTTGCAAGGAAAGGTCCCTTCATCTCAGCGTCAGGCGCTACCGGAGTCCGACAACTGCGGACCCGCGGCGGCGACGTCGTCGAGACGGTACTTGCGTGCCGCCTCCGCCGCCTTCGACCGGTCGATCTCGCCGCGCTTGGCCAGCGCGCTCAGCGTGCCGACCACGATCGACTGGGCGTCGACCAGGAACTTCCGCCGGGCGGCGGGACGGGTGTCGGAGAACCCGAACCCGTCGGTGCCCAGCGTCAGCATGTCGGTCGGCACCCAGGGGCGGATGAGGTCCGGCACGGCCCGCATCCAGTCCGACACCGCGACGACCGGCCCGTTCGCACCGGACAGCTTCTGCGTGATGTACGGCACACGCGGGGAGTCGCCCGGGTGGAGCAGGTTGTCGTGGTCGACCTCGACGGCCTCGCGCCGCAGCTCGGTCCACGACGTCGCCGACCACACGGCCGCGCGTACGCCCCACTCCTCGGCCAGCATCTGCTGCGCCCGCAGCGCGTCCGGCATGGTGACGCCGGAGACCAGGATCTGCGCCTCCGGGCCGTCGCCCGACGGGGCGTCCGCGTACTTGTAGAGACCCTTGAGCAGGCCGTCGACGTCGAGGTTCTCGGGCTCGGCGGGCTGCTGGTAGGGCTCGTTGTAGATCGTCATGTAGTAGAAGATGTTCTCGCCGTTGCCGTCCGGCCCGGTCTCGCCGTACATCCGGCGAAGACCGTCCCGCACGATGTGGGCGATCTCGAACGACCACGCCGCGTCGTAGGCCACGACGGCCGGGTTGGTCGCCGCCAGCAGCAGCGAGTGCCCGTCGGCGTGCTGGAGGCCCTCACCGGTCAGCGTGGTGCGGCCGGCGGTGGCGCCGAGCACGAACCCGCGGGCCATCTGGTCGGCCGCCGCGTAGAGGCCGTCACCGGTCCGCTGGAACCCGAACATCGAGTAGAAGATGTAGATCGGGATCATCGGCTCGCCGTGCGTGGCGTACGAGGTGCCGACGGCGGTGAACGACGCGGTCGAGCCCGCCTCGTTGATGCCCTCGTGCAGGATGACGCCCTTTTCGGACTCCTTGTAGGCCAGCATCAGGCTCGCGTCGACCGACGTGTACGTCTGGCCGTGCGGGTTGTAGATCTTGGCCGTCGGGAACATCGAGTCGAGACCGAAGGTGCGCGCCTCGTCCGGGATGATCGGGACGATCCGCTTGCCGATCTCGGAGTCCTTCGCCAGCTCGCGGACGAGCCGGACGAACGCCATCGTGGTGGCGACCTCCTGCTTGCCCGAGCCCTTGCGGATGCCTTCGTAGACCTTGTCGCCGGGCAGCACGAGGGCCTTCGAGGCCTTCGGGCGGCGTTCCGGCAGGAACCCGCCGAGCGCGCGACGGCGGCCGATCATGTACTCGATCTCGGCCGATTCCTTGCCCGGGTGGTAGTACGGCGGCAGCTTCGGGTCGCGCTCGAGCTCCTCGTCGCTGATCGGGATGCGCTGGGCGTCCCGGAACAGCTTGAGGTCGTCGAGGGTGAGCTTCTTCATCTGGTGCGTGGCGTTGCGGCCCTCGAAGGACGGCCCGAGGCCGTAACCCTTGATGGTGTGGGCCAGGATCACCGTCGGCTGGCCGTGGTGCTCCAGCGACGACTTGTAGGCCGCGTAGACCTTGCGGTAGTCGTGCCCGCCGCGCTTGAGGTTCCAGACGTCGGCGTCGGTGAGGTCCTTGACCAGTTCCTTGGTCCGCGGGTCGCGGCCGAAGAAGTGCTCGCGGACGAACGCGCCGTCGTTGGCCTTGTAGGTCTGGAAATCGCCGTCCGGCGTGGTGTTCATCAGGTTGACCAGCGCGCCGTCACGGTCCGCGTGCAGCAGCGAGTCCCACTCGCGGCCCCAGATGACCTTGATGACGTTCCAGCCGGCGCCGCGGAAGTACGACTCCAGCTCCTGGATGATCTTGCCGTTGCCGCGCACCGGGCCGTCGAGCCGCTGCAGGTTGCAGTTGATCACGAAGGTCAGGTTGTCGAGGCCCTCGCTCGCGGCCACGTGGATGAGGCCGCGCGATTCCGGCTCGTCCATCTCGCCGTCGCCGAGGAACGCCCAGACGTGCTGGTCGCTGGTGTCCTTGATGCCGCGGTCGCGCAGGTAGCGGTTGAATCGCGCCTGGTAGATCGCGTTCATCGGGCCGAGGCCCATGGACACGGTCGGGTTCTCCCAGAACTCCGGCATCAGCCGCGGGTGCGGGTACGACGGCAGGCCGCCGCCCTCGCCGGCGTGCGAGAACTCCTGGCGGAAGCCGTCCAGCTGGTTCTCGGTCAGCCTGCCCTCGAGGAACGCGCGGGCATAGATGCCGGGGGAGGCGTGGCCCTGGATGAAGATCTGGTCGCCGCCGCCCGAGTGGTCCTTGCCGCGGAAGAAGTGGTTGAAGCCCACTTCGTACAGCGCGGCGGAGGAGCCGTAGGTCGAGATGTGCCCGCCGACGCCGACGCCGGGACGCTGCGCGCGGTGCACCATGATCGCGGCGTTCCACCGGATGTAGGCGCGGTACCGGCGCTCGATCTCCTCGTCACCGGGGAACCAGGGTTCGTTCTCGGTGGGGATGGTGTTGACGTAGTCCGTCGACGTCAGCGCCGGGACGCCGACGTGGCGTTCCCTGGCCCGCTCGAGGATGCGCAGCATCAGGTACCGGGCGCGCTGCTGACCACCCCTGGCCAGCGCCTCGTCGAAGGAGTCCAGCCATTCGGCGGTCTCCTCCGGGTCGATGTCGGGCAGGTGCGCCGCCAATCCGTCACGGATGACGCGGACGCGTGCCGGGGTCTCCTTGCCGGAGGCGCCGTCGTTCTGCGGGGCCAAGGGGTCTCCTTGCGAAAGGTGGTAGCTGGTTGTGCTCGTACGCGGGCGTGTTCGCCGTCCATCGTCGTCCTCCGGTTCCGTTCGCGTCACCGCTACTGATCGGTAACGTTCGCGGACCCGATTGCGACACGCCTCGCACGCGCCTGTACTCGCGCGCGCGTTTTCTCTCCCACCCTAAAGCAGGCCGTTCGGAGGTGCCCAGGCGCGCCCGAATTGACCCCGTGAGAGTGGGCTGAATGTCCGTACGCCGCGACACGAGTTGTTCAAGATCCGGTGTGGACGGTTGCGCGGAACGCTTCACCAGTGTTCGCTAACGGGCATCGTGTACCCGAGTGTGGTGCCCGCCCGGCCGATCAGGCCGACGCGACACCACGCTCCGTCGTAGTTGGAGGAGTGACAGCAGTGGTCGCCGCGGGAGACGCTGATCAGAGCAGCGTCGCCGAAAGGCTCGGGATCAAGCCGGACATGGTGGTCCAGGAGATCGGCTGGGACGAGGACGTCGACGACGACCTTCGTGCGGCGATCGAGGAACAGATCGGCGGCGACATCCTCGACGAGGACGCCGACGAGGTCATCGACGTGGTGCTGCTGTGGTGGCGCGAAGACGACGGTGATCTCGGTGACACGCTGATCGAGGTCCGGACTCCCCTGAACGAGAACGGTGTGATCTGGGTGCTGACCCCGAAGACGGGCCAGCCAGGGCATGTCGAGCCGAGTGACATCGCCGAGGCGGTGCCGCAGGTCGGACTGGCCCAGACGGCCAACATCAGTGCCGGCCCCAAGTGGGCGGGCACCCGGCTGGTTTCGCCGAAGTCGTCCAAGACCAAGCGGTGACTTCGGGAGCCGCGCGATCGACACGATAGGGTTGTCGTCGCAGGCCCCTGTTCGCTCTTGAGAGGAAACCGCCGGTATGGCCGTCGAGGTCGGATCGCAAGCCCCGGACTTCACGCTCAACGACTACAACAAGCAGTCCGTGACGCTGTCGTCCTTCAAGGGTGACAAGCCGGTCCTGCTCGTGTTCTACCCGTTCGCGTTCAGTGGCATCTGCACCGGCGAGCTGTGCCAGCTCCGCGACGAGTTCGCGGACTACGACGGCCAGGGCGTCCAGGTGATCGGCGTGTCCGTGGACACCCCGTTCTCGCTCAAGGCGTGGGCCGAGCAGGAGGGCTACCAGTTCCCGCTGCTTTCGGACTTCTGGCCGCACGGCGAGGTCGCGAAGGCCTACGGCGTCTTCAACGAGGCGGCCGGCCTGGCCACCCGCGGCACCTTCCTGATCGACAAGGACGGCGTCGTGCGGTTCGCCGAGGTCAACCAGCCCGGCGAGGCGCGCGACCAGCAGGCGTGGAAGAAGGCCGTGGCCTCGCTGGCCTGAGTCTTCACGGTGGCACCCGTGCGCGGGTGCCACCTCCCGGGCGCATAGCTCAGCGGGAGAGCACTCGGTTTACACCCGAGCGGTCGTAGGTTCGATCCCTACTGCGCCCACCGAAACGCATGCCCCGCCCCAGGGGCGAGGCATGCGGGCGGTGGTCAGGGTGTCGTGAAACCGGCGTCGATGTTCGGTTCGTAGCCGGCGGCGTACATCGTGAACGGTTCGGTCTTCAGCAGGTCGGTGCCGGTGAAGTCGTTGTTCCGGTACCAGTTCGACCAGTAGTCACCCGCCTGGTATCGGGTGGCCGTGAGTCCGCTGATGCCGGGGGTCTCCATCGTGAAGGTGCCCGAAGGCAGATCTTCGAAGTAGTACTCGCCGTTCACGGTCGTCGCGGTACGCGAGATCGGGCCTTCGTGGTCGGTTTGTCCTCTCAAGGTGAAGGTGGCCTCGCGGAGCGGGTCTTCGGCCTCGCGGATTCCGTCACCGTCGATGTCGGTCCAAGCGCGCCCTTGCAGCCGGGTGCCCTTGTGACCGAACACCTCCGAGCCGGGACGGTCGTCGGTGAGCGTGCGTTCGCGGGTGTTCCAGCCGGTGGTCGTGTAGTAGCCGTCGTCCACCGCGTGTACCTGGTAGGTGCCCAGTGGCAGATTCTTCAGGTCATACTCGCCGTTCGCGTCGGTGAAGGTGACGAAGTCAACGTTCGTGCCCTCGTGGTGGGCGACGATCTTCGCGCCTTCTCTCCGCGGTTCGCCCGAGTCCAGCCAATTGCCGTTGCCGTTCCGGTCCCACCAGATGAATCCTGTGATCCTTCCGGCCGGTTCGTTGGCCGCGGCCGTCCCGGTCGCGACCAGGACGGCCGCGACACTCAGCGCGGCGAGCAGTAGGGCGTACAGCTTTTTTCGCATCTTCGAGCTCCCCAGTTCAGTGGACGGCGATCGGGGCGCGGTCCAGTGTCCTGAGGCTAGCGAAGGGCGCCGACAATTCGAGCGCTGTCGAATGGTCCCAGACACGTGAAGGCCTCCTTCACTCGGCTCAGCCGAGGGAAGGAGGCCTTCACGCACCCCCAACACCTGTGGAACGTCTTCGGTTTTCGGCGGTCTGGTCTGCCCCCTCGGCAGGCCAGACCGCCGGTGCGCCGCGCCGCGGGTGGCGAACTTTCGGCTGCACAAGACAGGAGACGGTCGGGACTGCCCAGATACATCAAGATCGGCGGCCATTGGAGTGATCCGGGCCGCGAGGGGCGATCACGGTGAGCGACTAGGCCCGGATGAGCCGGTTCGCCAGCGTCGACATCGTGTAGGCGCCGATGCCCATGACGACTTCGAGGGCGTTCCGTTCGGTGTATCCGTGCCCGAAGAAGGTCCGCAGGGTCTCGTCGTCGACGGCGCCCGCGGTTTCGAGCACCGCCACCGTGAACTGCCGGATGCCTTCCAGCCGCTCGTCGGGAACGGGCTGCTGCGAGCGAAGCGCCGCGATGACGTCGTCGTCCGCGTGATGTCCCTTCAGCTTGCCGGTGTGGATCTCGACGCAGACCTCGCAGCCGTTGCGGGTCGCCACGGTCATCACGACCGTTTCCCGCGCGAGCGGGTCGAGCGTGGTCCGCTCGAAGCTCGCGCTGAGTTTCAGGAATCCGTCGAGCAGTTCGGGTGACGACGCCTGCCGGGCGACGGCGGTGGGGAGGTGCCCGAACTTCCGGATGGTCGCCTCCATGGCGCGACGCGAGGCTTCGGGTGCGGTTTCGACGGTGTGATCGGTGAACAAGTCTTCCCCTTAAGATGGTCAACGTGGTTGACGAAAAGGTAAACCAGGTTGTCGAATCTGGCAAGCGGGTTCTCGAAACTCCCGGCTTCGAGCTGCCGCTCCTGCTGTTCGCGGGCTTCCGCTCGATCATCGACCGGCTGCACGCCGAACTCGCCGAGCAGGGACATCCCCACGCCCGGCCGGCGTACGGCTTCGCCATGCAGGCGATCGGCCGCGAAGGCGCGACGGCGAGCGAGATCGGGAGGCGGCTCGGGGTCAGCAAACAGGCGGCGGGCAAGACCGTCGACAGGCTGGAGCAGCTCGGCTACGTCGCACGCGTCGACGACCCGGCCGACGCGCGGCGCAAGGTCGTGCGGCTCACCAGCCGCGGGTTCGACTCACTCGGCCGGTCGGCGGCGATCTTCGACGAGTTGCGCAAGGAGTGGGCGGACACGTTGGGCATCGACAGGGTCCGCGCGCTCGAAGCCGACCTTCGCACGATGGTGCCGTCGGACGGCTTCCGCCTCGACGTCGCCGGCTGGTTCGGACCCTAGAACGGACAACCCGGATTCGGCGCGTCCTGCGAGAGCGGGCTCCCGTGTGGCAGCACGTAGAGCACCTCCAGTACGACCGGTGTCGTCCCGAGATTCCGTCCGATGTGGACGGTGTCGCTCGGCTCGGTGAAGACTGCGCCCTTCCGGTACAGGCCGTCGAGCCCGCAGTCGGCCGAGTTGTGCGTCAGCGTGCCTGCTTTCACGTACGCGTACAGCTTTCCGTCGTGATAGTGCCAGCCGGTGTAGCCACCGGGTTGGATGACGACCTCGCGCAGCACGTAGTCGGTGTTCCCGACCGTCCGCTGCTGGAAGATCGTCCCGGTCACCCCGGATCCGGGAGTCGCCCTGGCCGTCGCGGGGACGGCGAGCGCGAGGACGAGGGAGGCGAGCAGCGTGGTCACGGACCGCAGGCGCATGAGCGAACGGTACCGCGATCGGCACTGCCCGAAAGGGTCGTTCATTCCGCCCGAAGTGTCCGCCGCAGCATCTTGCCGCTCTCCGTCCGCGGCAGCCGGTCCCGGAAGTCGAACCGGCGCGGCGTTTTGAACCCGGCGAGCTCGGCCCGGCAGTGCTCTTCGAGTCTTTTCGCCAGCGCGGGATCCCCGGTGGCGCCATCGGTCGGCTGCACGACGGCGACGACGCGTTGGCCCCATTCGGGATCAGGCTCGCCGATCACCGCGACGTCGGCGACGTCGGGATGGCTCAGCAGCCGCGCTTCGATCTCGGCCGGATAGATGTTCACGCCACCGGAAAGGATGAGATCCGTCCGCCGGTCGCACAGGAACACCCGCCCCTCGGCGTCGAGATAGCCGACGTCCCCGACGGTCACGAACTCCCCGGATCGCGCGGCGGCCGTCTTGCCCGGATCGCCGTGATAGTCGAATTTCGTGTGCGCGGAACTGAAGTAGAGCATCCCGGCTTCGCCCGCGGGGAGCTCGCGGCCGTCGTCGTCGAGAACCTCGACCCGCACTCCGTCCAGCGGCTTGCCGACGGTGCCCGGTGCGGCGAGCCATTCGCGCGCGTGCACCGCCGTGATCAGCCCCTCGGAGGCGCCGTAGTACTCGTGGACGACCGGTCCGAGCCAGGCGAGCATCCGCTCCTTGACCTCCCGGGGGCACGGCGCGGCGCCGTGGATCACCGACGTCAGGCTCGACAGGTCGTGGCGCGCACGCACGTCTTCGGGCAACCGCAGCAGGCGGTGGAACATCGTGGGCACCAGATGCGTACTCGTCACGCGGTGCTTTTCGGTGAGCCGCAGCGTTTCCGCGGCGTCGAACCGGTCCATCAGGACGAGCGTGTGCCCGAGGTGCAGGGCCGCGGTCGAGAACATCCCGGGCGCCGCGTGGTAGAGCGGGCAGGCGACGAGGTGCACGCCGTGCCCCGGCCGGATGTCCAGGCGTTCGAGGGTGTGCACGTGGATCGGGTGCAGTGCGGGCGGTTGCCCGGAAAGGGCGCGCCGGACGCCTTTGGGGCGCCCCGTGGTCCCGGACGTGTAGAGCATCGTCTGGCCGGCGGTCCGCCGCTCCGGCGTGGTCGTGGGCAGGTCCGTTCCCCAAGCCGCGTACTCGGCCCAGCCGGGTGTCTCGCCGCGCGAAAACCGGTGCAGGCCGGACAGTTCCGCGGTGCACGTCGCCGCGATGTCCGCGTCCGCGACGGCGACCTTGGCGCCGCTGTCGGCCGCGATGTAGGCGATCTCGGCGGGTGAGGACCGGTGGTTGACCGGCGTGAAATACATCCCCGCCTGCAGGGTCGCGAGCAGGAGCTCGTAGTAGGTGAGTCCATTGTGGATGATCGCGACGACGCCGTCGCCCTCACGGAGGCCGAGTGCCCGCAAGGCGTGGGTCAGCTGATTCGCCCGCGCCGAAAGCTCGCCGAAGGTGGTCTCGCGGCCGTCGACGTCGATCACCGCGACGCGGTCAGGGGCCTGGGCGGCGACTTCGTAGAAAGTGCTCATCCCGGGCGCCGCAGGGTTTCGAGGTGCCGCCGGAGCACCGCGCGCATCAGCTCCGGTGAAGTCCGGCCCGCCGACACCGCGAGCCCGTCCAGCAGCGCGGCGAGCCGCTCGGTCTCGACGTTCAGGTCGACGTCGGCGAGCAGACCGCCCGCTTCGTTCGCGCCCTCGAGCACCCGACGGACGAGGAACCGGACTCCCTCGTACATGCGCTTGGCCTCCTCCGCGAGGTCTGGCCGGTTCTTCGCGGCGGCCGAGAACGCCAGCCAGACGTCGGCTTCGGCGCGGGTCTGTTCGGTGAGCGGAAGAAGTTCGCCGAGGAACGCCTCGGTGGCTTCCTGTCGCCGTGAACGTGGTGTCGCGGGGTCGAGCAGAACGGGGATGTGTCCCGCCAGCCGCGCCTCCAGCCGGTCGCCGAGCGCGCGCATGGCGAACACGATCAGCTCGTCGTGGCCGCTGAAGTAGTGCCGCACCGAACCGATCGCGAGACCGGCCTCCTCGGCCACGCTCCTGAGCGACGCCTGCGCGAGGCCGTCCCGCTGGATCACCCGGAAGACGGCTTCGGCTATCTCCAGGCGGCGGGCTTCCGGGTCGACGATCTTGGGCACGTTGTCTTTATAGCACGACCTTGCTATTTTATTTGGCACAGTCATGCTACAAAGGGGGAGTTCATGCGGACCTGGTTGCTGATCGCGTTGGTGGTCGCCGCGGTGATCGTGCTCATCGTGCGCAGGCTGCGCGGCGAGCCGCTGGTGGCCCGGGAGGTGTTCGGGGCGCCGGTGATCCTGCTCGGGATCGGTGTCTACGGCTTGGTCAAACTGGAGATCTTCACCTTCACCGACGGACTCTGGCTCACGCTGGGATCCGCGGTCGGGTGCGGTCTCGGCGCGGTGCGTGCCACCACCACGAAACTGTTCGAGCGCGACGGCGTGCTGTGGCTGCGCTACACCGGCTGGACGTTCGGCGTCTGGGTGCTCTCGCTGCTGGTGAACTTCGGGATCGGGTTCCTGGCCACCACGGCTGGGGCACATCCCGACGCCCGGCCGGTGACGCTGTCGATCGGCGTCAGCCTGCTGGGGGAGGCGCTGGTGATCGCCAAGCGCGCGAAGACGACGGGGCTGCCGTACGCCCCGCCGTCCGATTCGCTGCTTTCCCGTCGTTAGGCCAGTTTCCCGACTTCGCCGACGAGGAGCGCGATGTCGTCTTCGGTGTTGAAGTAATGCACCGAAGACCGGACCAGCGGCGGCAGTCCGCGCTCGGCGAAGTCGAACTGGGCGGACGTCGCCTCGGTGACGCTGACGTTGATCTTCGCCGCGGCCAGGCGCTGTTTCACGTCCTGCGACGGCGTTTTCGCCACGCTGAACGTGACGATCCCGCACTGCCGCACACCCTGGTCGTGGACACGGACGCCGGGGATCTCGCGGAGCGCGTCACGCAGTTTGGCCGCGAGCGCGGCGACGCGGGCTTCGATGGCGGGCATGCCCCATTCGAGGGCGTAGTCGATCGCCGCGCCGAGACCGTGCAGGGCGGCGTGATCGCGTTCCCAGACCTCGAACATCTTCGCCGTCGGATCGACTTCGTAGCTTTCGGGCGTCGTCCACGCCGCCGAGTGAAGATCGAGCATCGCGGGCTCGACGCGTTCACGCAGTCGCGGGTGCGCGTAGAGGAATCCGGTGCCGCGCGGGCCGCGCAGGTACTTGCGGCCGGTCACGCTGAGCGCGTCGCAGTTCAGGCGCGCGACGTCGAGGTCGATCTGGCCGGCGCTCTGGCACGCGTCCAGCAGGAACGGGATCCCGGCCGCCCTGGCCACCGCGCCGATCTCCTCGGCCGGGTTCACCAGCCCGCCCTGGGTCGGCACATGCGAGACGGCGATCAGCTTGACATCGCCGTCGATGCGGCGCTTGAGGTCCTCGACGTCCAGTTGCCCGGACTCGTCGTTGTCGACCACCTCGACGACGGCGCCGGTGCGCTTCGCGATCTGCAGGAAGGAGATGACGTTGCTCGCGTACTCGGATTTCGCCGTCAGGATCCGGTCTCCGGCGGCGAACGGCAGCGCGTAGAAGATCGCTTGCCAGGAGCGGGTCGCGTTGTCGGTCAGGGCGATGTCGTCGGGGTCGGCGCCGACGAGCCGGGCGGCCGACGCGTAGACGCCGTTCATCCGCTCCACGGTCGCCGCGGCCTGCTCGTATCCACCGATCAGGGCCTCTTCGCGCAGATAGTCGACGACGGTGTCGGTCACCCGCGCGGGCGGCAGCGACGATCCGGCGTTGTTGAGATGGACCACCTCCGCACAACCAGGGGTTTCGGTGCGAGCGCGGTTCACATCGAAGTCCGTCATGCCTAACTGAATACAGTACGGCCGAAGTGCATGCAATACTGCAACGATGACGAGGAACCTGCTCCGCCGCGACCTCGCGGAGGAGATCACCGCTCGCGTGCTTGACGGCCGGATCGCCGCGGACAGCCGCATCAACGAGGTGCACCTCGCCCGCGAGCTGGGCGTCAGCCGCACCCCGTTGCGCGAAGCGTTGATCGGGCTGGCCGATCGCGGTCTGCTCGTCTCGGCGCCGAACCGGGGTTTCCTCGTGCCGCCGTTCGATCCGGACGAGGCCCGGCAGCTGTACCCGCTCGTCGCGGAGCTGGAATCGCTCGCGTTGCGCTGGAGTTCGCCGCAGGACCTCGCCGGGCTCACCGGCGGCCTGGACCGGATCGCCGACGAGATGGCCGAGGAGCTCGGGCGGCAGAGAGATCTGTCCACTTTGGATGATCGATGGCACGCGCTGCTCGTCTCGCGGTGCACGAATCCGCATCTGCTGCGGTTGCTGGAGCAGACGAAGCCGCTGCTGAAACGCTACGACGCGCGCTATTTCGGTGGCGTCGAGCGTTCGAGGGAGAGTATCGATGAGCACCACCGGATCGCCGAGGCGATCCGCGCCGCGGACGTCGAGGCGGCCGTCGGGCTGCTCGGGCGGAACTGGGTGAAAACGTTGGCATATCTGGAAGACATGGGGTGACACGATGTTCGTGACGGCACATCTGAGCGACAACCATCTCGATGGCGGCGACCGCGCCGACGAACGGACGGCGCGGGTCATGCGGTACCTGGAGGGCCTGGCGACACCGGTCGACGCGATCCTCGTGACCGGTGACATCTCCGACCACGGCACCGTCGAGGAGTACCGGCGCGCGGCCGAACTCTTCAAGACCGAGACTCCGCTGTTCACCTGCCCCGGCAACCACGACAAACGCGGCCCGTTCCGGGAAGGGCTGCTCGGGCAGGCGCCGGACGAATCCCCGGTCAACGTGGCGCACACCGTCGGCGACGTCACGTTCGTCATGGCCGATTCGAGTATCCCGGGCAAACCGGACGGGCAGTTCGACGACGAGACCATGGCCTGGCTGGACAGCGTCCTCGCCGACGGAGACGGCCCCGCCTTCATCGCCTTCCACCACCCGCCGGTCCCGCTCGGCCTGCCGCTGGTGGACGCGATGCGCCAGTACGGCGAGGACAAGCTGGCGGAAGTGCTCTCCCGCCACCCGCGCGTGGTCGCCCTGCTCTGCGGGCACGTCCACACCGCGGCGTCGACGACGTTCGCCGGCGTGCCGCTGCGGTCGGCGCCCTCAGTCGGGTCGAGCATCCTGTTCCCGTGGGAGGAGAACGGTCTCCGGCACTGGAGCGAGGGCGGTCCCATCGACTACGACCTGCCTCCGTCGCTGCTGTTCCACGTGCTGCACGACGACGGCAGGCTGACCACGCACCAGCGGGTCGTGCCGTGATCCGACGGCTCACGATGGTGACCGCCCTGGCGCTGCTGCTGAGCGGATGCGCACTGTTCATTCCCGAGAAAAAACAGGCTCCCGCCCCCACGGCCACCATGACCGGTG
This sequence comes from Amycolatopsis sp. CB00013, assembly GCF_001905755.1. Classification (NCBI taxonomy): domain Bacteria; kingdom Bacillati; phylum Actinomycetota; class Actinomycetes; order Pseudonocardiales; family Pseudonocardiaceae; genus Amycolatopsis; species Amycolatopsis sp. CB00013. Next base: position 15,815 of record NZ_LIWC01000008.1, on the reverse strand, counting down.
TCGGGCCTGTCGCCGACGCGGTGCGGGCCGCGCGTCCCGAGTTCCTCCAGGTCGAGGTGGGCGAGAACCAGGACGGCTTGACGGCCGGTGTCATCGTCGATGCCGAGGTTCCGTTCGGGTACGTGGTCACGGGCGAGGTGCTCAGAACCGTGCTCGTCTCGGTGTGGAAAGCCTCCGATCCGAAGCCGGCCTTCGTGAAGTTCAACCCGTGGTCGACTTACGAAGGCCGGAAGGGCGCGATCAAGGCGCAGCGTGCCGCCGAAGAGCTCGGTATCGATTGGAGCCCGAGCCTCGCCGTGGGTGTGAACGTGCCCGACTACGAGATCAAGAAGCTCGCCGGTGGCTGAGGCGCTCCGGCCTATCCGGCGAACACCGGGAGCGTGATCCGGGACGGGTGCGCGGGGTCGTGGAAGATCTCGAACCGCGCGGGTTTCCCGTCCACCGCGCTGAACACCGGTTCGTCGGTGCCGTGGTTGCGGGCGAAGCGAGGGAACGCTCCGCCCGCGACCTGCACCCGCAGCCGGTGGCCGCGCCGGAACCGGTAGGCCGTCGGGTCGAGCAGGATCTCGGCCGCGACCACACCGTCCACATCGGACCCCGGACCGCCGGGGCGCAGGCGGAGGACGCCGTCGGTGACATTGCGGGAGACACCGCGACGGTCCACATCGCACAGCCGGACGAACACGTCGCCGTGCCCGAGGTCGGTCCGGACGTGCACCAGTGCGGAGATTTCGCCGATGACGTCGAGATCGCGCTCCAGCACGTCACCGGTGAAGAGGAGCACGTCCCGCCGCTCTTCGACTTCCCTGTTGTCCTGTTGTTTCTGCACGCCCGACAGCAACGGGCCGCCGACGGTCGGCGTGGGATCGGCCGGATCGAAAGTGAACGTGCCGGGCTTCGACTCGACGGGGTCGGCGACGGAAAGCCCGCCAGGGCGCAGGAAGTACGGGGTGGCGTCGGATTCCGGCGGCCAGCTTTCGAAGTCCAGCCAGCGTCCGGAGCCCTGGAGATACAGGCGCACGGGCGACTGCCTCAGCGGCGCGCGATCGCCGAGGAGATGCGCGGAGAGGAAGCCGATCTGGTCGGTGATCAGGGTTTTCAGGCTGGCGGGCTCACCGTGCGCCCACGGTCCGATGGTGATCCGCGGTTCGCGTCCGGCCGCGGCGAGCTCCTTGAAGTCGCGTAGCTGGGCGGAGATGAACAGGTCGTACCAGCCGGTCACCATGCTCACCGGTGTCCGCAGGGCGGCGACCTCGGCGCTGTGGTCCGACGGCGCCCAGAAATCGTCGCCGGGTTCGGCGTGCCGGGAGACGTCCTGCAGGAACCGCACCTGCTCGCCGATGGCCGCGACGTCCGCGCCGGAAACCGGCAGATGTGCCATGGCCCGGCGGGTCTTCTTCGTCTGCCAGGGATTCGGCAGACCGGCGAACCGGCCTTCCTGCCGTCCGATCAGCGCCGACCACGACACCATGTTGTCGACCGCGAGGATCCCGCCGGGATAGAAGGTCGAGACGAATTCCGACGCGGTGACACCGAGGCAAAGGGCTTCGAGTGGCTCGTCGAGGTACGGCGCGACGGCCCATTGCGTATGGCCGAGGTAGCTCGCGCCTGCCATCGCGACCCGGCCGTCGCACCACGGCTGGTCACGCAGCCAGGCGACGGTGGCGAGGCCGTCTTCCTTCTCCAAGTGGAACGGCCGGAATTCGCCGCCCGAGCCGAACGTCCCGCGAGTGCTCTGGAGGACCACCTGCAGCCCGTGCCGGGCGAACGTCTCGCCGAAGATCTTGCCCATCACGCCCTTGCGGCCGTACGGCGTGCGGATCAGCACGACCGGCCGGGGCTCGTCGCCCGGAACGGCGTAGCGATCCGCCAGCAGGCGGACGCCGTCGGGCATCGGGACGGGGATCGCCTTCGTCACCGATGGGGCGGGGCCCTCGGCGGGTGGGAGGCCGAGGTACCGGTCGAGAAGTCGGTCGAGCACGCGGGCCGCCTTTCGTGCGGAGGATCACCTTCCGCTTACGACCGTACCCGCATGTCAGGAAAGTGGCTTTCAGGACGAAAAATGTCCTGAAAGCCACTTTCATGACACTGGCGCGGGGCGGACCGCCCGGTACCGCCCCGCTGGTCTCAGGAAAGCCGGGCGAGCGTCTCCGGCTTCAGCAGTTTCGCCAGTTCCTCGGCGGGCAGAAGGCCCTTCTCGACGACGAGTTCCGCCACGCCACGCCCGGTCTCCAGGGCCTCCTTGGCGATCTCGGTCGCGGCCGCGTACCCGATGCTCGGGTTCAACGCGGTCACCAGTCCGATGGAGTTCTCGACGTAGCCCCGCATCACGCCGGCGTTCGCGGTGATCCCGGAGACACAGCGTTCCGCCAGCACCAGGCAGGCCGACCGCAGATGCGTGATGCTCTCCGAGAGCGAGTGCAGGATCAGCGGCTCGAACGCGTTGAGCTGCAACTGCCCGGCCTCGGCCGCCATCGTGACCGCGACGTCGTTGCCGATGACCTCGAACGCGACCTGGTTGACCACCTCGGGGATGACCGGGTTGATCTTGCCGGGCATGATCGACGACCCCGCCTGCACCGGCGGCAGGTTGATCTCGTTGAGCCCCGCCCGCGGTCCGGAGGAGAGCAGCCGAAGATCGTTGCAGCTCTTCGAAAGTTTCACCGCGATCCGCTTGAGCACGCCCGAAAGGTGCACGAACGCGCCGCAGTCCTGCGTCGCCTCGATGAGGTCCGCGGCGGACACGACGGGCAGGCCGGTGATCTCGCGAAGGTGCGCGACGGCGGCTTCGGCGTACCCGGGCGCGGCGTTGAGCCCGGTGCCGATCGCGGTCGCGCCGAGGTTGATCTCGTGCAGCAGCGTCACCGCCTCGGTGAGCCGCAGCCGGTCTTCGCCGAGCATGACCGCGTAGGTGCCGAATTCCTGCCCCAGTGTCATCGGGACGGCGTCCTGCAACTGCGTGCGGCCCATCTTCAGCAGATCGTGGAACTCGACGGCCTTGGCCGCGAAAGCCTGTTCCAGCACGATCATCGCCTCGGCCAACTCGCGCACGGCGATGATCGTCGCGACGTTGACCGCGGTCGGGTACGCGTCGTTGGTCGACTGCCCGAGGTTCACGTGCTCGTTCGGGTGCACGCGGGCGTAATCGCCCTTCTCGTGCCCGAGCAGTTCGAGCGCGCGGTTCGCGATCACCTCGTTGGCGTTCATGTTCGTCGAAGTGCCCGCGCCGCCCTGGATGACGTCGACGACGAACTGGTCGTGCAGCGCGCCTTCGCGGATCTCACGGCATGCCCGGCGGATCGCGTCGGCGACGTCCGGCTCCAGAAGCCCCAGGTCGGCGTTGGCGTGGGCGGCGGCCTCCTTGACCGAGGCGAGCGCCTCGATCAGATGCGGGTACGCGGAGATCGCGGTGCCGGTGATGGGGAAGTTCTCCCTGGCCCGTGCGGTGTGCACGCCCCAGTAGGCGTCGGCGGGGACTTCCTTGTCCCCCAGCAGATCGTGTTCCACGCGGTGCATCGAAGGCTCCTCAGGCGGCGAGGTCGAGTTCGGCCAGCGCGCCGGTCACGCGCAGTCCGGGGGTGGGCTCCAGCACGTTCGGATCGACGCCGCACAACGCGAGCGCGGCGGCGAGCACCGGACGGCGGGCGCGGTCCCCGCCGTCGGCGATCTTGATCGCGATCGCCGTCCCGTCCGGGAGCGCGGCGACCTGGACGGCTTCGAAACCGTCCTTGGCGATCAGGCCGGGGACCGCGCGCATGAGCGCGGTGACGTCGCGACGCGTGCCGGCGACCAGTTCCGGATGCTTCCGGATCCCTTCGGCGACAAGGCCTTCCGGGGTTCCCGGCGACGCCGCGGCGATCTTGCCCACCGCGCGGGCGAGCCCACGCAGCGACACCGCGAACAGGGGAGCGCCGCAGCCGTCGACGGCGACCTTCGGGATCCGCTGCCCGGTCAGCTCCTCGACGCATTCCGCGATCGCGCGCTGCAGCGGATGCGCGGCGTCCAGATAGTCCTTTGTGGACCATCCGTGCCGTCGGCAGGTGGCGAGCATCGCCGCGTGTTTGCCGGAACAGTTGTGCGCCAGCCTCGACGCGCTCCGTCCCGAAGCGACCCAAGCGTCGCGCTCGACCGGGTCGAACGGCAGGTCTTCCGGCGTCCGAAGGTCTTCCGCAGTGAGCCCGGCGCCGTCGAGGGTCCTGAGCACCTCCGCGAGATGGATCTCCTCACCGGAGTGGCTGGCCGCGCCGACGGCGAACCCGGCGGGGCTCAGCTCGACGCCGAGCCGCGCCATCGCCGTGGCCTGCAAGGGTTTCGCCGCCGAACGCGGATAGAACGCCGCCTCGACGTCGCCCGCGGAGAACAGCACGCGGCCGTCGGGCGCGAGCACCACGGCCGAACCGTGGTGCACCCCCTCGACCATGCCGTCGCGGAGGAGGTGCACCAGCGGTTCGTGCGCGGGCACGCGGATCTCGGGGGTCACAGCTTCGTCTTTTCGAAGACGTCCATGTTGATCCGCTTGCGGACCCCGAACCAGCCCGCCACCAGCGCGAGCCCGATGATCGGCAGGCAGTACAGGGTGATGCGGCCGACCTCGTCGAAGCCCATCAGCACGATGACCGCGGCGAGGAAGATCAGCGTCGCGATCTCGGTGTAGGGCGAGAGCGGCAGCCGGTACGACGGCCGCTCGACCTCGCCGAGCTTGGCCTTGCGGACGAACAGCAGATGCGAGAGCACGATGATCGCCCAGGTGCCGAGGATGCCGACGGCGGCGAAGTTCAGCACGATCTCGAAGGCCTGGCTCGGCACGACGGCGTTCAGGCCGACACCGACCACGCAGACCGCCGACGTGAGCAGGATCCCGCCGTAGGGCACGTGGTTCTTGTTCATCACGCCGGTGAACTTCGGCGCGGAGCCCGCCAGCGACATCGACCGGAGGATGCGGCCTGTGGAGTAGAGGCCCGAGTTCAGGCTGGACAACGCCGCGGTCAGCACCACCAGGTTCATCACGTTGCCGGCCTGCGGCACGCCGATGTGCGAGAGCACGGTGACGAACGGGCTTTCCTGCTTCGAGTAGGCGTCCCACGGCATCAGCATCGCCAGCAGGATCACCGAGCCGACGTAGAAGATCCCGATCCGCCACATGATCGAGTTGATCGCCTTCGGCATGATCTTGCGCGGGTTCTCCGTCTCGCCGGCGGCGACGCCGACCAGCTCGACCGAGGCGTAGGCGAACACGACACCCTGGACGATCAGCACCATCGGCAGCACCCCGGCCGGGAAGATCCCGCCGTGGTCGGAGATCAGCGAGAAGCCCGGCGTGTTGCCGTCGATCGGCTGCTGCGTGACCAGCAGGAAGATCCCGATGCCCATGAACGTCACCAGCGCGGCGACCTTGATGATGGCGAACCAGAACTCCATCTCGCCGAACAGTTTCACCGAAACCATGTTCAGCGCCAGCACCACCGCGAGCGCGATCAGCGCCAGCACCCATTGCGGGATCGGGGTGAAGAACGACCAGAAATGCGCGTACAGCGCGATCGCGGTGATATCCGCGATCCCGGTCGTCGACCAGTTCAGGAAGTGCATCCAGCCCGCGACGAAAGCGCCTTTCTCACCCATGAATTCCCGGGCGTAGGAGACGAAGGCGCCGGAGGAGGGGCGGTACAGGATGAGCTCGCCGAGCGAGCGCACCACGAAGAACGCGAAAAGGCCGCAGACCGCGTACACGATCGCGAGGGCCGGGCCCGCCTGCGCGAGCCGTCCGCCCGCGCCGAGGAACAGGCCGGTGCCGATGGCGCCGCCGATCGCGATCATGTTGACGTGGCGGGGTTTCAGCGCCTTGTCGTAGCCGGCGTCACCGGCATCGGCCGGCACCGGCGCGGCTTTGCCGTCCGCGCTGAGGGTCTGTTCGGTCACGGTGTCAGTCGTCCTTGTTCTGGTGCGTCGTGAGGCTCGGCCGCACGATGGTGGTCAGCGCGTTCTCGACGTGTTCGAGATGGGAGGTCATCGCCGCGACGGCGTCCGCTTCGGATCCGGAGGCGATGGCGGTGACGATCTCACGGTGCTCGGTGTTCGAGCGGGTCCGACGGTCCCCCAATTGGTTGAGAAAGGACGACTGGCGAGCCAGTGCGTCCCGGATCTCTTCGATGACCTTGCCGAACACCGGATTGCCGGAGGCCTGCGCGATGGTGATGTGGAAGAGAGAGTCCAGCGCCACCCACGCGGTGTTGTCGGTTTCGAGATCCATGCGCTCGACGAGGTGGCCGAGCAGGTCCAGGTCGTCGGTGCTGCGGCGCACGGCCGCGTATCCGGCGACGGGGATCTCCACGTGCCGCCGGACCTCGAACAGGTCGCGGGCCGAGTAGGTCCCGAAGGTGGGGTTCTCGACCGGCCCGGTGGCGGTCACGAAGGTCCCTTTGCCCGTTTTGGACACGGTGAGGCCCAGTGCCTGCAGTCCCCGCAAGGCTTCGCGGACGACCGAGCGGCTGACTTCGAACTCCTTGCCGAGCGCGGATTCCGACGGCAGTTTCTGGCCGACGGGGTACTCGCCACGCTCGATGGCGCCGCGGAGATGGGCCAGAACGGCCTCCATCGCGCTGACGCGTCGTGGACCACCGTGTCCGGCTGTCTGGCTGTCAGACAGGTTCATGAGACGAGATCGTGCGGTCGGTCCAACGCTTTGTCAAGCGATCAGCCGAGCGCCTCGATCCAGCCTGCGAGGTCCTCGTCGAGGGTGTATCCGCCCGAGAATGGGAAGCCGTGCTGGGCACCTTCGTAGACGCGGAGTTCCGTGGTGACACCGGATTCCAGCGTTGAGGTGGCCAGCGTCACAGGGGTCACGTTGGTCGTGAGTGGCGTTTCGGGTTAGAACCCGAAACGCCACTCACGACCCACTGGACGTCATACGCGGCTGAGCGCGATCACCGGGAACGGCCGCGTGGTCTTCGACTGGTGCTCGGCCAGCCTCGGGAACGCCTTCGCCTGCTTCGCGAACAGACGGTCCCGCGCCGCTCCGGTGACCTCGATCGCGTGAGCGGCGAAGGCCTCTCCATCCGCCTCGACGTCGACGGACGGCTCCGAGACCAGGTTGCGGTACCAGTCCGGATGCCCGGGCGCGCCCCCGTTGGCGGCGAAGACGATGTAGCGGTCGTCGTCGGCCAGGAACAGCATCGGCGTCACGTGCCGTCGCCCGGTGCGGGCACCGGTGGTGGTGAGCAGCAAGGTCGGGAGACCGTCGCCGTGGCGGCCGTTCGCGCGGAACTCCGCGATCACGCGCTCGTTCATGGCCTGCAGGTCGATCATCAACTCTCCGGGCGTTCGGTTGATCTTGGCGGCTGGTCAGTCTGCACATCCACGCCCAGGTCGGCAAGCATTTTCCGATCGGCGCAGCTCACGACCCCGAAACTGTCGGTGCCGATGGCGATACTCGTCCCGTGTCCCCCGTCAGCCGCGGCCGCAAGCCCGCCAAACGACCGAAGCACCAGCGCTCCCATCCGACGCGTGCGCCCCTGGACGTGTCCAGGGTGGAGCGCTGGCCGAAGCTGCTCCACGGGCCGATCGAGCTGTCCGGCTGTGTCGTCCAAGGCCAGGCGGATCAGGACCTGGTGGTCCTGGCCGCCACACTGACCGCGGGCAAACGCACGGTGGGCGTCGAAGTGGTGGTGAACGGTCGCGAGGTCGACGTGATCGAGCTCCATCCCGTCCCCGAGGACGCCCTGGCGGTGCTCCGCAACGGCTTCGAGGTGGTCGAGGCACCGCTGACCCCCGAGGAGTTCCGAAGCCAGGTCGAAGCGGCGCTGAACGTCAAAGCGGACAGCGTCGCCTGGATTCGGGAGAGGATCCCCGACCTCTTGAAGGTGGGGCGAGGTCCGAGGCCCGATCTGCCCGAGCGGGCGGCCCAGCTGCGCCGGTGGCTCGGCCTTCCCGGCTACGATCCGCTGCCGCGCATACCGTCGGCCGATCCGCTGCCGCTCGTCCTGCCCTCGCCCGGGCCGGCCACGGGGCTGTGGCTGGCGGTCGGCCTGGCCGAGCTGGACGACGCGATCTGGCGAAGGGTCGAAGTCCGCTCCGACGTCGCCCTCGCCGGACTGCACCGGATCCTCGCGGCCGCGTTCGACCGTGACGAACGGGAGTATCACCGGTTCGAGACCCCGTACGGAGGCTTCAGCGTCGACGCGCAGAGCTGTGATGGCGATCGTTTCGACGACGAAGTGACACTCGGCCAGGTCGTCACTTCGCCAGGCCACCGGCTCGTGTACGAGGCGGAGAGCTGGAGGCACTGGATCCGCGTCGAGCGGCTGGTCGGTCTCCCCGACGCGCCGAGCTGCCTCGGCGGCGAACGCGCCGCGCCTCCGCCGGAATGCGAGGACCAGGGGAGTTACGAAATGTTGCTGGAGGCGTTGCGCGATCCGTACGACGAAGACAACGAGGAACTGATCGAGGAACTCGGTGCCGGGTTCGATCCGGAGTGGTTCGACAGGGAGGTGGTCAACCAACGGCTGGCCCGGCTGAGCTGACCGGCGAGGCAGGCTTCGCGCCCATTCGAGTGGTGATCGCTCCGGCGAGGCAGCTGGATTTGATCTCGCCGAACGAGCAGACTCGGCAGCGCGCGAAGGCCGTCCAACCCCGTAGGGCGCCGTAGAACCTCGGCGCATAAGGTGGGAGGACCGGCCCGCGTCAAGCAGCCAGGGATCCGTCTGCCTAGGGGAGGTTTTCGCTGGTGTCGAACGATTCCTTCGTCCACCTGCATGTGCACACCGAGTACTCGATGCTCGACGGTGCGGCGAAGATCGCCCCCTTGTTCAAGGAGGCGGCGCGCCTGGGCATGCCCGCGGTCGGCATGACCGACCACGGCAACATGTACGGCGCGGACGAGTTCTACCAGCAGGCGGTCAAACACGACCTCAAGCCGATCATCGGCATCGAGGCCTACATCGCGCCGGAGAGCCGCTTCCACAAGAAGCCGGTCTTCTGGGGCCAGTCGAACCAGCGCGGCGCCGACGAGTTCGGTGAGGGCGGTGACGTCTCCGGTGGTGGTGCCTACACCCACATGACGATGCTCGCCGAGAATTCCACCGGCCTGCGCAACCTGTTCAAGCTCTCCTCCCTGGCGAGCATGCAGGGCTACTACCGCAAGCCCCGGATGGACCGTGAGTTGATCGCGGAGAACCACCACGGCATCATCGCGACCACCGGCTGCCCCTCGGGCGAGGTGCAGACGCGGCTCCGGCTGGGGCAGCGCACCGAGGCGATCCAGGCGGCGTCGGACTACAAGGACATCTTCGGCGCCGACAACTTCTTCCTCGAGCTGATGGACCACGGGCTGCCGATCGAGCGGTCGGTCCGTGAAGGCCTGCTCGAGGTCGGGAAGCTGCTCGACCTCAAACCGCTGGCCACCAACGACTCGCACTACGTCACCAAGGACCAGGCCGACACCCACTCCGCGCTGCTGTGCGTGCAGGCGGGCAAGACGCTGAACGACCCGAACCGCTTCAAGTTCGACGGTGACGGCTACTACCTGAAGTCGGCCGCCGACATGCGGGAGTACTGGGACAAGGAGGTCCCCGGCGCCGCCGACTCGACGCTGCTGATCGCCGAGCGCGTCGAGTCCTACAAGGACGTGTACACGCACAAGGACCGCCTGCCGTTCTTCGAGGTCCCCGAGGGCTACGACCAGGGCACCTGGCTGCGGGAAGAGGTCGCGCGCGGCCTCAAGTGGCGGTACCCGGACGGCGTGCCGGACCCGTACTACAACGAGCGCATCGAGATCGAGCTCGACGTCATCATCGGGAAGGGCTTCCCCGCCTACTTCCTCATCGTCGCCGACCTCATCAACTACGCCCGCAAGGTCGGCATCCGCGTCGGCCCCGGCCGTGGTTCCGCCGCCGGTTCGCTGGTCGCGTACGTCCTCGGTATCACCAACCTGGACCCGATCCCGCAGAAGCTGCTGTTCGAGCGGTTCCTGAACCCCGAGCGTGTCTCGATGCCCGATATCGACATCGACTTCGACGACCGCCGTCGCGGCGAGATGATCCGCTACGCCACCGAGAAGTACGGCGTCGACAAGGTCGCGCAGGTCATCACCTTCGGCACCATTAAGACCAAGGCGGCCATCAAGGACTCCGCCCGCGTCCACTTCGGCCAGCCGGGGTACGCGATCGCGGACCGGATCTCGAAGGCGCTCCCGCCGCCGATCATGGCGAAGGACATCCCGCTCTCGGGCATCGTCGACTCGAAGCACGAGCGCTACGGCGAAGCGGCCGAGGTCCGTGCCCTCGTCGAGACCGACGAAGAGTGCAAGACGATCTTCGAGACCGCCCGCGGCCTCGAAGGCCTGATCCGCAACGCCGGCGTCCACGCCTGTGCGGTCATCATGTCGTGCGACCCGCTGACCGACGCCATCCCGCTGTGGCAGCGTGACGACGGTTCGATCATCACCGGCTGGGACTACCCGTCGTGCGAGGCCATCGGCCTGCTGAAGATGGACTTCCTCGGCCTGCGGAACCTCACCGTCATCGGTGACGCGATCGACAACATCAAGACCAACCGCGGGATCGACATCGACCTCGACACCCTCGGCGTCGAAGACCCGGAGACGTACAAGCTGCTCTCCCGCGGTGACACGCTCGGCGTGTTCCAGCTGGACGGCGGGCCGATGCGTGACCTGCTCCGCCGGATGCAGCCGACGGTGTTCGACGACATCGTGGCGGTGGGCGCGCTGTACCGCCCCGGCCCGATGGGCATGAACGCGCACAACGACTACGCCGACCGCAAGAACGCGCGGCAAAAGGTCAAACCGATCCACCCCGAGCTCGAAGAGCCCCTGAAGGAGATCCTGGCCGACACCTACGGCCTGATCGTCTATCAGGAGCAGATCATGCACATCGGCCAGAAGGTGGCCGGGTACTCCATGGGCCGCGCGGACGTGCTCCGCCGCGCCATGGGTAAGAAGAAGGCGGAGGTCCTCGAGAAGGAGTTCGTCGGCTTCGAAGAGGGCATGAAGTCGAGCGAGCTGGTTCCCGGCGGCTTCTCCTCCGAGGCGATCAAGGCGCTCTGGGACACGATCCTCCCGTTCGCCGGTTACGCGTTCAACAAGAGCCACGCGGCCGCGTACGGCCTGATCTCCTACTGGACCGCGTACCTCAAGGCGAACTTCACGCCGGAGTACATGGCCGCGCTGCTCACCTCGGTGGGTGACAACAAGGACAAGTCCGCGGTCTACCTCTCGGAGTGCCGCCGCCTCGGGATCAAGGTGCTCCCGCCGGACGTCAACGAGTCGGCGCTGAGGTTCGCGGCCGTCGGGGAGGACATCCGCTTCGGCATGGGTGCCGTCCGCAACGTCGGCGCGAACGTCGTCGAGTCGATCATCAAGACCCGCGAGGAGAAGGGGAAGTACTCCTCCTTCACCGATTTCCTCGACAAGTCGGAGCTGGTGGCCTGCAACAAGCGGGTCATCGAATCGCTGATCAAGGCGGGCGGGTTCGACTCGCTCGGCAACACGCGGCTTTCGATGATCCAGGTCCACGAGGACGCGGTCGAAGCCGTGGTCCCGCTCAAGCGCCAGGAGGCGATGGGCCAGTTCGACCTCTTCGGGTTCGGCGGGGACGACGACGCGGAAGCCGCGGCGTCCTCTTCACCGCTCGCGCATCTGAAGTTCGGCGAGGAGGAGTACCCGCGCAAGCAGCTCCTGGCCTACGAACGGGAGATGCTCGGCCTGTACGTCTCCGCGCATCCGCTGGACGGCGCCGAACGCATCCTGCGCAAACACGCGCCGAGGCCGATCGCCGCGATCCTCGCCGACCCGCCGAAGGAAGGTGAGCTGGTCGTCTCCGGGCTGATCACCTCGCTGGAACGCCGGGTCAACAAGAAGGGCGAGCCCTGGGCGATCTGCACCATCGAGGACATGGACGCCTCGCTCGAGGTGCTGTATTTCCCGAAGTCCTACGCGATGTTCTCCGCCGACCTCATCGAGGACAACGCGGTCCTGGTCAAGGGCCGGGTGAACTGGCGCGAGGACAAGATGTCCATCTTCGGCGGTGGTCTCGTCCCACTCGACCTGTCCGAGGTCGGCAACGGCGACGACGATCTGCCGCTGGTCCTGCTGGCCGCGGCGGAGAAGATCGACCAGTCGGTGGTCAGCGAACTGAAGCAGACCTTGCTGGCGCACAAGGGCGAGACCCCGGTGCACCTCAAGCTGGTCGGCAAGAACCAGACGGTCTTCGCGCTCTACGACTATCCGGTCAAGGTGACGTCGATGCTGATCGGTGAGCTCAAGGGCATCCCCGGGATCGCCGCCAGCACCTGATGACCACCTACGAACCCGATCCCCGGCGCTGGAAGGCGCTCGCCGTCTCCCTCGCCGCCGGGTTCATGGGGCTGCTCGACGTCAGCATCGTCAACACGGCACTGCCGTCGATCCAGAAGGACCTCGGCGCGTCGAGCGGCGGGATCCAGTGGGTGGTTTCGGGTTACGCGCTGGCCTTCGGGCTGGTGCTGGTGTCCGGCGGCAGGCTCGGCGACGCGCTCGGACGTCGCCGCATGTTCCTGTTCGCGCTCGCCGCGTTCGTGCTGACCAGCACGTTCGCCGGCGCGGCGCCGAACGAGACGACGCTGATCATCGCGCGGCTCCTGCAGGGTTTCGCCTCGGGCATGATGACGCCGCAGAACAGCGGGATGATCCAGGACCTGTTCCGCGGCGCCGAACGCGGCCGTGCGTTCGGCATGTTCGGCGCCACCGTAGGGATCTCGACCGCGGTCGGGCCGGTGCTCGGCGGCGTGATCCTCGCCGTCTTCGGTGACCCGGAAGGCTGGCGCTGGGTCTTCTACGTGAACGTGCCGATCGGGATCCTGGCGTTCGCGCTGGCCTTGAGATGGCTGCCGAAGGCCGAGGCCCCGGCGAGAAGCCTGCGGGGTGAGATCGACTTCGTCGGCATCATGCTGCTGGGTGTCGCCGTGCTCGGGGTGCTGCTCCCGTTGATCGAATCCGAACAGGGCGGGCTCGGCGGCCTGTGGTGGCTGTTCGTCGTCGCGGTCGTCTTCGGCTTCGCGTTCGTGCGCTGGGAACGCTCGATGGTGCGGCGTGGTCGCCCGCCGCTGCTCGACACCCGGCTGTTCACCAGCACCCCGGGATACGCCTCGGGGGCCGCCGTCGGCGCGCTGTACTTCAGCGGATTCACCGGGATGTGGCTGGTCTTCGCCATCTTCTTCCAGCAAGGACTCGGCTACACGCCACTGCAATCCGGGCTCGCCGTCACCTCCTTCGCCCTCGGCTCGGCCGTATCGGCGGCGATCGCGGGCAGGCTGGTGCCGAAGTGGGGCCGCAAGCTCACCGTCGCGGGACTGGTCATGGTCATCGCCGGGATGGTCACGGTCGCCGTCCTCGCCGGTCAGGATCCCGGAGCCGCGGCCGGCTGGTGGTTCGCGTTGCCGTTGCTCGTCGCCGGTGTCGGTGGCGGCATGGTCATCTCGCCCAACACCACGCTCACGCTGGAATGCGTCCCGACGTCGATGGCCGGGGTGGCCGGAGGAGCGTTGCAGACCGGGCAACGGATCGGCACCGCGATCGGCACCGTCGTGCTGGCCTCGGTCTTCCACGCGGTGCTCGGCGCGAACGGCGGCTATCCGTCGGCGCTGACCGCGGCGATGCTGTGCGCCGCCGCGTTGACGAGTTCGGCGCTCTTACTCGCCGTGATCGAACTCCGTGCGCGCAGGAAGCGGCGCTCGCTCACTGAGCGGGAGGAAGCCGAGCGGGCAGCCGCCGACAGTCAACGCGGTTGAGTCTTCGCACGGGCCGACGACTACGTTCGGCAAGATCGGATGCTCCATCCGAGTGACGGAGGCTGTCATCCTCTGGTGCTACTCAGAGCAACCGGGTACACCTAACGGAGCCTTCACCGCTGTGACTCGGCTACCGACAGTGGTATTTCTGTCGATCGATCGGGGATGGATCGATCGGCCGGAGCGATCGTGGTGAGTCCGGAGTTCTCAGGAATGGACACCTACGGTCACGAGCCGGTGGACAGCCGTCGGCGTCCGCGGGGGACCGTTCGGCGGCGGCCGGCTCAGCACCACTGGCGAGCCGGGTCGCGGTGAGGCATTCGCGCGGGTGGGTCCGTGCCGGGTCGCCTGGGGAGGTGCACCCGGCCCGGACCCACCCACCGCGCGTTTCTCCGCGTGTGTCATCCGCATCCGGCTGCGAAGATCTCCGCAGATCGAGATTGCGAGGAGCACGATGGCGGAGAGTTCTGTTCGGCGGAATCGGCTGCGGGTCTGGTACCGGCCGATGACCATGCGCGATTCCGGTGAAGGGCACCGGGTCGCGACCCCGCTGGAGCTGTTGTTCGACCTGTGTTTCGTGGTCGCCGTCGCGCAGGCCGCCGCCGGTCTGCACCACGCGATCGCCGAGAACCACATCGGGCACGGGGTGCTCAGCTTCGGGATGGTGTTCTTCGCGATCTGGTGGGGCTGGCTGAACTTCAGCTGGTTCGCGTCGTCGTTCGACACCGACGACGTCCTGTACCGGCTGGTGACGCTGGTGCAGATCGCAGGAGGACTGACCGTCGCCGCCGGTGTCTCGTCCGCCTTCGTTGGTGACTTCAAGATCGTCGTCGCCGGCTACGTCTTGATGCGGCTCGCGATGGTCGTGCAGTGGCTGCGTGCCGCGCGGACCGATCCGGAATGCCGCCCGGCCGCGCTGCGGTACGCCATCGGCATCACGATCGTCCAGATCTTGTGGGTCGTCCGCCTCGGCCTCCCGGAGTCGCTGGCGCTGCCGTCGTTCTTCCTGCTTCTGCTGGCGGAACTCGCGGTCCCGGTGATCGCCGAACGCAAGCGCTGGACGGGCTGGCACCCGCATCACATCGCCGAGCGCTACGGCCTGTTCACGATCATCGTGCTGGGTGAATCCATCCTCGGCGCGACCACCGCGGTCAAGGAAGGGCTGGACGAGGGCGAGCACACCGGCAGCCTGATCTCGCTCGCCGCCGCCGGGCTCGTGCTGGTCTTCTCGTTGTGGTGGCTGTACTTCGACCAGCCGGGCCACGCCCGGCTGGAGAAGGCGAAGAGCCTGTTCACCGTCGCGAGCTGGGGCTACGGGCACTACCTGATCTTCGCCTCGGCGGCCGCGCTCGGTGCCGGCCTCGAAGTTGCGGTCGACTATGACACCCACACCGGGCACGTCGCCTCCCTGCCTGCCGCCATGGCGACGACCGTGCCCGTCGCGATCTACCTGTTGAGTGTCTGGCTCATGCACATCGGACCCACCAACGAATGCCGTCCGATCGCGATCGGCTTCCCGGTGACCGCGGTGCTCGTACTCGCCGCGTCCTTCACGCCGGCGCCCATCCACATCACCGCGGGGCTCGCCGCCGCCCTCGTCGTGCTGACCGTCGTCGCGACCCACGGCGAGCCGGTACCGGGGGAGAACCAGATCGACGCAGGTCAGAGCGTCGGCGCGAAAAAAGGGACCCCCCTGTAAACGCCGGTTTCGGGCCGTGTAATGTTCTCTTCGTCGCCAGGGAAACCGAGCGGCCGCCGGGAACACGAACCAAGCTCCCACCGGATGGTGGTAGAGTGGGTGGTCCCGAACCGGAGAGGTAACTCTACCCCCGCTGAAACGGCAGTTTCGAGCAGGTGCTAGGGTGTGCTCCGAACAAAAGCCAAGAAATGACTGCTTCGGATAAGGCCGCTGTGATGGTGGTGCGATTCGGGGTGTGTTGCTTGAGAACTCAACAGTGTGCTAGTGAACTAAGCCAGTAGAGCTTATATTTGAACCTCGTTTGAGGTTCCTTTGAGAGCATTAAATTGCCTCGATCAAA
>NZ_LIWC01000007.1:0-643653 GCF_001905755.1 Amycolatopsis sp. CB00013 | reverse complement strand
AACACAACCCATTAGGCCTCCTTGAGGGACCCAGAGTCCCTCAAGGAGGCCTTCACGGACTGGGCACACAGACCGCGGCGTGATCGAAGGCGCGACTCGCGTGATCAGGGACGTAACTCGCGTGATCGGAAGCCGCACTCAGGGTGTTCCGCCGCTGATCACATGAGTGCGGCCGATCGGTCCAGGTGGTCGTGAGTGGCGTTTCGGGTTAGAACCCGAAACGCCACTCACGAGGCGGGCAGGAACTGGTCGTAGAAGGCCGTCTTGACCGCGACGACCGCCTCTTCGGTCTCCCGGAACCGCTCCCGCGCCTCGCTGGAGTCGATCAGCTGCACGAGCCGCAGCCCGAGCTGGTCGGAATGCGTCAGCGAGAGCGGGGACGCGGCGGCGAGCGGGCGCGACTTCGCGTCGTGCACGTGGTGCGGGTAGTAGAAGACGGATTTGTCGCCGAGCACCGGGCCGATCCGGCGCCAGAGTTCGCCGTACTCGACCGAGACCAGCACCTCGCCCCAGAACCGCAGGATGGTCAGCAGTTCGACGTCGGCGTGCTTCGAATCGCCCGCCGAGGAGATCAGCTCCATGGTGGTGTCGAGGCAGGCCGCCGTGGCCAGGGACTTCCGCGACCGCACGAGCACTTCGCGCGGGACGCCCAGGGCGAGGATGTCCGTCATCAGATCCTCGCGGTGCGAAGGTGTGCTGCCGGGCGAGGTGTTGTCCGGGTACTCCTCGCGGACGATGACGCGGGCGATCCGTTTGGACTGCTCGTCGGTGAGCAGGTCGATCGCCAGGTCGTAGGCCATGGTGAACGCCAGCGACAGGAACCGGCGCTGCAGCAGGACCGCTTGCAGCTCCTCCCCCGGGAGGTCGGTGACGCCCCGCAGCGCCGGATGGTTCCGGAACCGCTCGATCAAACCGTCTTCGAACTCGTCGAGCTCGCGCATCAGTACACCTCTTGCTCAGAAACGGATCATGTCGATGCTTCGGTTCCAGTCGGCGAGATCGACGTCGCGGCCGATGTCCCACAACGTGTCGAGCTCGCGCTGGATCTGTTCGCCGAGCACGGTGTCGTGCGTGCCCTCGATCTGGAACTGCGGCGAATTGACCGCCAGCTGGCCGTGCAGGAACATGCTGACCAGGTAGCGTCCGTCGGCCCGGTACACCGAAACCGAGGCCTGCGAGTTGAAGACCCGCACCTTCAGGTTTCCCTGACGCTTCGCCAGCCGCCGGTGCAGCCGGGAGAGTATCTCCAGGCACTCCGCGATCCCCGTGCTCACGAAGGGGTTGCCCGCGCCGTCGCTCCGGCCCAGCGCCGCCTCCCGCAGCCCCACCAGCATCGAGTTCGGGTGCAGCAGCATGATCCGCACCTCGGCGCGCCGCTCGACGATCGCGGCTTCGAGTTCCTTTTCCAGGCGCTGCAGGTTGGGGATCCAGGTGTTCAGGATCGTCACTTGTTTGGCCTTCGCGACGTGTGCCGCGAACTCGTCGTCCGGAAAGCGTTTGTGCACTTCGACCACGCCGCCGTAGCGCGAACGGCGGAGGCTCGTGGCGATGGTGTCGATGTCGAGACCGGCGAGCCGGTCGCGGATGTCTTCCAGTGCGCGCAACGGGGTCAGTTCGACGAGCAGCACCACGACCACCCCGCTGACCATGATCAGGGTCAGGGTGGTGACGCCTTTCGGCGCGACTTTGTCGAGCAGGCCGAGCTGTTCCGCGATTCCGACGGCGAAGCCGGCCACCGCCAACCCGCCGAGACTGAGCAATTCGAGCCAGCGACGCATTCTGCGGAGCATTCACCCTCCGGGATCCGGCAGTTCGGCCCTCATGTTCTCACGATCGGAGAGCCCTTTGTGATCGGGGTCACCTCCACGGAATTCACGAAAAGAATCGAATCCGGCGCGGGAATCCGCAGTGCGAAGGGCGCAGATCACAAGGCGGACGTGAAACGCGCGGGCCTCGACAGACGACTTACCGGATACGCAAGTACGGAAAGTTGTGGTCGATGAGCGCTGATCGCGTTGTCCAGCTGCGCTGGGAGCACCGCCACGTGGCCGACGACGGCGGCCGCGCGGCCTTGTCCTACCCCGGGATCTCGGTCGTCCGGCGGACCGAGGGTGAAATCGTCGACCGCACTTGGATACCGGTCGGTGAAGAACCCACCTTCGCCGACGACGAGGCGTTGATCACCGCCCTGCACGCCGCCTGGCGCTGGTCCAGGCCCGCCGCTTGATCCGTTATTCGTCGCCCGATTTGTACCGGCGCTGGAGTTCTTCGTCCTGTTCACGCGGCGACTTTTCCGACCAGCGACCGTGGACGAGGTCGTTCTCCGTGTAATCGGCGCGCCGTGAGGCCCAGCCCGGCAACATGATCTTGCGTGTCCCGCCCCGCCCGCGATCGCGTACATCGGTGATCACGGCGATGCCGATCACCAACAGGAGTATCCCGAGCACTATCCAGATCACGGCCATGGTCCGCTCCCCCGCAGATATGTCGTTTCCGCCAGATTAGCGGTACGAGGGGTTTCGCCATACGGGATTTCCGCCGCCTTTCCTTGCTCCATTCGGGCTAGCCCGGTGGGCGTACACGGTTTCAGTCCCCGCGGCGAAGTGACGACGGCGCCGCGGCCATAAGGTGGCGACGTGCTCGGTGAAAGGCTCGACTCCTGGCTGCGCGGACACCAGTCGCTCGTCGACGTCCTGATCGCACTGCTCCTCGCGGGATGCTGTGTCCTTTTCGGACTCTTCGTCCGGGCGGAGGCCGCGTATTTCCTGTTCTCCCTGCTTCTCGCGCTTCCACTCGCCTTGCGACGCCGCAATGCCGTGGTGTGCGCGACAGTGGTGCTGGGAGTCGCGAGCATCCAGTGGCTCACGATCCGGGACGGCGTCGGTGCCTTGCCCGCCGATCTCGCCGTGCCGCCGGCGGTGCACGCCGCGGCGGCCTACGGACCGCGGCGAGCCGGTGGCGCCGCGCTGGCGGCAGGGCTCCTCGGCGCGGTGCTCGGCGGGCTGAGCTGGCCGATGCTGCCGTCGTCCGCGGCCGCGCATCTGCTCGTCGGCGCCTTCCTGGCCAGCACCGTGATGGCCGCTTGGGCGACCGGGACGTTGCGCCGGGTCCGGCTGTCCCACAGCCGTCAGCAGGCGAGGCTCGCGGTCCTCGCGGAGCGGGAACGGATCGCGCGCGAGATGCACGACATCGTCGCCCATTCGCTCGCGGTCGTGATCGCGCAGGCCGACGGTGGCCGGTACGCGGCCACGCCGGAGGCCGGACGGTCGGCCCTGGTCACGATCGGCGACTGCGCCCGGAAGGCGCTGGGCGATCTCCGGCGGATGATCGGTGTCCTGCGGGACGGACCGGCGTGACCGCCCCGCCGGTCCGTGTCCTGCTGGTCGACGACCAGGCCCTGGTCCGGGCAGGCTTCCGGCTGGTCATCGAGTCCCAGGCCGATCTGACCGTCGTCGGTGAGGCGGGTGACGGTCTCGCCGCGGTCGACCACACCCGGCGCCTGAATCCCGATCTGGTCCTGATGGACGTCCGGATGCCGGTTCTCGACGGTATCGAGGCCACTCGACGGGTGCTCGCCCTGCCTGACGCGCCCAAGGTCCTCATGCTCACGACGTACGACCTCGACGAGCACGCGCTGGCCGCGATCCGGGCCGGGGCGAGCGGTTTCCTGCTCAAGGACGCCACCCCCGAGGAACTGCTGGCCGGCATCCGGACGGTGCACGACGGCGACTCGGTGATCGCCCCCTCCACCACCCGCAGGCTGCTGGACCGGCTGGCGCCCCCGCTCGATCCCAGCGCGGCCAGGTCGGCGGCGACGCTGACCGGACGTGAGCGGGAGGTGCTGGCCGCGATGGCCCGCGGCTGGTCCAACGCCGAGATCGCCGAGCGGCTGGTGGTCGCGCCTGGAACGGTGAAGACCCACGTCGGCAACATCCTGGCCAAGCTGCGGGTGCGGGATCGGGTGCAGGCGGTGGTCCTCGCCTACGAAGCGGGCGTGGTCCGGCCCGGCGAGCGGTGACGGGCACAGGTGACGTCGGCCCGGGGCAGGGCTCCGCCGAGCAGATACGACTCGACGATGTCGGTGACGCAGGACGTCGGGTCGAAGAGATAGACCCCGTGCCGGAAGGCGCCGTCCAGCGTGACCATCCTCGATCCGGTCAGGACGCGGCGCAGCGCCAGTTGCCCGGCATACGGCGTGACCGGATCCCCTGAGGCGCCCACGAGCAGGGCGGGCCGGTCGTCCCCGACCGGGACAGGTGGCTCCGCAGGCGGGACGGGCCAGAACGCGCAAGGCGTGATGTGCCGGGCCAGCGGACCGAACAGGGGCTCGGCGGCCCGGTGCGCCAGGATGTCCCGGTAGTAGCTTTCGGGATCCCGCCAGGCGGCGCGGTCCGCGCACTGGTTGGCGACGGTGGCGCTGAACCCGAAGGACGGCTCGACGGCCGGATCCGTGTACAGGGAGAGTTT
This sequence comes from Amycolatopsis sp. CB00013, assembly GCF_001905755.1. NCBI lineage: Bacteria > Bacillati > Actinomycetota > Actinomycetes > Pseudonocardiales > Pseudonocardiaceae > Amycolatopsis > Amycolatopsis sp. CB00013. Next base: position 639,186 of record NZ_LIWC01000007.1, on the reverse strand, counting down.
CCACTCCTGCGTGGGTGTCGGTGTCACGGTGAGACCGCGAGCGGCGTCACGCAGCACGGCGACCTGGGCACTGAACTCCGCGTAGAACGCGTCGCTGTCGTCGACGGTGAGCAGCAGGCCGGGGATCATCGCGGCGTCGATCCGGTGCTCGCCGACGCGCAAGGGCTCGCGGGCGGCGGCGCGGGCGATCCGGTCCACCGTGGCCAGTACCTCTTCCGCGGTGGCGCCGAGATGATGGTGTGCGTCGCGGCGGGCGGCCCACCGCGCCCAGTCGCTCAGGGCCGCGGCGTCCGCCACTGCGGTCTCCCTGGTGAGCGCGGGACCGGCGGCCCCGGGCGCGGCGGCGCTGTCGAACACCATCCGCTCGATCCGCCGAGGAAAGAGCCGTCGGTAGACCGAGCCGAGATGACTGCCGAAAGACCAGCCCAGGTAGGAGATCTTCGATTCCCCGAGGGCGGCTCGCACGAGGTCCAGATCCCGCGCCATGTCGCGGGTGGAGGCGTGTGCGAGAAGATCGCCCCGGTCCGCGCAGCTTCGCGCGAGCTCCCGCGCGACCAGCACGCTGCGGTCGAAGGAGGCCCGATCCGGACTCGCCAGCTGAGCGCTCTGCAGGTATCGCCCGGTGGGCCAGCCGCATTCCAGCGGCGAGCTGAGCCCGAAGAATCTCGGGTCGATCCCGACGAGGTCGTATCGCGCCGCGAGCGATACCGAACCGGACGGGACCTCCGGGGGCAGCCCATGGACCAGCAGTGCCACGCCGTCGCGGGACGGGCCGGGTCCGCCGGTGTTGACCACCAGGGTGCCCAGACGGCGCGCGGGGTCGCTCGCGGGACGGCGCGCGACGGCCACCGAAAGGGTTCTGCCGCCCGGGTCGGCGTGGTCCAGCGGCACGACGACCTCACCGCAGGTCGCCCCGGCGGCGGCGAGCCGTCGTCCCGTCTCGTCTTCCGGCCCGGTCCGGCAGTCGTGCCAGTCGATCCGCGGCGCCGGGGTCGCCGAGGCCGGTGGCCCGCCGCCCGCCAGCAGCAGGATCGCCAGGCCAGCGGCGAGTACTTTTCGTCGTTTGGTCATACCTGGACGCTAAGCGCGCGAACTCGCGGAAACCTCTGCTCTCAGGCCGAAATCCGCTCCTCGCGACTACTCCCGGAGGCATAGGGTGCCCGGCGGAACGGGGCGGCAAGGGTCGGCAGGAGATGGCGGCGGTTGCGGATCAGGGCGGCGAGCGCGACGAGCGCGTAGACCCCGCACAGGACGTAGCGCGCGGTTTGGCCGGGCAGCACGAACTGCACCGCGAACAGGCCGAGCAGCGTCCAGGCGGCCCAGCGCGGGAAACGCAACGCGAGCAGAGCGGCGACTCCCAGCAAGGTCTGGGTCGCGGTGAGGAGGAATTCCTCGATCTGACGGCCGTCCAACCGCAGTGCGGATCCCCCGCCGCCGAGGACATAGGCGATCGGCAGACTGCCGACGAGCAGTGTCCATTGGTTGACCTTGCTGGAAAGCAGGGTGCCGAGCGCCGCGTCACCCTTGCCTCGCAGCGCGAAGAGGATCGCCACGATGAACTCCGGCGCCTCCGACGCCAGCGGCGCGAGCCATTGCACGAGCAGGAACCGGTCGACGCCCAGTTCCGTCCCGACGGCGATCAGGTTGTGCGCGAACGGTTCCGCGCTCGCGAGGATCACCACGGCCGCGAACACGAACAGCGCGGCCACGAGGGTCCGGCGGGACCGCCGGGGCAGCGCGCCCAAGGTGGCGGCCGGACCGACCAGTTCGGGTTCGCCCGGTTCGGCGCGGGAGACCTTCCAAAGGTAGAACACGAAGAAGCCGAGCAACGCGAAGCCGAGGACCAGCGAGATCTGCCCGGTTCCGGGGATGACGAACGCGACGATCGAGGCGATCGCGAGGAAGCCGAGCTCGATCCGGTAGGGCGCGTCGAGGATCAGCTCGCGGACGGTGGCGCCACGGCGTTTCTTCGCGACGGCGAGCGCGACCAGCACGACGGTGGACCACCCGAGGCCGAGCAACAGCCGGTTGGAGCCGGTCATGTTCGCCGCGGCGTAGGCGATGTACTCGGGATTCGAGCCCGCCGTGTAGGCGAAGTACAGGTCCACCGCGTACTCGGGAAGGACCGCGATGACGGCCAGCACGGCGATCGCGAGGCCGCCGGAGATGTCCACCTGCGCGGCTTCGGCCGCCCAGGCGAGCAGGAACGAGGCCGCCACGACGGCGAGGCCGAACAGCAGCAGCCCGGCAGGCGCGCCCGGATCGGTGCCGGTGAAGCGCAGGAGAAGAGCGGGCACGGTGAGCGCGGCACACAGGCCGACGGGCTTGAGTCGGTTGACGATCACCGACCGAGCTTCGCGGCCGTGGACGGGTTACCACAACCGTTTCCTCATCCACCCGACCGGCGACAATTCCCTTATGGGACAAGGAAAACCGAAGATCGTCCTGCCGAAAAACGGACGTCGTCCCACCGGAGAAATGACGAACTCCCCGGTATCCGCGGGATACCGGGGAGTCCGGGGGCGGTCAGCCCCGGGCGTTCGGGTCGATCACGTCGCCGGCCAGTCCGGTGGCGGCGTCACCGAACGCACCGGTGGAGTCGACGACGCCCTGACCGGCCGCGGTGGCCGAGTCGACGGCGTCCTGGCCCGCCGTGGTGGCACTCTCGGCGAGGCCCTGACCGGTCTCGGCCAGCCCGCCGGTCGCCTGGGTGACCTGGTCGGCGGCGCCGGAAAGGTAGACACCGGTCAGTTCGCCGACCTTGTCGCCCGCGCCGCCCAGCAGTTCGGCGGCCTTTTCCTTCAGCGAGTCGAACAGGCTCATCAGGGGTACTCCTCGGATCGGTCGTGCGGAGGCGGCTGAAAGTTCACCGTACAGGACAAATCGGGCACGGTGCGCGATGGCCGTCGCTCCGGACAGGTGAAATCCGAGGAGCGGTCAGAGACAGGGCGGCCGGTAGCGGTCGATCGAGAGGCCGCGGAAGTCGAGCTTGTTCGGGGTCTTGCCGACGAAGACCAGGCCCCGAGCCTCGGTGAGCGCCGAGGCGAAGGAGTAGCCGGGCGTACCCAGCTCGGGCAACGTCGTCCAGACGGAGGGCTTGAAGCTGAAGAACTTCTTCACCAGCTTCCCGCCGGTCGACGGCACCTTCGTGAGCCACTTGTCCCCGCCGCTCCAATGCGAGGCGGGGCGCAGCTGGACGTAGAGGTCGTCGGTCGCGCTGTAGGTCATCCAGAAACCGGCGGATTTCGAGAGGTCCGCCTGCGCTTCGAACTGATTCCCCAGCCAGACGACGACAACGTGCCATTCGGCGTTCAGGAAGGTCACCTTCGCCGCGTAACCGCCGCGTTCGCGGACGAGCAGGCTGCCGGTCGGCGGCAGCGTGGTGCCCTCACCGGAGGCGAGCCATTGCTGCAAACGGTCGATCGACGGGGTGGCGCATTCACAGCCGTGCCCGCCGGACGCGTTCGCGACGGCGCCGGGGCCGATCAGCGACGCCAGGAGCATCGACGAGAGCACCGCGAGCGTACGAATCCGGGATTCTCCGCGCATTCCCGGAAGCTAGCACAGCGAACGCGAAAACCACCGTACAGCGCCGAAAGCGGCCGATGATGCCCCGCTCAGCGGAAACCGTCCTTTATGGACAGTGACCGCGCCCGGCGACCCTCACGCGAAAACGTCGCGAAAGCCACTTTCGCGACGTCTGATGTCCCGAAAGTGGCTTTCGCGACATGTGCGGCGAACGACTGGACAGGTGCGCATGACCAGAACGGACGACACACGTGATCAGACGGACGACACACGTGACTGGATGGACGACACGCTCGCGACCGGATCCCACCGAATCGTCACTCGATCACGCCCCGGCGCGCGCGCTCACCCGAGCAAGCCGTCGACCTCGGCGGCGAACAGCAGGGCGGGATCGAACCCCATACCGGCGAAATGCCCGGCGAGCTCGAGCGAAAGAACACCGTGGACACGGGTCCAGAAGGTGACGGCACGACTGAGCGCCCGGCCGTCATCCGGCTCCGCCGCGTACACCCGGAGCAGCACGGCCATGATCTCGTCCGAGATCTCCGTGGTGTCGCCAGGCGCGTGATAGCCGGGGATGGGCGTCCCATAGACGAACAGGTATCGCTGCGGATCCGCCAGTGCCCATTCCCTGATCGCGTAGGCGACTTCAGTCACGCTGACTGCCGCCTGGACGACGTCGGCGAGGCTTCGATACGCGTCGCGGACAAGGTCCGTGATCAGGTCGTCGCGACTGGGGAAGTACCGGTACAGCGCGGGACCGCTCATGCCGACGTGCTTGGCGATCGCGTTGAGGGACAGCGCGGACACCCCCGTCGTGGCCAACTGCTCCCACGCGTGCCGCTTGATCTCCGCACGCACCTGCGCCCGATACCGCTCACGCGAGGTCTCCACCAGCCACTCCCTTCCGATCAGTTAGAGGCTATCACTTTCCCTATTGACACTCACGTCGTTGTGGTTATAGCTTCTAACTATCGCAAGCATCGCTAACAAGGAGTCTTGATGAAGTCGCTCTATCGCACCGCCGCACTCGCCCTCCCGCTGGCGATCGGCCTGCTGGGCGGTGCCGTGGCCCCCGCCCAGGCCGCCACCACAGCCCCGCTTTCGTGCCAAGGAAAGACCATCGACACGAAGGCCCCGATCCACTACCGGACCGAGGCCCTGATCAAGGCACCACTGAGCAAGATCTGGCGTCTGCAGACCGACGTCGAACGCTGGCCGTCCTGGCAGGAGCCGGTGCTGAGCAGCGAACGCCTGGATCACGGCCCGCTGCGGAAGAACTCCCGGTTCCACTGGACCACCCCGGCACCGGCCACGGCCACGACCCCGGCCACCACGCTGTCGATCACCTCGACCGTCCACCAGATCCAGCGCGGCAAATGCCTCCGCTGGAGCGGGCCCGCGGTCGGCGAGGGTCTCGGCATCGACAACGGGATCCACGTCTGGAACTTCACCGAGGTCAAGGGCGGGGTGCTCGTCCGCACCGAAGAGAACTGGTCCGGCGCCCAGGTCGAGGCCGACGTGCCCACCGCGACCAAGTTCCTCGGCTGGGGCCTCGAAGCCTGGCTGAAGGACCTCAAGGCCACCGCCGAATCCCACTGCTGACCGCACCACACACCTCGGAGGAACCGATGTCCACCCAGACGCTCGACCGCGAAACCACCGTCCGCCGCGCCCCGCGTGCCGTCATCGTCTCGGCCTGGGCCGTACCGATCATGGTCGTCGGCCAATTCGCGATGCTCGCGATCGTCCCGGTCGCGCTCGTGCTGATCGGCACTTTGCGCGACGCCCGGCTCAGACCTCTCCGCTGGGGCGCGATCGCCCTCACCTCGGCCTACGCCACTCCCCTGGCGCTGTGAGCGATCGGCCCCGAAAGAGCGCAAAGCCTGTCCAAGGACATGCATCCCGTCTTCGCCGCGATCATCGTGGCCGTGGGAGTGGCGTTCGCCGTGTCCTTCCACGTCCTGCGCCGGAAGCGGGCCCATCGGTGAACGAGGGGATCACGCCGTAGGAAGCCTTCCGCGAAGCCCGGCGCAACGTCGCGAGCACGGCGGGCCCCAGCACCAGGATCGCCACCGTGTTGGTGATCGCGCGGCCGGTGTCCCAGCCCGCCGTCGAGGTCAGCAGGGTGAACACGGCGAAGCGGTGCAGGTTCTCCAGCAGCGGGGCGCCGGGCACGTAGGAGATGTGCCCGTCGTGGTACGGCACTTCGGCGTCGGTGATGAACGGCCAAAACCACAGGTTCATCAGGAATCCGAAGACGTACGCGACGAAGATCCCGTACACCACCAGCATCGCGATCTCCGCCTTGCCGGTGACGCGGCGGGGCAGCAGCCCTGCGCCCATCCCGATCCACGCCGAGCACATCATCTGGAACGGCAGCCACGGCCCCACCCCGGCGGTCAGCAGCGCCGAAGCGAACATCGACGTGCAGCCCAGCACGAAACCGAAGCCGGGGCCGAGTACCCGCCCGGCCAGCACCAGCAGGAAGAACACGGTCTCGATGCCCGCGGTCCCCGCGCCGAGTGGCCGCAGGGCGGCGTTCACCGCGGAGAGCACGCCGAGCATCGCGAGGGCCTTGGAATCCATGCCCCCTTCGGACATCTCGGCCAGCACGATGACGATCAGGATCGGCAGGATCGCGATGAACACGAACGGCGCGTCCGGGCCGTGCTGCATCGATTGCGGCTCGACACGGACAAGGAGCGGCCAGACGAACATCATCAGCCCCGCCAGCGACGCGAGGCCGAGCACAGTCGCCGAGCGGGGGCCGAGCCGGACCGCCGCGGTCACGAGACCTCCTGCGGAAGCGCGGACCGGACCTCGTCGACGGTGAGCCAGGGCTCGCCGAGGATCTTCGCGATCTGCGTGGCGAACGCCGGGGAGCCGCCGAGCACCTCACCGGTCGGGCCGTCCGAGACGACCTCCCCTTCCGCCATCACGAGCACGCGGTCCGCGATCGTCGCGACGAATTCGACGTCGTGGGTGGCCACGACGATCGCCTTGCCCTCCGCCGTGAGCGAAGCGATCATCCGCGCCAGCGCCGCCTTCGCGGTGTAGTCGAGGCCGCGGGTCGGTTCGTCCAGCAGCATGATCCGCGGGGCGGCCGACAACTGGACCGCGAGCACGAGCGCGAGACGCTGCCCCTCCGAGAGATCACGGGGATGCGACGCGGGATCGATGCCCGGAGCGAGCCTGTCGAGCAGTTCCCGGCACTTCCCCGGCTCCGCACCCGATTCCGCGTCGGCGGCTTCGCATTCGGCGGCGACGGTCTGCAGGTACAGCAGATCGCTCGCGGTCTGCGGCACCATCCCGACCAGGGCGCGTGCCGCGGCACTGCTCAGCGTCTTCGGGTCCTTGCCCTCGACGGTGACCTTGCCGCCTTGCCGCGGGCCGGAACCCTGCACCGCCCACAGCAGCGACGACTTGCCGGAACCGTTGCGCCCCATCATCGCCAGCACCTCGCCGGCGCGCAGGGCGAGATCGACCTCCCGCACCGCCACCTTCGGCCCATAGCGCACGACGACGCCGGACGCGGCCAGCAGTTCTTCGCCCACGGTCGTGTTTCGCGCGGGCGGAGCGCCCAACGTCAGCGAAGAAGCGCGCCGCCGGGCATCACGGACCGACATCGGCAGCGGATCCCAGCCCGCCAACCGTCCCAAGTGGACGATCGGCGGCGCGATGGGCATGTCCTTCAGCACTTCCGGTGGCGTTCCGTCGATCACCTCCCCGGTGCCCGGTACGTGGATCATCCGGTCCGCGAACGGGATCACGCGTTCCATCCGGTGCTCGGCCATCAGCACCGTCGTGCCGAGATCCTCCACCAGCCTGGCCAGCGTCGCGAGCACCTCCTCGGCCGCCGTCGGGTCCAGCGCCGACGTCGGTTCGTCCAGCACCAGCACCTTGGGATGGGTGGTGAGCACCGCGCCGATCGCCACCCGTTGCTGCTGCCCGCCGGACAGCGTCCGCAACGCGCGCCTGCGCAGTTCCGCGATGCCGAGGAGGTCGAGGGTCTCCTCCACCCGGCGTCGCATCACCTGCGGGCTCAGGCCGAGTTGCTCCATGCCGTACGCGAGTTCGTCCTCCACCGTGTCGGTGACGAAGCCCGCGAGCGGATCCTGGCCGACGACGCCGACCAGATGCGCGAACTCGCGCGGCGGCCGGGACCGCGTCGTCACGCCGTCGACGGACACCGTGCCTTCGAGGTGACCGCCGGTGAAATGCGGGACGAGACCGTTGATCGTGCCGAGCAACGTCGACTTGCCCGCCCCCGTCCGGCCGGCGAACAGCACGAGTTCGCCTTCACCGATGGACAGCGTCACGTCGGACAGCACCGGTTCGGCGCGGCCGTGATAGGTGAAGGAAACGTGGTCCAGTTCGATCATGCGTGCACTTCTTCTTCCAGTGCGGCGTAAGGAGGTTCGGGGGCCGGGGTGAGGAACGCGGGCAGCACGCCGATCAGCACCCCGAGCAACGGCACCCACGACAGCGACGGCCAGGACAGGCCGATCAGCGACGGGTTCATGTTCATCGGGTTCACCTCCGACGTCGTGAACAGGACGGCCGCGACGGCGATCCCGCTGAGGGCGACGACGATCTCCGGCGGCTGCCAGCGATCCGGCCGGTAACGCGTGCGCCGGACGCGTTTGCCCGCCGACCGGAATCCGGCGAGTCCGATCACGACCCCGGCGGAAAGCACCGGTGCGGCCAGGTATCGGGGCGTCGAACCGTCCAAAGTGGCGTAAACACCGACGCAGACGCCGAGCAGGCCGATGATCATCAGCGTGCCCGTGATCAGCCTGGCCCGCGCTTCGACCGTTCCCGCGCGGCCGTAGCCGCGTGAATCCATCGACGCGGCGAGCTGCAGCGAGCGGGAAAGCGCGTCCTCCAGTACCGGGATGAGGATGGTGTGCAGCGCCTTCACCTTCTTCTTCCCCGAACCGCCGCGCAGCCTGCGTGCCCGCCGGACCCGCAGCACACTCTCGGCGAGCTGCGGGAACACCGACAGCGCGACGATCACCGCCGTGCCCACCTCGTACAGCGCCGGCGGCATCGCCTTGAGCAGCCGTTTCGGGTTCGCGAGCGCGTTGGCCGCGCCGAGGCAGATCACCATCGTCGCCAACCGCATCCCGTCGTAGAGCCCGCCCAGCAACGATTCCGCGGAGACGTCGCCGAAGAGCCGGATACCCGCCGCCCATTCCGGCAGCGGGATCTCGGGCAGCCGCAGGATGATCGTGGCCCCCTCACCGCCGCCGAACACGACACGGAAGAACACCCGGATCGCGACGATGAACGCGCCGAGGTACAGGTAGAGCCGGAACGCCAGCGCCCACGGCGCCTCACTGCGGCGGGCCACGACGACGTACCCCGCGACGGCCACGATGGTCAGCAGCAGCCACGGGTTCGTCGTGCGGGTCGCCGCGACGGCGAGTCCGAGCGCCCACACCCACCACGCGGCCGGGTGCAGATCGCGCGGCAGGAAGTAGGACGTCATCAAACTCCTTGTGCGCGTTTGCGTCTGCGTGCCATCAGGAATCCCGCCACGCACAGCGCGAGTACCGCGGCTCCCGCGGCCCAAGGCGCCCAGCCGCCCGCTCCGGACTCGCGGTCGATCACCGCGTTGACGTCCTCGGCGTTCTCGCCGCCGGTGAACGCGACGTTCATCGACGGATCCTGCGCCTTCGGCCGTGCCGAAGCACTCGGGCGCGGTTTGGGCGGCGGCAGCGCGGCGGAACCCGGGCCCGCGGCCGGACCTTCTCCGGCACCCGTCGTCGGCTGGGAGCCGCCGGCCTGCTGTCCGTTCCCCGACGGCGGTCGCTGCTGGCGCTCGCCGGGGTCACCCGTGACCGGCTTGGCCTCCTCGCGCGGCACACAGGGCTGGCTCTCCGTGCCGGGCCGTACGGCGGAGACCCGCGGGACCGGGTTGCTCTGGGTGGTGGCGTTCAAGGAGAACGACCAGCCTTCGAAACCGCCGGGGATGAAGTCACGGTTCTTGACACCCCACTGGCTGTAGTCCCAGGCGCAGTTGTTCGAGGCGTGCCAGTAGGACCAATAGGCCTGAGCCGGAGGCGTGTCGACGCAAGGCTCACGGTAGTCACCGCGACCCGCGACGGGGACGGCCTCGGCCGCGGACGGGCGGTTCTCGACCCGGCAGACGAACGACTCACCCCAGCGCTGGACTCCGGCGATCTGGAAACCGGCGCCCTTGAGCGCGTCCAGCCCGGTGCCACGGGTGGTCTGGGGATTGCACCGCACGATGGTCGTCCCGCCGAGCTGCTGGAAGTCGACGACGACGGTGACCCCGGTGGCGTCCTTGCAGAACCCCGGATATCCCTTGCTCTGGTCGACCGCGTGCGCGGACGGCGCCGTGGCGGCGATCAGGAAGACCGCCGCCACCGCGGGAAGGACCCTTTTCACGGGATGGCCGGGTTCCTCGGCGTGACGCCGGGCGGCGGGTTGGTGGTCGCGGACTTGTTCAGCGAGAACGACCAGCCTTCGAAACCGCCCGGGACGACGTTGCGGTTGAGGGCGCCCGAGCTGCTGTAGGTCCAGGTGGAACCGGAACCGTCGGCGTTCCAGTAACCCCAGTACGCGCCCGCGGGCGGGGTGGTGACACACGCTTCCTTGTAGTTCGGGTTGGTCGTCAGCGGGAGCGTCTCCGTCGCGGACGGGCGCCCTTCCAGACGGCAGACGAAAGCGAGCCCCCAGCGCGCGGTGCCGGCGACCGCGATCCCCGCGTCCTGCAACGCCTTGATCCCCGTGCGGGCGGTACCCGGCGTGGCGTTGGGCGAGCAGCGGGTGATCGTCGGGGCGGCCAGCTCCTGGAAGTCGATCACGACCGTGACCCCGGTGCGCGCGTCGGCGCCGGTGCAGATCCCGGCGTAGCCCTTCGTGGTGTCGACCGCGTTCGCGGGTGCGGCGGACAGCCCGATGAGTCCGATGAGGACGGTCGTGACGGCGAGCAGCCTCTTCATGGTGTTACCCCCTTTTTCTTGGTGAAACGACGAAGTACGAAGACGAGCGCGATCGCGGTGGAGAGGAACAGCACGGCCAGCCCGGCGAGTCCCCAGATCAGCCATCCCGGCCGGTCGTCGGATTGGGCGGCGGCCAGCGCCGGTGTATCGGTGTCGGCGGTCAGCGGGAGCCGGATCGCGGGTGACAGCGGTGAATCCGCGGCCGTGAGCCAAGACCGGCCCGCGACCCCTTGTGCAGCGGCCGAACTGGTCGGGAAATCGGTCTCTCCCCCGGTTCCCTTGGCGAATCCGCCGTCCTGCTGGACGAGCTTGCCCAGCGAGCGCGCGGTTCCGGTCGCGTCGAGACCGGCGGTCTGCCGCGCGGCGGCGACGGTGGCGCTGAGCGCGATGTCCACCTCGCCGCCTTCTCCCGTCACCAAGCCCTCGCCGGTGGGCCGGACGCCGAGTGCGTCCACTGCGGAGATGAACGCCGACACGCGCCGTTCGGTCCAGCCGTCCGGGCGTCTGGTCGGCGGCGAGGCATCCGTGTGCGGACGGGCGACGAGCGCGGTGACCGCGGCGGCCGTCGCGGCGAGGTCGCCGGAACCGCATTCCGCGGTGTCGAGGTGCTTCGGGAAGGTCCCGTCCGCGCATTGGCGGGAGAGGAGCAGTTCGACCGCGGGGCCGGGGTCGGCGGCGGTGGCGAGGACCGCCCAAGCGTGCCGCTCGACCGTCCGATCGGCGTCGGCGAACGATCCGGTGTCGGTGAATTCCCCGTCGGTACCGCGCAGTTTCACCAGATCGGCACGCAACGGACCGGCGACGTCCGACTTCGCGAATTCGGCGACGAGCACGAGTTTCGCGAGCGGTTCGGCGTACGACGCCTGACCCTGTTCGTACGGCGCTCCGTGCGCGTAGGCCTGCACGGCTTCGGGCTTCAGCAGGAACTGCGAGGCGCGCGCGACCGCGTCCGGCTGCTGGTCCAACGCCCGTAAGGCCAGCACCACGTCGGCGGTGGCGTCGTAGTCGACGTAGGTCTTGCCGTCCTCGGTGACCTCGACGTGGTCGCCGCCGACGAGCCGGTTCGTCAGATAAGCCCCGAGTCGGACGGCCGGGGTCGCGGTGACCGGAGCGGCGATCGCCGCGACCGTCGACACCCGGGCGCCGGTGGACGCCTTGGGCGTGATGGATTTCTTGGGCTTAGGAGCGGGCTTGTGCGGCTGCGTGACAGGAGCCGGGGTTTCCGGGACGCCGGTGGTCGGCGGCAGGACTTCGCCCTTCGCGAGCGAGTGGAAACCGACCTGCGACAACCCGAGCGAAGCCTGGGCACTCGCGCGGATCCAAGTGTCGAGGCCGCTGATGCCGGAGGAACGCGCCGCCTCGTAGGAAGCCGGGTCGTAGGCGATCGCGCCGAGTTCGCCCGCGAGCTTGTTCCCGGAGTCGGCCGCGGCGTTCGCCTGCGCGGATTTGAGGAACCGCACGCCCTTGTCCACCGCCGCGTTCGCGCCGCCCGCGTCGACGAGCGCTTGGACGATCAGGCCGGTGCTGTTGGTGTTCGGCGCCTCGGTGCCGACGCCGCCACCCCAGCCGCCGCCGGGCGTCTGGTTCGCCTTGAGCCACGAGACGGTCTTGGCGATCGGGGCGTCGAGACCGGCCGCGCCCGCCTTCTTCGCGGCCAGCATCGCCGAGAGGGCGAGTCCCGTGGCGTCACCGTCGGTCGGGGAAAGGCCGAGCGGTTTGCCCTCGTCACAGGTCGAGACCTTGCGGCCGTCCGGGGTGACGTGGTCGCCGGTCTCCTTCGTCGGGATGTAGGAGAAGAGGACGCGGAAGTAGCCCTCGGAACACTGCTGGGTCAGCAGCCTGTCGATGGCGATCCGGTCGTTCTCTCCCGCCACGGCGAGCCCGATCACGCCGAGCGCCTGGCCGAACATGTTCGCGTTGTTGCTCACCGCGTCGGCGAGGGCCGGATCCTTGGAGTAATCGCTGACCCGGCCCTTGTCGGGGCCCTTGCGCATGATGGCCGCATGGGTCTCGGCGACCAGGTCGTAGCCGTCGAAGGCCCGCGGATTCCGGCCGGACACCTGGGCGGCGACCAGCGTCTTCGCCACGGCGCCGCCGACGATGATCTTGTCGTATCCGGCGCCGGGAGCGAGCCCGTCCCAGGTGAAGTAGTCGGTGGCGTGGCCCTGGTCGTCGAGGAACTTCACGATCGGCTCGGCCCGCGCGCCTTCGCCCGCGGCGTACATCGCGAAGAGCGCGTCGAGCATCAGGCCGTGGTCGGGCAATGAGCCGCCGCTGGGGTTGTCGAATGTGCCGTCCGGCTTCAGCTTCGTCGCGAGCCAGCGGGAATTCACCTTCGCCGCACCGGGATCGTTCGCCGCCGTCGCCGTCCCGCTGAGCGGTGCGGCGATCATGGTGACGATGACGGCGAACGCCGACGCGGCCAGATACCCGCGGCGCATGACTCCTCCTTGCGGCATGGCGGAGGACAGCGCGGGACGCCGCAGTCACCCCTGTTTATCGCGACAGTGGTTCGTACGTCCGCCCGTTCGGTATCCCGGCTCGCCCTGCGAGGGGCCCACGGTTGCGCGACAGCGCCGGATTTCGACCGGCTTCCCCGTCACGGGCGGCGGTGTTCTGTTGTCGAGCCAGCCGAGGTTAACACCTGTTCACCGTCGGTAGGTACCACCGGCAAGTCGGTCGTGAGGATCACATGGGCACCCGGCGGTATCCCGCACCCGACCGGGGTGAGAGTCTTCAGGCGCGGTCGTGGGGGAAGTCCGGTGAGAGTCCGGCGCTGTCCCGCAACGGTGTGCCTTCCAGGCGAGCCCGGTCACCCACATCGCACGGTGTCACCGACTCCTGTCGTGGAAATGCGGGAAAGGGTTCTCATGAGACGTTTGGTTTTCGCTGTCGCCGTACTGTGCGGCATCGGGCTGGTCGCCGCTCCGGCGGCGGCCGCGGCCACTCACGACAAGGCGGACGCCGCCGCGGGCTGGCTCGCCAGGCAGATGACCGACGGCGAACGGTTCGAGGCCGACTTCGGCGGTCAGAAGTTCCCCGATCAAGGCCTGACGATCGACGCGATCTTCGCGTTCGCCGCGGCCGGCGTGTCGGACACGAACGCGGGCAAGGCGATCGCCTGGCTCGCGAAGCCGGAGGTCACCACCGGCTACGTCGGGGGCGGCACCGAGGCCTATGCGGGCGCGCACGCCAAATTGATGCTCGCCGCGCAGATCCGGGGCAAGGACCCGGCGTCGTTCGGCGGCGTCGACCTGAAGGCGGGCCTGCTCTCGCTGCTCACGCCGTCCGGCCGGTTCTCCGACCGATCCGAGTACGGCGACTACTCCAACGCCCTCTCGCAGTCGCTCGCCCTCCTGGCGCTGGACCGCACCCCGGGCGGTGCCCCGGCGTCGGCCGTGACGTTCCTCGCGGGCACCCAGTGCGCGGACGGCGGTTTCCCGCAGAACTTCGGCGAAGCGACGTGCACGAGCGACGTCGACGCGACCGCGACGGTCGTGCAGGCCTTGCGCGCCGTCGGCGACCCGGTGAACGCCCGCGAGGGCACGTCGTGGCTGGTCACGAAGCAGCACGCGAACGGCGGCTTCGGCGTCGGCGCGAACGCGCCCAACGCCAACAGCACCGGCCTCGCCGCGGAAGCGCTGGCCGGTCATCGTCCCGCCGCCGCGGTCAAGGCGCGGGAATTCCTGCGGTCGCTGCAGACCGGCTGCGCCGGCGCCGAGGCCGACCGGGGCGCGATCGCCTACGACGCCACCGGTCCGAACCCGACGACCGCCCCGCGCGCGACCGCGCAGGCGATCCTCGGTCTTGCCAGGGTTCCGCTGAGCGACCTGCACGGCGGTGGCCGTCCGCAAGCCCCGGTCCTCGCCTGCCCGTGAGGTGAGACCGTTCCCGTAACTCGCGTGATTGAAGACCGAACTCGCGTGATTGAAGGCGGAACTCACGTGTTACGCCTTCAATCACGCGAGTCACGCCTCTGAGCACGTGAGTCACGGGCAGCGTCACTCGCCGGCGGCGACGCGGCGCGCGAGTTCCACGCGGGACCGCACCCCCAATGCGGTGAAGATGTTCCGCAGGTGGTGGTCCACCGTCCGGTGGCTGATCACCAGCCGCCGCGCGATCTCCTTGTTCGTCTCCCCCGCCGCCACCAGCCGGGTGATGGCGTCCTGTTGCGGCGTGAGGCCGGCGAGCGATCGGTGCGGAGCGTCGACGGTCTCGCCCGCCGCCCGCAGCCCGGCTCGGGCCCGTTCGGCGAAGCGGGTCGCGCCGACGTTTTCGAAGCCGCGCAAGGCATCGCGGAACTGGTCTCGGGCGTCACGGGTCCGGCGATGCCGCCGCAGCAGGGTGGCGTACGCGAACCTGGTCCTGGCGAGTTCCACCGCGCCGCCCGCCCGCCGGTGCGCCTCGATGGCCGACTGGAAATGTCGTTCCGCCACACCGGGATCCGACGCCATCAGCGCGTGACAACGGTGGCTCAACGCGAGCCAGCAGGGTTCCGCCCCGGCCAGCGTCCAGCGGTCGAACACCTCCAGCGCGGAACGGGCGCGTTCGGGACGTCCGGCACAGACGGCCGCCTCGACGAGTTGCGGTGTGGCCAGCACGCGGATCACCGGCTGGTCGCCGGAGACGCCCGAAGCGAGATCTTCGAGTCTGCTCAGCGCGTCGTCGGGCCGGTCCTCGGCCAGGTCCAGGCAGGCGTACGCCCACGCGGCGACGGCGGCGGGCCTGCCGAGCCCACGTTCGGCGATGCCCTCGGCCGCCTCGTCCAGCTCCGGCGCACGGTCGCCGAGGAGCGCGGCGGCCAGCCCCAGCAACGTCAGGTGTTCCATCCGCAGGTTGTGGGGCGCGCGCAGGCCGTCGCGGGACGCCGCCCGCGCACACGGGATCCGGTCGAGCGCGATGGCCGAAAGCGCAAGATAGACCAGCGCCCACGGCAGTTCGGCGTGGCGTTCGCCGAGCCGCGCGCGGCTCACCGCGGCCGCCGCGTACTCATGTGCCTGTTCCGCGTGCCCGCGGGCGAAGGCCGCTTCGGCGGCCCAGACGGCTCCGGCGACGTCGGTGTCGGCCATCCCCTTGGCGACGGCTTCCTCCAGCGGGACGACGGCGTCGTCGTGCCGTCCGGCGTAGACCGACGTCAAACCCCGGAAATGCGCGAAGGCCAGCCCTTCTCCGGCCGGGACCGTCCGCGCCAACGCCCGGTAGCCACCGAGGTCGCCGCCGAGCCTCCGCGCCTCGCCCGCCAGCAGCAGCGCGGCGGCCGGATCGGGCAGCAGTCGCGCCGCCGTGCCGAGTTCGTGGGTGGCGACGGCGGGATCGCCGTCGCGCAGCTCGATCTCCCCGTGCAGCAACGCGACCGCGCCCGGTTCGGCGTCGGCCCTGGACAGCAGCAGCCGCGCCCACCCCGGTCTGCCCGCCTGCCAGGCCGCGTCCGCCGCCGCCAGCAGCCGGGCCGCCCGCAATCCCGGATCGGCGGTCAGCGCGGCGGCGCGTTCGAGATGCCGTGCCGCCGCCGCGTGATCCATCGCGGGCGCCGCGGCGAGCGCGTCCGCGAGTGGCTCGGACGGCGTGGCAGTCGCCATCGCGCGATGCCAGAGCGCGTCCGGCCCCTCCTCGGCCGAGGCCAGCCGCGCGTGCGCCGCCCGCCGGTCGGCCGGTGAAGCCGCCGCGTACCAAGTCGCCTTCCGCGCGGAAAAGTCCATACAGGTGCCGAGAAAACGCAGACGCTCGTCGAGCGGCATCGCGTCGAGCTCGGCCGTGTACCGAGGCAGCCGGTCACGCAGGATCGGCGAAACCGGCTCCCGTCCGGCCGCCTGCGCGGACGTAAGCGACGCCGCCAGTGCGACCAGATCGGCGGGGTTCCCGTCGCCCAGTTCGACCAGCTGCGGGCGTACCCCGGCGGGCACACCGCGGTCGCGCAGCACTTGATCGGCGGCGGATTCGCTCAACGGTGGCAGCTCGACGGAGTCGAACTCGTCCGACCCGGATCGCGACGCGAGCACCATCCCGACCGGCGCGCCCGCCAACCGCCGGGCGGCGAAACCCAGTGCCGCCAAGGATTCCTGGTCGATCCAGTGCGCGTCGTCGACCCAGCAGATCGTCGGAGCCGAGACGGCGCCGAGCCGGTCTCGCGCTTCCGCGCCGCTGGAGACCGACGCGCCGAACATCCGCTGCAGGGCACCGTACGGCAGCGTGCTTTCCGCCCGCAGGCCCCGCACCCCGACGAGCCGGACGCCGAGGGTGGCGCGCAGCTCGGCGAGCAGGGCCGACTTGCCCAGACCCTCCGTGCCGCGGATCAGCACGGCGCGCCCGGCGGCCGAGCGCAGCCCGCCGAAGAGGTCGTCCCTGCCCCGCAACGGGTACACAGGCATCCGCGCCTCCTCGAGCTCCCTCTCGATGAAACACCAGGCGCAAGTGTTTCACAAGGTCTTGCTCGGCACCCGTCCTTCCACCAGCGCTCCGAGCAGCGTGGACGCCGCGTCGAGATCGGGGGTCCGGGAGGCGAGGACGTCCGAATACAGGAACGCCTCCCCCAGCCGCACGATGGCGTAGCAGAGGCTGTCCAGCCCGACGCTGGGCTCGAAGCCGCCCGCGTCGACGTCGCGGCGCAGGAGCTCGACGTGCGCGGCGATCACCCTCGGCTGGACACGGCCGTCCGGGTCGGTGAGCAGCCTGATCGCCAGCACCGGCTCGTCGTCGAGGAAGCGGCGGAACCCCGCGCTCGCCGCCAGCACCGACCGGTACTCCCGCATGATCGCGAGACAGCGCAGTTCGCCGGCCGCGTTGCGCACCACGTCGCCCTCTTCGCGCTCCCAGGTGCGCGCGGCGGCCGTCAGGGTGCGCTCGGACAGGTAGTAGAGGGCATCACCGAGCAGGTCTTCCCGGTTTCCGACGCGACGGAACAGGGTGCTGCGCGAGATGCCCAGATCCTGGGCGAAGGCGGAGGTGTCGACGCGGACACCGCGATCGATCCACCGGGCCGCCGCGCGGACTATGTCCTCGGCTGAGGGATTCACGATCGCCGATCGTACGGGCGCCCGGCCCGGCGGGGGCGACCGCGGACCAAGACCGGCGATTTCACCGATGCAGGCGCCTCCGTCCGTTTGTCAAAGTCCATCACCACGGACTGTGTTCAACGGCGAACGGAGACGGCACCATGCGTAGTACGACCCGGATCCTTTGTGGACTGGCCACCGTCGCGGCACTCACTGTCGCCCCCACGGCCTACGCCGCCGAGAACCCCTACGAACGAGGACCGGACCCGACGGAAAGCAGCATCGAAGCCTCGCGCGGCTCCTTCGCGGTGTCGCAGACCTCCGTGTCGAGCCTGGCCGTCACCGGCTTCGGCGGCGGAACCATCTACTACCCCACCAGCACCGCGCAGGGCACGTTCGGCGCGGTCGCCATCTCGCCGGGATTCACCGCGACGCAGTCGAGTATCGCGTGGATCGGCCCGCGGCTGGCGTCGCAGGGCTTCGTCGTGTTCACGATCGACACCAACACCATCTACGACCAGCCCGACAGCCGCGGTGACCAGCTGCTGGCCGCACTCGACTACCTGACCCAGCGCAGCACGGTCCGCTCCCGCATCGACACCTCCCGGCTCGCCGTGGCCGGGCATTCGATGGGCGGCGGCGGCTCGCTCGAAGCGGCGCAGGACCGGCCGTCGCTGCAGGCGGCGGTGCCGCTCGCGCCGTGGAACACGCAGAAGTCGTGGTCCTCGCTGAGGGTGCCGACGTTCATCATCGGCGGCGAGTCCGACACGGTCGCTCCGGTGGCATCGCATTCGATCCCGTTCTACACCAGCATTCCCGCCTCGGCGGAGAAGGCGTACATGGAGCTGGACAACGCGAGCCACTTCTTCCCGAACACGGCGAACACGACCATGGCCAAGTACACGATCTCGTGGCTGAAGCGGTTCGTGGACAACGACACCCGCTACGAGCAGTTCCTCTGCCCCGCCCCGGACGACCGCGCGATCAGCGACTACCGGGACACGTGTCCGCACGCCTGAGTGTCCTCGGCCCCGGCGCGCCCGCGCCGGGGCCCCCTTCCGCCGTTGGGAGTTCTTGCGTGACCCTGTCGACCTTCGAGATGTCCGGCGTATCGGTGACCTTCGGTGGTCTCGTCGCGTTGTCGGACGTCTCCCTGACCGTCGCGCCGGGCCGGGTGCTCGGGGTGATCGGCCCGAACGGGGCCGGCAAGACCACGCTGTTCAACGTCGCCTGCGGTTTCGTCCGGCCGGACACCGGCGGGCTGACCTGGCGCGGCACGGAACTGCGGCGGCTGCGCCCGCATCACCTCGCCGGCCTCGGCATCGCGCGCGGCCTGCAGGAACTCGGCCTGTTCGACCGGATGACCGTGCTGGAGAACGTGCTCGTGGGCGCGGGCAGGCACGCGAAATCCGGCTTCTGGTCTTCGCTGCTGGGGCTGACGAAGGACGAGAAGGCCCTGACCGAGCGGGCGATGACGCAGCTGGAGGACTTCGGCATCGCCGACGTCGCCCAGCGCTATCCCACCAGCCTTCCTTACCCGGTAAGGAAAAGGGTCGCTTTGGCGCGAGCGCTGGTCAGCGAACCCGACCTGCTGTTGCTCGACGAACCGGCGGGCGGCCTGTCGTCGGCCGAGATCGACGAGATCGGCACGCTGGTCCGCGGTCTGACCGAACGCATGTCGGTGATGCTCGTCGAGCACCATATGGATCTGGTGATGGGGGTCTGCGACGAGATCGTGGTGCTGGACTTCGGCAGGGTCATCGCCCGCGGCACCCCTGACGAGATCCGCGCCGATCCGGCGGTCCAGGCGGCCTACCTCGGCGAGGAGGTGGCCGGTGCTGACCGTTGAGCGACTCTCGGCGAGCTACGGCCCGGTGCGCGCACTCGATTCCGTGAGCCTTTCGGCCGCCGAAGGCGAGATCACCGCGGTGCTCGGCGCGAACGGCGCGGGCAAGACCACGTTGCTGCGCACCATCTCCGGCCTCGTCCGCCCCTCTGACGGCCACGTCCGTCTCGGCGGCAGAGACTTGAGCCGAGTGTCCACAGAGGACCTTCCCGCGCTGGGGATCGCGCATGTTCCCGAAGGCCGCGGCGTACTGGCCGAACTGACCGTCGAGGAGAACCTGCGGCTCGGCGCGCTCGGGGCCCGCGGCCGGGTGACGACGGCCGACCTGCGCCGGATCTACGACCTCTTCCCCGTGCTCGCCGACCGCAAGAACGGCCTCGCGCACGTCCTTTCCGGCGGCGAGCGGCAGATGCTGGTCATCGGCCGCGCGCTGCTCTCCCGGCCCAAGGTTCTGCTGCTCGACGAACCGTCCTTGGGGCTCGCACCCAGGATCGTGGCGCGGATCTTCGGGCTGCTGCGCGGTCTCGTCCACGAAGAAGGCCTGGCCGTCGTGCTGGTCGAGCAGAACGCGCGCAGCGCGCTGTCCATCGCCGATCACGGCGTCGTGCTCAACCTCGGGCGGGTCGTCGTCCGGCGGGACGCGGCCGCGCTCGTCGCGGACGACGCGCTCCGGCACGCCTACCTCGGATTCTGAAAGGGAGCTTCGTGCAGCAACTGCTCACCACCGCGCTCACCGGCCTGACGCTGGGCGTGGTCTACGCCGCGTTCGCGCTGGCGCTCGTGCTGATCTGGCGGGCGACGCGGATCGTGAACTTCGCGCAGGCGCCGATGGCGATGATCACCACCTACGTCGCGCTCGTCCTGATCGACGCGGGTTGGTCGTATTGGGCGGGTTTCGCCGTCGCCCTGCTTTCGGGCCTGGTACTCGGCGCGCTCGTGGAACGGTTCGTGATCCGGTTCGTTTCGGGGAAACCCGAGATCAACGCCGTCATCCTGACACTGGGGCTGTTCATCGTGCTGCACGCGCTGGCGGCGCTGGTGTTCGGTTCGCGGTACCGGTCGTTCCCGGCACCGTTCGGGCTCACCGGTTTCCAGGTCGGCGGCACGACGATCGCGCTGACCGGGTTCGGCGTATTCACCATCGCGGCCGTCGGCGTGGTGCTGATCGGGCTCGTGGTGCTGTTCCGCGGTACCGATCTGGGCCTGCGGATGCGGGCCGCGGCCTTCGACCGCGAGGTGGCCCGCCTGCTCGGCGTGCGGGTCGGGCGGATGCTCACGCTCGGCTGGGCGCTGGCCGCGCTCGCCGGTTCGCTGTCGGGTCTGCTGATCGCCGGCGGCGGGTTGGTCCATCCGTCCTATATGGACGGTGTGGTGGTGTACGGCTTCGTCGCCGCGGTGCTCGGCGGGCTGGACAGCCCGGTCGGCGCGGTCGTCGGCGGCGTCGTCCTCGGCCTGTCGCTGAGCCTGGTGAGCGGCTACGTCGGCGCGGAGCTGGTGCCTCTCGCCGCGTTGGCGCTGCTCATGGTGGTGCTGCTCCTGAAACCCGGCGGCCTGTTCACGAGCGTCCGCGAACGGAGGGTCTGACGTGCTGCGACGTCATCTCCTGAGCGCGCTCGCCGCGTTGGTCGTCGTCGTGCTCGTGCTGGAGAACTCCGGGCCGTACCTCACCGCGCAGTTCACCACGATGGCGTACCTCGCGATCGCGGCGGGCGGTCTGACCGTCCTGACCGGACTCAACGGGCAGCTCTCGTTGGGACACGGCGCGCTGATGGCGGTCGGCGCCTACTCGACGGCGCTCCTGCTGAAGTCGGATGCCTTGCCACTCCTGGTGATCCTGCTCCTGGCGATGGTGCTCACCCTCGCGGTCGGGGCGCTCGTGGGTGTCGCCGCCGCCAGGCTGCACGGACCGTATCTCGCCGGGGCGACGCTCGCGCTGGCCGTCGCCGTCCCCGGGATCCCGTTGTTCTTCGGCGAAGCGCTCGGCGGCGAGCAGGGCTTGCCCGTACGGATGCCGGAGATCCCCGGCTGGCTCGCGGACGCCGCGTACTTCGTCACCGGCCAAGACCTCACCTCGATCCGTTACCTCGCTTACCTTTCGTGGTTCGCGGTGATCGCCGTGTTCGTCCTGCTGGCGAACCTGTCGCGCGGTCGCGTCGGACGCGACTGGCGGGCGGTCCGCGACGAGGACGTCGCCGCCGAGCTGGCCGGGATCGACCTCGGCCGCACCAGGGTGCGGGCGTTCGTGGTCAGCGCGGGATGCGCGGGCCTGGCCGGGGCGCTCATGGCGTTGTCCGCGCGGCTGGCGGCGCCGAGCGGTTTCGCGCTGACGCTCTCGCTGTTACTGGTGTCCGCGGTGGTGCTCGGCGGTCTCGGGAGCCTCACCGGAGCGCTCGCCGGGGCCGCGCTGCTGACCTTCCTGCCGCCGCTGGTGACCGGCGCGGGAACGGATCTCGGACTGTCCGACGTACAGGCCGCGCATCTGGCGCCGTTGATCTACGGCCTGGTCACCGTCCTGATCGTGCTGCTCGCACCGGCGGGCCTCGCCGGCGGGCTGCGGAAACTCATCCACTGGAGGCGAAGTTCATGAAACGCTGGACCAAGGCCGTGGCCGTCTTCCTGGCCGTGACGGTCACCGCCGCCTGCGGCGCGGGCGGCAGACCCGAGGGCGACCAGAAGGGCTCGACGGTCGGCGTCACCGACACGACCATCAAGATCGGGGCGCATTTCCCGCTGACGGGCGTCGCCGCGCCGGGCTACAGCGAGATCCCCAGTGGACATCAGGCGTACTACGACTACGTGAACGCGAACGGCGGCGTCCACGGCCGCAAGATCGAATTCGTGGTGAAGGACGATGGCTACAACCCGACCACGACCAGCGCCGTCACCAACGAACTGGTGCTCAAGGAAGAGATCTTCGCGATGGTCGGCGGCCTCGGCACGCCGACGCACAGCGCCGTCGTCGACTTCCTGAACAGCTCGAAGGTTCCGGACTTGTTCGTGTCGTCGGGTTCGCTGCGCTGGGGCGACGACCCGAAGAAGGCGCCGTTCACCTTCGGCTGGCAGCCGGACTACGAGATCGAAGGCAAGATCATCGGCGACTGGGTGCGCAAGAACCTGCCGAACGCCAAGGTCGGCCTGTTCCTCCAGGACGACGACTTCGGCCGCGACGGCGAAAAGGGCGCGCGGCGCTACCTCGGCGAACAGATCGTGGAAGTCGCGAAGTACTCGCCGGGCAACACAGACATCGCGCCACAGATCGCGAAACTCAAGGCCGCGGGCGTGGATCTGGTACTGGGCTTCACCGTTCCGTCGTACACCGCGCTTTCGCAGCTGGCCTCGCTGAAGATCGGGTTCAAGCCGAAGTGGTTCTACAGCAACGTCGGTTCCGATCCCGCGCTCGTCGGTTCCCTGCTCGCGCGGTTCTCCGAGGGCAAGGTGACCAACGGCGCGTCGCTCATCGACGGCGTGGTCACCACCGAATACCTGCCCGGGGTCGACGCGCCGGACAACGCGTGGACGAAGCTGTGGCAGAACGTCTGGAAGGCCCACGGCAAGGGCGGCGACCTGACGAACTACCGCATCTACGGCATGGCGCAGGCGTACACGTTCGTCCAGGCGTTGCAGGGGGCCGGAAAGCACCTGACGCGGGAACGGATCGTCGAAGTTCTCCAGCAATCCGGGAAGACGTTCGAGGGACCAGGCCTCGCGCCGTTCCGCTACACCGGCGACAACCACCTGGGCATTTCCGGGATGTCGGTGGTCGAACTCAAGGGAGGCGTCGGCAAGGATCAGACACCGGTACTGGTGACCGACCTCGGCGACGCCCCCATCGAGGCGAACGACTCGGCGGCGAACGACGCGCCGCCGCCGGACGGGATCGCCGGTAGCTGAGTCATTGTGCGGGCAGCACGCGTCCCCGCACCTCGCCGAACCCGATCCGCGAGCCGTTCGCGCCGGGCGCGGTGCCGGTGATCACGACCTCGTCGCCGTCCTGCAGGAAGGTGCGCTCCTCCCCCTTGACCGTGAGCGGTTCCTTTCCGCCCCAGGACAATTCGAGGAACGCGCCGCGCTGGCGCTTCTCCGGTCCGGAGATCGTGCCGGAGCCGTACAGGTCACCCGTGCGCGACGAGGCGCCGTTGACCGTCAGGTGCGCGAGCATCTGCGCGGGTGACCAGTACATCTCGCGGAACGGCGGGCGGCTGACCTCCTCGCCGTTCCATTCGATGACGAGGTCGATGTCGAGCCCCCACGGGTCGCTCTCCCGCAGGTACGGCAGCGGTTCCGGATCGGTCTGCCCCGGCAGCGGGATCCGGGCGGCTTCCAGCGCCAGGATCGGCACCACCCACGGGGAGATCGAGGTTGCGAAGCTCTTGCCGAGGTGCGGGCCCAGCGGGACGTACTCCCACGCCTGGATGTCACGGGCCGACCAGTCGTTGAGCAGGACGGCGCCGAAGACGTGGCGGGGGAAGTCGTCCGGCGTGATCGGGGTGTTCAGCGGCGTCCCGGTGCCGACGACGAACCCCATCTCCGCCTCGATGTCGAGCCGCGCGCTCGGCCCGAACACCGGCGCCGTGTCGGCCGGGGCCTTGCGCTGACCGTTCGGGCGCACGATGTCCGTACCGGAGACCAGAACCGTGCCGGAGCGCCCGTGGTAACCGACCGGGAGGTGCTTCCAGTTGGGCAGCAACGGTTCCGCGTCGGGGCGGAACAGCCTGCCGACGTTCGAGGCGTGGTGTTCGGAGGCGTAGAAGTCGACGTAGTCGGCGACCTCGATCGGCAGGTGCGGTGTCACCCGTCCGATCGCGTGGACCGCGCCGTCGGGGAGTTCGCCGGACACCAGGTCACGGATCCGCTCGCGGACCGCCACCCAGCGGTCGTATCCCTGCGCCATGAACGGGTTCAGCGTCGGCGCGGCGAACACGTCGTCGCCGAGCGCCGCGGCCAGGTCGACGACGGAATCGCCGACGCGCACGCCGACGCGCGGGGAATCGCCGCCGACGGAGAACACGCCGTACGGCAGGTTGTCGATCCCGAACAGGGAGCCTGCGGGGATGTCGATCGTGGTCATGCCTCTCCTCGGGGCGCCTCGAGCAGGCCGAGTCCGGCCAGTTCGGTCAGGGGGTCGGTGATGCTGCAGGTGCCGAACGACGTGAAGCCCGCGCGGAGGGCGGCGACGCGATCCGCGTCCAGTGCGCGGAGCCGCTCGGCGACGACGGCGCCGTCTCGTTCGGCGAGAACGGCTTCGGCGTCGCCGCCGGTGAGGACGGCGTCGGTGGCGAGCATCAGGTTGAGGAAGCCGTGCTGTTCGAAGCCGGTCTCCGGATCGGTGTTGCGGAGGGCGTGGTGCAGCCCCGCGGTGGCCTTGAACGGCACCCCCGCCGCGACCGCCGCACGGACCGCGGCGGCGAGTTCGGCTTCGTCGGGGTACAGGTCGGCGCGGACGCCGCCGGTGCGGAACTTCGCTTGGTGACCGGTGCCGGAAAGGGCGGTCAGCAGCGGGACGCGCCGCTCGTCACGCGGGATCTCGACGAAGACCGGCGCGGTGGCGCGGGAAAGCGCGGCGAGCAGCTCGTCCGGGCCCATCCTGTCCGGGACGGCGATCTCGAGCGCTTCGAGTTTCACCGGGAGCTTCGCGACGGCCTCGTTCACTCCGTCGAGCTGCGCGGGTCCGCCGGGCAGGGTCACCGAGACCGGCAGCGGGGTCTCGCGACCGTCCAGCACTTCGGCGAGGTCGCCGAGCGCTGTCGCGGCGATGACCAAGGGCCCGACCAGGCCGGCGTACCAGGCACCGAGGTGCTCATCGTGTGCGGCGACGGCGTCCGGCAGTGGAGCCAGGCCCGGCGGGAACACCGCGGCGTCGTCGCACAGCCCGGCGAAGAGCGCGGGAATCGGTCCGCCGTCCACCATGGTCTCCTCCTCGCCGATTTAGTTCACACTTTGACTATCCATCGGGCAGCGTAGTCCGGTCTTCCGGGCGACGGGAAGGCCTACTTGCGGCTCCGGGTGCCGAACTCGGCGCGGCTGGTGATCAGCTTGCCCAGCAGCATCACGAGGATGCGCTGTTCGGTCTCGGTCAACGCGTTCGTCCAGCCGAATTCGCGTTCGTTGTGCTCGCGGAAGACCGAGACCATCTCCTCTTGTCCGGCGTCGGTGAGCGACAACCGCACCGAACGTCCGTCGCGCTCGTCAGGGGCCCGGTCGAGCATCCCCTCGGCGACCAGCGTCTTGACCAGATTCGACACCGCGGCCCGGCTCATCCCGGTCAGCCGGGCGGCACTGGTCGGTTCGAGCGGTCCGGCGAGCCACACCACGAACAGCAGCCGGAACGCCGACCAGGACCGTCCGCGCGGCCGGTGCACCGCGGCTTCGAGATCGTAGGTCACCAGGTCGGAGGCGCGATTGAGGGTCAGCAGCACCTCGGTCGCCAGCTGGTGACGGAAGCCGTACTCCTGCGCGAGCCGCCGGTTCGCCAGCGCCACGAACGACCAGAAGTCCAGTCCGGCCGCGTCCACGTCTTCCATCGGCGCACAGTAACCCGGTCCTGCGAAAATGGTCAAAGTCGAAACTACTTTTGGCAGGCGGGGTGATGTCGGCGCTGGAGTGTCCCCAATGCGGCATTGGGGACACTGAGCGTCTCCGATGTCACATTGGGGGCCGGTAGAAGTAAATGAAGGCCTCCTTGAGGGACCCAGAGTCCCTCAAGGAGGCCTTCACGGACTGGACGATTGCCGCACGAGCGATCTTCCGGACCTGCATTGGCCGCGGCCACGATCGGCCGGTCCGTGAAGGCCTCCTTCCCTACCTTCAGGGTAGGAAAGGAGGCCTTCACTACCTCCAGGGTTCGACGAGTAACCCATAGGCATTTGGAGCTTCCTCCATCCAGTCGGCGTGATCATGGAGGTTTCTCCATGGCGAGACGTCGGTCCCGCCCTGTTTGCTGGGGGCATGAGCAGAACGGAAGTGCCACCAGGGACCGGCAGGGCCGTCCGCGTGGCCGCGGGGGACCTGATCCGCGTGATCGACGTCGACGGCGGCCAGGTCGGGGACGTGTTCGCCTTCCGCGACGGCGGCGTGGCCGAACTGGCCGAGCACCACAGCGCGGCGCACACCCGCGCCGGCGTCGACCGGTTGTTCCCCGCCGTCGGCGAGGCCTTCCTGACCGACCTTCGCCGCCCGATCCTCACGCTCGTCGAAGACACCTCGCCCGGCGAGCACGACATGCTCATCCCGGCGTGTGACCCGGTCCGGTACACCGCGCTGGGCGCACCGGACCACCGGTCCTGCGCCGTGAACCTGCGAGAGGCGCTGGCAGCGGAGGGCCTGACCTTCACCGGCCCGACCCCGCAGCCGATCAACGTCTTCATGCGCGTCCCGGTCGGCGAGGACGGACGCCTGAACTGGCTCACCGCGACCTCGCGACCCGGCGACGCGGTGACCCTGCGGGCCGAGATGGACTGCGTCGTCGTGGTCTCCGCCTGCCCGCAAGACCTCGTCCGGATCAGTGAAGCCGGACTCTCCCCGCTCGCCATCGAAACCGTCCACAATGGAGGAACCCGGTCATGACGACCACCGTCGAACACCCCGCGCTCACCCCGGCCAGCCTCGGCGGTCTCGCGCTGCGCAACCGCTACGCCGTCGCCCCGATGTCCCGCGTCTCCGCGCGGCCCGACGGCACCCCGACCGGCGAAATGGCCGACTACTACGCCGAATTCGCCCGCGGCGGTTTCGGGCTGGTGTTCAGCGAGGGCACCTACCCCGACAGGGAGGCCAGCCAGGGATACCTCAACCAGCCCGGCCTCGCGCGGGACGAACACGTCGCGGGCTGGCGGGTGGTCACCGCCGGAGTCCGCGCCGCGGGCGGCAGGATGATCGCGCAGCTCATGCACGCCGGGGCCATCGCGCAGGGCCATCCGAACACCGTCGGTCCGTCGGCCGTCCAGCCGCGCGGTGAGAAGATGCGCGCGTACGGCGGTTCCGGGCCGTGGCCGGTCCCCCGCGAACTGACCACCGCCGAGATCGACGACGTCATCGACGGCTTCGCGGCCGCCGCCGTGCGTGCCCGTCAGGCCGGCTTCGACGGCGTCGAGGTGCACGCGGCCAACGGATACCTGCTCGACCAGTTCCTCACCGACTACACCAATCACCGCACCGACTCCTACGGCGGACCTGTCGCGAACCGGATCCGGCTGACCGCGCAGGTCGTGACCGCCGTCGCCGAAGCCGTGCCGGAGCTGGTGACCGGCGTGCGGTTGTCGCAGACCAAGGTCAACGACTTCACCTATCGCTGGCCGGGCGGCCGCGCCGACGCCGAGGTGATCTTCGCCGCGGTCGCCGAGGCGGGCGCGCAGTACCTCCACATCGCCAGCGAGGGCCGGAACTGGCTGGAGACGGCGAAGCTGGCCGACGGCGGCACGATCACCGCGCTCGCCCGGCAGGTCACCGGGCTGCCGGTGATCGCCAACGGCGGGATGCACGACCTCGCGCAGGCGCACGAGGTCCTGACCGGCGGGCACGCGGACCTGCTGTCGATCGGGCACGGCGCGCTGGCCAACCCCGATCTGCCCGCGCGCGTCGCGGCGGCGGAACCGCTGGCCGAGTTCGACCGGGCGATGGTCTCCCCGACGGTCACGGTGGCGAACGCGCGCCGTTGGCGGGAGAGTCGGCAGGCGTGACGGAAGCAAGCTGGCACGGCGGCGCGGCCGCGGTCGCGACCCTGACCTTCGACGTCGACGCGGAATCCCCGATCCTCGCCCGAGGACGGGGCTACGCGGACCACCTGTCGACCATGTCCCATCAGGCGTACGGGCCCCGGGTCGGGGTGCCACGCGTCCTCGATCTGCTCGACGAACTGGCCGTGCCCGCGACGTTCTTCGTGCCGGGCTGGGTCGCCGAACAGCGGCCCGGCCTCGCCGCCGCGATCGTGGAACGGGGGCACGAGGTGGCCCACCATTCCTACAGCCACCGGCCACCGACCGCGATGACCGCGGCCGAGCAGCGAGCCGATTTCGAACGGGGCATGGCGGTGTTCGCCGCGCAGGACATCGAGATCAGCGGTCATCGCGCGGCGGGCTGGGAGTCCACTTGGGACACTCCGGCGCTCGTGGCCGAACACGGGCTGAGCTACGACTCGTCGCTGATGGCCGACGACCGGCCGTACCTGATCGAGACCGGGGCCGGCCGGATCGCCGAACTGCCCGTGCACTGGTCGCTCGACGATTGGGAGCAGTACGCGTTCCTTCCCGCGCCGCACATCGGCTCGGTGATCACGTCGCCGATACGGGTGCTGGAGATGTGGCGCGCCGAGCTGGACGCGATGCGCCGCTATCGGTGCCTGTTCAACCTGTGCCTGCACCCGTTCCTTTCGGGCAGGCCGGGTCGGCTGGAGGCGGTGCGCTCGCTCATCGAGTTCGGGCTCGGACTCGGTGACGTCCGGTTCGCCCGCTGCCGCGACGTGGCGGCCGCGGCGCTGGCCGACCCCGCCTTGCCCGTGGAACCGTTGCGGCGCCTCGAAATCGACCCGGCTGTCTATCCGGACTGAGCCGCTTCCAAGGCCAGGAACAGGTCGACCCGGTCCGCGGTCCGCCCGACGTCGCGGCCGGTCAGCTCGGTGACCTTGGCCAGCCGGTTGCGCAAGGTGTTGACGTGCACGAACAGCGCCGCGGCGGTGGCCGCCCACTGGCCGTCGTGATCGAGGAACGCCCGCAGGGTCGTCTCCAGTTCGCCGTCGCGGACGCGGTCGTGCTCACGCAGCGGGCCGAGCAGGGCGTCGGCGAAGGTGTGCCGCCACTGCTCGTCGTGCGACTCCAGCAGCAGCCGGTAGCTGCCCAGCTCGGCGAAACTCGCCGCGACCGGCCCGCCGCGCCTGCCCCGGAGCACACGGCAGGCTTCGCGGCTACGCGACAACGGCATCCGCAATTCGGCCGCGCCCGGCGCGGGGTCGGCGAGCCCGACGACCACGCGCCCACCGGAAAGCCGGTGCGACACCGCCGCCGCCAGCCGTGGCGCGAAGGCGGCGGGCGACTGCCTTCCCGAACGGAACGGCAGTACCGCGACGACGTCCTGGCTGCCCGCCGCCACGACCGCGGGCAGCCCGTCCGCCAGGAGGAAGTCCGTCACGGCCTCGGCCATCCCCGGCGGGGTCGCGGCTTCGTCCCCCGCGAACGCCAGCGCGATCACCGCCAGCGGCCCGTCCGGATCGACCCCGAAGGCGCGCAGCCTGCCGGGCACCTCCGCGGCCCGCTGCGCGCCGGAAAGCACCATGTCCAGCAGTTCGACGGCGAACCGCATCTCGATCGCCTGCACCGCCTGGTGCCTGGCCACCTCCAGGCTGAGGTAGCGGGCGGTCTGCTCCAGCGCGTCCCGCTCCCCGCGCGTCAGCTCCGCCGCGGGACGCAGGCACAACAACGCGGCGTCCGCGTCCCCGATCGCGCCGACGGGGAACAACGCCGCCCGCGTCCCCGCGCCGAGATCCGCTTCCAGCGGCGGCGGATGCCCGGCCAGCGCCTCGGCCGCGGCGCGCGTCTGCCCGGCGTCCAGTTCGGCGCCGGCGGACGCCAGTTCCCGGCCCATCCGGTCCACGACCGCCAGCGGGAGTTCGTGCTCACGGCGGAGTACCGCGAGCACCCCGGACGCGCCCGCTCCCCTCGACAACGCCGAAGTCAGCTCGTCGCCTCGGCGCACCAACGACATCAGCGCGTTCTGCCGGTCGGTGGCCTGGATCGCCGCGGCCGCGCGGGTGACCGCCGTGAACGGCACCGCCACCGAGATCTCCAGCAACGGCAACCCGGCTTCCCGGCAGGCGTCGGCGAGCGCGGCAGGGGTCTCGCGCTGTTCCACGCGCAGGCCGAAGATGATCCCCGCCGCTCCGGCGCCGACCACCCTCGCGACGAAATCCGCCGGATCGACGCGGTCCAGCCACAGGCCGTTGGTCAGCACGACCTCGTGCTCGCGCACATACGGTCCCGGGTCGGGGAGCTCGGTGTTGTGCACCCACAACACCTGCCCGGTCAGCGCTCCGTCGCGGCCGGGGACGACCACCCGCAGTTCCAGGGCCGGGTCCTCGACCAGCGCCGCCAAGGTCAGCATGACTGTGAATATATCCAGCCGCGCCGGTCCTTTATGGATGAACGGCCATTTCATCGTTTTGTCATGAGCCCTGGTTAGCGTGCCTTGAAGACCCTTCAGGATTTCGAGGAGCCCCACTGTGACGGCAGTTTCCAGCACGATCGCCGAGCGCTACACCCTGCTCGAGAAGCTGGGTGGCGACGGGACGGCCGTGCTGTGGCGCGGCGAGGACGGACCGGACGGTCCGCGGGTCGCGATCAAGGAGCTGCCGCTCCCCACGCACGAGCCGGCCCGCGTGGAGCGGCTCAAGGAGGCAGCCCTCGTCGCGGTGGATCACCCGTCGGTGGTGCCCGTCCGCGATGTCGTGGTGGCGGACGGAAGCGCGTTCATCGTGATGGACCCGGTGGAGGGACGGACCCTGGAGGACCTCACGTCCGAGGGCGCGCTACCGCCGCGATTCGTGGCCGACATCGGCGGAAAGGTGCTCGGCGCGCTCGCCGCCGCGCATACGGCGGGCGTCGTACACGGGGACGTGCGGCCCGCGAACATCCTGGTGGGTTCCGACGGTGCCGTGAAGCTGACCGGCTTCGGGATCGCCAAGGCCCTCGACCCGGCGGGCACACCGGCGTTCCTCGCCCCTGAAACGATCGCGGGGCACGAAGGCACGCCCCATTCCGACCTCTGGTCGCTCGGCGTGACGCTGCTCAGCGCGAGCGAGGGCGGGAACTTCTTCCAGCGGGCGAACGTCGCGGCCACGCTGTACGCCGTCGTCAACGAGCAGCCCGTCATCGACCGGACGCCCGGCCCGCTCGCGGACGTCCTCCGCGGTCTGCTGGCGAAAGCGCCACACGCGCGCATGCTGCCGGACCACGCGCTTCCGCTGCTGGCCCAGGCGGCGAGCGGGATCGAAACGCCGGTGCCGATCCGGTCCGCGCCGTCGCGTCCCGGCCTGACGCCGCCGTCGGTCTTCGCGGTCCTGGCCGGGGTGGCGAGCATGCTCTTCGGTTTCTTCGTGCTGGCGGACGCGATGCTGATCCACCACGCGTACCTGGTGCACGAGCATTGGGAGCCACTGCAGCTCTGTCAGGTCACCCTCGTCTTGTCGGGTGTGTTTTCGGTGGCCGGCGGCGGGCTCCTGCTCGCCAACGTCCGCCGCGGGCAGGTCATGATCACCATCGGCGGCGGTCTGACGCTGCTCAGCCTGCTTCTGCTGAAAGCGCTAGGCGAAGCGGAGTACCTGGGCCTTCCCCTGCAACCGGGGCTCACCCTCGACCTCCTCGTCATCGTCGTCGCCGTGCTGTTGACCATCACCGTGTGGTTCGTCCCGGCGAAACGCCCTGCTGTGGGCTGATCCGCTCACAGCAGAGAAACCGGCGGGCGGCCGGGCCCGGGCGGCATGGTCGGGGCATGAGCGACAACGAGAAACAGCCACTCTTCGACCAACGGCAACGGGAACGGTTCTTCAGCCAGCGTGTGCTGGTCCTCGACGGCCCGCTCGACGACGACAACGGGACGGTCCTCACCACCCAGCTGCTGTCACTGGCGAGCGAGGATCCGCGCAAGGACATCGCGTTGTGGATCCACTCGCCGGGCGGTTCGGTCCCGTCGATGCTGGCGATCCGGGACGTGATGCGGCTCGTGCCGTGCGACGTCGCCACGCTGGCGCTGGGGCTGGCGTGCAGTGCCGGGCAGTTCCTGCTCTCCGCGGGCACCCCGGGCAAACGGTTCGCCCTGCCGCACGCACGGATCCTGATGCACCAGGGTTCGGCGGGTATCGGCGGCTCGGCCGTCGAGGTCGAGGTACAGGCGGACGATCTGCGCTACACGCGGGACACCGTGCTCGGGCTCATCGCCGACGACACCGGACAGCCCATCGACCGGATCTTCGCCGATTCGCTGCACGACCGCTGGTTCACCACCGAGCAGGCCCGCGAATACGGCTTCATCGACCACATCGTCGAAAGCCTCGACCAGGTCGTCCCGGTCCGCACCCACAAACTCGGCCTCGGCACGGAAAGGGGTGCGGGCGCATGAGCACCTACACCATCCCCAACGTCATCTCCCGCAGTCCCGCCGGCGAGCGGATCATGGACGTCTACTCGCATCTGTTGTCGGAGCGGATCATCTACCTCGGGACCGCGATCGACTCCGGGGTCGCGAACGCCCTCATCACGCAGCTGCTGTACCTGGAGGCGGACAACCCCGAGCAGGAGATCAACCTCTACATCAACACCGAGGGCGGCGACCCGTCGGCGATGCTCGCGCTGTACGACACCATGCGCTTCATCAAGGCGCCGGTGGCGACGACCTGTGTCGGCCAGGCCGTCGCGGCGGGCGCGATCCTGCTGGCGGCGGGTGAGGCGGGGCACCGGTTCGTGCTGCCGCACACCCGGGTGGTGCTGCACCAGCCCGCGGCGCAGGGGCGCGGCACGATCCCGGACCTGATCCTGCAGGCCGACGAGGTCGTGCGGGTGCGGACGCAGCTGGAGGAGATCCTGTCCGCCCACACCGGCCGCGCCGTCTCGGATCTGCGCCACGACACCGACCGGGACCGCGTGTTCGACGCGGCGGGCGCCGTCGCCTACGGGCTGGCGGACCGCGTGCTCGACGAACGTGCTTAGGCGGCCATGAGCACGGGTCCTCGCGGACGCCGTCCGACCGCGAGGCCCGTGCTGCCGCCCCGGCTGATCGTGCCCGCGATCCCGAAGAGCAAGTCCGCGAGGTCGAGCCCGAGCGCGCCGGTGACCGCGGCGATCATCTCGCTCGACGGCTCCTTGCGGCCGCGCTCGATCTCGGAGAGGTACTGCGGCGAGATCCCGGCGCGTTCCGCGACGTCGACGAGGCGGCCGCCCTGGTCCTCCCGCGCGGCGCGCAGGCTCCGGCCCAGCACGTCACGCCACAGCGGTTCCGGCTCGGGACGCTTCTGCTGGAAAGGGAGGATGTCCGCCATACGGTCATCGTGACATCGGGCCGGGGCCCGCGTGCGCCGTTCCGCTCAAGGCGAAACCGGGCCACGGAACGCGCGCCGGTACGCGCCCGGCGTCGTACCGACCTGATCGCGGAAGCGGCGGCGGAGGTTCACGGCCGACGCCAGGCCGACGCGGGCCGCGATCACCTCCACCGGCAGGCCGGTCTCCTCCAGCAGGGTGCGCGCCTCGGTCACCCGGCGCGTCAGCAGCCACGCGCCCGGCGTGGTGCCGAGCTGATCGGCGAAGCGCCGGGCCAGCGTGCGCGGCGAGACGTTGAGGTGTGCGGCCAGATCGCCCACCGACAACGGCGTCCCGAGTCGGGTGCCCGCCCATTCGAGGAGACCGTCCAGTTCGTCGCCGGGCGGCGGGGCCGGGACGAACTGCGCCTGCCCGCCGTCGCGATGCGGCGGCATCACCATGTGCCGGGCGACGAGGGCGGCGTGCGCGGCACCGTGGTCACGCCGGACGAGGTGCAGGCAGAGGTCGATCCCCGCGCCCGCCCCGGCGCTCGTGGCGACGTCGCCGTGGTCCACGTAGAGCACGTCCGGCTCCACCTTGATCAGCGGGAACTCCTCCCGCAGCTGAGCGGCGCGCGCCCAATGCGTGGTCGCCGACCTGCCGTCGAGCAGCCCGGTGCGGGCCAGCGCGAAGACACCGGAGCAGATCGTGACGAGCCGCGCTCCCCTGGCGTGCGCGCGCAGGAGCGCCCGGCGTACGGGCGCCGACAGCGGTGCCTCGACCGGGGACCAGCCGGGGATGAGCACGGTGTCGGCGTCCGCCAGCGCGGAAAGGCCTCGCGTCACGGATATCGCGTACCCGGCCGTCGTCGGCACCGCGCCGGGTTTCTCCGTGCAGACGTCGAATTCGTAGTACCGCGGCACCCCGGCCCGCTCCGTGCCGAAGACCTCGGCGGCGATCCCGAGCTCGAACGTCGACTGCACCGGCCGCACCAATGCCCTCACGCGATGCATGGCAGAAAAGTACCCCATGGTGTCTTCCCTGACACTGTCCGGCGGCCGGACGGTCCCGGCAGCATGGGGTCATGCACCCAGAGATCCTCGCCCAAGAGGGCTACACTTCCGTCTCCGTCGAGGAATCCCCCGCGCGCGAGCTCTTCCCCGGAATCCGTCTCCGTCCACTGTGGACAAGCGCGGACGGCGCGCACGCGAACCTGCTGGAAATGGATCCCGGCACCTCGTGGCCGCACCGCGACGTCCACGAACCGGGCCCTGAAGAAGTGTTCGTCGTCTCCGGCACCTTCAACGACGGCGCGCGCGACTATCCGGCCGGGACGTTCCTGCACGCTCCGACGGGCTCTTGGCACGTGCCCGCCTCGGCGACCGGGTGCACGCTCTTCGTCTTCTATCCCGAAGGCTGAACCGACAGGCCGCTCTCGGTCGCGAGGATTCCGGCGACCGAGACGGCCTGCTCGCCGGTGATCTTCGCGCCGCGCAGGGTCAGCAGACCGCGGACGCCGGACAGGCGCGAGCCGCGGAGGTCGCAGTCCACCGCGGAGGTCGCCGCGAATTCGGTCTCGGTGAAGTCGCAGTCGACGAAGGTCAGCCGGGAAAGGTCGCCGGAGAACACCGTCTCCCGGAACGAACATCCGGAGAACACGACCGCGCCCTTCACTCGCTCGACCGTCACCGAGGCATAGTCGAACCGCGCGTTCTCGACGTACAGATCGGTGGCGGCGGTGATCGCCACGCCGAGCCCGATCGCCCGGCAGCGCAGGATTTCGACCCGGCGGGCCGACAGGTCGCGGATCGCCGCGTTGGACAGGTCGACGCCTTCGAAGACCACGTCGGAGAGCGTCAGCCTGTCGAGCCGGGCGTTCGCCAAGCTCACTTCCGAGACCAGGGAGTGCGCGATCTCGCCACCACCGCGGGCCCCGTCCTGCTCACCGCCGTCGAGATGGACGGTGTCGAAATCGAAGTCGCCGCCGAACACGGCGGGTTCGCCTTCGAGGTCTTCGCGCTCGACCGAAGGCCGCCGCACCTTGATGCCGTCGAAATCCCGGAACTCCATGCCCCGGACCGTACCGGGGCCCGCCTCGGCAGGCGGGCCCCGGCGGTCACGAGGTCAGTCCCGGACGCCCTTCACCGCGTCCTTGATCTTCTCGCCCGCCTGCTTGACGTTGGCCTTGCCCTGCTCGGCCTTGCCTTCCGCCTGCCACTGTTCGTTGTCCGTGGCGTTCCCGGCGGCTTCCTTGGCCTTGCCCTTGAGTTCGTCGATCTTGTTCTCGGCCTTGTCGTTCATCGGAGCCTCCTTCGTTGTCCGTTGACCGACGGATACCCGGCTCACGGCCCCGAAAACGGCGTATTCGCTGTGGCGCCCGCCACGTCACCTTTCGGCGCCCGTGTGGCCGCAGGGGTACTCCGCCCTGGCGACGACCGCCGCACAGGCCGGGCAGTTGTTCACCGGCCGCTCACGACGGCCCCAGTACGGATGAGTGGCGCCGCAGAGCGCGGTGACCGGCTCGCCGAGGCCGGGGTCCGGGTTGCAGACGCGGCAGTAGGCGTGCGCCGCCCGCTCGATTCCGGCTGTCATGCTCCACCTCCTGACGGGTACATACGGTACGCGTACCGAGGCCTCCGGTTCCGGGAAATCACGAAAACGCATATTCCGATCGCCCGACCGAATGGAATAATCGAATTTCTACCGGCACTTACCCGGCCATTACCATCACATTTACTTGCTGGTCTTTTCGAGTGATCAACAGTCATGATCACCTTCGCGCAAAGACAACCGGCGCGCCGTGCCGCTAACATCGCTGGCGTTCCCCGGACAGACTCGGCAAGTCCTGTTCGCACTGTCTGCCTCATTCACGACTTAAGTCGGGA
Organism: Amycolatopsis sp. CB00013; assembly: GCF_001905755.1. Taxonomy (NCBI): domain Bacteria; kingdom Bacillati; phylum Actinomycetota; class Actinomycetes; order Pseudonocardiales; family Pseudonocardiaceae; genus Amycolatopsis; species Amycolatopsis sp. CB00013. The sequence goes on along the minus strand of NZ_LIWC01000007.1, from coordinate 602,970 downwards.
GGTCGCGAGCGTGCGCTCGCCACGAAAAGCCAACGGAAACGGCACGGAAACCCACCATGACGAAGGCGCGGCGACCACCGCACTGCTGCGCCTCGGCCGTTATCTCACCCGTGCGGAAAGTTCCGTGCATCTCGTCGGAGGCCGGGAAGGCGACGTGTTCTACCGCGATCGCTGGAGCCACGACAAGGTGGTCCCATCGACGCACGGCGTCAACTGCACGGGCTCCTGCCGCTGGAACGTGTACGTCTCGGACGGGATCATCACCTGGGAGAGCCAGGATCCCGATTATCCCTCCGTCGGACCCGACAAACCGGAGTACGAACCACGCGGCTGCCCGCGCGGCGCCTCCTTTTCCTGGTATTCCTACTCGCCGACCAGGGTACGTTTTCCGTACGCGCGAGGCGTACTGGTGGAAATGTACCGGGACGCGCTGAAACGGCACGGCGATCCCGTTGTCGCCTGGGCTTCGGTGATGGACGACCCGATGAAGAGGATTTCTTATCAGCGGGCGAGGGGAAAGGGCGGATTGGTCCGGATCGGCTGGGAAGAAGCCACGGAAATCGCCGCCGCCGCGCATGTGCACGCCATCTCCCGATACGGTCCGGACCGGGTCGCCGGCTTTTCGCCCATCCCGGCGATGTCCATGGTCTCGCATGCGATCGGGTCCCGGTTCATGGCGCTGATCGGCGCCCCGATGCTTTCGTTCTACGACTGGTACGCCGATCTGCCGGTGGCCTCGCCGCAGGTGTTCGGCGACCAGACCGACGTGCCGGAATCCGCGGACTGGTGGGACGCCGCGTACCTGATGATGTGGGGCTCCAACGTCCCCGTGACCAGGACACCGGACGCGCACTGGATGGCCGAGGCACGGTATCGGGGCCAAAAGGTCGTGGTGGTCTCCCCCGACTACGCCGACAACACCAAATTCGCCGACGAGTGGCTGGCGCCTCATCCCGGCACCGACGCCGCGCTGGCGATGGCCATGGGACACGTGATCCTCACCGAGTTCTTCGCCGAACGGCAGGTCCCGTACTTCACCGACTACGTCCGCCGCTTCACCGACCTGCCCTTCCTGGTCACGCTGACCGAGCGGGACGGCGCGTACGTCCCGTCGAAGTTCCTCACCGCCGCCGACCTCGGCGACACCGGAGCCGAGCCGGACTGGAAGACCGTGCTGGTCGACGACCGCACCGGGGAGCCGGTCGTGCCCAACGGTTCCGTCGGCTTCCGCTGGAACGAACACGACCAGGGCCGCTGGAACCTCGACCTCGGCGACGTCGTCCCGCGGCTGAGCCTGCTCGCCGATCCCGGTCATCAAGGCGTCGAGGTGCTCCTTCCCCGCTTCGACGAGGAGGGGGTCCTGCGGCGCGGAGTGCCCGCCGTGGAGCAGGGTGGAAGGTTGGTCACCACGGTGTTCGACCTGCTGATGGCGCAGTACGGCGTGCGTCGCGGCGACCTGCCCGGCCGATGGCCGTCCGGCTACGACGATCCGGCGGAGCCGTGCACCCCGGCGTGGCAGCAGGAGATCACCTCGGTGCCGGCCGATCGCGTCACCCGGATCGCCAGGGAGTTCGCCGAGACCGCGGAAGCCTCACGCGGCCGGTGCATGATCCTGATGGGCGCGGGCACCAATCACTGGTTCCACTCCGACACCATCTACCGGTCCTTCCTTGCCCTGCTGACGATGACCGGCTGCCAGGGCCGCAACGGCGGCGGCTGGGCGCATTACGTCGGGCAGGAGAAGGTGCGCCCGCTGACCGGGCACCAGACCCTGGCCGGCGCGATGGACTGGGTGCGGCCCGCCCGGCAGATGATCGGGACCGCATACTGGTATCTGCACACCGGCCAATGGCGCTACGACGCGCTGCGCAACGACGAACTGACTTCCCCGCTGGCGCCGGGGAAACTCGCCGGGACCAGCGCCGCGGACACGCTCGCGCAGTCGGCGCGGCTGGGCTGGATGCCGTCGTTCCCCACCTTCGACCGCAACCCGCTCGATCTGGTCGACGAGGCCGAGGAAGCCGGGCTCGACCCCGTCCGCCACGCGACCGCCCAACTCCGCGAAGGGAAGCTGGGCTTCGCCGCCGAAGATCCGGACGCGCCGGAGAACTGGCCGCGTGTGCTCACGGTGTGGCGGTCCAACCTGCTCGGCTCGTCGGCCAAGGGACACGAATACTTCCTGCGCCATCTGCTCGGCACCGACGCGAACCTGCGTGGCGACGAGGCGTCGCCGGACGCGCGGCCGAAATCCGTGAAATGGCACGACACCGCCCCGGTCGGCAAGCTGGATCTTATGCTGGCAATCGATTACCGCATGACCAGCACCACCCTGTTCGCGGATCTCGTCCTGCCCGCCGCCACCTGGTACGAAAAGCACGATCTCTCCTCGACGGACATGCATCCGTTCGTGCATTCGTTCAACGCCGCCGTCGATCCGCCGTGGCAGACCCGCACCGACTTCGAGGCGTTCCACACCATCGCGCAACGGTTCAGCCGGCTCGCCGAAAAGCATCTAGGCGTACGCAAGGACCTCGTCGCCACCCCGATGACGCACGACACTCCCGGCGAAACGGCGCAGCCGGGCGGGATCGTCCGCGACTGGCGCGACGGCGACGTCGCACCGATCCCGGGTGTCACGATGCCGCGGCTGACCGTCGTCGAACGTGATTACCCCGCCGTGGCGGCGAAACTGGCCACGCTCGGGCCGCTGCTGGAGAAGCTGGGCGCCACCAGCAAGGGCATCACCTATGACGTCGGCGAGGAGGTGGACTGGCTGCGCGCGAAGAACGGCGTCGCCATGACGGGCGCCGCACAGGGCCAGGCGTTGATCGACACCGACATCAAGGCGGCGGACGCCGTGCTCGCGCTGTCCGGCACGACCAACGGACGGCTGGCCACCCAGGGCTTCCGCGAGCTGGAGAAACGCGTCGGCACCGAACTGGCGCACCTTTCCGCCGAACACGAGGGAAAGAAGATCACGTTCGCCGACACCCGGTCCCGTCCGGCGCCGGTGATCACCAGCCCGGAGTGGTCCGGCAGCGAGAGCGGCGGGCGGCGCTATTCGGCGTTCGTGATCAACGTCGAACACGGGAAACCGTGGCACACCCTGACCGGCCGTCAGCACTTCTTCCTCGACCACGACTGGATGCACGAACTCGGCGAGGCGCTGCCGGTCTACCGGCCGCCACTGGGCGCGCGGCATCTCACCGGCGACTCCACCGAAGTCACCGTGCGCTATCTGACGCCGCACAGCAAATGGTCGATCCACTCGACCTACCAGGACAACCTGCACATGCTCACGCTTTCCCGCGGCGGGCAGGGGATCTGGATGAGCCCCGCCGATGCGGAGGCCATCGGCGCTCGCGACAACGACTGGATCGAAGCGGTCAACCGCAACGGTGTCGTGGTGGCCCGCGCGATCGTCTCCCATCGCATGCCGACGGGCACCGTCTTCCTTTACCACGCCCAGGACCGGGCGGTGAACGTGCCGCGCAGCGAGGCCACCGGGAAACGCGGCGGCACGCACAATTCGCTGACCCGGCTGTTGCTCAAACCCACCCATCTCATCGGCGGCTACGCCCAGCTCTCCTTCGGCTTCAACTACCTGGGCCCCACCGGCAACCAGCGCGACGAGGTCACCGTGATCCGCCGCCGTTCCCAGGAGGTGCGTTACTGATGCGGGTCATGGCACAGCTGGCCATGGTGATGAATCTGGACAAATGCATCGGCTGCCACACCTGTTCGGTGACCTGCAAACAGGCCTGGACGAACCGGGCAGGCACCGAGTACGCCTGGTTCAACAACGTGGAAACCCGGCCGGGGCAGGGATATCCGCGCCGCTACGAGGATCAGGAGCGCTGGAAGGGCGGCTGGGAGCTGACGGCGAAGGGCAGGCTGCGGCTGCGTGCGGGCGGGCGGCTGACCAAGCTCGCGAAGCTGTTCGCCAACCCGGAACTGCCGGAGATCTCCGATTACTACGAGCCGTGGACCTACGATTACGCCACCCTGATCGAGGCGCCGCTGGGCGACGACGTGCCCACCGCCGCGCCCCGGTCGGCCATCACCGGCGAACCCACCCAGCCTTCCTGGGGGCCGAACTGGGACGACGATCTCGGCGGGTCCACCGAACACGGAGTCAAGGACCCGATCGCTGAAAAGCTGCGTGAGGAACTCGGCATCCGGATCAAGTTCGAGTTCGAGCAGAGCTTCATGTTCTACCTGCCGAGGATCTGCGAGCACTGCCTCAATCCGTCATGTGTGGCCAGTTGCCCGTCCGGCGCGATGTACAAACGCGCGGAGGACGGGATCGTGCTGGTCGACCAGGACCAGTGCCGCGGCTGGCGGATGTGCGTCACCGGCTGCCCGTACAAGAAGGTGTACTTCAACCACAAGACCGGCAAGGCCGAGAAATGCACCTTCTGCTATCCCCGCGTGGAAGCCGGGCAGCCGACGGTGTGCGCGGAAACCTGCGTCGGGCGGCTGCGCTACATCGGCGTCCTGCTCTACGACGCCGACAAGGTCACCGCCGCCGCGTCCGTCGCGAACGAGCACGACCTCTACCCCGCGCAACTCGATCTGCTGCTCGACCCGCACGATCCGGCCGTGATCCGGGCGGCCGAGGCGGCGGGCGTCCCGCACGACTGGCTCACCGCGGCCCGGCGTTCGCCCGTGTACCAGCTGGTCCACGACTTCCGGCTGGCGCTGCCACTGCATCCGGAATACCGCACGATGCCGATGGTCTGGTACATCCCGCCGCTGTCGCCGGTGGTCGACGCGGTCAGCGGCAGCGGCCACGACGGCGAGCACCGCGACAACCTGTTCGGCGCCATCGACGCCCTGCGCATCCCCGTCGAGTACCTGGCCGAACTGTTCACCGCCGGGGACACCGCGCCGGTCCGGCGGTCGCTGCGGCGGCTGACCGCGATGCGGTCCTACATGCGGGCGGTGAACCTCGGCCAGGAGACCGACGAGGACATCCCCGCGTCCGTCGGCCTCACCGGCGAGCAGATCTTCGCCATGCACCGGCTGCTCGCGCTGGCCAAATACGACGAGCGGTACGTCATCCCCACCGCGGGCATCGGGCAGGCCCACGATCTGGAGGGCATCGCCACCCGGTGCAGCCTGGACGTCGACGGCGGTCCGGGCATGGGCGGCGGCGAGTCCACAGTGGACCTGGTCAGCTGGGGCGACGGAACCCGGCCAGACGCGCTGTTCCCGACGTTGCGGGGGCAGGGCCGGTGAAACTCCTCCGCCCCCGTGTCACCCGGGACACCGCTGCCCTGCGCCAGATCGCCGGCTGGTGCCTGCAATATCCCGACGAGGCGGTCCTCGGCAAACTCCGTCTGCTGCGGGCCTGCCTCGACGAGACCACCGGCCCCGGCCACGACGAACTGGGCCGCACGCTGGCCTACCTCGAACAGGGCGACCCAGGCGAGCTGGCGTCGCACTACATCGAGGTCTTCGACCGGAAGCCCCGGCGGACCCTGCATCTGAGCTGGTTCCTCGACGGCGACACCCGCCGTCGCGGCGAGACACTGGCCGCCCTGCGCCGGTTCTACCGCGACCACGGGTTCGCGCCCGCCGAGAACGAGCTGCCGGACTTCCTGCCCGTGATCCTGGAGTTCGCCGCCGCGGCGAGCCCGGCCGCCGCCACCCAGGTGCTCACCCGTATCCATCCCGCGCTGAAACTCCTGCACCGCAACATGTCCACTATGGACACCCCGTATCGCGACGCCGTCGCGGCGGTACTGGCCACGCTGCCCGCCGTCCCCGCGCCGCTACCCGCCGAACCGCCCGCCGAGCTGGTCGGCCTCGACCCGTTCCCCACCGGCGCCGGAGGTGGCCGATGAGTTCCGGACTGGACCTGCTGCTGTGGGGCGCCGCGCCCTACGCGTCGATCGTGCTGCTGGTGTTCGGCACCATCTGGCGCTACCGGCACGACAAATTCGGCTGGACCACCCGGTCGAGCCAGCTCCACGAGGCCAAGCTCCTGCGCGTGGCCAGTCCGGTGTTCCACGTCGGGCTGCTCATGGTGATCGGCGGCCACGTGCTCGGCCTGCTCGTACCCAAGGGCGTCACCGAATTCGCCGGACTCGACGAGCACGGCTATCACCTCGTCTCGCTCGGAATGGGCACCCTCGCCGGGCTGGTCGCGCTCGGCGGGCTCGGTCTGCTGCTGTGGCGGCGGATCCGGGTGCCGGCGGTGCGCGGCGCCACCTCGGTCAGCGACCGCTACATGTACGTGGTGCTCGTGCTGGTGATGCTCGCCGGGCTGGCGACCACCGTGGTCGACAACGGCGTCCGCGGCGGCTACGACTATCGCGAGACGGTCGCGCCCTGGTTCCGCGGCATCCTGATGCTCGATCCCCAGCCGGAACTGATGGCGTCGGCGCCACTGGACTACCGGCTGCATGTCGCGCTGGGCATGGTGCTGTTCGCGCTGTGGCCGTTTTCCCGGCTGGTGCACGCTTTCAGCGCGCCGGTGCGGTACCTCTTCCGTCCGTACGTGGTCTACCGACGCCGCGCCCCCGGCGGCGTCGGCACCCGCGAACCGCGCCGTGGCTGGGAATGACCCGGATCCGCCGCACCGCCTACGTCGCGCTGAGTTCGTTCGGCTGCATCGTGTTCATCGGGCTTTGCGCGATCCTGTCCGGCGCTCCCCTGCTGTTCCCTTCGCTCGGGCCCACCGCGTTCCTGGTGTTCACGAGCCCGGGGGCGCCCGGCGCGAGCCCGCGCAACACGGTGCTCGGTCATCTGGCCGGAGTCCTGGCGGGGCTCACCGGCCTCGCGGCCACCGGACTGCTGTCCGCCGCCCCGGACCTGACGCATCCGTCGTTGGCCAGGATCGGGGCGGCCGCGGTCGCGCTGGGACTCACCTGCGCCGCGATGGCCGCGCTGGAGATCCCCCATCCGCCCGCCGGGGCCACCACGTTGATCATCGCGCTCGGCCTGTTGCACACCGCTCCGCAGATCGTCGCGGTCCTGGCGGGCGTCGCCCTCATCGCGCTGCTCGCGGTGGTGATCAACAAGCTGTTCGGCGTGCCCTATCCGTGGTGGCGGCCGCCTCGCTGGTAGCTGTACACGACCAGCCCTTCGTTGACCTCGGCCACTTTGTCGTACAGCCCGCGGGCCGGGGAATCCTCCAGCGTGTTCCAGTACAGGCGAGGGAAACCGCGTTCCTCGGCGTCCCGCGCGACCCACGCGATCATCGCGGCCGCGACACCCCGCCGCCGGGCGCCCGCGTCGACGAACAGGTCCGCCAGATAGCACCGCTGCGCTCCCCAGATCCCCGCGTGGAACAGGTAATGCGCGAATCCGACCGGCTCGCCGTCCAGCCGTGCGGTGATCCCGATCGGCTGCCCGTCGTCGACCAGGCGCCGCCAGGTCCGGTCGTAGGCGTCGTCGTCACGTTCCACGGCGAAGTACGCGTCGTTGTCGCGTGCCAGCGCTTCCCAGGAGGGGCGATCGGATTCGGTCAGGAAGCTGATCTCCACCATCCACCCATCGTGCCCGATGGTCCCCCGATCGTGGCTCCGCGGGCCCCTGAATGGCCGCTGTTCCTCTACTGCGTCCGGTTCTATCGTTCGGACGCATGGCAAGCGACTTGCAGCGGCGCAAGGTGTCGGGGGTCTTCGCCGCGATGGACGTCGACGGCGACGGTTTCCTTGAGGAGCAGGACTTCCAGGCCTTGGCCGACCGCTGGGCGCGGCGGCGCGGGCCGGGTGACGAACGGCGCCTGACCGGCATCATGCTGAGCTGGTGGACGACGTTACTGGCGGCCTCGGATCTGAACCGCGACGACAAGGTCACCCTGGACGAAGTGCTGATGGTGGTCGACAAGCTCCCGGACACGCCGGAGGCGGTGACCGCCACGGCCGACGCGATGTTCGAAGCGGTCGACGAGAACCGCGACGGCCTGATCTCCGCGGCGGAGTACCACCAGATGATCGAGGTGTGGAACGGCCGCCCCACCGACACCGACGCCACCTTCCCGCTGCTGGACTCCGACGGCGACGGAATGCTGTCCCGGGACGAGTTCGCCGCGCTGTGGCTGGAGTTCTGGGCGGGTGACGACGCGGAGGCGCCGGGCACCCTCGTCTTCGGCCCGCTGGCCGTCTGACGGCTTTCGGGCGGACCCCGCGTCCATACGGGCCGACTCCGGCCGCCCGGCACGTCGCCACCGTCCTGGCCGCTCAGGATGGCACGCGTGGAAGCCGACTCGATGGTCTCGCGCGCGATCGCGCTGTGCCTGCGGGACCGGTGGACGGAAGCGGCCGAACTGTTGGCGGGGAACGATTCCTGGCTGGGCGAGCTCTTCGGCGGCCTGGCCGAGCTCTGGGACGGCCGCTCCGCGCGGTTCGGCGCGAATCTGACCGAGCGCGAGCGGTGGCCGTCGAGGACGGTACCGCGACACCTGAACGACCAGATCGCCTCGTACGTCGCCGCGTTGCTGGTGCTGGGCGAGCGAGCACGCGCGGAGAAGCTGCTCGCCGACGAGGCCTTCCCCGAATCCGGCCTGCGGGACAGCGAACGCTCCCTGCTCGCGGCCATGCGCGGACAGCCCGCTCTGGCGATCGACTTCGCGCGCCGAAGCCTGGCCGGCGGTTCCGGGCCCGGCCATGACATCGGAGCGTCCGCGATGTACCTGTCGACGGTGTCTGTCCTGCTGTCACAGGGACGGCCCACCGAGGCACGGGAACTGCTCAGCGCCGCCCGTGCCACGGCTCCGACGCTGGCGCATCTCCTCGACATCGCCGAAGCCCGCATCGACATCGCGGTGGGCGAAACCGACCGCGCCACCCTGCGCCTCCACTCGGCGACCCGGGGGCTCGCCGTCGGCACAGACATCGCCTGGGCCGACCTCGCCGACCTCGCGGTGCGGAGGAACGACCGGGCGTCGGCGAAGCAGGCGCTCGACGTGCTGAACGCACTCGCCGCCGCGATGCCGACGGGACGCGTGTTGCTGCATCGTCATCTGGTCCGGGCCTGCCTCGGTGAGGAACCCGCCGACGAATGCCTCTGGCTGGCCCGCGAACGAGACCAGCCGCTCGAACTGGCCGTCGTCGCCGAACGCCTGGCGAACCGTGCGGCTAGATCACCCCTGCCCGTACGGCGTACGCGACGGCATGCGGACGGTTCTTCAGCTTCAGCCGTCCGGTGATGCCCTGGATGATGTGCTTCACGCTGCGTTCCGAGTAGCTGAGCTCACCGGCGATCTCGACGGTGTCCTTGCCCTCGGCCATCAGCCGCAGCACGTCGATCTCCCGCGTGGTGAGCCCGGCGGTGTTGACGCCCATCGGGTCGAGGACCTCGCGCTGCAGCCGTTCGACGTGTTTGAGCAGTTCGCCGAGCAGGCTCGGCGGGAGCACCCCGCCGCCGGTGGCCGCCGCGCGGACCGCGTGCGCCAGCCGTTCGCCGGTCGTGGCCGACCGCGGCAGGACCGCCACCACCCGGCATTCGATGGCGGGCACGAGCTCCGCCTCGCTGATCTGGCTCACCACGAGCACCACCGGTTTGCCGTCCTCGGCGGCGAGCCGCCGCAGCCAGAGCACGATCTCCGGCGTCAGGCATTCGGCGGCGAACACCAGTACGTCGGTCTCGGCGCGCCGCTCCCAGTCCCGGATGTCGATCCCCTGTTGCGTGCCCAGCTGGCTGGCCAGACCCGCCGTGGTGATCGGATCGGGCGCGTGCACCGCCACGGTGATCTGTCGGGTTTCCGTGTCCACTTCGTCCCCTCCGCTTGTCCGCGGCCCCAGTCGGATGGATGGGACACAGTCTGCGAAAGAGCTCTTCACGAAGTCTCCACGAGACCTCAATGAGGCGTGAAGGACTTCGTGGCCTGCTGAAACGCCTCGACGTACTTGGGCAGCTCGTCCAGAAGCTCGCGGAGCCTGCCCTCGGGGCCGGTGTAGTCCGGGTCGGCGAGGAGGGCGTAGCCATACGCCAGCGTCCGGCGAAGTTCGGCGACGCGGGCTTCCGCCACGTCGGCGTCCACGACCAGCCTGCCGTTCTGGGCGAGACTGAGCAGGACATCACCGGCGAACAGCTCCTGATCCTGGCTCACCGGCACAGCATGCACAGCCACGCATGCCCGCCACCAGCGCCGGACGACTCTTTGCCCCTGCGAACGTCCGGGTCTGCCCACTCGCCCGTCACCCGTCCGGGCGGCGGAAACCCACATGAACGGACATCCGATAGTCCATCTCTCGGCGAAATCCGGTCATGGCCGGCCAAACCCACACGGTGAGTGTCCGATTGATTGCGAAACCCACATCGGCGCCACTAGGCTTTTCGCCGAGCGGGACACTCTTTTCGGCGGTCGGAAGCACAGGCGGCAGGTCATGGACGAGGTTTCCTCGCTGACGGTGCGGCTGCTGGGCGGTTCCCCCGCTCGCCACGGCGACGGCGAGATCGCGCTGGGTCCTGCCCAGCGGCAGGCGGTGTTCGCCACGCTCGCACTGCACGCCGGCCAGTTCGTCTCCCGCCGGGAGATCATCGACGCCGTCTGGGGCGAGCGGCCTCCGGACAGCGCCACCGGCATCGTGTACACCTACGTCTCGGCGCTGCGCCGCGCGCTGGAGCCCGCCGGCGAACCGCTCGTCGCCAGCCGCGCCGGCTATCGCCTCGACCTGCCGAAGCAGCAGGTCGACGTCCACGTCTTCGAAGCCGAGCTGGACCGTGCCCGCGCGCACCGGCTCGACGGCGCGCACCAGCGGGAGCTGGAGTCGCTGCGGTCCGCGCTCGGGCAGTGGCGGGGCTCCGCGCTCGACGGGATCCCCGGCCCGTTCGCCGAGACCCAGCGCGCGCGGCTGAACGAACTGCGTCTGAGCGCGCTCGAACGTCAGGCCGAGGTCGCGCTGCGGCTCGGCGAGCATCGCGAACTCGTGGACGAGCTCGCCGTGCTGGTCGAGCGCCATCCGCTGCGCGAAGGCCTGCACCGCATGCTGATCACCGCGTTGTTCCGGTCCGGGAGGCAGGCCGAGGCCCTGGCAGCGTTCGACCGCGCCCGCGAGACGATCATCGAGCGGTCCGGCCTCGAACCCGGCCCGGAACTGCTGGACCTGCGGCGACGGATCCTGAACGACGATCCGGCACTGCACGGCCGGCAGGAACGCCCCCGTCGGACGCAGGCCGTCCCCGCCCGGCCGTCCGCTTTCGTCGGCCGCGAATTCGAGCTCGGCCGCCTGCGACGGCACCTCTCCGCCCTGCTCGACGAAGGCCGCGGCGGAACGGTCTGGCTGGACGGCGAGGCGGGCAGTGGCAAGAGCGCGTTCCTTGCCGAGGCGCTGGCCACGGCGAGGAGCAGGACACGCTGGGTCGTGGCCGACGAGCTGAGCGGCGCGGTCCCGATGAGCCTCATCGCCGACTGCCTCGGCGCCGCGGCGCTCGACGATCTCGGCAAAACGGTCACCGAACTCTGCGAAGACGGGCCACAGGTGCTCGTCTTCGAAGATCTGCACTGGGCCGACGAGGAAAGCCTGCTCGCCTGGCAGCGGCTTCACCGGCTCACCGAGCGCCTGCCGCTGCTGCTGATCGGCTCGGCGCGCCCGCTCCCCCGGCGCCGCACGCTCGACGTCCTCCGCTCGGAGTTCGACGGCGAGATCGTCCCGCTGCCGCCGTTCGACGGCCCGGCCGTCGCCGCGCTCGCCGAAGAGACCATGGCCAGGGCCCCGGGCGACGACTTCCTCCGGTTCGCCGCCGAGTACACCGCCGGGAACGCCGGCTATCTGCGCGAGCTGTTCGCCGAGTTCGCCGACGGCCACGAGCCGGACACCGCGCCGCATGGCAGGCTCGCCGCCGTGGTGGAGGCTCATCTCGCCACGCTTTCCGTGCCGGGCAAGCGAACGCTGAATTCCGCCGCGCTGCTCGGCTCGTCGTTCACCGTCGCGGACCTCGCGGGCGTCACCGGCCGCGAACCGCGGTCGCTCACCGGGGCGGTCGAGGAGGCGCTCGCCGCGCACGTTCTCGAAGCCGAGGGAGAACGTCTGCGGTTCCGCGTTCCGCTCGTTCGAGCGGTGTTCGCCGCGAACACCCCGCCCGCCATCCGCGCCGTGCTGCACCAGGAGATCGCCACGACCATGGCGGACTCCGGCGCGCCCGCGGATCGTGTCGCCGAACAGCTGCTCCAGGCAGGCGACGAGCTGACCGCGCCCTGGATCCCCCGCTGGGTGCTCGACAACGTCCGCGCGCTGTCCGCCGGGACCGCCGTCGAACTGCTCGATGTGCTTTCCCACCAACGGAATCTCACCGAGGAGCAGCACGAGGAGCTGACCGGCGAGCTCGCCGCGCTGCTGCTGCCCGAATCGGCCGCCGCGCCCTCCTGGCCCACCCAGCCCTGGTGCACGCCGCTGCACGCACTCGCCCGGGTGCGCAACCCGAGCGCACCGAGGACGTCCTAAACTGCGGGGACACACACCAGTGATCCGGCCACTTTCGCTGTAAGACGAGAAATGGAGCCGGCGTGACGAACGGGCTGCGCGTCGAGCTGCTCGGGCCGCCTCGTGCCTGGCTGGACGACGTCGAGCTGAAGCTCGGGCCCGCCCGCCAGCGCGCGGTCTTCGCCACCCTGGCGACGCGGCGCGGCCAGGCGATCTCCCTCGGCGAGTTGATCTCGGACGTCTGGGGCGGGTCGGCGCCCGCCAGCGCCACCGGCAGTGTCCACACCTATGTCTCCGGCCTGCGCGGGGCGATCCGCAAGGCGGGCGGGGACGCGCACGGAATCCTGCGTTCGTCCGGATCGAGCTACTCGCTGCGGCTGGACGGGGAAGCGCTCGACGTCCACCGGTTCGAAAGGGACGTCGCCGCCGCCAAAGCGGCACACGCCGATCAGCGGGACGCGGCCGCGCGGCTCACCTCCGCGCTCGGTCTCTGGCGCGGCGAGGCCTACTCCGGCGTGCCCGGCCCGTTCGCCGAAGCGGAACGCGCCCGGCTCGCCGAACTCCAGCTCACCGCCGCCGAACTGCGCGCCACCGCCCTGCTCGGCATCGGCGACCACCGTGAAGTGGTGGCCGAGCTGACCGCGCTGGTGCAGCGGCATCCGTTGCGCGAGTCCCTGCACGAGACGCTCATGCGCGCCCTGCATGCCAGCGGGCGCCAGATCGAGGCGCTCGGCGCGTATCGCGAGGCCAGGCGGATCCTCCGCGACGAACTCGGCGTCGAACCCGGCGCCCCGCTGCGGGATCTGCACCAGCGCATCCTCGACGGCAGCGAAAAGCCCGTCACCGCGCCGAAACCGGTGCCGGTCCGCGTCGTGCCGCCGCCGGTGGCCAAGGCGATCGAACGGGGCGGCCATGGCCACTTGCCCGGCCGTGCCCGGCAGGTCGAGCGGCTCGACGGCTTCGTCACCGACGTGCTCGCCGGACGCGGCCGCCCGGTCTGGCTCGAAGGCGAACCGGGCATCGGCAAATCGGAACTGCTGATCGCCGGGCTGGCCGGTGCCGCGGCGCGCGGCTGCCAGCTCGCCTGGACCGCGGCCGACGAGCTGCAGCAACGGTTCCCGTTGCAGGTGATCATGGAATGTCTCGGCGTGCACCACGGCGCGGCGGATCCGGCCAAGGCCAAGCTGGCCGGTGAGCTGCACGCCGAACCCGCGCACGGGGACTGGGGCCCCACCGATCCGATCTTGTCCACTGTGGACAAGTTGCTGACGCTGGTCGACGAGACCTGCGCGGCGGGCCCGCTGGTGCTGGTGATCGACGACCTCCATTGGGCCGACGAGGCCAGTGTGCTGCTGTGGCAGCGGCTGGCCGCCGCCACCCGCCAGCTGCCCTTGCTGCTGGTCGCCGCCACGCGCACCGGGCACGGCCGCCGGGACCTGGCCCGGCTGCGTCGCGGGGTCGAAGCGAGGGACGGCGAGATCATGCCGGTCGAGGTGCTGACCGACGACGACATCGCCGCCGTGTTCGAGGTGATCCTCGCGGCGAAGCTCGGGCCGAGCCTGCGCCCGCTGGTCCGGCGCGCGGCCGGGAATCCGCTCTACGCCAGGGAAGTCGCGCACGACCTGGTCCGGAGCGGCGCGGTGCGGATCACGGCGGGCGTGGCCGAGGTGACGCTGGACGGCACCGAGAACGCGCCGCGGTCGTTGCTCGCGGCGGTGGCCAGGACGCTGGAGACCCTCGACCCGGCCACGACCGAGATCCTGCGCACCGCCTCCCTGCTGGGAGCGGAGTTCGCCGTCGAGGACATCGCCACGCTGGCGGGCAAGAGCCCGCTCGAGGTCCTGCAGGAGCTGGAGCCCGCCACCACGGCGGGCGTCATCGAGTACGCCGGCGACAAGCTCGCCTTCCACCATCCGTTCCAGCGGCAGGCGCTCTACGGCGCCATCACCGAACCGGACCGTGCCGCGCTGCACCGGCGTGCCGCCGAATCGCTCGCGCGGGCGGGTGCGCCGGTCAAACGGGTCGCCGAACAGCTCGCGGCCGGGCCGGTGCCGTTCGACCCGTGGCTGGCGGGCTGGCTCACCGCGAACCACGTCGCGGTGTCCAACCGCGCCCCGCATATCGCGGCCGACCTGCTCCGCGGCGCGCTCGACAGCGCGGTGCCCACCCGTGAGCAACGGGAGACGCTGATCGCCGCGCTGGTCCGTGTGCTGTTCCGGCTCGAACTCACCCCCGAGGCCGAAGCCGAGGAGGCGGTGAAGACCGTCGTGAACAAGGCGGATCTGGCGCAGATGCGGCATTTCCTGGCCGCGCTGCGCTACCGCAGGGGCGACACGTCCGGCGCGATCGAGGCGCTCGGCGACACCGCGGACGATCCGTCGATCCCGGAACTCTGGCGCACCAGTACCCGGACGCTGCTCGCCAACTTCCGTCGCGGCACCCTCGACGATCTCGACGAGACCGAACGGATCGCGCGGGGCCTGCACACCGAGGCAGTCGAAGCGGGTGAGCGCTATCCCGCCGCGCACGCGCAGCAGACGTTGTGGCTCGTGCACTCGATCCGCCGGGAGCACGACCGGGCGCTGACCGCGATCGACGCCGCGCTGGAGACCGCCGGCCACGAGGCCGACCTGGCGACGCTGCGGTTCGACCTGCTCGACAACCGGCTCTTCACCCTGCAGAACCTCGACCGGCTCGGCGAGGCCGACGCCACGCTGCACGCCGGGTACGAGACCGCGGCACGGCATGGTCTGCCGACCGGTCCACAGGTCTCGGCGGCCGTGCACTACTACTGGACAGGGCGCTGGGACGAGGCGCTGGCCGAACTGGACTCGGTCACCGAGGACGGTCCGGCGATCACCTTCTACGGCGTGCGCGAGCCGGGTGCCGCCGCCCTGTTGCTGCACGGGGTCGCCGCGCTCATCGCGGGCCATCGCGACGAACGCGTCGCCGTCCGCGCCCATCTGGAAGCGGCCGAGGCGCACTCGCCGTCGAACTCGTCCGAACGCGAGAGCTGCGACTTCTACCTGGCGGCACAGGCGATGGCCGCCGAACAACGCGGCGAACTCGACGACGCGCTGCGGCTGTTCGCGCCGGTGCTGCGCCCCGACTACGCCCGGATGATGCTGCGCCACCAATGGCTTCCCGACGTCGTCCGCGTCGCGATCGCGGCCGGGAACGACGCCGTCGCCCAAGAGGCGCTCGCCGTCTGCGCCGAAGAGGCGAGCCAAGAGACCGTGCCCGCCAGGGCCACCGCTGCCGCCCTGAGGTGCCGGGCGCTGATCGACGGCGACCCCGAAGGCATGCGGGCCGCGGCCGATCACTACCGCGAGGTCCGTCGGCCCATCGAACTCGCGGCCGCCCTGGAAGACGCCGCCGAACTGCTCGGCCGCGCCGGGTACCTCGAAGAGGCCACCCGCTCGCTCACCGAGGCCTGCGAAGTGCTCGGGCCGGTCGGTGCCACCTGGAGCATCCGCCGCGCGGAAAGCAGGCTGCGCCGCTACGGCGTCTTGAGCCGCGCGGAACGGGGCCCCCGGCACAGCGGGGCGCTGTCGCCACTGGAACTGCGGGTCGCGCGGCTGGTGGCGGCGAAACTGTCCAACCCGGAGATCGCTGCGGAGCTTAGCCTTCCGAGAAGGACGGTGCAGTCGCTGGTGTCCAGGGTGCTGACCAAACTGCACGCCGATTCCCGGCCGACCGTCGGCGATCAGCTGCCGAGACGACTCGCCTGACCGTACGACCGAGGAGAACCATGACCCGCATGCTGGCCGGATTGACGGCCCTCGTGCTGCTGCTCGCCGGCTGTTCCGGCACGCCGGAAGCCGGCGGTCCGATCAAACTCACCGTCGCCACCTTCGGCGAGTTCGGATACGAAAAACTCTTCGACGACTACGAAAAGGCCCATCCGGGCATCACCGTCGAAGGCCGGATCGCCGACTTCGAGACGCACCACCGGCAGCTGGCCACCGGGCTCGGCGCCGGACGCGGCAGCGCCGACGTGGTGGCGATCGAAGAGCAGTATCTTCCCAAGTTCCGCCAGTCGACGGACAAGTTCAGCGATCTGTCCGAGTTCGGCGCGCAGGGCCTCCGCGAGCACTGGCCTGCCTGGAAATGGGACCAGGGCACCGCCGAGGGCGGGAAGTTCGTGATGGGCCTCGGTACCGACATGGGCAGTCTCGCGCTCTGCTACCGCCGTGACCTGTTCGCGAACGCCGGCCTGCCGACCGAGCGCGACCAGGTGGCCGCGCTGTGGCCGACCTGGGAGAAGTTCGCCGAAACCGGAGAACGGTTCAGCGCCAAGGCACCGGACGACGTCAAGTTCGCCGACTCGGCGGGCACCGTCTACACGGCGATGCTCAACCAGGCGCAGGAGAACTACTTCTCCACGGACGACAAGTTCATCGCCGACACGAATCCCAACGTGCGCAAGGCCTTCGAGCTCGCGGGCGGGATGGCGCTGAAGAAGGAGACCGCGGCGGTCACCACCTTCACGCAGCCGTGGACGGTGGCGATCAAGCAGAGCCGGTTCGCCGCCATCACCTGCCCCGCCTGGATGCTCACCCAGATCCAGGAGGCGGGCGGCCCGGAGCTGGCCGGAAAATGGGACGTCACCTCGGTTCCGGGCAAGGCGGGCAACTGGGGCGGTTCGTTCCTGACCGTCCCGAAGCAGGGCGCGCACCGCAAGGAGGCCTACGACCTCGCCGTCTGGCTCACCGCCCCCGAACAGCAGAAACGGATCTTCCTGGAGAGCGGGTTGCTGCCGAGCGCGCTGGGCGCCTACCAGGACAGTGCCGTGCTTTCCCACACCAGCCCGTATTTCAGCGGCGCGCCCATCGGCAAGATCTTCGCCGCGTCCGCCGAGGCCTTGCGGCCGAACTACCGCGGGCTGCGCGACGGTGAGGTGCGGCCCGTGTACGGGCACGCGCTCGGCCGCGTCGAAGAGGGGAAGCAATCCCTGGAGCAGGCCTGGAACCAGGCCGCCACCGAAGGCCGCGCCGCGGCCGCCAACTGAGCGGGGACGGCGTGACACTGGGGTTTCCGGACGGGTTCCGGTGGGGTACGGCCACGGCGGCGTACCAGATCGAGGGTTCGACGACGGCGGACGGCCGCGGACCGTCCATTTGGGACACTTTCACCGCGAGATCCGGCCTGGCCACCGGCGATCCGGCTTGCGACCACTACCGCCGTTACCGCGAGGACATCGGCCTGCTGAGCGAACTCGGCATACCGTATTACCGGTTCTCCGTCGCGTGGTCGCGAATCATGCCGGACGGCCGCACGGTGGAGCCACGCGGGCTCGCCTTCTACGACCGTCTTGTCGATGCGTTGCTGGAAAACGGGGTCACCCCGATGGTGACGCTCTACCACTGGGACCTGCCCGAGGCACTGCAAGCGGAAGGCGGCTGGCCGAATCGCGAGCTCGCGGACCTCTTCGCGGATTACGCCCTGACCGTCCACAAAGTACTCAGTGATCGCGTGCAACAGTGGACCACGATCAACGAGCCGTTCTGCGCCGCCTTCATCGGCTACGGGAACGGCGATCACGCCCCGGGCATCCAGGACGAGGGCGCGGCGCTGGTCGCCGGACACAACCTCCTCTTGGCGCACGGCAAGGCCGCGCAGGCGTTGCGGTCCGACGGCGGCGAACAGGAAGTGTCCATCGTGCTCAACTTCGCCCCCGTGCTGACCGATGTGGACGATGCCGCGCATCGGGAGGCCGCACGCAAATTCGACTTCCTGCACAACAGGTTCTTCCTCGACCCCCTGCTGGGCCGCGGCTATCCACCCGAGCTGCTGGCGGATCTGGCGCACCTCGGCACCCTGGAACCTGCGATCGCCGACGGTGATCTGGAGATCATCGCGCAGCCGCTGGACGTCCTGGGCGTCAACTACTACGCGCCCGCCCGCGCGATGCCGCTCGAAGATCCCGAAGCCGACAGCAACTGCCCCCTGCCGGGCCTGCGCGGGATGGACGTCCAGCCGCCACGCGGGGAACTGACCTCGCTCGGCTGGGAGCAGCGGCCGGAGTGCTTCACCGAACTTTTGCTGTGGCTGCAAGAACATTGCGACGGCCTGCCGCTAGTGATCGCCGAGAACGGTGCGGCCTTCGAGGACGAAGTAGTCGAAGGCCGCGTACACGACGAGAAGCGCGTACGGTACTTCGCCGACCACCTCGCCGCCGTACACGCCGCGATCGAGCGCGGCGCCGACGTCCGCGGCTACATGGCCTGGTCGCTGCTGGACAACTTCGAGTGGGCCATGGGGTACACGCAGCGGTTCGGTCTCGTGCACGTCGACTTCGAAACTCAGGAACGGGTGCTCAAGGACAGTGCCCTGTTCTATGCGGATGTGGTGGCGCGCAACGGTCTT
This sequence comes from Amycolatopsis sp. CB00013, assembly GCF_001905755.1. Lineage (NCBI taxonomy): Bacteria > Bacillati > Actinomycetota > Actinomycetes > Pseudonocardiales > Pseudonocardiaceae > Amycolatopsis > Amycolatopsis sp. CB00013. The sequence continues at coordinate 584,224 of NZ_LIWC01000007.1, read as the reverse complement.
TAGCGGTTGGTCTTGGCCGTTGCCGGAAATCGGCGACGTGGTGGACCGACCGGCTTCCGGGTCCCAGGTGCCCGTCGCCGAAAACCGACGACACTCTTGGGGCCGGAAACTGTCGGTGGTCGGTTGTAAGTTCTGGGTGTGGACACTCTCAACGCCACTGTGGCGCTCTTGAAGGAAATCACCGAGTCGGATGCGTTCCGGGAGGTCAATGCTTCTCTGGATTCATTGGGAGACAACGACACCATCGCTGCAGCAGTCGCGGCGTCGGAAGGGATCGCGAGACTGGAGGCCGTCCGGTTTCGTGCCTTGAGACAGCTGGGGCGTCATCGTGACGATGCCGCCAGTGTGGCGCAGGAGGTCGCGTTCGAACTGTCCGTTGTGGACGGTCACGCGGCCGGGCTGGTGTCGACGGCGGCGGCGTTGGTGTCTCGCCTGCCCCGCACACTGGGGCTGCTGGATCAAGGCAAAGTGGGTGGATATGGGGCGATGAAAGTCGCCACCGCCACCGCGTGGCTCTCCGACGACGATGCCCGCGCGGTCGACGCGGTCCTGGAGGACCGGATACCGGACCGGAACTCCGATCAGATCCGGAAAGCGGCCAACCACGCCGCGATGATGGCCGACCGTGACGGAGCGGCTCGGCGGACTGAACGCAATCGCGCCGGACGCCGGCTGTCTGTGCGACAGGGAGAGACCGGGGTGGCCTCCATCGAAGTCGAGGACGGCCCGGTGGAGAAAGTGGCCGCCGCCTACACCCGCATCGACCGCGAAGCACGAGCACTGCGGGCCGGTGGAGAGACCCGCACGCTGGATCAGCTGCGGGCGGATGTCGCCCTTGATCTTCTGCTGGGTGGCCAGGGTGGGAAGAGTGAACGGTCCGAGGTGTTTCTCTATATGGACCTCAACACTTATCTCGGGTTGAACGACGATCCGGCGGAGATGGCCGGGCACGGGCACATTCCGGCGTCGCTGGCCCGGCAGATCGCCGGCGGACCGAACACCGTGTTGCGGCGGATCATCACCGATCCGCTCTCGGGGCAGGTTCTCGATCTTGGCCGGGATCGGTACCGGCCGACGGCGGGGTTGGATGAGTTCGTGCGGGTACGGGACCGGGAATGCCGAAGACCAGGGTGTCATCGTGTGGCGCAGGCTTGCGATCTCGATCATTCGGTGCCGTGGCAACACGGTGGCCATACCGCGGATACCGAGCTGATCGATCTATGTCGCCGTGATCATCGGTTGAAGGACGAGCCAGGCTGGAACTACCGGTTGGCTTCCGACGGGACTCTCACGATCACCACGCCCACGGGGCGGAGTTATGACAGTTCGCCTCCGCCGCTGCATGAACCCCGCGCCGAGGAACCACCACCGTTCTGAGGCGTCGCCGAAAAACGACCACAACGCCACGGCGCCGACCACCGTTCCCCTGCCCGCGAGCCCTCGACCCCCGTTGCCGAAAAACGGCAACAGCCCGGCAGCTCAACGCCACTCAGCCCCGCGGAGCCCCCCGCATAACCCCGTCGACCACCTTCCTCGCCAACACGATGAACAACCCGACCACCGGCAGCACCCCGATGGTCGCCGCGGTCAGCATCAGCGAGTAATCCGTGAAGTACCCACTAGCCAGCCGCGACAACGCCACCTGAACGGTCGGGTGCGCATTGGGGTCGAGCACGATCAGTGGCCAGAAGAAATCGTTCCACGCGGTCATGAACGTCAACATCCCAAGCACCGCAGCCTGAGGGCGGATGGCGGGCATGGCGACGTTCCAGAACAGCCGCACCGTCGAGCAGCCGTCGACGCGGCCGGCGTCGAGCAGCTCACCGGGGATCGCCTCCTCGCACGCTTGCCGCATCCAGAACACGCTGAACGCGCCGACCAGACCCGGCACGATCACCGCCTCCAGCCGTCCGTACCAGCCGAGTTCGCCGACCACCAGGTACAGCGGGATGACACCGAGTTGCGCGGGCACCATGGCGGTGCCGATGACGACCAGGAACAGCGAGTCGCGACCGGGGAACCGCAGCCGCGCGAAGGCGAATCCGGCCATGCTGGAGAGCAGCACGTTCGAAACGGTCACCGTGCCCGCGACGATCAGCGAGTTCTGCATCGCCAGCCAGAAATCGACGGTTCCGAAGACCCGCTCGACGTTCTCGATCAGGTTACCGCCGGGCACCAGCGGCGGAGTCGTTTCCCCAAGGGCGGAATTGTCCTTCGAGGACACCACGAACGACCAGTACAACGGGAAGATCGACGCGACGACGACGGCGAGCAGCAGCCCGTATACGACGAAACCGGTCCGTTCTCTCGCCGCCACGGTCACTCACCGCCCCGCATCCGGCGCACGAGCGAGAAATTGACCAGCGCGAACACCGCCGAGAACAGGAACAGCAACCACGCGATAGCCGCCGCGTACCCTGCGTCGAACTCGCCGAAGCCCTTCTCGTACAGGTACATGGCCAGCGTCTGGAACTGCCGGTCTGCGCCACCGGTGCCGTTGACGCCGGTTTCGTCGAGCAGCTGCGGCTCGGCGAACAACTGCAACCCGCCGATGGTCGAGACGACGACGGTGAAGGCGATCGTCGGCCGGATCGCGGGCACCGTGATCGACCAGAAGCTCCGCCACCGCGAGGCACCGTCGAGCATCGCCGCGTCGTACCGTTCCTGCGGCACGGACTGCATGGCCGCCAGGTAGAGCAGCGCGTTGTAGCCGGTCCAGCGCCACATCACCATCGCGCTCACCGCCACATGCGACGCGAACCGGTCCGACCGCCAGTCCACCGGATCGAGCCCCACCAGACCCAGGGCCCAGTTGACGACGCCGTAGTCCTCCGCGAACAGCTGGCTGAACACGAGCGCCACCGCGACCACCGAGACGACGTTGGGCAACAGCACGCTGGCCCGCCACAGGGTCCTCGCCCGCAGGGGACGGTCGAGCAGGGCGGCGAGCCCGAGCGCCGCGAACAGTTGAGGGACGGTCGAAAGGACGAAGATGCTGACCGTGTTGAAGAGCGCGTTGTAGAAATGCGGATCCTGGAGCAGGACACCGAAGTTGTCGAGGCCGGCGAACCCGGTGTCACCGTTGACCAGATGCCAGTGATGCAGCGCCACCCACGCGGTATAGAGCAGCGGGAAAAGGCCGAACACGCCGAAGAGGACGTAGAACGGCGCTGTCATCAGGTATCCGGCGAGCCGCTCGCCCGTACGCTTCAAACGATGATCACCTTGACGCCTGCCTGGCCGATCTCGTCGAGCTCCCGCGGTTCGGCACCGCGGTCGGTGATCAGGGTGTCGACATCGCAGAGGTCCCCGAACCGGGCGAAGTGGTCGTCACCGATCTTGGTGTGATCGGCCAGCAGCACCGTCCGTCGCGCGGACGCGATGGCCGCGCGCTTCACCATCGCCTCGGCGGTGTCCGGGGTGGTGAGCCCCCGCTCGACGGAAAGGCCGCTGGTGCTGAGGAAAGCGACGTCGACGTAGGTGTCCTTGAGCGCGTCGAGCGCCCAGCCGTCGACCGACGCCATGGTGTGGCCGCGCAGCCTCCCGCCGACCAGCATCAGCGTGACGCCGGGCCGGTTCGCGAGCGCGCACGCGTTCGGCAGCGAAGGGGTGACCACGGTCAGGTCACGATCCGAGGGGACGAGATTCGCCAGCCTGCCCACCGTCGTGCCCGCGTCGAGCAGAATCGCTCCCCCGTCGGGGAGCTGTTCCAGGGCCGCGGCGGCGATACGGTCCTTCTCCGCGGTCATCACCGCGTCACGGGCGTCGAGGCCCGGCTCGATACCCTGCCGTTCGACGGGGATCGCGCCGCCGTGCACCCGCCGCACCACTCCGCTGCGTTCCAGCGCCGTCAGATCACGGCGGACGGTCTCGCTGGTGATCTCGAAGGCCGCCGCGAGCGTCGCCACGTCGACCCGGCCGTTCCGCCTGGCCTGCTTGAGGATGGCGCGCTGCCGCTCTTCGGCGTACAACGGTCACCTCCGGTCATGGCGGACGAGCGGTCATGGCGACAATAGTTGGTTTCCCGCCGGTCCGACAACGGAACCCCTCCGTCCATTGAGGACAGAGTGTTGCCCGAAACTACGACAGGACTGCCCGTTTGGCCGCCAGGAAAGCGCGTTCCGTGTCGTTGGTGGCCAAGGCGATCGCCTCGTCGTAGGCGGCGACGGCTTCCGCCGTCCGGCCGAGACGGGACAGCAGATTCGCCCGCGTGGCGGGCAGATGGTGATAGCCCGGCAGGTCCAGGTCCTCGATGCCGGCCAGCGCCTCCGCCGGGCCGTGCACTTCGGCGACGGCGACCGCGCGGTTGAGCGCGACGACCGGCGACGGGGCGAGCCGCCACAGCTGGTCGTAGAGCGCCAGCACCTGCGTCCAGTCGGTCGCTTCGCCGTCCGTGTGCACGGCGTTGATCGCGGCCTGCACCTGGTACGGGCCAGGCCGGCCCAGACGCAGGCAGCGCCGCACCAGCTCGTGTCCTTCGGCGATCAGTTCCCGGTTCCACAGCGACCGGTCCTGCTCCGCGAGCACCACCAGCTCACCAGACGGCCCCACCCGCGCCGGGCGCCGCGCTTCGGTGAGCAGGAGCAGCGCCAGCAGCCCGGTCACCTCCGGCTCGCCGGGCATCAGCTCGGCGAGCGCCCGCGCGAGCCGGATCGCCTCCAGGCAGAGGTCCGTCCGCAGCAGCTCACCCGACGTGGACGTGTACCCCTCGTTGAACACCAGGTAGAGCACGGTGAGGACCGAGTCCAGCCGCTCGGGAAGTTCACCGTCCCCCGGCACCCGGTACGGGATTCCCGCGTCGCGGATCTTCTTCTTCGCGCGGACGATCCGCTGGGAGACGGTCGTTTCCGGGACGAGGTACGCCCGCGCGATCTCCCCCACCTCCAGCCCGCCGAGCAGGCGCAGGGTGAGCGCCGCCCGCGCGGGCGGCGAAAGCGCCGGATGGCAGCAGGTGAAGATCATGCGGAGCTGGTCGTCGCGTACCGGCCCCACCTCGCGCGGTTCGTCCGGCGCGTGCAGGAGCAACGCCTGGGCGTGCCGTGCCTCGCGGGTGGATTCCCGGCGCAGGCGGTCGATCGCGCGGTTGCGGGCGGTGGTCACGATCCACGCGCCCGGATTGGGCGGCGTCTTCTCCCACTTCTCGACCGCCGTCGCGAACGCGTCCTGAACGGCCTCCTCGGCGAGCGAGATGTCGCCGAGGAGGCGCGTCAGGGTGGCCACGCACCGGCCGTACTCCGCCCGGTAGATCCCGTCGAAGTCCATCACTGCCGGAGCGACGGGTCGCCGAACGGCCGCACCTCGATCGGCTGCCCGCAGGCCAGCGCGCATTTCCGCGCCCAGGCCAGCGCCTGGTCGAGGTCCTCGACCTGGATCACCCAGAAGCCGCCGAGCTGTTCCTTCGTCTCGGCGAACGGGCCGTCGGTGATCGTGGTCGTCCCGCCGGCGGGCCGGACGACCGTGGAGACGTCCGAATGCTCCAGCCCGCCGACGAAGACCCACGACCCGGCGGCCTTCATCTCGTCGGTGACCTTGCCCGTCCTGGCCAGCATGGCCCGGACCTCGTCCTCGGGCGCGTCCCGCTCGCTTTCGTCGAGCTGGACGGCGAGCAGGTACTGCCTCATCGCGGACTCCCTCGATCGCTGAGGGCGGAAATCATTCCACGGTGACGGACTTCGCGAGGTTCCGGGGCTTGTCGATGTCGTGGCCGAGGATCAGCGCGGCGTGGTAGGCCAGCAGTTGCAGCGGGATCGTGAGCAGGATCGGGTCGAGCTCCGGCTCCGAACGCGGCACCACGAACCTCGGCACGTCGAGATCGCCGAAGTCCACGTCGTCGTGCGTGATCGCCAGCACCTGCCCCTTGCGCGCCTTGATCTGCTGCATCGCGGCCAGGTTGCGGTCGGCGAGGTCGTCGGACGGCACGATCGCGACCGTCGGCAGCTCCTCGTCGATCAGCGCGAGCGGGCCGTGCTTGAGTTCCGAGGTCTGGTAGGCCTCCGCGTGCCGGTACGAGATCTCCTTGAACTTCTGCGCGCCCTCCCGCGCCACCGGGAAGCCACGGACCCGGCCGATGAAGAACAGGCTGCGCGCGTCGGCGCAGATCTTGGCGTGCTCGGCGATCTGGGACTCGGCTTCGACGATGGCCGCGACCTGCTTCGGCAGCGCCCGCAACGCCGCGACGATGCGCTGCCCGTCCGCGTTGGACAGGTCGCGGACGCGGCCGAGGGCCAGCGCGATCATCGCGAAGCCGACGGCCATGTTGGTGAGCGCCTTGGTCGAGGCGACCGCGATCTCCGGACCGGCGTGCAGGTACAGGCCGCCGTCGCAGGCCCGCGCGATCGTCGAGCCGACGACGTTCACCAGGCCGACCACCCGGCCGCCCTTGCGCTTGACCTCTTCGACGGCGAACGCGGTGTCCGCGGTCTCGCCGGACTGGCTGACCGCGATGTAGAGGGTGTCCGCTTCGATGATGGGGTTGCGGTAGCGGAACTCGGACGCCGCCTCCGCGTCGGCCGGGACCCGTGCCAGGTCCTCGATCATGGTGGCGCCGATCTGGCCCGCGTAGTACGCCGAACCGCAGCCGAGGATCTTCACCCGCGCGAAACCGCGCAGATCACGGGGAGTCAGGTTCAGACCGTCCAAACGGGACACTCCGAACCGGTCGTCGAGACGGCCCCGGATCATGCGCTCCAGGCATTCCGGCTGCTCCTGGATCTCCTTGTACATGTAGTGCTGGTGACCGCCGAGGTCGAGATCGTCGGCCTGGATGTCGATCGCGGTCGCGGCCTTGCCGGTGTCGCTCTCGTCGACGGTGAAGGTGCGGTAGCCGGTGGCGGAGACGCTGGCGAACTCGCCGTCGTCGAGGTGCACCACCTGCGAGGTGTGCCGGACCAGCGCGGAAAGGTCGCTGGCGACGAACATCTCCCGGTCGCCGACGCCGATGATCAGCGGCGAGCCGTTCCGCGCGACCACGACACGGTCGGGGTGTTCGGTGTCGGTCACGGCGATCGCGTAGGTGCCGGTGACGCGGGAGACGGCCTCGACGACCGCGTCTTCCAGCGTCTTCGCACCCGACCGCGCGATCAGGTGGGCGAGCACCTCGGTGTCGGTCTCCGACGACAGCGTCACCCCCGCCTGGGTGAGCTGCTCCCGCAGCGCGTCGGCGTTGTCGATGATCCCGTTGTGCACCACGGAGATCCGGCCGTCTTCGGAGACGTGCGGATGGGCGTTCGCCTCGGTCGCGGGACCGTGCGTCGCCCACCGCGTGTGCCCGATGCCGACCTTGCCCGCGAGCCGCTTGGGCAGCGCGGCCGTCAGGTTCCGCACCCGCCCCACGATCCGGTGCACCTGGGCGCCCTTACCGCCGAGGACGGAGATCCCGGCCGAGTCGTAGCCGCGGTACTCCAGCCGCGTCAGCCCCTCGATCAGGATCGGAGCGGCGTTCTGGCCGCCGATGTAGCCGACGATTCCGCACATGACGAGTCAACCTCACAAAGAAAACGGACGGGCGTGGTCCGTCAGCCGTAGACGATGCGGCGCAGTTGCCGCTCGGACAGGTCGGGAGGCGCGACGAGACGGCGGCTCAGCTCACCGGCGATCAGGGGGAAGATCTCGGGGTTCTTCCTGCCCTCCGCCTGCAACTGGGCGTGCCTGGACCGGACGTACTGCTCGGCGGGCTGCCGGTAGAACGCCAGGACGTCCTCGACGACACGGGCGGCGATGGCCGTCGACAAACCTGTCGACAAGGCCACCTGCTCGACGATGTCCGCGTCCTCCACGGAGCTCATCATGCACATCCGGCTGCCGAAACGCCAGTTCTTGCCCGAAATCGGGCAAGAACTGGCTCGTGAGCCGACTCGGACCTCGGCGGCCGACTCGGCCGACGCCGCCGCGCCTAGGATCGGCTCATGCTCGAGAACCTGCTCACGCCGGAGACCAGGACCGATCCGTACCCGTTCTACCGTCAGGTCTTCGACCGCGGCCCGATCTTCGCGGCCGCCGACGGGTTCTTCGTGGTCAGCGGCTTCGAAGAGGCGTCCGCCCTGCTCAAGAACCCCGCGTTCGGCCATGGGGAGCCGGAGGTGCTGCCGGATCCGCACGAGAACGAGCCGGTGGACGAGCAGGGCCGGGTGGTCCGGTCGTTCCTCGCGCTCGACCCGCCCGATCACACGCGGCTGCGGCGGCTGGCCTCCAAGGCGTTCACGCCGAGGATGATCGAGCAGCTCGCCCCGCGGATCGAGGAGCTGGCGAAGGAACTCGTGGCGAAAGCGCTCGAAATGGGCGAATTCGACCTGATGACCGAGATCGCGAAGCCGCTGCCGGTCGTCGTCATCAGCGAGATGCTCGGGGTACCCCTCGCCGACCGCGGGCGTTTCGAGGGCTGGTCGCACGCCATGGGGCGCGCACTCGACCCGTCCTTCCTCATCGCGAAGGAGACCGTCGCGGCGGCCGTCGCGGCCCGGCGTGAGTTCGTCGCCTACTTCCGTGAGCTGGCGAAGGAACGGCGGAAGCGGCCGACCTGCGACCTGTTCTCGGATCTGGTGTCGGTCTCCGACGAGGGCGACCGGCTCAGCGAAGGCGAACTGGTGATCACCGCGATGCTCCTGCTGGTCGCCGGGCACGAGACGACGACCAACCTGATCGGCAACGGGATCCTCGCGCTGCTGAACCATCCGGAGCAGCACCGGAAACTGGCCGAGGACCGGTCGAAGATCCCGAACGCGGTCGAGGAGATGCTCCGGTACGACTCCCCCGTCCAGCTGACGACGCGGCTCGCCCTGCGGGACACGACGATCGGTGACGAGGTCGTCGGCAAAGGCGCCCAGGCGGTCGTCCTGCTGGGAGCGGCCAACCGTGACCCGCGCACACACGAGAACCCGGACCGCTTCGACGTGGATCGCCCCTCGCCGAGGCATCTCGCGCTGGGACAGGGCATCCACTTCTGTCTCGGCGCCCCGCTCGCGCGGATGGAGGGCCGGACCCTGTTCGAGGCGCTGCTCGGCGCCGGCCGCGCCTTCCACCGGGCCGCCGATCCGGTCTGGGTGAAGCAGGTGACGCTGCGCGGCCTCGAAAGCCTGCGGCTCGAATTCGCCTGAAAGTCCGGTTTTCGACCTTAGGCGGTTGCCGACCGGCGCCGGACTGCGCATGCTTTGCGCCAATCCGGCGTCGGCGGGGGTGCCCATGTACCAGGAACGCGAGGTAAGAACCGGTCAGTTCCATCGCGCCCTCTCCGAGGCGGTGGAGCATCGCGGCCTTTCCCTGTCCCGTATCCGCGCGCATCTGGCGGCACGCGGCGTTTCCGTGGCCGAATCGACCTTGAGTTACTGGCAGCGCGGGCTCCGCCATCCGTCGACACCGCGGTCGCTCGACGTCGTCCGCGCGCTCGAAGCCGTGCTCGGCCTGCCGCCGGACAGCCTCATCGTCCTGATCGGCCCGCAACGACGTTCCGTCGGCGACGACCGCAGGCCCTCGGTCGCCGAACTGCGGCAGAGCTGGGCCGAAACCTGTTCACTGCTGGACGAGCTGAGCGCGTCGCCCGGCACGGAGGGCAACGCGAAGCTCGACGTCGTGACCGTCGTCGACGTGCTCACCATGACCGGCGAAGGACGGATCTCGGAGATCACCTCGACCATGGTGGTGCGGGCACGGGAGCCCGGCGCGGACGGTTTCGTGGTGACCCATCAGGACGAGCCCGGCACCGACATGGAGGCCACGACGGTCTTCGCCACCGACGGCTGCCGAAGAGGCAGAGTACGCCGAAGCGCCACATCGCCGGGGATGGTGTTCGAGCTCCTCTTCGACCGCGGTCTGGCCGAAGGGGAAACGCACACCTTCGCGTTCACCCTGCGGCTGGCCGCGTCGGTCCGTTCGACCTGTTTCCACCGGACGGTGCGGTCGCGCATGTCGGCGTATCTGCTCCGCATGCGTTTCGACGGCGCGCTCCCCGCGCGATGCGTCAAAACCGTGCGGGAGCGCGAAGAACTCGCCCCCGTGGTCAGCGAGCCGCTGCATCCTGGGCCGGGTGCGACGGTCAGTGCGTACTTCGAGGAACTCGACGTCGGCATCGCGGGGATCGACCTCATCTGGGAGTGAGACGGCGCCGCCGCCACACCGCGACCAGCACGACACCCACTCCGGCGACCCCGGCGGTGATCAGGCCGGCCACGATCCCGATCGGAATCCCCGTTTCGGCGGGCGGGGCCACCGGCTGCGTGAAGCCGATCCCGCCGCCGCGCTGGTAGTCCGATCCCGGCAGTTTGTCGGCATAACGGCCGTGTACTTCCCTTTGGTAGTCGGAAAGCGGGACGAACTTCCCCACCGGCGACTGCGGCAGGCTCGCCTGCAGCAGCACCACACCGTCGGGCCCCAGCTCGTACCAGCCGTTGATCTGGGGTTCGTTGAGCAGGACCGCGCCGGGCTTCAGCCGCGCGCTCAGGGTCTCTTCGTCGTTCCCGGAGAACACGCTCGCCGCGACCCACTTCCCCGGTCCCTCCGGCATCGCCTGCAGTGTGGCCTTCTGCCCGGAATCCGCGGTGGCCGTCACGGCGACGGATCTGAGCATGCCCGCCGGGGCCCCCTCGACGCCCCTGACGAAGTCGGGATTGAGGGTGTAGACCGGGATTCCCTTCTCCGCCATGGTGATCCGCCGCGGTTCGATGTGGTCGACCTGCCGGAAGTTCGATCTCGCGAGTCCGATCGCGTCGGGCTGCCCGGCGACACGCACGGCCGCCGCGAGGTCGCCGTCCGAGGGCGGGACGACTCCTTCGCTCGCCGAGGCGGGCGGCGTGGCGGGCAGCAGCGTCGCGACGGCCACCGCGAGACAACCGGCGAACTTCCGGCAGATCGTGTTCATGACCGCGCCTCAGCCCTTCCGGATGTTGACGATGGTGTCGTTCCAGCGGAACTGGCCGTTGCTGCGGTACTGGTTGTAGTTCCAGGTCTGGTAGCGCTGGTAGGTGGGCCACGGGTCGCCGACCATGATCGACTGGTTCGCCGAGTCGTAGCCGTAGATCACCTCGGCGTGGCCACCGCCGGAGGTCCAGTAGATCCCCGTCAGGTTCAGGATCCCGGCGTCGATCTGGCTGACGACCGAGCTGAAGCCGATCGGGCCGCCCGCGTCCTGCGCGGAGAAGCCGGTGCCGCGGAAACCGCGGACGATCTCGTAGATCTGGGCCGGCTGGTTCGGGCAGTACCCGGCCGAGGTTCCCTTGCCGGCGGCGCAGAACTGGGCTTGGGTGGCGGAGCCGCCCATCGACCGCTCGATGCTCGAACCGTCCGCGGCCCAGCACCATTGGTTGTACTGCTGCACCTGCTGGGTGTAGTTCAGCTGCTTGGACGCGGCCGTCGCGGCGACCGTCATCGCGGTCCCGGCCACCGGCGCGATCTCCCGCACTTGAGTGTGGGTCTGGGTCTTGATCAGGCCGCTGGGCCGGTCCCCGTCGCCGGACTGCGCCAACGCGGTGGCGGGCAGCATGCTCAGCGCGAAGACGGCGGCTCCGGTCGCCAGCACGGCCCTCGAAAGGCTCTTCACAGATGTCTCCTTTGACACGGGGATGGGGAGATCACCGTGCGCCGCCCCGGCTTCGGGAACAACGCCCTCACCAGGCGCGAAAGAGGATCTGTGATCGTTCACGGTCCGCCACCGGCGGAGTACGGGCCGCCGCGCAAGATTCACGGTGCCTTCACAAAGGCTGTGAATCCGCCACGGGTGTCGCGAGCGTGGTGGGCTGAGACCGGCCCCGCAAGGTGACGTCCTCCGTCGCCTTCCACTGCGAGGCCTCGGCTTCGGCGGCCGACTCGATCGCCGTCCACGAAGCGAGCAGACGGGCTTCGACGTTCTTCGCCAGCTCGGTGAGCCTGGCCGCTTCGTTCACCGGATCGCCGATCACCGTGTACTCGAACCGCCGCGGGTCGCCGACGTTCCCGGCCACCACCTCGCCCGTCGCCACGCCGATCCCGGCCGGGCATTCCGGCACCTCCGCCGCCAGCCTGCGCGCGATCGCCCGTCCCGCGGAAAGCGCGAGGGTCGCGTGGTCCTCCAGCCGCACCGGCGCGCCGAAGATCGCGAGCGCGGCGTCACCGACGAACTTGTTGACCAGCCCGTGGTTGCGGTCGACCTCGTCGACCACCACCGCGAAGAACCGGTTGAGCAGGCCGACGACCTCCTCGGGCGGACGGCTCGCGGCCAGCGCGGTCGAGCCGATCAGGTCGACGAAAAGCACCGACACCGTCCGGACCGTGCCACCGAGTTCGGCCGACGTACGCATCGCCTCGCTCGCGACGTCCTCTCCGACATGCCTGCCGAACAGGTCCCGCAAACGTTCGCGTTCGGCGAGACCGACGGCCATCCCGTTGAAACCCGCCTGCAGCAGACCGAGTTCGGTGCCGTCGTAGACCGGGATCTCGACGGTGAAGTCACCGGCACGGACCCGGCCCAGCGCGTGCTGCACCGACCGGATCGGGTTCACCACGGCGCGGGCGGTGAACACCGTCACCAGCAGCCCGAAGACCAGCACCACCAGGCCGAGGGCGATCACCGAGATGGCGAGTTTCGTCGTCGACACGTCGCCGCGTGCCCACGCCAGCACCGCCGTGACCACCAGGCCCGCCACCGGAACCCCGGTGCCGAGGCACCAGAACAGCAGCATCCGCAGGTTCACCCCGCCGCTGAGCGGCCGCGCCGGCACGGTGCCGGACAACGCCAGCGCCGCGTACGGCCGCAGGATGAATTCCCCTGCCAGGTAGGCGATCGCGCACACGACCACCCCCGCGAACGCGACGACGAGCAGTTCGGTGAGCACGACCCGCGGCTGCACCAGCGCGGCCAGCACGCCGAACACCACGGTCGCGATACCCCACAACACCGCCTGGACCAGCGTCAGGCGCAGCGGGACCCGAAGGCTCGACGCGCGTTCTTCGTCGGTCGGCGTCCGGCCCTCGGCCGCCCACCGCAACGTCCGCAGCGCGCCGCGGGTGCCCCACAGCGCGCCCACCACCACGGCGGAGACCACGTAGACCGGAACCGCGATCGCGGTCACCCGGATGAGTTCGCCGGACATGCCGGGGGCGGGCATGAGCAGCGCCGCCAGCCCGACCACGACCAGCGCGCCGATGACGTTGGTCGCGATCAGCGTCCCGGTGAGCAGTCCCTGGACGCGACGGCGCAACACGGCCGGGTCCTGAGCGAGCGGGCCGAGCAGCCAGGAGCCGAACGGCCCTTGCCCGCGGCCCCGAACAGAGGAGTCGTTGTCTGATCGCACCCGTGTCCCGCCGTTCACCCCGGTTTGAGTGAACGACTGTACACCGAAAGGGTCGCGCCCGTCAGCGGACGGTGCCGGAGCCGATCAGGGTGGTGGCGTCGAGTTCGGTCAGCCCGTCGGCGCGCAAGGACTCGAGATAGCGCTCGCGCACCCGCTCGACGACGTCGGGCTCCAGATCGTCGAGCAGTCCCCGGAATCCGGAGCCGATGACGACCAGCCAGGCGATCTCCGGTGTCATGGTCAGCCGCAGTTCGTTGACCACGACGTCGACATCGGACAGATCCCGCCCGGAAAGCCACTCGGCATAAGGACCCGCCTGGTCGATGCGGTCGATCAGGCTCGGTTCACGCTCCGGCGGCGGCGCGGACTCGGTCACCGCCGCGACCGCGCGGCCGAGATGACGGCCCGCGGCCACCATGGAACCGCCGCGCCAGATCGTGAACACGGCCCGGCCGCCGGAACGGGCCTTGGCGATCAGCCGCTCGGTCCCGTCCGTCATGTCGGGGAAGAAGAAGATGCCGAGCGCGGACTGCACGACGTCGTAGCCGCCGGTGTCCCACGCCGTCGCGTCCGCCTCGTGCGCGCGCAACTGCGGCAAGCCTGCCGAAAGACGGCGCAGCTCGCCGATCATCGGACCGGAGAGGTCGAGCGCGTCCACCACACCCTCGGCACCGACCGCGTGCGCCGCCGGAATCGCCGAAGCCCCGGTGCCGCAGCAGGCGTCGAGGACACGGTCTCCCTCGGTGAGCCCGGCGGCGGCCACCGTTGCCGTACCGATCGGCTCCCACAGATACCGCCCGAGCGCGGCGAAATCGGCGGCGGCCGCGTCGAAGGCGCGCTGGGTTCCCACTTTGCGAGAGGACATGCCGCGACGATATCCGTTTCGCGCTCCGTGCGAACCCGCCTGCGACGGACGGAGGCCGCGGGAACGCCCGTCCAGCGGGCGATTCGAGGACGTTCCGGCCCTAGCGTGGTCGGTATGAGGAAAACTCTGCTCGCGCTGCTCGGCGCGGCCGCCGTCCTGGGCTCGATCGCCACCCCGGCCGCCGCGACCACGCTGGAGACCAGGGAGTTCGTCGGCTACGGATCGAGCGACTTCGGCCTCGCGCTCTTCTACGCCCGCCAGGACGCCAAGAAAAAGGCGGAACGGGCCGGGTTCACCGACTGCGAGGAATACTCCAAGATCGTCATTTCACCCTACGACGCGACGGTCTTCTGGCGCTGCACGCGCTGAGACCGATCCGGCGCGGCCGTGGCTCCGAATACCGGACATGGATCAAGGAGACCTCGTCCCGGACTTCACCCTGCCCGACGACACCGGCCAGGACCGCACGCTGTCGGAGTTCTTGTCCACCGGCCCGGTCGTGCTGTTCTTCTACCCCGCCGCGATGACCGGGGGCTGCACGGCCGAGAGCTGCCACTTCCGCGACCTTGCCGCGGAGTTCCGCGAGGTCGGCGCCCACCGCGTCGGGATCAGCCCGGACGGGATCACCAAGCAGCGGGAATTCTCCACCCTGCACGGCTTCGACTACCCGCTTCTGTCCGATGTGGATGGAGAAGTCGCCAAACTCTTCGGCGTTTGGCGCCGGTTCAGCCCGCTGCACGCCAAGCGGCGCACCTTCGTGATCGACACCGATCGCCGGATCCTCGCGGTGATCAAGAGCGAGCTGAAATTCGACGTCCACGCCGACAAGGCGCTCACGACCCTGCGGGAACGGACTCCCAGCACCTGACCCGGTCCTCGTAAGGACGGTTCTTGAGAAGAAGTAAGCCAAAGGTGTCGTGGTCGCGGGCGGGTCGGTGGTGGGGTGAAGGCTCCCTTCGCCGCGTCTAATGCGGTGCAGGGAGCCTTCGCCCCGGCCACTCGCCCGCGCCGGCCACTTCCCACCGGCGAACGTGTCGCGAAAGCCACTTTCGCGACGTCTGATGTCCCGAAAGTGGCTTTCGCGACACGTTCGGCAGGCGGAAGAGCTCGGTGAATCCCTACGCCACGTTTGCCTTATCCCTCAACAACCGTCCTTACCACTCACGAGGCGGGAAAGGGCGGCCGTGCCGTCGAAGAGCGCCCGTGAGCGGGCCGTGATCCCGGCGTCCCTGGCGGCGAGCGCGGAAGCGACGTCCTCCAGCCGCCGGGATCGCCGCAGTTCCGGCATCAGTGCGCGCAGGGGCGCGACGCGGTAGCCCGCCAGCCGCAGCTGATGCACGATCCGCGCGTCCCGCACCTGGGACGGTGTGTACCGCCGCGTCCCCCGCTGATCGCGGCCGGGCACGACGAGCCGTTCCGTGTCCCAATGCCGCAGGGTCGACGGGCGCACGCCGAGCGCCGACGCGAGCTCGGAGACGCTCATCGAATCCGAGCCGCGCACGTCTTCGATCGGCTCCCCGGAGATCACCCGGACGGCTTCCTTGGCATCCCGGAGATCCGCGCGTTCGGCGTCGAGCCCGGCGTGGGCCGCGTCGAGGCGCGCGAGGACCTCGGGGAGCGGATCCCGGTGCACGGCGCGGACGATCTTCTTGGCCTCGACCGGCCCCACCGCGGCGGCGAGCGCGCGGTAGGCCAGCGCGGACCGGAGGTGGATCTCGCCGTAACTCCGGTAGCCCGAAGCCGTCCGCGACGCCGCCGGGAGCACGCCGTCGCGTTCGAGGTTGCGCACCTGCTGGACGGAGTATCCCGACAGGCGCGCCACCTCAGCCGTGCGCATCGATTTGAGACTTGACACCTTGACTCCATCGAAAAAACGCTCGAACCCTCCACAAGCACTTTAATGCCACGCTTGAGCACATGACCATCGAAGAGATCATCGGCCTCGTCTCGGGCCTCGACGGCGTCCTGACCCTCACCCCGGGGCCGGGTGACGAATGGCCGGAGCTCAGCTGGGGCGACGCGTTCTTCTACTACTCCCCCGACGGCGTCGTCCCGACGAACGTCCAGCCCTTCGCGACCATCGTGACCAAGAACTACCCCGGCGACGAGACCTCGCGGCTGGACCGCCCGGACACGTTCCGCGTGAACATCCACGCCGGCAAGAAGGAGTTCGCCCGCGGTCTTGGCCAGAACCCCGCCGATACCGACATCCTGATCGCCCATCCCGTGTACGGGAACGCGGGCTGGCTGGCGGTGGTGAACCCGGCGTCGAACACCGGAACGGCCACCCGCGAACTGCTCGAAACTGCCTATCGGCTGGCCCGCGCCCGGTACGAGCGGCGGGCGGAATCCGCGCGCGACCGGTAGAGCGAATATCGTGGGGCGGTGGGCCGGAATCTTCGAACCCGTGAGCGGCTCAGGCCGGTCGACCTCGCGCGCGAGCACGGCCTGTCCGCCCAGGCGGTCCGCAACTACGAGGCGGACGGCATCCTCCCCGCCGCCGAACGCGGCCCGCAGGGCTATCGCACCTATACGCCCTTGCACGCGCAAGCCCTGCGTGCCTTCCTCGCCCTCGTGCCGGGACACGGCCACGCGACGGCGGCGTCGATCATGCGGGCGGTCAATCAGGACGACGTCGAGGAGGCGCTCCGGCTCGTCGACGAAAGCCACGCGCAACTGCTCGACGACCGCCGCACCCTCCAGGCCGTCACGGCCGCGCTCCGGGATCTCGAACCCGTGCCCCAGGAACGGGGCGACCTGTTCGTCGGACCGCTGTCCCGGAAACTCGGCGTCCGGCCGGCCACCCTGCGCGAGTGGGAACGGGCGGGCCTTCTCCGTCCCGAGCGTGACCCGAGGACGGGCTACCGTGTCTACAACGCGGCGGACGTCCGCGACGCGAAGCTGACCCATCAGCTCAGGCGGGGCGGCTATCTCCTGGAGCGGATCGCGCCGGTGCTCGACCAGGTCCGCTCGGCGGGCGGCGTCGTTCCGCTCGAGTCGACGCTGCGCGACTGGCACGCCCGGCTCGCGGCGAGGGGACGCGCCCTGCTCTCCGGTGCCGCCGCGCTGGACGCCTACCTCGCTGACACTTTTGGGACAATGACACTTCCGCGCAATTGAATACGCGGGCAATTCGCGCTTTCCGCATACGAAAGTAGGTCCGCGATCACGGATCCTACTTTCGGCGCTACGACATGCCGTACGGGCACTCGTACTGTGCGTCACGTCGAGATGAACCGACCGGTCCCCTGCGCTTTCCGAACATATTCCGGCGGTTCGTCGTTCCCTCCTTATCGAAGGAAATTCGCATGCGAATTCGCGGACCCGTCATGCTCACCCTGTTCAGCGTCTGTGCCGGAATCGGCGCGCTCGCCGTCCCGGCGACCGCCGCGCCGGTCACGTCCTACGACCAGACGATGCTCGAGACGCTCGCCGCCCAGCTCAAGGTCAGCCCGCTTCAGGCCGCCCAGAAGCTGGACCATGAGAAGAACCTGATCGCGTCGCTGGACAACGTCAGAAATCGTGGCCTCCACACCGACGGCGCGTACTTCGACAACGCAGGCGCCCTCGTGGTGAACGCCGACGCCGGTTCCGCGAAGGAGCTTCGCTCCGCCGGGCTGTCCCCGCGCACCGGTGCTCGCGGCGAGAACGCGCTGAACGCCCTGTCCGCCAAGGTCGGCACGGTGATCGGCAAGGACGTCACCCAGGTGCAGTCCTGGGGTCCGGAACTCGCGGCCGACCAGGTCGTCGTCACCGTGCAGCCGGGTGCCGACAGCGCCCTCGTGCGCCGTCTCACCGCGCTGCCCGGCGTCGCGGTCCAGACCGGTGTCGCCAACGGAAACACCACGCAGGCCGACGTCATCCCCGGCCAGATCATGGACCTCGACCCGGGCACCAACTGCTCGCTCGGCTTCCCCGGCACCACCAGCAGCGGCAACAACGTGCTGCTCACCGCCGGGCACTGCGTCGAAGGCAACCCGGACATCCTCAACCGCAACGGCGTCCACATCGGCCGCGGTGTCGCCACCCAGTTCCCGTCGACCGACATGGGCCTGATGGACATCGACGCCGAAGACACCGGCCGCGGCTACGTGGACACCCGCATGGGCACCACGGTGCGGATCACCGGCAGCTCGAAGGCGCCGGTCGGCACCACGCTGTGCAAGGCGGGCAACACCACCGGCTGGACCTGCGGCAAGATCACCGCGTACAACCAGACCGTGCGCTACAGCGGCGAAAGCGTCGCCACCACCGGGCTGGCGAAGTCGACCGTCTGCACCGAGGGCGGTGACAGCGGCGGCGCCTACATCGCGGGCAACACCGCGCAGGGCATGACCTCCGGCGGCCCGGCCGACGGCCACGACTGCGGTTACAACGAAGGTGCCAACGCCACCGGCTCGTACTCCTACTACCAGCCCGTCGTGGACGCGGCGAACAAGTACGGCGTCACGCTGACCCGTTCCTGACGAACGAAACGACGATGCCGGGGAGCCATCGCTCCCCGGCATCGTCGTTTCTAGGAGTTCAGGATCTGCTCGCGCAGGATGTCCGCGTGGCCGCCGTGCTGGGCGAGTTCCCGCAGCATGTGCAGGTACACCCAGCGCAGCGGGAGCGGGCCGCGCCGGTTCCCGTGGAGCAGGTCGTCCAGATCGAGGGCGGCCGCGGCCTTGCGCGACACCTCGCAGGCTTCGCGGTACGCCTGCCGCACGGAGGCGATCGTGTCCTCCTCGGTGAGGATGAACGATTCGTCGGGTGTCTCGGGGAGACCGATCTCGGTCCGCGGGCGGCAGGTGATGCCTTCGACGAACCACACCTTTTCCACGAAGGTCGCGTGCTTCACCAGACCGAGCAGGGTCGTCCGGGAGGGGACGAGCGACCGGCGTGCCTGTTCCTCGGTCAGCCCTTCCAGGGATTCGTCCAGGACACGACGATGTTCGTCGAGGAAGACCTCGAACTGCTCGCGGAACGGGTGGTTGAGGACTTCCAGCGTGGACATGCGCGAAGCATCGCAAAGGTTCTCGATCTCGGGCAACCTACTTCAGGAAGCCGATCAGTTCGGCGCTGACGAACGCCGGATTCTCTTCGGCGAGCCAATGTCCCGCCTTCGGCACCTCGACCGCGCGGGCCAGGTTCGCGACGCGCGGCGCCAACGTGGCCTTCTGCGGTTCGAGCAATCCTTCCGCTGTCATCAGCAAAGTCGGCGTGGAGATGGGTTTCGCGCCGGCGTTCGCGGTCACGTCCTGCCCGAGCGTCCGGTAGAGCTCGAAACCGCCGTGCAGGACCTCCGGCCTGGAGTAGGTGCGGGCGTACTCGTCGATCTCCGCGTCGTCGAACGGTGACGGCGCGCCGGGACCGCCGAAGGCCGTTCCCGAGTAGGCGACCTGGGGATAGAACAGGGACAGGTACTCGCGCACGTCGTCGCCGACGACGGCTTCGGGAACCGTCTTCTGCGAGTGGAACGCGATATGCCAGCTCAGGTTCCGGTAGGCCGTCGCGTCGAGCGCGGGTCCCGGCAGCGGCAGATCGAGATAGGCGAGTTTGGTGAGATCGCCGGGGAATTGCGCGGCGTATTGGAAGGCGACGGCGGCCCCGAGGTCGTGGCCGACGACGCGGGCGTCGCGCAGGCCCAGCCGTCCGGCGACGAGGCCGTGCACGTAGCGGGCGAGGGTCGCCTTGTCGTAGCTGGGCGGCGAGCCGTCGCTGTCGCCTAGACCGGGCAGGTCGAGGGCGTACACCGTGAAGTGTTCGGCCAGCGCGGGCATGACCCGGTGCCAGCCGTACCAGGTCTGCGGCCAGCCGTGCAGCAGCACGAGCGGGGCGCCCTTGCCGCCGGTGACGTAATGCATCTTCACCCCGTCGACGTCGGCGAATTCGTGCCGGAACCCCGGGGGCGGCGTGGCGGTGACCGGAGGTGAACCGCAGGCCGTCAGCAGGACGAGGGCCGCGACGAACGCGGCGGCTCGGTGGAACATGGGGATCTCCGTTTCAGCGCCCGGTGGCGCCATCGATCAGTTCGCGCAGGATGTCGGCGTGTCCCGCGTGCCGCGCGGTCTCCTCGATCAGGTGGGTCAGCGTCCAGCGTCGCGATGCCCGGCGGGGCCCCGCCGCGGCGAGGTCGTCCCAGGAGGCGATCGCTTGATTCGCCTCGGCGACGGTTTCCCGGTAGGCGGCCAGAATCGACGCCGTCGTGTCGTCCGGGCCCGGGTGGAACGTCGCCTTCCAGTCGGTGACGCGGTGGCCGAGCAGCCAATGCCGTTCCACCTGGGTCAGGTGCTGGACCAGGCCCAGCAGATTCGTGCCGGACGGCACGCCGGGAACGCGGGCCCGGTCTTCCGGAACGCCTTCGGCCTTGGCCATGACCGCGGCGCGGAGATAGTCGAGGAACCCGGCGAGCACGTCCTTCTCGCCGGCTCCGGTCGACGGCGGCCCGGTGTCGCGTTTCCGGCTCATCGCCCGGCCCGCCGGAGGATCAGGATGTGGTCGACGACCGTCGCGGTCCGGCCCGCCGGGCCGGTGGCCAGGCGTTCGGCCGCCTCCGCGCGGTCGATCGACCAGACCGCCGGGTCGAGGTCCAGTCCGGCCGCCACCTCGCCGGGAGTGGCGAACTCGGCGTCCTGATCCCACGACCACGGCGCGGCGGAACCGTGGTCGACGACGACCAGCCGCCCGCCGGGATTCACCGAGCCCGCGGCGGTGCGGAGCACCCGCGCCCGGTCCAGTTCGAAGGGCGTGTGGAAGTACTGCGCGGACACCAGGTCGTAGGTGCCCTCGGGGAAGTCTTCGGCGAGGTCGACGCGAAGCGCCGTGATCGGCTCGCCGCGTGCCTGGAGCGAGCGCACGGCCGCTCCGGAGATGTCGACCGCGGTCACCCGCCAGCCTCGGGCCGCCAGCCAGAGCGCGTCTCCCCCGGCTCCGCAGCCGAGGTCCAGCGCGGTGCCCGGGGTCAGCGAGCCCGCGATCTCGGCCAGTCTCGCGTTCACCTTCGGCGTTCCGGCGGCCCGCCGTTCGTGGAGTTCGTCCCAGAATCTCGTAGCGCTCATGATCGCCACCTTCGCCGCCGGTCCGCCGGTTTGGCACGAAAACTTGCCGACCTGGCAAGATCGAGGGCATGGACGAAACGGACGAGGTGCTCGACGCGGTCGGCCCGCGGTTACGAGCGCTGCGCAAACACCGCGGCCTGACCCTCGCCGAACTGTCGGCGGCGACCGGGATCTCGGAAAGCACCTTGTCACGGCTGGAAAGCGGCGGGCGGCGGCCGACGCTCGAACTGCTGCTCCCGCTCGCCCGGGTGCACGGCGTGCCGCTCGACGACCTCGTCGGCGCTCCCCGGACCGGTGATCCGCGGATCCATCTGCAGCCGATTCACCGCCACGGCATGACGTTCCTGCCGCTCACCCGGCGCGCGGGCGGGGTGCAGGCGTTCAAGATGCTCATCCCCAGCCGGGACGCACCGGCGGAACCCACGCCGCAGACCCACGGCGGCTACGAGTGGGTGTATGTCCTCAATGGACGGTTGCGGCTGGTGGTCGGCGACCGGGACATGGTCCTCCCGCCGGGTGAGGCCGCCGAATTCGACACCGCGCTCCCGCATTGGCTCGGCTCGGCCGACGGGCACGCCGTCGAAACCCTCGTCCTGTTCGGACCGCAGGGCGAACGCGCCCATGTGCGGGCGCGTTAGAGCCAGTCGTGCTCGCGCGCGTACCGGGCGGCCTCGTGCCGGGTCTGCGTCTGGGTCTTCTGCATGGCGTTCGAGAGATAATTGCGCACGGTGCCCTGCGCGAGGTGGAGCCGTCCGGCGATCTCGGCGACCGAATAGCCCTCGCCGGTCACCCGCAACACCTCCAGCTCCCGCTCGGTGAGCGGACAGTCGTCGACGACGGCGAGCGCGGAGACGTCCGGGTCGATCCAGCGTTTTCCCTGATGCAGCGTGGCGATGACGAACGTGATGTGCGACGGGTCGGCGGCCTTGCTGACGAAGCCCTGGACGCCGAGTTTGAGGGCCTTGCGGAGCACACCGGGTTTCGCGTGCCGGGTCAGCATGAGGATGACCTGGTCCGGCCGGGTACGCCGGATCGCCGCGACCGCGCCGAGCCCGTCCACACCGGGCATTTCGAGGTCGATGACGAGGACGTCGGGCTCGTGCCGCAGGGTGGCCTCGACCGCCTCTTCGCCGTTCTCCGCCTCGGCCAGGACGGTGATCTCGCCTTCGAGCGGGAGCAACGCGGCCATCGCCTTGCGCAGCAAGGCTTCGTCGTCGGCGAGCACCACCGTGGTCATCGTTCCTCCAGGGCCGGGAAGGACGCCGCCGTCACGAACCGCCCGTCTTCCTGCTCCACCGTCAGTTCCCCGCCGTCGGCGACGACGCGTTGTTCGAGCGCGGCCAGCCCGCGGAGTTCGGGCAGTGGCGTTCGCGGGGCGCCGTCGTTGACGATACTGATGCTCCATTCCGACAGGGTGATCCGCACGCGGGTCGCCTGCGCGTGGCGCAGGATGTTGGTCGTGGTCTCGCGCAGGACCTGGCCGAGCAGCCTGCCCGCCGCCGGATCGACGTCCGCCTCCCGGTCGACGCGCACGCGGATCCCCGCGGCCTCGAAGAGGTTCCTCGCGTTCTCCAGTTCGGCGGAGAGGTTGAGCCGGCGCTGGGCGTAGGCGAGTTCCTTCGTCTGGGTGATCGTGTCGGCCACGAGCGCGTGGATCTCCGCCAGTTCCTGTTTGGCCCGCCCGGCGTCGATGTCCACCAGTTTCGCGGCGAGCGCCGTCTTGAGCTTCACGACGTGCAGCGTGTGGCCCTGGATGTCGTGCAGATCGCTCGCGAACCGGACGCGTTCCCTGATCACGGCCAGTTCCGCCTCCCGCTCGCGCGACTCCTCGAGTTCCTTGACGACGTCGTAGAAGCGTTTGTTGGGGAACATCAGGCCGAGTACGACAGCGGTGATCGCGGCCGGCACGAACACGAAACTGACCAGCTCACCGGACACGTCCTCGTTCGAGACCAGCAGTCTCAACGCGCCCACCGCGGCGATGTAGCCGACGAGCGCGACGGCCGCCGGGATCCGATGGCGTGGCAGTTGCGGCACGACCAGGGAGCCCACGAGGAAGACGCCGAAGAACGCCGAACTGCCGCCGACGAGCAGCACCGAGAACGGCCACACGGCCGCCGTGATCACCAGGCACGGGATCGCGACCCGCAGGACCTCGCCCGCCGCCCAGCGCACGAAGGCGACCAAAGCCGCCAGCACACCCACGCTCAGGACGACCGCGTGCCACCAGGTCCGCGAATCCGAGGCGACCACGATCACCCCACCGACGACGAGCAGCGGGACGAACATGGTGAGGTTCAGCTTGCGCAGCTGTCCCTTCGCCGGCTCGGTGTCCACATCAGACATGAACCCAGTATCGGCTCTCCTTCGGCGGGGGCAACAGTGACACCACGTCATGGTCTCCTCGTGACGTGACCGCACTGGCCGGGGCGTGCCCGGACGGCTGAGATCGAGGTATGACAGCGATCGACGTTGACCGTCTGAACGTGAAATACGGCGACTTCCACGCCGTGAAGGATCTGTCCTTCCAGGTCCGGCAAGGCGAGTTCTACGCCCTGCTGGGCACGAACGGGGCCGGCAAGACCTCGACCTTGGAAACCCTGGAAGGACACCGGAATCCGACGTCGGGCACCGTCCGGGTGCTCGGGAAGAGCCCGCGGGACCGCGCGGCCGTCCGCCCCGAGATGGGCGTCATGTTGCAGGAGAGCGGTTTCTCACCGGATCTGACGGTGAAGGAGTCGATTCGCCTGATCGGGGCGCTGACCCGCCGCACGGACCGGCTCGAACGGGTGCTCGGCATCGTGGACCTGAGCCGCAAGGCCGACACGAAGGTGTCCCAGCTTTCGGGCGGTGAGAAGCGGCGGCTCGACTTCGCGACCGCGGTGTACGGCTCGCCGCGGCTGGTGTTCCTGGACGAGCCGACCACCGGGCTGGACATCCAGTCGCGGGACGCGCTGTGGGACGCGGTCGACAACCTGCGCGAGGACGGCTCGACGATCGTGCTCACGACGCATTACCTGGAAGAGGCACAGCAGCGCGCCGACCGCATCGGCCTGATGCACCGGGGCACGTTCCACCGGGAGGGCACGGTCGCCGAACTGACGCGGACGCTGCCGTCGGTGATCCGGTTCTCGCTGCCGTCCTCGGCTCCCGCGCTGCCGGTGCGGGGCAAACGGGAGCACGACGGGAAGTTCGTCATCGAGACCTTCGGGCTGCAGAAGGACCTGCACACCCTGCTCCGGTGGGCGCAGGACCACGCGATCGAACTACCGGATCTCGAAGCGGGGCCGACCCGGCTCGACGACGTGTTCCGCGCCATCGAAAACGACTGAAGGACTGAGTTGTCATGCTCTCGATAGCCCGTAGCGAACTGATCCAGATCTTCCGGAACCGGTCGGTCCTGATCACCAGCTTCGTGATGCCCCTCGCCATTTCCGCGTTCTTCGTCTACCAGCACGAGGTCTTCGCCGAGATCGGCAGCCTCGGCTACATCGCGGCGATCGTGATGTTCACCGTGTGCGCGTTCGGTCTCTACACCAGCGCGGTGACCACGCTGGCCTCACGACGGCAGAACCTGTTCCTGAAGCGACTGCGCTCCACCGCGGCCGGGGACGCGTCCATCCTGGCCGGGCTGGTGCTGCCGGTCACGGTCATCTCACTCGTCCAGGTGGCCGTGATCATGACCGTGCTGGGCGTCGTCACGGACACGCCCGCCAACGTCGGTCTGCTGGTGGTGGCAGTGCTCGCCAGTGTCGCCATGATGATCGGCCTCGGCCTGGCCACCGCGGGTCTGACCAACTCCCCCGAACACGCGCAGGTGACCACCCTGCCCGTCAGCCTCGGCGTGATCGCCGTGGCGAGCTGGGTCGGCATCTCCGGCACCGACGAGCTGACGCTACTCAAACGCCTGCTGCCCGGCGGTTCGGCCACCGAACTCGCCGTCAACGCGTGGAACGGCGGCGTGGCTCTCACCGATTCGCTGCTCCTGCTCGCCCCGACCCTCGCGTGGGTCGTCGTCGCCGTCGTCCTGGCGACGCGGCTCTTCCGCTGGGAGCCGCGCCGATGACCGACAGGTCCGGTCGGCCGGCAGCCTGCCGCTCAGCAGGTAGTCACGCACAGCCGTGTCGACGCACGCGTCACCCTTCAAGAAGACCGAGTGGCGGTACGCGCCTTCCACCGTCACCATGCTCGATCCGGCGAGCGCCCTGCGCATGGCGAGTTGTCCCGCGTAGGGCGTCGCCGGATCGCCGGTCGAGCCGAGGAGCAACGCCGGCGCGGTGGTGCGGATGCGGGTGGCGGGTTCGGCGGGGGCCACGGGCCAGAACGCGCACGGGGTGATGTTGCGGGACAACGGGCCGAAGAGGGGCTCGGCGGCGCGATGCTCCTGGATGTCCCGGTAGTAGGTCATGGGATCACGGTCGGCCGCGCGATCGGCGCAGACGACCGGTGTCCCGGCCCGGTCGGTCGCGGCGCCGGAACCCGTCGTCAGGCCGTCGAGAAGCGCGCTCAACGCGGGCGAAGGCGTGGCGGGCAGACCGGCCGCGGCGGCCCGGAGAGTCAGTACGGTGGCGGTGAACTCGGCCTGCGAAGCGGGCCTGTCGTCATAAAGGTTCGCGAAGAACACATACGGCACCGTGTGACCGTCCACTGTGTACTTTCCGACCGCGAACGGCCGCCGCTCGGCCGAACGCGCGATGTCCCGCACGGTCGCCAGGACCTGGTCCACGGTCTCCCCCAGGCCCTTCGCCGTCCGTGCCCAATTTCGCAACGCGGCGTCGAGCGACGGCGCGGTCGGGCGGAGCAGCCCGGGCCCGTACGCCTCGGGATCCACCGCCGAGTCGAGCACGAACCGATCGGCCCGCGCGCCGAACATCTGGAGATACACCGCGCCGAGGTACGTCCCATAAGAGGCGCCGATGTAGGAGATCTTCCGCTCGCCGAGCGCCTCGCGGACGAGGTCCATGTCCCGTGCGGTGTTGCGGGTCGACGCCGCCCGCAACAACATGGGGTCGTTACCCGAACAACCGCGTGCCAGTTCTTTGGCGAGGGCCACACTTTCGCCGAAACTCTTCAAGTCGGGCCCGGCCGACCGCGTGAACGTGTCGGTCTGCCAGTCGCACCGCAGCGGCGAACTGCGCCCGACGAACCGCGGATCCATGCCGACGAGGTCGTACCGCGCGGCGATCTCCGGCATGAACGCCCCCGCCAAGACCAATTCCCTCGCCGGCCCGCCCGGCCCTCCCGGGTTGAGCAGCACCACGCCGCGGCGGCGCGCGGGATCGGTGGCCTTCATCCGGGCCAGCGCGACCGTGATCCGGCGCCCGCGCGGATGGCGGTAGTCGACCGGCACGGCGACGTCGGCGCACTGCGCGCCCGCTTTGTCCAGCTCCACGCCGACGCTGTCGCCGGGCCCGGTCGCGCAACCGTGCCACGTGATCGACTGGGCCGCGGTGGCGGTCGCCGGGGTCAACGCGGCGGCGACCAGTAATGCCACCAGGGCGGCTGTTTTCCTTGGCAACGCGAACTCCCTGATGTCGAGGAAAATCCCGGGTTTCAGGCTAGGGAGCCGGCTTGTGCGGGGGCGTCCGTCTGCGGTCGGAGGCCTCTAGCCCGCTGGGGGGCTTTTCGGGGTTTCATGGCATGAAAGCAGGATGAAAGCGCTCCCGGGATCGTAGGTGCCTCGCCCGAGGTGGGCGGGGAAACAGCTGACGCGAGTCCGGATCCGCCCCGATGGGTGCGTGGTCCGGGCGCTGTCGGCAGATCACGAGGGGATTGTCATGAGAGCTCGTTCGAGGGTCGTCGCAGGTCTTGTGTCGGTGTTCATGGCGCTCGCGCTGACGTTCGTCGGCGCGGGATCCGCGGCGGCGGACCAGTCGAAGTCCATCTCCGGGAAGTCACCGGACGGCGGCGCGAGCTTCAGCGGGACGCTGACGTGGACCGGCCGGGGCAGCTTCAAGGCCGACGTCACGTTGAAGGACGCGAAGTGCGACGGGAACCCCGTCTACTTCTACTTCATCATCAACAAGGGGTGGACGAGCGAGTGGCAGGGCAAGCGGCGCGACAACAACGAGGGCTGCGGCAAGACCATTACCTGGAAGGGCATCTCGGGCTCTGACAGCAACGGCATCTACGGGCCCACACTGCGGGTGTGCACGGACATCCGGCCGGGGTTGGACTCTTGCAAGGATTACGGCAACGACAACCCGTACTTCCCGTGACCGGCCTCCCGGCCGATCGGCTCGGGCTCCTGGGTCGATCGGCTCGGGAGCCTTCGGGGTGAACGCCCGGTGGACAACGCCCGCGAGGGGTCGTCGAGAAACGCGATCGTGCCCGGCCGGTGCGTGTGCGAGCGGTCGTCGAGCAGCGGACCGACGTTCGACGCGGCCCGTGCGGTACCAATGCCCATCAAGCAAGTAGGTGATCGGGGCGGCGGATCTGATCACGGGCCGCCGACCCGAACTTACGAGGTCGGCCGCCCTTCCATTGGGGGGATAACGCCGCGAACCCGGGAAGACCTCCGGCTGACGCGCCATGGCTCACCACTAATGGGCAGCACTGCGTGAGCTCAAAACTCCCGGAACGCCGACGCCTGAGCTCGTTGCGTGGCTGCGGCCTGCGTGTTCAACCCGTCGCACCAGCTCGGATACACCCGGAACCCACGTTTGCCCGGCCGTCGCCCTGAAGTGATGCCGAGTTCGGCGAGATGCGCGCCGGTGAACCGGAAAACACCGCGTCGGCCGTGTTGCTCGACGAAGACAAGCAAGCCTGCGGCGGGATCGTCGTCACTGAACGGGGTCGTCGTTCCGCTCGCGTCCCTCTGCCAGAAGGCGACGAAAGCGCCCGGCTTGGCCGGAGTGTTTCGCGCAGTCCGGATATGCCACGCCTCGTCGCAGATCTGGACGATTCCCGCCTCATAGCCGCTGTTCTGCGTCTCGGGGGTCAACACAACGGTCACACCCACCTCGGCCGCATAAGCCTCGAACGCACTGAACTGCACACCGCAAAACTAGCTGCTAGCGGCCGGGGGCATGCCGAGGGGCCCGTCGCCTGGGTGGCTGGCGGGCTCCTCGGGGTTCAGACGTGATGCAGGGTGTTGCGCCGGGGTTTTCGGAGCGGATCTCGGTATTGGGGTGGGGTGAACTCCGGTAGGCCGTCGGCGGCCATGCGTACTTCCCAGTCACCGTGGTGAATCAGCCGATGATGGAAACCGCACAATAGGACCAGATTCCGGAGATCGGTGGGCCCGCCGTCTGCCCAATGATGAATGTGATGGGCGTGGCAATTCTTGGGTTTCCGATGGCAGCCTGGGAAGGCGCAGCCGCCGTCGCGGATGTTGAGTGCGCGTCGTTGGCCTGGGGTGACGAACCGTCTCAGCCGCCCCATATCCAGTGGTTCCCCCGAGGAACCCATCACCACCGGCACCATCAGACAGTCGCAGGCGGCGAGACGGGCTTCTCGAGCGGTCATCGTCCCGACGAAGTCCAGACAGGCGGTGCCAAGACCGGATTTCAGTTCTTCGAGTCCGATGGTGACGTGCACCAAGGTGCGGTAGCCGCTGGTCCCCGGCTGGTCCGGGCAGGCGATCGCCAGATCGAGCAGCTCGGCCCAGGCATCTCCCATGCGTTCGCACTTCATCCGCAGATCCGCCTGCCCGAACTCATCCACCGGCCGCGGCTGCGCATGCGCCTCCAACGCGGCGGCAGTCCGGGCCCCGGTCTCGTCATCGAGGAGGCCGGTGAGCTTCCAGAACCCATCCTTGCGGCGTTCCAGGGTGATCTCGCGCCGTGGTTCCTTCGGCTCGGGATCTTTGGGTTCCTTGCCGTCCGGGTTGAGCAAGCCCTGCAGGTTCGCCTCGGCCTTGGCGAGCTGCCGCGGACCGGCACTCGGAGCGAGATTGGCGAGGATCTGCTCCGCACCCGCCCGCTCCTCAGCCGAAATCTCGGCGGGGAGGTTTTTCAAGATCTCCAGGATCTGATCGATCCGCTCATCCCCGACCAGCCCCTGAGCAGCGACCGCAGCGGTAGCGGGCGCGACCGGCGGAACCTCGGTGCCATCCAAGGCTCGGGTGGGGTTCAGCGCGATCGCCCGCTTCACGATCGCACCGGCCTCACCCCGTGACAACCCGGCCAGGTCCGCGAACCAACTAGCCGTACTGCCATGCCCATACAAGTCCTTGGCGCCCCGAGACTCGATCTCCGCCAGAAACTGCCCCAGACAGGCGGTCGCGATCCGAATCACCTGCAAGGACTGCTGCACGCCATGAGCAAGCTCCAGCTTGCCAGCGCGCCACAGCTCCTGCGGCAACTCGGGAAGGAAGGTCTCGGACACCCCTCCAGAATACCCGAAAAAATCGAACACGTGTTCGTAATTTTAAGCAACAAGCCAACTCGCGTCGACAACACTGAAGAGTGAAACGGCCGCCAATGCCGAATCACCCTGCGAAGCCAACTCACGCAATTAGTCGACTAAATGCGATACCCCCACGCATTTAGTCGACTGAATGCGGAAACCAAGCGCCCCGGACCGGACGAAACCCGGTCCGGGGCGACCCCCAGCGGCAACCCCAAGATCAGCGGTCACGTTCCTTGGCGAACAAGGACTTCGACCACACATACCCGACAACCGAGAGCAGGACGCACCAGCCGAGTGCGAGCCAGCCGCTGTTGCCGATCGGAGTCCCGAGCAGCAGACCGCGAATGGTCTCGATGACGGGCGTGAACGGCTGGTAATCGGCGAACCAGCGCAGCCAGGCCGGCATCGAATCGGTCGGCACGAATCCGCTCCCGAGGAACGGCAGCAACATGAAGATCATGGGTGTATTACTGGCCGTTTCCACGCTCTTGGCCGCCAGGCCCAGCGCCACCGAAAGCCACGTGAGCGCGACGGTCAGCAACAACAACACTCCGACGACGGCGAACCATTCGCCGACCCCCGCCGTCGGGGAGAAGCCGATGAGGAGCGTGACCCCGAAGACCACGGCGAGCGCGAACGCCGTCTGGATGAACGCGCCGACGACGTGCCCGGTCAGGACCGAGGCCTTGCTGATCGCCATCGTGCGGAACCGCGCGATGATGCCCTCGGTCATATCCGTCGCCACCGAGATCGCGGTGCCGAGAGCGGCGCTGCACACGGTGACGAGCAGGATGGCGGGCGTGACATAGCCGACGTACTCGGCCCGGCCGCCTCCGCCGCCGAGACCGTTCCCGAGTGTGCCGCCGAAAACGTAGACGAACAGCAGCAGGAACACGATCGGCTGGCCGATCAGCATGATGGTGAGCGACGGATACCGTTGCATATGCCGGATGTTGCGGCGCAGCATGGTCGTCGAGTCGCGCACCGAAAGGGCGAGGCTGCTCATCGGGCCATCTCCTTGGTCGCTTCGGTCCGGTGACCGGTGAGGCTGAGGAACACGTCGTCGAGGTCCGGCGTGTGCACGGTGAGGCTGTCGACGGCGACGGCTTCGTCGTCGAGCCGATCCAGGACGGCGCGCAGGGCGGCGACGGTGCCGTCGGTCGGCACGCGGAGCGCCAGGGCTTCGTCATCCGACGTGGACACTCGAAGCACACGGGTCGCGTCACGCAACGAGACCGCGTCGGGGAACTTCAGTTGCATGTGCCCGCCGGGTACGCGTCGCTTCAGTTCGTCGGGCGTGCCGAGCGCGACGATCCGGCCGCCGTCGAGTACGGCGACCCGGTCGGCGAGCTGATCCGCTTCCTCCAGGTACTGCGTAGTGAGGAAGATCGTCACGCCGCCGTCGACGAGGTCGCGGATGATCTGCCACATCGTGCGGCGGCTGCGCGGGTCGAGACCGGTGGTCGGTTCGTCGAGGAAGATGACCTTGGGGTCGCCGATCAGCGTCATCGCCAGATCGAGTTTGCGGCGCATGCCACCCGAGAACGTCGATGGCGTCTTCTTCGCGGCGTCGGTCAGCTCGAAGCGTTCCAGGAGTTCGGCGGCACGTTTGCGGCCCTCGCGGCGCGGCAGATGGTGCAGATCCGCCATCAGGAACAGGTTTTCCTCGCCGGTGAGCAGATTGTCCACCGCGGAGAACTGGCCGGTGAGGCCGATCGCGGCACGGACACCGTCGGGGTCCGTGGCCAGGTCGGCTCCGGCGATGGTCGCGCCACCGGCGTCCGGAGTGACCAAAGTGGACAGAATGTTGACCGTGGTGGTCTTGCCCGCGCCGTTGGGGCCGAGCAAGGAGAAGACGGTGCCGGACGGGACATGCAGGTCGATACCGTCCAGGACGACCTTGTCGCCGTAGGACTTACGCAGTCCGGTCGCGGAAATGGCCGGGTTTCGCATCGGGATTCCCTTCAGGAACGGTGGACGATGATGTCGCCGACGGCGGTACCGGCGTGGATTTCGACCTTGTCGGTCGCGTCGCCGGGCGCGGCGGAGGCGGTCATGTCGTTGACGACGCGGCCGAAGCTGGTGTTCACGTCGAGCCAGGCGGCGCTTCCCTCGCGGATGCCGATCTCGACGTCCCCCAGCGACGTTTCGAGGGTGAGCGTGCCCCTGGCCGCGTCGAGGACACGGACGGATCCGTTGGCGGTCTTGGCTTCGACACCGCTTTCGGCCTTGTCGACGGTGATGTCGCCGTTGGCCGAGCGGAGGCGGATCGAGTCGGCGACGGTCCCGACGGTCGTGGGCCCGTTGGAGTTCTTGACCACCGCGGTGCCGTCGATCGCGCCGACCTGCACGCGGCCGGAACTCGTGCTGATGTCGGCGTTGCCGTCGGCGTGCTCGACGACGATGTTCCCGGACGCGGTGTGCAGTTTCAGCTCACCGGTACGGTCCAGCCGGATGTGCCCGGTGCCGGATTTGTAGCGGCAGGCGCCGATCCGCCCGGTCACGGTCAGGTCGCCGAGTCCGGTGCTCCCCTGCACCCGGGAGCCGGCGGGCAGTTCGATGGTCACGTCGATCGACCTCGTCCGCCTGGAGAAGTCGAGCAGGCGCATCTTCGGCGCGCGGACGGTCAAGGTGCCGCCGGAGAATTCGACGACGGTGCGCTTCGCGGCGTCGACGTCGGATTCGTTGTTCTCGTCGAGCGGGGCGACTTCGACGACCGTGTCGGTGCGGTCTCCGGCGACGATCCGGACGTTGCCGACGACGGGTTCGAGGTCCGCGAGAATGGGTTCCGGGGTGGCGAAAGAAGGCATGGTTGTCCCCTCAGAGGTGGTGTGATCGGTGTTTGTGCTGGTCCGGGAGGTCTAGCTGACCCAGCCGGTGTAACGCTGGACGCCGCGATGGCCGCCGCTCATCGGGGCGGGTGGCGTGGCCCGCTCCGACGGCTGCAAGGCCGCGGAAGCGGCTCGCACGAGCCACGCGTTGACCGAACGGCCTTGCGCGGCCGCCGCTTCCTCGACGCGTGTCTTGAGGTTTTCCGGGAGCCGGAAGTTGATCCGGGCCGTGGCCCCTTCCTCGTCCGGCAGCGGCGGCTCCGGCGCGACAGGTGCGACAGGTGCGGCTGGAGCGGTAGGTGCTGCCTGCTCGACCGCGGGAAGCGTGACGGCGAAGCTGGCTTCCCCGGCACGCAGCCGGACCTCGACCGAACCCGGCGCGAGGTCACGGGTGATCTCGTCCGACGCGGCGGACAACGCGTCCAGCAGCGCGAGACGAATGGCCGACGCGAGCGGCGCGGTCAGGCGTTCGGCGAGCGCGCTCGCCTCGGCTCCCCCCGCCTCGGCGGCGACGGCGAGTTCCCGGCGAACGGTGTCCACAAAGGGCGTCAAATCCATGATGCCATCATGGCACCATTGTGGCGCCACCGCAAGGGCAAGTTGGTGCCACATGATGCCAAAGTGGCGTCTTCGCAGGTCAGCGTCACTTTTGCCCCTTCGGCCAGTCTCGGCTGGCGGGGGAAGCAGGACACGGCCGAACGCGTTGCCGGTGTCGTTCACGGCGGGCGAGAATCGCCACGAGCCGTGCGAAAAGGAAGCGACCCGCCGCCGGATGTGGGGGTCACCCGAGGCGGGCCGCTACCCGGTTCCACCGTACAAGAGGTCCGCTCGCGTATGCGGGCAACGCTTTTTGTCCTTGCGGCCCTTGACAAATCGAAGATCCACAGTGGACGGAAGACGGGCACATGCGAACAGTTCGGGTGAGCGTCTGCGCCCTGGACCCCATCACGAAGGCCGGCATGGTCGACCTTCTCGAGACACGCGCGTCCGTGGTGGTGACCGAAGGCCGGGCACGGGACGAAACCGATGTCGTCGTCGCCGCTTTCGACCGGCTTTCGGCCGACGCAGTCGCCGCGTTGCGCGCGGTCGCCGCCGAACTCGGCAAGCCGATCGTGCTGGTGACCGACCGGATCGAGGAGGGCGGCCTCACGGCGGCGGTGGTGTGCAAGGTGGTCGCCATTCTGCCGAGGTCGGCGATGACCGACTCCCGCGTGGCCGACAGCGTCCGTGCCGCCGCGTCGCGCGCCGTGGCGCCGCCGCGCGATCTCCTCGGCAGGCTGGCCGACCAGGCCGAGCGGCTCCACCGGGAGCCGCTCGCGCCGGACGGACCGGCGGGTGCCGCGCTCTCCTCGCGGGAGATCGACGTCCTCCGCCTGATGGCGGACGGCTTCGACACCCAGGAGATCGCGACCGAACTCGCCTATTCGGAACGGACGGTGAAGAACGTCATCTACGCGGTCACCGACCGGCTGAGGCTGCGGAACCGGTCGCACGCGGTGGCCTACGCGATCCGGGAAGGGGTCATCTGAAGGCGCTCAGATGAGACCTTCGCGGAGCGCGTAGGCCACGACGTGGGTGCGGTTGCGCAGATTGAACCGGCTGAGCAGGCCGTGCAGGATGTTCTTCACGGTCCGGTCGGAGTAGGCCACCCGCCGGGCGATCTCGCCGGTGTCGAATCCCTCCGCGAGCAACCGGAGCACTTCGGTCTCGCGGGGCGACAAGCCACTGAGCGTGAGCTCGCGCGGCTGGAGAACTTCCTTGTGCAGCCGCGAAATCCCGCGCAACAGACTGCCGAGCTGATCGGCGGGCAGATCGCCCCGGCCGGCGTGGGCGTCGGCGACCGCGCGCAGCAACCGCTCCGGCGTCGCCTCGGAACGCGCGACGACGACGGTCAGACCGCGCTCCACCGCAGCCCACAACTCGGCCTGGTTGGGGTGGTCGGCCACCAGCACCAGCCGGGCGGATCCGGCCGGGATGTGCCTCGGGTCGTCGCCCGCGACCGCGACGAGGACGTCGGCCTTCGCCGGGTCTTCGCGCAAGGTGATGCCGGGGCCTCCGCCGAGCGCGCTGCGCAGCCCCGCCAGGACGAGCGGATCACCTGCGTGCACGGCGACCCGGATCTCCCGCCGCTCCTCGGTCCGGACGACCGGGCGGACGGGCGTCGTCATGATCGTCGACATGCCTTCCAGGTAACCGGCCGCGGAGAAGGCGGGACAAGCGGAAGCAGGGGGCAGCTTTCCGTCATCGCAAGCCTGCCGGTTGAATGGACCGCGGTGGAGGCGAACGAGACGCGGTCGGTGTTCGGCAAGCTCCTGCTCGAGCACCGGCGGGCCGCGGGATGGACGCAGGGGCGGCTGGCCGAGGCCTCCGGTATCAGTGTCCGCGCCCTGCGCGAGCTGGAACGCGGCCGCGCGCGGGCCGCCCAGCGACGCTCCGCCGAGGTGCTGGCCGACGCGCTCGGCTTGACCGGCCGTGACCGCGAGTTCTTCCTGACCGTCGCCAAGCAGGGGCGGCGCCGGAATCCGGCGCTGGCCGCCCAGGTCGCGGCGACCTGCGCGCTGCCCGCGCCCACCGCGGATCTGTCCGGCCGCGAGAACGAGCTGGACCAGCTTTCCGCGAAGGTCGCCGAGGGCGGTGGCGTGGTCGCGATCGTCGGGCAGGCCGGGGTCGGGAAGACCGCGCTCGCGGTGACGGCGGCGGATCTGTGGCGCGCGGAGTTCCCGGACGGGGGCTACGCGGTGGACCTGCGCGGGATGGACGAGGAACCGCTCAGCGCCCGGGCCGCGCTCGACCGGCTGCTGCGCGCGCTGGACGTCGCG
The DNA here is from genome assembly GCF_001905755.1 of Amycolatopsis sp. CB00013. Lineage (NCBI taxonomy): Bacteria > Bacillati > Actinomycetota > Actinomycetes > Pseudonocardiales > Pseudonocardiaceae > Amycolatopsis > Amycolatopsis sp. CB00013. The sequence continues at coordinate 549,061 of NZ_LIWC01000007.1, read as the reverse complement.
CCGGGGCAGGTGCCCGCCTCCGAAGCCGAACGGTCGGCGTTGCTGCGGATGCTGCTCGAAGGACGGAAGGTCCTGCTACTTCTCGACAACGCCGCCGACGAAGCACAGATCCGTCCGCTGCTGGTCGCCGGGCCCGGTTCCCTCACCCTGATCACCTGCCGTCGCACTCTCGCCGGGCTCGAAGGCGCCCGTTGGCTGGGGCTCGAACCGTTGTCGGACGACGGCGCGACCGGACTGCTCGCCAAGATCGTCGGCGCCGACCGGATCCGCGCGGAGCCAGCCGCGGCCCGCGAACTCGTCGAACTGTGCGGATTCCTGCCGCTCGCGGTCCGGATCGCGGGCAACCGGCTCGCCACCCGGCCGCAGTGGTCCCTTGCCCAGCTCGCCGACCGGCTGCGCGACGAAAGCACCCGGCTGCGCGCGCTCGCGGCGGGCGATCTGCAACTGCGCTCGGCCTTCGACCTGTCGTATCGCGCGGTCTCGGCCGAGGCACGACGGCTGTTCCGGCGGCTGGCGACCGTGCCCGGCGCGGATTTCGGCCTGGAGCTCGCGATCGTCGTCTCCGGCGCGGCCGCCGCCGACGTACGCGATCATCTCGACGAACTCGTCGACGCCAGCCTCCTGCAGACCACGGCGGAACCCGAACGGCATCAGTTCCACGACCTGATCCGTCTGTTCGCGGAGGAACGGTTCGAGGCGGAAGAGGAGCCCGCCGCGCGTGACATCGTGCTCGCCCACCTGCTCGACAAGGCGGCCGAAGCGGCCAGGTTGTTCTATCCCAAGGCATCCGACACCGGCCGGTTCGGCTCGCGGGACGAGGCCGCCCGCTGGCTGGACGTCGAAGGCGGGAACTGGGTCGCCGCGCATCGGCTGGGGGCGCGGAAGGGACGGCATCAGCAGGTCCGCGACCTCGCCATCGCCTTGCACTGGTACTCCGACGGACGAAGTGCCCAGCGGCCGTGGTGGGAGATCTTCTCGCTCGGTGCCGCCGCGGCGGGCGCGCTCGGCGACGCCGGTGCCGAAGCGAAGCTGCTCAACTTCGTCGGCTGGGCCGCCAGCGTTTGTCTCGGTGACGAGAAGGGTGCCGTGGCGGAGCATCGCCGCGCGCTGGACATCGCCGTCCGGATCGGCGACCAGGTGGAGCAGACGTGGGCGTGCATCTACCTCGGCCAGGTGCTGCGGTTGACCGGGCAGGGCGAGGAAGCGTTCGAGTTCGCGAAGCGCGGGTACGAACTGGCGCACGAACTGCCGTTCTGGGACGGCCAGACCACGGCGCGGAACATGTACGGGCGCGCGTTGCTCAACGCCGGACGGCACACCGAGGCGCTCGCCGTGCACCGGGCCGTGCTCTCCGACGCCGAACGGCTGGCGGGCGACACGTATCCCGATTTCCACCGGCTGCTGAAGACCCTGACCCTGCGCGCCATCGGCGACGTGCTCGCCGATCTCGCCGAATGGCGGGAAGCGGCGGGCCAGTACCGCACCAGCCGGTGGCTCGCCTGGGAAGGCGGTTTCGGCGGGCTGGAAGTGATCAGCGCGATCCGCGAGGGACGGGCTTGGCGGGAGGCCGGCGCCTTCGACGAGGCCAGGGAATGCCTGACCCTGGCCGTGGAGCTCTCCCCCGGGCCGTCGTTCAGCGCGTGGCGGGAACAGGCTTTGGCCGAGCAGGCGCTCTTGCCCGAGTGATCGGCGGCTCGTGCGCCAACTAAGCTTCGGGCCGACGGAGCGGGAGGGCCGATGACCAACGCGGACGGGCAGAGCCCGCGGGAGCGCTATCGCGACCAGGTGCGCGCGGAGATCAAACAGCACGCTTGGGAGCAGATCGCCACCGCCGGGGTGCCCGCGCTGTCGCTCAACGCGATCGCGAAACAGGTGGGCATGAGCGGTCCGGCCCTGTACCGGTACTTCGCCAGCCGCGACGACCTGATCACCGCGCTCATCCGCGACGCGTACCGGAGCCTCGCCGACACCGTCCGGGCGGCGTTCGACGGCGGTGCCGACCTGGCCGGTCTCGCCGTCACCATCCGGGACTGGGCCCGGAGCGACCCGCAGCGCTATTTCCTCATCTACGGCACACCCGTCCCCGGCTACCACGCGCCCGAAGACACCACCGCCATTTCGAGCGAGGTCATGGCCGTGCTGCTCGAAGCGTGCCGCGCGATCCCCGTGGACGGCCCGGAAACCCCGTTCGACAAGCACCTGGACGGTCACCGTGACTGGGCGGGCGACGATCCGGCCCCGTCCGCGACCCTCCACCGCGCGCTCGCCTTCTGGACCCGCCTGCACGGTGTGCTCTCGCTCGAACTCGCCGGCCATTTCACCGGAATGAAATTCGACCCCGATCTGTTGATCTCGGACGAGCTGGACGACCTCACGACCCGGTGACCGGCCGATCGCCGTCGCACTGAACCTTTCCCGCCTCTCGAGCGTCTTGCCCTGTGACGTTGCCACGGTTGACATGCAACGTTGTAACGTTATAGCTTCTAAGTACCGCAAGAGCTACTAACATGGTTATCCGGGCGCTTCGGGGGGACTTCGATCATGATTCACGGGGAGAAGATCAGCAGAAGGACCGACCGCGTCAGAGTCGCCGTGCACGCCCCGGATCTGCTGGCCGGGCTGGGCACGACGAGCATCCTCGGCGCCGACGAGCGGCTGGACGTGCTGTCCGACGCCGACCTCGGGTCCGCCGAAGTCGTCGTGACCGTCGGCGACTCGATCGGCGACGGGGTTTTCGCCTTCCTGCGCCAGGTTCGCGCCGCGTCGTCGCTCCCGGCACCACCGAGATGCGTGATCGTCACCGACCATTTCCCGGTCCAGGTCCTGATGACGGCCATCGAATGCGGCATGGCCGCGCTGCTGCCGCGGCGCGACCTTGACGGCGAGCACCTCGTGCGGACGATCCTCGCGGTCAGCCAAGGCGCGGGCGCGCTGCCGCCGCGGCTGCAGGGCAGCCTGCTCTCCCAGCTCGAACGGATTCAGGAGGACCTGCTGGTCCCCAACGGGCTCGCGTTGTCCGGGCTGTCGGACCGGGAACGCGAGGTGCTCCGCCTGCTCGCCGACGGCCATGGCACGGAAGAGATCGCGGCCAAACTCGCCTATTCGGAGAGCACGGTGAAGAACGTCCTCCACCGCGTGATGTCGCGATACGGCCTGCACAACCGCACGCACGCCGTCGCCTTCGCGCTGCGCACGGGCTCGATCTGAAGAAGCCGTCCAGAGTGGACGAAGAAGGCGAACATTTCCCCGCCCCCTTCAACTTATAGCGGACATGGGGGCTTGCGGCAAGGCCCCGGTCGTCCCCCAGAATTGCCCGCCGAAGCCGGAAACTGCGGAAACGGGAGTCGCATAGTGCGTGTTTTGCTGACGTCGTGGGGGTCACGCGGGGATGTCGAACCTTTGGTGGCGCTCGCGATCGAAGTGCGGGAACTCGGCGCGGAAGCGGTGGTGTGCGCGCCGCCGGACGAGGAATTCGTGAAATTGCTGGAGCAGGCCGGTGTGCCTTCGGTGCCGCTCGGCCCGACGGTGCATTCGGTGGTCGCCGGGCCGAAACCGCCGACGGGGGAAGACGCGTTGAAGCTTGCCCCGGCGCTGGTGGCCGCCCGGTTCGAAACACTTTCCGCCGCGGCGGAAGAAGGGTGCGACGCGATCCTCGCGACCGGCCTGCTGCCCGCCGGCGCGCGGGACGTCGCGGAGAAACTCGGAATTCCTTACGTGTACGCGTGTTTCCACACCTTCGGGCTGCCGTCGCGGCATTTCGCCCCGGGGATGCGGCCGGGCACGCCGTCGCCGGAGGGCGAGACCGACAACCGGGTGCTGTGGCGGCAGGACGCCGAACGCGTCGACGCCCTGTACGGCGGCGCGCTCAACAGTCACCGGGCGGCGATCGGGCTGCCGCCGGTGGACAACGTCCGCGATCACGTCTTCACCGGTTCGCCGTGGCTGGCGGCGGACCCGGTTCTGTGCCCGTCGGAGGGGATGACGGATCTCGACCTCGTGCCGACGGGAGCGTGGATCCGGCCCGACGATCGGCCGCTCCCGGCCGATCTGGAGGAATTCCTGCAAGCCGGTGAGCCGCCGGTGTACGTGGGCTTCGGCAGCATGGCCGCGTACGCGCCGAAGGACATCGCCCGGGTCGCCATCGAGTCCGCCCGCGGACTGGGACGGCGGATCCTGCTCGCCCGCGGCTGGGCGGGTCTGGCTTCGATCGACGACGCCGGCGACTGTTTCGTCGTCGGCGAAGTCAATCAGCAGGCGCTCTTCCGCCGGGTGGCCGCCGTCGTGCACCACGGTGGCGCGGGCACCACGACGACGGCCTCCCGGGCGGGTGCGCCCCAGGTGGTCGTCCCCCGGATCGCGGACCAGCCGTTCTGGGCCGGGCGGGTGGCGGAGCTGGGAATCGGTGTGGCACACCAGGATCCGCTGCCGACCGTCGAATCCCTGACCGCCGCGCTCACCACGGCCCTCTCCCCCGGAACCGGCGCGCGGGCGAAGGCCGTGGCGGACACGATCCGGACCGACGGGGCGACGGTGGCCGCGAAAATGCTCGTGAGTGTTAAGGACGGCTAGAACTGTTTAGCACTCACGCGGTTTGAGCATCTCCTCGCACCACTGACGGAAGGTGGTCGGCGTGGTGGCCGCCGGGGTCCGCGGTTCGGCGTTGTCGATACCCGCCTCCTTCGCGGCCATCATGTCGACCATCCCCTGCGCCATCGCCTCGGACCAGCCGTGTTCGAGCTGCGTCGCGCGGAAGGCGTCCATGGGCACCCGCTGATAGCGGACCGGGCGCCCGAGGACGTCGGACATGATCTCCGCGAGATCGTTCTGGGACAGGTCTTCCGGACCCAGGACCGGAACGTCCGCGACCCCCTGCCACGACCGGTCGAGCAGCCATCCGGCCGCCACTTCGGCGATGTCGCGAGTCGCGCAGGTCGGCGCCCTGAGATCGCCGGAAAGCGGGCCGAAGAAGACACCGTCCTCGCCGATCGATCCGGCCTGCCACAGGATGTTGTCCATGAACGTGGGCATAGTCAGCGCGCGGTAGGCCACGCCCGTGCCCGCGATCAGGTCGTCCATGGCGTGCGAGGCCGACAGGTATCCGGTGTTCTCCGCGAAGCCGCGGCCGAGCGCCGAGATGCCGACCACCCGCGACACGCCGTGCTTTTCGATGGCCGCGCAAGCCGGCCGGGTGAAGTCCAGATAGGCGGCTTCGAGGCTTTCGGCCCGGCGGTCCGCGGCGACCAGCCAGAAAACGGTGTCGGCGCCGGCGAAGGCTTCGTCGACGACAGCGGCGTCGCTGTGCGAACCCTTGACGATCTCGACGTGCTCGCGGACGTGGTCGGGCAGACGGGCGGGATCGCGGGCGATCACGCGGATCGGTTCGCCACTTTCGAGAAGGGTGCCGAGCACCCGGCTGCCGATCTGTCCGGTCGGCGCGGTGACGACGATCATGAAGACTCCGAGGTGATAGGGGATTTTCGACGTCACCCAGTCAAGCCACGAAGGCCGTCGAGCTGAAGGATCGCCTCGGTCGCCATTGATACCCTGGGGATATGAGTGACCTGGAGACGCGGCAGCTCAACTACTTCGTCGCGGTCGCGGAGGAGCTGCATTTCGGCCGGGCGGCCGAGCGGCTTTCGATGGCGCAACCGCCGCTGTCCAGGGCGATCCGGGACCTCGAACGACGGCTGGACGTCCGGCTGCTCGAACGCACCACCCGTCAGGTCACGCTGACGAGCGCGGGCGAGGTCTTCCTGCGGGACGCGAGGACCGCGCTCGAAGCGGTCGCCGCGGCGGAACGGCGGGCACGGCAGGCGGGCCGCCCCGATCCCCGGCTGCGCCTGGCGTTGAAGGCCGACCACGACGCCGGCTTGCTGCCGAAGATCATCGAGGCTTACGAAGCCGAAGAAGGCGCTCTGCCGATCGAACTGGTCCTCGGCGGCCGGGGCGAACAACCGTCGCAACTGCGTGACGGTCGGGCGGATGTAGCGCTCGTGCCGTCCCCGTTCGACGCGCGCCGCCTGGACTTCGAGCCGCTGCTGACCGAACCCCGGCTCGTGGCGCTGGCGGCGAACGATCCGCTGGCGGCACGGTCTCGGCTGACCCTGGCGGATCTCGAAGGCCGCCTTCTCCCCGACGGCGCTCCCGCCGGTCAGGGTCCTTCGGCCGGTCCGCCCGCCACCGCGGCACCCCACGGTCCCGTCTCGGATCTGACACAGATCTTCAAACTGGTCGAACTCGGCGCCATCGTCTGCTTCCTGCCGGTCTCGGTGGCGGATCGCTACCGGCGGGCGGGCATCACGTACCTGCCCGTCGACGATCTGGAGCCCACGACGCTCGCGGTGATGTGGCCGCAGGGCTCCCGCTCACCGGCCGTCGCCGCCTTCGTCCGCGCGGCGACCACGGTGGTGACGACCGCGTACGCCCTCGGTCACCGCAGCTGAACGCGGCCCAGCAACCGGTCGACGACCTCGGGGAGCGGCTGTTCCTCGGGGCCTTCCAGCCACAGGACGTTCCCCGTCCGCAACGTGGCGAGGAAGGTCGCCGCGGTGAGCCTGGCCAGCTCCTGGTCGAGGCCGTGGCCCCTGGCCAGCAACACCGCGATCAGGTCGCGCTCGAGGGCGAACTGATCGCCCGCCTGCCGCGCGAGCAGCGACGGATGCCGCCGCAGCAGCCGCAGCTGCGCCACCCACTCGCGATCGGGGACGGGATGCGCGCGGTACAGCTCCCGGCAGGCCGCACGCAGCGCCTGCCAGGGCTTTTCGCCGGACGGCCTGCCTTCGACCAGCGACACCAGCAGCCCGGTGCGCTCGCGGTCGGCGTGCAGGATCGCGTCCTCTTTGTTCGCGAAGTAGTTCGAGAAGGTCCGCCGGGACACGCCCACCGCGTCGGCGATGTCCTCGACGGTCACGCCGTCGAGACCGTGCTCCATCGCCAGCCGGAGCGCGGCCTCGTGCAGTGATTGCCGCGTCGCCGCCTTCTTGCGGGTGCGGAGCGTGTCGAGGGTGTCCACCAGGACAGCGTAGCGACGGGAATAAAGTTCCCACTGTGCAAGTTTGCACAATGAGCAACAACCGCCGCTCGAAAGGACGCCATGAAGACCGAGGCACCGTCAGGGGCGATGGGACACCGGCAGGTGCTCGAATCGCTGTCCGGTCTGCTGCTCGCGCTGCTCGTGGCGATGATCAGCTCGACGGTCGTGTCGACCGCCCTGCCGCTGATCATCGGCTCGCTGAACGGCACGCAGACGCAGTACACGTGGGTGGTCACGGCCACCCTGCTGGCGGCGACGGCCACCACACCCATCTGGGGCAAACTCGCCGACCTGTTCAACAAGAAGACGCTGGTGCAGATCGCGATCGTGATCTTCGTGATCGGCTCGACGATCAGCGGGTTCAGCCAGAACACCGGACAGCTGATCGCCGCCCGCGCGTTCCAGGGCATCGGCGTCGGCGGCCTGCAGGCGTTGGTCCAGGTCGTGATCGCGGCGATCATCCCGCCGCGTGAACGCGGCCGCTACAACGGTTACCTCGGCGCGGTCATGGCGGTCGCCACGGTCGGCGGGCCGCTGCTCGGCGGCCTGATCGTGGACGTGCCGTGGCTCGGCTGGCGCTGGTGCTTCTTCGTCGGCGTGCCGATCGCGGTGGCGGCGTTCATCGTGCTGCAGCGGACCCTGAAACTGGAGACCGTGCGCCGGGAGAACGTCCAGGTCGACTACCTCGGCGCCGGGCTCATCGCCGCGGGCGTGAGTGTGCTGCTGATCTGGGTCTCGTTCGTGGGCAACGGCTTCGACTGGCTGTCCTGGCAGACGGCCCTCATGGTGGCGGGCGGCGTCGTGCTCCTCGTCCTCGCCGTGCTGGTGGAACGGAAGGTCCGCGAACCCGTCGTCCCGCTGCACATCATCACCCAGCGCACCCCGGCCCTGGCGATCGTCGCGAGCCTCGCGGTCGGGATGGCGATGTTCGGCGGCGCGGTGTTCCTCGGCCAGTACTTCCAGATCGGCCGCGGCTACTCCCCCACCGAAGCCGGTCTGCTGACCATCCCGCTGATGGGCGGCGTGCTCGTCTCCTCGACCGTGTCCGGTCGCCTGATCAGCCGCACCGGACGGATGAAGCCGTACATCGTGGCGGGCACCATCACCCTGGTGATCGGTTTCCTCGGGCTGGGCACCGTCGACCACGCCTCGCCGCTGTGGCTGGTGGGCATCGCGATGGCGGTGGTCGGCATCGGGGTCGGCATGACGATGCAGAACCTCGTCCTCGCCGTGCAGAACACCGTGCCGCTGCGGGATCTGGGCGCGGCCAGCGCGTCGGTCACGTTCTTCCGGTCGCTCGGCGGCACCATCGGCGTCTCGGTGCTGGGCGCGGTACTCGCGAACCGGGTCACCGCCGACCTGTCCACCGCGCTGCACGTGCCGGCGGGGAGTGCGTCGACGGGCGGCGTCAGCGCGCTGAACCTCAAGGCACTGCCGCCGGAGGTCCAGACGATCGTGCACACCGTGTACGGCGACGCGACCGCGCACATCTTCCTGATCTCCGCGGCGGTGGGCGTCGTGGGCGTGATCGCGGCTTTGCTGCTCAAGCCGCTCACCCTGCGCACCACGCTCGACGTGGAGACGGAGCCGGAAGTCCCGGTCGCGCGATGAACGGGGCCTTCGAGTCCACTGTGGAGCGTTTCGGCCCGCCCCGGCATCACACGGGGCGGGCCATCCTGGCCGGGGTCGACGGCTCCGACACGGCGATGCGGGCGGCCGCCTTCGCCTTCGGCATGGCCCGGCGCGAGGGCGGCAGGCTGATCGTCGCCTTCGTCTGCCGTCCGACGCTCGGCCCCGCGGTCGCGGCGACGGTGGAACTCGACACGGCGACGCGGCTCTACGAAGAGATCCGCGAGCAGATCCGCACGGCGGCCGACGAGCTGGAAGTGCCGGTCAGCTTCCTGAGGATCTTCGGCGATCCGTACACCGCGCTGCGCGACACCGCCGACCGCAGCCTGGTCGACACCGTCGTGGTCGGCGCCTCACAGCAGGCCGGACACCGGTTCGCGGGGTCGGTCGCGACCAGGCTCATCCGGACCGGGCACTGGCCGGTGCTGGTCGTTCCCTGACGACCGGCCGCCGAGGAACGACACGGCCCCCACCGCCGCGACGACGAGCGCACAGCCCGCCAGCTGCAGCGGTGTCGGCCACTGGCCGAGCAGCGCGGCCCCGAACAGGATCGCGGCGGCGGGTTGCAGCATCAGCACGGCGGACCCGCCGCTCGCGGGCAGCGCGGACAGCGCGCGCCCGATCAGGAGCCAGCCGAGCACCTGCCCGGTCACGGCCAGCACGAACAGCCAGACCAATGCCGACACCGGCGGCGTGACGTCGAGATTCCCCGCGAACAGCCCCGAAAGACCGCCCACGCTCGCCGACGCCGCGGTCGCCGTGGCGAGCATCGTCGTACGGCCGCCGCCGTCGGTTCCGGCGCGGCGCAACAGGATCAGGTACCCGGCGTAGGCCACGCCCGCCAGTACCGCCATGACGGTTCCGTACCAGGGATCGCTGCCCGCGGCACCGCCGTCCGCCAGTCCCCCGGCCACCGCCGTCCCCGCCAGCATCACCGGGATGGACAGCCAGAACGCCCGCGGCGGTCGTTCGCCGAACCACAGCAACCCGGCCAGCGGGACGAGGACCACCTGGACGTTCACCAGCGCCGTGGCGACGCCCGCGCCGACGGAGAGGATGGCCTCGCTCCAGAGCACCATGTCGATCCCGAGCAGGACACCGGCCAGCACGTGCCTGCGTCGCGCGGCCGGGGTCGGTCGCTGTCCTCGCTCGCGGGACCGCGCCAGGATCACCAGGATCGGCAACGCGAATAGGCAGCGGAAGAACGTCGCCGTCGTCGAGCTGACGCCGGACAACGCGACGAGCGGGGCGGACAGGGCGATCGCGAGGGCTCCGAGCACTCCTTGTACCCGCGGATCGATGAGGATTCGGTGGTGCCGCATGTCTTCGATTCGATCGCACGACGACCGCGAGGACCAGCGAGATCCTCTTACCCCGAGGGTTAAGCTCGGCTAATGAGTGGCGATCTGTCCAATGTGGAACGGCTGCGGATGCTGCACGCGGTGTGGCGGCGGGGATCCCTCGCCGCGGCGGCCGAGCTGCTGCACGTGACGCCGTCGGCGATCTCCCAGCAGCTGACCAAACTGGAACGGGAGGCGGGCACCGGGCTGCTCGTGCGGCACGGGCGCGGCGTGCGGCTCACCCCGGCGGGACTGCTGCTGGCGCAGCGCTCGGACCGGGTGCTCGCCGAACTCCGCGCCGCCCGCGCCGATCTGGACTCCCTGACCGGCGAGACGACCGGCGTCGTCGAGATCGGCGCGATTCCCTCGGGCGTGCACACGTTCATCACGCCCGCGCTCACCGGGCTCGCCGTCCGCCACCCCGGCATCGAGGCGCGGCTGCACGAGGTCGAACCCGAGGTGGCCCTACCCGCGCTGGCCGACGGCGTCTTCGACGTCGTGGTCGTCGAAAGCTGGGAGAACCTGCCGCTCACCCGGCCACCCGCCACCCGCTGGACCGAACTGCGCGACGACTCGGCGATGATCGTGCTCCCGGCCGGACATCCGCTGGCCGGGGCGGATTCGGTGCGCGCCGACGAACTCGCGGAGGAGATCTGGGTCGCGTGGGCGCGCCCGACCCTGGCGAACGCCTGGATCCGCCAGACCCTGCGCGAACGCGGGATCGAGCCGATCGTGCGGCATACGGTCAGCGGTTTCGGCACGCAGTTCGCCGTCGTCGCCGGGCTGGGCGCGGTCACGCTGGTGCCGAGTATGGCCACCACGATCGCGCCGCCGACGGTGGTGTGCGCCCCGCTCGAACCGGCCCTGCACCGGCAGCTGTACGCCGTGCAGCCGCAGGGGGAAACACGGCCGGCCGTCGCGGAATGCGTCGAGGCACTGGTGGGGGCCGCGAGATCTTGGGGCTCGTGAGTGGCCTGACAGGGGTTGCGAAAGTGGCTTTCGCAACGTTGAAGGTTGCGAAAGTGGCTTTCGCGACACACCACCAGAACCTTCACGGACCAAGACATCCTTGGTTATCGAGGGATAAGTCAAAGGTGGCATGGTCGCGGGCGGGCCATGGTGGGGTGAAGGCTCCCTTCGCCGCGTCTAATGCGGCGAAGGGAGCCTTCACCCCGGTCACTCACCCGCGCCGACCACGCCACTCACGAGGCGGATCAGGCGCGGCCGCAGAGGGCGTGGTCGATCACCGGCTCGACCGGATGCACCTCCGGCAACGGGGCGCCGGGGATGTACGGCGTGAGGGTGTTCAGCGAGACCATCACGCTGCGCTTACCGTCTTCGGTCACGCCGTTCCCCGTCAGATAGCCGGGCAGCGCGCCGCCGTGGCCCCAGTAGGCGCCGCAGGAGCTGGTCGTCTTCTGGAGGCCGAGACCGTACTCGCCGAGCCCCGGCGCGGGCACGGTCTTCTTCATTTCGGCCAGCAGCGCGGGTTTGAGCACCTTGCCGCCCAGCAGGGCCCGCAGGAACTTGTTGCCGTCCTCGGTGGTGCTGTTGATCGAACCGTCCGCTCCCCCGCCCATCGACGGGTTCATCAGCGTCACGTCCACCCGCCGTCCGAGCAGCGGCGGGTTCGAACCCTCGACGACGAACCGGTCGTAGCCGCGCGCGTGCGGCGCGGGGATGAACGGCGACGTATGGGGCAGGGTGGTCTCGCGCAGGTCCAGCGGGCGGACGATCCGGTCGATGATCGCCCGCCGCCAGTCCTGGCCGGTCACTTTCTCGGTCACCAGCCCGGCGAGCACGTAGTTGGTGTTGGAGTAGCCCCAGCTCTTCCCCGGCGCGAACTCCGGCGGCTTGCCGACCGCCAGTTTCACCGCCTCCGTCGCGCTGAGCTCGTCGAACCGGTGACGCAGGAAGCCCTTCTCGGTGAAGACGTCGAGTTCCGCCATGTAGTCGTGCAGACCGCTGGTGTGCTGCAGCAACTGCCGGATGGTGATGGCCTTGCCGTCGTTGCCGTTCCCGCTCACCACCCCCGGCAGCCACCGGTCCACGGTGTCCTCCAGGGAAAGCCGTCCCTCACCGACGAGCTGGAGCATCGTCGCGGACAGGAAGGTCTTGCTGAAACTGGCGATCCGGAAGTGGCCGTTCCACGGCATCGGGGTCCTGGTCCGCAGATCGCCGTGACCGCTGCGCACCTTGAAGCTTCCCCTGTCCGTGCTCACCTCCATGAGCACGCCGGGAGAACCGTTCGCCACGAGCGTGTCGGCGTCGCGCTGCAGTGTCCGGTGCAGGGGTGGCGCCGCGGACGCGACGGCCGGGGAAACGAGCGTTGCCGCGCAGAGTACGGCGATGACCACTGAAGTGCGTTTCATACCGGCAAAACTACGAAGCCGCGGGCATACCGGGCATCGGCTTGGAGGACGATGTCGCCTCCCTCCCTGGTACTAATGGAGCACAGGGATCTCCTCAGGGTTTCAGGTCCATCCGGAGGAACGTGGTGACGCGGAGGAGTTTCGGCGGACGCGTCACGCCGTCGGGGAACTCGTCCGGTCCGACGAGCCGGGGTCTGGCGAGGGCCACTTCCCGTCCATCGATCCGAAGCCGCGCCTCCCGTGCCGCCAAGATGTTGCGCACCCAGTCCGCGTCCGGGCCGTACACCGGGACGAACAGGTAGCCGCCGTCGACGGGATGCGCGTCGAGCGGCGTGTGGTGGGTCTTTCCCGACGTGCGGCCGACGTGGATCAGCACCGGGTACTTCCCGCCGGCGATCGCGCGGGGGTTGAAGACCCGTTTGTTGACGTGTCCCCACCATCTCGGCATCGGCATCGTGCTCTCCTCTCGATGGCCTTACACTCGTAAGGCTGACTTACGCCTGTAAGGTTGTCAACGTGCCGCCTCGCCGATCACTGACCAGGGAACGCGTACTGGAAGCCGCGATCGAAGTCGCCGACCGCGGCGGCGTGGAGGCGATGACGATGCGCCGCGTCGCGCGGCATCTCGGCGTCGAGGCCATGTCGCTGTACCACCACGTGCCGAACAAGGACGCGATCCTCGACGGCGTCGTCGACGCCGTGTTCGCCGCGATCGAACTGCCCGGCGCCGAAACCGGCGATTGGCGGGAGGCGATCCGCGTACGGGCTTCGTCCGCACGCGCGGTGCTGTCGCGGCACAGCTGGGCACTCGGTCTCGTGGACTCCCGCCGGAATCCGGGGCCGGCGACCCTGCGCCACCACGACGCCGTCTTGGGCGTGCTTCGGCGGGCGGGATTCACGCTTCCCATGGCGGTGCACGCGGTCTCGCTCATCGACAGCTACATCGGCGGTTTCGTGCTGCAGGAGGCGAATCTCCCGGCGAGCGGGGAGGTCGCGGAAGTCGCGGACGACATCCTGGAACATCTACCGCCGGGCGAATTCCCTTATCTGGCCGAGGTGATCACCGGCCACGCCCAGCATCCGGACTACGACCACACGAGCGAATTCGACTACGGGCTCGACCTCATCCTGGAAGGTCTCGAAGCCCGCCGGAGATGACTCAGCGCGTCAGGCCCGGCAACACCAGGGCGAGCCGTGCCACCGGCGGCAGCGGCGACGGCTCCGGCACGGCCCGGAAGGCCTGGATCACGAGCGCGGCGAACCGCCGGGACGCCGCGACCTGCGCGGCCGCCGAAGCGGCCTGGATTCCGTTGTTGGCCATGAGCATGAGGATCAGGTCGTCGAGGACGAAGTCGGGCCGCAGTCTTCCGGCGTCCTTGGCCCGGCCTGCCAGCTCGGCGATCGCCTTGAGCGCGTGGTCGCGGGCCGCGGTGAAATCCATCGCCTTGGGGAAGGCCGAGACGAAGGCGGCCGTGAAACCCCGGTCGCGCGAGTGCAGCTCGCAGATCTTCTCGATCACGGAACAGAAGCCACGCCACGGATCCGGGTCGGCCAGCCCGTCGTCCACGACGATCTGACAGGCGCGCATCTGGTCGGCGAAGGCCTCCGTCGCCAGGATCTCCTTGGTCGGGAAATGGCGGTACAGCGTGGCTGGGCCGACTTCGGCGCGGCGCGCGACCTCCCTCAGCGGCACGTTCAGGCCTTCGGTGGCGAACAGCGCGCGAGCCGCTTCGAGGATGCGTTCCCGGTTGTCCAGGGCGTCGGAGCGCGGGATCCGAGGCAAACGATCGGTCACCACTCTCACTTTAGCCGAAACGGACGGGGGCGTCCGTTAACGTCCGCCGCGGCAGTGATCGACGAGCAGGAGACGAAAAATGCGCGCAGTCGAGATCCGGACGTTCGGCGCCCCCGAGGGCCTCGCCGTGATCGACCTCCCCTCCCCCGTCCCCGCCGAGGGGGAAGTGCTGATCGGCGTGGAAGCGATCGGCGTCGGCGGCGTCGACACCGTGATCCGGAGCGGCGCCCTCGCCGGTTTCGGTTTCCGGGAAGGGCACATCCCCGGCAACGAGGTCGCGGGCACCGTCACCGCGGTCGGCGACGGTGTCGATCCGGCCTGGGCCGGGCGGCGCGTCTGGGCGTTCACCGGCGAGGCAGGCGGCTACGTGGAACAAGTCGCCATCCCGGCCGAGAAGGTGGTGCCCCTGCCCGACAACCTGCCCGCCGCCGACGCGGTGGCGGTCGGCACTTCTGGCATGGTGGCCCGGTTCGCGCTCGCCCACGCCCATTTCGCGGCGGGCGAATCGGTGCTGGTGCGCGGGGCGGCAGGCAGCATCGGGATCATGGCCGTGCAGCTCGCCGCGAGCGGTGGCGCGAGCGCCGTGGCGGTGACAACGTCCTCGTCCGAACGCGGCGACCGCCTGCGCGAGCTCGGCGCGACCCACGTCCTCGACCGCTCCGGCGCGGGCGACGGCCCGGCGGGTTACGACGTGATCATCGACATCGTGTCCGGTGTGGACATGCCGTCCTTCTTCGACAGGCTGAATCCGAACGGCCGCCTGGTCGCCGTCGGCGTGGTCGCGGGAATGCCGCCGTCGGACTTCGGCGCGAAACTGATGGCGTCGTTCCGGAAGTCCTTGTCGTTCGCCGCCTTCAGCGCGGACTCGATCCCCGAGCCGGATCGGCTCGCGGCGAGCGCGGACCTGTTCGCCGCGGCGGCGCGCGGTGAACTGCGTTCCGTGGTGCACGAGCTGCTGCCACTGGAGAAAGCCGTTCTGGCGCACCGGAAGATGGACGACGGCGAGGTGTTCGGCAGGATCGTGCTGACTCCGTAGCCAGGTCCATTGTGGAGCGCCCTTGTCACCCGGTCAGTGCAAGTTTCCCCATCGCGTGCGCTCTCGCACTAGGCTGCCCACTCGTGCCCGATCCGATGCCCGAGGGACCCGGCTTCACGGCGGTCGATCTGCGGCCGCTCTCCGAAGGCGAGGGCACCGGCGCGTACTGCGTGAACGACGCGGGGACGATCGTGGGCGAGTCGGGTTCGTGGCCGGTGTGGTGGGACGGCGACGGTGCCCCCACGCCTTTTCCGATCCTCGACGGCTGTTCCGGCGGCCGCGCGATCAGCGTCAACGCCGCGGGACTCGTGGTGGGCTCGCTCTACGTCGGCGAGCACCTCCGGCCGGTGTGCTGGCGGCCCGACGGCCGGGTGTGCGCGCTCGAACTCCCCGACGGCGCGGTCTCCGGCACGGCGTGCCGGGTGAACGCACGCGGATCGGTGCTGGGCAACGTGATGTGGCCAGGCTACCGGTGGCGGGCGCTGCGCTGGGGACCCGGCGGTGAGGCCGTCGAACTCGCCGCCCTTCCCGGCGACGGCGAGACGCAAGGCCACGACCTGAACGGACTGGACGAGGTCGTCGGCTCGGCCAAGAACGGCACGGGCACCCGGACCGCGGTGCGCTGGACGGCCGAGGGAAAGATCAGCAAACTGCCCCCGCCACGCCGCGCGACGGCCTGCGGGATCACCGACTCCGGCGCCATCCTCGGCGACGGGGTCGTGTGGAACCGCGACGGCGGCACCGTCCTGCTGACCGGTGACCCGGAGTTCTCCGCGGGCCAGCTCGTCCGGATCACCGGGCGCGGTGTCGCGATCGGCTGGGGTGTGACCGCGGACCGGCGCGGCACCTGCGCGCGCTGGGATCCCGACGGACGCCCCACCGTGCTCCGGCCCTTGCCGTCGGACGACGCCACCACGTGTTTCGACATCGACGACGCCGGGACGGTCGTCGGCGAATCCGCCGGCCAGGGCACGGTGCGGCCGGTCCGCTGGGACGCGGACGCGACACCGCTCCCGCTCCCGTCGCCTGCCGGGCTCACGGCGATCGTGGCCCAGCACATCAACGCGAGCGGGACCGTCATCATCGGCTACGGCTTCGCCGCGGACAGCTCCACTTATCGCGGGATCGCCTGGTTCCGTTCGTGATCACGACGGCTCGATCGCCCGCCGCATCGCCTCATCGAGCGGGCTCCCGAGCCGGAGTGCCGCCAGCCCGGCGGCGAAGATCGCGCCGGTGACCGCGCCGACCATCGCCGCGGCGTCGATCTCGTCGAGTTCGCCTTCGCAGGATCGGCACAGCGCGGCCGAAAGCCGCTGCTGAGCGTCGAACGCCCGCTGCAGCATCGTCGCGCGCAACGACGGCACCGACGTGATCAGCTCCAGGCGGATCCGCTCCGGTTCGCCCGCCGGATCACGGAGCCCGGCTCCGGCCTCGGCCAGCATCCGCAGCATCGCCCGCCGCAGAAGCCCGGCCGGCGTCTCGCCCGCCCCACGCGCCATGAGCACGTCAAGCCCCGCGTCCAGGATGCGTGACCCGTCTTCGGTGAGGACCAGGTCCTCCTTCGTGGCGAAGTGATTGAAGAACGTCGCGGGGGACACCTCGGCGGCCGCGGCGATCTCGGCGGTGGTCGTCCCGTCGTAGCCCTGCCGCTCGAAGAGGCGATACGCGGTTTCGATCAACGTCTTCCGGGTGCGCCGCTTCTTCCGTTCGCGCAAGCCCGCCGGTTCGGTCATGACGCCAGCATACTGGATGAACTCCAAAAGTAGAGTTACTCTAACTTTGGAGTCACTGGGAGGAGAAGAACCATGACCATCGACGCGTTCCTCGACCGGCTGGAGTACCGCGAGCCCGTCCGGCCCGATCTGACCACCTTGCGGAACCTGCACCGCGCGTGGCGGCTGCGAGTCCCCTACGAGAATCTCGACGTGCAGCTCGGCAGGCCGATCCTGCTCACCCCGGAGGCGTTGACCGACAAGTTCGCGCGCCGCGGCCGTGGCGGCCTCTGCTACGAAATGAACGGAGCGCTCGGTCTCTTGCTGAAGGCGGCCGGCTTCGCGGTGACCGTCGTGGAGTCCGCCGTCCTGCGCTCGACGCGCGGCGAAGGCCAATGGGGCAACCACATCGCCCTGCTGGTCGACGTCGACGGCGAGGTTTGGCTCGCCGACACCGGGATCGGGGACGCGTTCCTCGAGCCGCTCCTCCTGCGGGAAGGCACGCACCGGCAAGGAGAACTGACGTTCCGGATGGAACGTCTCGACAGCGGGACCTGGCGGGCGCACCACCATTCCGGCGGCGCGATCGACTCCTGGGACTTCCGCACCGCACCCCGCGAGATCGCCGAGTACGCCGAGCGCGCGCGGACCAAATCACCGGATTCCGTGTTCGCCAAGGTGCTCGTGGCGCAACATCATCGCGACGGCCGCGAGCTCGCCCTTCGCGCGCGAACGGTCAAACGCGGCGACGGAGACCGCCACACCCTGTCCTCTCTGGACGAATTCGCCGGGACACTGCGGGAGTTCCGGGTCCCGCTGGACGACATCGGCGCCGACGAGCTGGCCGCCCTGTGGGCCAAGACCGAGGAACAACACGAAACCTGGCTGGCCCTTCAGGGATTGAACCCGCGCGTCCGGGGTATGCCCTGATCATGGAAGTCGACGCCGTCGTGGTCGGGTCGGGGCCGAACGGCCTGGTCGCGGCCAACCTGCTGGCCGACGCGGGCTGGGAGACGCTGGTCATCGAGGCGACGCCGAAGCCCGGCGGCGCGGTGCGGACCGAAGAACTCACCGCGCCGGGTTTCCGGAACGACATCTACAGCGCCTTCTACCCGCTCGGAGCGGCGTCGCCGGTGCTCGCCGGGCTGGGCCTCGAGGAGCACGGCCTGCGCTGGCGGCACGCCCCGGCGGTGCTGGCGCATGTGCTGCCCGACGACCGGTACGTCCTGCAGTCCCGCGACCTCGAACGCACCGCGCGTTCCGTCGCGGAGTTCGACGAACGGGACGCGGACAACCTGCGGGCCGAACACGCGAGCTGGCGGCGTCTGCGCGAGCCACTGCTGGACGCGATCGTGCGTCCCTTTCCGCCGGTGCGGTCGGGAGCGCGGCTGTTCAAGACGCTCGGCACCGCGGAGTCGCTCCGCCTGGCGAGAATGCTGACGCTGACCGCTCGCGGGTTCGGCAAGGAGAAATTCGACGGTGCGGGCGCCCGGCTGCTGCTCGCGGGCAACGCGATGCACACCGACCTCGGCCCGGACCAGGCCGGGAGCGGTGTCTTCGGCTGGCTGCTGACCATGCTCGGCCAGGACGTCGGGTTCCCGGTCCCGGAGGGCGGGGCCGGACGGCTGACCGACGCGCTGGTGAACCGCCTGACCGCCAAGGGCGGCGAGATCGTCTGCGGCACTCCGGTCACCGAAGTGATGCTCTCGGGCGGCCGGGCGGTGGGTGTCCGTGACGCGGACGGGCGGACGGTTCGTGCCCGCCGGGCCGTGCTCGCCGACGTCCCCGCTCCGGTGCTGTACCGGGATCTCGTCGGTGCCGAGCATCTGCCCGCGCGGCTGATGTCCGATCTGGACCGGTTCGTCTGGGACGACGCCACGATCAAGGTGGACTGGGCGTTGTCCTCACCCATCCCTTGGGGCGCCGCCGAAGTCGGGCAGGCGGGAACCGTCCACATCGGAGCGGATCTCGACGGGCTCGCCGGCATCGCCAACGATCTCGCCTGCGGGCGGGTGCCCCATGACCCCTTCCTGCTGCTCGGGCAGATGACCACCGCCGACCCGACCCGCTCCCCCGCCGGGACCGAATCGGCCTGGGCCTACACCCATGTACCGAGGGGCGAATCCTGGCCGGATTCCCGGTTACGGCACCACGCCGACCGGATGGAAGAGGTCATCGAAAGGCACGCGCCCGGCTTCCGCGACCTGATCGCCGGCCGCGCGATCGCCGGGCCCGCCCAGCTGCAGAAAGGAAACCACAGTCTGGTGGAAGGCTCGATCAACGCCGGGACCGCGGCGATCCAGCAACAGCTCTTCTTCCGGCCCGTCCCCGGTCTCGGCCGGGCCGACACCCCGATCGACCGGCTCTTCCTGGCGTCCGCGTCGGCGCATCCCGGCGGGGCGGTGCACGGCGCCCCCGGATCGAACGCCGCCAGGGCCGCCCTCGCCAGGGACGGCTGGGCCGGTTCCGTCTACCGGGCGACGGTGCGTGCCGCGCATCGCGCCGTCTACCGATGAGGACGCCGCGGATGAAGATCGTCGTCACCGGCGCGAGCGGGAACGTCGGGACCGCCTTGCTCCGGACCCTGAAAGGCCACGAAGTGATCGGGGTGGCACGCCACCGGCCCGATACGACCGCCGCGCCCTATTCGTCGGCCCGCTGGGTCCAGCAGGACGTCGGCGCGAACGACGCTTGGGAGACGCTGACCGAGGTCTTCGACGGCGCGGACGCTGTCGTGCATCTCGCCTGGGCGATCCACCCGCGCGCGGACGATCCGGCGATGCGCCGCACCAACGTCGCGGGCAGCGCGAACGTCCTGCGCGCGGCCGCCGACGCCGGCGTGGAGCACATCGTGTGCGCGTCCTCGGTGGCCGCCTACACCCCGGCCGCCCGCTGGCGCGAGGTCGACGAGGACTGGCCCTGCGGCGGGCTCGCCGAAAGTGCTTACAGCGCGGGAAAAGCGGCTTTCGAGGCGCAGCTGGACGAGTTCTGCCATCATTACCCGGACATCGGCGTGGCACGGATCCGCCCGTGCGGCGTCGTGCAGCCGGACGCGGCGGCCGAGTTCTCCGGATGGCTGCTCAGCCCGCTGGCGCCGCCGTTGCCGCTCGGCGGCGACTGGCTCCCGGTACCCTTGTGGCCGGGCCTGCGGATGCAGGTGGTGCACTCCGACGACGTGGCGCAAGCGATCCGGGCGATCCTCGACCGTCGCGCGACCGGGGCGTTCAACCTCGCCGGTGAGCCGGTATTGAAAAGCCGCGACCTCGCCAAGCTGGCAGGCGGGCTCAGGATTCCGGTACCGCTGAAGCTGCTGACCACGCTGGCTTGGCCGAGCTGGCGGCTGGGTCTGCAACCCCTGCACCCGTCCTGGTTGCGCCTGGCCGATCGAGCGTCCCTTGTGGACACTCGACGCGCGCGAGAGGAACTCGGCTGGCGGCCGCGGCACGACCCGGCGGCGACGATCACCGATCTCCTCGCCGCCATCCGCGCCGGGCGCCACGGCGACAGCCGCCCCCTCGACCCGCCGCGGGACCGGATCCGGTTCGGGCGGCCGAGCCATCAGGACCAGTCCGCCGGCTAGTGAGGTAGCGGTGGGGTGTTGCGAAAGCCACTTTCCCAACGTTCAACGTTGCGAAAGTGGCTTTCGCAACGCGATCTCAGACCTCGGCACGCCCCTTCGCGAGATCCGCGAGACGCCGTAAGGATTCCCGGTTCCGAGGCACCAGGAAGAGCGCCTGCGCCGCCTCCGGCAACACGCGGCCCGGGCCGCGGGTCGCCTGCTCGGACATCAGGATCTCCGTGGTCCCCGGCTCGGTTTCCCGCAGTTCCAACCGGATCCGGGCGGTACCGAACGGCCAGGCCCGCGCCTCGAGTTCGAGCAGCCGCGGCGGGTCGGCGACGTGCACCTTGGTGACGTCGTCGAGCAGGACAGGCCAAGACCCGACGCAGTGATGGATGCGCGTTCCCCGCGCGGGCCAGCCCTTGTCCACGTCACGGATGTGGGAGGCGCCCACCACCCAGGCCGCGTAAGTCCACCCGTCGGCGAGCACTTCGAACACGCGCTCGGGAGAAGTGTCTACCGTCATCTTCACGTCGACCATGAACCATCCCGCCCTGATACCGATCCGCCCTGTCTCACCCGGGGCGAATACCCTGCGGCGGCAAGGGCAAACCCGTACGCGTTCAGCCCACCCGGTCCAGCACCGCTTGCGTGTACCCGGCGGTGTCGGCCGTCCCGCCGAGATCGACGGTGCTGACACCGTCGGCCAGCGCGCCGAAAGCGGCGGCCAGCAGTTCCTCTCCGGCTTCGGGATGTCCGAGGTGGTCGAGCATCATGGCCGCGGACCACAAGGCCCCCAACGGATTCGCCTTGCCCTGCCCCGCGATGTCGGGAGCGGAGCCGTGCACCGGCTCGAACATCGACGGAAACTCCCGCTCCGGGTTGAGATTCGCCGCCGGAGCGACCCCGATGCTCCCGGCCACCGCGGCCGCCAGGTCGCTCAGGATGTCCCCGAAGAGGTTGGAACCGACGATCACGTCGAACCGTTCCGGTGCCAAGACCAGCTTCGCGGCGAGCGCGTCGATGTGCTCCTTCCCGGTGCGCACGTCCGGATGCCGCCCCGCCACCTCCTCCACCACTTCGTCCCAGAACGGCATCGTGTGGACGATCCCGTTGCTCTTCGTCGCCGAAGTCACGTGGTTGCGGCGGGTCTTGGCCAGTTCGCAGGCGTACTCGACGACGCGCGTGACCCCCTTGCGGGTGAACACCGCCTCCTGCACGGCCAGTTCGTCTTCGGTCCCCCGGCCGAGCCGCCCGCCGATCTCGGAATACTCGCCTTCGACGTTCTCGCGGACCACGACGAGGTCGACGTCCCCTGCGCCGCGCAACGGGCTCGGCACCCCGTCGAGCACCTTGACCGGCCGCAGGTTGACGTACTGCCGGAAACCGCGCCGGATGGGGATCAGCAGCCCCCACAGCGACACGTGGTCCGGCACCCCCGGCCAGCCGACCGCGCCCAGCAGGATGGCGTCGTGCCGCCGGATCCGGTCGAGCCCGTCGGACGGCATCATCGCGCCCTCGGCGAGGTAGCGCTCGCAGGACCAGTCGAAGGAGTCGTAACGGAATTCGATCCCGTGCCGTTCGCCGACGGCGGCGAGCACCGCCTGGGCGGGCGGCAGCACTTCGGCGCCGATGCCGTCGCCGGGGATGAGCGCGATGCGGTAACTGGTCATGGGTCCAGTTGACGGTGAAGCGGGCGCGCGCGTCCAAGACCCAGTTGCTGCCGCGTTGAGAGGCTGCGCCTATCAGCCCGCCACAGCCAAGTCGCGGAAGGCCGCCGCTGCAGGGCTCAGCCGCCCCGGCCGATGCACCAGCGACACCGCCAGCGAATCGGGGCAGTCGAGCGCCCGGACGGACGCGCCCGCCGCTTTCGCCAGCGCGCGCCAGGAATCGCTGACCACCGCGATGCCGACTCCGGCGAGAACGAGCGGCAGAACGGCTTCCCGATGTTCCACTTCGACGGCGAACCGGCTGCCGGGAGCTTCACGGAGCACGGCATCCGCCACACGGCGCATCCCTGTGCCCTGCTGGCCCACGATGAGCGCGGCCCCGGCGAGTTCGGCGGGGCGGACCGGGTCCGTGGCGGGAAGCGCCGCCTCGTCGCGGGCCAGCAAGGCGAAGCGCTGCGTCTCCAGATGCGACGCCTCCAGGCCAGGCAGTTCCGCCGCCGTCGGCGAGGCCGCGACCACGCCGAGTTCGACGTCGCCGGTCGTGAGCATCTTCCCGACGTCGGCGGGTGTGCTCGCCGCGCGGACGGAGATCCGCACCAGCGGGTTGGCCGCGGCGAAGGCGGCGATCAGGTCCGTGAGCGGGCTGACCGATTGCGACGGCATCGACGCGATGACCAGTTCCCCGCCGAGGAGACCGTCGACGGCTTCGACCGTCGCCCTGGCGAGTTCCAGCCCGCGCAGGACCTCCCGCGCGGGCGCCACGAGCGCGTGCCCCGCCGCGGTCAGCACCAGCCGACGGCCGGTCCGGTGGAACAGGAGACTCCCGAGATCGCGCTCGAGCGTGCGCAAGGACTGGGAGACCGACGGTTGGGCGACGAAGAGCTGCTCAGCGGCCCGGTGGACGCTTCCGGCGTCGACGACGGCCAGGAAGTACTTCAGTTGACGGGCATCCACTCCGGCCTCCTCTCGGTCGATAGTCGAGGCCTATCAGCTTGCCAGCTACCCGGTCTTGGACCGGCGAGCCACCCGAAGGGCTTACTGGGTCGCTACGAGGGACGGCACCGGCGCCGTCCCGCCGCGAGCCCGAGGAGGGCACCGTGTCCGATGCCTGGCTCCTTGCCCATACCGGTATCGCCATCGTGGGCATCGTCGTGATGATCACCTGGCTCAAGACGCCCCCGATCTTCGGCCTGCTGATCGGCGCCACCTATCTGGGGCTCGCCACGGGGCTCGGAGTGGACGGCACGGCCGAAGCGCTTGCCGCCGGATTCGGTGACGTGATGGCCGAGATCGGCATGCTCATCACGTTCGGCGTCGTCATCGGGTCACTGCTCACGGCCACGAACACCCTGCATCGCGTCCTCGAACGGCTCTTGGGCGTCTTCGGCGAAAAGCGGGTGCCGATGGTGTTCGCGGTCTCGCTGTCGACCGTGTTCACGTCGATCTACTCGGACGTGGTCCTGGTGCTCACCGCGCCGCTCGCCCGGCGTCTCGGCGGCAGGCTGGGCCCGCGGGGTGTCGCGCTCATGGGCGGCGCGTTGACCGCGGGGATCGAGGTCGGGCTCGTGTTCGTCGTCCCCGGCGTCGCCGCGCTGGCCGTCGCGGGGCTTCTCCGGGTGCCGCTCGGCGAGATGTTCCTGTTCGGGCTGGCCGTCGGCCTCCCGACAGCGGTGCTCACGACGCTCGTCTTCACCGTGGTGCTGCGCCGGGCGCTCCGGTGGAATCCGGCCACCGACGAGCTCAAGTCCGACACCGGCGGCGAGACAGCCGTCACCACCACCGTCACCCGGCAGCTTCCCCTGTCGCTGTCCGTCTCACCGGTCCTGCTGACCTTGTCGCTGATCGCCCTCGGCGCGCTCGCGGACGCCTTCCGCTTCCCGCTCGGGCCTGTCTCACTGCTCAGCGAGCCGGTGCTCGCGATGGCGATCGGCGCCGGCCTCGCGCATCTGCTCGCCCGGCGCGTCCTTCCCCCGTTCGAAGTCAACGCGGCCGTCGGCAAGGCGCTCGCGCTGGCCGGCCCCATTCTCGTGCTGTCCGGGCTCTCCGGCTCGGTCGCCGAGGTGATCGGCAAGTCGGGGCTGCGCGACGTGCTGGCCGGTTCGTTCGGCACCGGTTTCCTGCCGCCCTTGGTACTCGTCTGGCTGATCGCCGCGGTCCTGCACATCGCGATGGGATCGATCTCGATCTCCGCGATCACCGCGGCGGGCATCCTCGCGCCGATCGCGGGCTCACTCGGTGTCCCGGTGGTGCTGGTCGCCCTCGCCGCCTGCTCCGGCGCCCTGTTCCTCCCTCACGTGAGCAGCAACTTCTTCTGGATGTTCCAATCCCTGCTCGGGCTGAGCACCCGGGGCACGTTCAAGACCCACACCGTCGCCATGTCACTGGCGTCGGTGATCTCGCTCCCGATCGTGCTGGTGCTCGGCTTCGTCGTCTGACGGCGCGAGATCAGTCGCGCCAACGGTTGTTGAGGAAGGCGTCGTCCTCGTCGTCGGCCGGTGCCGGGCGGGCGCGAGGAGCACGCCGGGGCGTGTCGCGTCCGGTGGGGACGGGAGGCGGCTCTGAGCCGAACGGAGCCGCCATGTCCACGGAGTCGTCTTCGAACGCCGACGTGTTCCCCGGCTGCGCGTGCGACCGATCGGTGCTCCAACCGGATTTCGTCTTGCGCTGCCCCAATTCCCGCCGGTGCTCGACGTACCGCTGGGCGGTCTGGACCTGTTTGGTCATGAACTCCTGCGAGCTGGCCTTGATCTCGTCGGCCCGCTGATCCCGCAGCGCCCGGCGCTCCGACTGCTCGCGGACGAGACCGTCCAGGGTCGCCCTCATGGCGGCGGTGTCCTCGGCGCTCATCTGTTCTCCCCTGCCCCGGCTCACCGCTTGCGGGTGACCGACTGATCCTCATCGTCCAGCAACGACCCGGTGATCCGGCCGGTGGGTTCGTTGATCTGGTCGAACACCTCGCCCTCGATCCGGTACGCGCGGTTGGTCCGTTCCTGGTCTCCGCCGCCCTGGCCGCCCGCTCCGCCGGCACCCATGCCACCCATCGGGGGCATCGCGCCGCCACCGAACGGCTGGCCCGCCGTGCCGCTCATCGGAGCGGACGGGGCACCCGCGGCCACGTGCTGCGGCTGCTGTGTCCCGCCACCGGTGTGCACGCCCTCGGTCAGTGGCTGACCGGCCGCGGGGCTCGCGGATTCGAAGGGCATGGACGGCACTGACGGCGCCGAAGCACCGCCGCCGCCGGAACCGCCGACGTCGCCGCCGCGGATCCCGTCGGGGACTGTCCCGCCGCCGCCCTCATGCGGGGTGAACGCCGGCTTGGAGTCGGGCTGCACCGTCCCGGTGACGGGAGACGCCGGATGCGATGCCTTGTCCGTGGCGGGTTTGTCCTCGCCGAGGGTGTACGTGGTCGGCTTGCCGGTGCCGTCGTCGACGGTGACGACCGTCGGCCCGGACGGACCGTCGGGACGCTCGGCGGTGATCTTCACATCACCGTCCTGGATGTGGATCTTGCCGTCCGGCCCCGGACGGTGGATGCCGTCCTTGTCCGGCTTCCCGTCGTCCGAGCCGGGAGTGGAGCCCAGCTTGGACTCGTCGCCGTCGCCGGTCCAGTCGAGCTTGAAGTCCTTGGCGGGCCCGGAACCGTCCCCGACCTTGATCTCCATCTCGCCGTCTTTGTCCGGCTCGGTCATCTCGAAGGTCTTGTCGCCCTGCTTGACCTTGAGTGTCTCGCGCTCGCCGTCCTCGGCCTTATCGCCGTCCTCACCGGGTTTGTCGCCGGTCAGCTTGTCGCCGCCTTCGCCGGGCAATTCTTCGCCGAGCTTGTCCAAGGCTTCCGAAGCCTTCTTCTTCGCCTCGTCCGCGGACTTCTCGCCATCCTTCGAGCCGCCGTCCTGGGAATCGCCGTCGCCCATGCCGCCGGGGGCGTCGCCCAGTTTCTTCAGCGCTTCGGAGGCCTGCTTCTTCGCGTCTTCAGTGGCCTTCTCGGCCGCTGCCTTGGCCTCGGCCGCGGCGTCCGTGTTTCCGCTGCCGCCAGGACCACCACCGGTACCTCCGCCACCCGGACCGGAGCCGGAGCCGCCGAGGTCGCCACCGGTCGGGCCGTCACCGAGTTTGCCCAGCGCCTCGGAAGCCTGCTTCTTCGCGTTCTCGGCGGCCGCCGCTGCCTGCTTCTTCGCCTCTTCGGCGGCGGCCTTCTGCTCGTCGCCGTTCGATGGTGGCGGTGCCGAGCCCGATGGCGACGTCTGGTCCTTCTTCTCGTCCGGTCCACCACCGGTGCCGCCGCCCGGTCCACCGCCAGGCGATCCTCCGCCTTCGGGGATGTTCACGTCCGGGATCGGCGGGGGCTTCTGCGCCGCCGGGCCGGTGCCGCCGCCGGGGCCGGAACCACCCGATCCGGGGCCACCACCGGGACCTCCGCCGGTGCCACCCTCGGGGCCGCCGCCCGGCCCACCACCGGTACCGCCGGTGAAGTCCGGACCCTGGCCCGAACCACCGGGACCACCGCCAGGTCCGCCACCGGGGCCACCGGTTCCCGAACCGCCAGGGCCGCCACCCGGCCCGCCACCTGTGCCACCCTGGCCACCGGTGAAGTCCGGGCCCTGGCCACCGGGTCCGCCGCCCGTGCCGCCGGGTCCGCCCGCACCGCCGGCGCCGCCCTTGTCACCCGCGCCTTCGAACTCGTTCTTGACCTTGCCCATCACCTTGTCGAGTTCGTCGTAGGCCTGGTCGACGAATTCCTTGGTGTCCTTGCAGGACTTGGCGAAACCCTCGTAGATGATGGTCCACATCTCGGGGATGAACTGCCGCTGGATCCACTGCTTGGCGAGGTTCTGGCCCGCCTTCTTGAACTCGTCGTCGTCGCAGCAGCCGTCGTTGTTCAGCTGCTGGACCAGATTGGAGCCGAAGTTGACGTCCATCCAGCCCGCGATCGCGCCGAGGTCCTCCTTGCCGCTCTTCTCACCGGCGGCGATGGCGACGACCTTCTGCGCCATCGGGAAGTCCGCTTTGCCGACGATCTCCTTGTAGAGATCGATGACCGTGTCGGCCTTTCCCTTGCACAGCTTGAACACCGCCGCGCTGGTGTGCAGCGTCGCTTCGCTCGCGCTGTTCAGCGTCTCCGAGAGTTTCTTGGCCTTGGGGAGGATCTTCTCGTTGTAGTTGTCCGAGGAGGCGTCCGCGGCCTTGCCGGTCCACGTCCCGTAGAGGGTGTTCAGCTGGGAACCGGTGTCGTCGATGGTCTTCTGGACGGTCTTCGAGCCGGTCTTGAAATGGGCGGCGTCGTCGACGAAGTTCTTGAAGTTGATGCCGCGCTGCTCGTCGAACGGCTTCTTGATGTCCTTCTCGAAGTCGAGCGCGCGGGTGGTGCCCCGGCAGTCTTCCGGGAGCTTCCCCAGCAGGGAGCCGAAGGTTTCGAAGACCTTGAGCGCGGGCGCGGCGGCGTCGAAGATCTCGTCCGACGTCTTGGTCCCCGCACCCTCGGCGGTGGGTTCCTTGGTGCCGTCGAGTTTCTTGTTGCCCTCGTCGACCGCCTTCGACTCCGCCTTCCGGTTGAAGCTGGCCTGATCGCCCGCGCCCTTCGCGCTGTTGTAGACCTTGTCGAGGTCGTCGTCGTAGGGCAGGAACGGAAGGGCGTTGTAGGACGCCGCGTACTTCTCGGCTTCCTTGCGCTTCTGCTTGATCTCCTCCGGCTCCTGGTCCGCCGTCCACGGCGGGGGCGCCGGATGCGTCCGCATCCACGAACCGATGAGCTTGGTCTTCTGCTCGGCGGGAACGGCCGGGTCGTCGAGGACGGCCTTGACGTCGGTCCAGGTGGTTTTGGTGGCCACTAGCGCATCCCCGTCTTGGTGATCTTGTTCTTCTGTTCGTCCTCGTTGGTGCCGTACGCGGTACCCGCGGTGCCGAGGTTCGTGCCGAACGAGCCGAGTGTGGTGCTGTACCCCTGGACCGACGCCCACAACGCCGCCACCCCGTCGGTGTACTTCTTCGCGTGGTCGCCGTGCGCCTGGCCGAAACCGGCCGCGTTCACCGGAGTGTTCGACAGATCCGGGTTGTCGTCGAGCAACTGCTCCGTCAGCTTTCCGATGTTCTTCGACGCCGATGAAAGCGCATCGGTCGCCGCGGTGAAGCCCCCACTCATTCTTTTCAGCGCCTTTCGTCGGATCCGTCGGCTTTACCGCCGAGTGCCTCTTCGAGCACTTCGGCCACCGACCCGATGTCGGTGAACCGGTCCAGCTGGTCCAGATCGATCCTCACGTCGTGGTAGATCTCCAGCGCCGACAGGAGTTTTATCCGTCCCTTGGAGTCGATACCCAGCTCTTCGAGCGGCGCGTCGGACTCGATTTCGGCGGGATCAAGCCGAAAAGTCTCACTGACGACCTTCACGACCTCCGCGCGGTGATCACCCACGGGGCCGACTATAACGCGCCCTCGCCGCAGCCCGCGCGACCTTGCCACTGGAAGTGCGCGGAAGGTCACCGGAGGGAACCAGACGGACAGATCGCAGCGTCAGATCATGTTCCCGTGAAACGGCGCGCAATACCACTCTCGTCACTTCTTTGACATCCGCATCGGCGTTCTTTGCCCATTCGGCTACCAACATCGCCCCTTCGCCCCTTTCGTCCGAGACACCGAATGCGGCGACGCGGTCGCGGCGGATCGCCGGATGCGCCTCCCCCGCCACGGCTTCGATGTCCTGCGGGTGGAAGTTGCGGCCGTCGATGACGATGAGATCCTTGAGCCTGCCGGTGATGTAGAGCTCCCCGTGGTGGAACACACCGAGGTCACCGGTGCGCAGCCAACCGCCGACGCCGTCGAGTTCGCCTCCGAACGCGGCGGCGTCACCACGGCCCCAGTATCCCGACGCGACGTTCGGTCCGTGGATCCAGATCTCCCCCACGAGGCCGTCGGGTCGCGCCACGCCGTCGCCGACGATCCGGACCCGCTGGCCGAGCGGGCGCCCGACGGAGACGAGTTCCTGGCCGTCCGGAATCTCGATCGCTTGGCCCTGTGCCAGGGCTTCTCTGTCGAATACCGCGCTTCGCGGTCCTTCGGCGCCCGCGCTCGCGACGTACACAGTGGCCTCCGCCAGGCCGTAAGACGGACGGTGCGCTTCGGCGCGGAACCCCCGCGGGCCGAAGACCTCCAGGAAGCGCGCGACCGTCCGTGGCTGCACCGGTTCGGCGCCGTTGAGCGCGACCCGGACGCCGGAGAGATCGAGGTCTTCCCCTGCTTCTTCGGCGGCTTCGACGGCCAGGTCGAACGCGAAGTTCGGCGCGGCGGTGAACACGGCCGGGTGATCGGCGAGCTGCCGCAGCCAGCGCACGGGGCGATGCACGAATTCGGCGGGCGACATGAACACCGATCGCGCTCCCGCGTGAACCGGCAGGCACAACAGCTGGATCAGGCCCATGTCGTGGAAGAACGGGATCCATCCGGCACAGGTCGTGCCCTCGTCGACGGCGTACGCCCGGCTCGCCTGCCAGCAGGCGGCGACCACCGCCCGGTGCGGGATCACGGCACCGGCGGGCTCCCGGGTGGATCCGGACGTGTACTGCAGATACGCGGGGTTTTCCGGCGCGACGGGGACCGGATCGATCCCCGGCCCGGAGAGCTCGTCCACCACGATCAGGTGATCCGGCTCGCCGGCTTCACGTACCTTCGCGACGGCGGCCGAAGAGGTCAGCCAAACCCTTGCGCCGCAGTCCGCCAGCACCCCGGTGAGCCTGCCGCGCTGGGAAGCGCTGCCCGGCGCCATCAACGGCACGGCCACCAGACCGGCGGCGAGGGCACCGAAGAAGGCCAAGGGGTAATTCAGGTCCTGGCCTGTGAGGACGGCGACGCGATCACCCGGCCGTGTGACCAGGCGCAGTGCGCCCGCGACCACTCGCACTCGGGAGACGAACTCCGTCCAGGTGACCGTGCTGTCCACACCGGCACTGTGGTCCTGGTGCGTGAACAGCGGCCGCGGGTCGGCCTCACGAGCGAACAGCCGCTCGACGATCGAGGTGCGCAGCACCTGTTCCGGCACATCCTCCGGCGACGCGGTCATGTCCCGCAACGTACTGGAACCGCCGCGAGAGCGCGCGGAGGGCCCGCTCGCAGACTGTCCTAAGTAGACGTTCAACGGCGGCGTTCGCTCTAGGGAATTCCGGACAGAAGACCGGACATTCCTCGCTCTTTCGCCGGTCACGGCCCCACACTCGGCGGGCAGTGTGTTTCTTTCCCCCGGCCTTGGAGGAGTAACCATGCGTCGAAGAATCGCCCTGGCACTCGGCGGCGCCGCCGTCCTGACCGCGAGTCTCACTTCCGCCGCCTTCGCCCCGGTCGCGCAGGCTTCCCCCGGATTGCTCGCCGCGATGCAGCGTGATCTGGGGCTCACCGCCGCGCAGGCATCGACCCGGCTCACCCAGGAAATGACCGCCTCGCGGGTGCTGCCCGCCGCGCAGCGGGCCGCCGGCGCGGCGTTCGGCGGCGCCTGGTTCGATCCGGCGCGCGGTGCACTCGTCGTCGGGGTGACCGATCCCGCGGCGGCGTCCGCGGTCCGGGAGGCAGGCGCCGAACCCACCGCGGTCGCGATCAGCGCGGCCCGACTCGACGCGGCCAAGGCCGAAATCGACATGTCGGCCAAGACCCGGCCCGCCCCCGCCGCCGTCAGCGGCTGGCGCGCCGACCCGCGCAGCGGCAGCGTCGTCGTCGCGCTGCGGCCGGGCGCGCAAGGTGCCGACGTCGACGACTTCCTGGCCAGGGCAAGGAAATCCGGCCCGGTCACGACGGTCACCGCGCCCAAGGCCGAACCGTTCGCGGCCGGTACCGTCGGCGGCGACCCGTACTACATCAACGGGAACACCCGCTGCTCGATCGGGTTCAGCGTCCACGGTGGATTCGTCAGCGCCGGTCACTGCGGCGGCACCGGCAGCCCGGTCGTCGGCTGGGACGGCTCGGCGATGGGCAGCTTCGCCGGTTCTTCCTTCCCCGGCAACGATTACGCGTTCATCCGGATCGGCAACGGCTGGTGGACCGCGCCGGTCGTCCTCGGCTGGGGCACCGTGAGCGACGCGCTCGTCCGCGGCTCGTGGGTCGCGCCTGTCGGCACGTCGGTGTGCCGGTCCGGTTCGACGACGCACTGGCACTGCGGCACCGTGCTGGGGCACAACGAGACGGTCAACTACTCGCAGGGCGCCGTCCACCAGATGACCCGCACGAACGTCTGCGCCGAACCCGGCGACTCCGGCGGTTCCTTCATCACCGGCGACCAGGCGCAGGGCGTCACCTCCGGCGGCTGGGGCAACTGCGGTTCCGGGGGTGAGACCTGGTTCCAGCCGGTGAACGAGATCCTGCAGAACTACGGTCTGTCGCTCGTCACCGCCTGACGCAGGCCGTGAAGGCCTCCTTGCCTACCCTGAAGGTAGTGAAGGAGGCCTTCACGGACACGCGATGGCCTAGCGCCAGTGCCTCGGCGGGAGTTCCAGCTCGACTCCCATGACCGTCGCGGTCGGCCTGCGGCGAAGCCACCGGCCCGCGCTCGTGACGTCGATCAGGTCAGCGGTGAAGGCCTTGCGCTGCGCGGGTGTCACCGCGTGCCAGCGCATCTTGAACGCGGGACGGACCGGCGCGACGAACGGCCGGACCGGCTCGTGGGCGCGAGCGAACACGGCCTCGAAGTCCCGGGTGGGCACGTACACCAGTTCCAGGTCGATCAGTGGCTCCGGTCCCCCGGCACGATGACGGCACCGCGCGAGGATCCGGGCGAACTCGTCCACCGCGAGCCGCACGGCGCCGGGCACCTGGTTCTGCCAATGGCCGAGGAACGGCGCGTTGATCGCCCCCGCCGTCAGCTCGTCCGGCAGCACGATCACCGCCCGGACCGCGATTCCGGCGAGCTCCACGTGCAGCCGGGTCCACCTGCCGTCGGTGTCGAGGAAGAACCGCGGTGGTGGTATCCCGCCACCCTGCCGGATCCGTTCCTTCACCGCGACGAACGGGTGGTCCGATGGTTCGGCGTCCAGGGCCTCGCGGCCGTCCGGCAGGACGAACACGAACTCGAGTCGATCGCCGACGAGCTTCACCCCCGCCGGGAACAACGAGCCGAGAACGCCGATGAGCGCCGAGCCGGCGACGAGTGCGTGGTGACTGGACGCGACTCCGGTCATCGCCGGCTTCCCCCGTTCGTCTTCAGACCTGCAACTCCGTCTCGACGCGCTTGAGATAGTGCCGGGCCAGCGCGAGATTCGCCTGGTCCCGGTCCAGCACCAGGTACAGGAAGAGGGAGCTCCTGGCGTTCACGGAATCCAGCAACCGAATCAAATGATATTGGCGGTGCAACGTGATGAGGATGTCCTCGATGCTGTCGTTGAGCGACAGGGCGGACATGACCCGCATCTTCGACCTGACGACATCGGTGTTACCCGCCGCCGCGACCTCCAGATTGAGCCAATCACCTCCCCCGCTGGTGCCGAGCGACATCCCGCTGTCGTAATCGACCAGCGCGACACCGACCGCCCCGGCGATCGACATGCATTCCTTGAGCGCGTTATCGATGTTCATCGGACTCACTTTCCTGGTTTGACGACTAAGCGGCCAGTATCGAGCTGATCCGATCGATGACCGGGCGGCATTCGAAAAGAAGGCGGCCGACATTCAGCTGCCGGTCTCCCATGATGACCATGAGCGCCATCCGGTCGATGGCGTAAACGGCCATGTAGCCGTCACTGCTGAACACGACGGTCTGCCGCAGCGTGCCCTTGCCCGTCACTTCGGCCGCCTGGCGCGCGATCCCGAGATTCGCGGCGGCAAGCGCGGAAACCTCCGCGGGGTCGATGTTCTTCGCCGCGTCGGCGACGATCGGTATTCCGTCGACAGCGGCTATCACCGTGTCGGTCACCCCGGCGACATTGTCCCGCAAGGTCCGCAATTCGGCGATCAGTGCGTCGAAATCCACGACTCATACTCTCTTTTTCCGAAGGCCCATCACTGAATGACACGAGGCAATGATCACTCGTTGGAGGTTTCTCGACCGCGATGGACCGTACCACCGAAATCAGCCGTCACCTATGCGTCGAACCGACGTCATAGGCGCATCACGCGATCGGCTCATACACTTTCCGTGTACGCGCCAGGTCATGGGTTTCTTCGTACCGTCGGCACCGGAAATCGGCGCGGTACGCGAATTGCCTACCGCCGGGGAAGGGTGAACAACCGGCCCAGCGCCGAGCGGCTTTCTTCGGACATGGCGCGGTAGATCACCAAGCGCTGGTCCTGATCCTCGAGCGGGGTGAGCACTTCGTAGTCCAGTTCGACCACACCGGCCTCGGGATGCCGCATCACCTTGCGCCCGCGGCCGTTGACCTTGACGTCGCGTTCCGCCCACAGCCGCGCGAATTCCTCGTCGGCGGTGAATTCGGTGATCAGCCCGGTCAGGGCCTGGTCGTCCGGATGCGCGGCCCACGCGGCGCGCAGATGGGCGATGCCCTCCCGCACGACACGTTCACGATCCGCGTAGAACTCGCGGATCTCGGGGTGTTTGAGGCACAACCACATCGCGTTCCGCTGCGACGGCGGCAGGGTGCCGAAGTCCACCAGCAGCCTCGCCATCTCGTCGTTCCAGACCAGGATGTCGTAGCGGTGGTTCATCAGCATGGCAGGCAGCGGCGAAAGATCCGCGACCAGCCGGGCCAGCGACGGTGCCGCGGTGGTGGCGGGCTTGTCGGCGTTGCGGGGACGCTGTCGGGCCAGATCGAAGAGGTAGGCGCGTTCGTCGGGAGCCAGGCGCAGCGCCCTGGCCAGCGCCTCCACGACGTCGGCCGACGGCCGCAGCCCACGGGCCTGTTCCAGCCGCACGATGTAGTCGACGCTGACCGCCGCCAGTTCGGCGACCTCTTCGCGGCGCAGCCCCGGGGTCCGCCGGGACCGACGGCGCGACGGCAGGCCGAATTCCTCCGGGTCCAGGCGTTCCCGCCGGGTCCGCAGGAACGCGGCCAGCTCCTGTGTCGTGTCCACGGTGGAGGTCGTCATGTCCGGTCCAACAGCCAGGGTAGGACCCCTGTTCCCAGGAAGTGTTCTCCCTTATCCCCCGCTCGCGGCGGTCGCAGACTCGTCTTCGACAACGGAACACGAGCACAGGAGGACCCGATGTCGCTCACCCTCGACACCTATCGGCTGCTGGGCCGGTCCGGGCTGCGGGTTTCCCCGCTGGCACTGGGCGCGGCCACCTTCGGCACGGAATGGGGCTGGGGCGCCGAGCAGGACGAGGCACGCAAGTTGTTCGACCGCTACGTCGAACGCGGCGGCAACTTCATCGACACCGCCAACACCTACACCAACGGCAGCTCCGAGCGGCTGCTGGGCGAATTCGCCCGGGACCGCCGCGAAAGTCTCGTGCTGGCGACGAAGTACACGAC
Organism: Amycolatopsis sp. CB00013; assembly: GCF_001905755.1. Taxonomy (NCBI): domain Bacteria; kingdom Bacillati; phylum Actinomycetota; class Actinomycetes; order Pseudonocardiales; family Pseudonocardiaceae; genus Amycolatopsis; species Amycolatopsis sp. CB00013. The sequence continues at coordinate 514,520 of NZ_LIWC01000007.1, read as the reverse complement.
CCTGCGCCGCCCCGGCGACCCGAATTCGGGGGGCGGCCAGCGCAAGAGCCTGTTCGCGTCGGTGGAAGCCAGCCTGCGGCAACTGGACACGGACTACATCGATCTGCTTTACCTGCACCTGTGGGATTTCACGACGCCGGTCGAAGAGATCCTGCGCGGGATGGACGATCTGGTCCGGCAGGGCAAGGTCCTGTACGTCGGGATCTCCAACACCCCGGCCTGGGAGGTGTCGCGGATGCAGGCGATCGCCGACCTGCGCGGCTGGTCTCCACTGATCGCGCTGCAGATCGAGTACAACCTGATCGAGCGCACCGGGGAACGTGACCTGATCCCCATGGCCCGCGAGATGGGCCTGGGCGTGGTGCCCTGGTCGCCGCTGGCCGGCGGGGTGCTCACCGGGAAGTACAGCCGAGCCGATCTGTCCGCGACGCCGTCAGAAGACGGCACCCGCAAGGACTTCAACCTCGCCTTGGGCACACTCACCGAGCGCAACTTCGCCATCGTGGACGTCGTGCAGGAGGTCGCCGCGGAACTCGGCCACACTCCCGCCCAGGTCGGTCTGGCCTGGACTCTGCGGAACCCGGGCGTGACGGCACCGATCATCGGCGCCCGCACCACCGAGCAGCTGGAGGACAACCTCGGCGCGCTGGAGGTCGAGTTCACCGACTCGCACCTGGCCCGCCTCGGCGAGGCCTCCGCGATCGAACTCGGCTTCCCGCACGACATCCTCGCCAGGGACTCGATCCTCGCGCTGACCCGTGGCGACATGACGATCGAACCGCGCCGCTGAACCTCGTGGATGGGCCCGGCAGGCGACGCCTTCAGTTGCGGATGATCCTCCGTTCCGTGGCGACGGCGACCGCACCGGCACGGCTGTCGACACCGAGTTTGTCGTAGATGTGGACGAGGTGTGTTTTCACCGTGGCTTCGGAGATGAACAGGCGCGCGGCGATCTGCCGGTTGATCAACCCTTCCGCCACCAACTGCACGATCTCGGTCTCACGAGGGCTCAGCGCTGGCGCCGGAGCCCGCATATGCCCGAACAGCCGGGCCGCGACCTGCGGCGCCAACGCGGTCTCTCCACGCGCGGCCGCGTGGATGCCCTTGAAGAGGTCCTCGGGCGGTCCCGCCTTGAGCAGGTAACCGGTGGCGCCGGCGGCCACCGCCCTGGTGATGTCCAGCTCGGCGTCGTAGGTGGTGAGCACCAGCACCTTCGGCGGATCCGGCAGGGCGGTCAGGCGTTCGGTGGCGCTCACGCCGTCCGGACCGTCGCCGAGTTGCAGGTCCATCAGCACGACGTCCGGCTTCTGGGCGGTCGCGAAGCGCACGGCCTCTTCGGCGCTCGCGCACTCGCCGATCACCTCGAAGCCGGGCTCACCGGCCAGCAACGCGGCGATACCGGCCCGCACGACCGGATGGTCGTCGACGATCAGCACCCGGACGGTCATCGAACCTCCCTGGTGGGCACGGCGACGGCGAGCGCGGTGCCCTCTCCCGGCGCGCTCTCGACGACCATCTCACCACCGAGTTCGGCGACCCGCTCACCGATCATCCGCAACCCGTTCCCCCGCAGGCCGCTCGCGCGGGTCGAAGCCGGGGCGAAACCGACGCCGTCGTCTCGAATGTCGAGGACGACCTTGTCGGCCAGATAGGTCAGTGTGACGGCGGCCTTCGTCGCCCTGGCGTGCTCGCTGACGTTCGCCAGCGCGCTCTGCGCGACCCGGAGCAGACAGGCCTCCACTTCGGGTTCCAGGGGATACGGATCCCCACTGGTCTCGAAGCGCACCGGGTGCGTGGCGGCGAACGCGACCTGCTCGGCGAGCGCGCTCAGGGTCTCGCCGAGGCCGGTGCTCTCCAGCCGCGGCGACCCGAGACCTTTGACGAACCGGCGGGCTTCGTCGAGGTTGTCCCCCGCCGCGTCGACGGCGCGGGACACGTGGGCTCTGGCCAGCGCCGGATCGGTGTCCCACGACCGCTGCGCCGCCTGCAGGAGCATCCGCAGACTCGAAAGCCCCTGCGCGAGGACGTCATGGATCTCTCGCGCCAGCCGCTCCCGTTCCTCCACCATCCCGGCCACTCGCTGACTCTCGGCGAGGTCGATCCTGGTGCGCAGGAGCTCCCCGACGGTCTGACCCAGTTCGTGCCGGTCCCGGTCGAGTTGCAGGAACGTCATCGTGGCCATCAGCGCGACCGCGATGGGCGCGAGCACGATGCTCGGATCGAACCCGTCCGCGATCCTCAGCTGGGCGAGGATGGTCGCGACGGTCAGGAGCACGACCACCGCGATCATCATCCGCGGGCGCAGCATCTGCAGGCAGACGAAGAACAACGGCACGGCGCACCAGGCGAAACTCGGCGCGGCCACCACCAGTGCCAGCCAGACCGCGATCACCGCCGTCAGCCACACCGGACGCCACCGGTCGAGCGCCTCCCAGCTCAGCACACCCGCCACGTAGACCAGCGCGAGCGCGCCGGTGAGCACGAGGATCAGCGGGGTGGCACCGCTCAATCCGTGCCCCGCGACGAACCGTGCCACGGACGCTGCGAGCAGCAGGAAGAACCCGGCGTGCATCGCGGCGTTCAGCCCTGTGGTCTCGCCCAGATGCGGTTTCATTCCGGTCCTCCCTTCCTCGCCGATGATCGTATGTGGGATGGCGGGGTGCTCCGCATCAATCGTTCGGTTGATGCCCGCACCGACCGCTCGGCGTCCGATCGATATCCGCTCTCCCGATTCGCCACGGCCCGCCAGGCGGGAAAGTCGAGGGAGAACGAAACACCCCCTCACCGCAAAGGAAATCCGATGAACGCCAAGCTCCCCCGCACTCGTCTCGTCCTGGGCATGACGGCCGGCCTCGCGACCGTCGCGCTGGCCACCGGCGTGGGCGCGGCGCAGGCACAGCAGGACCGCAAGCCCCAGCCGCCCGCCGCCGCGCAGGCCGTGGTGCAGACCAGCGTGCTCGGCGTCGACGCCGCCACCCGCGCCGCGCAGGCCGCGCTGGACGCCGCTGAGAAGGAGGGCCAGCGAGTCACCGTCGCCGTGATCGACCGGTCGGGCGACGTCCGCGTCCTGCTCAAGGGCGATGGCGCCGGGCCGCAGACGGAGGAGTCCGCCAAGCGGAAGGCCTTCACCGCGGTCTCCTTCGGACAGCCGACCTCCGCGCTGGCCAAGAACGCCCAGGGCGACGGTCCGACCATCCGCGACATCCCGGGCACGCTCTTCCTCGGCGGCGGTGTGCCGGTCGCCGCGAACGGCGGCCCGATCGCCGGGATCGGTGTCGGCGGCGCGCCCAGCGGCGACCTCGACGAGAAGTTCGCCGCGGCGGGCCTGCGCGCCATCGGGGAACTTCGCTGATGATCGGTGAGCGGGCGATCGTGGCTCTGCTCGCCGCCCTCGTGCTCGGTGCCTGCTCCCCGCAGGCACCGAGCGCGCCACCCCCGGCGGCACCGAGCACCACCACCACGCCACCCGCGTCGTCCCAGCCGCCCCGTCAAGGAGTCCCTGTGAGCCAACTCTTCGAAGCCGACGCCAACCGGGTCCGGCAGGCCGTCGACGACGGCGCCGACCTGGAGACCCGCGACGATCGCGGCCGGACCCCGTTGCTCGTCGCCGTCACCGAGAACCGGCTCGAGATCGCCGAAATCCTCGTCAAGGCGGGCGCCGACCCGAACGCGCTCGACGGGCGGCACGACACACCTTGGCTGGTCACCGGGGTCACCGGCAGCGTCCCGATGGCGAAGCTGCTGCTCGGAGCCAAGCCGGATCTGACCATCACCAACCGGTACGGCGGGGTCTCGCTGATCCCCGCCTCCGAACGCGGGCACGCCGAGTACGTGCGGCTGGTGGCGGGCAGCGGGATCGACGTCGACCACGTGAACGACCTCGGCTGGACCGCGCTGCTGGAAGCGGTGATCCTCGGCGACGGCGGGCCGCGCCATCAGGAGGTGGTCCGGGCGCTCGTCGCCGCGGGCGCCGATGTGAATCTCGCCGACAAGCAGGGCGTCACTCCTCTCGCCCACGCCCGGACCAAGGGCCAGACGGCCGTCGCCCGGATCCTCGGCGAAGCCGGGGCACACTGACTCCGGCGGGGCTGATCGACCCTCCGGACCGGGCCCTCACCTGGCGATTATTTTCTGTTATGCCAATTGACACAAGTCTCCACGGCTGGCTACGGTTCAGCCGTGGAGCAGGCACGAGGACGGGGCAGGCCGCGCAAGGACTCGGCGGCACTGGCCCGATGGACGCCTCCTGAAGGGTGGTCACGGCTGGTCGCGTGGATCTCCCCTGAAGAAAAGAAGGCGCTGAAGCACGTTGCCGTCGAAGCCGACGTTTCCGTGGCGGAGCTGATACGGGCGCTCGCCGGTGGGCTGACCGCCGGCGCCATCACTCCTGAGGAACTCATCGGGCACGTCGTGAAAGGCAAGACAGTCATGGAGAAAATCCCCACGCTTTTCGAGCGCGACGAGCGCTTCCACGTCGTCGACCGGCCTCGCGCCGAGTGCGCCTGGGTATTCGACGGTGCCGGGGTGGGAACCGAGAAACTCGACGGCACCAACGTCCGGCTGACCGTGCGCGCGGGACAGCTGGTCCGGGTCGAGCGGCGCCGCAACCCGAGCAAGGCGCAGAAGCAGCAGGGCATCGTGGACGGCTGGTACGTGGACACCGACAGCGAATCCGCCGACGACAAGTGGATCCTCGCCGCGGCCGGGAACACCGACGTGTCCGGTTGGCCGGACGGGGAGCATCCGAGCGAGGCGCTCGGCCCACGTATCCAGGGCAATCCCCTCGGGCTGGAAGAGCACCGGTGCGTCCCGTTCGATCTCCAGGCACCGGCGTTGCCCGAAGTACCGCGCAGCTACCACGAACTGCGGGACTTCCTCGACACGCTGGACAGCCGGTTCTCGCCCGGGCACGTGGCCGAGGGCGTCGTGTTCCACCATCCCGACGGACGCCGGGCCAAGATCAAGCGCAAGGACTTCCCCCGCGCGGTGATGGCCTAGCCCGCCGCCGCCGGAGGTGACCTCACATCCGGCGGCGGTGTCTCGTCGTACCCGGGACACCACACGCGACCAGGGGGACGAACCCATGAACGAACCGACGCTCGATCCGGGACTCAAGGCGATCGTGAGTGAGCGGCGCCAGCTGATCGGGCTCGCGTATCGCCTGATCGGCTCCCTTTCCGAGGCCGAGGACGTGGTGCAGGAGACCTACACCCGTTGGTACGCCTTATCCCCCGCGCAGCGGGACGCGATCGAGTCCCCGGGAGCCTGGCTGACGACGGTCGCCAGCCGGATCTGCCTGGACCTCCTCGGGTCGGCGCGTGCGCGGAGGGAACGCTATGTCGGCGAGTGGCTTCCCGAACCGCTGCCGGGGCATGTCGAGTGGACGACCGGGCGGCCGCCCGCCGTCGACCCGGCCGACCGGATCACCCTCGACGAGTCGATCAACATGGCGTTCCTCGTCGTGCTCGAGTCGCTGACCCCGGCCGAGCGGGTCGCGTTCGTCCTGCACGACGTGTTCCGTTACGCCTTCGCCGAAGTCGCCGAGATCGTCGGCCGCAGCCCGGCCGCCTGCCGCCAGCTGGCGTCCTCCGCGCGACGACGTATTCGCGCGACGCAGGTCGCGCCCACCCCGGTCGCCCGGCAGGCCGATCTCGTCAGGGAATTCAAGAAGGCTTGGGAGGCCCAGGACATCCAAGCGCTCATCGGTCTCCTCGATCCCGACGTGAAGGCGGCCAGCGATGGCGGCGGGGTCGTCAGGGCGGCACTGCATCCGTTCGAAGGGAGCGACGAGGTCGCCTCCTATCTGATGACGTTGGCGCGGTGGACGTCCGGCCTCGATCTGGTGGAGCGGGACGTCAACGGCCTGCCCGGCCTCGTGCTCCAGCAGGCAGGACAGACCGTCGCCGTCTTCGCGTTCCACGTCGCCGGGGACCGCATCCAGCACATCTGGGGGATGCGGAATCCGGAGAAGCTCCGGCCCTGGGCCGGAGCCTGACCGCTACGCCGCGAGGGCGCCGAGTTGCCGTAGCTGGGTGAGGACGTCCACCACACCCCAGATCTCGGCGACCCGCCCTCCGGCGAAGCGGAGGATGAAGATCTCGTTGTAGGAAACGGTCTTCCCGGTGGCGGGCAGTCCCCGGTACTCGCCCTGATGGGTACCGGTGACGGTGTTCCGGCAGACGATCCTGTCCCCGTCGGCGAGTACGTCCTCGGCCTTGACCCGCAGGTCGGGGAAGGCGCGAAGCAGGACCGTCCACACTTGTTTCAGTGCCTGAGCTCCGGTCGTCTCCATCGGTACCGGCGCGTGGAACACCACGTCCGGCGCGACGACCTCGTCGATCGTCTTCTCGATGACGGCGAAGTCGCCGGTGTTGGTCGCCTCGTGGAAGCGGCTGAACGCCGCCCGATTGCGTGCCGTCTCGGTGATGGTCATGCGAACTGCCCCACCCGGTAGTCGCCGCCGGGGTTCTGGACGATGGCGTTCACCCGGTTGAAGGCGTTGATCAGCGAGATCACTCCCACCAGAGCGGCGAGCTGGTCCTCGTCGAAATGCTTGGCGGCGTTCGCCCACGCCTCATCGGTGACCCCGCCGCCGTCGGCCATGCGGCAGGCCTGCTCGGTCACCTCCAGCGCGGCACGTTCGGCCTCGCTGAAAACCGTCGCCTCACGCCAGACGGCGACCAGGTTGATCCGCACGTCCGTTTCGCCCGCGGCGGCGGCTTCCTTGGTGTGGATGTCCAGGCACACCGCGCAGCCGTTGATCTGGCTCGCGCGCATCCGGACCAGCTCCTGGATCGTGAGCGACAGCGGCGAGTCGGCCAGCCCCTTTCCTGCCGAGATCAGGGGCCTCATGAACTTTCCGCCGACCGGGTTGGCGAAGTAGTCGAGCCGCGCGATCATCGTGTTCTCCTTGCGGTAGTGGATGTTTCTGCCCTACCGACGACGCGGCCGCGCGAAATGTGAGGCCGGTGATCTCCGCCGAGGTCACCGGGGTCCGCCGAACGCGACCAGGATCTTGCCGTCGACCTGTCCATCGGCGAGCGGTTCGAGGCCACGGGCGACCAGATCGTCCAGCCCGATCACGGAATGGAGCATCAGCGGCCCGAGCGTGCCTTCGGACAGGATCTCCAGTGCCGGGCCCAGGTCCTCGTCGCAGACGTGGGCCACGGTCGAGTCGACGGTGACTTCGCGCAGGGTGAGCGCGAACAGGTCCACGGCGGGTTTTTCCTTGGGCAGGCCGACGGCCAGCACGCGGCCGCCGGTGGCCACCATCCTCAGCGCGGTCTCGAACTGCCCGGGTGCACCACTCGCCTCGATCACCACGTCGGCGCCCCGGCCCGCGGTGCTCTCCAAGACCGCGTCGACGACGTCCTCGCGTGCGGAGAGTGTGCGATTCGCGCCCAGCTTCAAAGCGCGTTCGAGTTTGGTTCCGGGGAGGTCGATCACGGTGACCTCCGCTTGCCTCAGATGACCGAGACCGGCCAGGACGAAGGTGCCGATCGCACCGGTGCCGATGATCACGACGGAGTCGCCGTCGCGTACTCCCGCGCGCCGGGCGGCGTGCAGGCCGACCGCCAGCGGTTGCGCCATTCCCGCCGCGTCGAGCGGGAGCCCGTCGGGAATGGGCCTCACCGTCTTGACGGGTGCCGCGACGTACTCGGCCAAGCCACCCGGCGCGTTCAGGCCGAGGGTGTAGTAGGCACGGCAGATGTTGGTACGACTCAGCGCGCAGCGGTCGCACTGTCCACACCAGACTCCGGCACCCGCCGCGACGAGCGTGCCCGCGGGCAGCCCGCCACGGCCGTCGACGACCTCGCCGACGAACTCGTGGCCGGGGATCATCGGCCCGACGTGACCGCTGGCCGGATGCCGCCGGTGCAGCGGCACCATCACCGGCCCGGCCGCCCACTCGGTCGCGTCGGTGCCGCAGATACCGCTGCGCCGGACGGCCAAGAGCACCTCGTCCGCGCGGGGTTCCGGAATCGGGACCCGCTCGATCCGGAGGTCGCGGTTTCCGTGGTACACGGCGGCTTTCATGGTCCCGCTCATGTGCCGGCCTCGACTTCGAGCCGGTCGGCGACGGGTTCGTGGGCGCCGGTTCGCGGCAGCAGCAACGTCGCCAGCGCGGCCAGTGCGAAGAAACCGGCGCACACCAGGAGTCCTCCGCTGAAGCCGACGACTCCCGCGAGCCCTGCCAGACCGAAGGGTGCGAAGGCGGAGATACCGCGGCCGACGTTGAAGCAGAATCCCGCGCCGGTCGCGCGGGCTCGTGTGGGGAACAACTCGCCGAGATAAGAACCGAAAATGCCGAAGAAGGCGGTGAACGCGCCGAACAGCGGGCCGAGCCACAACAGACTCGCCTGATGGGTGGTGAAGGCGTAGACGGGCAGAGTGAGCGCGACGCCGAGCAAGGTCAGGATGATCGTCCTGCGGCGGCCGACCCGGTCGGCGAGCATGCCGAAACCGTTGTATCCCAGGAACATTCCCAGGTTCAGGATCGTCACGAACAGGGCGACGTCGCCCGCGGGGAGACCACGTTCGGCGGTGAGATAGGTCGGCAGCCAGGTCGTCGCACCCCAATAACCGGTGAGCGCCAGCGCGGCCATGAGCGTGCCCAGCAAGGTGGTCCGGCGCAGCGATCCGTTCAGCACGTCCCGCACGGTGACCGCGTGCTCGGTCCGCTGCACCTTGTGCGCGACCCAGTCGGCCGACTCGCGGAAGAACACCAGCACGACGAGTACGGGCACGGCCACCGCAGTGCCGGCGACGAGGAACATCAGCCGCCAGTCGGGCAGGAACTGCCCGGACACCACCGCGGCGAGCGCGCCTCCGGCGGGGAAGGCACTGATCACGAACGCGGCGGCGCGGCCCCGGTGCCGCGAAGGCCAGGTCTCGACCACATACGCCGACACGACGCTCCATACCGCGCCGAGTCCGATCCCGGCGAGGAACCGCAGGATCAGGAACACGGCGAAGTTCGGCACGACCGCCAAGGCCGCGGTGAACCCCCCGAAGATGACCAGCGACGCGATCAGCGCCTTCTTCCGGCCGAAGTTGTCCGCCACGTAGCCGCCCGCGACACTGCTGACCCCGATGCCCAGCAAAGTCGCGGTCGCCAGAAGACCCGCTTGCGTCGCGGACAGGCCCATGTCGTGCCGGATCGCCGGGAGCGACAACGACAGCAGGACGATTTCCAGCGCGTCGAACAGATACGCGAGGAAACACCCGCCCAACACGATCCATCGGGTACTTCGCATCTTGCGCCTCCACAGTGAGGTTTTCCGGGCAGGGGGAACCGGACGGCCCCCGTGATGGGGGCCGCCGGGCGGGAAAAGCAGGGTCAGGCGGGCTCGGCGACGAGCACGAGATCGAAGGTCAGGCTCGCCCATTCACCCGCGGGCCGGGAGCCGTCGGGGGCGGTGCCGCCGTGGTGCTTCCCGCTCTCCACGACGAGACCTTCCTTGACGCCGAACACGGCATCGTCGTCCAGGTAGGGGTCGCCGTCGAGGAAGATATGCGTGATCAGCGTCCGATACCCCGGCGCGGTGACCTTGAAGTGCAGATGCGCGGGCCGCATCGGCCCCCGGCCCGCCGCCTTCAGCAGATCGCCGACGGGGCCGTCGTGCGGGATCGGATAGGGCGCGGGCAGGACCGACCAGAACCGGTATTCGCCGCCTGGCCCGGTACGCAGCCAGCCTCGTCCCGCCGTGCGGTCGTCGGTGTACTGGACGTCGTAGAAACCGTCCTCGTCGGCTTCCCACACGTCCACCCGCGCACCCGGGATCGGGGTGCCGTCGGTGTCGCGGACCTGCCCCGACACATGGCACGGTGTCCCGGCGGCGCCGCGCGCGATGTCCCCGCCGAGCGGGATCTCCGGCGAGTCGTCGACGAAGAACGGGCCGAACACCGTCGCTTCGGTCGCCCCGGGCACCTTCGGCTCGTTGATGGCGACGGTCAGCATGGACAGGCCGAGGACGTCGGACAGCAGGATGAACTCCTGGCGGCGGTCGTCGGTGATCTGCCCGGCGCGGGTGAGGAACCCGATGGCCGCCTCCCATTCCCGTTCGCTCAGGCGGACGTCCCTGGCGAAGGCGTGCAGGTGACGGACGAGGCTCTGCATGACCTGCCGCAGCCGTGGATCGGTGGTCCCGTCGAAACTGGCCAGCACCTCGTCGGTCACGGCCTGTTCGCGGTCCGAAGCGGGGCTCATGGGATCTCCTTCGCGGGATCGGTCCCGGCCCAGGCGGCACGCAGCAGGGCGCCGAGGCCGTCGGCGGTGACCGGACGCGGATTGTCGGCGGGAGCGAGCGCGAGGATGTCTTCGAGCACGACGTCGGCGTAGTCCTCGCGCAGGCCGAGTTCCCGCAAACCGGCCGGCACGCCGAGCTTTTCGCCGAGCCGCCGCAATCCCTCGACAGCGTCGGCCAGGCCGAGCGCGGAAGCGATCCGGGAAGCCGCTCGGGGTGCGGCGGACGCGTTGAACGCCAGGACGTACGGGAGCACGATCGCGTGGGTCTGAGCGTGCGGGAGGTCGAAGGCGCCGCCCAGGACATGGCAGATCTTGTGGTGCAGCCCCGATCCCGCGACGGCGAAGGCCGAGCCCGCGAGATACGCGCCGAGCAGCAACTCGGTACGCGCGTCGAGGTCACCGGGGTCGGCGGCGACCGCGGGCAGTCCGGCGGAGAGATGCCGGATCCCGTCTTCGGCCACGGCGCTCGACACCGGATTCCGCCGGGGCGCCCAGAACGCTTCAACACAGTGCGCCATCGCGTTCAGTCCACTCGCGACGGACAGGTCCACGGGCAGCGTCAGGGTGAGTCCGGGATCGTAGACGACCGTCCGCGGCAGCACCCGCGAATCGGTGCCGGTACGTTTGCGGCTCTCCTCCGTCAGCCCCCACACCGGGGTGACCTCGGATCCGGCATACGTGGTGGGCACGGCGACGATCGGCAGCCCGGTGGTGAGCGCGACGGCCTTGGCCGTCCCGGTCGTCGATCCCCCGCCCACGCACAGCACGAGATCCGCTCCGGCCGCCGCCGCTCGGGCGCGTTCGGCGACCTCGACCGGGACGTGAGGACGGACTCCCGAGAACGTCGACGCGATCCGGTCCGCGAACGGGGCGCACAGTTCACGCGCCAGGTCCGCCTCCGAATCCGCCGCGACGAGCAGGATCCGCCCGGCGCCGAACGTGTCGACCTCGTTCAGCAGCCCGGTCCGCGCGACACCGGGGCCGAACACGACCCGGCCCGGCAACGCGTCGTAGACGAAGGCGTTCATCGCGCGGGCTCCGGCAGGACGGTGGGCTGATACGCCAGCAGCAACCAGCGCTCGTCCTCGCGCACCCACACGGCCAATGACCGGTTCGCGAGGGTCTTGCGGGTCCCGCCCGCGGTGATGTCGGCGTGCATCCGTCCCACCACGGCCGCGGTGTCGCCGGCCACCGTGATCCGGTCAACGGGATGGTCGATGCGGTGGTAGACGTAGAAACCCGAACGCAGCTTGTCCAAATAGGACTCAAGGGTGTCGGTGACCGCGTTCGAATGGGTGTACGCGAGTTCGGGATGGGCGTGCGCGGCGAAGGCGGCGAAATCGCCGGCGATCACCGCCTCGTACCGGGCGTCCTCGAGGGCGCGGATGGTCGTTTCGACGTCGCCGCTGGTCATGCGAGTGCTTCCTCCTTGGTCACCGGCCGGTTGCGCAGCCGCAGCGCCGCGAGCACCTGAGCCATGTCTTCTTCGCCGTGCCCTGTCGCCGTCGCCTCGTCCAGCACGGCGTACGCGGCTTCCGCCCCCGGCAGGTCGAGTCCGGCGGCGAGTTCGAGAGCGAGGCCGAGATCCTTGCGGATCAACGAGATCGGGGCCGCGACACCGGCGGACGCCGGGGCAAGGAACGCCGCCTCCTTGTAGCCGACGTAGGGCGCGCCCGCCGCGCTCGCGCGCAGAACGTCATAGAAGACCTTGAGATCCAGCTCGCCCGCTTCGGCGATGAGCAGGCCCTCGGCGACGCCTTGGCTGAGGGTGGCGAGCACGGCGTTGACCGCCAGTTTCGCCGCGGACCCCGAACCGGCGGGACCGGTGTGGAACTGTGCCGACGTCATCGCCGCGAGGATCGGGCGGACCCGTTCGAACTGCTCCGCGGTGCCGCCGACCATGGTGGTGATCGTCGCTGCCTCGGCCATCGACACGCTCCCGGACACCGGCGCGTCGATGACGTCCACCGGCCCGGTTCGGGCCAGTTCCTTCACGAGCGCGGGTCCGACGGTGCCCATGACCACGTGCAGGTGGTCCCGTCCGGCACCGGCCAGCCCGGTCAGCACCAGATCCCGCGTCGCCGCGCCGTCCGGCAGCATGCTGATGGACAGCTCCGCTTCGGTGAGCCCGGCCGCCGAGCCGACCGCCGTGACGCCCTCCGGCACCCGGCCGAGACCCGGGTCATGGGCCAGGACCGTATGTCCCGCCCGTACGAGCCGGAGGGCCATCGGCAGCCCCATCCGGCCGAGGCCGGCGAATCCGATCAGCACGGCATCTCCTCTCCGTCACCTTTGCCTTGCTCAAGTGTTCACTAATATTGAACACTTGAACGCAGGCGTCAAGTAGCAGCGGACGGGAGAGCCTCAGTCGCGGTCGCCCTTCACGGACGGGACACCCAGCAGCGCCAGGGCCTCGACGGCGTTCGACGGCCGCGCCCGGTTCTCGCCGGAGAGGCCCCCGACCTGGGATTCCACCCACTCGCGGGTGTGGTCGAGGTCGCGCCTGCCGGATACGAACCACACGCCGCGCGCGGGTTCGGTGCCGTGGTTGAGGTACATGTGCGGACGGGTGGAGTCGAAACACAGCGAGTCGCCCGGCGCGAGCAGATGCCGGTCGAAGTCGAGCAGCAGGGTCAGCTCGCCCGAAAGCAGGTAGGCGTACTCGGTTCCGCTGTGCCGCATCAGTTTCCGGTCGACCGAGCTGGCCGCGCCGGGCTCGTAGGTGACCAGAAGGGCGTCGACGTCGGTCTGGCCGCCGATGGCGAGCCGCTCCCACCGGACGCCGTTCGCCATCTCGAGGACGGGGTTGTCCGCGGCACGCTGGACGACCCCGGAAGGCGTCGGCGCGGCCGGCCGCTCCTGGGCGGCGGGCGTGCCCGCGCCGATGCCGAGCAGTTCGTCGAGCGAGATGCCGAGGTGGCTGACCAGCGCGTACAGCGTGCTCACCGAAGGCTGGGACCGGCCGGTCTCGACCTGCGAGAGCAGGCTCGCCGAGATCCCGGCGGCGGTCGCCACCTTGCGCAGGCTCAGCTTGCGTTCTTCCCGCGCCTGCCGCAGCGCGGGCCCGATCCTGTCCTCCACCGCGAGCCCCCTTGCACCTCAGTTCGACGGCACTGAACAGTACCGCCGGGTTCGAGCCTCCGCGCCGGCCAGGGTGACCTGCGGCGCGTCTCACTTGACAGTACCGTTCAGTAGCATTAAACACTGCGACGCAACCCGCTCACCGATCCGGAGGCACCGATGCCCACTACCGAACCGACGATCGAGGCCGTGCTGGCCGGGCGCCCCGTCTCACGCGATGACGTGCGAGCGTGGGAGACGAAGCGAATGGGCAAGGCCGCCGCGAAGATCGGCCTCCCGGCGCCGACCGGTGAACTCTCCCTGATGCGGACGGCCTTCGCCGACGCCAAACTGGAGCTCGGCCCGGACGAGATCCGCCGCCGCCTCGGCCGGGACATCCGCCGGGCCGACGCCGTCGCGCGGACGTCCACCCACCTTTCCCGCGGCCGGCGGGTCACCAGCACCTGTGACCTCTTCGTGCGCGGGGCAGGGACCGCCGCCGAATTCCTCGCCTGGTTCGACGACACCGGCCGGGACGACTACGCCCGCAGCATGATCGCCGCCAACCCGGACCACTTCCTGATCGACACCGCGCCCGACGGGCGGCAGGAGGTCGTCGAGACGACCGGCGGCAGCCCGCTCGCGACCCGGTTCCTGGTCGACTACACCGACACCGCGGAGATCGTCACCCACCGGGACGCGGCGTTCCCCTTCGAAGCGTCGGGCGTCGCCAGGTCCGGGTCGGGGCTGGCCATCGGCGGGGTCCGGCACGAGTTCCGCGACCACGCCGACGGCTTCCACGCCCACCTCTGCGTCGAGTTCCCGCGGCTCACGATGCCCACGATGGTCACCCAGCACCGGATGCACCTCGCCTGCGAGTTCTCGAACTGGATCACCCTGGCGTTCGCGCGCTGACCGCGCCGTCCCGCTCGGCCACGCGCTCGACCTTGCCGACCAGGAAGACGTAGGACAGGATCCCGGCGACCGTGATCACGGTCATGTAGGCGAAGCCGGGCGCGAAACTGTCGTCGGTGACGATCAGGCCGATGACGATCGGCGTGGCGATCGACGACAGGTTCCCGATGAAGTTGAACATCCCGCCGGTCAGGCCGAGCAGCCTCCGCGGCGCCAGCGCGGAGACCAGCGACCAGGTGATCGACGCGAGCCCGTTGCCGAAGAAGGCGATGGACAGGATCACGATGACCATCGTGGTCGAGTCGGTGAATCCGGCCGTGACCATCACGGTGCTCAGCAGCAGCCCGGCGATGATCGGGCCCTTCCGCGCCACTCCGAGCGAAGCGCCACGCCGTACCAGGAAGTCCGACAGGACACCGGAAACCAGCACGCCCACCAGTGCCGCGATGAACGGCAGCGACGCGAGGAAACCGGACTTGATGTAGTCCATTTCCCGGTACTCGACGAGATACGTCGGGAACCAGGTGAGGAAGAACCAGAGCGTCGAGGTCAGGCAGAACTGTCCGAAGTAGATTCCCCACAGTTTCCGGCTGCCCAGCACGGTCGCCAGATCGGCACGCGTGATCCGCGCCCGCTCCGGCCGCTCACGCGGCAGGTCCACCAGGCCGCCGCCGGACCGGATCAGCTCCACCTCGGCCTCGTTGGCCCGCGAGTCACGCGGTTCGCGGTACTTCGCGTACCAAAGCACGGCCCAGAGGATGCCGACCAGACCGGTGGCGATGAACACCCAATGCCACGAAAGCACGGTCTGCAGCCAGGACAGCACGGGCGTCAGCAGGGCGAGGCCGATGAACTGGCCCGAGGTGTAGAAGCCGATCGCCGTGGCGCGTTCGCGTTCCGGGAACCAGACGGTCGCGATCTTGCTGTTGATCGGATAGGCGGGTGCTTCGAAGACGCCGACCATCAGCCGCAACGCGATCAGCGCGACGAACCCGCCGATGATCCCCATGAAGAACGTCGCGAGCGACCACAGGATCAGGCAGGCCGGATAGAGCAGCCGCGGCGGGATCTTGTCGACCAGCCAGCCGCCGGGCAGTTGCAACGCGGCATAGGTCCAGCCGAAGGCCGACAGGAGGATGCCCTGTTCCGCTTTGGACAGATCGAGTTCGCCGGCGATCGCGGGCATCGCGATCGACAGGTTCGACCGGTCGAGGTAGTTGATGACGACGGTGATGAACAGCATCACCGCGATGAGCACCCGGAACCTGGTGGGGCGCACGGCGGTCTGGACGGCGGTGGTCATCGCGCTCACCATTCCGCGAACGAGCCGTCGGCGTGCCGCCACACGGGATTCCGCCAGCGATGCCCCTCGGCCGCCCGTTCGGCGACGTACTCCTCGTTGATCTCGATGCCCAGCCCCGGCCCGCGGGGGATGACGACCTGTCCGTCGTCGTAGGCGAACACCGACGGATCCGCCAGATAATCCAACAGATCGTTGCTCGTGTTGTAATGGATCCCGAGGCTCTGCTCCTGGATCGTCGCGTTGTAGCAACCCGCGTCGATCTGCAGGCAGGCCGCCAGCGCGATCGGGCCGAGCGGGCAATGCAGCGCCAGGCCGACGTCGTACGCCTCGGCCATGTGCGCGATCTTGCGCGCTTCGGTGATGCCGCCGCAGTGCGACGGGTCCGGCTGGATGATGTCGACGGCACCCGACGCCAGCACGGTCTTGAAATCCCACCGCGAGAACAGCCGCTCGCCGAGCGCGATCGGGATCGGCGAGTTGCGGAGCACGTCGGCGAAACCGTCGACGTGCTCGGAAAGCACCGGCTCCTCGACGAACATCAGCCGGTACGGCTCCAGTTCGCGCAGCAGGACCTTGGCCATCGGCTTGTGCACGCGGCCGTGGAAGTCCACCCCGATACCGATGTTCGGGCCGACCGCCTGGCGCACCGCGTCCACATTGGCCACACAGCGGTCGACCTTGTCCCAGGTGTCCAGATAGGACAGTTCCTCGGTCCCGTTCATCTTCACCGCGCTGAACCCGCGGTCCACCACCTCGCGCGCGGCGCGGGCGGTCTCGGCCGGGCGGTCGCCTCCGATCCAGGAATACACCTTGATCGCCTCGCGTACCCGGCCGCCGAGCAGTTCGTGCACCGGGACACCGAGCGCCTTGCCCTTGATATCCCACAGGGCCTGGTCGATGCCGGCCAGCGCGCTCATGTGGAGTCCGCCGCCCCGGTAGAACCCGCCGCGATACAGGACGGTCCACAGATCCTCGATCTGCGAGGGATCTTTGCCGATCAGGTAGTCGGAAAGCTCCTCGACGGTCGCCGCCACCGAAGCGGCCCGGCCCTCCAGGACCGGTTCGCCCCAGCCGGTGACGCCCTCGTCCGTTTCGATCTTCAGGAACGACCAGCGCGGCGGCACCTGGTATGTCGTCATTGACACGATCTTCATGGTTCTTTTCCTATTCCTGGTGCCAGATCTCGGAAAGTGCGCGGGCACGGACGCCGACCACATCAGCGGTGTCACCCGGCCGGTAGAGGCAGGAACCCAGCCCCGCCCCGGCCGCCCCGGCGGCGGCCCAGGCCGCCAGGTTCGTTTCGTCGACCCCGCCGACCGGCAGCAGTCGGACCTCGCGCGGCAGCACGGCACGCCACGCCTTCATGCCCCCGATCCCGACCGCGTCGGCGGGGAACAGCTTGAGATACCGGGCACCCGCGGCCAGCGCGGCGAAGGCCTCGGTCGGCGTGGCGACGCCGGGATACGGCGTCATCCCCTCGGCCACGGCGGCTGAGATCACCGCGGGATCGGTGTTGGGAGCCACGATCAACCGCGCCCCGGCCGCCCGCGCCCGGACGACGTCTTCGGTGGTGAGCACGGTACCCGCGCCGATCTCGCACCGGTCCCCGAACGCGTCGGCGAGCAGACGGACGCTCGCGAACGGTTCCGGCGAGTTCAGTGGCACCTCGATGGCGGGAAATCCGGCGTCGACGAGCGCCCGGCCGATGCCGACGACCTCGGCCGGGGTTACCCCGCGCAGGATCGCGATCAATCCGGTCACGGTTTCAGTGTCCTTTCGAGACGGTCTTCGAGCAGTCCGGCGGCCGTCGCGATCCGCCACAGCCCGCGGGCGGTGACCTCCTCGGACAGCACGATGGCCTCCACTCCCCTTCCGGCGAGGGCGGCGGCGTAGCGACGGCAGAGTTCGCCCGCACCGCACAGCACCACGCGGGTGTCCGCGTCATGCAACAGATGCGAGATCTCGTCGGCGATCAGGACACCGGAGAGGTAGTCGGGCAGCGACTCCGGTTCCAGGACGCCGTCGAGCACGAGCGGGCGGGCGCCGAACGCCTCGGTGGCGAGCCCGCGCGAACGCCGTCCCGCGGCGAGACCCCGCGAGAAGGCCTCGTCGTCGGCGACCGGGTCGGCGGCCGTGCGGGCGAGGATGCCGTGCGCGATCAGCAATCCGTACAGTTCGCCGGTCATCGCGGTGGTGAATCCGGTGACGACCCCGTCCTCGACGCGGACCCATTTGCTGTGCGTACCGGGCAGCACCACGGTGAGCGGTCCGCCGGGGTAGCCGAGCGCTTCGAGCACGCCGACCAGTTGTGTCTCCTCGCCGCGGATCACGTCGCCGGGGTGCGCGCCGGACGGGATCCGCAGTCCCGGCACGAGATGGAGCACGCCGTCGCGATGGGACACGGGGACGAGCGACGGGAAGTCGAGCCCCGCCGGAACGGTGCGGTATCCGGAGTCGGTCCAGCCCTGCGCGCTGCCCACCATGCCGGCGGCGAGGGCGGGCAGCCCGGGGAACTCGGTGAGCCAGTCTCCGCAGGTCTTCCGGAAGGCGGACTCGTAGGCGGCCGCCCTGGCTCGCGGGTCGTCGAGGTCCACGTCCTCGGTCGTGGTCAGCAGTCCACGCCCGGCGCTGCGGGCGGCCAGGATCCCGCCGTCCGCGCCGAGCAGCCAGGCACGCTGACCGGAGGTTCCCCAGTCGAGCGCGATCAAGGCGGGTCCGGTGTCGGTCACGAGCGACATCGTGCGGGCGCGTTCCCGATAATGCGATCGCCGTCCCTATATGTAGGATTCCGGCATGTCCGACACGGCACCGCCCGGCACCCAGACGCTCGCCCGCGGCCTCGCGCTGATCCGCGCGGTCGCCAGTGGCGCGACCGACCTCCGCGGCCTGGTCGAGGACACCGGGCTGGGCCGCAGTACCGCGCACCGGCTGGTCCAGCTGCTGGTCAGCGAGGGGTACCTGCGCAGCGGACGGGACGGCTACGCGCTCGGGCCCACCTTGATCGAATTGGGTTTCCAGGCCCTGCACGGCAGTCCGCTGCCGGTGGTCGCCCGGCCGGTGCTGGAGGAGCTGGCGGAGCAGTTGCGCGACACCGTGCATCTGGCCGTCCGCGACGGGGATTCGGTGCTGTACCTGGACAAGCTGCCCGGTTCACGGGGCGCGGAGATGCGTTCCCGGATCGGGCACCGGATGCCGTTGACCCGCACCGGTGTCGGCATGGCGCTGCTGCTGGACTCCGCGCCGGAATGGCGGGACCTCTACCTGGCCGAGACACCCGTGGAACCCGGCAGGGTGCGCCCGGAGGACGTCGACGCGTTCCTGGCGCGCATGCGTGAGTACGCGGAGTCCGGGGTGGCGATGGACCTGGAGGACAACGAACCGGGGATCCGCTGTGTCGCGGCGCCGATCCGGGACGCCACCGGCGCGATCGCCGGGGCCATCAGCGTTTCGGCGACCCGGCCGTACATGCCCGCCGCCCGGATGCGCGGCCTGAACCGCGTCGTCGGCCGCGCGGCCCGGCAGGTCTCCGCAGGCCTCGGCCACCGCGAGCCCTGACGTCAGTCCCGCAACTCCAGCAGGGGCACGAGGAACCGCCTCGCCACGGCGGCGAGCTGCTCGTCGTCGTCGACGTCGACGACCTGGCCGGGGATCAGCAGGAACGAGGTCGAGACCCGCACCATCAGTTCGGCCGCGAGATCGACGTCCAGTTTCCGTGAGACGTTGCCCGCCGCCTGTTCCTGCTTCAACTGGCCCGCGACGAAGGCGCGGACAGTGGCGAGGGTGCGGCCACCGTCGCCGATCATGGACGCCATGAGGAGGTCCGGCTCGACGTCGAGCAGCCCGCCGATCAGCGGATTGCCGCGGATCGCCCGCAGCGAGCTCACGAAGCCCAGCACCACGCGTTCGCCGACGGTGTCCGCCTGCTCGATGTCGGCGAGGAACCGGTCGAAGTACCGCCGGAACTCCCGCCGCACCACCTGCTCGACCAGGACGTCCTTCCCCGGGAAGCGCCGGTAGACGGTGATCCGGGAAACCCCCGCGCGCCGGGCGACATCCTCCATTGTGGACCGTTGGATGCCGGTTTTGGAGAACTGGGTGTACGCCGCGTCGAGGATCCGCGTCCGCGTCTCGTCCGTCTCGTCGACCCGCTCGACGGC
Source organism: Amycolatopsis sp. CB00013 (assembly GCF_001905755.1). NCBI lineage: Bacteria > Bacillati > Actinomycetota > Actinomycetes > Pseudonocardiales > Pseudonocardiaceae > Amycolatopsis > Amycolatopsis sp. CB00013. Next base: position 494,836 of record NZ_LIWC01000007.1, on the reverse strand, counting down.
GTCCGAGTACGCCAGCTCCAGCAAGGACTCCAACGCCGGTTCCATGGCCACCTCCCGCACCCGATTGTGCCTTGCGGACAAGGCACCTCGTCACATCGGGCCTTGTGAAGTCCCGGCCGTCGTGCTCTCATGGTGATACGCAGATTCGCAACGTGTTTCATCGTATCAGAGCTCGGCCGACTCGACGCGGAGGAACGGCGACATGGACGAACACGGCAGGCGTGGCGTTTTGAAGGCCGGAGGGGCACTCGGCGCGCTCGGCGCGTTGGGCCTCGCTGCTCCCGCACAGGCGGCGCCATGGACGTGGTCCGCCGCGGGTTCGGTGGCGGGCACCGGAACGGGGGCCGATCCGCGCTGGGTCTGGGATCCGGAGGCCGACACCCTGGTCGCCTCGGTGATCCTCCGGGGCGACCTGCCGAAGGTGAACGCGCTTTTGCGCACCTGGAAGAAGAACGGCCAGCCGCTCCCCGACGAACTGCCGTCGGATCTGCGCGATTTCATGGAACGGGCACGGCGGCTGCCGTCCTGGGCCGATCAGCGCAAACTGGCCACCGCGTACGAGTTCAACGAGAAGCGCGGCCTGTATCTCGGCGTCCTCTATGGTTTCGCCAGCGGAATGATGAGCACCGTCATTCCCAAGGAGGCACGCGCGGTCTACTACTCGAAGGGCGGCGCGGACATGAAGGACCGCATCTCCAAGACCGCCAAACTGGGCTACGACATCGGCACCCGCAACGCCTACGCCCCCGACGGCGAAATGATCGTGACGTGTGTGAAGACCCGGCTGGTGCACGCGGCCGTGCGTCATCTCCTCCCCCAGTCGCCGCAGTGGGACACCGTCGCCGACGAACGGATCCCGATCAGCCAGGCCGACATGATGGTGACCTGGCACAGTCTTCCGACGACCGTGATGCAGAAGCTGACCGCCTGGAAGGTCCCCATCCCGGCGCACGAGTCGGAGGCGTTCCTGCATTCCTGGCAACTCGGCGGGCATATGCTCGGCATCGCGGACGAATACCTTCCCGCGTCGTGGGCCGAGGCGGACGCGCAGGCCGCCCAGGTGCTGACCCCGATCCTGGCGGCCACAACGGAAGGCATCGAACTGGCCGACATCCTGCTCAGCCTCGGTTCGTCCGTCGACGCCGGCGTCCTCAGCAAGCCCATCCTCGGCGCGTTCACCCGGTTCCTGCTCGGCGACCGGATCGCGAACTGGCTGAAGATCCCGCGTGAGCCGATCTGGGACCCGCTTCTCCGCACCGCGTGGGGCCCCTTCGTCGCCGTGCGGGAAGGACTGCTGCCCTTCCCGACGGCACCGCAGGTCTATTGGCTGTTCGACGAGTTCCTTCGCAAGGCCGCTTTGCTGTTCCTGTCCGAACTACGGCCGATCAGCATCGAGATCCCCGACGCCAACCGGCCGTCCTGACCGGAAGGCGTTCAGAGGCCGTAGGTCTTGCCGATGATGTCGCGCTGGATCTCGCTGGTTCCACCGTACACAGTGGACACCAGCGTGCTCCGCACATGCCGCTGCATGTCGAATTCCATCGCGTGGCCGTAGCCGCCCATCATCTGCATACCTTCCAGCGCCACCTTTTTCGCCGTCTCGGTCACCTTGAGCTTCGCCATCGACGCTTCCCTGGGCAGCAGCCGTTCGGGGTCTTCGTCGACGAGTTCCGCGACGCGATAGACCAGCAGGCGGCAGCACTCGATCTCCGTCGCCAGATCGGCGAGCCGGTGCCGGATGGCCTGGAAGGTCCCGATCGGCTTGCCGAACTGGCGACGCTCGCGGACGTAGGCGAGCGTGTCGTCGAAGGCGCGCTGCGCGGTTCCCAGCATTCCGGCGGCGAGGATCAGCCGCTCCAGGTTCAGCCCCGCCATCAGCTGCCGCCAGCCCTCCCCCACCTTGCCGACCACGGCGTCCGCGGGCAGCACGCAGTCGGTGAAGTAGAGGTCGTTGACGTCACTCCCGCCCAAGGTCTCGATGCCCTTGACGGTGAGCCCGGCGCTGTCGGCGGGGACGTGGAACATCGTCAGGCCGTCGTGTTTGCCGCCCTCGGACGACGTCCTGGCCACGAGCAGGATCGTGTTCGCGATATGCGCGTTGGAACACCAGGTCTTCTGGCCGTTGATCACCCAGCCGCCGTCACGGCGTTCGGCCCGGCAGGTCAGCGCGCCGACGTCCGATCCCGCTTCGGGTTCGGACATCGCGATCGACGCGACCTCGCCTTCCGCGACGCCACCGATCACGAGCTTCTTCTGCTCGGGCGAACCGAACCTGCGGTACGCCTCGGCGACGATGATCGACGTGGTGAAGCCGCCGATCGGCGCCATCCCGCGCGCGGTCTGTTCCAGGAAGACACAGATGTCGACCATGCCGCCGTCGGCCCCGCCGAACTCGGCGGGCAGCCCGGCGCCGATCCAGCCCAGCGCGGCCATCTTGCGGTAGAGCACGTCGTCGTGGGCTTCCCGGGCACCACCTTCGCGGCGGCACAGCTCCGCCACGGACGCGGCGAATTCGTTCTGCTCGGAGGTGAGTCGCATTTCTTCTCCCGTCGAACCGCCGTGATGATACGCGGCATCAAGTCACGTATCACCGTATCAACGGCGTCAAACCCCCAGTGCGCCGACGAGCAAGGCGCTGACGGCGTCGCGGTTGGCGGGGACGTCCTCCCAGCGCAACCTCCGTCCCGCTTCGACCACCACCCCGAAACCGGCGTGCACGAGCACCCTCGCCTGACGCTGGTCGAGTTCCGGCCGCGCCGACCGCAAATGTTGTTCCCAGACGGCGATGTGTTCGCGCTGCGCGCTGACCAAAGGACGTTGCAGGGCCGCGGGCAGACCCGCGAGTTCGGCGTTGGCGACACTGGTGAGCGCGGTGTGCTCGAAGCTGTAGGCCACATAGGTCCGCGCCAGCGCGAGCAGCGCGTCGCTCGGGCCCTCGACGTCGCGAAGGTTCTGTTCCACCGCCTGGGCCAGGATTCCCGCGGCCTGCAGGCAAGCGGCGGCGAGAATGTCGGCCTTGCCGGGGAAGTATCGGTAGAGCGCGGAGGGCACCAGACCGACGGCCTCGGCGATCCTGCCGTTCGTGACGTTGGCGAATCCGTCCCGTTCGAACAGCGGGATGGCCGCCGCGAGGATCTCCGAACGCCGGGTGCGCGGCTCCGGATTGGACGGCAACTCGACGGCGTGCGCGCCCCCGGCACCCGCCGCCGGATCGGTCGCGACCACTCGCAGGGCGGACTCGACCAGCACTTCTTCGACGCGGCGCTGGGCGATCGAGGTGCGGTGCATCGTGATCGATCCGATCACGCCGAGGGCGGCCACCGCCCGCAAACCCTCGTCTGGGAGCGGGTACTCCCGCCGCACCGCCTCGGCCACCCGGTCCACGACCTGCCCGAACTTCAGCGCGAGCGACTGCCGGTCCGCACGTTCGAGGTACCGGGATTCCCAGCGGTACAGGCCACTCGACGCGCGATGGACGACCGTCCCCTGCGTGACGGCGGCGAGCACGTCCGCCAGCGGCGCGCCGGGCGCCACCTCGTCGAGCGTGGCGACGAGCCGGTCGGCCATGACGTTCGCGCACGCGGCGAACAACGCGTACTTGTTCGGGAAGTGCCGGTACAGGGCCGCCGCGGTGATGCCGACGTCGGCGGCGATCTCCTCCATCGACGCCGCGTGGTAGCCGTGCTCGCTGAAGATCCGCCCGGCCGCGTCGACGATCTGCTGCTTGCGGTTGCGCGGCCGGACGGCCGCGGTCGACTCGGCGCTCATGCCGGGAAGTCAACCACGAACCGGATCACCACCAGGGACGACTGACGGGCGCAACCGGCGCCGCAATGTGATTTTCGATTAACTTATCGCTTCTCAACCGGCGGCTTGGCATGCATACTGGCCACGCGAGAGGTCCCGTTCCGACACCTGAGGATGGCCATGTCGACCGCTTCGGCTCCCGCCTCGTCCTTCCGGCACCACTGGATGGCGCACGCGGCAACGCACGCGATGATGCGACCGGACAAGCCCGCTCTGCGGTACCTCGGCGAGACGACCACCTGGGCGGAACTCTCACGGCGGTCGTTGCAATTGGCCGCCGCCCTCGCCGCACGAGGCGTCACCGAAGGCGATCGCGTGGCGACGCTGACCTTGAACCACCCGTGGTTCGTGGAGACCGTGTTCGCGGCGAACAGCCTGGGCGCCATGGCCGTCCCGCTCAGTTTCCGCCTCGCGCCGGCGGAGCTCGACTACATCCTGGCCGACTGCACGCCGTCCGCCGTCGTCGTCGACGCGCGGTTGCTCCCCCTGCTCGACGCCGCGCCGAACGCCGCGTCGATCGGGACCGTGCTCGTCATCGGCGAACCGGACGACGCCGAAGGGCGCACGGAGTACGAGGAATTCCTGACCGCGCACGCACCGCTGGAACTGCCCGACGTCAGTGAGGAATCGACGGCGCTGATCATGTACACCTCGGGCACCACCGGCAGGCCGAAAGGGGTGATGCTGTCCCATCGCAACCTGCAGATGCAGGCGATCACCTGTATCCGGGCGATGAAGATCTTCGACGACACCGACGTCGCCTTCCTGACCGCACCGTTCTTCCACATCGCCGGACTGGGTTCGATCGTGGCGAACTTCCTGGTCGGCGGGGTGGTCGTGATCCACCCGCTGGGCGCCTTCGATCCGCGCGCGGTGCTCGACGCCTACGAACGCGAAGGCGCCACCGTGGTGTTCAACGTTCCCCAGCAATGGGATCTGCTCTGCGCCCAGCCGGACATCGCCGAACGGAAGCTGAAACTGCGGATCATCAGCTGGGGCGCGGCTCCCGCGACGCGGGCGACGCTGCTCGCCATGGCCGAGAAGTTCCCCGGCGCCCTCAACGTGGCCGTGTTCGGCCAGACCGAGACCTCCCCGATCACCTGCGTGCTCAGCGGCGAGGACTCGACGCGCAAACTCGGCTCCGTCGGCAAACCGATCCCGACGCTCCAATACCGCGTCGTGGACGACGACATGAACGACGTCTCGCCGGGCGAAGTGGGCGAAATCGTCTACCGCGGGCCCTCGGTGACCAAGGGCTACTGGAAGAAACCCCAGGAGACGGCGGAAGCCTTCGCCGGCGGCTGGTTCCATTCCGGCGATCTGGTTTCGCAGGACGAAGACGGTTTCATCTGGGTGGTCGACCGCAAGAAGGACATGATCATCAGCGGCGGCGAGAACATCTATTGCGCCGAAGTGGAAAACGCGATCTCCGCGCATCCGTCGGTACGGGAGGTCGCCGTGATCGGACGGCCCGACGAGCGCTGGGGCCAGGTGCCGGTCGCTTTCATCACCACGACAGAGCCCGAACCATCCTTGGCCGAACTGGTCGAATTCCTCGACGGCAGGCTCGCTTCGTTCAAAATGCCCAAGGATCTCGTGGTGGTCCCCGAACTCCCGCGCAACGCGGGCGGGAAAGTGGTCAAGGGTGCGCTTCGCGACCTGGACGAAAAACGATGGTGAATCACTCATCGGAACCTACCAAGGAAGTTAGGTAAGTAAATGAGCGATCTCAGCAGGAGGAATGTCCTGTCCCTCGGCGTCGCACTGGGCCTGGTGGGCGCGGCGAGCGTCGCCCCCGCCTGGGGCGCGACGCAGACCGGTACCGCGGCCGACCCCTGGTGGGTCTGGGACGACGAGATCGACCGCATCATGGCGGGGGTTCTCGAAGCGGGCCAGGTGCCCGCGGTCAACACCGCGCTGCGGTCCTGGGTGGACAACAACGACCCGCTCCCCGGCGGACTGCCCGCCGATCTGGCGGGCCACCTCCAGCGCGTCAACCGGTTGCCGTCCTGGGCCGACCCCACGAAACTGCGCCGCGCGGCCGATTTCAACCGGCGCAAGGACACCTATCTGTTCATGCTGTACGGGCTCGGCAGCGGCATCATGAGCACGGTCATCCCGCGTGAGGCCAAATCGGTCTACTGGTCCGCGGGCGGGGCCGACATGCAGGACCGCGCGGCCAAGACGTTCACCTTCGGCTACGACCTGAGCGACCTGAACGCCTTCGAGCCCGACGGCCAGTTCGTGGTCACCGCCAACAAGACGCGGCTGGTGCACGCCGCGGTGCGGCATCTTCTGCCGCAGTCGCCGTACTGGAAGGCCGTCGCGGACGAGCGGATCCCGATCAGCAACGGCGACATCCTGGTCACCTTCCACAGCCTAGGCACCTACGTGCACCGGAAGCTGCGCGAATGGAAGGTCCCGATGTCGGCCGCCGACGAGGACGCCTTCCTCCACATGTGGCAGGTCGCCATCCACTTGCTCGGCGTGCGGGAGGAGTTCATCCCGAAGACGTGGGCGGCCGCGGAAGCTCAGTCGGCGCAGGTGCTCACGCCGATCCTTTCCCCTTCGCACGAAGGAAAAGAGCTCGCGGAAGATCTGCTGGGGCTGACCGCGCAGGTCGATCTTGGCGTGACCCGGGGATTCCTGAACGAATTCGTGCGCTACGTGCTGAGCGACGCGATCGGCGACTGGCTCGGGCTGCGCCGCGATTACGCATCCGCGGCCCTCATCCGCACCGCGTGGCCGGCCTACATCGCGTTCCGCGAGGGGCTGATCCCGATCATGCCGGCCGGGTTCTACATGTTCGACCAGATGGTGCGGGCGCTGGCGATGTTGTTCCTCAACAAGGGCACCTCACCGACGACGACCCTGATCACCATCCCCACCGGGAACCGGGCAGGCACCTGACCGCCCCCGTCACGCCTCGCCTGCATGCCCAGTCCGTGAAGGCCTCCTTGAGGGACCCAGAGTCCCTCAAAGAGGCCTTCACGGGCTTACCTACTACCAGTCTGCCCCGAGTCGCGGCTCCATCCGGTGCGCCCAATGTGGCATCGGAGACGCTCAGTGTCCCCAATGCCGCATTGGGGACACTCATCCGTCAAAGACTGGTGGGTGAACAAGGAAGAGTCCCTCAAGGAGGCCTTCACGGACTTCCGCATTCACGAGGCCGAAAACCTTCCCGACGTGACAGTTTTTCGCTTCTCAGTAGTTTCCACGACGCGCGCCCGGCCGGGTCCCCGCTATATCTGGGAAACCGTTCCGGCTCCGGAACGGTTCTTCCGAGAGGACATGCGCGATGAAGCGTGGATCACGATGGGGCGCCGCGGTGCTCAGTGCGGTGACCGCACTGCTCGTGGCGGCGGCACCGGCTGACGCCGAAGAGAATCCCTATGCCCGCGGCCCCGCTCCGACGAACGCCAGTATCGAGGCGGACAGGGGATCGTTCCAGACCGCGACCGAGAAGGTCCCCGCCGGACAAGGTTTCGGCGGCGGGACGATCCATTACCCGACCGAGACCGGCCAGGGCACCTTCGGCGCGATCGCGATCGCGCCCGGCTTCCTGGAAACGGAGAGCGCGATCGCCTGGTACGGCCCGCGTTTGGCCTCCCAGGGATTCGTCGTCATCACGTTCTCCACCAAGAGCACCTGGGACACCCCGGACGTCCGGTCCGATCAGCTGCTCGCGGCTCTGCGCTACGTGACGGACAAGAGCCAGGCCAAGGACCGCGTCGACCCGGGCAGGCTCGCCGTCATGGGCCATTCGATGGGCGGCGGCGGGTCGTTGATAGCCGCGCAGAAAGCACCCACGCTGAAGGCCGCCATCCCGTTGACGGGCTGGAACCCGAACACGACGTTCTCCGACCTGAAGGTCCCCACGTTCGTCGTCAGTGCCCAGAACGATTTCATCGCCCCGGACGGCTCGCATTCCCGGCCGTTCTACCAAAGCCTTCCCGAGTCGTTGGACAAGGCGTACATGCTGCTGGCCGGCGCCGGTCACATGGCGCCGACGAAGCCGAACGTGACCATCGCGAAGTACAGCCTTTCCTGGCTGAAACGCTTCGTCGACGAAGACACCAGGTACGACCAGTTCCTGTGCCCGCTCCCGGCGAACGACCCGAAGATCGCCGTATATCGGGGAAGTTGCCCGCTCGGCTGACTCAAGGGGCGCGGGCCGCCGTGACCTCGGCGGGTCACAGCGGTCCGCGGTCCCGTTGCTCGACCCAGACGGCCAGCTGGGTCCGGTTGGCGAAGTCGAGTTTGTGCGAGATGTGCTGCAGATGCGTCTCGACCGTTCGCCGGGCGATGACCAGTCTCGCCGCGATGTCCCGGTTGCTCAGCCCGGCCGCGACCAGCCGCGCGATCTCCGACTCGCGCGGCGTCAGCGGCGGGAGGTCGGCCGGTTCTCCGGCGGACGAAGCCTCGGGACCGGCCAGGGCGTCGTGCGGATTCAGCCGCCGCCCCTCGGCGAAAGCCAAGTCGAACCTCGCTGCCCCCAAGGCGTTCCGGGTGGCGTCGTGGAACATCCGGTGCGACGCGGTGACGGCCACGTCGGGCTCGGCGTTGCAGCGGTCCCAGAGCGTGGCGGCGGTCCCGAACAGTTCCGCCGCCCGGACCCACTCCTCGCGCCTCGCCGAGACCCAGGCGAGACCGTCCAGGCGGTAGGCCGCGGACATCATGTCCGACGTACGGAGGTCGATCTCCAGCGCGGAGCGGATGAATCGCTCGCCGTCGTCGTCATCTCCACCGAAGCAGACTTCCACGACTCCCAACCCGTACAGCGCCATGGAGCGATACCGGTACTCCCCCGCTTCCTCACAGGTGCGGAGCATCGAGCCCAGCAACTCCCGCGCGCCCGGCAGGTCGCCCCGGTAGGCCAGCGCGACCCCCTGGATGAACATCGGATGCATCTGGCGCCGTACGTCGCCTCGCTCGCCGAACAGCCGCACGGCCTCCGCCGCGCGGACCATGGTGTTCGGTTCCGCGGACAGCATCCTCACGAAAGCACACGCATGGGCGATGTAGGGGGCGGCTTCGTCGTCCCCGATCGCCTCGGCGGCGGCCAACCGCTGCCGCGCGCCCGGCAGATCCGCGTGCAGCGCGGCGCAAAGGGCGGCGACGGCCAGGCCGCGGGCCCGGCCCCGGGTCTCCGGCGGCATCGCCTCGAGCGCGCGATCGATCCAGTCCCGCAGTTCCCAGGCCGCGCCGCGGGCCACCCAGTACTCGATCACGCCGACGGCCATCCCCAACGCCACCGCGCCTTCGCCGGGGGTGCGGAGCGACCACGACAGCGCCTCGCGGATGTCGGCGTGTGCCGCGGTCAGGCGCTCGTACGCCTCGTCCTGCCCCGGCCCGAACCACGTCGCGGCGGCCTGGTCGATCAGCCAGGCGTAGTGGTCACGATGCGTCCTCGCCACGGCGAGCTCGTCACCGGATTCGGCGAGCCGGTGCCCGCCGAATTCGCGGAGCAAGCGGAGCATCCGGTAGTGGACCCGGTCCGTGCCGTCGATGCGCGCCAGCACCGACTTGTCCACCAAACCGTCCACCGCGTCGAGCACGGCGAGCGAGTCCAGTCCGGCTCCGGCGCAGACGTCCTCCGCGGCGGACAGGTCGAACTGCCCGGCGAACACCGAACAGCGTGCCCAGACGACCCGTTCGGTCTCCGTGCACAGGGAATGACTCCACTCGATGGTGGCGCGCAGCGTCCGATGCCGCTCGACCGGCATGCGGAGCCCGGTGGCCAGCACGCCCGAGTTGCTCTCGACCCGTTCCGCGATCTGCGACGGCGACAGGGCCCGGATCCTGGCCGCGGCGAGTTCGATCGCCAACGGCAGTCCGTCGAGCCGTCGGCAGAGGCGGACGACGTCCGCGACGTTGCTCTCGGTGACCTCGAAAGCGGGCAACACGTTGGCGGCGCGCTCCGCGAACAGCCGCACCGCGCCGAACGTGAACGCCTCTCGCGGTGTCCCGACCTCCTCGTCGGGCACGCCCAGGGGCGGGATCGCCAGGACGTGCTCACCGGCCAGCCCCAGCGAGCAGCGGCTGGTGGCCAGGACGACGAGATCCGGACAGTCACGCAGCAACGCCGTCACCAGGTCCGCGCTGCCGTCGAGGAGGTGTTCGCAGTTGTCCAGCAGCAGCAACGACCGCCGCGGCCGCAGATACGAGACGACGGCCTCCAGGTCGGTGCGTCCCGCCGTGTCGTGCAGGCCCAAGGCGTCGGCGACCGTGCGCGCGACCAGCCGTTCGTCCCGCAGTTCACTCAGTCCGGCGACCGCCACGCCGCCGGGGAAGGCCCGGGTGAGCGAACTGGCCACCTGGGCGGCCAGCCGTGTCTTGCCCACGCCACCGGCGCCGGTCAAGGTGACCAGACGGCCCGCGCCGAGCAGCCGCCGCACCTCGTCCTCGTCGTCCGTACGGTTGACGTAGCTCGTCAGGGGCCGCGACCGGACCTCGCTGTCGTTCGTCATGATTCCCCATCGAAACATGCTCGCCGGACGGAGTGGGCTGTTCACACCACAGCCCGGGCATCCCCGCATAATGCCCGAATGAGGCGATGTGCGCGGGTTGTGACGGTCACCGTGGTCATGGCGCTGACCCTGCCCGTCTCGGCGTGCGCGTCCAGCGCGGAGAAATGCGAAGAGGCCTTCGCCGCGGCAGCGACAGCGGTCCCCGGCGTGATCTCCGCGACCTGGGACTGCGACAACGGCTTCGGCGGTGGATGGCAGCGAGGCGACGTGCGGATCGCGGCGGGCGACAAGGGCAAGGCGATCGCGGTGATGAAAGAGGTCCTGCGCGCCTTCGCCGCTTCTCCCGATCTCGAGGACGGTTGGGCGACCCCGCAGAAGTACACGAACAACGACGGGACGATCGTCGTCGGGGCGAACGACCTCGGGTTCACCGGCGTGCCGAACGTCGGCCAGGTGCGCGAGCGCTACGGCGTCGGCTGAGGCGAGTCCCATTCGGGCGCGTCGACGAAGTGCACGTCGTACTGCTCGTGAAGGCGCTCGACCTCTTCCGGTGCGACGTTTCCGCGCAGGATCTCGGGCAGGATCCGGAAATAGCCGAACCGGTCGACGCCGGGCGCCAGCGTGATGAGGACGTCCGCGGCGACCTCCGGCGGCGCGGCGAACGCGTGCCGGACGCCCGGCGGGATCACCACGTAACCCCCGCGCTCGACCGTGATCGTTTCGGCACCCACCAGCATCCGCAGCGCCCCGTCAAGCACGTAGAACGCTTCCGCGGATTTCCGGTGATAGTGCGGTTTCGTCCCGGGTTCCCCCGGTCGTAGCGACAACCGGTTCGCACCGAGCAGCCCGCCCGTGTGCTCGCCGTCGGCCAGCAGCCGCAACGCGGGCCGCTCGATGACCTCCGCGTCCTTCTCCCGCATCACCCAGGCTTCGTTCGTCATCGCGTTCCCCATCTAGTTGAAGTCTTCAACCAAAGCTAGCCCGAAGTGGTTGAAGGCGTCAACTGTTACTGTGTGCGCCGTGACCGACTGGCTCGACCCGGAACAGCAGCGCGACTGGCGGGCGTTCATCGAAGGATCCGTGCGTTTCGTGGACCTGCTCGACCGGCGGCTCCGCGAGGAGCACGGGCTTTCCCTGGCCGAGTTCGAACTCCTGGTGCGGCTTTCCGAAGCCACCGGCCGGTCGATGCGCATGGCGGACCTCGCGAAATCCGCGTACTACTCGCGCAGCCGCCTTTCGCACCGCATAAACGGGCTGGAGACGCGCGGCCTGGTCCAGCGGGAGTCGACCGCCGACGACGGCCGCGGCGTGCGGGCCCGGCTCACCGACCAGGGATACGAGACGTTGCGCCGCGCGGCACCGGACAATCTCCGCACCGTCCGCGAACACTTCGTGGACGTGATCGCACCCGACGACCTCCGGGCCGTCGGCCGCGCCATGCGTGCCGTCTCCGGACGACTCGATCAGTGACGCGGCACACCTGCCGGAGCCGGTCGCAGCCGGTAATGTCCGCTCCATGAGCGACGCGCCGACCCCTTCCGAGGCCTTCGACCTTCTGCTCGCCGGCAACCGGCGCTTCGTGGCCGGTACCCCGGAACACCCGAACCAGGACGCCGTCCGCCGCACGGCGACCGCCCCCGAACAGAGCCCCTTCGCGGTCCTCTTCGGCTGCTCCGACTCACGACTGGCCGCCGAGATCATCTTCGACCGCGGGCTCGGCGACCTGTTCGTCGTCCGCACCGCGGGCCACGTCGCCGGTTCGGAGGTGCTGGGCAGCATCGAGTACGCCGTCAGCATCCTCGACTGCCCGCTGGTCGTCGTCCTCGGCCACGACTCCTGCGGTGCCGTCGCCGCGACCCGCGAAGCGCTGAAGGACGGGCTCGGCACCAACGGCTTCGTCCGCGACGTCATCGAGCGCGTCACCCCGAGCGTCCTCGCCGCCCGCGCCGCCGGGCTCACCAGCAACGACGACATCATCGACGAGCACATCCGCCACACCGTCGACCTCCTGGTCGACCGCTCCCGGCTGCTCTCCGAGCAGATCGACGCCGGGAAGACCGCCGTGGTCGGGCTGTCCTACCACCTGTCCGACGGCAACGCGCGGGTCGTCACCACCCGGGGACTGGGCTGAACCTCAGCTCGGCAGGAGCGCTCCGGCGAGCGCGAGCCCGGTTCCGGCGGCCGCCGCGGCCAGGATCGTGGTCACCACTCCGCGCCGCAGCACGAACAGCAGAACCCCGGCACCGGCGAGTACGGCGTACTGCCATCCCTGGGTCAGGCTGAGCGCGAGCGGGATCGCCGAGCCGAGGATGGCGCCGACCGCGGCCGGGCCGGCGCCGTCGAGGAACGCCCGGACGTTCGGGTTGCCGCGCAGCCGGTTGAAATGCTTGGCACCGAACAGGATGAACACGAACGACGGGGCGAAGGCGACCAGTGACGCCAGGATGCCGCCGGTGAGCCCGGCCGCGGCGTAACCGACGACGGCGACGGTCTGCACCACCGGACCGGGGGTGACCTGGCCGAGCGCGACCGCGTTCAGGAACTCCCCCGCGCTCATCCAGTGGTAGGTGTTCACCGCGTCGTCCTGCATGAGCGGGATGATCACGAAGCCGCCGCCGTAGGACAGCATCCCGACCTTGAGCGCCACCCACGCGACGGACGCGAACACGCCGGCACCCGCGACCGCGGCGGCCCAGGATTGGGCGGGGACGGCGAACAACGCGGCACTGGACTCACCGCGGCGCGCGCGGTTCACGGTCAGTTCGACCGCGCCGCAGCCCAGCAGGACAAGCACCAGCCACGGCCCGAGCAAGGCGGCCGACACGACACCCGCCAGGACGTACAGGGCCCAGCGCACGCGGCCGGTGGACGCCGCGCGCCGCCAGCCCGCCGGGATCAGGCCGACCCCCGCGTGCACCGCGACGGCGGCGACCGCCGCACCCGCGCCCGCACCGGCCCCGCGTACCCAGGCGGGCGGGGATCCGGTGAGGAACAGCGCGGCCAGCGCCAGGATCACGATGAGGCCGGGCACGATGAACGCCGCGCCGCCGACCAGCGCCCCCGCCCGGCCGCGGACCCGCCACGCGGTGAAGATCGCGAGCTGCGTCGACGCCGGGCCGGGCAGCAGGTTGCAGGCGGCGATGGCGTCCTCGAATTCCTGATCCGACAACCACTCCCGGCGCTGCACGCACAATTTGCGGAGCAGGGCGATATGGGTGGGCGGCCCGCCGAACCCGATGCAGCCGATCCGGCCCCACTCCCGCAGGACGGTGCCCAGGCTCGGCTCGTGGTGCGGCGTCAACGGGCCGCGGGCTGGAACAGTTCGACCGGATTGCCCGCCGGGTCGTCGAACACGATCTGGCGGCCACCCGGCCCGGTCACGACGTCACTGCGGAACAGGACGCCGTCCGCGCGCAACCTCGCGACTTCGGCGTCGATGTCGTCGACGATGAGATGGATGCGGTTCCACCCGCCCGGCGCCGGTTTCGTACCGTCCGGCAGCGCGCGCCCCGCCGAGCTCGCCGGACCGCTGAGCAGCAGCCGGAGATTCCCGCGCACCACGTCGGCGAACGCGGGCAACACGCTCGAACGCACGGCGAAACCCAAGTGTCCCGTGTAGAACTCGACGGCGGCAGCGACGTCGTCGACCAGGTAACGCACACTCACCAGATCCGAAGTCATGTCCTGTTCACCTCATCATCGCGATATTTCACGCCGAACCGGGCGGTCAGGAACCCGATCCGGCGGTCCAGTTCGCCGGCGAGCCGACGGAACGCCGGATGGCTCTCGGGTTCCTTGGCCGGATCCGGCAGGCTCCAGTGGACGACGTGCGGATGCCCGGGGAACTCCGGGCAGACCTCGCGGACCCGGTCACAAAGACTGATCACCCAATGGAATCGCCTGCGCCGGAGATCGTCCACATGGGACGGTTCGTGGGTCAGGGCGATGCCGCGCTCGGCGAGAACGCGCACGGCGTCGGGATGCAGCGGTTTTGGGTGGCTGCCCGCGCTGGACACCTCGACCCTCGAACCGGCGCGGTGCCGCAGCAGCGCCTCGGCCATCGGCGAGCGCCCGCTGTTCCCGGTGCACACGAACAGCACCTTGATCCGGGACCCGGCCCGCTTCACGTCCACCCCGATCGGCGACAGGGCGGGATGCAGCGAGCTTCCCGTCTCGGCGAGCGCGTCCGCGCACCGCCCCAGATCGAGGTGGTAGTACGTGTCGCGACCGTCGAAACTGCTCCTCCGCGCCGTGACCAGCTCCGCGGCCCGCAGCTTGCGCAGGTGATAGGACACCAGGTTCTGCGGCTGCCCGACCAGGTCGACCAGCTCCCGCACCCGGCGGTCGCCGTGCGACAACTCGCGCAACAGCCGCCAGCGCAGCGGATCGCTCGCCAGCCGTACGAACGGCGGCGGATCTGCCGTCTCGAAGGTCGCCACTGGCCGAAGGTACATCAATGCAGGTTGATATATCTAGACCTCGGTGTCGCACCGGGGTTGCGAAAGCCACTTTCGCAACGTTGAAGGTTGCCAAAGTGGCTTTCGCAACACGATCGCGGACGTCACGCGACTTCGCCGGACACCCGCCCGGCACGACGGGACCGCGAAAGAGCCAGCCCGCCAAGAGCCGCGGCGATCAGCCCGACCACCAAGGCGAGGAACCCACCGACGATTCCGTAGCCCGTGCCAGGTCCGCCCTTCGCCGCGGTCACCACGTAAACGCCACCCGCCATGCCGAGCAGCCCCGCCGCCAGTGCCACGACGGCTCCTCGTCGCGTGTCACCGGACCGGCTCCGGGCGACGGCCAGTCCTCCGGCGACGACCCCGATCACCCCCACCAGCACGGCGATCAAGGACCACAGGCGCCCGGGAGTCAGGTAGGCGGCGGACAGCAAGTGGACGGTCATGGGGTGCTCCTTCGCTCGGTGACTGATGTCCGCAGATCGTGTCCGCCGGACCCGCCCCGCGTCGTCCGGTGAACGCAGGCATTCCGGACTGCCGCCGAGGTCGTGGAAATCCCGGGACTACCGCGTGCGTGGTAGTCCCGGGATCGTCCGTGCGGAGGAGTCGCGCGCGGGGGCGGCTGGTTAGGGTTCTCGCATGAACAGGGTCTGGGACTGGGCGATCGCCGTCGGGGTGACGGTGGTCCTGCTGGTCACGGCACTGTCCGATGAGGACACCACCATGAACCCCCTCGGTTACGTGGTGCTGGTCGCCGGTGGCCTGGCGCTCGCCGCGCATCGCCGGGCGCCCCTCACGGTCCTGGCCGTGACCGCGGTGTGCGCGCTGGGATACCAGGCCATGGGTTTCACCGTGCCCGCCGTCGCCTACCTGGTCGCGGTCTACGCCGCGGTCCGCGCCGGACACCGGATCGTCGCCGTCGCCGGGTCGGTGCTCATGATCGGCGCGCTCCCGCTCGTGCTTTTGGCCTCCGCCAACGCCTTTTCCGTCAGTGAGGCCTTCGCCCAGAGCCGTGACGCGCTCCAGCTGGCCTGGCTGATCGCCGCCGGCGCGGCGGGTGAAGCGCTACGACAGGCCGAACGGCGGGCCGAGGAGGCCGAGCGCACCCGTGAGGAGACCGCGCGGCGCCGGGCCGACGAGGAACGGCTGCACATCGCGCGGGAACTGCACGATTCGCTCACCCACCAGATCTCCGTCATGAAGGTGCAGGCCGAGGTCGCCGTCCATCTGGCCACCAAACGGGGCGAGGCGGTGCCGGAATCGTTGCTGGCGATCCGTGAAGCCGGCCGTGAGGCGACCAGGGAGCTGCGGGCGACCTTGGAGGCCCTGCGTGACGACGACACGAATCCGCCGCACGGACTCGATCGGATCCCCGGCCTGGTGGAACGCGCCCAGGCCGCCGGTCTGGACGCGACGCTCACCGTCGAAGGGCGGCGACACGATCTGCCCGCGGCCGTGGACCGCACCGCGTACCGGATCGTTCAGGAATCCTTGACCAACATCGCCCGGCACGCCGCGGCGAAGACCGCGTCGGTGCGCATCGACCACCGTCCCGACGCGCTGACGATCCAGGTCGAGGACGACGGCAAGGCCACACCGGGCGCCGCACCGATCCCCGGTGTCGGGCTGCTGGGGATGCGTGAACGGGTCACCGCGCTCGGCGGCCGTCTCGACGCCGGACCAAGAGACACGGGCGGTTTCTCCGTCCGGGCAGAACTTCCCGTGGAGCGCTCGTGATTCGCGTCCTGCTGGTCGACGACCAGCCCCTTCTCCGTAGCGGTTTCCGCGCGCTGCTCGACGTCGAGGACGACATCGAGGTCGTCGCCGAAGCAGCCGACGGAGGCGAAGGCGTGGCACTCGCCAGAAAACACTTGCCCGACATCGCGCTCATCGACATCCAGATGCCCGGCGTGGACGGCATCGAGGCGACCCGGCGCATCGCCGCCGACCCGGCCTTGGCAAGCGTGCACGTCGTCATCCTGACCAACTACGGCTTGGACGAGTACGTCTTCAACGCGCTGCGCGCGGGCGCGGCGGGCTTTCTCGTCAAGGACATCGAGCCCGAAGACTTCCTGCACGCCGTCCGCGTCGCCGCGCGCGGTGACGCCCTGCTCGCGCCGTCGATCACGCGCAAGCTGATCGACCGGTACGTCACCGTCCCGCTCGGCGGCGGCAGCGGTTCCGGGCTGAAGGAACTGACCAACCGCGAACGCGAAGCCGTGGTCCTGGTCGCGCGGGGGCTGTCCAACGACGAGATCGCCGATCACATGGTGATCAGCCCGCTGACCGCGAAGACGCACGTCAATCGCGCCATGACCAAACTCCACGCCCGCGACCGCGCGCAACTCGTGGTCCTCGCTTACGAATCAGGCCTCGTCACACCGGGTGAGCGATCAGGGCCAGCTGCCTGAGCCACCTCGGGCGGATCTGGCCGCTTTTCCGGTGCCACGCGGGAAACCGTGTTTGCCGAGCCGGACCTCGGCCAGCTCGTCGGCGCTGGTCATCGTGAAGAACAGCCCCAGGAACAGGCTCAGCATCAACGCGCCCAGGACCGCGGGAACGGGTATCGGCGTGAGCGTCACCAGGAGCACGAACGCGATCGCGAGCCACGGCAACGCCTCGAAACAGATCCGGAGGGCGAACCGCAGCAGCCACGTGCGCGAGGTCGCGTCGTACAGCACCCATTCGCGGTATCGCTCCGGCAGCCTGCGCCCGTAGACGTACTGCACCCACCGGATCGGGCCTGGCCTGTCCATCGCGAATCACCTCCGCTACCTGGAGGGGTACCCATTTGCTGTCGCGTTCACCGCTTCTTGACGCGAGACCAGCGCGGCCAGCAGGGCGCGGATCGGCGGGCCCTGGTCGTCGGTTCGCCAGGCGACGCGGATTTCCCGGTGCAGCACCGGGCGCGTGCGGAGGAACCGGACACCGTCCGGCGTCGGCCGCTGGGCCATCTTGGGAACGAGCGCGACGGTGAGTCCCGCGGCGACCAGCGCGAGCTGGGTGGGGTACTCGGCGACGGCGAACCGGATGTCCGGCTCGGCGCCGAGCCCGCGCATGGTCTGCGTGAGGGCCACGTGGGCTTCCGTGCCCGCCGGGCAGCAGGTCCAGGTCTGCCCGGCGAGGTCGGCCAGGTCGACGACGGACCGGTCGGCGAGCGGATGATCCGCGGCGAGGGCGACCTCGGCCGGTTCCCGGACGAGCGTGCGTACGGCGACCCCCGCGGGCAGGAGCGGCGGCCGGGCCTCCCAGCTCTCCATCAGCAGCACGGTGAGCTCGTCGGTGAGCAGCCGGGGAAGCAGATCCACCACCTCGCCGTCGCGCAGGGACACCCTGAGCCGTGGCCGATCGGCGACCAGTTCGGCCAGCACGTTCGGCAGCAGCTCCCGGATCGCGCTGCCGACGGCCCCGATCCGCAGGGGCCCGGCCACTTCCTGGTCCAGCGCGGCGAGGTCGGCTTCGGCCGCGGCGACCTGGGCGAGCACCCGCGCCGCGTGTTCGGCCAGCACCTGACCCGCACGGGTGAGCCGGATGCCGCGCCCCGCAGGCTCGAGCAGCGGGTGTCCGGTCTCCTTCTCCAGCTTGTTCAGCTGCTGCGACACCCCGGACGGCGTGACGTGCAGGACTTCCGCGGCGCGGGCGACGGATCCGTACTTCGCGACCGACGCGAGCGCTTGCAGCCGACCCAGGTTCATGAAGCGATGCTACCGATTTCACCGTAGGAACATTCACTTTTGCTATGCGACCGGACTCGGCATAGTGATCGCCATGAGTGTTCGGGCACCCGATCGGCACCGCACGGCCGCACTGCGCATCACCGGGGGCGCGGCGTGCACTTCGGTGTCGGCCGGGTTCGCCAAACTGTCCGGCGCGAGTCCGGGGACCACCGCGTTCCTGCGCTGCGCCATCGCGCTGACGGTGCTGGTCCCGCTGTCGATCCGGGAATGGCGGCGGCTCGGGCCGCGGCCGTGGCGGCTGATGCGGTTCGACCTGGCGGCGGGGGTGCTGCTCGGCATCGACTACGTGTTCTGGGTGGCCAGCATCGAGGACGTCGGCGCGTCCATCTCCACGGTGCTGCTCACCATCCAGGTGGTGGTGTTCCCGCTGCTCACCTGGCTGTTCCTGGGGTCGGTCCCGTCCAGACGGTTCCTCGCGCTCATACCGGTCATGCTGATCGGCGTGACCATGGCGGCCGGTGTGATCGGCCAGGCCGAGCCGGGTACGGACCCGGTCGGCGGCATCGTGTTCGGCACCATCGCGGGCATCGCCTACGCGGGGTATCTGTTCTTCATGCGGCAGGGCGGCGGCCAAGGCCATGTCGTGTTCCCGGTGTGCGCTTCCACGACGGCGGCGTGTGCCGCGGCGGTCGTGGTCGGCAGTCTGTGGACGGGGATCGACCTGGACCTCGACCTGGCCGCGTGGCTGTGGCTGATCGCGCTCGCGCTGGTCGGGCAGGTGCTCGCCTGGCTCCTCATCGCGGGAGCGCTTTCCCAGCTGGCGCCTCAGGTGAGTGCCTCACTTCTGTTGCTGCACCCGGTTCTGGCCGTCGTGTTCGGTGTCATCGCCCTGCACGAGCGGCCCACGATCACGCAGCTGGCCGGATGTCTGCTGGTCGTCGTCAGTGTTTGGGCGGTGAGCCGGACTCCGCGGCGGGAACGTGTGTCCGCGGCCGGCGCGTGATGGCTGGAGTACGTGAAGGCCCCCTTCATGTACCTAGGCGCAAGGAAGGGGGCCTTCATGTACTTGGGAAGGTGTGAAGGTCGAGTTTCCTCGGCTGAGTGCCGGCTGTCGTCTTGGGCGAGTGGGGACAAGGCGCGCGACGCCGTCGCGACGTCCTGATCGTCAGATCGCGAACCGAAGAACCGCGCCGACGCCCTCCGCCAGACCCTCACCGCTGACGGGGACGATGTCCGCGCCTTCGGCCAGCACGGCCACCGGAAGCGCTTCGTCCGCGCGGCACTCGGTCAGCGTCTCCGTGCCGGAGAGTTCGAGATCCTCCTTCGCGACCGCGACCTGGGTCGGTTCGCCGGAGACCCAGACCAGGCGATCGGCCAAGGAATCGGCGTCGATCAGCAAGGTCTCGACGGCACCCGAACGCAGGGCGGCCGTCGTCCGCGCGAGCCCGTCCGCCGCCAGGCCGCCCTCGCGACCCTGTTCGGCGCGGAAGCGGTCGATCACGTCCTGGCGGCCGCGTTCGGCGTGTTCGGTCAGCACCCGGCGTACCTCGGCTTCGAGTGCCTCCGGGCCGCTTCCGTCCGCCCGGCCGCCTTCCTCCAGCTCGACGACCTTCTCCTTGCCGCGCGGGGCGAGTTCGTCACGCACTTGCGCTCGCGCCTGCACCTCTCCCGCGAGAACCAGCACTTCGGCGCCGACGGAATCGGCGAGCTTCACCGCCTCGTGCGCGACTTCCGCGGCGTTGCGTTCGGCCACGGCCTCCACCCGATGCTGGATGTTCCAGTAGGCCGAGCCGCCACCGCGCACCTTGTGCACCGGATGGTCCTCGCCCTGGACGGTCCGCTGTTCGGCACCGTCCTCACCCGACGCGAACAGATCGGCCCCCGTCCGGTCCGCGACCACGACGACGTGCGGTACGACGGCCGGGGCGAGCCGCAGGAGCGGGAGGAGATACGGCTGCGGCGCGACGCGGGCGACCTCACGCGGCGGCGGCTCCACGAGTTCCTCGTCGAGTACGACCTCGTCCCCCTCCGCGACCAGGGCCCGGCCCGCCTTGCCCTCCGAAGGCGGGGCGGCGGCCACCGCGGCGTCGAGAGCGGTGAGTGTCCGCTCCTGCGCGCCCTCGTCGGCCAGCCGTTTGCGGAGCGACCGCCAGCGCAGCTCCACTTGCGCGGCGGCGTCCTCGGTGTCGTGCGAGTTGTCGAAATAGACCGACGCGAACGGTCCTTCTCGGACGGTGACGTCCCGGAGCGTTGAGCTTTGCACGATGCCTCCTGCCTCGTCGGTTCCGCTTTCGATCTTCGGGTACCCGGGAGGAGGCGGGTGAATCACCCTTTGCCGGAGAAGGCGTCGAAGACCCTGCCCACCAGCACGCCGATCATCGGCAGCCAGATCGGGCAGAGCATCAGGACGAGCAGTGGACCCATCACCTTGGCGATCATCAGGAACGCGTACATCGCGCGGTCACCTTCCTTCGGTCGCGAATCCGGCCATCGAGGTCGCGAGCGCGCGCACCGCGCGGTGCTGAAGGGCCCGGACGCTGTTGGGGTTCTTGTTCATCGCTTCGGCGACTTCCGCGACCGTCAGGCCCGCGAAGAACCGCAGAAGCAGGCATTGCCGTTGTGGCTCGCTGAGGTCCGCCAGGCTCCGCCGGAGCGCGGCCGCCTCGATCCTGGCCAGCGCGAGCTGTTCGGCGCCGCCGAGGTGATCGGGACCGTCGTGGTCCTCGCCGTCGAGCAGTTCGCGCCGGTACCTTGCCGATTTGCGGTAATCGCGGGCCAGGTTGTCGGCGATCGTGTAGAGCCATCCGGTGAAGGAACCGACCCCCGGCTGGAAATCCGGAAGTTTCCGCCAGGCACGGAGGAACGCTTCACTGGTGAGGTCTTCCGCCGCCGCGGCGGAGGGGACGCGCATCCGCAGGTACCGGAAGATCGGGACGGAATGCTGCCGGTAGATGGTGGCGAAGGCCGCTTGATCGGTCATCCGCGCGGTCGCATGTCAGACCACCTCGCGGCGGACCGGCACGAAATCGATCTTGTCGCGGACACCGCAGTCCGGGCAGGTCCAGTCGTCGGGGATGTCCGACCAGGCGGTGCCGGCGGCGAATCCTTCGAGCTCGTTGCCTTCGACGACGCTGTAGGTGTAGCCGCATCCCGGGCATCGGGCGGCGTCGACCTCGTCGGCGAGCGTGGTGACACTGTCCGAAAAGGACATTTCCCGGTCGTCGAAGGTGGCGGGCGGGTATTTCTTCAGCAACGAGGCCAGTTTTCCCGGCTGGACGTTCGCCTGGCGGAGGTCGCCGTCGAAGTGGCGGACCACGCGCGGGTCCATCACCCTGCGGAACAACGGCGGGACGAGCGCGACGATCATCATCCCGGTGTATCCCGTCGGCAGCACCGGGCTTTCCTGGAAATCACGCAGGGTCTGGAATCGCCGGGTCGGGTTCGCGTGGTGGTCGCTGTGCCGTTGGAGGTGGTACAGCAGGACATTGGTGGCGACGTTGTTCGAGTTCCACGAATGCGACGGCGTCACGCGTTCATAGCGCGACTTCGCGCCGTTGGTGACCTTCTTGCGGAGCATCCCGTAGTGCTCCATGTAGTTCACGATTTCGAGCAGCGAAAACCCGAAGACGGCCTGGATGACGAGGTACGGCAGGATGCCGAAACCCAGCCACGCGATCAGCACTCCCCACAGCGCCGCGCTCATCAACCACGCGTTCAGCACGTCGTTGCCCAGGTGGAACGGGTGGCTTCCCTTGCGGGCGTAGCGTTTCTTCTCGACGCCCCACGCGCTGCGCACCGAACCGAAGACCGTGCGCGGCCAGAACCGGTAGAAGCTCTCCCCCAGCCTGCTCGACGCGGGATCCTCCGGGGTCGCGACGCGGACGTGGTGCCCACGATTGTGCTCGATGTAGAAATGACCGTAGAAGCATTGCGCCAGCGCGATCTTCGCCGCCCAGCGTTCCACGTTCTCGCGTTTGTGCCCCAGTTCGTGCGCGGTGTTGATCCCGATACCCGCCACCGTGCCGAGTGTGACGGCGAGGCCGATCTTGCCGAACACGGAGATCCCGTCGCCCGAAAGCACCCACGCCCCCACCACGAAACCCGCGTACTGGAGCGGCAGGAACAGATACGTGATCCACCGGTAGTAGCGGTCCTCTTCGAGTGCCTCCATCACCTCGTCCGGCGGATTGGTGTGGTCGTACCCCGCCAGGAGATCGACGAGAGGCACGAGAACGAGGATGACGAACGGGCCCAGCCAGAGGACGACGCCCGCCCCGGTCGCCGCGTGGAGCCCGATCGCGGCGAAGGGCAGCAGCGGCACCACCAGCCCGAGCAACCACAGGTAGCGCTTCCGGTCGTGCCAGGTGGCGGCTCCGTTCTCCGCCCCGGCGAGGTGGTACTTCTTCATCGCAGCCTCCGAATCCGTGTTCCTGGGACGGTAGGAAGCCGGACGGCGCGGATCACTGTGCGCTGAACCGAAAGCGGCCGCCCGCTTGGGTCCACGGCACCAACGGCCCCGAGCGCGTACGGTGCTGCCTGTGACGTCAACGGCCGCCGACACCCTGGTCAAGGTCGCGGGCTCGGTGCTGACCGAGGTCGCCGCCCTGCGCGATCGGATCGTCGAGGAGGTCTCCGGCGAGCTGCCGGAGCTGGCGCAGGACGCGCAGGCCAGGGACCTCCTCGTCAGCACGGTGCGAGAGAACCTGATCGCCGCGCTGGGCGTGTTCGGCGGCGCCACGCGCCGGGTCGACGTCGGCGCGCCCCCGGTCGCGCTGGAGTTCGCCCGGCGGCTGGCGCAACGAGGCGTCCCCATCACCACGATGCTGCGGGCGTACCGGCTCGGCCAGGCCGCCTTCCAGCAGGAGATGATCACCCGGATCGCGGCCGAGCCGGTGAGCGCCGGGGACGTCGCCGTCGCCGCGACCGAACTGTCGTCGGTCGCCTTCGGCTACATCGACAAGATCTCCGAGGAGGTCGTCGAGGCCTACCAGCTGGAACGCGACACCTGGCTGCGCAACCGCAACGCGAACCGGCTGGCGAAGGTCCGGACCGTCCTGTCCGGCAAGGCCGTCGAAAGCGGCGAGATCGAGAAGGCGATCGGATACGTCCTCTCGGATCGGCACGTCGGTGCCGTGCTGTGGTGCGGGCCGGACGTCGACGAGGGCGCCCGGCTCAGCAGTCTCGAACGGCACGCCGGTCTGCTCGCCACCGCGGCGGGCGGCCGGGCGCCGCTGATCGTGGCGCCGGACGCGTCCACGGTCTGGGCCTGGTTCCCGGCGTCGTCGATCGATCCGGACCTGGTGACGCGCGTCCTGGACGGCTCGCCGGAGCCGGTCCGGGTGGCGCTCGGCGACCCCGCGAGCGGGCTGGACGGTTTCCGCGGCACCCATCAGCAGGCCCTTCAGGCGCAGGCCGTCGCGCTGATGGCCGGCGACGGCCTGTCCCGGTCCGTGACCACGGCGTCCCAGCTCGGCCCGCTGGCCCTGGTGGCCGCCGACACGGCCGCCGTCGCCACCTGGGTGCGGACGGTGCTCGGCGCGCTGGCCGACGACGACGAACAGCATCGCCGCATGCGCGAGACGGTGTGGGCCTATCTGTCCAGCGGCAGCAGTCTGATGCTGGCCTCCCAGGAGCTCCACCTGCACAAGAACACGATCCAGTACCGGCTCCGCAAGGCCGAACAGGCGCGGGGCAGACCGCTGTCCGAGGGCCGCATCGACGTCGAAGTGGCGTTGCTGGCGTGCCGTCTGCTGGGCACCGCCGTCCTGCGCCCGGTCGGCGACTGACCGCGGTTTTGTGCGCCGGGCACAGTCCGGCCCGCCTTTCCCGGTCCGCGGACCGATGCCCGGCCGTGCCACGCGGCGAAGACTCCTCGCAACGGACACCGTCAGCGAGGACTGAGCCATGGACAAGGCAGGACTGGTCGTAGTCGGAGCATCACTGGCGGGCCTGCGCGCCGCCACCGGCGCCCGCCGGGCGGGCTACGACGGACCCGTCACGCTCGTCGGCGCCGAACCGCACCTGCCCTACGACCGGCCGCCGTTGTCGAAGGCGTTCCTCACAGACCCGGAGCGGACGCCGCCTACGCTCGCGAGTGCCGAGGCGCTCGCCGACCTCGATATCGACGTCCGGCTCGGCGAAGCGGCCACCAGACTGTCCACAGAGGACCGTGAAGTCCTGGTCGGAGGGACCGCCGTCCCGTTCGGATCGCTGATCATCGCCACCGGCGGCGCCGCGATCCCCTTGCCGGGACACGGGGTGCACACCCTCCGGACGCTGGACGACGCGCGCGCCATCCGGGCCCGGCTCGCCACGACCTCCCGCGCCGTCATCGTCGGCGGCGGGTTCATCGGCGCCGAGATCGCCACGGCCCTGCGGAAGCGGGGCGCGGCGGTGACGATCGTGGAGGCGGCCGAGGTCCCCCTCGTGCGTGCCGTCGGCCCGCGCATGGCGGCCGCGCTCGCGGGGCTGCACGCCCGCAACGGCGTCGATCTGCGGCTTTCCACGGCGGTCCGCGACATCTCTCCAGACGGCGGGGGCAGCAAGGTGGCGTTGTCCGACGGCGATGTGCTCGACGCGGACCTGGTGATCGCCGGTATCGGCGCCCGCCCCTCGGTCGGCTGGCTGGACGGCTCCGGTGTACCGCTGGGAGACGGCGTGCTGTGCGACCGGACGCTGTGTGCCGCCCCGGGGATCTATGCCGCGGGCGATGTCGCACGCTGGCACAACCCGCTGTTCGAGACCACGATGCGGCTGGAGAACTGGACTTCCGCCTCGGCGCAGGCGGAGGCGGCCGCCCGTAACGCCGTCGCCCCCGGTAAAGCGACGCCGTTTTCGGCCGTTCCGTATTTCTGGTCCGACTGGTACGGCAAGCGGATCCAGATGGTCGGCGTCGCGGCCGACGACGTCGACCTGTTCGGCGATCCCGAAGACGAGAGCTGGCTGGCGCTCTACCGCTCGGGCGATCGGCTCGTCGGCGCGCTCGCGGTGAACCAGCCCGGCCGGATCATGAAGTACCGGGCGCACGTCGCACGCCGCTCGTCGTGGCGGGACGCCGCCGACCTCGCCAAGGCGGTCGCGCGATGAGCCCCGTGGACGTGCTCGTCATCGGCTCCGGATTCGGCGGCGCGGTGAGCGCCCTTCGCCTGGCGGAGAAGGGATATCGCGTCACGGTGCTGGAAGCCGGCCCGCGCCGCACCGAGGAGACGCTGCCCAAGACGTCCTGGGACGTGCGCAATTTCCTGTGGGCGCCCCGGCTGGGCTGCTACGGGATCCAGCGCATCCATCTCCTGCGCGACGTCGTGATCCTCGGCGGCGCCGGGGTCGGCGGCGGTTCCCTCAACTACGCCAACACCCTGTACGAGCCGCCCGCGCCGTTCTTCGAGGATCCGCAGTGGGCCCACATCACCGACTGGCGGACGGAACTGAAACCGCATTACGACCAGGCTCGCCGCATGCTGGGTGTCACGCGGAACCCGACCGTGACGGCCGCCGACGAAGTACTGCGCGAGGTCGCCACCGACATGGGCGTCGGCTCGTCGTTCCGGCTGACGCCCGTCGGCGTCTTCTTCGGTGACGAAAGGACTCCGGCGGGGAGCGTCGTGCCGGATCCCTACTTCGGCGGGGCCGGGCCGGAGCGCCGGACCTGCACCGAATGCGGCTCCTGCATGACCGGCTGCCGGGTCGGCGCCAAGAACACGCTCGACCGCAATTACCTGCACCTCGCCGAACGGCTGGGCGCCGAAGTCGTGCCGATGACCACGGTGCTCGACGTCCGCCCCGCCCCGGACGGCGGCTACGTCGTCCGTACCGTGCGGACCGGCTCCTCGCCTCGCCGCCGCAAGAACGTGCGGACGTTCACCGCCCGCGAGGTCGTCTTCAGCGCGGGCACGTACAACACCCAGAAGCTGCTTCACCGTGCCCGCGCCACGGGTGCGCTGCCACGGCTGTCCGCGAGCCTCGGCAGGCTCACACGGACGAACTCGGAATCCATCCTCGGTGCCAAACGAAGCGGAAGGACGCCGACTTCACCCGGGGCGTCGCGATCACCTCGTCGATCCACCCCGACGCGCACACCCACGTCGAGCCGTGCCGCTACGGCAAGGGCAGCAACGCCATGTCGTTGCTGCAGACCGCGCTCACCGACGGCGGGAAACGCGTCCCGCGCTGGCTCACCTGGCTGGGCACGCTGGTGCGGGATCCCCGCAACGTCACGTGGTTCTCGCCGCGGCGCTGGTCCGAGCGCACGATCATCCTGCTGGTGATGCAGACGCTCGACAACTCCATCACCGTATCCGGCCGTCGCACCCGCACCGGCCGCCACAAACTGGTTTCGGGGCCGGGACACGGCGAACCGAACCCGACCTGGATCCCGGCGGGCAACGACGCCGCGCGCCGCGTCGCCGAGAAGATCGACGGCATCGCGGGCGGGACGACCGGCGAGATCCTCAACATCCCGATGACCGCGCATTTCATCGGCGGCTGCGCCATCTCCGACGATCCGGGCCGTGGCGTGATCGACCCGTACCACCGGGTGCACGGCTACGACGGCCTGCACATCGTCGACGGATCCACCATCTCGGCGAACCTCGGCGTCAACCCTTCCCTCACCATCACCGCGCAGGCGGAACGGGCCATGGCGTACTGGCCCAATCGCGGCGACGCCGACCCCCGCCCGCCGTTGGGCGAGGCCTACCGGCGGATCGATCCGGTGCCGCCACGGAATCCCGCGGTCCCGGCCGGTGCTCCCGCCGCCCTGCGGTGACGTGATCCGGTCAGGAGATCGGCCGGTCCGCCAGCTGTTCGAGCCTGGCCATCTCGACGTCGAGGGCGGTCTGGGCCCGGCTCAGCGCCTCGGAGCTGTACGCGCCGCTCGACCGGGCGTGCTGGAGACGTTCGGACTGTTCGGTCAGGACCCGCAGGCGTAACCGCAGGTACTGCTCGATCTGTTCCGGAGCCGGGCGGTCGCCCGGTGACGCGGGCGGGACGCGTACGTCCGAGCGCACCCGGTCCACGACCCGGTCACCGAAGGGCCCGTTGCCGGAATCCTCCAGGCCGGGATCGTCCAAAAGGGACTTCGCCGCGTCGGCCAGTTCGGTCGTGAGCCGGACGTACTCGCGCCGCAACCGGCCCGGGTCCTCCGACGGCACGCGCGCCGCGCGGATGACCGCGGGCAGCGTCATTCCCTGGACCAGCAGCGTCGTGGTCGCCACGACGTAGGCGATCAGGACCAGCAGGGCGCGGTCCGGCGTGTCCTGCGGAAGGGTCTGCGCCGCCGCGAGGGTGATCGCGCCGCGCATCCCCGCCCAGCCGAGCACCACGCCACCGCGCCAGCCCAAGGTCTCGGTGAGCCGGAACTCGACGTCGGCGGCGGCCCGGTCGAGCCGTTTCCGGAAATGCGCCACCAGCCTCGGTGACGCTTTGTCCAGCCGTTCGGTGACGGCGGGATTCGACTCGTCGCCCCGCAGCACCGCCTGCGTCGTTTCCAGCCGGGGCTTGAACCGAGCTGCCTTCCGCTGCTCGCGGTACAGGCCACCGACCAAGGGCCCGACGAAGACGATGCGCGCGACGATGACGAGCGCCGACGCGGCCAGCCCGATGCCGAGCGCGCGCCACACGCTCGAACCGTCGTCGTGCACCTCGTCGATGAGGGTTTTGACGCTGAGTCCCATGAGCAGGAACATCGCGCTTTCCAGCAGGAAGGCCGCGGTGCGCCAGTTGACGGCCTCGGCGAGCCGATCCGTCGCGCGCAGATGCCGCGGAGCGAGGTGACCGGTCACCAGGCCGGCGACGACGACCGCGAGCACGCCGGAGGCTCCGGCCTCTTCCGCGGGCAGGAACGCGATGAAGGGGACCACGAAGGAGATCGCGGTGTTGAGCACGGCGTTGCCCAGCAACGCGCGCACCCGGACGTTGACGATCCCGACGAGCAGCCCGATCCCGACCGCCACGACGACCGCGAAGACGAACTCCCCCACGATGCCCCAGACGGACACCGACCCGGCGACCGCGGCGACGGCCGACCGCAGCAGGACGAGCGCGGAGGCGTCGTTGACGAGTCCTTCGCCTTCGAGCACGGTCAGCAGCCGGGGCGGGAGGCCGAGCCGCCGTCCCACGGAAGTCGCGGCGACGGCGTCAGTGGGGCTGATGACCGCACCGAGCGCGAACGCGGCGGGCCAGCCGATGTCCGGGATCAGCTCGTGGAACAGCCAGCCCGCGCCCAGGGTCGTCCCCACCACGAGCAGCACCGCGAGACCGGTGATCGGCCGGATGTTCCGCCGGAAATCGACCACCGGCATGTTCACCGCCGCCGAATACAGCAGCGGCGGGAGTACTCCGGCGAGGATCAGCTCCGGTTCGACCTCGGGATGCGGGACGCCGGGCAGGAAGCTCAGGCCGATACCGGCCACCACGAGGCTCAGCGGAGCGGCCACGTTGAGCCGTTCGGAGAACGCGGCCACCAGGACGATGCTGACGACACCGAGGACGACGACGAGGGTCAGGTTCACCGGGTTCACGTGTCCTCTCGCCGGTCAGTGGCTTGCCGTGTCCATTGGACACGAGGCCGGCGGACCCGCAAGTCGGAGCCGGTCAGTACGGTGGCGACCGACAGGGTGAAGGGGACCTTCCCCTCATCGCACGAGCGGAAAGTCCCCTTCACCCCGGCCTGCGGTCCTCATGGGTGGCAGAGTCCGAGCAGGTGTTGCGAAAGCCACTTTCACAACATCCGCAGCCGGTCAGCGCAGGGCCGCCAGGACGTAGTCGTCGCCGGACTGCCACACCGGGGCCACCTCCGCGAACCCCGCCGCTCGAAGCAGCCGGGTGTGCTCCTGCGGGCTGAGCCGGTTGCCGTAGCCGGTCGAGGTGCCGCGCAACTCATCGGCCGTGAAGCGCTCCCGCAGCGCGGGATCCGCGGCCACCGCCGCCCACCAGGTCTTCCAGTCCTCGTTGGCGTGGACCCCGGCACGGGCCGCCCGGCGCTCCTTGACGACTTCGGCGAGCTCGCGGATGGCCGGTTGCTCGTCGTAGAGGTGGTCGCCGTTCACGAGCGCTCCGCCCGCCCTCAGCGCGACGGCGAGGTCACGGTAGGCCTCGGCGAGCCGCTCGGGGCGCAGCCAGTGCAACGCGGTCGTCGAGACGGCGGCGTCGACAGGCCGCCACTTCAGCCAGCCGCTCTCGGCGAGATCGGCCCGGACGTACTCGATGTCGCTCCGCTCCGGCCGGGTCGCGCGGGCGAGGGCGAGCAGGAACGGGTCGTCGTCGAGGCCGACGATCCGTGCGTGCGGTAACCGCCGGGCGAGCCTGGTGGTCAGCGAGCCGGGGCCGCAGCCTAGATCCAGCACCAGTGGCTCGGCGACGTCGCGGCAGACGTGTTCGACGACGTCGATCACCACGGTGAAACGTTCTTCACGGTCGGCGACATAGCGTTCCTGCTGCACGTCCCACCGGCGCACCCAGTCCGCCGCGAGCTTCTCGTCCACCGGCCTCCCCTTCGTGATCTTGATCCTGTGTAGCACACGCCGGTCATGGGTTACCGTGTGCGCCACAACGTAAGAAGGTGCCCGTCGGGGGAAGCCGGTGTGAATCCGGCGCTGACCCGCAACCGTGATCGGCCGCCGAGCCGTGAGCCGGACTGCCCGCCGGACACCGCCAACCCCAACTGTCGTGGAGTGCGGAGCGGGGTCCCGTTCACGTGCGGTCGCGCGCCCGGGACAGTGCTCGACGTCCCGGAGGTCCCTATGACGCGTCATCCGCTCACCCGTCGGAGACTGCTCGCGCTGGCCGCGCTCACGCCGTTGGCCGCCTGCGGGACCGCGCCCGCGGACACGGGCCGGTTGCGAGTGGCGTTCGCCGCGGGCGGGTCGAAGGAAACCCTCGACCCGTCCCAGGTTTCGCTCTTCGTCGACCAGGCGCGGGCCAAGGCGCTCTTCGACACGCTGGTCGCCTACAACGCCGACACCTCCTTGCGGCCGCGGCTGGCCGAGTCCTGGGAAAGCGACGTCGCCGGCACGCGCTGGCGGATCCGGCTGCGGCAGGCGGCCTTCCACGACGGTCGTCCGGTCACCGCGGACGACGTGCTCTACAGCTTCCGGCGGATCGCCGACCCCGCGCTGGCTTCCTCGTCGCGGCAATACTTCGCGAAGATGGACTTCGCCCGCAGCAAGGCATTGTCCCCCACCGAACTCGAGCTGACGCTGACCGCGCCCGACTTCGAATTCCCGTCGGGCTGGGGCGCTCCCGGTGCGGAGATCGTGCCCGCCGGGACGACGGACTTCACCGCGCCGGTCGGCTCGGGGCCGTTCCGTTTCGTCTCGTTCACCCCCGGCGGCGCGGCGGTGTTCCGCAAGAACGAGTCGCATTGGGACGGCGCGCCGAGTATCGACGAGCTGGAATTCGTGCCGGTCAACGAAGAAACCGCGCGCGTCAACGCGTTGCTGTCCGGGCAGGTCGACTACGCCCACGACCTCGCGGCCGGAACCGCGGCACGGCTGGCGGGCGACGGACGCGTTTCGCTGCTCGAAGCCAAGGGCACGACGATGCAGGGCATGATGCTGCGCCTGACGCAACCCCCCTTCTCCGACCCGAGGCTGGTGCGCGCCGTACTGTCCGGAGTGGACAGAGAGGCGTTGAACCGCGTCGCGCTGGCCGGACGCGGGGAGATCGGCAACGACCTGTTCGGCAAGGGACTTCGCGGGTATGCCGCGGACATCCCCCAACGCCGCCGCGATGTGGACCTGGCCCGGTCGCTCGTCCGCGAGGCGGGCGCGGAAGGGCTGGCCTTCGCCGTCGAGACCAGCGACGTCGACCCGGGTTTCGCCACCGCGGCCACACTGATTTCCCAGCAGCTCAAGGAGATCGGGCTCGCCGCCACCCCGAACACCCGCGCGTCGAGCACCTATTTCAGCGAGGTCAAGACCAAGGGCGTCGCCGCGCTCACCCGCACGGCCACCCTGCCCGTCCCGACGTTCCTCAACCAGCGCTTCCGCACGCGCGGCTCGAACAACGTGAACGGCTTCGGCTCGCCGGAGTTCGACGCGCTGCTGGATCGCGCCACGGCCACCGCGGACGAACGCGCCAGGCTGGCGCTGTTCGGCGACGCGCAACGGATCGTCCACGAAACCGGCGGTCTGCTCGCCTGGGGGTTCAGCACCTGGACCATCGCCGTGTCGAAACGGGTTTCCGGGGTGGTGACCGCGCCGCCGAACACCTTCGATTGGGCTCGGTTCGACCGCGCCCGGCTGTCCTGACGTGCGGGGTCACGCCGTACGACGGCTGGGTTTCGCGGTGGTGCAGGCGATGTTCGTGCTGGTCGCGACGTTCGCCGTGACCGCGTTGCTGCCGGGCGACGCGGCCTCGGTCGTGCTCGGCGAACAGGCCACCGACGAGCAGGTGGCGACCGTCCGCCACCAGCTCGGGCTCGACCAGCCGCTGCTCGACCGGTTCGGGAACTGGCTTTCGGGGCTGGTCACCGGCGATCTCGGCCGGTCGCTCGTGACCGGCGCCCCGGTGGCCGACGAGATCGTCCGCCGTTTCGCCGCCACCGCGGCGCTCGCCGGGGTGACGCTGCTCGTGCTCGTTCCGCTCGCGCTGGTCGTCGGGGTGGTCTGCGGGCTGCGCGAAGGATCGCGGATCGACCGGGTGCTCACCGCGGTCACGCTGTTCCTGCATTCGATCCCCGAGTTCGTCCTCGGGCTGCTGCTGGTCGCGGGATTCGCCGTCCACACCGGACTGCTTCCGGCCACCGCGGCCGGAACGGATCCGGCCGCGCGGCCCGAAGTCCTGGTGCTGCCGGTGATCGTGCTCGTCGCCCGGCAGCTGTGCGACGTCGCCCGGCAGCTGCGGATCGGGATCGCCGAGCAGACCCGGGGTCCGGTGGCCGAACATCTGCGCCTGCTCGGGCTGCCCGAACGCACCGTCGTGCTGCGGCATCTCCTACCCGCCGCGGCCGCTCCCGCCGTGCAACAGCTCGCCCGCGCCGTCGAAGGCCTGCTGACCGGCACGGTGATCGTCGAATCCCTGTTCGCGATCACCGGGCTCGGCACGGGTTTCGTCGAAGCCGTGCAGAACCGGGACATCCCGCAGGTGCAGGGCTACGTGCTGGTGTTCGCCGGCGTGGTCGTGGTCGGGAACCTCGCCGCCGATCTGGTCGCCCACCGGCTGACCCCGCGCCGGGAGCTGGTCACGTGGTGAGCCGGGCACTCGGGTGGTCGCTGCTCGCGATACCGCTCGTGCTCGCGGTGGCCGGGCCGGTGCTCGCGGGCCCCGTGGTTTCGGTCGGCGCGCCCTGGCAGGCGCCGGACGCCGCGCATCCGCTGGGCACCGACGTCCTCGGCCGCGACGCGCTCACGGTGATCCTCACGGGCGGGCTTCCCGTGATCGGGATGACGGTCGCCGCGCTCCTGCTCGCCTATCTGGCCGCGCTGCCGCTCGGTCTCTTCGCCGCGGGGCACGGACGGCGGGCCGACGAAACCGTGATGCGCTCCCTCGACCTCGTGCTGGCCTTCCCGTCGCTGCTGGTGCTCATGGTGCTCGCCGCGACCGGGCACCGCGGGCCCGGTGTGCTCATCCCGGCCGTGGCCGTCCTCCAGGTACCGGCGATCACCCGCGTGGTGCGGGCGGCCGCACTGGCGCCCGGCTGCCGTACTGCCGTGGAAGCCCTGACCCTGCAAGGAAAACCTTGGTGGCGCATCCAGCTCGGATACGTCGCCCGGCACGTCACCGGCCCGGTGGCGACCGACGCCGGCACCAGGCTCGGCGTGGTGCTCTACCTGCTGGCGTCGGCGAACTTCCTCGGCCTCGGCCTACCCGCCGACTCCCCGGACTGGGCCGTGGTCATCGAACGCAACAGCGAGGCCCTCTACACCGCACCCGCGGTGGTCCTCGTGCCCGCCGCACTGCTGATGGCCTTGTGCGTCGGCACGAACCTCGTCACCGATCGGCTGCTCGCCGCCCGGCGGGTGATCGCGTGAGCGTCCTGGAGATCACCGGCCTGTCCGCCCGCGCCGGGGAAACCGTCCTGCTCGACGACGTCTCACTGACCCTCGAACCGGGCCGCGTCCTCGTCGTGCTCGGCGCGTCCGGCGCGGGGAAGACCACCCTGGGCCTCGCCGCGACCGGACGGGCACGCCCGGGGATCACGCTGTCCGGTTCGGTCCGGACGGCCGGGGCCGTCGGCCATCTGCCGCAGCAACCGTCGGCGGTGCTGGACCCGGTCCGCCGCTGCGGACCGGTGCTGGCCGAACTCGCCGGGCTTCACCACCGTGGCCGCGCCGCACGGCTGGCGGCGGCCCGCGCCGCCCTGGCGGAGGCGGGACTGGAGCCGGAGCTATGGCGCAGGTTCCCGCATCAGCTGTCCGGCGGGCAGCAGCAACGCATGGCGCTGGCCACCACCCTCGTGACCCGGCCTCGCGTGCTCGTCCTCGACGAGCCGACCAGTGGTCTCGACGAGGCGAACAAGGCCGTGCTCACCGCCAGGCTCGCGGAGCTTTCCGGCGCCGGCACGGCGTTGCTGGTCCTGACCCACGACCTCACGTTGGCACGTGCCCTGGACGGCGACGTCGCCGAACTCCGCGACCACCGTCTCCTGCCGTGCGAGGGCGTCCCCGAACACGCGCGCCTCGACGAGCCCGCGCCCCCGTCGCCGACGTCGCCGGTGCTCGTCGTTCGCGGTCTCACGGTGCGCGCCGGGCGGACGCCGCTCATCGAGGACGTCGATCTGGAGCTGGCGGCGGGCAGCCGCACCATGCTCACCGGCGTCTCGGGAGCGGGCAAGACGACACTCGGCCGTGCGCTCGCCGGGTTGACCCCGCCGACCGCGGGCACGATCGAAGTCGACGGCGTGCGGCTCCCCCGCCTCGCCCGCCGTCGCGATCGCGCGCAACTGCGGGCCGTCCAATACGTCCACCAGGACAGCCGCGCGTCCTTCGACGAGTTCCGCGGGGTGCTCGACCAGGTCGCCGACACCGCCCGCTTCCTTCGCGGTCTCGGCCGCGAAGAAGCCCGGCTCGAAGCGACGGAGATCTTGGACGCCCTCGGCGTCGACCCGGCCGACCGCCGCCCCGGTCTGCTCTCCGGCGGCCAGCTCCAGCGCTGTGCCGTGGCCCGCGCGCTCCTTGCCCGCCCCAGGGTCCTCGTCTGCGACGAGCCGACGTCCGCCCTCGACGCGGCCAACCGCGACCGGCTCTGGGATTTCGTGACCGCGACGGCGCTCCGGCACGGCATCGCGCTGCTCGTGATCAGCCACGACACCGCGGCCGCGCCGTTCGTCGACGGCACGTTCACCATGGCCGGTGGACGTCTCGCTTGAGCCCTTCGATCACGGCCGGGCGGGAAGGATGTGGCGTCCTTCGCGGTCCGTGCTCAGGCACAACGAGCAGATCGTCCCGCCGGTCGCGGACGCCGTCATGTCGGGGCGCTCATAGGCCTCTCCGCAGACCTCGCAGTCGTAGTGGGTGCCGCTCGGATTGCCGTCTTCGTCCAGTGGCGGCTCGATGATGCCGTCATCGGTGCGGCGAAGGTAGAAACGTCCTCGGGTGAGCACCGCCATCAACGGGGTCAGCACGATCGCGACCACCACCGCGACCAACGGCGAGTACGGCCGGAGGCCGGCCCCGAAGAGTCCGAAGTAGACGGAGATGGACAGGAGCGAGGAACCCAGGAACGCGACGACACCGACCGGGTTGACCGCGAACAGCATGCCGCGCCGGAATTCCGGCTGTTTCGGCGAAAGCCCGAGCACGAATTTGTTGATCGCGATGTCGGTGGCGACGGTGACCACCCACGCCATCGCGCAGTTCGAGTAGAAGCTCAAGATGCCGTTGAGGAAGCTGAACATGTCCGCCTCCATCAGGATCAGCGCGATGGCCAGGTTCACCAGCACGAACACCAGCCTGCCCGGATAGCGTTTCGTGATCCGGGTGAAGGAGTTCGTCCAGGCCAGCGATCCGGAATAGGCGTTGGTGACGTTGATCTTGACCTGGCTGAGCACCACCAGGACCAGCGCCAGCGGTACCACCAGCCACGACGGCAGGACTTCGGTGAACACGCCGGTGAACTGCTCGATCGGCTCGACGGCGGCCGCCTTGCCCACCGCGTCGAGGATGTAGACCGCCATGAACACGCCGATCGCCTGCTTGATCGCGCCGAAGAACACCCATCCCGGCCCGGCCAGCACCATCGAGGTCCACCAGGCGCGCCGGTTCTCCGCCGTACGCGGCGGCATGAAACGCAGGTAGTCGACCTGCTCCCCGATCTGCCCCATGAGTGAAAGGCACACTCCGGCACCGAGCATGATCGCGGCCGTGCTCAGCCCGGCGCCGCCCTCGCCTTCGTAGGACAGCCACCGCTGGACCGAACCGGGATCCTTCACGACGAGGAACACCAGCGGGGCCACCATCAGCAGCAGCCACAGCGGATTCGTCCAGCTCTGCAGTTTCGCCAGTACCTTCATGCCGTAGACGACCAGCGGGATGATGACCAGGGTGGACACGAGGTAGCCGAGCCACAACGGCAGCGATATCGCGTATTTCAGGCCCTGCGCCATGATCGAGCCTTCGAGCGCGAAGAAGATGAAGGTGAAGCTGGCGAAGATGACGCTGGTGAGCACCGAACCGTAGTAACCGAAACCGGAACCGCGGGTGATCAGGTCGAGGTCGATGTTGTACCGGGCGGCGTAGTAGGCCAGCGGGAACCCGGTCACGAAGATGATCACCGCCGCCAGGGCGATCGCCAGCAGCGCGTTGCCCGTGCCGTGGGTCAGGCCGATACCGGCGCCGATCGAGAAGTCCGCCATGTAGGCGATCCCGCCCAACGCGGAAGCGCCGACCACCGCCGGTGTCCAGCGACGGTACGTCCTCGGCGCGAATCGGAGGGTGTAGTCCTCGAGGGTTTCCTTGGTCGCGCCGAGGCCGGCGGGCGCGGCACGGGTCTCCGATTCTTCGATGGTCATGACCGAGGTCTCCTCCAGGGCACCGGGGACGGGAGCCAGAAGGTACGAACGCCTCGTTTCCGCCCGTCCGCCCGGTTGTGACGGGCGGGTTTCCGTGTGTTGCCGGATGTCCGCGCGGCCGTTAACAAGGCGGGTAGGGCGAAGGCGGCGTGTTGCGAAAGCCACTTTCGCAACGTTGGAGGTTGGGAAAGTGGCTTTCGCAACGTCAGCGGCCACGGCCGCCCTAGAGCGACAACCTTAGAGGGCGAAATGTCTGATTGACAACCCAGCTGCACGGTTTCCCAGTCATGGCGACCTTCAGGAAGTGTCCACAAGGGACATTCCGCGTCGGCCAGGTGTCCAGTTCATGCCTGTCGCGAGTGATAAAGGCGGTTATTGAGGGGTAAGGCAAAGGTGGCGTGTCGCGAAAGCCACTTTCGGGACGTCTGATGTCCCGAAAGTGGCTTTCGCGACATCAGCGCGGCCGGGTCCCGTCACGAGTCGCGCGAGTGGGCCAGAATCGACGGCGTGCAGTTCGCCATCCTCGGGCCGGTCGAAGCCCGCCGCCCCGACGGGACGCCCGTCGCGCTCGGCGGGCCGCAGCTGCGGGGTCTGCTCGCCCTCCTCGCGCTCGACGCCGGGCGGATCGTCGGCGCCGACCGGCTGATCGACGGCCTGCACGGCGACCATCCGCCCGAGGGCGCCGCCGAAGCCCTGCAGTCCCAGGTCTCCCGGCTCCGGCGGCGGCTGAAGGACGGCGGCGCGCCCGACGGGCTCGTCGAGTTCACCCCCGCCGGATACCGGCTGGCCGTGGACCCGCAGGACGTCGACCTCCACCGTTTCGAACGCCTCACCGCCCAGGCGCGCGAAACCGCCGAGGCGGACACGAAGCTCGCGCTCTTCACCGAAGCCCTGGCGCTCTGGCGCGGGCCCGCTCTCGACGGGCTCGCCGACCCACCGCGCGCGGCCCGGCTCGCCGAGTTGCGGCTGGCCGCGATCGAGGACCGCGTCGAGGCCGGGTTTGCCTTGGCACAGCACGAAAAGCTCGTCGCCGAACTCCGTGAGCTCGCGCGGGAACATCCGCTGCGGGAACGGCTCACCGCCCAGCTCGTCCGCGCCCTGCACGGCAGCGGCCGGTCCGCCGAGGCGCTCGCCGCGTTCGCCGAGGCCCGCGGCCGGCTCGCCGACGAACTGGGCGCCGACCCGTCCGCGGATCTCGCCGACGCGCACGCCGCCGTTCTGCGAGGGTCACCAGCGCGCCGGGTTCCCGTGCCGCTCACGGGATTCGTCGGCCGCGACGAACTCGGCCGGCTCGTCGCCGCGCTCGGGACGACGCGGCTCGTCACGCTCACGGGGCCCGGTGGAGCGGGCAAGACACGGCTCGCCGTCGAAGCGACTTCCTTGCAGGACGGCGAAGTCTGCTTCGTCGAACTCGCCGCGGCGACCGAGGTCGCGCCCGCCGTCCTCGCCGCGCTGGGCCTGCGCGAACAAGGCGTCCTGACACCGGGGGCGGTTTCGGATCCCGCCGACCGTCTGGTCGCCGGGCTAGCCGACCGGTCGCCGCTGCTCGTCCTCGACAACTGCGAACACGTCGTCGAAGAAGCCGCGCGGCTGGTGCGGCGCCTGCTGTCGGAGTGCCCTGGCCTGCGGGTGCTCGTCACGAGCCGCGAAGCGCTGGGCCTGACCGGCGAAACGCTGGTACCGGTCGGTCCCCTGCCCGCGGGCGCCGCCGCCCGGTTGTTCTCCGAGCGGGCCGCGGCGGTCGCTCCCGGGCAGACGCCGGACCCGGCCGCCGTGGCCCGGATCTGCGCCGAGCTCGACGGTCTGCCGCTGGCGATCGAGCTCGCCGCCGCGCGGTTGCGGACCCTGTCCGCCGCCGATGTCGCCGCCCGGCTCGGCGACCGGTTCGGGCTGCTGTCCCGCGGCGAGCGGACCGCCGAACCACGGCACCGGACGCTGCGCGGCGTCGTCGAGTGGAGCTGGGACCTCCTCGACCCGCGGGAACAGCGGCTGGCCAGCCGGTTCTCGGTGTTCGCCGGTGGTGCGAGGCTCGACGCCGTCGAACGCGTCTGCGCCGTGCCCGACGCGGAAGGCGTGCTGGCCGGGCTGGTCGAGAAGTCCTTCGTCGAGTTCGGCGGCGGCCGGTACCGGATGCTGGAGACCATTCGCGCGTTCTGCGCCGAGCACGGCGAGGACCGGCGCGCCGAACACGCCCAGTACTTCCTCGATCTCGCCCTCACGTCCGAACCGAAGCTGCGCGGCGCGGACCAGCTCGTGGCGCTGGAAGCGCTGAGCGCCGAGCACGCCGAACTGCACGCCGCCTTGCGCTGGAGCGTGACCGCCGCCCCGGACCTCGCCTTGCGGCTCATCGCGGCCCTGACCTGGTACTGGTGGTTGCGTGGGCTGCGCGGCGAAGCGACACCGTTCGCGGACGCCGCGCTCGCCGCCATCGGCCCCGAACCACCGCCGGGGCTGACCGAGGAATACGTCCTCGGTCTCGTCCACGCGTCGGCCGCCGACGTCGGGATCGAACCGATCCTGCGGCGGCTCGACGGCCCGCTGCGCTACCCGTACCTGTTCCTGCTGTGGGCGTTTTCCCCGCACCCCAGGGCGAAGGAGGGGGAACGGCTCGCCGCGCTCATCGGCGACGATCGCTGGTCGCGGGCGTTCGCGCGGATCAGCGACGGCCTCGGCGCGCAGTACGACGGCCGGATCGCCGACGCCGAAGAACACTTCTCCGCGTCACTGACCGGGTTCCGCGAACTGGGTGACCGCTGGGGCGCGGCGAGCACGCTGGAGAAGCTCGCCGAGTTCGCGGACTGGCGCGGCGACCACGTCCGGTTCCGCGAGCTGATGGACGAATCCGTGCGTCTGGCCGCGGAACTCGGTTCCTTCGAAGACGCCGCCGATCTGCTCTGCCGCCGCGCCGACGGCGTCCTGCGGGAGGGTGACATCGAGGCCGCGAAAGCCGACTACGAAGCCGCCAGTCAAGCGCGCGGCAACCCGCTGACGCTCGCGCGGGCCCGAGGCGGGCTGGGCGAGATCGCCCGTCGCGAGGGCGACCTGGCGACGGCCCGACGCTGGTACACCGCCGCGCTCGGCCTGGACACCGGCCCGGTGACCGGTGGCGAGACACGGATCCGGCTCCACACCGGCTTCGGCTGGACGATGGCCGCCGCCGGCGACCTCGACGCGGCGACCGAACTGCACCAGGAAGCGCTCGCGACCGCGCTGGAGTACGCGAATCTGCCCGGCGCGGCCCAGGCGATCGAGGGGCTGGCCGGGGTCCTCGCCGCGCGTGACGAGGACGAGAGGGCGGCGTTCCTGCTCGGCGTGGCGGTCGGGCTGCGCGGCGCGCCCGTCGCCGGGGACGCCGACGTCGACGGAGTGGTGCACCGGGTCCAGGCCCGGATCGGCGCCGATGCCTACTCCGACGCCTTCGCCCGCGGCCGGGAAATGCCTCCTGACCAGGCGATCCACGAACTCGGTCAGCGGCGGTTCGCGCTCGGTTCGTGACCGGTGAGCGGGCACGTCCACGCTGCCGGACATGACGAAGAACATCCTGATCTCCGGCGCCGGCGTCGCCGGGCCCGCCCTCGCCTGGTGGCTGCACCGCCACGGCTTCAGCGCCACCGTCGTCGAGCGGGCCCCGAGCCCACGTGAAGGCGGCTACAAGGTCGACATCCGCGGCGTCGCCGTCGACGTCGTCCGCCGGATGGGCCTGCTCGACGAGGTGCACGCGGCGAGCACCGACATGCGAGGCGCCGCGTTCGTGAACAAACGAGGCAAGCGGCTCGCCACGCTCGACGCCGACACTTTCGGCTTCCGCCATGGCGACGACACCGAAATCCTCCGCGGCGACCTGGCGAAGATCCTGTACGACGCCACCCGGGAGAGCACCGAGTACGTCTTCGGCGACTGGATCACCGGGCTGGCACAGTGTTCCGACGGCGTCGACGTGACGTTCGCCCACGGTGCCCCGCGCCGGTTCGACCTGGTCGTCGGCGCCGACGGGCTGCACTCCGGCGTCCGCGCGCTCGCTTTCGGGCCGGAGGAGGACTTCCTGCACCGGTTCGACGCCTACATCTCGATCTCCACCGTGCCCAACACCTTCGAACTCGACCGCTGGGAACTGCTGCACTCGGCCGCGCCCGGCAAGATGGTCAACGTCTACAGCACCGCGCGTGCCGATGACGCCAAGGCCGCGTTCTGGTTCAGCGCCCCGCCGTTGCCCTACGACCGGCGGGACGTCGAGAGCCAGAAGAACCTCGTCGCCCGCCAGTTCGCCGAACTGGGCTGGGAGATCCCGGCGTTGCTCGACGCCATGCGCGAGGCGGGCGACTTCTACTTCGACCCGGTGTGCCAGATCCGCATGGACCGGTTTTCGGCCGGGCGCGTCACCCTCCTCGGTGACGCGGGCTATTGCCCGTCGCCCGCCTCAGGGCAGGGCACGAGCCTGGCCCTCGTCGGCGCGTACGTCTTGGCGGGCGAGCTGGCGGCTTCGGACGACTTCACGACGGCGTTTTCCCGCTACGAAAGGGAAATGCGTCCGTACGTCGAGAAGAACCAGGCTCTGGCCAAGATGGCGCTACGCGGGATCATCCCGCAGTCGCGGGCGTTCGCGTGGTTCAACACGCGGATGATCAAGCTGATGCCCTATCTCCCCGGCCGCAACCGTGTCCTGGAGCAGATGGCCCGCCCGATCCGGGAAGCGGCGAACGCGTTGGTGCTGAAGGATTACGCCCAGCGCCCGGTCTCGGACGGCCCCCGTTAGACCTGCGAATCCGCGAGCAGTTTCAGTGCGAGGGCCTTGAGTTCCGGGCTGGCCTTCGCGGCGTTGCCCGAGTCGAAAGGCGGCTGCGGATCGTATTCGACGGCGAGCTGGATACCGCGCGCGATCTCTTCACCGGCCAACAGGGACGCGAGATGGAAGGCGAGGTCGATCCCGGCGGACACCCCCGCCGCGGTGACGACCTTGCCGACCTGAACGTAGCGCTCGGGCACATAACGTACGCCGAAGGTCTTCTCCAGATAGTCCGCGGAGGCCCAGTACGTCGTGGCCCGCTCGCGGAGCAGCCCGGCCGCGCCGAGGATCAAGGATCCCGTGCACACCGACGTCGTCCACGTCGTGTGCCGATGGATACGGCGGATCCAGTCGAGCAGGACCGGGTTCTCCATCGCGGCGACCGTCCCGCGGTTGCCCGCGCCCGGGACCAGCACCACGTCCAGGCGGTGCACCTCGGCCACCGAACATTCCGCCAGCACCGCGACGTCACGGGTGTCCGTGCGCACCGGGCCGCGTTCCTGGGCGATCATCGTCACCGTGGCGCCGGGCAGCCGGGACAACACCTCGGCCGGTCCGGTCGGATCCAGCAGGCTGAACCCGTCGTAGAGCAGGATGCCGATCTTCGGTCCCTTGGTCTCCGCCTGAGCCGTGCCGGTGCCGAGGCCGAACACCGCGGCTGCCGCGACTCCGGCCAGAACGGTCCTGCGGGTGGTCTTCGCACTGTCCATGCCGCGATTCTGGGGAGCTCAGGCGCCGATCGGGCGGGGCATGTCCGTCATCCTGCGAAGTGTGTCCCCGGTGATCCCGTAGTACTGGCGGAAAGCCGTCCGCAGGGTCTCCGCCGAGGCGAATCCGCATCGCCGCGCGACCGCGGCCAGCGGCAACGCGGTGGACCGCACCAGCTGGGCGGCGGCTTCGGTCCGCGCCGTCCGCACGGTACGGGCCGGGGTGCTGCCCAGCTGGGCGGTGAACAGCCGGGTGAGGTGCCGCGTGGTGACCCCGGCGCGGGCCGCCAGCGCCGGAGGGCTCAGGTCTTCGGCGAGATGCGCGGCGATGTATCCCAAGAGGTCGCGCACGACCCGGTTGCCCGGCGGCGGGACGGCCAGGAACGTGCTGATCTGGGCCTGGTCGCCCGGGCGGTGCAGATAGGTCACCAGTTCGCGGGCGACCTCGCGGGCCAGCGTCGGACCGCAGTCGTCCTCGATCAGCGCGAGCGTGAGATCCAGCGCGCTGATGACCCCGGCCGAGGTGAACACGTTGCCGTCGCGGATGTAGAGCGGGGCGGGATCCACGTTCACCGCCGGGAAGGTGGCGGCGAGCAGCTCGCCGTATCCCCAATGCGTCGTGACCCGCCGGTCGTCGAGCAGCCCGGCGGCCGCCAGCACGAAGGCACCCGTGCACACCGAGGCGATCCGCCTGCTCCGTCCGGCCAGCCGCCGCACCTGCGTCAGCAGACGATCGTCCGCCGCGGCCGCGCCCGTTCCCGCGCCACCGACCACGATCACC
This sequence comes from Amycolatopsis sp. CB00013, assembly GCF_001905755.1. Classification (NCBI taxonomy): domain Bacteria; kingdom Bacillati; phylum Actinomycetota; class Actinomycetes; order Pseudonocardiales; family Pseudonocardiaceae; genus Amycolatopsis; species Amycolatopsis sp. CB00013. The sequence goes on along the minus strand of NZ_LIWC01000007.1, from coordinate 452,204 downwards.
GTGTCCACCCGCCCGGACACCTCGGCGAGCCGCCGGGCACCCGCGAGCATGATCCCCGACGAACTCCGTGTCGTCCGCCCCTGAACCGTCGCCAGCTCGACGACGTACGGTGGCGCCGCGCCGTGCGAGTTCGCGATCTCCAGCGCCCCGCTGGGACAGGCGACATCGAGGATCTGGGCGTCGTCGAACGCGACGATCACCACCCTGCGCACCGTTTCCTTTTCAACCCCCACACGGAGAATCTACCCGCGGCCCGCTTACCTCGGACGTAATCGACAGGGGCTCCCGGCTCGATGATCCTTCGGCCATGAAGGTTTCACGACTCTTGCCCGCCCTCGCGGCGGCCGTTCTGTCCGTTGTCGTTCTCGCGCCCCCGGCGAACGCCGAATCCCTTGCCGGGCAACCGGCGAACGTGGAGCGGTTCATGGACGCCTACCGTGTCTGGGGCAGAAACGCTCGGAATGTCGACGCGTACATGAACCTGTTCGTCCAAGACGGGACGGCGCGCTTGTGGGACAGCGGGCTCGAGACACCCCGGGACTGGGCAGGCATCAGAAGCCAGATCGAGGGCGTGCTGAAGCTGGCCCCGGACTACGTCTTCGTTCCGGAGACCGTCACTTCCGACCCCGACGGCAGGGTCGTGTTCATCGAGGCGCTGAACACCGGCACCGTCAAGGGGAAACCGGTCTCGTTCAAGACGATGCACCGGCTCGTCCTCGGCGATCCCGCCGCGGGCAAGGACCCGGCCCGGGTGCAGGACGGCAGGCGGTTCTGGGACCAGGTCACCATGTTCCGTCCGGTGGAGGATCCGGCGAACCCGCTGCGGAACCTCTTCGAGGGAATCACCGCGTCGGCGACCGATCCGGCCCCGGCGATCCCCTTGCCGCCGCGGATCCGGCAACTGGCGTGGAACCGGGAAGCGGCGGGGATCCTGGTCGCCGGGGTGGACGGCACGGCGACCCTGCTGGGCCCCGGCCTGACCGAGCCGATCTCCGGCCGCCGGGCCATGACCGCATACCTGGACCGGTTGTTCGGCGCGGTCCGTGACGTCGCGCTCGAGCCGCGCGCCACCGTGTCCGCGGACGGCACCGAATACCGGGAGTGGGTCGGCACCGCGGTGGCGCTGGGCGGTTCCGACCCGCGCCCGATCTCCTTCAGCCTGGTCGAACGGACGGTGAAGACCGCGACCGGGACGGCCTGGTCGCTGCATTTCGACACCCTGGACCTGATCGCTTCGGTCCAGACGGTGAAAGAACTGCGGGCCCGGATCTTCGGCTAGCCGTCAGAGTGGTCGGCCGGCGCGGTCCATGCAGAAGGAGTCACGTTCAAGGTCGCACAGTCCGCGACCCCCAGGTCGGACAACACCGCCCGCAGCCGTTCCAGCGCCGCGGTCGTGTCCGAACCCTCCACGACTTCAACGTCGAGATGACAACGACCCATGCCACTGCCCGCGCCGGTGACCTCGAATTCCGATTCCAACGCCTCCTCGACCTCGTCACGGTCGATCGGCAGCCCCACGAAGACGATCTCGACGAACACTAGGAGCGTCCGGTCCAAGGACTTCCGGCGCCCGTTCGTGTCGCGCTGCCGCCGGGCGGCAGGTCGAGGACGTCGATCAGGGTCGGGTCTTCGTCGATGGCGTGGTGCAGGTGCCCGACCTTGCCGGTGCCGCCGTCCGCGTCGGAAGCACCGATGAGCTGCCACATGCCGTCATCGGCGTCGTGCCGTACAAGCAAAATCGGCTCGCGGCGCTCGAACACCTCGAGAGTCTGGAGGCACAGGGTGCCCAGAAGCCAGTGCCGCATCCACCAAGCCCGCCGATCGCGCCGCATGACCTCGTCGGCGACCGCCCAGACGAACGGCAGGTCCTCATGGGCACGTGCCTCGTCCGCGGTCAGGTCCGGCCCGCCCTGCGGTACCCGTTCGAACGGGTCACTGGTCAACGAGAACGCGTGTCCGTCCTCGTGCTGGAAGATGACGGCGTGGAAGGTCCCACCGCCGGGGTTGCCCGCGCCGATCCCGATCGACAGGCGAGCGGCGTGCGGATCCGCGCCGGTGGTCCAGCCGAACGCGTACGAGGCCAACTCGCCCCGCGGCCCGACGAACTCACCGAACGCACGCCGGTCCATCCCCGTCGCGGTGTCCGTCGGTACCTCGACCAACGCACCCTCGTGCACCTGAATATCCACGCCCGCAAGGTACCCGCTTACAGCGGTGCGGCCAGCAACACGACCCGGTCGTGCTCCGGATCGAACCCGAGGACCGCATGGTCCGGGCTACCGCCTTCCGGCGCCATGAGAACCGGCTTTCCCAGCTCTCGGCCGATTTCGGTGGGGAACGCACGAGGGATGTCGACTCCGGGCTCGTCCTTGTAGCTCCTGCAGGTCGAAGTCGCCGTTTTCCGGCAACGCGGAGCCAGCCGCGTTGCGAACCGCCTCGGGAGCACAACCGGCTGCCTGATCGCGTCGCCGTTTTTCGGCAACCGGCCGGAAATCACGTCGCGACACCGAGCGACGTCGCCATTTTCCGACAACGGACCGGCCAGACCGAAACACAGAACCGACCACACACAAACGGCTGCCTGATCCCGTCGCCGCTTTCCGGCAACCGGCCGGAAATCACCTCGCGGAACCCGAGCCACGTCACCACTGCCCGACAACAGACCGGGCAAGCAAGCCTGCTCAAGAACCCCCGAGTTCTTCCGCTCGATCCCTCGGCCGCCATGAGACGGAAAGATCGCGAGCGCCCGTGGAACCGGACAGACCCGCAGCTCCACCAGCATCGGGCTCGCGAAGGAGCCCTTCGGCCGCTGACGACAAGGGCAGCGTCACGCCACCCTGCCGGAATTCCCGCTGCCAACCGCGCGCCTCGACCAGATCGAACACCCTCTGCCAGTCCTCCGCGGAGGTATCCGGAACGAACACGTCGGGAAACGCACCCATCAGATCAGGGTCGAAGAAGCTCCTGACCTCGTCCCACCGAAGATCCGCCATGCGGCCATTGTCGCGGCCGGATATCCCGGTGCGCCACCGAAAAACCGGCCGTAGCATTCGCGCGGTGACGGAACTACCGCGCGAGATCATCCAGCATTATCGATCGACCGACGAGGGAGCACGACTCACCGAGCCGTCCGGCCGTCTCGAGTTCGTACGGACCCAGGAGATCGTGCGACGGCATCTGCCGGCCAGCGCCCTGCGCGTGCTCGATGTCGGCGGAGCCACCGGAACACACGCCGCCTGGCTCGCCGCGGACGGCCATCAGGTGACGTTGTTCGACATCGTCCCGGAGCATGTCGCCGCTGCGCGGCAACTCGCCGACAGGACACCGGGAATGACCGTGGCGTTGGCTGACGCCCGGAGGTTGCCGGTGCCGGACGGCAGCTTCGACGCCGCGCTCCTGCTCGGTCCTCTCTATCACCTGACCGACCGCGACGATCGTCTCGCGGCATTGCGTGAAGCCGGTCGCGCCGTCCGCCCGGGCGGATGGATATTCGTCGCGGCGATCTCGCGCTTCGCGTCGCTGTTCGACGGCCTGACCCGTGGTTTCCTTTTCGACCCGGAATTCCAGCGGATAGTGAGCGCCGATTTGGCTTCCGGTCAGCACCGCAACGACGGCGACCATCCCCATTGGTTCACCACCGGTTACTTCCACCATCCCGGCGAATTGCGTCAGGAATGTCTCGATGCGGGGCTCAGCCTGCTCGACGTGGTGGGTGTCGAAGGACTCGCGGGCTGGCTGCCGCAGCTCACCGACCGGTGGGACCACCCTGCGGACCTCGACGTCGTTCTCCGCTTCACCAGAGCCGTCGAGAACGAACCCTCATTGCTCGGGCTGAGCAGTCATTTGATCGCGATCACCCGGACGCCGACCCGATCCGGCTTCATGTAACAGCTCGCGCAAGCGCGACGACCTGCATGCAAGGTTCTCCCACGAAGGGGGCAGTGATGCGGCGACGATGCTCACGAATTGCCTCTTATGTGGTCGCCCTGGCGATCACTTGGACCACCGCGGGTTGCGACGACGAACCCGGGCAACGCGTCGACCCTGGCTGCCCCGATGCCACGACCGGTAGCCGAGTTCCGTTGTCGATAATCGAAGGGCCGCCGCGGGACTTGTCCCAGCTGGTCATGTGCACCAACGCACGCGGAACGGCGGTCTTCGTCGGAAACGACACCAAAGTCGTCTGGCTGGTGCGGACGCCCCCGGAAGTCATGGCCGATCGCCACGGCGGCGTACCCACGGACGTGCAGCTCTTTCGCATGTGGAGAGCGAAGAAGCCGTTATACGGAACGCCGCTCGAACCCGGCACCGCGTTGACTGTTCCCTTGCCTCCGGCACAGGTGACGCTCCAGATCGACGTCGTACTTCAACACCAGTGGGCGACGTTCGACATGCTGGGAAAAACGTTCTCGGCGGCCGGCGAAAACCTTCCCGAGTTGGTCAAGAACGACAAGTACAAGAACGCCGTGGAGAGTTGTCTCGAAGCCAGCACACGAATCGTCGACTACGCCGCGGCGGCACGGTACGACACGGAGAAGTGGATCGATTCCCTTGGCTTGCTCACCGGCGGGGCCACTTGCGCCTCAGACCTCAAGCTCGCGGAGGACGAGCGGCAGCTCAAGGCCTGGCGCGAAGGTCGACGGTCATTGCCGGCGCTGAAACCGTCGACCTTCGCGCAAAACGCGAGATCGGTCTCGTCAGAATTCGACGACGTCCTCAAAGCGGTCGGCCAGATCCTGGCCAAGTAACAGGGGCGCCGTTGATCAATCCGGCGATCACGGCCATCTCCTCCAGCGGGTCGACCACCGGCTGGATCACGATCTCGCCGACACCGGCTTCGCCCAAGGCGGCGATGCGGGAGCGGAGGTCGTCCGGCGTCCCGACCAGGGTCAGGGTGTCCATCAGCGACGGGATGATCAGGTCCCGGTCCGACGGCACGATGCGGTCCAGGTAGCCGGGGTAGAGCTTGGTGTACCGGTCCGGCGCGGTGGCCGTGGTGCCACGCCGGTCGAGCAGCCGGCGCACGGCGTCGCGTTCCTCGGCGCCGAGTCCACTGGCGACCGACGGGGTGTCGGCGGCGAAGGCCAGCAACGACAAAACGACGTGGCCCACTGCGTCCCGGGCCGAGTCACCGTAGGGGTCGGCGCCGTCGTCGAGGACGTGGAGCGCGGTCATCAAGTACGACCCGGCCCGGGGCGTGCCCCCGCGAGCCGCGTGCAACGCCCGCCAGGACGCGGGATCGAGAAGACCGAAAGAGACGAGGCCGGCATCGCGGCGTCCGGCGACCGCGGCGACCTTCGGCCCCAGCGCGGCCACCACGAACTCGATCGGATCGGCGGTGTTCACCGCCTGCCCGGAATGCAGGAACCGGACGTCGCACACCCTGTCGCCCTCGCGATAGTCGACCGGATATCCGGCGCACAGCCTTTGGAGCGCGACGGTGAACGCCTCCAGTTCGACCGTCGTGGTCGGCGGCATGCCCAGCGTGCGCCGGGCGGTGTTCCCCGTGCCGACACCGCAGACGATCCGGCCCGGCGCCAGCGCGTTGAGGCTGGCGAACCCGCTCGCGGCGGCAGGCGCCGACCGCAACGCCGGGGAAGTCACCCCGATGCCGAGCTTGATGCGGCTGGTCACCCGCGCACACGAACTCAGTGCCACGAACGGATCACCGTGGACCATGGGCGTGTCGTAAACCCAAAAGCTGCTGAACCCGAGCTCCTCGGCCAGCACGGCCGACTCCGCCACACCGGGATGGGCCGCGACCACGATGCCGGTACGCACAGGACTCCCCCTTCCACCCGTGAATCCGAGCTTGCCAGAGATCGTGACCGAATCGGCTAGCGTGGTCCTATGCCGTCGCCTGATCGCCTCGCCGCTTTCGCGCTCGCGTCGTTCGTCCTGATCCTCATCCCCGGCCCCGCCGTGCTGTTCGCGATCAGCCGCGCCCTGGCGTACGGCCGTCGGACCGCGCTGATGACCGTGGTCGGCGGGGCGCTCGGCAGCTTCGTCGCCGCCACGGCCGTCGCCATCGGGGTGGGCGCCATCATCCAGGCCTCCGCCGTGATCTACACCGTGATCAAATTCGCCGGTGCCGCGTATCTGATCTACCTCGGCGTCCAGGCGATCCGGCACCGCCGGGCGCTGCGGGAGGCCTTCGAGGCGCAAGCGGCCCCGATCAGCGGCGGGCGCACGCTGCTGCAGGGATTCATCGTCGGCGTCACCAATCCCAAGACCGTGGTGTTCTTCGCGGCGATCCTCCCTCAGTTCGTCGACCCCTCCGCCGGACAGGCCGGCCTTCAGATGGTGGTCCTCGGCGCGGTGTTCGCCACGATCGCCCTGGCGATGGATTCCGTCTGGGGCGTGGCGGCGGGAGCGGTCCGGTCCTGGTTCGCCCGCTCGGCGCGGCGCCTGGACCTGGTCGGCGGCGCGGCCGGGCTCACGATGGTCGGGCTCGGCGTCGGCTTGGCCGTCAGCGGCCGCAAGGAGTAGACCGGACGTCTTGACCTCCAGCGAACTGGAGATTCCATGCTGGACTCATGACGATCTGGATCTGTGCGACCTGCGGCGTCGAGCACCCCGACACCGCCGCGCCTCCGGCCGGGATCTGCCGGATCTGCGCGGACGAACGCCAGTACGTCCGCGCTTCCGGCCAATCCTGGACCACCGCGGACGAGCTCGCCGCGGATCCGCACAAGCTGGTCCACGAACAGCCGGAGCCGGGCATCCACCGCCTGCACCGCGAGCCGGAATTCTCGATCGGTCAATGGACGTACGTCGTCCAGACCGATCAGGGCAACCTGCTGTGGGATCCGCCGAACGCACTCGACGAGCCCCTGCTCGACAAGATCGCCGAACTCGGCGGGGCGGCCGCGATCGTGGCGAGCCATCCGCATATGTACGGCTCGCAGGTGAGCCTGAGCCATCACCTCGGGAACGTGCCGGTCCTCGTGCACGCCGCCGACCGGCGGTGGGTGCGGCGGGAAGATCCGGTGATCCGCGAATGGCGTGGTACGGAAGAGATCCTGCCCGGCGTCACGCTCGTCGAAGCGGGCGGCCACTTCCCCGGCGCCGCGGTCGCCCACGTCGCCGCGAACGGCGGCTCGCTGCTGGTGGGCGACACCATCGTGCCGGTGGCCGCGGCGGGCTGGGTGACCTTCATGCGCAGCTATCCCAACCAGATCCCGCTCTCTGCCGGTCTGGTCGAGCGGCTCCTGGACCGGCTGGAGCCCTACGAGTTCGACCGGCTCTACGCGCTGACGGGCGCCACTCTGCAGGCTGACGCGAAGGGCGCCGTGCGGCGCTCGGCCGAGCGTTACGTCGCGTGGGTCAGTGGCGCGAACGACCATCTCGGCTGAAACAAAATTCCTCTTTTCCTGGTTAAGAGCGCATGACGAAATCGCGACCGAGTCACAGAAAGGAGGAGACCAGACTAATCTCTCGCGCTTTGGTGCAGGACGAACCGGTTTCCACCTTGGCGGTCGAGAACGAGCACCGGGGGTTCTCTCGGCAGCCACGGAGCAAGCCGGTGCCGCAGCAGCCAGCGCCCGATCTCGGCGCTGCGCAATTCCGGGCAGGTCGTCCAGAACGTAGCTCGTAAAACGATCTCGATCGGGGAACCGCCGCCAAGGTCGAGATCGATGTGGTCCCATTCCGGCGGGAAGAAGCGCGTACGATCCTGCGGCGAGATTCGGACTCCGTAGCCTGCCCCCGACGGCCGCGGAGATCCGTTGCTCCATGCCGTTACCCGCATACTCGCCTCCTCGACGTCGTCGCTCGGGCGATCGATTGCCCTCCATGCCCGCACTTACTCGCGTATCACCGTAGTCGGCCTGCGTCACGATTCCGATGTCTCCGTAACACCGCATGATGTGCAGGCGAACCTAGCCGCGTGCACGCGAAGAGACGAACTGTCCGATACCGAACGGGCATCGGCGCTTTCGTAGCTGTCGCGACACTCGGTATCTCCGCGACAGCGTGCGTCGGCGAACATGACGGAACCGGATCGCCGCCCGACATGCCGCTCGCCGCAGGGCCGAAGACGGCCGGGACGGCGACTCTGTTCAAGAAGCCCGGCTGGATTCCGACTCAGTCAGGTCGACGGTGGGAAGCAGGTCAGCAGCCGACTCGTCGTCGTACGGTGGCGATATTGACGTCTCCAAGAGCTCGGAATGACACACACCGACGGCGACAAGCGTTGAGAATTATTCGCCCATGACAACATATTTCCAGCGGGCGCGGCAGCCTGTGAACTTTCACCGATCCTGCACTGGTTGCGAAGTCAGGGTAGATGCGTGACCTGAGCCTGTATCGGAAAGTTACGACCGGTACGGGCGAAGGCGTACCGCGACGACGACGACGTCGTCGGCGGCTCCGACATCATTCCGGCGATGCGGCTTCGGCTGATCGAATTTGTAACGACGACGGCCACTCTGGCGACCAGAGGGAACCATAGAGATTCCACGGTCGATGATCTTCCGGAGAACAGCTTGACGAACAGGCCGAACGAAAAGACGAAATGGCACTCGAGGTCATGGTGGACGGCCGCCGGTGTGATCGTCGCAGTCTTGGGTCTCACCATCGCCTACGCCGCATGGCAGTATCCGAACGCTCCCGTGGAAGCGGAGGGCGGGGCCGTTTCCTCGGCACCGCAGGCCTCCTCGAGCACCCCGAATGAGCCGATGCCGAACACGCCGACGACCGGTACGATTCCTTCCAGCGACCAGACCGGAGCCCGAGGGGCGGATAACTCGAGCCAGATCTTTCTCAGCGATCTCCCTGAGAGCAGCTTCATACGCCAACCCGCCTCACCGAAGCGGGGGCCCGCGAAGATCGACAATCACGAGTACCCATCGAGCTACTCGTATCGCTTCACGAACTGCGGAAATTGCACCTACAACGTCGAGGTGAACCTTCCGGGTTCATACAAGCGACTTACCGGGGTCTTCGGAATGACGGACGAGACCCGGCATGACAACGTCATCGACGGGGTCACCTACTTCTCCATATACTCCTCCACCGGAGACCCGCTCCTGCAGCCACAGAAGGTCGAATACCCGGCACAAGTGCCCTTTGACGTCGACGTGACGGGGGTGAGCCGTGTTCGGCTCACCGTGAGCGGCGGGACCAACGCCGAATACCCGTGCTGGTGCGACGCCAGGCTCACCAGGTGAACAGTCGATCGGGCTCGCGATACCGGCGAACGTCGGCGATGCTTGACGCGTGGAGTACGTGTCCAGAGTGCCGCGTCCGCCCCTGGACGGGCTGATCGACGACCTCTACTACCTGGAGGGCGCGCCGCCCTACGCCCGGCTGACGTTGCCGCCGTCGCCCTCTGCGCTGCTCATCGTCAACCTCGGGGCGCCGTTCCGCATCCGCGCCGGCGCCGACATCGAGACGGCCGGGTACGCCGACGGCTGCGTGATCACCATGCCCACCCGCGCGTACGAGTTCGGCTACCCACGCCGCAGCCGGTCCGTCGGCGTGCACTTCAAGCCGTGGGGACCGGCGTCGTTCCTCCCGATGCCCGCGGCCGAGCTGTGCGACCGGCCGGTGACGCTGGAGCAGGTTTGGGGACGGTCCGCCGTCGCCGAGCTGCGGGACCGCCTGGCCTCGGCGCCCGGACCGCACGAGATGCTGACGCTGCTTGAAGAGGAGCTGACGCGACGGCTGCGCGAGCCCTCCGGCCTGGAGCTGGTCCGCCGGATGAGCGGCGCCATCGCGGCGACCGGCGGAGCGGTGGCGATCGGCGACTTGAGCGCGGCGGCCGGGGTCAGCGGCACCCATCTGGCACAGCGGTTCAAGGAACTCATCGGGGTCACGCCGAAGCGGCTCGCCCGCACCTACCGTTTCACCGCCACCGTGTTCGGGATCGACCCCGCCGAACCGATCGACTGGGGCGAACTCGCCCATGGCGCCGGCTATTTCGACCAGGCCCACTTCGGCCACGAGTTCCGGGCGTTCACCGGGCTCACGCCGACCCGCTACCTCGAGGTCCGGCGACGGTTCCACCGCGAACATCCCGGCCATGTGCTGGACAGCTGGCCTCTGCCCGCCGATTGATTTCTTACAAGCGCGGCGGCTCACGGCACGCTAGTTTCGGGGCCCTCGAAGCAAAGGAGGGCCCGTGGGCAAGGTGGTCATGTACAGCTCGGTGTCGGTGGACGGCTTCGTCGCGGACGAGAACGACCAGCCCGGACCGCTGTTCGACTGGTTGACCGGCGGTGACGTCCCGTTGGACGAGAGCGGCGTGCTCAAGGTGTCGCGAGCGTCCTACGACTACACCCGGCAGTACTGGGACGAGATCGGGGTGACGATCGCCGGCCGCCGCGTCTTCGACCTGACCGACGGCTGGGACGGGAAGCCGCCGAGCGGGATCGACCACGTGGTCGTCGTGACGCATCGGCCCGCGCCCGAGGGCTGGGATCCCGGCGCGCCGTTCCATTTCGTCGACGGCATCGAGGCAGCCGTTGCCAAGGCGCAGGAACTCGCGGGTGACCGCGTCGTCGAGATCGCGGCAGGCGACGTCGGCGGCCAGGCACTCGCCGCGGGTCTGGTCGACGAGGTGCGCATGGACGTCGTACCCGTCGTGTTCGGGTCCGGGAGGCGCTTCTTCGGGTCGGTCCACGCGCAACACCTGCTGGAGGATCCCGAGGTGGTGCTTCAGGGCAACCGAGTACTTCACCTGCGCTACCGGGTGCGCCGCTGACGGAATCAGCCCGGAGCGAGCAGGTCTTGAAGGGTTCCGGTGGCTGTTTCGCGCAGCCAGACGTGGGCGGGATCGTTGTGGTGCCGCTGATGCCAGAGCAGGTGCAGAGGCACGTCGGGCATTTGCAGCGGTAGCGGCAGGGTGATCAAGCCGAGTTGCTCGCGGGCGGCCCGGGTGACCGCGTCGGGCAGGGTGACCACGAGGTCGGTGTCGCGGGCGAGCTGCAGCGCGGTGGCCGTGGTGGGGGCGGAGGCGATCACACGGCGCTCGTGGCCGAGGGTGGCGAGGGTGTCGTCGATCCGGTCGCGCAGGCGACCGCGCCGGGAGACGGTGAGGTGTTCGGCCGCCGCGTAGGCCTCGGCGGTCACGGATCGTCCGGCGAGCGGGTGACCCGGCCGGACGGCGACGGCGAGCCGGTCGTGGCCGATGAGGTGGTGGCGGATGTCGGGCAGGGACGGCGGGCCGGTGCCGGAGGCGAGGTCGACCTCGCCGCGACGCAACTCCGGGGAGTCGTCGCCGGGTTCGGCGGTGAGACGCAGCCGGACACCGGGGGCCTGGCGGTGCACCGCGGCGATCAGCGCGGTTCCGCAGGCGGCGGTGAGGGCGTCGTGCCAGCGGACGGTGAACACCCGCTCCAGCGTCGCCAGGTCGAGTTCCGCCTGAGCCGACAGCAACTGATGCGCCTGCCGCACCAGGGCGTGGACCTCGGTCCGCATGGCCACCGCGCGGGTGGTGGGGGTCATGTGGCGTCCGGTGCGGACCAGGATCTCGTCACCGGTCGCTTTGCGGATGCGGCCCAGCGAGCGGCTCATCGCCGGTGCGGTGACGTGAAGCCGAGCCGCGGCCCCGGCCACGCTCCCCTCTTCCAGCAGGGCGTCGAGCGCGGTGAGCAGGTTCAGATCCAGTTGCATGGCGGTAACTATATAAGTGCGGAACATGCACTTGTCGTTAATGGCCGCGCTCTCTACCTTGGGAATCACGGGGCTGGAAAAAAGCCCGAATCCCAAGGAGTACGCCATGAGTACAGCCATGCCTACCGACCTCCGCACGACCTTGCTGCCCGCGGTGACCGCCATCGTGAAGGACGCGGGGAAGACCTTGCGGGAGCGCTACACGACCCACGCCCGGGGCGTGACCCTGGCGGAGGTCGTCGGCGAGATCTACTCGAATGACGAAGCGGTCCTCGCCGTCATGCGTGAGCCGCTGCTGGCGGCGAGGCCGGGTTCCCAGTGGGTGGAGGACGAACTCGCGGGCGGGGCGCTCCCGCCCGGTGAGTGGTGGGTCGTCGATCCGGCCGAGGGCAACATCAATCACGTCCACGGCATGCCGGACTGGGCCGTCACCGCCACCCTGGTGCGTGACAACCAGCCCATCCTCACCGTCGTGCATCTTCCGCTGAGCGGCGACACGTACACGGCCACCGCCGGTGGCGGCGCCCATCTCGACGGCCGCCCCCTGACCGTCTCCGCCAAGGCCGACCTGGATGCCGCGCTGATCGGCACCGGGCAGGCCCGGCCCGGCGAGAGCGCCGACACCTTCCGCCGGATCGGCGAATCGGTCACCGCCATGCTCACCGCCGGCCTCGTCGTACGCGTGTCCGTTCCGGCCACCCTGCAACTCATCCACGTCGCCGCCGGGCGCATGGACGCCTTCTGGCAGTTCTCCGACGTCCGTTCCGGTCTCGTCGCCGGCGCCCTCCTGGTCGCCGAGGCCGGCGGCACCGTCACCGACCTGGACGGCAAGCCGTGGAACGCGGCCGGCCGTGACTTCCTCGCCGCCGCTCCCCGCGTCCACGCCGCCGCGCTCGACGTCCTTTCCCCGCTCTGACCGGTCCACAAGGGAGCACCACGCCATGACCACCATCGGCATCCTGGGCGCCGGCCGTGTCGGCACCAACCTCGCCCGCGCGCTGGCCGCGTCGGGCCACCAGGTCACTCTCGGCCGCCGCGGGAACGGCGATCACGCCACCGTCGCCGGTGGCGCGGACATCGTCATCAACGCGACCCCCGGCGACACCACACTGGAGCGGCTCACCGCGCTGCGAGCCGAACTCGCGGGCAAGATCCTCGTCGACGTCTCCAACGCCACCCACGACGCGGCCGACGGCCTGCCCGGCGATCTGTGCTACCCCGGCGGCAGTCTCGCCGAGCAGCTCCAGGACGCCCTGCCCGGCACCCAGGTCGTCAAGACCCTCAACACCATGCTGTTCACGGTCATGACCGACCCCGGCGCGCTGAGGACCCCGCCCACCGCCTATCTGTCCGGAAACGACGAACAGGCCAAGAAAACCGTCGCCGGACTCCTCGGCGACCTGGGCTGGGATCCAGGCTGGATCGAAGACCTCGGCGACATCACCACCGCCCGCGCGACCGAAGCCATGGTCCTCGTCGTCCCCCATGTCCTGCGCCGCAACGGTTTCACCCCCTTCGCCGTCTCCATCGCCCGTTGATCGGCCTGTTCGTTCAGGAGGCGCGATAGGGGCCACGCCGGGTCGGTAGGGGTTGTCCGGCCGGTCCGGCCGCCCGCACGCTCGGTGGGACGGGCGATCCGCCCGTCGCCGACGCAGGAGGTGGCCGGGTGGCAGGCAACGACGAAGGACTCTGGGTACGCAGGTTCCATCCCGCGGACGACGCGCCCTTCCGTCTGGTCTGTTTCCCGCACGCGGGAGGTTCCGCGAGCTATTTCTTCCCGGTCTCCAGGGCATTGAGCCCCGCCGCCGACGTACTCGCGATCCAGTACCCCGGACGCCAGGACCGGCGTCGCGAACCGGGGCTCGCCACCATCGCCGAACTGGCCGACGGTGTCACCGAGGCGCTCCTGCCGTGGCTGGACCGGCCGACCGTCCTTTTCGGTCACAGCATGGGCGCGTCACTCGGCTTCGAGGTCGCCCGCCTGCTCGAAGCCGGTGACGTGCGGCCCCACGCGTTGTTCGTCTCCGGCCGTGTGGCGCCCAGCCGCGCTCGCGACGAGACGGTTCACCGGCGCGACGACGCGGGACTCATCGCGGCCGTGAAGGAACTCGGCGGTACCGACGCCCAGATCTTCGAGGACGAAGCGATCCTCGAAATGGTGCTGCCCTCGATCCGTACGGACTACACCGCCGCGGAGACCTACCGATACACGCCGGGGCCCCTACTGCGGACCCCGATTCACGCCCACGTCGGCGAAAACGACCCGAAGGCGACCGTCGACGAAGTCCGCGACTGGGCAACGCACACGTCCGGGCGGTTCACCCTGACCACGTATCCCGGCGGGCATTTCTATCTGAACACCCACGCCCCGGCCGTGATCGGGGCCATCTCGGACGCCTTGCGGCCTTCCGACCTCCGCGTCACCCAGTGAAAGGAGCCCTTCCGTGGTGCACATCAGAATCGATCCCACCGGATCCCGCGCGCGGTCGGCGGATCTGGAGTCCTACCAGAAGGTCGAGGACCTGGACCAGGACTTGAAGATCTGCGTCGACGGTGGCTACGAGCACTTTTCCCACGCCGGGGAATTCCAAAAGGACGGTCAAGAGGTCGTCGCCGTCTTCCGGTGGTCTGGCCGCACCAAGATCGCCGAGTGAGAGAAAGGGGAATCCCATGTCCGCGAGACTCTTCGCCCTCGATTCCTTGCAGACGTTCGACGAACTCGAACACAGCGCGCTGGGGGTGGCGGAGTCCCTCCGGGAGCGTGGCGTGACACCCGCGACCAGGGTGATGCTGAAGGCCGGGAACTCGGCCGCCTACGTGACGACCCTCCTGGCCCTGATGCATGTCGGCGCGAGCATCGTGCTCGTCGACCAGCAGGAGAACGCCGCCGAAACCCAGCGGGTCTGCAACCAGGCCGGGGTCAAGATCAGCCTGGTCGACGAGGACGCGCCGTTGGTCACCGACGGCCCGCACACCCTGCTCTACGAATTACTCGTCGCCGGGGCGTCCCAGGCGACCCGCGATCCGGAGCTGCGGGTGGAGCCGTGGTGCGAGCTGCCGGACGGGCTGATCATGTACTCCTCCGGATCGACCGGAGTGCCCAAGGGCGTGGTCAAGAACGGCGGACGGTTCCTGAAGAACCTCCAGCGCAACGCCGACCAGGTCGGCCACCACTCGGGTGACGTGCTGATGCCGATGCTGCCCTTTTCCCACCAGTACGGCCTGTCGATGGTGCTGATCGCGTGGCTGGTGCGCTGCTCGCTCGTGGTGGCGCCGTACCGGCGGATCGACCGCGCGCTGCGGATGGCGGGCCAGTGCGGGGTGACCGTGACCGACGGCACGCCGTCGACGTACCAGAGCATCCTCAACATCGTGAAGCGCAATCCCCGCTACGGCCTCGATCTCGCGGGTGTGCGGATGTTCTGCAGCGGTGCCGCTCCCCTGGGCTCGACGCTCAGCGAAGACTACGTCGCCTGGTTCGGCCTGCCGTTGCTGGACAGCTACGGCAGCACGGAACTGGGCAACCTCGCGTTCGCGACGCCGGAGAACCCGGTCGGCTGCGGCCGCGCGCTCCCCGGGCACGAATTGCGGATCCTCGACGACGAAGGCAACTCGCTGCCCGCCGGGCAGACCGGCGAGATCGTGATGCACTGCCCCGACATGATGGCGGGCTACCTCGCCGCGGACGGCTCGCTGGAGCCGGCGGAGCAGGGTTGGCGGCACACCAGCGACTTCGGTTACCTGGACGAGAACGACAATCTGTTCGTGGTGGGCCGCAAGTTCGCCGTGCACCGCAAGGGACACACACTCTATCCGGAGATCATCGAGCACAAGGTCACCGAAGCGCTGTGCCCGGTCAAGATCATCGCGCTGCCGGACGAACGGCGCGGCTGTCAGCTGGCGTTCTTCGTCGAGGACCCGCTCGGCCACGACGGCAGGCACTGGCGTACGCGTATCGCCGAGGTGCTGCCGGAGTTCGAGCGACCGGACCGCATCCGGGTCGTCGACCGGTTTCCGCTGAACCGCAACGGAAAACCCGACAAGAAGCGGATGACGGAGCTGGCGCTCGCCGAATCGGCCAGTTCACCGAAGGCCGGCTGAGCGACGTGACCGACGAACGCACCGCCCTGATCTTCCCGGGAATGGCCCCGACGAAAACCGGGGACGTGAGCCGGTTCCTGATGATCAACCGGAAGGCGCGGGAACGGCTCGCCACGGCCGAGGACGTCCTCGGCCGTCGCCTGCTCGGCCCGGCCCGCGAAGACGGCGATGTGTACGACGAGGCCGCGCAGGTCGTCTTCATGCTGACGTGTCTTTCCCTCGCGGAGTGGGCCGAAGACGCCCTCGGCGTGAAACCCGAGATCTGCGCCGGTCCCAGTTTCGGCCAGAAGGCACTGACCTCGTACACGGGTGTGCTGTCGTTCGAGGAGACCGTCCGGCTCACCGCGGAGCTTTCGCGGTGCGAGGTGTCCTACTTCGAAAGCGACTACTCGGACGTCGTGACCCACTGTTTCGTCCGGACTCCGGAAGAAGGTTTCGCCGAGGTCCTGGCCGAACTGAAGGACGAGTTCCACGACGTTTCGGGCGTCATCGACAAGGGCTTCTACCTGCTTTCGGTGCGGGAGAAGGACTTGGAACGGGTGAAGGCGCGCGTCCGGGCGATCGGCGGCTACTCGATGCACACCATGCGCCCGCCCGTGCACTCCACCTACTTCGGCGGTTTGCGCCGTCGGGCCGAGGAGGAAGTGCTGTCCGGCTTCACTCTCCGCGACCCCGAACTGCCGGTCGTCGCGGACCAGGACGGTGCGCTCCTGGACTCGGCGGCGGGGATGCGCCGGATGCTGCTCGACACCTTCGACCGGCCGATCGACTGGCCGTCGATGGTCGCGACCCTTCGGGAGCAGGGCGTGACGTCGTTGTGCTTCTCCGGTCCGGACAATCTCTTCCACCGGGTGGACAGCACGGTGGCGAACTTCGAGGTGCGGACGGTGACGCCGGCGATGGCTTTGAAGCCGCGGAGCCGCGCTTAAGGTTTCTGCTCCCCTGCGCGTGAAGGCCCCCTTTCCTCGGCTGAGCCGAGGGAAGGGGGCCTTCACGCGCAGTCGCTGTGACCACTGGTGCGTATGTGGCGACCCGCCGGTCCGTGAAGGCCTCCTTGAGGGACCCAGAGTCCCTCAAGGAGGCCTTCACGGACCACGGCGAGACCGCTTAAGGCAGCCGCCCCAGCCACTCCCGGACGGCCTCGGCGGTCGTCCCCGCATGCCGCTCCAGCATCGTGAAGTGATCCCCCTCGACGTCCACCGTGTCATGCGGCAAGGCCCAGCCGGACTGCCATCCGGCCCGGTCGCGCCACGCTTCCAGCGGCTCCGACGCCCGCACCAGCAAGGTCGGCACACCGGTCGCCGCGGGAACGTGGTCGGCGAACAGGCGCAGGTAAGCACCCATCGCGGTGAGCCGCGTGTCGTCCCCGAGGCCGTCGGCGAGCCGGTCGCGGATGCCGTCCAGCGCGTGTTCGTCCTGCGGGTAGACGTCGATCAGCACGAGCGCGCGGGGCGCGGCGCCCGCTTCCTCCAGGTGCCTCGCCAGCGCGTGGGCGAGCGGGCCGCCCGACGAGTGGGCCACCAGGACCACCGGGTCGCCGCCTTCGCGGAGGATGGCGTCCGCCTGTGCGTGGAGGACCGCCTCGACCGAGTCCGGCAGCGGCTGCCCGTGCCCGAAACCGGGCACCGGAACGACGGAAACGTCCTGCACGTCTCGGAACGACGCCGCGAACCGCGCGTATTCGTGCGCGCCCGAGCCGACCAGGAGGGAGGGGACGCAGACGAGTTCGGGGCCGGACGGGCCTTTCGCGAGCCGGACCGGTTGCAGGTTCTGTTCCCGCGCGGTTTCGACGGTGAACGACGGCCGGTAGCGCGACGCCTGCGCGGCCAGCGCGACGAACTGCGCGACCTCGCCGAGTTCGACAGCGCGGGCGAACATCGCGCCGAAGAAGCTCGCGGCCGCGGGCGGTGTCTCGGGCTGCCGGTCGGAGGCCGAGAAGTCACCGGAGATCCGTTCCGCCACGGCGAGCGGCGTCGGGTGGTCGAAGACCAGCGACGGCGGGAGCCGCAGGCCGGTCGAGGCCGCCAGCCGGTTGCGCAGGTCGACGGCGGTGAGCGAGTCGAAGCCGAGTTCGAGGAAGGCGACGTCGGCGTCGATGGCGCCGGCCCCGTCGTGCCCGAGGACGGCCGCGACCTGGCCGCGCACCAGTTCCAGGATCGCCGCGTCGCGGCCGTCCGCGTCGAGTCCGGCGAGCCGCGCGCGGAACGCGCCGCCGCCGTCGGGCGCGCGCCGGGCACGAGCGCGGACGAGTCCGCTCAGCAACGGCGGGATCTCCTCGGCGCGGAGAGCGGTGAGGTCGAGCCGCATCGGCACGGTCAGCGTCCGCCCCGTGGCGAGCGCGGCGTCGAACAGCTCCAGACCCTCCTCTGTGGACAGTCCGGCGAGCCCGGCCCTCGCCATCCGCTCGACGTCGGCGGAATCGGTCATGGCACTGGTGGTCGCCCACAGACCCCACGCCAGTGACGTCGCTGCGGCGCCTTCTGCCCGGCGGCGTTCCACCAGCGCGTCCACGAACGCGTTGGCCGCGGCGTAACCGGACTGCCCCGGATTTCCGAAGACACCGGCCGCCGAGGAGAACATCACGAACGGTGCGGCGTCGGGCAGGAGTTCGTGCAGGTTCACCGCGGCGTCCACCTTCGGCGCGAGCACCCGGTCGAGCCGTTCGGGGGTCTGCGCGGTGATCAGCCCGTCGTCGAGGACACCGGCGGCGTGCACGACACCGGTCACCGGATGCGCGGCCAGCACCTGGCGCAACGCCTCCCGGTCGGCCGCGTCGCACGCCAGGATCCGGACCTCGGCACCCAGCCCGGTGAGTTCGTCCGCCAGCGCCGCCGCACCGGGCGCGGACGCGCCGGAACGGCTCAGCAGCACCAGCGAACGGACGCCGTGCGTCACCACCAGATGTTTCGCGACGGCCGCGCCGAGGAGGCCGGTGCCGCCGGTGATCAGCACGACGTCGCCGTCGCTCCACGCCCGCGCCGGTCCGGGTTCCGGAACCCGGACAAGCCTTGGGACGAAGCTGACCCCGTCGCGAACCACGACCTGAGATTCCCCGGCGGGCAGCGCGGCCGGGACGTCGCCGTCCACGAGCACGAACCGCCCGGGGTGCTCCGACTGCGCCGAGCGCACGAGCCCCCACACCGCGGCCGCCACCGGATCCGGGCGTTCGGTCGCGATCCCGCCTCGCGTGGCCACCACGAGCGGGCCGTCCCCCGGTTCGTCGAGCCACGTCCGGACGCGTTCGAGTGCCGCACCCAGCACGGTGCGGAGATCCCCGGATCCGCAGTGCCACACCGTCGCCTCGTGCGGCTCGCTCGCGCCCGCAGGCACCCAATCCAGGCCGAACAAGGACTCTCGATATCCACCGAGGCCGGACACCGACACCGGCCGCAGCAGCAGACCGTCCACGTCGGCGACCGGCAGGCCTTCAGCGTCGGCGACGGTCAGCGCGACCCCGTCCGCAGCAGGCCGCAGCCGCACCCGTAGTGCCGTCGCGCCCCGCGACCACAGCCGGACCCCGGAGAACGCGAACGGGAGCCGAAGCCCCTCGGCGTCGTCGGGAAGCACCCCCAGCGCGATCCCGTGGAGTGCGCCGTCCAGCAACGCGGGATGCAGGCCGAAGGCCGGAGCGTCGCCGGTCTGGGCTTCGGGCAGGTCGATTTCGGCGAAGACCTCGTTCTCGCGCCGCCAAGCGGCGCGAAGTCCTTGGAACGCGGGACCGTATTCGAGGCCCGCGTCCGCGAGTTCGTCGTACAGCGCCTCGACGCCGACGCGTTCCGCCCCGGCGGGCGGCCATTCCGCGAGCGGGGTGGGCACCCCGTCCGTCTCGGGCAGCAGGACACCGTTGGCGTGCCGGGTCCAGGGTTCGTCGCTGCGGCGGGAGTACACGCCGACCTCGCGACGGCCGTCGACGTCCGCGTCGCCGAGTTCGACCGAGAGCCGGACGTCGGTGCCTTCTTCGAGTACGAGCGGGGCTTCGAGGGTCAATTCGTCGAGCTTCGTGCAGTCCACCTGGATGCCGGCGGCCAGCGTGAGCTCCACGAACGCGGTGCCGGGCACGAGGACGGTCCCGGACACGGCGTGATCGGCGAGCCAGGGATGCGTTTCCAGTGAGATCCGGCCGGTGTACAGCAGCCCGCCGGTCCCGGGGACCGCGACGACGGCGCCGAGCAGCGGATGGTCCACGACTGTCTGCCCGAACGCCGACGCGTCCCCGGCGACGGTCCCGGCTTCCAGCCAGAACCGCTTGCGCTGGAATGGATACGTCGGCAGGTCGACCCAGTCCGCCGTCGGCAGGATCGAAGACCACGCCGGGCTCAGGCCGTGCACATGGGCTTCGGCGAGCGACGCGACGAACCGCTCCGCACCACCCTCGCCCCGACGCAAACTCCCCAACGCCACCGCATCTTCACTGATCCCGGGAACCAACACCGGATGCGGACTCGTTTCCACGAAGAACCGGAACCCATCCTCCAGCAACCGATCCACCGTCGCCGCGAACTGCACCGTCCCCCGCAGATTCCGGAACCAATACCCAGCATCCAATTCCAGAAGCTCATCGGTCACCGTCGAATAGAACGGAATCACCGGCGCCTGCGGCGAGATACCCGCCAACGCCGACACCACATCCCGTTCGATCGCATCAACATGCGCCGAATGCGACGCGTAATCCACCGGGATCCGCTTCGCCCGCACGTCCAGGAGCTCACACCGCTTGACCAGCGCCTCCAGCCCGGCGACATCACCGGACACCACGACCGCAGACGGACCGTTCACCGCAGCCACCGACACACCCTCAGGCAGCAACTCCCGAACACGATCCTCCGAAGCGGCCACCGACACCATGCCACCGAGTCCCGACAACGCCAGAATCGCCTTACTCCGCAAACACACCACGCGCGCAGCGTCATCCAACGACAACGCACCCGCCACACACGCCGCCGCGATCTCACCCTGCGAATGACCCACCACCGCAGCAGGCTCAACACCACACGCCCGCCACAACCGCGCCAACGACACCATCACCGCGAACAACACAGGCTGCACCACATCAACCCGCTCCAACGCAGCCGCATCCGACAACACATCAGACAACTTCCAATCCACAAAGGACGAAAGCGCCACCTCACACTCAGCCATCGACTCCGCGAACACCGGAGCAGCCAACAACAACTCCTCC
Organism: Amycolatopsis sp. CB00013; assembly: GCF_001905755.1. Taxonomy (NCBI): domain Bacteria; kingdom Bacillati; phylum Actinomycetota; class Actinomycetes; order Pseudonocardiales; family Pseudonocardiaceae; genus Amycolatopsis; species Amycolatopsis sp. CB00013. The sequence goes on along the minus strand of NZ_LIWC01000007.1, from coordinate 431,308 downwards.
GCCATCCCCACCCACTGCGAACCCTGACCCGGGAACACGAAAACAGCCTTACCCGACTGCGCGATGCCCTCGATCAGCAGGCTCGACGGCTCTCCGGCGGCGAGCGCGTCGAGCGCGTCGAGCGCGGCACGCGGATCACCGACGATGGCCGCCCGATGCCCGAACAGCGGCCGCGCGGCCAGGGTGGCGGCGGCGCCCGGAAGATCCACAAAGGACCGAAGCCGAGCGGCTCGCGCCCGCAAGGCTTCCGGCGTCCGCGCCGACAGAAGCCACGGCGTCGCACCGGTCACCACCGGCTGCCGAGCCTCACTTTTCTCAGCGGCCGGGGCGGCTTCGAGGACGACGTGCGCGTTGGTGCCGCTGATGCCGAACGACGACACCGCGGCTCGCCGAGGACGGTCGAGTTCCGGCCACGGCCGCGCTTCGTCCAGCAACGAGACCGCGCCCGCGCTCCAGTCCACATGCGACGACGGGGTCTCCGCGTGCAGGCTTCGCGGCAGGGTCCCGCTTCGCAGTGCCTGCACCATCTTGATGATCCCGGCGACCCCGGCGGCGGCCTGCGTGTGCCCGAGGTTCGACTTGATCGACCCGAGCCACAGCGGCCGTTCCGACGGCCTGCCCTTGCCGTAGGTCGCGAGCAGCGCCTGCGCCTCGATCGGGTCGCCCAGCGTGGTGCCGGTCCCGTGCGCCTCGACGACATCGACGTCCGCCGTCGTCAGCCGGGCGTCGGCGAGCGCCTCGCGGATCACCCGCTGCTGGGACGGGCCGTTCGGGGCGGTCAGGCCGTTCGACGCGCCGTCCTGGTTCACCGCCGACCCGCGCAGGACCGCCAGTACCGGATGGCCGTTGCGCCGCGCGTCGGAAAGCCGTTCCACCAGCAGCATCCCGACACCCTCGGACCAGCCGGTGCCGTCCGCCTCTTCGGCGAACGGTTTGCAGCGGCCGTCCGGCGCCATTCCGCGCTGACGGCTGAACTCCACGAACGTCCCGGGGGTGAACATCACCGTCACGCCGCCGGACAGCGCGAGGTCGCACTCGCCCCGCCGCAACGCCTGTGCGGCGAGGTGCAGGGTCACCAGCGACGACGAGCACGCGGTGTCCACGGTGAGCGCCGGCCCCTCGAACCCGAAGGTGTACGACACCCGCCCTGAGGCGATGCTGCCCGAGTTCCCGGTGCCGAGGTAGCCGCCGACCTCGTCGGGGATCTCGGTCAGCCCGGAGACGTAGTCGTGGTACATCAGCCCGGCGAACACCCCGGTCCGGCTGCCCTTCAGCGAACCCGGATCGATTCCCGCCCGCTCGATGGCCTCCCACGACGTCTCCAGCAGGAGCCGCTGCTGCGGGTCCATCGCCAGTGCCTCACGCGGCGAGATACCGAAGAACGCCGGGTCGAACTCGGCGACGTCGTGGAGGAAACCGCCCTGCGAAACGTAACTCGTCCCCTGCTTGTCCGGGTCCGGGTCGTACAACGCTTCGAGGTCCCAGCCGCGGTCGACCGGGAATCCGCTGATCCCTTCGCCGCCGGTTTCGACCATCCGCCACAGATCCTCGGGCGAGGCGACCCCGCCGGGATAACGGCAGGCCATCCCGACGATGGCGATCGGTTCGGTGCCCGCGGTTTCGGTCTCCTTCAAGCGTTTCCGGGTTTCGTGAAGATCCGCGGTGACCTGCTTGAGGAAGTACCGGAGTTTGTCCTCGGTGTCTTTCATTTCCGCCCCCAAGTCAGGAGATCCCGAGTTCCTTGCCGATGAATTCGAACATTTCGTCGTCCGAGGCGTCTTCGAGCCGATCCGCCACGGATTCGGTGCCCTCGCCCGGATCGCAGGCCGCGAGCAGGGCGCGCAGCCGGTCCTTGACCTTGCCGCGGATCGCGTCGTCCGGGCTTCCCCCGGCGAACGCGGCCTCCAGCCGGTCGAGTTCCGCCAGCACCCCCAGCGGCGGTGGCGCGTCGTCCACGACGATCTCCGCGCCGACCAGTTCCGCCACCGCGGCGGTGGTCGGATGGTCGAAGACCAGCGTGGCCGGCAGCCGGAGACCGGTGGCCTCGTTGACCCGGTTGCGCAGTTCGACCGCGGCGAGCGAGTCGAACCCGAGTTCGGTGAACGCCTTGTCCGGGTCGACCTGCTCGGGACCGGCGTGCCCGAGGACACCGGCGACGTGTGTGGCGACGAGGTTCAGCAGCGCCGCGGCGCGTTCCTCCCCGGTCATCCCGGCCAGTTCCGCCTTGAGCGCGTCCCCGGTCGGCGAACCGGCGGTCTCGGCGCGTTTGCCGGTACCGCGGATCAGGCCGCGCAGCAGGGGCGGGACGTCGGTGCCGAGGCCCGCCCGCACCGCGGCGAGGTCCAGCCGCATCGGCAACAGCACCGGTTCGGCCGCCGTCACCGCGATGTCGAACAGCGCCAGTCCCTCCTCTGTGGACAATGCGCCCGCGCCGGAGGCCGTCATCCGTTCCAGGTCGCGGCCGGACATACCGCCCGCCATCCCGTCACCGGCCCAGAGCCCCCAGGCGAGCGAGGTCGCCGGCAGCCCGTGCGCACGGCGATGCCGGGCGAGCGCGTCGAGGAAAGCGTTGGCCGCCGCGTAGTTCGCCTGCCCTGGATTGCCGAAAGTGCCCGCCGCGGAGGAGAACAGCACGAACTCGTCGACGTCGCCCACCAGTTCGTGCAGGTTCACCGCGGCGTCGACCTTCGGCCGCAGGACGGCGTCGAACCGTTCCGGAGTGAGACCGTCGAGGATGACGTCGTCGAGGACACCGGCGGCGTGGACGACCCCGGTCACCGGATGCTCGGCCAGAAGACGTTGCAGCGCTTCACGATCTGCCGCGTCGCAAGCGACCACAGCGACCTCGGCGCCCAACCCTCGCAGTTCGTCGGCCAGTTCGCCCGCGCCCGGCGCGTCCGGGCCGCGGCGACCGGCGAGCACCAGCCGGGTCTTCCCGTGCGCGGTGACCAGATGCCGGGCCAGTGCCGCGCCGAGCGCGCCGGTGCCGCCGGTGATCAGCACGGCCCCGTCGGCCCGCGCCTTGCCTTCGACCGGCGTCACGGCCGGTTTGACCAGCCGTGGCGCCTTCACCGTTCCCTCGCGCAACTCCAGCTGAGGTTCGCCGGAAGCGAGGGCGGGCAACAGCACGCGATACGACGCGTCCTGTTCGTCGAGGTCGACCAGCACGAACCGGCCGGGGTGCTCGGACTGCGCCGAGCGGACCAGGCCCCAGATCACCGCCTGCGCCGGTTCGTCGACGGCGCCACCGGTGACCAGCACCAGCCGGGAACCGGCGAACCGGTCCTCGGCCAGCCACGTACGGACCAGCTCCAGCGCGCGGTGGGCGGCGGTGTGCGCGGCGGCTGCCAGCCCTTGACGGTGGTCCGGCGCGCACGAAACGAAGACCAGCTCGGGCACCCGGTCGATCACCTCGGCCAGCGCGGCGAGATCGGCGTAAGCCTGGCCGCGATAGCCGGCGGCGGTGAGCGCGGCGTCGAGTTTGTAGTCGTCGACACCGACGACGGCCCAGCTCGCGGCCACGGCGGCGGTGGGATCGAGCGGAACCGGCGCCCACTCCAGGCCGAACAGCGACTCGTGGCTGCCCTGTCGCCCGCCGAGCTGCTCCAGCGAGACCGGACGCAGCGTCAAAGCGTCCACTGTGGCCACCAGCCTGCCGGTCTCGTCCGCCGCGGCCAGGGAGACCGCGTTCTCCCCCGCCGGTGACAGCCGGACCCGCAGGGCACGCGCACCGGAGGCGTGGAGCCGGACGCCGGACCAGGCGAACGGCAGGCGCACGCGCCCGGCAGCCACGTCGGCCTCCTGCTCACCCCCTTTGGCGAAGCCCAGAGCGTGCAAGGCGGCGTCGAGCAACGCCGGGTGCAGGCCGAAACCTTCGGTCGGGGTGTCCTCGGGGAGGTCGACCTGGGCCCAGATGTCGTCCCCTCGCCGCCGGGCGGAGCGAAGTCCCTGGAAGACCGGGCCGTACTCGAGCCCGGCGGCGGCCAATCCGTCGTAGAGGCCGTCGGTTTCGACGGTCTCGGCATCGGCGGCCGCCCAGGCCGAAAGATCGAACGGCGCGCCCGCCGCCAGAGGCGACACGGTTCCGGTGGCGTGGCGAATCCAGTCGCCGTCGTCGGGGCGGGAGTAGACGTCCAGCGCGCGCCTGCCGGTCTCGTCCGGCGCGGCCGCGACGATCCGCAGCGCCGTGCCACCGTGGTCCGGCAGCACCAGCGGCGCTTCCAAGGTCAGTTCGTCGACGGCCGCGCAGCCGGTCAGCTCCCCGGCCCGCAACGCGAGCTCGACGAACGCCGTACCCGGCAGGAGGGTCGTCCCGGCGACGACGTGGTCGGCCAGCCACGGCTGCTCCTGCACCGACAGCCTGCCGGTGAACAGCACCGCACCGCTGTCCGGCGCCTCGATCGCCGCGCCGAGCAGCGGATGCCCGGCGGGCGACTGCCCCAGCCCGGTGACGTCACCCACCGCGGGGGCTACGGGCCGCAGCCAGAACCGTTCGTGCTGGAAGGCGTAGGTGGGCAGATCGATCTTCCGGCCGGGGAGCGCCTTCGCCCAGTCGACCCGGACGCCGTCGACGTGCAACCGCGCGAGCGCGGTGACGAACGACTCGACGTCGGACCGGCCGGCGCGCAGCGACGGCACGAACAGCGGAGCGTCCACTGTGGATTCGTTCGTGACGCAGTGCTCGCCGATGGCGGTCAGCGGCGCGTCCGGGCCGAGTTCCAGATAGCGGCGGACGCCGTGCGCTTCCAGGGTCCGGACGGCGTCGCAGAACCGGACCGCGTCCCGTACGTGCCGGACCCAGTACTCGCTCGATCGTGCCTGGTCGCCGGTCAGCGGCTCACCGGTCAACGTGGACACCAGCGGGATCCGCGGTTCGGCGGCTTGGACGCCGTCGAGTACGGCACGGAATTCGCCGAGCATCCCGTCCATGAGCGGCGAGTGGAACGCGTGGCTGACGGTGAGCCGTTTGGTCTTGCGGCCGCGTTCGGCGAACCCGGCGGCCAGCGCGGTCACGGCGGCCTCTTCGCCGGAGACGACGACCGACACCGGGCCGTTGATCGCGGCGATCGACACGGTCTCGCCGTCGATCAGCGGCCGGACCTCCTCTTCGGTGGCCTGGACGGCGATCATCGCGCCGCCCGGGGGCAGCGCCTGCATGAGCCTGCCGCGCGCGGCGACCACGGTGCAGGCGTCCTCCAGCGACCAGACCCCGGCGACGTGGGCCGCCGCCAGTTCCCCGATCGAATGCCCGGCCAGGAAGTCCGGCCGGACGCCGCGGCTCTCGACGAGCCGGAACAGCGCGACCTCGACGGCGAACATCGCGCACTGGGTGTACTCGGTGCGGTCGATCAGGTCACTGGTGAGCGCCTCGCGCAGCGGACGGTCCAGCAGAGCGTCGAAACGAGCGCAGATCTCGTCGAAGGCTTGAGCGAAGACGGGGAACGCGGCCGACAGTTCGTCGGCCATCCCGGCACGCTGGCTGCCCTGACCGGTGAAGAGGAACGCGAGCTTCCCGCCCGGTTTCGCGAGACCGGTGACGAAGTCGCCCGGTTCTCCCCCGGCCAGTGCGGCGAGCGCGTCGAGCAGTCCATCGCGGTCGCCCGCGGTGACGACCGCCCGGTGCTCGAAAAGTCCCCGCGTGGCAAGCGTTTGCGCGACGTCGGCGAACTCGGGCGCGGATCCGGTCAGCAACCGGGCACGCAACCTGGCGGCCTGCCCACGCAGAGCGTCCTGAGTCTTGGCGGACAACGGGAAGGCGAGTACATCCGGCTGGTCGACCGGTGCCACGTCCCCGGCGCCGTCCGCTTCCAGGACGACATGCGAGTTGGTCCCGCTGATCCCGAACGACGACACCCCGGCCCGCCGCGGACGACCGGTGTCCGGCCACTCCCGCGATTCGGTGAGCAGGGCGACGGCGCCTTCCGTCCAGTCCACATGGGACGAAGGCTCATCGACGTGCAGGGTCTTGGGCAGCACGCCGTGCCGCATCGCCTCGACCATCTTGATCACGCTCGCCACCCCCGCGGCGGCCTGGGTGTGGCCGAGGTTGGACTTCACCGAGCCAAGCCACAACGGCTCTTCCCGATCCTGCCCGTATGTGGCGAGCAGGGCTTGTGCCTCGATCGGGTCGCCAAGAGTCGTTCCCGTGCCGTGCGCCTCGACGGCGTCCACATCGGACGGTTGCAATCCGGCCTGTGCCAAAGCCTGACGGATCACTCGTTGCTGCGACGGACCGTTCGGCGCCGTCAGCCCGTTCGACGCGCCGTCCTGGTTCACCGCCGTACCACGCAGGACAGCCAGCACCTGGTGGCCGTTGCGACGGGCATCCGAAAGGCGCTCCAGCAGCAGCATGCCGACGCCCTCGCCCCACGCCGTGCCGTCCGCGGTCTCGGAGAACGCCTTGATCCGGCCGTCGGGCGCCATCCCGCGCTGGCGGCTGAACTCGATGAAAGTGTCCGGAGTGGACATCACCGCGACACCACCGGCCAGCGCCAGGCCGCATTCGCCTTGCCGCAGCGCCTGCGCCGCGAGGTGCATCGCGACCAGCGAAGACGAACACGCCGTGTCGATGCTGACCGCCGGGCCTTCCAGCCCGAAGGCGTAGGCGAGGCGCCCCGAGATCACGCTGCCCGAGTTCCCCGTGCCGAGGTACCCCTCCAGATCCGCCGGGATCTCGGTGAGCCGCGAAACGTAGTCGTGGTACATCGCCCCGGCGAAGACGCCGGTCGCGGAACCGCGCAAGGTGGCCGGGTCGATCCCGGCCCGTTCGAAGGCTTCCCAGGACGTCTCCAGGAGCAACCGCTGCTGCGGGTCCATCGCCAGCGCCTCACGCGGCGAAATCCCGAAGAACCCTGGGTCGAAGTCCCCGGCGTCGTGCAGGAATCCGCCGTAGCGGGTGCAAGAGGTGCCGGGCCTGGACGCCTCGGGGTCGTACAGACCTTCGACGTCCCAGCCCCGGTCCGCCGGGAACGGGGTGATGCCGTCGCGGCCTTCGCTGACCAGCCGCCAGAGGTCTTCCGGTGAGCGGACACCGCCGGGGAACCGGCAGGCCATGCCGACGATGGCGATCGGTTCGTCCACCGGTGCCGTGGTGACGACGGCGGCCGCGACCGTGGTGCCGGACAGTTCCTCCCGCAGCCGGGAGACGACCGCGTCGGAGTTCGGGTGGTCGAACACGAGGGTGGCGGGCAGGCGCAGACCGGTCGCGGAGTTCAGCCGGTTCCGCAGGTCCACCGACGTGAGCGAATCGAAGCCGAGTTCGGTGAACGCTCGGTCCGACGGCACGTCCTCCGGGCCGGAGTAACCCAGCACCGCGGCGACCTGTGTCCGCACGAGTTCGAGCAGACGTGCGTCACGGTCCTCTTCGGACAGTCCCGCGAGCTGACGTTTCCACGCCGACGCGCCGGCGGAGCGCCGCGCGGGAGCCTTGATCAGACCGCGCAGCAGGGACGGCACGTCGGAGCCGAGTTCGGCGCGGAGCGCGGCGAGGTCGAGCTTCATCGGCAGGACGACGCCGTCACCCGCGGTGTCGAACAGGCGCAGCCCCTCCTCGGTGGTGAGCCCGGACCCGGTGAGCCTGGCGACGGCGGCGGAGGCGTCCATCCCGTCGTCGGTGTCCCAGAGACCCCAGGCCAGTGACCGGGCCGGGAGCCCGTTGGCCAGCCGGTGCTGTGCCAGGGCGTCCAAGAAGGCGTTCGCCGCGGCGTAGTTCGCCTGTCCGGCGTTGCCGAACGTGCCCGCCGCCGAGGAGAACAGCACGAACTCGTCGACGTCGCCCGCCAGTTCGTGCAGGTTCAGCGCCGCGTCGGCCTTGGGCCGCAGGACGGCGTCGAACCGTTCGGGGGTCAAGCTGTCGATCAGACCGTCGTCGAGGACGCCGGCCGCGTGCACCACCGCGGTGAGCGGATGCTCGGGGTCGATCCCGGCCAGCAGTTCCGCGAGGGCTTCCCGGTCGGCGACGTCGCAGGACTCCAGGACCGCGGAGGCACCGAGCCCGGTCAGTTCCGCCAACAGGTCCGTGGCACCGGGGGCGGCGGCACCGCTGCGGCTGACCAGCAGCAGGTGCCGCACGCCGTGTCCGGAGACCAGGTGACGGGCCAGTGATCGGCCCAGCGCGCCGGTGGCCCCGGTGAGCAGGACGGTCCCTTCCGGATCGAACCGCGGTGCCGTGCCGGAGGGCACGCTCTTCACCAGACGTGGCGCCCAAAGCTTCCCGTCGCGGATGGCGAGTTGCGCTTCGCCAGTGGCGACGGCTCCGGCCAGGTCCACTGTTTCGCCGTCGGTGTCGATGAGCACGAACCGGCCCGGGTGCTCGGACTGCGCCGACCGCACCAGCCCCCAGACGGCGGCGCGGGCGAGATCACGCGTGTCCTCCCCCGCCACCGACACGGCGCCGCTGGTCTGCACGACCAGGATGGTGTCGGCGTTGTCTTCGTCGGCGAGCCAGGATTGGAGCGCCGCAAGCGTTTGCGCGGTCGCGTCGTGCACATTCGCCACACTGTCCACTTCGGACCGGATAACCATGACGGGTGCGGCCTCCGCGGCACGGAGGCGGACCGGGACCCACTCCACCCGGAACAGCGAGTCGCCGCCACCCCCGAACGCGGCGGGGTCGACCTGGCGGACGGTCAACCCGGCGACGGTCGCCACCGGCCCGCCTGATCCATCCGCGATCGTCAGGGAGAGCGTGTCGCCGATCCCGGTGAGCCGGACGCGCAGGCTCGTGGCGCCGAGGCCGGTGAGCGAGACACCCGACCATAGGAAGGGCAGCCGGGCCCCGCCTTCGGTGTTCAGCGCGCCGAGTCCGGCGGTGTGCAGGGCCGCGTCCAGCAGGGCCGGGTGCAGGCCGAAGCGCGCGGCGTCGCCGTGGTGACGTTCGTCGAGGTCGATCTCGGCGTACACCGTGGTGCCGTCGAGCCACGCGGCGCGGACGCCTTGGAAGACCGGGCCGTAGTTCAGGCCCGCGTCGGCGAGCGCGTCGTACAGCCCGTCGACGTCGGTCTCCTCGGCGGCGGGCGGCCACGACGTGAGGTCGGCGGGCGTGACACCGGTGTCCTCGGTCAGCGTCCCGACCGCATGGCGGATCCAGGGCTCGTCGTCGGCGCGGGAATGCACGCTGACCGCGCACACACCGATGTCGTCCGGTTCGCGGACCCACACGCGCAGATCGACACCGCCGTGCTCCGGCAGGACCAGCGGGCTCTCCAGGGTGAGTTCGTCGAGGACGACGGCGCCGTGCCGTCGTCCGGCGGCGAGCGCCAGATCGACGAACGCGGTGCCGGGCAGGAGCACGGTCTCCCCGACGGCGTGGTCGGTGAGCCAGGGCTGGGCCGAAAGCGACAGCCTGCCGGTGAACACGGTCCCACCGGAGTCCGGCAGGGTCACCGCGCCACCGAGCAGCGGGTGCCCGGCGTCGGCCAGTCCCGCCGCGGTCAGATCGCCGGCCGCGGCGCCCGCGTCGAGCCAGAACTCCGTGCGCTGGAAGGCATACGTCGGCAGATCCACCCGCCGGGCCCCGGCGGACAACGGGCTCCAGTCGACGTCGGCGCCGTGGACGTGCAGTCCGGCGACCGCTGTCAGCAGGGTCGTGACCTCGGGCTTGTCGCGCCGCAGGGCGGGGACGACGACCGCGTCCTCGAGGCTGTCCTGGGCCATCGCGGTCAGCACGCCGTCCGGCCCGATCTCCAGGAACCGCGTGACGCCCTCGGCCTCCAGGAACTTGACCGAATCGTGGAACCGCACCGCGTCACGGACATGCCGGACCCAGTAGTCCGAAGTGGACACTTCAGCTAGACCACCCGACACGATCGGGATCCGCGGCGCCGCGAACGTCAGGCCCTCCACCACGGTGCGGAAGCCGTCCAGCATCGGCTCCATCAACGGCGAGTGGAACGCGTGACTCACGGTAAGTCGCTTGTGTTTGCGGCCCTCGACCACAGCGGCGACGGCGTCTTCGTCACCCGAGACGACCACCGACTCCGGGCCGTTGATGGCGGCGATCGACACCCGCTCCGTCAGCAGCGGGGTCACCTCCGCTTCGGTCGCCCGCAGTGCCACCATCGCGCCACCCGTGGGCAGCGCCTGCATCAACCGGCCGCGCGCCGACACCAGCGTCACCGCATCGTCGAGGGAAAGCACACCCGCGACGTGGGCGGCCGCGATCTCACCGACCGAATGCCCGGCCAAGAAGTCCGGCCGAACACCCCAGCTCTCCACCAACCGGAACAGCGCCACCTCAAGAGCGAACAACGCACACTGCGTATTCGCCGTCTGATTCAGCTCCTCGGCCGACAAGTCCCTGAGCGGCTGCTCGAACCGGGAACACACCTCGTCATAAGCCTCGGCGAACACCGGGAAACGCTCGGCCAGCTCACGCCCCATCCCGAGCCGCTGACTGCCCTGACCGGTGAACAGGAACGCCGTCCGGCCGGTGTGCCGGGCGATTCCCCGGACGATCCCCTCGGTGGTCTCGCCGTGCGCGAGCGCATCCAGCGTGGCGAGGAGACCATCACGGTCACCGGCCACGAGCACGGCACGATGCTCCAGGTCCGCCCGCGCCGTGAGAGCGAGCGCGACGTCCGCCGCGGTCACGTCGGGAGTGGCAAGCAGGTGGTCGTGAAGGCGAGCCGCCTGCGCGCGCAACGCTTCCTCGGTCTTGCCGGACAGCGGCCACGGCGGAACATCCGGGCTTCCGGGCGGCTCGGCGGCCTCCGGCTCGACGGCCTCGATGATGGTGTGCGCGTTGGTCCCGCTGATCCCGAACGACGACACCCCGGCGCGCCGCAGACGACCGGTGTCCGGCCACTCCCGCGATTCCGTCACCAGGGACACCGCGCCATCGGACCAGTCCACATGGGACGACGGCCCGTCGACGTGCAGCGTCTTGGGCAGCACGCCGTGCCGCATCGCCTCGACCATCTTGATCACGCCCGCGACACCGGCGGCGGCCTGGGTGTGACCGAGGTTCGACTTCACCGAACCCAGCCACAACGGCTCTTCCCGATCCTGCCCATATGTGGCGAGCAGAGCTTGCGCCTCGATCGGGTCACCGAGTGTCGTCCCGGTTCCGTGCGCTTCGACAGCGTCCACATCGGACGGACGAAGACCGGCCTGCGCCAAAGCCTGACGGATCACCCGCTGCTGCGACGGCCCGTTCGGCGCTGTGAGCCCGTTCGACGCGCCGTCCTGGTTCACCGCCGAGCCGCGAACCACGGCCAGTACCCGGTGACCATTGCGGCGGGCGTCCGAAAGGCGCTCCAGCAGGAGCATGCCGACGCCCTCGCCCCAGCCGGTGCCGTCCGCGGCCTCGGCGAAGGATTTGCACCGGCCGTCGGCGGCCATCCCACGCTGGCGGCTGAACTCGACGAAGGTGTTGGGCGTCGCCATCACGGTCACACCGCCCGCGAGCGCGAGCGAACATTCGCCCTGCCGCAACGCCTGTCCGGCGAGGTGCATCGCGACCAGCGACGACGAGCAGGCCGTGTCGATGCTGACCGCGGGGCCTTCCAGCCCGAAGGTGTAGGCCAGGCGTCCCGAGATCACACTGCCCGAGTTCCCCGTGCCGAGGTAGCCCTCGACGTCCTCCGGCACGGAGTTCAGCCGCGCCGCGTAGTCGTGGTACATCACGCCGGCGAAGACGCCGGTCTTGCTGCCCCGCACCGCGTGCGGATCGATCCCGGCGCGTTCGAAGACCTCCCACGAAGTCTCCAGCAGCAACCGCTGTTGCGGATCCATCGCCAGCGCCTCACGCGGCGAGATCCCGAAGAACGCCGCGTCGAATTCGCCCGCGTCGTGCAGGAATCCGCCCTCGCGGGCGTAGCTCTTGCCCGCCTTGCCGGGGTCCGCGTCGTAGACGTCTTCCCAGCCCCGGTTGACCGGGAACTCCGAGACCCCGTCTCGGCCGGATGCGACCAGGTCCCACAGTTCTTCCGGGGAGGTGACGCCGCCCGGGTAGCGGCAGGCCATACCGATGATCGCGATCGGCTCGTCGACCGGACCGGTGCGCACCGGCACGTCCGGCGCCTCCGCGAGCCCGCCCCCGGCGAGCCCCTCCAGCAGGTGTTCGGCGAGCACGAGCGGGGTCGGGTAGTCGAAGACGAGGGTCGCGGCCAGCCGCAGGCCGGTGACCTCGGTCAGCCGGTTGCGCAGTTCGACCGCCGCCAGCGAGTCGAAACCGAGTTCCTGGAACGGTTTCCCGGCGTCGATCGCCTCCGAACCGAGGTGGCCCAGCACGATGGCGACGTGCGTCCGCACGATCTCCAGGAGTTCCCGGCTCCGTTCGGCCGGGGTGAGCGCGGCCAGCCGGTCGGCGAGCGCACCCGCCGAACCGGTGACGGCGGCGCGGCGGGCAGGCCGGATCAGGCCGCGGAACAACGGCGGCACGTCGCCGCCGAGCCGCGCGCGCAACGCGGGCAGGTCGAGCCGGATCGGGACGAGTGCGGCGTCGTCGAGCGCCGTCGCGGCGTCGAAGAGCGCTATGCCGTCCTCTGTGGACAGTGCGGGGAAGCCGGGGCGGGCGGTGAGCGCGTCGCCCATTCCGGCGGCCCACATCCCCCAGGCCAGCGCCGTGCCGGGCTGCCCGTTCGCCTGGCGATGCCGGGCGAGGGCGTCGAGGAAGGCGTTCGCGGCGGCGTAGTTCGCCTGCCCTTCGTTGCCGAACACCCCGGCGGCCGAGGAGAACAGGACGAGTTCGGTGTCAACGAGCAGTTCGTGCAGATGCACGGCGGCATCCACTTTGGACCTCAGCACGGCGGTGAGGCGCTCCGGGGACAGGTCACCGAGGAGTCCGTCGTCCAGCACACCCGCCGCGTGCACGGCGAGGGTGATCGGCTGATCGGCCAGCAGAGCGGCGAGCGCGTCGCGGTCGGCGGCGTCGCAGGCTTCGATCCGGACGTCGGCGCCGAGCGCGGTCAGCTCGCGGGTGAGGGTGTCCGCGCCGGGGGCCGCCGCGCCGCGACGGCTGGTGAGCAGCAGCCGCCGGACACCGCGCGACCGGACGAGGTGCCGGGCGAGATCCGCGCCGAGCGCGCCGGTGCCACCGGTGACGAGCACCGTCCCGGAGAGGTCACCGGGCTCGGTGGAGGCACGCGAGGCGCGGACGAGCCGGGCACCGGACAGGACGCCCTCGCGGAGCATGAGTTCGGGTTCGCCGGTGGCGACGGCGGCCGCGACGAGTTCGGGCGCGGGCTCCGTGTCGGTGTCGAGGAGGACGAACCGGTCCGGGAACTCCGCCTGAGCGGTGCGGACGAGACCCCAGACGGTGGCCTGCGCCGGATGCGGCACGGCGTCCCCGACGGCACCGCTGGTCAGGAAGACGAGTTTCGGCCCGCCGTCGTCGGCGCGCACCAGTTCGAGTGCGCGGACCGCGGCCGCGTGGGCGTCGCCGAGCAGGTCGCCGGTGTACCCGGTGAACGAGGCGACGACGTGCTCCGCGGCGGCCTCGGCGGGGATTGTGAGCGGCTGCCAGTCCACCCGGAACAACGCGTCGCGCACCGGGTTTCGCGAGGTGAGGGCGCCGGACGGGACCGCGCGGACGAGGAGGCCGTCGGCGGTGAACACCGGCCGTCCCTCCGGATCCGCGACGGCCAACGCGATCGTGTCCGGCCCCGCCGGGGTCAGGCGCACGCGGATCGTGGTCGCCCCGAAAGCCCTCAGGCTCACGCCGGACCACGAGAACGGGAGCCGCGCCTCGGTGGCGTCCAGCGCGCCGAGGCCGGCGGCGTGCAGGGCCGAGTCGAGCAGGGCCGGATGGATCCCGAACCGGGCCGCGTCGGCCTTCTCGGCGTCGGCGAGCTCGATTTCGGCGTAGACGGCCGATTCGTGGGTCCAGGCGGCACGGACGCACTGGAAGGCGGGCCCGTAGTCGAGGCCGACCTCGGCGAGCGCGCCGTACAAGCCGTCGATCGCGACCGGCTCGGCGCCTTCGGGGGGCCAAACGGCGAGGCTGAAGTCGGTGTCGGGGAAGCCGGGGGCGAGGACACCGGTCGCGTGGCACGACCATTCGGCGTCGGCGGCCTCGGGGCGGGAATGGACACCGACGGTGCGCCTGCCGGTCTCGTCCGGCGCGCCGACGACCAGCTGAAGGCTGAGCGCGTCGTGTTCGGGCAGGGCGAGGGGTTCCCGCAGGGTCAGTTCCTCCACGATCCCGCAGTCGACCTTGTCCCCGGCGTGCAGCACGAGATCGACGAAGGCGGTACCCGGCAGCAGGACATGCCCCGCGACCACGTGCCCGGCCAGCCACGGCTGCGCCGCGAGGGAAAGCCGCCCGGTGAGCAGGACGCCATGCGCGTCGGCCATCGTGACGACGGCGCCGAGCAGCGGATGGTCGGTGGCGCCCAGGCCCAGGCTCGCCGCGTCGCCCTCGGCGTTCAGCGGGCCGTCCAGCCAGAAACGGCGGTGCTGGAAAGCATAGGTGGGCAGGTCGACGCGGCGGGCGCCGGCGAGCAGCGGCGTCCAGTCGACGGCCGCCCCGTGGACGTGCAGGGTGGAGACCGCGGCGAGCAGGGTGACGTCCTCCGCGCGATTGCGGCGCGTGGCCGCGACGACGACCGCGTCCTCGGTGCTTTCCTGGGCCATGGCGGTGAGGACCGCGTCCGGGCCGATCTCCAGGAACCGCGTGACACCCTCGGCTTCCAGGAAGCGCACCGAATCGTGGAACCGCACCGCGTCACGGACATGCCGGACCCAATAGTCCGCAGTGGACACTTCGGCCAGACCGCCGGAGACGATCGGAATCCGCGGCGCCTCATACGACAGGCTCTCCGCGACCGCGCGGAAGTCGCCGAGCATCGGCTCCATCAGCGGCGAGTGGAACGCGTGGCTCACGGCGAGCCGTTTGTGTTTGCGGCCGTCGAAGCGGGACACCACAGCGGCCACGGCGTCTTCGTCACCGGAAAGGACCACCGACTCTGGACCGTTGATCGCGGCCAGCGACACCCGGTCCGTCAGCAGCGGGACGACCTCGGCCTCGGTCGCCTGCAAGGCCACCATGGCACCGCCGGTGGGCAACGCCTGCATCAACCGGCCTCGCGCCGACACCAGTTTCACGGCGTCATCGAGGCTGAACACGCCCGCGACATGAGCGGCCGCGATCTCGCCGATCGAGTGGCCCGCCAGGAAATCGGGTGTGACGCCCCAGCTCTCCACCAGCCGGAACAGCGCCACCTCGAAGGCGAACAACGCGCACTGGGTGTTCGCCGTCTGGTTCAGTTCCTCTGTGGACAGTTCCTTGATCGGCCGCTCGAACCGGGCGCAGACGTCGTCGAAGGTCTCGGCGAACACCGGGAACCGCTCGGCGAGCTCCCGGCCCATCCCTCGGCGCTGGCTGCCCTGGCCGGTGAACAGGAACGCCGTCCGGCCGTCGGCGGCGACGCCGTGGGCGACCCCGGAGGTCACGGCGCCGGCGGCGAGGATGTCCAGCCCCGCGAGCAGCTGGTCCCGGTCGGCCGCGACGATCGCGCCCCGGTGCTCGTGCAGGACGCGGGTCGTGGCGAGCGACGCGGCGACATCGGCGACGCTCAGCTCGGGCCTGGCGAGGACGTGCGAGCGCAGCCGCACGACCTGATCGCGCAACGCGTCCGCGGTCTTGCCGGACAGGACCGCGGGTACGGCGCCGGTGGGCGGCACACCTGCGACTTCTTCGCTCTCAGGGGCTTGCTCGATGATGGTGTGCGCGTTGGTGCCGCTGACGCCGAACGAGGACACGCCCGCGCGGCGGGGCTGCCCGGTCTCCGGCCACTCGCGTGCTTCGGTGAGCAGTTCGACGGCACCGGCCGACCAGTCCACTTTGGACGACGGGTCGTCCGCGTGCAGGGTGCGCGGGAGGACACCATGCCGGATCGCCTGCACCATCTTGATCACGCCGCCGACCCCCGCGGCGGACTGGGAGTGCCCGATGTTCGATTTCAGCGAGCCCAGCCACAACGGCCGGTCCGCGGACTTCTCGCGGCCATAGGTGGCCAGCAGCGCCTGCGCCTCGATCGGGTCGCCCAGGGTGGTCCCGGTGCCGTGGCCCTCCACGACGTCGACCTGTCCGGCCGAAAGGCGGGCGTTCTCCAGGGCCTGCCGGATGACCCGCTGTTGTGACGGGCCGTTCGGCACGCTGAGACCGCTGCTCGCCCCGTCCTGGTTGACCGCGCTGCCGCTGACGACGGCGAGCACCTCGTGGCCGAGCCGCTGCGCGTCGGAGAGCTTCTCCACCAGCAGCATCCCGACACCTTCGGCCCACGACGTGCCGTCCGCTCCGTCCGAATAGGACTTGCAGCGGCCGTCCGCGGCGAGCCCGCGCTGACGGCTGAAGTCGACGAACGTGTCCGGTGTGGACATCACCGCGACGCCGCCGGCGAGCGCCATCGTGCATTCGCCCTGCCGCAACGCCTGCGCGGCCAGATGCAGTGCGACGAGCGAGGACGAGCACGCGGTGTCGATCGTCACCGCCGGGCCTTCCAGCCCGAAGGTGTAGGCGACGCGCCCGGAAACGACGCTGCCCGAGTTCCCGGTGCCGAGGTAGCCCTCGAGTTCCTCCGGGATCGCGGCGAGGCGGGAGACGTAGTCGTGGTACATCACCCCGGCGAACACCCCGGTCCGGCTGCCCCGCAGGGAGCCCGGGTCGATCCCCGCGCGTTCGAAGGTCTCCCAGGAGATCTCCAGCAGCAGCCGCTGCTGGGGGTCCATGGCGAGCGCTTCCCTCGGCGAGATCCCGAAGAAGGCAGGGTCGAATTCGCCCGCGCCGTCGAGGAAACCGCCCTCGCGGCAGTACGACGTACCGGGCTTCTCCCCCGTCGGGTCGTACAGCGCGGACAGGTCCCAGCCGCGGTCGGCGGGGAACCCGGAGATCCCGTCGCGGCCCTCGGCGACCAGCTCCCACAGATCCTCCGGCGACCGCACGCCCCCGGGGAACCGGCAGGCCATCCCGATGATGGCGATCGGCTCGTGGCCGCGGTCCTCGGCCTCCTTCAGCCGTCGCCGGGTCTCCCGCAGGTCGGCGGTCGCGCGCTTGAGGTAGTCGAGGTACTTGTCTTCGTTCGCCACGGAAGGGTCTCCCAGGTCAGGCGGTTCAGGACGCGCCGAGTTCGTGATCGAGCAGGTCGAACAGTTCGTCCGCGGTGGCCGACTCCAGCGAGTCGTCGGCCTCGGCGGCGGGCTCGCCGGTCCACGCCGCCAGCAGCGTGCGCAGGCGCGCGGTGACCCCGGCGCGGTCCCCGTTCGCCGGGGCGGCGGTGGCCAGCAGCGCTTCGAGCCGGTCGAGCCCGGCGTGCACCGACGCGGTGGTGGCCACCCCTTCGGCGGGCAGTTCGGCCGCGAGGTGCCCGGCCAGCGCGGCCGGGTTGGGGTGGTCGAACACCACCGTCGTCGAGAGTTTCAGCCCGCTCAGCGCGCACAGCTGGTTGCGCAGTTCGACCGCGCTGAGCGAATCCATCCCGAGTTCGACGAAGCCCTTGGCCGGATCGATCGCCCCGGCGCCCGCGTGACCGAGCGCGGCCGCGACCTGCTCGCGCACCACCTCCAGCACCGCGTCGTCGCGTTCGGCGCCGGTCAGGCCCGAAAGCCTGTCCTGCAACGCCGGATCGGTGGGGACGGACGCGGCGCGCCGGGACGACGTCCGCACCATTCCGCGCAGCAACGGGGGCAGCACCGCGGGATCCACATCGCGGAGCGAGGACGGCGTCAGCGCCATCGGCAGCACCACCGGTCCGGCGCCGGAGGCCGCGTCGAACAGGGCGAGCCCGGCTTCCGGGGTCAGCGCGGCGATACCGGTGCGGCCCATCCTGGCCAGGTCGGTGTCGCTCAGTTCGCCCGTCATGCCACCGTCGGTCGCCCACAGTCCCCAGGCGAGCGACGTGGCCGGGAGCCCTTGGGCGTGACGGTGGCGGGCGAGCGCGTCGAGGAACGCGTTGGCCGCCGCGTAGTTCGCCTGCCCGGGATTGCCGAACGTGGCCGACGCCGACGAGAACAGCACGAACTCGTCGACGTCGCCCGCGAGTTCGTGCAGGTTCAGCGCCGCGTCGACCTTCGGCCGCAGCACCTTCGCCAGCCGCTCCGGGGTCAGCGCATCGACCAGACCGTCGTCGAGTACGCCGGCCGTGTGCACGACAGCGGTCAGCTCGTGCCCGGCGAGGGCCGCCTCCAGCGCCGCGCGGTCGGCGACGTCGCAGGCCTCGACGGTGACGTCGGCACCCGCGGCCGTCAGGTCGGCCACCAGATCCTTGGCTCCCTCGGCTTCCAGTCCACGACGGGAGACCAGCAGCAGCCGGGTCACGCCGCGTGCGGTCACCAGATGCCGGGCCACCAGCGCGCCGAGCGCTCCCGTACCGCCGGTGACCAGCACCGTCTTGCCGGGATCGAGCGCGACCGGAGCGGCCGCGGCGGTCTTGCGGACCAGCCTCGGCGCGTACGCGGCACCGTTCTCCAGCCGCAGTTCGGGATCGTCGGCCGACACCCGGACCGGATCCGCGGTGGTCTCGGCGATGCCGAACCGGCCGGGGTGCTCGGACGAGGCAGAGCGGAACAGTCCCCGTACCGCGGCCTGGGCCAGATCGGTTCCGTCGGTCACCAGGACGAGCCGGTGCGTGTCCAGCCGCTCGTCGGCGAGCCAGTCCCGCACCTGGCGCAGCGCCCACACGGTCGCGTCGTGCACCGCCTCGGCGGTCTCCCCGGACGGGCAGACCAGCAGCGCGACTTCCGGCGTCTTGGCGGCAAGCAAGGCGGCGACGTCCACATAGGACTCTCCAGTGCCGACTCTGACGTCCTCTGTGGACACTTCCTCGGCGGGCACCTCGGTCCACTCGACGTGGAACAGCGAGCTGCTCCCCTGCCGGTTTCCCAGCTGCTCCGGCGAAATCCGGCGGAAGATCAGGGAATCGACCGTGGCCACCGGAGCGCCTTCGCCATCGGTGAGCAGCAGCGAGATCGTGTCCGGAGCGGGCGAGGACAGCCGCACCCGCAACGTCCGCGCACCGGTCGCGGCCAGCGAGACACCCTTCCACGTGAACGGCAGGAAAGGTCCTTCGCTCTCGCCCTCCAGCCGGAGCTTCGACGCGTGCAGCGCGGCGTCCAGCAGCGCGGGGTGGACGCCGAAGCCTTCGGCGTCACGGAAGCGGTCCTCGGGCAGCGAAACCTCCGCGTAGACGTCGTCCCCGGCCTTCCACGCCGCGCGCAGGCCCTGGAACAACGGCCCGTACTCGAAACCGGTGCCGTCGAGCCGGTCGTAGAAATCCCCGACCGGGATCTCGATGCCCTCCGGCGGCCAGCTGACCAGGTTCCCGCTGGCAGCCGGGGTTCCGGTGGACAGGAGGCCGATGGCGTGCCGCGTCCACGGTTCGTCGTCGGCGGCGGCTCCGGCGCGGGAATGGATCTCGATCGTGCGCTCGCCGTCCTCGCCGGGCTCGCCGACGGTGACGTGCAGCCGGACGTCGCCGCTCTCCGGCAGCGCCAGCGGGGCCTCCAAGGTCAGCTCGGCGACGGTCCCGCAGCCGGCGCGGTCACCGGCATGCAGTGCGAGGTCGACGAACGCGGTGCCGGGAAGCAGAGCCGTACCGAGTACGACGTGCTCCGCGAGCCACGGCTGAGTCCGCAGGGAAAGCCTTCCGGTGAACGAGATCCCACTCCCGCCGGGCACCGGGACGGCCGCACCGAGGAGCGCGTGCCCGGCCTCGCCGAGTCCGAACGCGGCCGCGTCGCCCGTGGTCGTGCCGGTGCTCGCCAGCCAGAAGTGCCGGTGCTCGAAGGGATACGTGGGCAGCGTGACCCGGTTCGCCTGGACACCGTCGAACACGCCTGTCCAGTCGATTCCGACGCCGTGGACGTAAAGGCGGCCGAGCGTCGCGGCCAGCGCGGCGACCTCCGGATGTTCCCCGCGCAGAGTCGGGATCAGCACAGTGTCTTCGAGGAAGTCCTTCGCCATGGCGGAAAGGACGCCCTCCGGGCCGAGTTCGACGAAGGCGCGCACACCCTCGGCTTCGGCGAACCGGATCGCGTCGTGGAACCGCACCGCCTCGCGCACGTGCCGCACCCAGTACCCGGGTGAGGCGATTTCGGGATCGGGACGGCCGGTCACCGTGGACACGATCGGGATCCGCGGCTCGCTGAAGGAAAGCGCCGACACGACCCGGCGGAAGTCCGCGAGCATCGGTTCCATCAGCGGCGAGTGGAACGCGTGACTGACCACGAGCCGCTTGCTCTTGCGGTCCGCGAACCGGTCCAGCACGGCGGTGACGGCGTCCTCGGCCCCGGACAGCACCACCGCTTCCGGACCGTTGACCGCGGCGAGCGACACGTGCTCGGTGAGCAGCGGAGTCACCTCGTCTTCGTTGGCCTGCAAGGCGATCATCACGCCGCGGGACGGCAGGGCACCCATGAGCCTGCCGCGCGCCTCGACCATCGTGGCCGCGTCCGCGAGCGACAGGACCCCGGCGACATGCGCGGCCGCGATCTCGCCGACCGAATGCCCGAGCAGCAGCGCGGGCCGGACACCCCAGCTCTCCAGCAGCCGGAACAGCGCGACCTCGACGGCGAACAGTGCGCATTGCGCGAACGCCGTTTCGTGCACTCGCTCGGTTTCGAGGACTTCGCGCAGCGAGAGCCCGAGGCGCGGATCCAGATGGGCGCACACTTCGTCGAACGCGGCGGCGAACACCGGGAAGCGGGCCGCGAGTTCGGCGCCCATCCCGGGTTTCTGGCTGCCCTGCCCGGTGAACAGGAACCCCGGCGCCCCGGCGGTGAGCGCGCCGCGCAGCACAGCCGCGCTCGGCGTCCCCTCGGCGAGGAGAGCGAGTTCGCGCAGACGATCCGGCCCGGTCACGGCGGCCCGGACTTCCAGCCCCGCACGGACGGTCGCCAGCGTGTACGCGATGTCGGAGTCGTCCCCGGGGTGCTCTTCCAGGCGCGCGTGCAGCCGAGAAGCCTGTGCCCGCAACGCTTCCTCGGTCTTGGCCGAAAGCACCCACGGCACCCACGTGTCCCCGGCGGCGGGAGGTGCCGCGCTCTCGGGGACCTCTTCGATCAGCGTGTGCACGTTGGTCCCGCTGACCCCGAAGGAGGAGACGCCCGCCCGGCGCGGACGGCCGGTGTCCGGCCAGTCCACCGGTTCGGAGAGCAACCGGACGTCACCCGCGGTCCAGTCCACCTCCGTGGTCGGCGCGTCGACGTGCAACGTCCGCGGCAGGACACCGTGCCGGATCGCCTGCACCATCTTGATCACGCCCGCCACACCCGACGCCGACTGCGTGTGCCCCAGGTTCGACTTGACCGAACCGAGCCACAGCGGGTGCTCGCGTTCCCCGCCGTACGCGGCGAGCAAGGCCTGCGCCTCGATCGGGTCGCCGAGGCTGGTTCCGGTGCCGTGTGCCTCGACGGCGTCCACATCGGACGGTGCGAAACCGGCGTTCGCCAGTGCCTGGCGGATCACCCGTTGCTGAGACGGCCCGTTCGGCGCGCTCAGCCCGTTGGACGCTCCGTCCTGGTTCACCGCCGAACCGCGCACCAGCGCCAGAACGGGGTGGCCGAGGCGGCGCGCGTCGGAAAGCCGTTCCACCAGAAGGATCCCGGCGCCCTCGGACCACGCGGTGCCGTCGGCGGCGTCGGCGAACGCCTTGCAGCGCCCGTCCGGCGCGAGCCCGCGCTGACGGCTGAACTCCACGAACGCGGCAGGGTTGGCCATCACGGTCACCCCGCCCGCCAGCGCCAGCGAACATTCGCCGCGCCGCAGGGCCTGCGCCGCGAGATGCAGTGCCACCAGCGACGATGAGCACGCGGTGTCGATCGTCACCGCCGGGCCTTCCAGCCCGAACGTGTAGGAGAGGCGCCCGGAGACGACCGCGGTGGCGGTTCCGGTGAGGAAGTAGCCCTCGGTGCCTTCGGGCGCGTCGGTGGCGTCCAAGCCGTAGTTCTGGAAGGAAGCGCCGACGAAGACGCCGGTCGCGCTCCCCCGCAGGGTCGCCGGGTCGATCCCGGCGCGTTCGAACGCCTCCCACGACGTCTCCAGCAGCAACCGCTGCTGCGGATCCATCGCCAGCGCCTCACGCGGCGAGATCCCGAAGAACGCCGCGTCGAAACCGCCCGCGTCGTCGAGGAAGCCGCCTTCACGGGCGTAGGTGGTGCCGAGGTGCGCGGGGTCCGGGTCGTAGAGCGCGTCGAGGTCCCAGCCGCGGTCGCCGGGGAACGCGGCCATCGCGTCCCCGCCGTCCGCGACGAAGTCCCAGAACTTCTCCGGATCCGTGATCCCGCCGGGGAACCGGCAGCTCATCGCGACGATCGCGATCGGCTCGTCGTCGGTCACCACCACGGCGGGGGCGGCCTGGGTCCCGGTGACGTCGCCGGTCAGTTCGGCGACGAGATGACCGGCGAGCGCCGAGGCCGACGGATGGTCGAAGACCAGGGTCGCGGGCAGCCGCAGCCCGGTGGCGGCGGCCAGCCGGTCGCGGACCTCGACCGCGGTCAGGGAATCGAAACCGAGGTCGCGGAAGGCCCGGTCCGGCTCGACGGCGGCGGCACCACCGTGGCCGAGGACGGCGGCCGCCTGCGCGCGGACCAGGTCGAGCACGATGCGGGCCCGGTCTGCCTCGGGGGCGGCCAGCAGTCCGGCGGCGAATTCGGAGCCACCTTGTCCGGTGGTGTCGGCGGATAGCGCCTCGCGGACCTCGGGTAACGCGTCCAGCAGCGGCCGGGGCCGGGCGAGGGCGAATCCGGGGGCGAACCGCGCCCAGTCGACGTCGGCGACCGCGACGAAGGTCTCGTCGTGCGAAACGGCTTGGACGAGCGCGGAGACGGCGAGCGCCGGGTCCATCGCGGCCAGCCCGAGGCGGCGCAAGCGGTCGACGTCGTCCTGACCGGCCAGCCCGCTGCCGCCGCCCCACAGTCCCCAAGCCACCGAGGTGGCGGGCAGGCCACGGGCACGACGGCGTTCGGCGAGCGCGTCCAAGGCGGCGTTCGCGGCGCCGTAGGCACCCTGCCCGGCGCCACCCCAGACACCCGCGTTGGAGGAGAAGAGCACGAAGGCGTCCAGTTCGGTGCCTTCGAGGAGTTCGTCGAGGTGAGCGGCACCGCCCGCCTTGGCGGCGAGCGCGTCGGCGAGTTCCGCCGGGCCGGTCTCGGCGAGCGACGCGGTGGTCCCGACCCCCGCCGTGTGCACGACGGCGTTCGGCGGATACTCGGCCAGCACCGCGGCCAGTGCCTCGCGATCGCCGACGTCGCAGGCGGCGAACGTCACCCGCGCACCGAGTCCGGCGAGTTCTTCGCGCAATTCCGCCGCACCCTCGGCCGCCGCCCCGCGCCTGCTGGTGAGCACCAGGTGTTCGGTGCCGTTCCCGGCGAGCCACCGCGCCACATGGGCGGCCACCGCACCGGTGCCGCCGGTGACCAGGACGGTTCCGCGCGGCCGCCATTCCGGCGCGACGGCGTCCCCGAGCGGCGCCCGCACGAGCCGCCGCAGGTAGACCCCGGACGACCGCACGGCGACCTGGTCCTCGGGGCCACTGGCGAGCACCCCGGCGAGCCGGGCCGCGGCGCGTTCGTCGAGTTCCTCAGGAAGGTCGACGAGGCCGCCCCAGCGTTCGGGGTGTTCGAGACCGATCGCCCGGCCGAGGCCCCACGCCGCGGCCTGCGTGTTCGGGCTCTCCGAGCGGCCGACGGCGACCGCGCCGGTGGTGACTATCCACAGTGGAGCGTCGAATCCGTCGAGCTTTCGGACAAGGTCCGTGGTCGCGGCGAGCCCAGCGGGTACCACGGGTTGGTCCGGATGCGGCCGTTCGTCGAGTGCCAGCAAGGACAGCACGCCGTCGACCGGCTCGTGCGGCAGTTCATCATCGGGGCTCGCGAGCAGGACACGGGCACCGAGTCGGGTGAGCGCCTCCGCGACGGGCGGCACCGGCCCGGGCGGGACGACCAGCAACCACGTCCCGTCGAGGGTGGCCGCGGATGTCCCGGTCGCGGGGCCCCAGTCGATCCGGTACCGCCAGCCGTCCACTGTGGACTTTTCGAGGCCGGAGCGACGCCAGGCCGAGAGCGCGGGAAGCACCGCGTCCCAGGCTCCCTCCCCGGCGGGCACGGCGGCGTCGAGCGCGCCGGTGTCGGCCTGGTCGACGGCCGCCCAGAAGCGCAGTTCGGCATCCGTCCCGCCCTGTCGGGCAACGGCGGCGTCGAGCCAGTACGGCACCCGCTGGAAGGCGTAGGTGGGCAGGTCGACCCTGGTCGCAGTGGGCCACAACGCGGCCCAATTCGGGCGAAGGCCGCGCACGTGCGCCTCGGCCAGCGACGTCAGGAACCGGCGAAGCCCGCCCTCGTCGCGGCGCAGTGAACCGAGCGCGACCGCCTGGACGCCTCGTTCCTCGATGGTTTCGGTGACGCTGCCGGTCAGCACCGGATGCGCGCTGGCCTCGACGAAGAACCGGTGACCGTCGTCGAGCAGCCGCTGGACGGACCGGTCGAACCGGACGGTGGCCCGCAGGTTCCGGAACCAGTACTCGGGGGTCAGGCCGGCCGTGTCGAGGGGTTCCCCGGTCACCGCCGAGTAGAACGGCACGGTGGACGCTCGGTGTTCGACGTCGGCGAGCAGGCCGAGCAGTTCCTCGCGCAGCACGTCCACCTGCGGTGAATGCGAGGCGTAGTCCACCGGGATCCGGCGGGCACGAACGCCGTCCGCCGCGCAGGCGGCGACGAGCCCGTCGAGCGCTTCGGGGTCGCCGGAGACCACGACCGACGCGGGTCCGTTGACCGCGGCCACGGCGACCCGGTCGCCCCACTTCGTCAGCCGAGGGAGCACGTCGTCGCGGCCGAGGGCGACCGCGACCATGCCCCCGGCGCCCGAAAGCGCGAGGATGGCTTTGGCCCGCAAGGCGACGACCTTGGCGGCGTCGGCCAGCGACAGGGCGCCGGACACGTACGCGGCGGCGATCTCGCCCTGGCTGTGCCCGGTCACGGCGTCGGGTTCGACCCCGCACGCCCGCCACAGCGCCGCCAGCGACACGTTGACCGCGAAGAGGGCGGGCTGCACGACGTCGACGCGCTCCAGCGCCGTCGCGTCGCCGAGTACGTCGGTGAGCTTCCAGTCCACAAAGGACGACAGAGCACGCTCGCAGTCGAGCAGCGCGGCCCGGAACACCGGTGAGGAATCCTTGAGTTCCAGCGCCATCCCGGCCCATTGCGAGCCCTGCCCGGGAAAGACGAACGCGACCTTGCCCGGCGGCAGAGCGATGCCTTCGACCAGTCCTGCCGCAGGCGCCCCGGCAGCCAAGGCGTCGAGCGACGCTTCCGCATCGGCCACCACGACGGCGCGATGCTCCAGCGCGGCACGGGACGTCGCGAGCGAGAAAGCGGCGTCGGTCAGGGATTCCGTCTGGCGAAGGTGCTCACGCAGCCGGGCGGACTGCGCGCGCAGAGCCTCGGCGCTCCGGGCGGACAGGAGCAACGGCGTCGCCCCGTCGCCGAGCGGTGATTCGCCTTGACGCTCGGCGGGTTCGGCCTCCGGCGCCTGTTCGACGATGACGTGCGCATTGGTGCCGCTGACCCCGAACGAGGAGATCCCGGCGCGGCGCGCCTCCCCGGTCTCCGGCCACGGGCGAGCCTCGGTGAGCAGTTCGACCGCGCCCGCTTCCCAGTCCACTTTGGACGACGGGGTGTCGATGTGCAGAGTCATCGGGGCGATCCCGTGCCGGATCGCCTGGACCATCTTGATCACGCCGCCGACCCCGGCGGCCGCCTGGGTGTGCCCGACGTTCGACTTCAGCGACCCGAGCCACAGTGGACGGACGCGTTCTTGCCCGTAGGCGGCGAGCAGGGCCTGTGCTTCGATCGGGTCGCCGAGCGTCGTCCCCGTGCCGTGCGCCTCGACGACGTCGACCTGGTGCGGCGCGAGGCCGGCGCTGTCGAGCGCCTGCCGGATCACCCGCTGCTGCGACGGGCCGTTCGGCGCGGTGAGCCCGCTGCTCGCGCCGTCCTGGTTGACCGCGGTGCCGCGTACCACGGCGAGGACCGGATGCCCGTGGCGACGGGCGTCGGAAAGCCGTTCGAGCAGCAGGATCCCGGCACCCTCGGCCCAGCCGGTGCCGTCGGCCGCGTCAGCGAAGGGTTTGCAACGGCCGTCGGGCGCCATCCCGCGCTGACGGCTGAACTCCACGAAGGTCTCGGGCGAGGCCATCACGGTCACCCCACCCGCCAGCGCGAGCGTGGATTCCCCGCGTCGGAGCGACTCGGCGGCGAGGTGCAGCGCGACCAGCGAAGACGAGCACGCGGTGTCGATGGTGACGGCGGGGCCTTCGAGACCGAAGGTGTAGGCGACGCGGCCGGAGGCGACGCTCCCGGCGCTGCCGTTGCCGAGGTAGCCCTCGAACTCGCGCAGTTCTTCGGCGCGGGGGTCGAGCCTGGAGCCGTAGTCGTTGTACATCACCCCGGCGAACACGCCGGTCCGGCTGCCGCGCACGGAAAGCGGGTCGATCCCGGCGCGTTCGAAGACCTCCCAGGCGGTCTCCAGCAGGAGGCGCTGCTGCGGGTCGACGGTGAGCGCCTCGCGCGGGCTGATACCGAAGAACGCGGCGTCGAACTCGTGGGCGTCGTAGAGGAAACCGCCCTCGCGCGTGTAGGTCTTGCCGTGCCGCGCGGGGTCGGGGTCGTAGAGCGCCTCGACGTCCCAGCCCCGGTCGGCGGGGAAACCGCCCACCGCGTCGGTGCCCGCGGCCACGAGGTCCCACAGCTGCTCCGGGCCGCGGACGCCGCCCGGGTACCGGCAGGCCATCCCGATGATCGCGATCGGCTCGTGCTCCCGCGCCTCGGCCTCCCGTAGCCGGGCCCGGGTCCGATGCAGGTCGGCCGA
The DNA here is from genome assembly GCF_001905755.1 of Amycolatopsis sp. CB00013. Taxonomy (NCBI): domain Bacteria; kingdom Bacillati; phylum Actinomycetota; class Actinomycetes; order Pseudonocardiales; family Pseudonocardiaceae; genus Amycolatopsis; species Amycolatopsis sp. CB00013. The sequence continues at coordinate 404,508 of NZ_LIWC01000007.1, read as the reverse complement.
CACCCGCTTGAGGTAGTCGCGCAGCTTCTCCTCGTTCAGCATCAGTAGCCAACCTCTTCGCGCCGGGAAAAACGAAATGCCACTCGAGGAAAAGCTAGGTGAGCTGCGAAGAGGCGGACAACCCCTAGCCGCCCCTACGTCCCCTTAGGGAATAGGCGACGAACAGGGCCTCACGAAAGCCACTTTCGAGACCCGTCTCCGGCCGGGACGAAGGCTCCTTTCGCCACATCAGACGCGGTGAAGGGAGCCTTCAGCCCACGTGCCTCCGGTCGAGCCACCGCCGGGGCGGGTGTCGCGAAAGCCACTTTCGAGACATGTGACGTCCCGAAAGTGGCTTTCGCGACATGCCCGAGGCGAGCCGGTCGCCCCAGATGGTGGCGAGGGCCTCCTTGCCTGCCCTGAAGGTAGGGAAGGAGGCCTTCGCTACCCCGCCGACGCGGCTTGGTGAGCCCCAACCGCCTCGGGCGGGTTGCGAAAGCCACTTTCGCAACGTTGGAGGTTGCGAAAGTGGCTTTCGCAACACCCGGGAACGACATGCCGAAAACATTCTTACCGAATCAAGAAGGCTTAAGCACATTATCGATGAAAGCGAACATTTCCTCGTCGTTCGCCGATTCGAGTTTTCCGTCGATTTCCTCGGCCGCGTCTTCCCCGCCTTGAAGCGTGCCCAGAAGGGCCCGCAGCCGGGCGGTGAGCCGGGCTCGTTCGGCCTCTCCGGGGTCGGCCGCGGTCAGCGCGGCGGCGAACCGGTCGAGTTCGGCGTCGAGGCCCGGTCCGGCGGTCTCGGTGGCCAGTTCGGCCGCCAGGTGGGCCGCGAGCGCTCCGGCGTTGGGCCGGTCGAAGACGAGCGTGGGCGGCAACCGCAGCCCGGTCGCCTCGGCGAGCCGGTTGCGCAGTTCCACGGCGGTCAGCGAGTCGAAGCCCAGTTCGAGGAACCCGCGGTCTTCGGCGATCGCGTCGGCCGATTCGTGCCCGAGCACGGCCGCCACCCGGACCCGCACCACCTCCAGCAGCAGCCGGACGCGTTCGGCCTCCGGTTTCCCGGCGAGGTCGCGTTTCAGCGCCTCGGCCGTGCCCGACGCCTCCCCCGACCGTCGCGCGGGGACGCGCACCAGGCCGCGCAGCAGGGCCGGGATCTCGGTGGCCGGGCGGCCCCGGAAGGCGGTCAGGTCGATTTTGGCGGGGAGGAGCAGCCCGTCCGCGCCGGCCACGGCGGCGTCGAACAGCGCCAAGCCTTCCTCCGTGGACAGCGCGGTGACACCCGCGCGGGCCATCCGACGGACGTCGGTGTCGTCGAGTTCACCGGTCAGCTTGCTGCGTTCCGCCCAGAAACCCCAAGCGAGGGACACACCCGGCAGCCCCTCGGCGCGACGCTGGAGCATGAGGGCGTCGGCGTAGGCGTTCGCCGCGGCGTAGCCCGCTTGCCCCGGGTTGCCGAACACGCCGGCCGCCGAGGAGAACACGACGAACTTGCGGACCGGCCCGGCGAGTTCGTGCAGCACGCGGGCGCCATCGGCCTTCGGGGCCAGCACGGTGCCGAGCCGATCCGGGGTCAGGCCGTCGACGAGCCCGTCGTCGAGCACGGCCGCGGCGTGCACCACCGCGGTCACCGGATGGGCGGCCAGCAGGGCGCGCACCGCCGCCGGGTCCGCGACGTCGCAGGCCGCGACGGTGACCTGGGTGCCCCGCTCCGCCAGGTCCGCGATCAGGTCTTCCGCGCCGGTGCCCGTCCGCCCGGTCAGCACCAGTCCGCGTACACCGTGCCGGACGGCGAGATGCCGGGCCAGCGCCTGCCCGAGCCGTCCGGTGCCACCGGTGATCAGCACGACGTCGTCGGGCGTCCAGTCCGGTTCACCCGCGTCGGCGGCCGCGACCCGCGCGAGCCGCGGTACCAGCGGTTTGCCGTCGTGGACGGCGACCTGCGCTTCCCCGGTCGCCAGCGCGGTCCGGACCTCGTCGTCCGTCCGCGCGTCGATCAGCACGAACCGGCCCGGATGCTCGGCCTGGGCCGACCGCACCAGACCCCAGACCGCGGCCGTCACCGGATCCGGCGACGCGCTCGCCACCGCACCCGACGTGAGCACGACGGTCGTGGCCGTCGAATCCGCCTGGATCCGCTTCAGGACCTCCTCCAGGACCGGCCGCAGTTCGCCTTCGGGACAGCGCCACACCACCGGCTCTTCCGGCGACGGCGACCCCACCGGAGCGGGGACCCAGTCGAGCCGGAACAGCGAATCCCGGTGGCGTCCGAGCTGGGCCGGGGAGATCGGGCGCAGGCCCAGTTCCCCGACGGTCAGCACGGGCGTACCGCTGTCGTCGGCCACGGTGAGCGAGCCGCCGTCGGCTGTCGGGGTGAGCCGGACCCGGAGTTTCGACGCACCCGTGGCGTGGAGGGTCACGCCGGACCAGGTGAACGGCAGACGCACGGTTTCGTCCCGGGCGCCGAGGCCGAGGGTGTGCAGGGCCGCGTCGAGGAGGGCCGGGTGCACACCGAAGCGGTCCGCCGCCTCACCCGCGGGCAGGTCGACTTCGGCGAACACATCGTCGCCCTGGCGCCAAGCCGCGCGCAGCCCCTGGAACACCGGGCCGTAGGCGAGGCCGAGTTCGGCGAAACGGTCGTAGAGATCGGACACCGGCACCTCGGAGGCGCCGGGAGGCGGCCACTCAGCGAACGACACCGTCGAGGGCGTGCCCGCGAACAGCGTGCCTTGGGCGTTGCGGGTCCAGGGTTCGTCGGAGTCCTCCGGCCGTGAGTGCACGGACACGGCACGGCGGCCGCGCTCGTCGGGCTCCCCGAGCACGACCTGCAGCGCCACGGGCCCGTCGAGGACGAGCGGGGCTTCCAAGGTCAGCTCGTCGACGCCGTCGCAGCCGGTCTCCCGTCCCGCGCGCAGGACGAGTTCGACGAACGCCGTACCCGGCAGCAACACGGTGTCCAGGACGGCGTGGTCGGCGAGCCAGGGCTGCGTTTCCGGCGAGATCCGGCCGGTGAGGACGAGGCCGTCGCCGTCCGCGAGCGGCAGGGCGGCGCCGAGCAGCGGGTGGTCCACCACCGTCTGCCCGAACGCCGACGCGTCCCCGCTCGTGGTGCCCACTTCGAGCCAGAACCGCTTGCGCTGGAAGGCATACGTCGGCAGGTCGACCCGTTCGGCCGGCGGCAGCACGGCCGACCACGAGGGACTCAGGCCCTGCGTGTGGGCTTCGGCGAGCGACGCGACGAACCGCTCCGCACCACCCTCGCCCCGCCGCAAACTCCCCAGAGCGACGGCGTCTTCGCTGATCCCAGGAACCAGCACCGGATGCGGACTCGTCTCCACGAAGAACCGGAAACCATCCTCCAGCAACCGATCCACCGTCGCCGCGAACTGCACCGTCCCCCGCAGATTCCGGAACCAATACCCAGCATCCAATTCCAGAAGCTCATCGGTCACCGTCGAATAAAACGGGATCACCGGCGCCTGCGGCGAAATACCCGCCAACGCCGACAAGACCTCCCGCTCGATCGCATCAACATGCGCCGAATGCGACGCGTAATCCACCGGGATCCGCTTCGCCCGCACGTCCAGCAGCTCACACCGCTTGACCAACGCATCCAGACCCGCAACGTCGCCGGACACCACCACCGCCGCGGGACCGTTCACCGCAGCCACCGACACACCCTCAGGCTGCAACTCCCGAACACGATCCTCCGAGGCAGCAACCGACACCATGCCACCAAGCCCCGACAACGCCAGAATCGCCTTACTCCGCAAACACACAACCCGCGCAGCATCATCCAACGACAACGCACCCGCCACACACGCCGCCGCGATCTCACCCTGCGAATGACCCACCACCGCAGCAGGCTCAACACCACACGCCCGCCACAACCGCGCCAACGACACCATCACCGCGAACAACACAGGCTGCACCACATCAACCCGCTCCAACGCAGCCGCATCCGACAACACATCAGACAACTTCCAATCCACAAAGGACGAAAGCGCCACCTCACACTCAGCCATCGACTCCGCGAACACCGGAGCAGCCAACAACAACTCCTCCGCCATCCCCACCCACTGCGAACCCTGACCCGGAAACACGAAAACAGCCTTACCCGCCTCGGCGGTACCGGTCAGGACCCGCGCGGCGGGTTCGCCCTCGGCGAGGGAACGCAGGCCGCCGAGCAGTTCGCCGAGATCTTCGGCGAGCACGACCGCCCGGTGCTGCAACGCCGACCGTGTGTCGGCGAGGGCTCGCGCGATGGCCTTCGGCGACGGCTCGCCTGTCAGATATCCAGCCAGCTTCGAAGCCTGGGCGGCCAAAGCCTCTTCACTGCGACCGGAAAGCACGAACGGCAAAGCCGCGGAGTCGAGCACACGAGTGTCCACAAGAGACTCTGCTTCGACGGCAGGCGCCTGCTCCAGGATCACGTGCGCGTTGGTGCCGCTGATCCCGAACGACGAGACCCCGGCCCGGCGGGGTTCCCCGGTCTCCGGCCATGGCTGTTCGCCGGTCAGCAGCGAAACCTCGCCCGCCGACCAGTCCACATGCGACGAAGGAGCATCGACGTGCAGAGTGCGTGGCGCGATCCCGTGCCGGATGGCCTGCACCATCTTGATCACCCCGCCGACCCCGGCCGCGGCCTGCGTGTGCCCGAGGTTCGATTTGAGGGAACCCAGCAGCAGCGGGCGTTCCCGATCCTGACCATAGGTCGCCAGCAGCGCCTGCGCCTCGATCGGGTCGCCGAGGGTGGTGCCGGTGCCGTGTCCCTCGACGACGTCCACCTGCCCCGGCGCGAGCCGGGCGTCGGCGAGCGCCTGGCGGATGACCCGTTGCTGAGCGGGACCGTTCGGTGCGGTGAGCCCGTTCGACGCGCCGTCCTGGTTGATGGCGCTGCCCCGCAGTACGGCGAGGATCTGGTGGCCGTTGCGCTGGGCGTCGGAAAGCCGTTCCACCAGCAGCATTCCGACGCCTTCTCCCCAGCCGGTGCCGTCGGCCGCGTCGGCGAAGGCCTTGCAGCGGCCGTCGGCGGCGAGCCCGCGCTGACGGCTGAAGTCGACGAACGCGGCGGGATGGGTCATCACGTTCACCCCGCCGACGAGGGCGAGCGTGCATTCCTCGCGACGTAAAGACTGCGCGGCGAGGTGCAGCGCGACCAGCGACGACGAGCACGCCGTGTCGACCGAGACCGCCGGTCCCTCGAGGCCGAGGGTGTAGGCGATCCGGCCGGAGGCGACGCTGCTGAAGTTCCCGTTGCCGAGATAGGGCTCCAGCTCCGGCGGGATGTCGGTGAGCACGCCGGTGTAGTCGTTGTGGATGACGCCGGCGAAGACGCCGGTGCGGCTGCCACGCAGGGTCGCCGGATCGATCCCGGCGCGTTCCAGCACCTCCCAAGCCGCTTCCAGCAGCAGCCGCTGCTGCGGATCCATCGCCTGGGCCTCACGTGGTGAGATCCCGAAGAACGCGGCGTCGAAATCCCCGGCGTCGTAGAGGAATCCGCCTTCGGAGACGTAGGTCTTGCCCGGGGTGTCGGGGTCGGGATCGAAGAGCCCGCCCAGATCCCAGCCACGGTCGCCGGGGAACTCCGACAACGCGTCGGTCCCCGAGGCGACCAGGTCCCACAGCTGTTCGGGCGAGCGGACCCCGCCGGGGAAGCGGCAGCTCATCCCGACGACGGCGATCGGCTCGTGCCCGGCCTCCTCCAGCTCGACCAGCCTGCGCCGCGCGCGCCGCAGCTCACCGGTCGCCCACTTCAGGTTCTCCAGCAGTTTCTCATCGCCCGACACGGGTCACGACCTTCCGAATTCCTTGTGCAAGATGTCGAACAGCTCGTCGGCGCTGGCGTCGGCCAGGTCGCCGTCACCCTCGTCCGCGGCCGGGCCTCGGGTCTCGGTCCACCGGGCGAGTACCGCGCGCAGCCGGTCGGTGATCCGGTCCGCGGTCTCGTCGTCGGTGACCGCCGCGGCCAGCGCGGTCTCCAGCCGGTCGAGGTCGGCCAGCACCGCCACCTCGGGCTCTGCGCCCGCCGGTTCGCCCAGTTCCACCAGCAGATGCCGGGCCAGCGCGGCCGGGCTCGGCTGATCGAAGACCAGCGTGGACGGCAGCCGCAGCCCGGTCGCCGCGCCGAGCCGGTTGCGCAGCTCGACCGCGGTCAGCGAGTCGAAGCCGAGGTCGCGGAAGGCCAGCTCCGGGCCGACCTTGGCGACCGACGCGTGGCCGAGCGCGGCCGCGGCGTGCGAGCGCACCAGATCCAGCAGGAACGGCTCCCGGTCCGCGGCGGGCAATGCAGCCAGCCGCTGGGCGAGCGACGGCCCGCTCGTGGCGGCCGCTCCCGCGACCCGTTTGGCCGGAGCGCCCGCGAGAACCCGCAGCAGGGCGGGCACTTCGGTCTGGCCTCGGAGCGCGGCGGTGTCCAGATGCACGGGCACCAGCGCCGCGACGTCCCGTTCCCCCGCCGCGTCGAACAGCGCGAGACCGTCCACAGAGGACAGTGGGCTGACCCCGGATCGCTTCATCCTGGCCACGTCCGCCTCGTCGAGGTGGCCGGTCATCGCGCTTCGCTCGGCCCAGAAGCCCCACGCCAGTGCCTGCCCGGCGAGGCCGTCGGCCCGGCGGTGCTGGGCCAGTGCGTCGAGGAAGGCGTTGGCCGCCGCGTAGTTCCCCTGTCCGGCGGCACCGAACGTCGCCGCGGACGAGGAGAACAGCACGAACGCGGCCAGTCCGAGGTCGCGGGTCAGTTCGTGCAGGTGGACCGCGGCGTCGACCTTCGGACGGAAGACGGTGCCGAGCCGGTCCGGGGTCAGCGCCGGGATCAGCCCGTCGTCGAGCACACCGGCGGTGTGCACCACGGCGGTCAGCGGATGCTCCGGCGGTACCGAGCCGAGCAGTCCGGCGACGGCGGCGCGATCGGCGACGTCGCAGGCCACGACGGTCACCGTGGCCCCGAGCCCGGTCAGGTCCGCGACCAGTTCCCGCGCGCCCTCGGCGTCGAGCCCGCGCCTGCTCGTGAGCAGCAGCCGCCGGACGCCGCGCGTGGCCACCAGATGCCGGGCGAACAGACCGCCCAGCACGCCGGTGCCACCGGTGATCAGCACCGTGCCCTCGGGGTCGAGGACGGCGGGCGGTTCCAGCACGATCTTGCCCGTGTGCTTGGCCTGGCTGAGGAACCGGAACGCCTCGGGGGCGCGCCGGACGTCCCACGCGGTGGTCGGCAGCGGCCGCACCACGTCCTTGTCCGCCAGCGCCAGGAGTTCGCCGAGGATCTCCTGGATCCGGTCGTGCCCGGAGTCGATCAGGTCGAACGCGCGGTAGGTGACGCCGGGATGCGCGGCCGCGACCTCGTCCGCGTCACGGATGTCGGTCTTGCCCATCTCGACGAACCGGCCACCTTCGCGCACCAGGCGCAGCGACGCGTCGACGAACTCCCTTGCCAGCGAGTCCAGCACCAGGTCGACCCCTCGGCCGCCGGTGGCTTCGCGGATCTTGTCCTCGAAATCGAGGGTCCGGCTGGAAGCGATGTGGTCGTCGTCGAAGCCCATCGCCCGCAGCGTGTCCCATTTCGCGGGGCTCGCGGTCACGTAGATCTCGGCGCCGAAGTGCCGGGCCAGCTGGACCGCGGCCATCCCCACGCCACCGGCGGCGGCGTGGATCAGCACGGTCTGTCCCGGCCGCAGCTCACCGAGGTCGGCCAGGCCGACATACGCGGTGAGGAACGCGACGGGCGCCGACGCGGCCTCGGTGAACGACCAGTCGTCCGGGACGGGCGCGATCAGCTTCCGGTCGGCGACGGCGACCGGGCCGAACGACGCGTCGAACATGCCCAGCACGCGGTCGCCCGGCGCCAGATCGGTGACGCCGGGGCCGGTCTCGGTGACCACGCCCGCGCCTTCCCCGCCGATGCCTTCCTGCCCCGGGACGAGCCCGAGGGCCACCACGACGTCCCGGAAGTTGAGCCCGGCCGACTGCACGGCGATACGGACCTGCCCCTCGGCGAGCGGAGCCAGGAGGTCGGGCCGGTCCCGCAACACCAGGTTCTCCAGGGTGCCGCCGCCGAGGGTGTCGACGGTCCACGCGCGGCTGCCTGGGGGCGGGACGAGCGCGGTGTCGGCGGACGCTTTGACCAGCCGGGCGCCGAGCACCGTTCCGGCCCGCACCGCGAGCTGGGGCTCGTCGAGCGCGAGCGCCTCAGCCAACCCAGTCTCGGAGCCGTCGGTGTCGAGAAGACCGAACCGGCCGGGGTTCTCCGCCTGCGCCGTGCGCACGAGACCCCAGACCGTCGCGGTGGCCGGGTCGGACATCGGTTCGTCCGCGGTCACCGAGACCGCGCCCGAAGTCCGGAACACCAGCCTGGCGCCGGAGAACCGGTCGTCCGCCAGCCAGTTTTGGACGAGCGCCAGCGCTTCCCTCGCGGCGACGTGCGCGCCCTCGGCGAGGTCGCCGGTGACGGGTGCGCAGGTCGTGACGACCACATCGGGTTCCGGCCGGCCCGCGTCGAGATCCGCCGCGAGCTCCGCCAGGTCTGCGCAGTCTTCACCGAGCACGACGATCGACGGCGCGAGGACGTCCTTTGTGGACAGATCCGTCCATTGGACCTGGAACAGCGAATCCGCCGGATCCCGCCGGGCACCGGCGAGCTGCGCCTCGGCCACCGGCCGGAACACCACGGAGCCGATCGAGGCGACCGGCGCCCCGGCGGTGTCGGCGAGGTCCACCGTCACCGCGTCCTCCCCGGCGGGGGAAAGCCGGACGCGCAGGCTCGGCGCGCCGACGGCCGACAGCGAGACCTCGTTCCACGCGAACGGAAGCCGCAGTTGCCCATCGTCGGGGAGCAGCCCGAAGCCCAGTGCGTGCAAGGCGGCGTCGAGGAGCGCGGGGTGCAGGCCGAACGCGGCGGCCTCGGCGATCCGGTCCTCCGGGAGGGCGATCTCGGCGAACACGTCGTCGCCCCGGCGCCACGCGGCACGCAGCCCGCGGAACGCCGGACCGTAGCCGTAACCCAGTTCCGCGAGGCCTTCGTAATGGCCGTCGAGGGAGATCGGTTCGGCTCCCGCGGGCGGCCACTGGGTCAGGTCCGCCACGGACGTCTCCCCGTCCGCGGCGAGCAGGCCGGTCGCGTGCCGAATCCAGTCCGTACCACCGGTTTCGTCCCGGGAGTACACGGCGACCTCGCGGGTGCCGTCGTCAGCGGACGCTCCGACGGTCACCTGCAGCCGCGCGCTCCCGGACTCCCCGAGGACGAGCGGCGCCTCGATGGTCAGTTCGGCGATCCGGCCGCAGCCGGTGCGCTCCCCGACCGTGAGCGCCAGATCCACGAGCGCCGCGCCGGGCAGCAGCAGCGCGCCTCCGACGGCGTGATCGGGCAGCCAGGTCTGGTTCCGCGCCGAGATCCGGCCGGTGGCCACCAGGCCGTCGCTGCCGGCCAGCGGGACGACGGCCCCGAGCAGCGGATGCCCGCCGTCGTCCAGACCGGCCTGTCCGGGGTCGGCGGAAGACCGCGTCCGCAGCCAGTAGTGCTCGTGCTGGAAGGCGTAGGTCGGCAGGTCGACGCGGGATCCGGGGGCCAGCGCCGCCCAATCCGGGCTGAGGCCGTGGACATGGGCTTCGGCCAGCGAGGTGAGGAACCGGAGCGGCCCTCCCTCGTCCCGGCGCAGGCTGCCGACCGCGACGGCGCGTTCTCCCGCGTCCTCGGCGGTGTCGGCGATCCCGGTGACCAGGACCGGATGCGGGCTCGCCTCGACGAAGAACCGGAACCCGTCGTCGAGCAGCCGCCGGACGGCCTGTCCGAAGTGGACGGTCCCGCGCAGGTTCCGGAACCAGTACGCCGCGTCCACCACCGGATCGAGCGGCTCGCCAGCCACCGTCGAGTAGAACGGGATCTCCGGAACACGCGGCTCGATCCCGTCGAGCGCGGTCAGGACGTCCTGTTCGATGGCATCGACGTGCGCCGAATGCGACGCGTAGTCCACCGGGATTCGCTTGGCACGCAGTCCGTTCTCCTCGCAAGCGGCCATCAGCGCGTCCAGACCGGCGACGTCACCCGACACCACCACGGACGCGGGACCGTTCACCGCGGCGAGCGACACACCCTCGGGCAGCAGCTCGCGGACCCGGTCTTCGGGAGCGGCGACGGAGACCATGCCGCCCCGGCCCGAAAGCGCCGTGATCGCCTTGCTTCGCAGGCAGACCACCCGCGCCGCGTCGTCGAGCGACAGCGCGCCGGCGACACACGCCGCCGCGATCTCGCCCTGCGAGTGCCCGACGACGGCGGACGGCTCGATGCCAGTGGCACGCCATAGCCTGGCCAGCGACACCATCACCGCGAACAAGGCGGGCTGCACGACGTCGACCCGCTCCAGCGCGGTCGCGTCCGAGAGCACCTCGGTCAGTTTCCAGTCCACATAGGACAGGAGGGCCGCTTCGCACTCGGCCATCGACTCGGCGAACACGGGTGTGGACGCCAGTAGCTCGGCCGCCATCCCGGCCCACTGCGACCCCTGACCGGGGAAGACGAACACCGGTTTCCCGCTGGTCGCGATTCCGGTCACCACCGAACCCGACGGCTCACCCGCGGCCAGTGCGGCCAACCCGGCGATCGGGTCTTCGCCGACGACGACGGCCCGATGCTCCAAGGTGGTCCGCGCGGTCGCCAGCGAATACGCCACGTCCACCGGGCGTTCGCCGGTCAGGAAGGACTTCAGCCGTGCCGCCTGCGCGGCCACGGCCTCGGGCTCCTTGGCCGACAGCGGCCAGGCGACGACGTCACCGAGCAGCCCCGATGCCGGTTCGTCCCGTGTCTCGGCCGCTTCGGCCTGTTCGAGGACGACGTGCGCGTTGGTACCGCTCATCCCGAACGACGACACCGCCGCTCGGCGCGGGCCGCCGGTCTCCGGCCACGGGGTCGGCTCGGTCGCGAGCTCGACCCGGCCCGCCGCCCAGTCGACCCGCGATGTCGGCGTGTCGACGTGCAGTGTGCGCGGCAGCGTCCCGTGCCGCATCGCGAGCACCATCTTGATCACTCCAGCGACACCCGCCGCCGCTTGCGTGTGCCCGATGTTCGACTTGACCGAACCGAGGAGCAACGGCCGTTCCCGGTCCTGGCCGTAGGTCGCCAGCAGCGCCTGCGCCTCGATCGGGTCGCCCAGCGTGGTCCCGGTTCCGTGCGCTTCGACGGCGTCCACTTCGGACGGTTCGAGTCGCGCGTTCGCGAGTGCCTGCCGGATCACCCGCTGCTGCGAAGGGCCATTCGGCGCGGTGAGGCCGTTCGACGCGCCGTCCTGGTTGACCGCGCTGCCCCGCAGCACCGCGAGCACCGGATGCCCGTTGCGGCGAGCGTCGGAAAGCCGTTCCACGAGCAGCATTCCGGCGCCTTCACCCCAGCCCGTTCCATCGGCGCCGTCGGCGAACGCCTTGCAGCGACCGTCGGCGGCCAACCCACGCTGACGGCTGAACTCGACGAACGTGCCCGGCGTGGCCATCACGGTCACCCCGCCTGCCAGCGCGAGCGAGCATTCGCCCTGCCGCAGCGCCTGCGCCGCCAGATGCAGCGCGACCAGCGACGACGAACACGCCGTGTCGACGGTGACCGCGGGACCTTCGAGCCCGAAGGTGTACGAAACGCGGCCCGAGGCGACGCTCGCCGAGGTGCCGGTGGCCAGGTAGCCCTCGACCCCGTCGGGGACCTCCGCCGAACCGGACACGTATTCGTTGTCCATCACCCCGGCGAACACGCCGGTGCGGCTGCCGCGCAACGTGGCCGGATCGATCCCGGCACGTTCGAACGCCTCCCACGACGTCTCCAGCAGCAACCGCTGCTGCGGATCCATCGCCAGCGCCTCGCGCGGCGAGATCCCGAAGAAACCCGCGTCGAACTCCCCGGCGGTTTCCAGGAAAGCGCCTTGGCGGGTGTAGGAGGTGCCCCGGCGGTCCGGGTCGGTGTCGAACAGCCGCTCCAGGTCCCAGCCGCGGTCGGCGGGGAACTCACCCAGCGCGTCCCGGCCGTCGGCCAGCAGCGCCCAGAGCCGTTCGGGGGTGTCGGCGTGGCCGGGGAAGCGGCAGCTCATCGCGACGATCGCGATCGGTTCGTCGGCCGTCACCGCCGCCTGTCCGGTCTCGGGCCCGCCCTGCGCACCCAGGACGCCCTCGCCGATGTGGGTGGCGAGTGCTTCCGGGGTCGGATAGTCGAAGATCAGCGTCGCCGGCAGCCGCAGCCCGGTGGCGGCGGTGAGCCGGTTGCGCAGTTCGACGGCGGTCAGGGAGTCGAACCCGATCTCCTGGAAGGACCGCGTGGCCTCGACCGCGTCCGCCGCGGTGTGCCCGAGCACGGTCGCGGAATGGGTGCGCACGAGGTCGACCAGCAGGGTCTCCCGGTCGGCGACGGGCACCGCGAGGAGCCGGTCCCGCAACGAGTCCGCGTCACCGGTGGTCCCGGCGGACGCGGCGCGGCGTACCGGGCCGCGGGCGAGTCCGCGCAGCAACGGCGGAAGGCCGTCCGCGCCCATCGCGGTGACGTCCAAGCGCATCGGCACCAGCACCGGTTCCGCCAGCGCACCAGCGGCGTCGAAGAGCTCCAGACCATCCTGTGTGGACAGTGCGGCGCTACCGCTCTGGGCCATCCTGGCCAGTTCGGCCTCGCCGAGCGTCCCGCCCATGCCGCCCGTTTCGGCCCACAGACCCCACGCCAGCGATCGCGCGGGCAGCCCGTGCACAGCGCGCCGGACGCTGAGCGCGTCCAGGAAACCGTTCGCGGCGGCGTAGTTCGCCTGTCCGGCGTTGCCGAAGACTCCGGCCGCCGAGGAGAAGACGACGAACTCGGCGAGATCCGCGCCAGTGGTCAGTTCGTGCAGGTTCAGCGCCGCGTCGACCTTCGGCCGCAGCACCTTCGCCAGCCGCTCCGGGGTCAGCGAGCCGACGAGACCGTCGTCGAGGACACCCGCCGTGTGCACCACGCCGGTCAACGGATGCGCGGCCGGGATCCCGGCGAGGACGGCGGCGAGCGCGTCGCGATCCGCCGCGTCGCACGCCTCGACCGTCACCGACGCGCCCGCTTCGGTGAGTTCGGCGACCAGCTCGGGTACGCCCGGGGCGTCATGCCCGCGCCTGCTGGTCAACAGCAGCCGCCGGACGCCGCGTTCGCGCACCAGATGCCGGGCGAAGAGCGCGCCGAGGGCGCCCGTTCCCCCGGTGACGAGCACGGTGCCGTCCGGATCGAGTGCGACGGGCATGGTCAGCACGTTCTTGCCGACATGCTTGGCCTGGCTGAGGAAACGGAACGCGTCGGGGCCGCGCCGGACGTCCCAGGCGGTGACCGGCAACGGCGTCAGGGCCCCGGCCGCGAACAGCTCCAGCAGCGCGGCGAGCATCTCGTGGATGCGTTCGGGTCCGGCGTCGATCACGTCGAAGGGGTGGTACTCCACCCCGGTCTCCCCCGGTTCGCGGATGTCGGTCTTACCCATCTCGGCGAACCGCCCGCCCGGGGCCAGCAGCCGCAGGGATGCGTCGACGTAGTCGCCGGCCAGCGAGTTCAGGACGACGTCGACCCCGCGTCCGGCGGTGGCGGCGCGGAACTTCTCCTCGAAGCCGAGGTCACGGGAGGACGAGAGGTGGGTGTCGTCGAAACCGTTGGCGCGCAAGGTGTCCCACTTGCCCGGACCGGCGGTGCCGAACACCTCGGCCCCGGCGTGACGGGCCAGCTGGGTCGCGGCCATGCCGACGCCGCCCGCCGCCGCGTGCACCAGGATCGACTCTCCCGCTTGGAGCCGCGCGAGGTCGAACAGGCCGTAGTAGGCGGTGAGGAACACGATCGGGACCGAGGCCGCCGTGGCGAACGACCAGTCGTCCGGCATCTTCGCCAGCGTCCGGTGGTCGGTGACGACCTGGGGCCCGAAGCCGTTCGACATCAGGCCGAACACGCGGTCGCCGACGTCGAGTCCGGTGACACCGGGCCCGATCTCGGTGATCACGCCCGCGCCTTCACTGCCGAGCGTGGCCGCGCCCGGGTACATGCCCAGCGCGATCAGGACGTCGCGGAAGTTGAGGCCGGCGGCCCGCACCGCGATCCGCACCTCGCCCTCCGCCAGTGGCGCGACCGCTTCGGGCGACGGCACCAGGGCGAGGTTCTCCAGGGTGCCGCGGCCGGTGGTGTCCAGCCGCCAGGCGCCCTCAGGCGGGGTCAGTTCCGTGGACGAGGCGGTGGTGGCCAGCCGCGGTGCGAGAGCCCGGCCGTCGCGTAGAGCGAGTTGCGGCTCGTCGACGGCCAGGATCCGGCCGTCGGGCAAGGTCTCGGCGTCGACCAGCACGAACCGCCCGGGGTTCTCCGACTGTGCGGCACGCACCAGTCCCCAGACCGCGGCGTGCGCGAGGTCGGTCACCGCTTCGCCGTCGCCCGCGGCGACCGCGCCCCGGGTGTGGACGACGAGCGGACCGTCCGGCTCGTCTTCGAGCCACCGCTGGACGATTCCGAGGACGGCGGCCGTCGTCTCGTGGACACGCTCGGCCGTGTCGCCGCCGCGCGGCACGGAGAAAACGGACTCCGCGGGCAGGGCTTCGCCGGTCTCCGGGAGCGGGACCGGACGCCAGCCGACCCGGTAGAGCGAGTCGTGTCCCTTGCGCGCCAAGGCGTCGCCCGAGATCTCGCGCAGCGTCAACTCTTCGGCTGAGACGACCGGGCGGCCGGTGCCATCGGCGACCAGGACCTCGAACCCGTCGGGACCGGACGGCCGCAGCCGGACACGGAGCCGGGTCGCGCCCGCGGCGTGCAGGCGTACGCCGGACCAGGCGAACGGAAGCCGCGTGCCGTCGTCGCCGCCCGCGACGCCGAGGGTGTGGAGCGCGGCGTCGAGCAGCGCCGGATGGACACCGAACCGAGCGGCGTCGGCGTGCTGTTCCTCCGGGAGTTCGACCTCCGCGAACAGGTCTTCACCCGCTCGCCACGCCGCCCGGAGGCCACGGAACGCGGGGCCGTACTCGAGACCGGTGGCGGCGAGGCGCTCGTAGACGTCACCCACCTGGACGGCTTCGGCGTTCTGCGGCGGCCAAGTCGTCAACCCGGCCGGTTCGACGGCTCCGGCGGCCGAAAGCAGACCGGTGGCGTGCGGCTGCCACTCGTCTTCGCCTTCCTGGCGCGAGTGGATCTCGACGGTCCGGCGACCGGTGTCGTCGGCCGTGCCGACCAGCACGGACAGCTGGGTCGCACCGCGTTCGGGCAGGACGAGCGGCGCTTCGAGGGTCAGGTCTTCGAGGTGGCCGCAGCCGGCCTCGTCTCCCGCGCGCAGGGCGATCTCGACGAACGCGGTGCCCGGCAGCAGAACCACGCCGCCGACCCGGTGTTCGGCCAGCCACGGCTGGGCGTGCCCGGACAACCGGCCGGTGAGCAGGAACCCACCGTCGCCCGGCAGGGCCGCGGCCGCGCCGAGCAGCGGGTGATCGGTGGTGCCGAGCCCGGCGGCGGTGACATCGCCCGCCGCGCCGCCTGCCGAGGAGAGCCAGAAACGGCGGTGCTGGAAGGCGTACGTGGGCAGGTCGACGAGCTTCCCGCCGCCGAGCAGGGCCGCCAGATCGACGTCCACGCCGTGGGCGTGCAGGCCCGCGACCGCCGTCAGCAGCGTCTCCACCTCCGGACGGTCGCGCCGCAGGGCCGGGACGACGACCGCGTCCTCGGCGCTTTCCTTGGCCATCGCGGTCAGGACGCCGTCCGGCCCGATCTCCAGGAACCGCGTGACACCCTCGGCTTCCAGGAACTTGACCGAATCGTGGAACCGCACCGCGTCACGGACATGACGGACCCAATAGTCCGAAGTGGACACATTGGCCAAGCCACCCGACACGATCGGAATCCGCGGCGTCGCGAACGTCAGGCTGTCTGTGACCGCGCGGAACTCGTCGAGCATCGGCTCCATCAGCGGCGAGTGGAACGCATGGCTGACGGTGAGTCGCTTGCTCTTGCGGCCCTCGAAATGGGAGACCACCGCGGCGACGGCGTCCTCGTCACCCGAGACCACCACCGACTCCAGACCGTTGATCGCCGCCAACGAAACCCGCTCGGTGAGCAGCGGTGTCACCTCGGCTTCGGTCGCCTGCAACGCCACCATCGCGCCGCCGGTAGGCAAGGCCTGCATCAACCGGCCGCGCGCCGACACCAGCTTGGCGGCATCATCGAGGGAAAGCACGCTCGCGACGTGGGCGGCCGCGATCTCGCCGACCGAGTGCCCGGCGAGGAAGTCCGGCCGGACACCCCAGCTCTCCACCAACCGGAACAGCGCCACCTCAAGAGCGAACAACGCGCACTGCGTATTGGCGGTCTGGTTCAGCTCATCCGACGACAAGTCCCTGAGCGGCTGCTCGAACCGGGAACACACCTCGCCATAAGCCTCGGCGAACACCGGGAAACGCTCAGCCAGCTCAAGCCCCATCCCGACCCGCTGACTGCCCTGACCGGTGAACAGGAAAGCCGTCCGGCCCTCGGTCGCGCGACCGGTGACGGCGAGGTTTTCCAGTCCGGCCAGCAGGGTTTCGCGGTCTGCGGCCACGACGGCCGCCCGGTGCTCCAGTGCCGCGCGGGTGGTCGCCAGCGAGAACGCGACGTCGGACAAGGCAGCGGGCGTCTCGGCGAGGAAGTCCCTCAACCGCGACGCTTGGTCGTGCAGGGCCGCTTCACTCCCGGCGGACAGGACGAACGGCGCCGGTCCCTCACCGGCTTCGGCGGCCTCCACCGGAGCGGGCCCCTGCTCCAGGACGATATGCGCGTTGGTCCCGCTGATCCCGAACGACGACACCGCCGCGCGCCGGGGCCGTCCGGCGTCCGGCCAGGGCCGCGCCTCGGTCAGCAGCGAGACCGCACCCGCCGTCCAGTCCACATGAGACGACGGTTCGGTGACGTGCAACGTCTTCGGCAGCACCCCGTGGCGCATCGCCTCGACCATCTTGATCACGCCCGCCACCCCGGCGGCGGCCTGGCTGTGCCCGATGTTCGACTTGATCGACCCGAGCCACAGCGCGGCGTCCTCCCGGCCCTGGCCGTAGGTCGCCAGCAACGCCTGCGCCTCGATCGGATCGCCCAGCGTGGTCCCGGTCCCGTGCGCCTCGACGGCGTCCACTTCGGACGGTTCCAGACGCGCGTCGGCCAAGGCCCGCCGAATCACCCGCTGTTGCGAAGGACCGTTCGGCGCGGTCAGTCCGTTGGACGCGCCGTCCTGGTTCACCGCGGAACCCCGGACGACGGCCAGGATCCGGTGCCCGTTGCGCTCGGCGTCCGAGAGCCGCTCCACGAGCAGCATGCCGACACCTTCGGACCAGGACGTGCCGTCCGCACCGTCCGAAAAGGACTTCGAGCGGCCGTCCGGCGCCAAGCCTCGCTGACGGCTGAAGTCGACGAACGTCTCCGGGGTGGCCATCACGGTCACCCCGCCGGCCAGCGCGAGCGAGCATTCGCCGCGCCGCAACGCCTGAGCTGCCAGATGCAGGGCCACCAGCGACGACGAACATGCGGTGTCGACGGTGACGGCCGGGCCTTCGAGGCCGAAGGTGTAGGAAACCCGCCCGGACAGCACACTTCCGGAGTTGCCGGTGCCGAGGTAACCCTCGACGTCGTCGGGAACGACCGTGGCACCGGTGAGGTAGTCGTGGTACATCTGCCCGGCGAAGACGCCGGTGTCGCTGCCCCGCAGCGTTCCGGGGTCGATCCCGGCCCGCTCGAAGGCCTCCCACGAGACCTCCAACAGCAGCCGCTGCTGTGGGTCCATGCCCAGTGCTTCACGCGGCGAGATCCCGAAGAAACCGGCGTCGAAATCGCCAGCCTCGTGGAGGAATCCGCCCTCGCGCACGTAACTCTTCCCCGCCTTGCCGGGGTCCGGGTCGTAGAGTCCGTCCACGTCCCAGCCGCGGTCGGCCGGGAAGAGCGAGATGCCGTCGCGGCCCTCCGCGACCAGCCGCCAGAGGTCCTCCGGTGAGGCGACCCCGCCGGGGTAACGGCACGCCATGCCGATGATGGCGATCGGCTCGTCGGCCGCGGTCGCGGTCGTGGGCCGCCGGACCGGGACGTCGGGCGCGGCGCCGAACAGTTCGGCGGCGAGCAACTCCGCGAGCGCCTTCGGGGTGGGGTGGTCGAACACCGCGGTCGCCGGAAGCCGGAGCCCGGAAACGGCGTTGAGGCCGTTGCGCAGTTCCACCGCGGTCAGCGAGTCGAAACCCAGTTCCCGGAACGGGCGGGCCGGTTCGACGGCTCCGGCGTCCCGATGGCCGAGCACGTCGGCGACCTGGCCGCGCACCAGCGCGAGCAGTTCCCGGTCCCGTTCCTCGGCGGGCAGCGACGCCAGCCGGTCACGCAGTTCCCTCGCGGCGGGGGCGGCCGACGCGGTTCGCCGGGATTTCCCGGCGAAGGCCCGCAGGAGCGGGACGTCCGTGACACTCGTGCGCAGGGCGGGCACGTCGAGCCGCATCGGCACGAACAGCGCTTCCTCCGCGCCCACGGCGAAGTCGAAGAGGGTCAAGGCGTCGGCGGCCGGGAGCGGAAGCAGGCCGGAACCGGCCATCCGCGCGCGATCGGTCCCGGCGAGCGCGCCTGCCATCCCGTCGCCGGTCTCCCAGAGCCCCCACGCGAGCGAGGTCGCGGGCAGTCCGCGTTCACGGCGGCGCGCGGCGACCGCGTCGAGGGCGGCGTTGGCGGCGGCGTAGTTGGCCTGTCCCGCGCTGCCGAGCACACCGGCCGCGGAGGAGAAGAACACGAGGTGGGCGTCGCCGGCCAGTTCGTCCAGCAGGAGTGCGCCATCCACTTTGGACCTGAACACGGTTTCGAACCGGTCCGGGGTCAGATCGGCGAGCAGGCCGTCGTCGAGCACACCCGCGGCATGGACGACCGCGGTCAGCGGAACGCCGTCGAGTAACGCCGTCAGCTGGTCGCGGTCCGCGACGTCGCAGGCGACGATCCGAGCCTGGGCGCCGAGGTCCGCCAGTTCGGCGGCCAGCTCGTTCGCGCCTTCCACGGCGGGACCGCGGCGGCCGGCGAGGATCAGGCTCCGCACACCGCGTCGCGTGACGAGGTGACGGGCGAGTTCGGCGGCGAGCGCGCCGGTGCCGCCGGTGATCAGGACCGTTCCGTCCGGATCCCAGCCCGGTCCGGTTTCACCACCGCGCACCGGGGTGAGCCTCGGGACACGGACCTCGCCCTCGCGCACGACGGCTTCGGTCTCGCCGGAGGCCACGATCCCGGCCAGCAGGCCGTCCGTGAGCGTGGTGGGGTCGTCGGCGTCTACGAGCACGAACCGGCCGGGGTACTCCTCCCGCGCCGAACGCACCAGCCCCCAGACCGCGGCCTGCGCCGGATCGGTGAACGCGCCGCTGGTCAGGAACACCACGGGATCCTCGCCCGGCTCCACGGCGATCTCCCAGGCGTGCGCGGTCGCGTGCCGGACGTCGGCGAAGTCCACAAAGGACTCCACAGTCGGTGCTTCTGCTCCCGCGGGCACCGTCACCGGCGTCCAGGTGACGCGGAACAGCGAGTCGCGGGGAAGCGAGGCGGCCGCGGCGGCCGGAGCCCGCAGGCTGAGCGAGCCGACCGACAGCACCGGAGCTCCGGCGGGATCGGTCGCGAAAACGGAGACGGCGCCGTCACCCGCCGGGCTGAGACGGACCCGGAGCACCGTCGCGCCGTCGGCGTGCAGGCGGAGATCCGACCAGGCGAAGGGGATCTCCAGTCCCCGCGACTCGCCGACGCCGATGGCGTGCAACGCGGAGTCGAACAACGCGGGATGGATACCGAAGGTGCCAGGGGTGTCGTCCACCTCGACCTCGGCGAACACGTCGCCGTCGCGGGTCCAGACGGCACGGACACCCTGGAAGGCAGGACCGTAGCCGAGCCCTTCGGCCCTCAGGTTCGGGTAGAAGTCTTCGAGGTCGACCGGCTCCGCGCCCGTGGGCGGCCATTCGGTCATCTCGTCCTGTGTGGACAATGCAGCACCGAGGACGCCGGAAGCGTGCCGCACCCAGACGTCGTCGTCCTCCGGCCGGGCGTGCACGGTGACCGAGCGCCTGCCCTGTTCGTCCGCAGCGCCGACGGCGACCTGCAGCTGGACGCCGCCCTTCTCGGGCAGCACCAGCGGCGCTTCCAGATTCAGTTCCTCGACGGCTTCGCAACCGGCCTCGTCGGCGGCCGCGAGCGCGAGTTCCGCGAACGCGGTGCCGGGCAGAAGGACGTTTCCGCCGACGACGTGGTCGGCCAGCCACGGCAGCGTGCTCAGCGAGATCCTGCCCGTCAGGAGGATCTCGTCCTCACCCGCCGGCCGGACGGCGGCGGCGAGCAGGGCGTGCGGCGACGCGTCCAGCCCGGCGGCGGAGACGTCGCGGGGAGCGGCACCGGATTCGAGCCAGAAGTGCTCGTACTGGAACGGATACGTGGGCAGATCGACGCGCCGGGCACCGGCGAACAGGGGCGCCCAGTCGACCTCGGCCCCATGGACGTGCAGTCCGGCGACCGCCGTCAGCAGGGTCGTCACCTCGGGGCGATCCCGTCGCGAAGCCGGGAGGACGGCCGCGTCCTCGGCGCTTTCCTTGGCCATGGCGGTCAGGACGGCGTCGGGCCCGATCTCCAGGAACCGCGTGACGCCCTCGGCCTTCAGGAATTCGATCGACTCGTGGAACCGCACCGCGTCACGGACGTGCCGTACCCAATAGTCCGAAGTGGACACTTCGGCCAAGCCGCCGGACACGATCGGGATCCGCGGCTCGGCGAAGGTCAGCCCCTCCACCACCGCGCGGAAGTCGTCGAGCATCGGCTCCATCAACGGGGAGTGGAACGCGTGACTCACCGTGAGGCGCTTGCTCTTGCGTCCCTCGAACTGGGAAACCACGGCGGCGACAGCGTCTTCGTCACCCGAGACGACCACCGACTCCGGACCGTTGATCGCGGCCAGCGACACCCGCTCCGTCAGCAACGGAGTCACTTCGGCCTCAGTCGCCTGAAGAGCCACCATCGCGCCGCCGCTCGGCAACGCCTGCATCAGACGACCACGAGCCGACACCAACGTCACCGCGTCGTCCAGCGACAGCACACCCGCGACGTGGGCCGCCGCGATCTCCCCGACGGAATGCCCCGCCAGGAAGTCCGGCCGGATGCCCCAGCTCTCCACCAAACGGAAGAGCGCCACCTCGTACGCGAACAACGCGCACTGCGTGTTCGCCGTCTGGTTCATTTCCTCGGCGGACAGCTCCGCGATCGGTCGCTCGAATCGCGAGGAGACGTCGTCGAAGGCCTCGGCGAACACCGGGAAGCGCTCAGCCAGCTCATGACCCATCCCGAGCCGCTGGCTGCCCTGGCCCGTGAACAGGAACGCCGTCCCGCCGTCCGTCGCCCGCCCTTCCAGCAAAGTAGCGGTGAGCAAGTCGTCCAGCGTGCCGACGACGGCGGCCCGGTGTTCCAGCGCGGTCCGCGTGGTGGCCAGCGAGAACGCCAGGTCCGCCGCCGTGACCTCCGAATCCCGCGCGAGTTCCCGCACGCGTGCCAGCTGCTCGCGCAGGGCGGCTTCGGTCTTGCCGGACAGCACGAACGGCACCGGCCCCGCGAGCGTGGAGGGCGGTTCTTCTTCCGCGGCGGGCTGTTCGAGGACGACGTGCGCGTTGGTCCCGCTGATCCCGAACGAGGACACCGCGGCGCGCCGGGGGCGATCCGTCTTCGGCCACGGCTCGGCTTCGGTCAGCAACGAGACCGCGCCCTCGGACCAGTCCACATGGGACGTCGGCGTGTCGACATGCAGGGTCTTCGGCAGCACACCGTGCCGCATCGCCTCGACGAGTTTGATGATCGACGCGACCCCGGCCGCGGCCTGGCTGTGCCCGATGTTCGACTTCACCGAACCGAGCCAGAGCGGGGTGTTCCGGTCCTGGCCGTAGGTGGCCAGCAAAGCCTGGGCCTCGATCGGGTCGCCGAGCCGGGTCCCCGTGCCGTGCGCCTCCATGGCGTCCACATCGGACGGTGCGAGCCGCGCGTTCGCCAGCGCCTGCCGGATGACCCGTTGCTGGGAAAGACCGTTGGGCGCGGTGAGCCCGTTCGAGGCGCCGTCCTGGTTCACCGCGGATCCGCGGACGACGGCGAGGACGCGGTGCCCGTTGCGCCGGGCGTCGGAGAGCCGCTCGACGAGCAGCATGCCCGCGCCTTCGCCCCAGGCGGTGCCGTCGGCGGCTTCGGCGAACGCCTTGATCCGCCCGTCCGCCGCGAGCCCGCGCTGACGGCTGAAGTCCACGAACGCCGCCGGGTTGGCCATCACGGTCACCCCGCCCGCCAGCGCGAGCGAACATTCACCCTGTCGCAACGCCTGTGCCGCCAGATGCAGCGCCACCAGCGACGACGAACACGCCGTGTCGACCGTGACCGCCGGGCCTTCGAGCCCGAAGGTGTAGGAAACGCGCCCGGAGGCGATGCTCGCGAAACTCCCGTTGCCGAGATACGGCTCGAGATCCGCGGGCGGCGTGCCCGCGATGGCCGAGTACTCGTTGTGGATGACGCCCGCGAACACGCCGGTCCGGCTGCCCCGCAGGGAATCCGGGGCGATCCCCGCGCGTTCGATCGCTTCCCAGGAGATCTCCAGGAGCAACCGCTGCTGCGGGTCCATCGCCAGCGCCTCGCGCGGCGAGATCCCGAAGAACGCCGGGTCGAACCGGGCGGCGTCGTGCAGGAAACCGCCTTCCCGGACGTAGCTCTTGCCCGGTTTGCCCTGCTCGGGGTCGTAGAGCCCGTCGAGGTCCCAGCCGCGGTCGGCCGGGAATCCGGTGAGGCCGGTGCGTTCCCCGGCGACCAGGTCCCACAGTTCCTCCGGCGAGCGGACCCCGCCCGGGTAACGGCAGGCCATGCCGATGATCGCGATGGGCTCGCCGGTCAGGCGCCGGTTCTCCCCGCGCAGGCGGTCGGCTTCCTTCAGCGCCGCCCGCAGGGCCTCGACGACCTTGTTCTCGGATGTGGACATCGCAGCTCCAGGGTGTTTCACGTCAGGCGGGGTCGGAAGCGTCGAAAGCGAGTGCGATCAGACGGTCGGCGTCCATCTCGTCGATGTCCGCGCCGTCGGGCGACTCGGTGGGGCGGTAGCCGGGGTCGGCCAGCCGGGTCAGCAGGTCCAGCACGCCGGCTTCGCGGAGCCGGTCGGCGGGCACCGAAGCGAGGACCGCGCCGATACGGGCGACCTCGTCGTCAACGGCTTCTTCGGCGGGTGCCAGCCGGTCGCCGAGGATTTCGGCGAGCGCGGTGGGCGTCGGGTGGTCGAACACGACGGTGGCGGGCAGCCGGAGGCCGGTCGCCGCGTTGAGCCGGTTGCGGAGTTCGACCGCGCTGAGCGAATCGAACCCCAGTTCCCGGAAGGCCTGCCGGACCCCGACCTGCTCCGGTGAGCCGAAACCGAGCACCGCGGCGACGTTCGCGCGGATCAGGTCCAGCAGGGCCCGGCCGCGAGCGGCCGGGGCGAGTCCCGCCAGCCGGTCGCCGAGTCCGTCGGTCTGTGCTCCGGTGGCCGCGGCGGCCCGGCGGACCGGAGCCTTCACCAATCCCCGCAGCAGCGGGTGCACTTCCTCGCCCCGCAGGGCGGCGAGGTCGATGTGCATCGGCAGCGGCGCCGGTTCGTACCCGGCACGGGCGGCGTCCAGCAAGAGTAATCCGTCCTCAGTGGACAGAGGACTCATCCCGGACCGCTTGAGCCGGGCGAGATCCGCTTCACCGAGGTGGCCGGTCATCCCGCTCAGCTGGGCCCAGAAGCCCCACGCGAGCGAGACCGCGGGCAACCCCTGCGCCCGACGGTGCCGGGCGAGCGAGTCGAGGAAACTGTTGGCGGCGGCGTAGTTGCCCTGCCCGGCGTCGCCGAACGCACCGGCGGCCGAGGAGAACAGGACGAACTCGGCGAGATCCGCGTCGCGGGTCAGTTCGTGCAGGTTGACCGCGGCGTCGACCTTCGGCCGCAGCACCTTCGCCAGCCGCTCGGGGGTCAGCGTGGCGACGAGGCCGTCGTCCAGGACACCGGCGGCGTGCACCACCCCGGTCAGCGGATGCTCCGGCGGGACGGTGGCGAGCAACGCGGCCAGCGCCGTCCGGTCCGCCGCGTCGCAGGCGGCGATGGTCACCGACGCCCCGGCTGCGGTCAGTTCCGCTTCGAGTTCCACCATCCCGGCCGCGGCGCGGCCCCGGCGGCCGACCAGCAGCAGGTGCCGGATTCCGCGCGCGGTGACCAGATGCCGGGCGACCAGTGCGCCGAGCGTCCCGGTGGCGCCGGTGATCAGCACGGTCCCGTCCTCGTCCATTGTGGACGGGATGGTGAGCACGTTCTTGCCGATGTGCTTGGCCTGGCTCATGAACCGGAAGACCTCGGGCGCGCGGCGCGCGTCCCACAACGTCGGCCGGGGCACGGTGAGCGACCCGGCGCCGAACAGCTCCAGCAGCTCGGCCAGGATCTCGCCGATCCTCGGGCGTCCGGCGTCGAGCAGGTCGAACGCGCGGTAGGTGACGCCGGGATGCGCGGCCGCGACCTCGTCCGCGTCACGGATGTCGGTCTTGCCCATCTCGACGAACCGCCCGCCCTCGCCCAGCAGCCGCAGCGACGCGTCGACGAACTCCTTGGCGAGCGAGTCCAGGACGACGTCCATCCGGCCGAACCGGTCCTCGAAGTCCAGCGTGCGGGAGGAGGCGATGTGCTCGTCGTCGAACCCGAGGCTCCGCAGCACTTCCCACTTGCCGGGGCTCGCCGTGGCGAACACCTCGGCACCGAGATGACGGGCGAGCTGGACCGCGGCCATGCCGACACCGCCGGTCGCCCCGTGGATCAGCACCTTCTCCCCCGGCCGGAGCCCGCCGAGGTCGACCAGCCCGTAGTAGGCGGTGAGGAAGACGACCGGCAGAGCCGCCGCTTCGGCGAACGTCCAGTCCGGCGGCAGTTCCGTCACCGTCCGCCGGTCGGCGATCGCGACCGGGCCGAACGCGCCGTCGAACAGGCCGAAGACCCGGTCGCCCGGCTTCAGGCCGGTGACGCCCGGACCGATTTCGGTGACGATGCCCGCGCCCTCGCTGCCCATCACAGCGTTGTCCTCGGGGTACATGTCGAGCGTGATGAGCACGTCGCGGAAGTTGATCCCGGCGGCCCGGACCCGGATCCGGATCTCGCCGCCGGCGAGTGGCCGGGCGGCGGCGGGCGCCGGGACGAGCGCGAGCTCTTCCAGCGTGCCGCGACGGGGTGCGTCCAGCACCCAAGGGCTTTCGGGCGGGGTCAGCGTGCCGTCGGTGGAGACCTTGGCGAGCCTCGGCGCGAGCAGTTCCCCGTCGCGCCACGCGAGCTGCGCCTCCCCGGTGGCCAGCACCTCGGCGGGCAACGCCGGCGGGAGGTCGGCGTCGCTGTCGGTGTCGCTGTCGAGGAGGACGATCCGGTCGGGATTCTCGGCCTGCGCGGACCGGACCAGGCCCCAGGCCGCCGCGGCCCCGAGGTCGCGGACGTCCTCGTCGGCGACCGCGCCGCGGGTGTGCAGCACCAGCCGCGCGTCGGCGAACCGCTCGTCGTCCAGCCAGGTCCGGACCAGGTCCAGCACCCGGGCGGTCGTGCGATGAACGCTCTCGGTGAGGTCGCCGTCCTCGGCTCCCACCGGCACCAGAACCACGTCGGGAACCTCGGTGAGGGCGGCCAGATCGCCGTCGGGCAGGACCGTGACGGTCGGTGTCCCGATGGCTTCCGGTGTGGTCACCGGCGTCCAGCCGACGCGGAACAGCGAGTCCGGACGTCGGGAGCCGGGCAGCGCGGCGGGCCGCGTGACCAGGCCTTCGACGGTCGCGACCGGCGCGCCCGCCGGGTCGGCCGCCGTCACCGCGACGGTGTCCGCGCCCACGGCGAGCCGGACCCGCAGCGCCGTGGCGCCTACTGCGTGCACTGTGACCCCGGTCCACGCGAACGGCAGTTCCGCGCCGTCGCCGGACCGGACGGTGCCGAGGGCGTGGAGCGCGGCGTCGAGCAGCGCCGGATGCAGGCCGAACCGGTCCGCGCCCTCGGCGTCGGGCAGGACGACCTCGGCGAAGACGTCGGAACCCAGGGTCCAGGCCGCTCGCAGCCCCTGGAACGCGGGGCCGTAGCCGTACCCCTGGTCCTCGGCGTCGGCGTAGAAGCCGTCGAGGTCGACGCTCGTCGCGCCGGCGGGCGGCCATTCGGTCAGGCCCTCTCCCGGGTTCCCCTCCGAAGTCAGGAAGCCGGACGCGTGCCGCACCCAGGTGTCGTCACCGGATTCGGCCTGGGAGTGCACGGTGACCTCGCGGCGTCCGTCCACTTCGGACCCCAGGACGACCTGGACGCGGACGCCGCCCTGCTCGGGAAGCGGCAACGGGGCTTCGAGGGTCAGCTCGTCGATCAGGCCGCAGCCCGCGTGGGTCCCGGCCTGCAGCGCGAGTTCCACGAACGCGGTACCCGGCAGCAGCACGGTGCCCTGCACCGCGTGGTCGGCCAGCCACGGCTGCGCGGCCGTCGAGATCCGGCCGGTGAGCAGGAGCCCGCCGGAACCCGGCAGCGCGGTCGCGGCGGTGAGCAGCGGATGCCCGGTGGCGCCGAGCCCGAATCCGGCGGCGTCGCCCGGTTCCCCGGCGTCGGTGAGCCAGAACTCCTGATGCTGGAAGGCATAGGGCGGCAGATCCACCCAGCCTGCCTCGGGAAGCAGCGCGGCCCAGTCGGGGCTCAGGCCGTGGGCGTGCGCCTCCGCCAGGGAGGTGACGAACCGGGTCGGCCCGCCCTCGTCACGGCGAAGGCTCGCGAGCGCGACGGCGGGCACAGCGGCCTCTTCGACGAGTTCGGTCAGCCCGGCGACCAGCACCGGATGCGGGCTCGTCTCGACGAAGAACCGGAACCCGTCCGCGATCAGCCGCCGCACCGCCTGGTCGAACCGGACGGTGGCCCGGAGATTGCGGAACCAGTAGGCGGCGCCGAGGGTGGCCGTGTCGATCGGCTCACCGGTGACGGTCGAGTACATCGGGAGTTCGGCTTCGCGCGGTGTGATTCCGCTCAGCGCCGTCACGACCTCCTGCTCGATCGCGTCGACGTGAGCCGAGTGCGACGCGTAGTCCACCGGGACCCGCTTCGCCCGTACGTCAAGCAGTTCACACCGCTTGAGCAGCGCATCCAGCCCGGCGACGTCACCGGACACGACGACGGAGGCCGGGCCGTTCACCGCGGCCACGGAAACGCCGTCGGGCAGCAGTTCCCGGACGCGGTCCTCCGAGGCCGCGACCGACACCATCCCGCCCAATCCGGACAGCGCCAGAATCGCCTTGCTGCGCAGGCAAACCACACGAGCGGCGTCTTCCAGCGACAGCGCGCCCGCGACACACGCGGCCGCGATCTCGCCCTGCGAGTGCCCGACCACGGCGGCGGGTTCGATCCCACACGCCCGCCAGAGCCGGGCCAGCGACACCATCACCGCGAACAGCACCGGCTGGACGACGTCCACCCGTTCCAGCGCCGCCGCGTCGGACAGGACGTGCGTCAGTTTCCAGTCCACATGGGACAGCAGCGCGGCCTCGCAGTCGGCCATCGCCTCGGCGAAGACGGCCGACGATCCCAGCAGGTCCACCGCCATCCCGGTCCACTGCGAACCCTGGCCGGGGAAGACGAAGACGGCCTTGCCGTTCTCGGCGACCCCATCGACCACGTGGGGCGCTGGGACGGCGTCGGCGAGCGCGCGCAGCCCGGCGGTCAACCCGGCGCGGTCACCGGCCACCACCACGGCACGGTGGTCCAGCGCGGACCTGGTCACCGCGAGCGCGCGGGCCACCGCGGCCAGGGAGACGTCGTCGGCGAGGTGCCCGGCGAGCCGGTCCGCCTGCGCGGCCAAGGCCGCGGACGTCTTTCCGGACAGGACGAACGGCAGCACGTCCCCACCGAGCGGCGAGGTGTCCGAAGTGGACTGTTCGACCGGCTCCGCCTGCTCCAGGACGACGTGCGCGTTGGTCCCGCTGATCCCGAACGACGAGACCGCGGCGCGCCGGGGCCCGCCGGTTTCCGGCCAGGCGACGGGTTCGGCCAGCAGGGACACGTTCCCGGCCGTCCAGTCGACCTTGGTCGACGGTGTGCCGAGGTTGAGCGTGCGGGGCAGCACACCGTGGTGCATCGCCTGCACCATCTTGATGATCCCGCCGACGCCGGCGGCGGCCTGGGTGTGGCCGAGGTTGGACTTCAGCGATCCCAGCCACAGCGGCCGGTCCCGATCCTGGCCGTAGGTGGCGAGCACCGCCTGCGCCTCGATGGGATCGCCCAGCGGCGTCCCGGTGCCGTGTGCCTCGACAGCGTCCACTTCGGACGGTTCGAGGCCGGCGTCCGCCAGCGCCCGGCGGATCACCCGCTGCTGCGACGGACCGCTCGGGGCGGTGAGGCCGTTGGACGCGCCGTCTTGGTTGACCGCGCTCCCCCGCATGATCGCGAGGACGCGATGACCGTTGCGGCGGGCGTCGGAAAGGCGCTCCACCAGGAGCATCCCGACGCCTTCGCTCCACACCGTGCCGTCGGCGTCGTCCGAAAAGGACTTGCAGCGGCCGTCGGGCGCGAGACCGCGCTGACGGCTGAAGTCCACGAAGACCTCGGGCGTGGCCATCACGGTCACCCCGCCCGCCAGCGCCATCGAGCATTCACCGCGCCGCAACGCCTGCGCGGCCAGATGCAGCGCCACCAGCGACGACGAACAGGCCGTGTCGATCGTGACCGCCGGGCCTTCCAACCCGAAGGTGTAGGCGACCCGGCCGGAGTGGATGCTGGCCGAGGTCCCGTTGCCGAGGTAGCCCTCGACGTCGTCGGGCACGCGGTTCAGCCCTGTCGCATAGTCGTGGTACATCACCCCGGCGAACACACCGGTTCCGCTGCCGCGCAAGGACTTCGGGTCGATCCCGGCCCGTTCGACGGCTTCGTGGGAGATCTCCAGCAGAAGCCGCTGCTGCGGGTCCATCGCCAGCGCCTCCCGCGGCGAGATCCCGAAGAAGCCCGGATCGAACTGCCCGGCGTCGTGCAGGAAACCGCCCTCGCGCACGTAGGTGGTGCCGCGGTGGTCGGCGTCGGGGTGGTAGACGCCGTCGGTGTCCCAGCCACGGTTCTCGGGGAACCGGGTGATGCCGTCGTTCCCGTCGGCGACCAGGCGCCACAGGTCGTCGGGTGTGCTCACCCCGCCCGGATAGCGGCAGGCCATGCCGATGATCGCGATCGGCTCGTCGGCCTCGGCCGGAGCGGACACGTCGTCCCGGACCGGAGCAGATCCGGCGGCGAGGAACGCCGCTACCGCACGCGGGTTCGGGTGATCGAACACCAGGGTCGGCGCGATCTTCAGCCCGGTGGCCGCGATCAGCCGGTTGCGCAGTTCCACGGCGGCGAGCGAATCGAACCCGACCTCGGTGAACGCGCGGTCCGGGTCGATCGCATGGGCGTCCGGGTGCCCCAGGACGGCCGCGACCGTCGTGCGGACGAGGTCGAGCAGGGCCGCCTCGTCCAGTCCGCCGCGCGGCGCGGCCGACGGCGCCGGACGGGCGACCCGGACGAGTCCATTAAGGACTTCCGGAAGACCTGCGGCGGAGGCGCGGGCGCGCAACGCGGCACGGTCCATCCTCATCGGCAGCAGCACCGGCCGGTCCGCCGCCAGCGCCGCGTCGAACAGCGCGAGCCCGTCCACTTCGGACAGTGCGAGCTGACCGGAGCGGGCGATCCGGCGCAGTCCCACCTCGTCGAGCCGTCCGCCCATCCCGGCGGCCCACAGGCCCCAGCCCAGTGCGACGCCAGGACGGCCTTCCGCACGACGGCGAAGGGCGAGCGCTTCGAGGAAGGCGTTGGCCGCCGCGTAGTTGGCCTGCCCGGCGCCGTCGAAGGTGGCCGCGGAGGAAGAGAACAGCACGAACGCCGACAGGTCGAGGTCGCGGGTGAGCTCGTCCAGGACGAGCGCGCCGGTGACCTTCGGCCGCAGGACGGCCGCCAGCCGCTCATGGTCGAGCGTCGTGATGGTCGCGTCGTCGAGCACGCCGGCGGCGTGGACGACCGCCGACACCGGGTGCTCGGCGAGCAGTGCCGCGACGGCCTCGCGGTCGGCGATGTCGCAGGCGGCGACGGTGACGTCGGCACCCAGCGCGGTGAGGTCGTCGACGAGCGGGCCCGCGGCACCGCGACGGCTCACGAGAAGCAGGCTGCGTACCTCGTGCCGCTCGACCAGATGCCGGGCCAGCAGCCCGGCGAGCCCGCCGGTCCCGCCGGTGATCAGCACCGTGCCGCCGGTGGTGAAGGACGCCGGAGCCGGGCTCGGAACGCGCGTCAGCCTGGGGACCAGGACCGCGCCGTCGCGGACGGCGAACTCGGGCTCCCCGGAAGCCAGTCCGGCGGCGAGTCCGTCTTCTCCCGTGACGTCGGCCAGCACGAGCCGGTCCGGGTGCTCGGCCTGCGCGGAACGCACGAGCCCCCAGACGGCGGCCGCGGCGGGATCGGGGTTTTCGGTGGCGACGGCGCCATCGGTGAGCAGCGCCAGGCGGGCCGGGGCGAACCGGTCGTCGGCGAGCCAGGCCTGGACGAGGTCCAGCACGCTTTCGAGAACGGTGCAACGGACGGCGACAACCGGTGGCACGTCGTCGACGGCGGTGAGGTCCGGGTAGAGCCGGTACTCAGCGGCGCCCGGCGTTCCGGGAAGCGGGAGCCAGTCGACGCCGTAAAGCGCGCCGTCCTGCGCGCGGGGCGCGGTGGAAAGAGGTCGCAGGGCGAGGGATTCCACCGACGCGACGGGTTCGCCCGCGCCGTCGGCCACCTTCAGGGACACCGAGTACGTCCCTGCTTCGGCACCGGCGACATGGTTCTGGAGCTTGACGCGCAGAACGTCGGCGCCACGCGCGTGCAGGGTCACGCCGGACCACGCGAACGGCAGCGCCGCGGGGCCTCCACCGCCCCCGGAACCGAGTTCGAGCACGTGCAGGGCCGCGTCCAGCAACGCCGGATGCACACCGAACCCGCCCTGGGTCTCCGGCACGGCGGCGACCTCGGCGTAGAGGTCGTCACCGGACCGCCACGCGGCGCGCAGACACCGGAACGCCGGCCCGTAGTCGAGGCCGGAATCGGCGAGCCGGTCGTAGAGATCGGAAAGGTCGAGGGGCTCACCGGCGGGCGGCCAAGCCCCGAAGTCGGGAGCGGGAGCCGCGGCGCCGAGCGTGCCCGAAGCGCATCGCGTCCACTCGTCGTCCTCCGTGTCACGGAAGAAGATCAGCAATCTGCTGTCCCGGACCGACACCTGAACCTGGACGCCCGCCTCGGAAAGCACCATCGGCACTTCGAGGGTCAGTTCGTCGACGCCGCCGGAGCCCACGAGCTCCGCGGCCCGCAGCGCCAGGTCGAGCAGCGCGGTACCCGGCAGCACCACGTCACCGCCGACGACGTGGTCGGCGAGCCAGGGCTGGGTGAGCGGGGACAACCTGCCGGAGAGCAGCAGGGCACCGTCTTCGGCCGTGGTGACCGAGGCCCGCAGGAGCGGATGCCCGGTGTCGCCCAGACCGTAGGCGCCGGGATGCCCGGCGGCGTCCTGGTCGATCAGCCAGTACCGCTGCCGCTCGAAGGCATAAGTCGGCAAATCGGCCTTCGGGTGCTCGCCGAACACCTGGCGCCAGCCGGGTTCGGCGCCGCGGACCCACAGCTCGGCCAGCGACGCTGCGAGCGCCTCCGCCTCCGGCCGCGACCCGCGCAGGCTCGGCACCAGCGCCGGCCCCTCACCGTCGAAGACCTCGGCGGCCATCGAAGTCAGCACCGCGTCCGGGCCGAGCTCCAGGAGCACGTCGGCGCCGAGCTCGTCCAGACGCCGCACGCCATCGGCGAACCGCACCGGGCGGCGCACGTGCTCCACCCAGTATTCCGGCGCCGTCGCCTCGGTGATCAGCTCACCGGACACAGTGGACACCAGCGGGATCGCCGGTTTCCGGAAGGTGAGGATCTCGGCGAACCGGCGGAATTCGTCGAGCATCCCGTCCATGTGGTGCGAGTGGAAGGCGTGGCTCACCTTGAGCCGTTTGGTCTTGCGCCCGGCGAACGCGGCGGCGAGTTCCTCGACCGCGGCCTCGTCGCCGGAGACGACCACCGACCGCGGGCCGTTGACGGCCGCGATCGCGAGGCGGTCGCCCAGCAGCGGCAGGATCTCGTTCTCCGTCGCCTGCACGGCGAGCATCGCGCCGCCCTCGCGCGTGTCCTGCATCAGGCGTCCCCGCGCGGCGACGAGCGCGGCGGCGTCGGACAGCGAGAGCATGCCCGAGACGTGCGCGGCGGCCAGCTCGCCGATCGAGTGACCGGCGACGTAATCGGGGCGCAGACCCCAGTGCTCGTACAGCCGGAACAGCGCGACCTCGACGGCGAACAGCGCGCACTGCGCGTATTCGGTGCGGTGCAGCAGCCCGGCTTCCTCGGAGCCCTCGTCGGCGAACACGATCTCGGCCAGCGGCCGGTCCAGTTGCAGGCCGAGGTGCCCGCAGGCGTCGTCGAAGGCGGCGGCGAACACCGGGAACCGGCGGTACAGTTCGCGGCCCATCCCGGCACGTTGGCTGCCCTGGCCGCTGAAGACGATCCCGATCCGCGCCGTCCCGTGGACCAGGCTCGACAGTGCCTCTCCGGTGGCCAACGCGTCCAGCCCGGCCAGCAGTCCCGCGCGATCGGCGGCGGTCACCACGGCCCGCCGCTCCAGGGCGGACCGGGTGGTGGCGAGCGCGGAGGCGACGGCCGGGAGGTCGTCGTCGGGCAGGTCTTCACGCAGCCGGGCGGCCTGACGGCGCAAGGCCTTCTCGTCGCGGCCGCTGACGGGGAACAGCCAGGCGGGCCAGGCTTCCGGCGCCGGCTCGGTCTCTTCCTCGGCGGGGGCCTGTTCGAGGACGGCGTGCGCGTTGGTCCCGCTCATGCCGAACGACGACACCGCCGCGCGGCGGGGCGCCCCGGTCTCCGGCCAGGCCGCGGTCTCGCCGAGCAGCTCGACGGCGCCGGACGACCAGGCGACCTTCGGCGTGGGCTCGTCGGCGTGCAGGGTCTTGGGCAGCACACCGTGCCGCATCGCCTGCACCATCTTGATCACCCCGGCCACCCCGGCGGCCGACTGGGTGTGCCCGATGTTCGACTTGACCGATCCGAGCAGCAGCGGACGTTCGCGGTCGCGGCCGTAGGTGGCCAGAAGTGCGTGTGCCTCGATCGGATCGCCGAGGACGGTACCGGTGCCGTGCGCTTCGACGGCGTCCACTTCGGACGGTGCGAGCCCGGCGTTGGCCAGCGCGCGCCGGATCACCCGCTGCTGTGCGGCACCGTTGGGCGCGGTGAGGCCGTTGCTGGCGCCGTCGGAGTTGATCGCGGTGCCGCGGACGACGGCGAGCACGCGATGCCCGTTGCGCCGGGCGTCGGAAAGCCGTTCCAGCACCAGCATCCCGACACCTTCGGACCAGCCGGTGCCGTCCGCCGCGGCGGAGAACGGCTTGCAGCGTCCGTCCGGCGCGAGCCCGCGCTGACGGCTGAAGGCGAGGAAACCGCCGGGGCTCGACATCACCGCGACGCCGCCGGCCACCGCGATCGGGCACTCCCCCAGCCGCAGTGCCTGCCCGGCCAGGTGCAGGGCGACCAGCGACGACGAGCACGCCGTGTCCACGGTGACCGTCGGGCCCTCGAACCCGAAGGCGTACGAGACGCGGCCGGACGCGACACTCGCCGCGTTACCGGTCAGCAGATAGCCTTCGAGGCCTTCTTCCGCGTCACCTAGACGCGGTCCGTATTCCTGGGTCTCCGCGCCGACGAACACGCCGGTCGCGCTCCCCCGCAAGGTGGCGGGGTCGATCCCCGCCCGCTCGAAAGCCTCCCACGACGTCTCCAGCAGGAGCCGTTGCTGCGGATCCATCGCCAGCGCCTCACGCGGCGAGATCCCGAAGAACCCCGCGTCGAAATCCCCTGCGCCGTCGAGGAAACCGCCTCGCCGGGTGTAGGTCTTGCCCGGCACCCCGGGGTCGGGGTCGTACAGCGACTCCACGTCCCAGCCGCGGTCGGCCGGGAAGTCCGACGTCGCGTCCCCACCCTCGGTGACCAGCCGCCAGAGGTCTTCCGGCGAACCGATCCCGCCGGGGTAACGGCAGGCCATGCCGACGATCGCGATCGGTTCGTCGTCGGCGATCGCCTGGTAGTTCTCGATTTCGGCCACGGCCTCCCCGGCGAGCAGATCACGCAGGTGACCGGCGAGCGCCGACGGCGTCGGATGGTCGAAGACGAGCGTCACCGGCAGTTCCAGCGCGGTGGCCGCCGAGATGCGCCGATGCAGCTCCACGGCCGCGAGGGAATCGAACCCGAGTTCGGCGAAGGGCGTGCCGGGAGCCGCGGTCCCCGCGCCCGGTTTCGCCTCCAGCACCGCTTCGGTCTCGGCGACGACCAGCGCGGCGAGCGCCCGCCGTCGCTCCCCGTCCGGGGTTCCGTCGAAAGCGGCCAGCACCGTGGCCCAGTCCGGCCGAACACGTCGAGTTCGCAGAATCAGTTCGTCTCGCATGGTCCGCATTTCGGGTTCGAGGATGGGATTCCGAAGCTAGTGCGGGAACGGACCCCTTTCGCACCCCTACGTGCCCCTGTTCACCGTCGCGCGCGGGGTGCGGACAGGGGTCGGCGGGCGGCGGCGTGTTGCGAAAGCCACTTTCGCAACGTTGAAGGTTGCGAAAGTGGCTTTCGCAACGTCAGCGAGCGGTCTGGGCGCGTGTCGCGAAAGCCACTTTCGCGACGTGTGACGTCCCGAAAGTGGCTTTCGCGACACGCGCCCGTATCCGGCTGGGGCTACAGCCGCACAGAGGTCAGCGCCCGAGCCGGTCCGCCAGCTCCCGCTTGAGGATCTTGCCGCTGGGCCCGAGCGGCATCGCGTCCAGGAACTCCACCCGGCGCGGATACTTGTAGGCCGCGACACGCTTCTTGCTCCACGCCACGAGCTCCGCCGCCAGTTCCGGCCCGGGTTCCCGATCGGAAGCGGCCACGACGACGGCGCAGACCTCCTCGCCGTACCGGTCGTCCGGCACGCCGACGACCGCGACCTGGGCGATCGCGGGATGCCTGGCCAGCACTTCCTCGATCTCACGCGGATACACGTTGTAGCCGCCGCGAAGGATCATGTCCTTCTTGCGATCCACAATGGACAGATAGCCGTCGTCGTCGAGGAAACCGAGGTCGCCGCTGCGGAACCAGCCGTCCACGATCGCGGCGGCCGTCGCCTCGGGGCGGTTCAGGTAGCCCGCCATCACGTTGTGCCCCCGGACGACGATTTCGCCGACCTCGCCCGGCGGCACGAGTTCGATCCGGTCTTCGGTCTCGGCACGCGCGATGGCCACGTCCACGCCCCAGATCGGTTTGCCGACGGTGCCCGCGCGGGTCGGCCACGCGCGCTGGTTGTAGGCCACCACGGGAGAGGTCTCGGTGAGGCCGTACCCCTCGTAGATCGGGCAGTCGAACACGGCCTCGAACCGCTCCAGCAGCGCGACGGGCAGCGACGAACCGCCGGAGAAGGCTCGGTCGAGTTTGGGCCGCCGCGGCTCGTCCTCGGCGGCCTCCAGCAACGCGACGTACATCGTCGGCACGCCCATGAACAGCGAGCAGTTCTGTTCCACCATCAGTTCCAGCGCGGCACGCGCGTCGAACCGCGACATCAGCACCATCGTCGCGCCGGCGCGGAAACAGGTCGCCATCCCGCAGATCTGGCCGAAGGTGTGGAACAGCGGCAGGCAACCGAGCAGCACGTCGTCGGCGTGGAAGTCGAACGGCGACAGCATCGTGGTGGCCACGTTCAGCACGATGCTCAGGTGGGTCAGCATCGCGCCCTTGGGTTTCCCGGTCGTCCCCGAGGTGTAGAGGATCAGGGCGAGGTCCGAGGGTTCGCGCGGTTCGTACCGCTCGATCTCGGCCGCGGCCCCGGCGAGGACGTCGAGGCGGACGCGGCCGGTGTCGACGTCCTCCAGCATCGTCAGGACTTCGACACCGGCCGCGTCGGCGGCCTCGCCGCCCTGCTCCAGCAGGGCGGCTCCGCAGATCAGCACCCGGGCGTCGCAGTCGCCGAGGATGTAGTGGATCTCCTCCGCGACGAGCAACGTGTGCACCGGCACGACGACCGCGCCGAGCGCCAGCGCACCGAAGTAGACCATCGGGAACTCCGGCGTGTTCGGCAGGAGCAGCACGACCCGGTCGCCGGCGGCGACCCCCTGGTCCCGGAGCGCGGAGGCGTACCTCTTCGCCCCGGCCCAGAGTTCCCGGTAGGAGAACGGTTCCCCGTCGAACACGAGCGCGGGGTGATCCGGCCGCCTGCCCGCCGAATCGGCGAGGACGGCCGCGAGGGACAAGGACACCGGACTCCCCTCTCAGCCGCGCGGCAGGCCGAGATCCAGCCAGATCTGGTCCAGCGCCTCGACCATCTTCTGCACGTCGCTGCCGGTGTGCACCGCCGACGGGGCCGTGCGCAGGATCTCCTGTCCGAACGGGACACTCGGCGCGTTGATCGACTGGATGTAGATCCCGTGCCGCTGCAACAGGAGTTCGTGCACCTTCTTGCACAGCGCGTCGTCCCCGACCAGGATCGACACGATATGCGACTCGTCCGAGAGGAACGGGATCCCGCGTTCGGCGAGCAGTTTGTGCAGCAGCTGCGCGTTGTCGGCGAGGATCTCGCGCTCCCGCTCCGACGAACGCAGGTGCCGGACCGCGGCGAGCGCTCCGGCGGCCACGGCGGGCGGCAGCGCGGTGGTGAAGATGAACGAACGCGAGTGGGTGCGCACGGCGTCGATCAGCGCGGCGGGCCCGGCGATGTACCCGCCGGTGGTGCCGAAGCCCTTGGCCAGCGTGCCCATCACGACGGTGAATTCGTCGGCGATCCCCTCGCGCGCGGCGATCCCGGCGCCTTCGGGGCCGTACATCCCGACGGCGTGCACTTCGTCCACATAGGTCATGGCGTCGTACTGCTTCGCCAGCGCGGCGAATTCCGCCAGCGGCGCGACGTCGCCGTTCATCGAGTAGACCGATTCGAACACGATCATCTTCGGCCGGTCGGCCGGGGCGGCGGCGAGCAGCTCGGCCAGATGCGCGACGTCGTTGTGGCGGAAGATCTTCTTCTCCGCGCCGCTGTGCCGCAGCCCGTCGATGATGGAGGCGTGGTTCTTCTCGTCGGAGAACACGATGCAGTCCTCGGGGCGGCCCGCCAGCACGGTCAGCGAACCGTCGTTGGCGGTGTAGCCGGAGGTGAACAGCAGCGCGTCCTCCTTGCCGTGCAGTTCGGCCAGTTCGCGTTCCAGCGCCACGTGGTAGTGGTTGGTGCCCGCGATGTTGCGCGAACCGCCCGCCCCGGCTCCGAACCGCTCGACGGCCTCCTTCATCGCGGAGAGCACGTCCGGATGCTGGCCCATGCCGAGGTAGTCGTTGCTGCACCAGACGTTGATCTCGGCGACCGCTTCGGCCTCCTCGTACCGGCTGGCCGCCGGGAACCGGCCCGCCTGCCGCCCGATCTCCAGGAAGTCGCGTTTCTGCAGCACTTCGCCCTGCAGGGTGCGCTGGAAGGACTCCAGATAGGTGGTCATGACGTCAACTCGCTCTCTGGCTTGGCGTGGCTGGACTTGGTGGCGGGTTTCGCCTCCTCGCGGAGGCGGAGCTTGTCCGGCTTCCCCGCGTCGGTCAGCGGAAGCTCGGCGCGGAGCCGGATCTCCGCCGGTACGTGGCTCGGGGACAGCACCCGCGCGACCTGCGCGGCCAGGTCGGCGGGATCCACGTCCCTGCCCCGGCGCGGCACCGCGATCGCGTGCATGTACTCGACGTTGTCCTCGTCGGCGACCCCGAACACCGCGGCCTGCGCGACGTCCGGATGGGCCAGCAGCGCGTTCTCGACCTCGGCCGGGTACACCTTGATGCCGTTGGTCTTGATCATGTCGGCGAGCCGGTCGACCAGGTACAGGTAGCCGTTCTCGTCGAGATAGCCGACGTCGCCGGTGTGCAGCCAGCCGTCGATGAGGACCCGCGAGGTCAGGTCGGGCCGCTTCCAGTAGCCGTCCATCATCATCGGCGACCGGACGCAGATCTCCCCGGTCTTCCCGGCGGGCAGCTCGTGCCGCACGTGCGGGTCGCGGATGCCGACCTGGACGAACGGGACCGCCTTGCCGACCGTGGTGAGCAGCTCCGGTTTCAGGTGCTCTTCCGGCGAAAGCGCGGCGATCACCCAGCTTTCGGTGGTGCCGTAGATCTGGATCAGCTTCGCGCCGAACACCTCCGCCGCCCGGGAGAGCCGCACCGGGGAGGCCGGGCTCCCGCCGTAGTAGAGCTCGCGCAGGCTGGAATGGTCCGTGGTGCCCAGTGCCGGATGGTCGAGCAGGTCGTAGAGCTGCGGAGTGGCCAGGTAGACCCGGTTGACCCGGTGGCGTTCCACGGCTTCGAGCACGGCGCCGGCGTCGAAACCCTCGTGCAGGACGATCATCCCGCCGGACGCGACCGCGTCGTCCACTGTGGACGAAACGGAATGGCTGAGCGGCGTGGTGACCAGCATCGTGCAGCGTTCGGTCATGTGCCGGGCCTTGGTGACCACCGCGCCCAGCCCGCCGAATCCGCGGCCGATGCCCTTGGGCCTGCCGGTGGTCCCGCTGGTGTAGGTCAGCACCGCGGTGCCCTCGGCCCGCGGCTCGACCTCGCTCGCGGTCCCGGTGATGTCGGCGACGTCGTCGCCGAAGTCCCCGAAAGCCGCCAGCGCCGCCGGTTCCGCCATGGCGTCGCGGATCTTCCTGGCCCGGTCGAGGTTCGCCGCGTCGGTGAGCAGGACGGTGGTGCCGGTGTCGTCGACGATCTCGACCTGCGTGGCGATCGGGAGTTCGTCGAGCGGATCGGCGGCGTTGATGCCGCGCAGGTGCACCACGGTGGCACCGATCAGATTGGCGGCGTACCGGCCGATCAGCGTCGCCGGGCTGTTCCCCACGGTCAGCAGGGCCACCACCCCGCCCTCGCCGGTCCCGCGGTCGCGCAGCGCGGCGGCGGCACCGGTGATGGCCGCCGCGAGTTCCGCCGAAGTCAGCGCCTCGTCGCCGTGACGCAACGCGATCTCGTCCGGCCGCGTGGAAAGCACGTCCAGCAGCTGGCTGACGTAGTGGTCGATCTGCACCGCGCTACTCCGTTCCCGCGGCCCGGCCGGCGAGCTCTTCGAGGTGGGCCACGGCGGACTCCACGCCCGGCATGGTCAGGCTCCGCCGCTGGGCCCGCGCGACGGTGGCCGCGATCCGGGTGTCGGCCAGCACCGCGCGGCAGGTCTCGGCGACCGCTTCCGGTGTGGTGGCGGGGATCTGCTTGCCGAACCCGAGCTCCTCGATGCGGCGGGCGTTGTGCGGCTGGTCGCCGAACTGCGGCAGCGTGGCCATCGGCACTCCGGCGCGCAACGCCTCGCGGATGCTGTTGTACCCGGCGTGGGTCAGGAAGAGCTGCGCGCATTCGAGCAGCAGCGGCTGCGGCATCCGTTCGACGACGAGCACGTTGTCACCGACCTCGACGTCGCCGATCGGGAACCCGGCCGTCGCCACCACCGCCGAACAGTCCACACTGGACAGTCCTTCGATCAGGGCGCGCACCGTGACGTCGGGGTCCTCCATCTCCTCCGGCGGGTCGATGCCGAACGCCTTGAACGCGCCGAGCATGGGCAGCGCGGTGCCGACCGAGGCGAGCACCAGCGGCCGGTCCGCGGGCAGCGCGGCGATCTCCGGCGGCAAGACCTCGCCGATGGCAACCTCCGACGGCTGGCGGTAGGTGAAGGGCGTCGGCAGATCGAAGGCGGCGAACGAGGTGTCGGCGGGCAGGCAGTCGAAACGGCCGTAGCGGTGCGCCATCCCGGCGTCGGGTTCGGCGGCGAGCCCCAGCTCCTGGCGGCGCTCGTTCAGCGGCTCCACCAGGCCCGCCGGGTCGATCAGGTTGCCCGCACCCGACGGCGCGCTGATGTACGGGACGCCGAGCTGCTCGGCGACCAGCGCGCCGGACAGCTCCGCGCCGTCACGCACCACGATGTCGGGCTGGAACTCCTTGGCCAGGGGGTAGAGCTTCTGGTAGGCGGTGGTGACGTGCGGGCCGCTCGCGGTGGCGATCAGCTGGTCGCGCGTGTCCAGCACCCTGCGCGGAGTCCCGGCCGCTTCGGCCTCCTGACGTTCCTGCACCATCCGGCCGATGGCCTCGACCATGCCCGGAAGCACCGGTTCGATCCGCATGAGCCCGGGCTCGAAGACGTCGGCCAGTTCCGGCGGGGTCACGACGAGGACGTCGTGGCCCGCCTTCGCCGCCGCCCTGGCCAAGGGCAGCACCGCCCGTGCGTGGCCCTGCGAGCCGGTCACGGTGCACAAAACCCGCATGGGGTCCACCTTTCGTTTCTGTCCTTTGAGGACGGTCAGGGAACGGGATCGAGGGACGGCGTGCGCACCGGGTCGACCGGCGGCCTGCCGAAGCCGCGCCAGGCGATGCCGGACCGGCTGAGCGCGTCGGGGTCGAGGTGGTTGCGGGTGTCGATGACGACCGGTCCTTCGAGCAGGCCGGCGATCCGCGGCCAGTCCAGGGCACGGAACTGCGGCCAATCGGTCAGCAGGACCAGCGCGTGCGCGTCCTTCGCGATGTAGTAGGGGTCGTCGACGACCCGGACGCCGGGGATCGGCGGTTCGGCGCCGGTGAGGCCGGGGTCGTACCCGGTCAGTTCCGCGCCGCGCTCGGCCAGCAGCCGGGCGACGCTCAATGCCGGGGAATCCCGGAG
Source organism: Amycolatopsis sp. CB00013 (assembly GCF_001905755.1). Taxonomy (NCBI): domain Bacteria; kingdom Bacillati; phylum Actinomycetota; class Actinomycetes; order Pseudonocardiales; family Pseudonocardiaceae; genus Amycolatopsis; species Amycolatopsis sp. CB00013. The sequence goes on along the minus strand of NZ_LIWC01000007.1, from coordinate 363,807 downwards.
ATCGTTGGTGCCCGCCTTGAAGGTCAGGCCGAGCAGGCCGATCCGCAGGCCGGTGAGATCCGCGTCCGCGTCGAGTCCACAGGCGACGGCGATCCGTTCGACCACCCGGGACGCCTGCTTCGCGTTCCCGGAGATGACCTCGTCGAGCAGGCCGAACTCGAAACCCGCGACCTCGGCGACCTGCTTGAGCGCCATGGTGTCCTTGGGCAGGCAGGAACCACCCCAGCCCGGCCCCGGCGAGAGGAACGTCGGGCCGATCCGGCGGTCGTAACCCATGCCTTCGGTGACGTCGCCGATGTCGGCGTCGAGCCGCTCGCACAGTTCGGCGATGGCGTTCACATAGGACAGTTTCGTGGCGAGGAAACAGTTGGCGGCGTACTTGACCATCTCCGCGCTCGCCGCGTCGGTCAGCACCGTCGGGGCGCCGAGCCGGGCGTAGAGCGCCGCGACGCGTTCCGCCGGGCCGCGGGTGTCGGAACCGACGACGATCCGGTCCGGGTTGAGGAAGTCGTGGACGGCGGTGCCCTCGCGGAGGAACTCCGGATTGCTCACCACCGCGACGTCGTCCCGGCCGAGCAGCGCGGCGACCCTGGCCGCGGTCCCGACCGGCACGGTCGACTTGTTCACCAGCACGCAACCTGGCGAAAGCACGTCACGGACCTTGGTCGCGACGTCGATGACGGCCGACAGATCGGCCATCCCACCCTCGCCCATCGGGGTGGGTACACAAAGGAAGACGGCTTCCGCGGTCTCGACGGCCTCCGCGGCCGATTCGACGAAACCGAGCCGTCCGGCGGCGATTCCCTCGGCGACCAGACCGGGCAGCCCCTTTTCCAGGATGTCGACCTCACCGCGCTGGAGCCGGGCCAATTTGCCGCGATCGGAATCGGTGCACCGGACCCGGTGTCCGAGCGAGGCGAGACACGCCGCGGTGGTCAGCCCGACGTATCCGGCGCCGACGACGGCCACTTGGTAGGAATGCAACGTGAGACACCTTTCAGTCGGCGAAATCCGGCTCCGAATTCCGGGAAAGGGGATTCGGAAGCGAGAGCCGATCGGGCCGGGAATTGGCGGTCCGGCCGATGAACCCGACAGTAGGATCGGCCTCGAAGCGCCAACAACCCCTAGCGACCGGTGCCCACCCCTAATCGCCGGTTCCCCGGTTCGGGTGGATCGGGGAATTCCACCCGGACGTCAACCCGTGGTTGGTCGCCGCGACGGGTGCCTGCTCCTACGCTCGTGATCGATACCGAACGAACAGGTCGCCCACAGCCGAGGAGAGTGCGCAGTGGACACCAGCACGCTGATCAACATCGCGGTCGCCATCGCCGTCGTCGTCTACGTGATCTACCAGCGCATGAGCTGGAAACCGCTGGAGAACGTGGAAATCTGGGGCGGGCCGCTCACCCTGGTCGCCATCGGGGTCATCCAGATGCGGCATCTGGACACCACCATCAGCGTGACCGACATCGTCTTCCTCGGCGTGGGCCTGCTGGTCTCGCTCCTGGGTGGCGCCGCGATGGGCGCGATGACGCAGCTGCAGCGGCGCGGCGACAAGGTCTACCAGCGGATCGGCGCGCTCGGCCTCGCCGTCTGGGTGGGCCTGCTGCTCGTCCGCGGCGTGCTCGGCGTGATCGGGCATTTCGCCGGCGCGACGCTGACCTCCGGCGGCGGCACCATCCTGCTCTCGCTGGGCGCGAACCTGATGGCGATGACGCTCGTGCTGTCGGCCCGCCTCGGCGGCGCCAAGATCCCGGGCGGCAGCCCGCAGCGCTGACCCCGGACGTCACGCGGGCCACGATGACGCGAAAGCCACTTTCGCAACCTTGAAGGTTGCGAAAGTGGCTTTCGCAACGTCATCGCCGCTTCACCACCGCAGGACCGCGGCGGTCACCACCTCGGCGAACTCCTCGGGCCGAGCCTCCGGGAAACCGTGCCCACCAGGGAAGACCTGGAGGTCGAACGGGCCCGTGGTGTACTCGTGCCAGGCGCGGGCCTCGTCGAGGGACACCGCCGGGTCGCTGTCGCCGACGAGCACCGTGACCGGACAGCGCAGTGCCGGCCCGGGTTCGGGCCGGTAGGCGGCCAGCGCCCGGAAATCGGCCCGGATGGCCGGGAAAGTGGCCTTGAGCAGCTCCGCGTCCCGCACGCCAGGCGGGCCGGCGTCGCGAAGCGAATACAGCTCGGTCACGAGGTCCTGGTCCGGCAGCAGGTGGAGCCCGACGGAGCCGGACCGGGACGGGGCCGGGCAGCCGGACACGATCAGCGCGACCGGGCTCCCGGTCAGCACCTGCTCCAGCCGCCTCGCCACCTCGAAACCGACGACCGCGCCCATTCCGTGCCCGTACACCGCGAACGGCGCGCCTTCCCAGAGCGCGAGCGCCCCGGTGACCCGGTCGGCCAATTCCCCGATGTCTTCGGCGCACGGTTCCGCGACCCGATCCTGACGTCCCGGATATTGCGCCGCGTGCACCTCGATCCCCGGCGCGAGCGCGGCGGAAAGCGGGAAGAACGCATTCGCGGCTGCACCGGCGTCGGGCAGGCAGATCAGACGCGGCACCGACGGTCCTCCGGGCCGGAAAACACGGACCCAGTCCCCGGCATCGCCGCTTGGAGCGGTCATCGCAGGATTCCTCCGAAAGGGATGGGAATTGTTCGGCGGAGGGTCGGAGAGACCGCTTTCTTTCGCCTCGGCGAACACTAGCCGGACGCTTCCTGCGGAAACAACCGCGAGAGAGCGACCTCCTACCAACGGTGACGGTATTTCCACCCTCGGAATGATCGCCCGCGAGCGGAAAGTCGTGGTGGCCCTACGATCGTCGTATGACCGAAGCAGCGTCCGAAGAGGCCGAGGAACGTCGCTGGCGCTGGGCCGCGCCCGCCGCCGGGACGGCGCTGCTGGCCGTCACCCAGATGACCGCGACCGTCCCGGCCGGCGCCGGCTGGCTGTGGGTGCTCTATGCCGTGTCGTCGGCGAGCTGGCTGCTGTGGATCGGGATCAGCGAGCGCTTCCCCCGCGCCGCCCTGCTCCCGCTGGCCGCGGCGAGCGCGGTCCCGGCCTTCGGTACCGGCGCCGCCACCGACGGCACCGCCGTGATCATGACCTGCATCACCCTCGCCGCGTTCGCCTCACGGCTGGAACCGGACACCGTCGCGATCATCGCGCTGATGGTGTTCGACGCCGCCGCCATCGTGGCCTCCAGCCTGCTCGGCCACCGCCCTTCGGAGGCGTGGCTGGGCGCGCTCGGCGCGGTCGTCATCGTGGTCCTCGTCGGATTCACCCGCCGCGGGCATCTGACCAGGGTCGCGCAGGCGGAACGGTTGCTGCACCAGGAACGGCTGGCGCACACCAGGGGCGTGCGCGCCGCGACGCTCGACGAGCGCACCCGGATCGCCCGCGAGATCCACGACGTCGTCGCCCATTCCCTCGGCGCGCTGCGGGTCCAGCTGGAAGTGATGCACACGCTGCTGGTGGAGGAGGACGACACCGAAGGCGCCCTGCGTTCGCTCGCGCTTTCGCGAAGCCTCGCCGACCAAGGGCTCAGCGACGTCCGGGACGCCGTGGCGGCCCTGCGCGAGGACGTCCGCGCCCTGCCGGACGCGCTGAACGAACTGGTGCGGACCTTCGGCCGGGAACACGACACCCCGGCGGAGTTCACCATGCTGGGCGAGCACCGCGACCTCCCATCGGCGCAGACGATCGCGCTGCTGCGGATCTGCCGGGAGGCGCTGACGAACGCGGCCAAGCACGCGGCGGGCGAGGCGGTGAGCGTCGAACTGGAGTACCCGCCGGACGAGGTCCGGCTGCACGTCCGCAACCCCCTCGCCGCCGCACCGGACCCCGGGCACACGCCGGGTTACGGCCTGACCGGGATGCGCGAACGGATCGAACTCGTCGACGGCACCCTGGTCACCGGTCCGGACGGCCGGTTCTGGGACGTCACCGCCCGGGTCCCGGGCTAGTCCCGCACGTAACCCGCTTGGTACGCATAACGAACCGCCTGCGCCCGATCCCGGCTCCCCGTCTTGGCGAAGATCCGGTTGATGTGGCTCTTGACCGTCGTCTCGCTGACGAACAGTTCCGCGGCGATCTCCTTGTTGCTGCGCCCCGCCGCGATCAGCGTCAGCACATGGGCTTCCCGCTTGGTGAGCTTCGCGTCGTCCTCGGGCGGCGGCGCCGAAGCGGGCGCGGGCGCCAGGGCGGCGCCGAGCACTCGCCGCTGCACCCGCGGGTCGAGCAGGGCCTGTCCCGCCGCGGCCGCGTGCACCGCACGCCCGATTTCGTGCTTGTTCGCCGATTTCGTCAGGTATCCCAGCGCTCCGGCCTCCAAGGCACGCAGCACCCAGTCGTCATCGGCGTAGGTGGTGAGCACGACGACCTCGATCTCCGGATGCTGTTCCTTGATCCGCCGGGTCGCCTCGACGCCGTCGCACCGGGGCATGGAGAGGTCCATCAGCACGACGTCCGGGCTCAGTTCCCCGGCCAGCCGCACGGCGACCTCGCCGTCGGGCGCCTGGCCGACCACGGTGATCCCCGCGACCGTCCCCACCAGCAGGGCCAGCCCTTCGCGTACCGCCGCCTGGTCTTCGGCGATCACGATCCGGACCGGGGGCACTTCTTCGACCATGCCTGCATCATGGCCTGCCCTCACCGGTCCGCGCCACACGGCACTCCACCTCGAGGTGGACGCCGATCTCCAACCGGATTCCCACCCGCGCGCCGATGATCGGCGCGGCCGTTCGCCCTAGATTTCGGGACAACCGGCATCGAACTGCCGGATGGGGAGTCTTTCGAAGGAGTTTTGATGAGTGAAGCCATGCGAAACGCCCTCATCCTGAGCGGCGTACTGCTGGCGCTGGTGCTGTTCACGCACATCGGTCGCCACAAGGCCCACCTGGTCATCCTGATCCTGCCGTTCTTCACGTGCGCGCTGGTGGGCTGGGCGGTCCTCTACGACCTCAAGCTGACCACGCCGAACTCACTGGCCGGCCTGGTCGGCATCGCGGCGGGTGTCCTGATCGGCTGGGGATTGCTGAAGGGCACGAAGGTCGAGTGGGACCAGGAGAAATCCGCCGTCTACACCAGGGCGGGCTGGGTCTACTTGGGACTGTGGTTGTTCGTCCTGGTGGGACGGCTCATCTTCGTCTACACGCTGGAGCACAGCCACTCGTTCGCGGCCGACTTCGGCAAGTTCCTGATGGACACCGGGATCGACGCCGGCGGCGTCTCCGCCTTCTTCGTCACCATGGCGCTGACGATGGTCATCTTCCGCACCGCCGGGGTCTGGGTGTACCGGGCCAAGGTACTCAGGCAGGCTCAGCGAACCCCCAGTTACGCGAGCTGAGCACTGTCTCGCCTGCCCGGTCCGTCGACTATCCCCCAGTCGCCGGACCGGGCCTCGACCCGTTCAGGACTCGGGAAGTTCGATCGGCGCGATGTGGTCGAAGACGTCGCCGGGCCCGGGGTTACGCGGGTCGGTGGCCCCGCCGAGATGGCGCAGCGTCCCCCACACCGCGTTGAGCGCGCTGGTGACCGCCCCTTCGGCGAAGCCACCCATCCACGAGATGTCGTCACCGGCGAGGAACAGGCCGCGCTGGGCGGCGGGAAGGTCGTCTTGCCGGAAATGGGTGAACAAGCGACGCTGGTAGCGATACTGCCCAGGCAGGTTCGCCTTGAACGCGCCTTGGAAGTTCGGCTCGTTCTCCCAGGTGACGGTGACCGGGTCGCCGGTGATGTGGGAGCGGATGTCGACGCCCGGGTAGATGTCGGCGAGCGCGTCCAGTGCGAGTTCGAGCCGCTCGGCCGGGCCGAGTGTCGCGAACTTCAGCGAATCGTCGTTCCAGGTATAGGAAAGGCACAACGCGGCCGGCGCGTCCGGTCCGTCGTCGAACAGGTAGACGCTGCGCGGGGTCCGATCGGTCAGGGTCATCCCCATCAATTCCTCGCCGGTGCGCGGATCGACGTCGTGCCAGAACGGCCGGTCGACCGGGACGAACAACTTCGAAGCGCCCATGTAGTGCGTGCGTTCCAAAGCGGTCCACACGTTCGCGGGCAGCAGCGGGCGCACTCCGGCGATCTTGGTGAGCAGCACCCGGTGCTGCGCGGTGAAGACCACGGCCGGATAGGTCCGCACGTCACCGTTCTCGTCCTCGACGGCGAACCCGTCCCCCGCCGGGCGCAACCCGATGACGGCTGGACGCGGCGATCCATCGTGCAGCGAAGCGACCGACGTCCCGGCCGGCCAGAAGCGCGCCGAAGCGGGCGCGTGGTTCCACAGCCGCCGCGGGAGTTGCTGGCAACCGCCGATGATCTGCCGTGGCCCCTCTTCGACGCCGGTGTAGATGACGCGGAGGATTTCCAGTACCGAGTTGGGGAAGTCGGTGTCCCAGCCGCCGGTTCCGAAGCCGACCTGACCGAAGATCTCGCGATGGCGGAACGAGGCGAACGCCGTCGACCGCGCCAGGAAACCGTAGAAGGACTGGTCGTCGAGTTCGGGCAGCAGCCGGTTCCAGATCGCCTTCACCATGGCGGTGTCGCGCATCCGGATGGCGTCGCGCATGGTGGACAGATCGGCCAGTTCCTGCAGTGCCTTGTGCCAGGCGTCGTCGACCTCGTGGAAAACCGACGGGAGATCCGCCGGGGTCCGCGCGCGGTAGGTCACGCCGTCGAGATTGATCACCGTGGTGGAAGTGCTGCGGGACAACGGGTTCGCGAACGGCTTGGTCTCCAGGCCGACCTCGTCGATGTACCGGTAAAGGGTGGTGGCCGAGGGCGGGAACCGCATCGCGCCCATCTCCGCGACCGCGCCGTCCTCACCCGCCAACGGGATCGAGCGCATCCGGCCGCCGATCTGGCCCGCTTCGTAGACCACCGGTTTCAGGCCGAGACGCAGCAGTTCGTAGGCCGCGACCACACCCGCTATCCCACCACCGACGACGGCGACCTCCTGTCCGAGTCGGTCCGGCGGCAGTTCGCCGAGCCCGGCCGGATGCGCGAGCCAATCGTCGTAGGCGAACGGGAAATCGGGGCAGAGAGTGGTCAGCGGGGGCGCGAAATCGGCTGCGGTCATCGTGGCGGATCTCCCTGGTCATCGGGGCCACACTGTCTCGACCGAAACGTACGACGGGGTCCGGCGGGGACCAACCCCTCACTTTCCCCTACTCGCCCCTAGTCCATTTTAGACAGCCGCGGGCGCGGTATCCGCCTTGTGAAGCGCCTTTTCCAGGCCCCGGCCGGCCGAGCGCCGCCGGTACCAGACGGTCCAGGCGACCACACCGGTGATCGCGGTCAGTTCGATCGCGGTGGACAGGCCGACCATCACCGACGCGGGCAGCAGGTAGATCAGGACGAGCCGTGCGGCGGACTCGGCGACCAGGACCACACCCCAGCCCGCGGTGGAGACCCGGTGCAGTGTGCGGAACTCGGGTTCCGTGTCGTACAGCCGGTCCCAGCCCGCGCGGCGAGCCGGGGTCAGCGCCCGGATCCGGCGGGAGATGAAGAAGGTCACCGGTTTCCCGAAGGCGAGGCTGCCGAGGAAGGCGATCCCGGCCAGGCCGCTGGTGAAGGGATCCTTGGCCAGCAGCAGGCGTTCGTCCCCGCTCACCAGGGAGACCAGCAGGGTCACCGCGCAGACGACGAGGACGAACACTCCGAAGCCGTCGACCTTGCGTTCCTTCACCGCGACGGCGAGCACGAGGACGCCGATAGCGATCGTGGCCGCCACCAAGGCGGAGCCGCTGCTCCAGCCGAAGGCGAGCAGTACGTAGTAGACGACGACCGGCACGGTGACGTCGGCGATCAACGAGACGAGGGAGCGCGTGCGCGCGCCGCGTCCGTCGGTTTCCTGGTTCTTCGTTTCCCCCGGCATGTGAAGTTCCTATCACGGGGAAACCGCCCGTGCGGAGAAGTTCACCCCCTATTCCAAAACCCCTATTCCCGACGTCAGTGCCGTTCAGTGGTCAAGTCACCCCCTGCATTTCGGCACGGAACCAAGATCACCGATACCGTGAGGGGGAAAGGAACTCGCGTGACCGTAGGAGATATACCAGAATGCAACGGAACTTCAAGGAATTCAAGATAACGGTGGACCCGGTCAGGGACGACTTCCTCCGGGCCAAGGGGCCCGGCCAGCGCAACCTCCTTCTCGGCCGCGCGGTGTTCGAGTTCGCGAGCGATCTGGAACACCTCGACACCATCCAGCAGGAATTCGTCGAGGGCTCGCACCGGCCGCTGATCCGCCGGAACTGGCAGGACAGCACGGCGGACTACAGCGATCCGACGCAGCTGCTCATCCAGGGCCAGCAGGTGATGCAGAACTGGGAGCGGCCGCTGATGAAGGTGCTGGCGGAAAACGCCGCGGCGAACGGCGGCGATCTGCTCGAAGTCGGTTTCGGGATGGGTATTTCGGCCACCTACGTCCAGGACTCGGGCGTCCGGTCGCACACCCTGATCGAAATCAACTCCGAGGTGAAGGCCGAGTTCGAGAAATGGCGCTCCCAGTGGCCGGATCGCGATATCCGGCTGGAACTCGGCGCCTGGCAGGACGTCCTCGGCGGCCTCGGCCAGTACGACGCGATCCTTTACGACACCTATCCGACCGATGAACGGGAATTCGCCAGGACCCTGGGCCCGAAGGCCATCGTGCTGGCCGCCGAATTCTTCGAGCACGCCGCCGCCCATCTTCGCCCCGGCGGCGTCTTCTCCTACTACACCAACGAAATCGACTCACTGAGCCGGGCGCACCAGCGTGCCCTGCTCGACCATTTCAGCTCGTTCCGGGTGGAGGTCGTCCGCGACCTGAAGCCGCCGGCCGACTGCACCTACTGGTGGGCGGGCACGATGGCGGCCGTCACCGCCGTCAAGTAGACGAAACGACGAAGGTCTCCTTACCTTGCGGGGTAAGGAGACCTTCGTCGTTCAGTTTCAGGCGCTGTTGACGACCGAGACCTGGAGCCACGACGGCAGATCCCGCCGCCGGTTGACGTCCAGTTTGCGGTAGACACGGGTGAGATGCTGTTCGACCGTGCTCACCGTGATGTAGAGCTTGCTCGCGATCGCCCGGTTCGTGTGCCCGAGGGAGGCCAGCCCGGCGACCCTTCGCTCGGCCTCGCTCAACGATTCGATGAGCTCGCGTTCGACGCGCGACGCGGCGATGTCCGCCGTGGTGGAGACCGGCTTTCCCTCGTCGGCCGTACCGTCGAGACGCAGATCGCGACAGATCACCTCGGCGTGGCAACCCTTCGCGATGTGCCATGCCTGGCGGGCCACCGTGCGCGCACGGCCCGACTCGGCGAGGGTGTAGTGCGCGCGGCTGAGATCGCCGAGCGCGCGGGCGAGTTCGAGGCGGATACCGCCCGCCTGGAAGATCTTCACCGCTTCACGCAGCAGTTCGGGCCGCTTCTGCGGTTCGGCGATCTTGGCCTTGAGCCGCAACGAGATTCCCCGCACATGCGACGTCGACCCGGCGAGCTTCGCGAGTTGTTCGTCCAAAAGGGACTTGGCCTTCTCCGGCATGCCGAGCCGGAGGTATGCCTCGGCCGTGTCGCCGCGCCAGGGCACCAGCACCGGCAGGTCGAAATCCCAGCTCTTGCTGAGTTCCCCGCAGAGGACGAAGTCGCCGAGCGCCGCGTGCACCCGGTCGGTCTCCAGGTAGAGCCTGCCGCGGGCGCGCAGGTAGTGCAGGCCGAACCGGGTCTGCAGCATCGAGGCGGGCACCGGCTGGTTGATATGCGCGGCCGCCTCCTCGAATTTGCCCATTCCGACGGCGGCCAGGCACAGCGTCGCCAGTGGGACTCCGACGGCCACGCCCCAGCTCTGCGGTGTGATGAACGTCAAGGCCGCCTTGGCCTGCTTCTCCGCCGTCACCAGATCTCCCTGGCGCAGCGCCATTTCCGCCCTCGCGGCCGCGAACACGGCCTGCCAGCTGGGCGCGTCGCAGTCGGCGGCCTCCTGCTGCAGCAGCTCGCACCACGGCACCGCCTTGTCGAGCCGGTCGGCGTAGATGAGCGCGAACAGCGCGCTGCGCACGGATTCGACCATCGTGTCGCCGAGCTGGATGCTCTTCAGCACGTTCTCGGCCGACGCGATGGCGTCGTCGTCCGGGCCGTTGGTGACGATCCGGCTCAACGCCATCGCGGCCTGGACGTTGGGGTCGAAGGATTGCGCGGGAACGCGGTCCTTCGCGGCCGGGGCGGGCAGCTTGTCGCGCAGAACGGGATACGAACAGAGAATGAACAGGCGGGTGATGCGCAGTTCCGCTTCGGTGCGATCGTCGGCCGAGGGCTCCATGGTGGCGAGCCTGTCGAGCACCTCGCCCGCTTCCCCGGTGCGGCCGTGCCACAGCAGGAACCGCACCAGGATGGCGGCGGCCCGCACCGGGAGGTTCCCGGCGAGGAAGATCTCGTAGAGGTGGTCGGTGTGCACGGCGCCGATGGCCGGGTTGTTCCGCCATTCCAGACCGGCGAGCTGGGTCACCATCTCGACCTCGAGCGCTTCGTCTCCGCACGACCGGCAGGCCAGTTTCAGGCATTGGACGGCGAACGAGGTCTGGTTGTCCACTTTGGCCAGTTCGGCCGCGGTGCGCAGCACTGGCACCGCCCACGGCCGCTCGGCCCGGTCGGCCGCGACGAGGTGGCGGGCGACCTCGAGCGCGCTGGCGCCGTCGTGGTGCAGGAGCACGGCGGCACGTTCGTGCAGCCGTGCGCGTTCCGGGACCGGGACGTCGGCCAGTACCGCGGTCACCGTCATCGGATGCCGGAACCGGCCGGCGTCGAGCAGGCCGACCTGGTGCAGGAGGGTGATCGCGCGGCCGGCGGTGCGCTGGTCCATCCCGGCCACCCGGACGGCGAGGCAGACGGTTTCTCCCTTGCCCAGCACCGCGAGGACCCCGGCGAGGGTGCGGGTGTCCTGGTCGCCGCGCTGGAGACACGCCGCCACCGCCTGGCAGTAGTGATCCCCGGGGATCGGCCGGGTCTCGGGCGCGAGGGGTACGCCCGAGGCACGGAGATCTTCGAGGAGTGCCTGTGCCAGCAACGGATTCCCGCCGCTGAGCTCGTGCAGGCCCTGTACCAGGGTGTCGTCCTGTCCGGGTGGGACGAACCGGGCCACCTCGTCGCGGCCCAGCGGCTTCAGCCGGATCCGGCGGCAGTGCGGGAGCCGGAGGTACTCGGCGCCCAGCAAGGGCAATGTCTGCTTGGCGGACAACGACTCCGTCAGCACTATGAGCACGTTCATCGTGCGCATGCGGCGCATGAGGAACATCAGCCAGTGCAACGACGGGGTGTCCACATGGTGGAAGTCGTCGACGAGCACCACGACCGGGCGGCGCGCGGCGAGCTCGCGTACGAGCTCCAGCAGGTCGAGCATCAGGTGCGTGCTGGGCCGCCCGGTCAGCCCGGTCTCCTCCGCCCGGGTGAGCAGGTCCGCGGCCTTCACGCGCAGGTCTTCGGACAGTGCCGGGCCGCGGAAAAGCTGGAACAGCGCGGTGAACGGAAGATCCTTCTCCGCTTCCACGCAAAGCGCGCTCAGTACCGTTGCTTCCGCTTCAGCGCATTGTTGCCCGAATGCGTGCAGGAGTTCACTTTTCCCGCTCGCGGCGGTGCCGGTGACCACCGCCGCGACGGCGTTTCCCTGTTCGGTTTCCTTCAAGAAGTCTCGCAGGACCAGCAACTCCGCGCGGGGGTACGCCCCCGCACGGACGTCGCCGTCCGCTCTGCTCACTGATTTCACGTGCATTCTTCGTCGCCCCCATGGCAAACCCGCAATGTGGAGTCCGGTGGCGAACCGACATCGTCCGTTCCACACAGGAACTCTTGCCGAGGAGCCTAGAGGACGTCACCCTATCGTGTCGACCCAAGAGAACAAATGAGAGGTTCGTCCGTTTTTCTCAGTGGACGGCCACTGTGGACTAAGCGGAAAACCCAGACACGACAAGCACAACCGGCGACGCCGGACGCGTCAGTCCTGTTTGGATCCACGTTCTCGCATGGCCTGCTGATCCCGCCAGACGACGTCCAGCAGGTTCTTCACCAGTTCGCGGCGGTCGGTCGTGAGCTCGCCCGCGCGCATGGCCATCAGCCGCACCTCGTCGGTGTCGGCCAGTTCACGCAACCGCGCCTGCTCCGCACGCAGGTATTCCAGCTGCCGATCCACCCGATCGCTCACGCCCTCGTTGAAGAAGTACGTGACCGGGACGCCGAAGAAATCCGCCAGCCCTTGCAGGTGCTTGAGCGTCGGGTTGTCCTTCTTTCCCTTGCGCAGCTGCCAAACGTAGCTCTGGGAGATCGTCACACCCTCGGCGGTGATCGCGGACGCGACCTCTTCGTAGGTGAATTCGCTGCCGTTGCGCCGGGTGACGTGCGCGAACAGATGGTCGAGTTTTTCGGCCAGGCTCCGGCCTGGTTCGTCCTGCCGGGACATGCTACCTCCCAAGAACACCGCCGAGTTCCTCACGAACCCGTGCCGCGCTGCCGTATGGCGGTGCAGGTCCCCCCGAGTACCGGAGTATAGGCGGCCACCTCCCTTTCATCAACTGACGTGAATGAATCACTCCCGGTTCCGTACAACTGAGGAAAAAACGGACGATCAGGCGCGCAAGGTCTTCGACAGCGTGACGAGCGCCCCGACGTCGGCCTCGATGTCCGGCCCTTCCGGACGCGCCACCGCCACCGCGGTGCGCGAGGTCGGCCGCTCCCCCGCACGCAACCGGGCCAGCGCCTCGCGGAAGACCTCGGGCGACACCCGTTCCCGGCCTTCGACGAAACCACTGTCGGCCAGGTACGGGCTCAGCCGGACCAGCCCGTCGCGGATCTCGACGACTCTTCGCCAATACCTGCGATGCAATCGCCAGAAGGCGAGCTCCTCCAGCCACCCGTGCCGCTGTCCGGCGTACAGCGCGTCGCCAGGGAAGACGTCGTGGAGCTGCCCCCACAGTGGACGCAGGTCCTCGTACCGCCGCCGGTGCCGCAGCCACAGCCGGACCGCGGCGAGCACGGCGAGCAGCCCGACCAGGGTGATCCCGGCCATGAACAGGATGATTCCCAAGTGGACCAGCACTGCCGTCACGTCCGGGACGGCCGACGGCACGTCGCCGCCGGCCCAGCGCACGAGAATCGTGCCGAACCGCGCGACCGAGGTCAGCGCGAGCACGATCAGGCCGCAGGCGGCGATCCGCAGTCCCCAGCGGACACGGAGCGGGGTCTCGGCGGCGTCACGCAGGGCCCAGCTCGCCGCCTGCACCGTCGTGTAGGTGCCGTAAGCCGCGTCGACCAGGTAGAAGAACGCCACCCCCGGTTCCGCCACCACCGACGGCAACGCCGCGCCGACGCCGAAGGCCTGCTCGCGCGACGCGGCCGGGACCACGAACATCGCCACCACAAGGGCCGCGCAGACCAGCATCAGCAGCCCGGCATCGAGGGTCACCCGCCGCCGTGAGCCGCCGGCGGAGAGCAGGAAGAAGACCAGCAGGCAGAACAGGCTGGCGTCGAGCGCGACGGTCTGGACCAGGCGGAAGGTGGCGACGTCGAGCGCCCCGCCGGTGAACTCGTGCAGCGCCACCATGCTCGACGGCGCGGTCAGCAACCGCAGCACCAGGCAGCCGACCAGCGCCCAGATCGCCGGGTCGCGCGGCGATCGCGCCAGCCGGAAGGAGAACCACGCCAGCGCCGCGATCACGAACTCCTTGGCCAGGCTCACAGCCAGCCCCGCGCCTCGTCGAGGGCGTGCCGCATCCGCCTGGTCCGCGACGAACCCGGCCCGGCGAGCTGCCGGACGACCACGGACCGCTCGAGCAGGAGGGTGGCGATCGTCTCGGCCTCCCGCTCCCTGGCCGAGTCGTACTGCGTTCTTTTCAACAGCCTGCGAATTACCCCCGGGTCGAGGTCGGGCATGAACCGGGACCAGATTTCCTCTTCATCCGGTTCGGCCTGGTGACCGGCCAGGATATGACCCAGCTCATGCGCGATGATGTGCTCTTGGTGAATTCGGGTGGTCTCCGACTGGAAGACGATGTAGTCGCTCGAAGACGCGCTCAACCACGCTCCACACGGGCCGGGGACCTCCATCGGGAACGCGATGAGTTTGATCGGCCGGCCTCGGCTTTCCCCGATGCGGCGGCAGAGTTCGGACATTTCGACCGGCCCGTCGATCCCGAACTTGACAAATTCTTTACGCAGGCCACGACGAAGTTTCCGCTCAGCGGCAATGGTCTCGACGAAACCATGAATCGCTTTCACCCGACCCCCAGGACCACTCGAACCCACGGGTCCGAACAGACCCGTGGCGAAGTAGGAAATGCTGCACCACAGTTGTTTCGCATCCCCAGATGACGCGGACTTCACATCCGAAACGCCAGACCCTCGCGAGCAACCAGCGGCAGGCTAACACGAGTGATCAGTTCGCGTCAGCGCATCACCTGAACGGATCAACTCCGGAAAATATTCGCCGCCGAACGCCCGGCTAACAGGAGGAAGAGCCTCCGTCTCCAAAGCGGGAACAGGGCCGCCACCCCTTACTCGGCGTCCGTTGTCCGGACACCATTGTCCCTATTGGCACTAGGTAATCGATCGATTGCGAAGCGTCAGATCCACCCTTTGACGTCGAGACCCCACCAGTCGAACACAAGGGCCAATCACACCACGGCTTCACTCGACCGCTTGGACATGTCAATTCTTCGCGCCGGCCTCGACAATCGTAAATTCGCCGGGAGGCCCTTTCTTGACGATAGTCTCGAAGGCACCGGGTAACTCTGGCCGAGACAAAAGAAAGCAGGTGCGATGAAGGAACCGCTGTACCGTCGTGTGAACACCCGCGCCAGACACGTCGACCATCATCACGGCGGAGATCACCGGCACCAGCGCAACACGAAACGGGAACTCGCCTCCGATCGGACACGCGGGTCCATGGGGCCGCGGGCGCGCCGGGGCCTGGACTACACGCCACTGTTCCGGTTCCTGCTCGGCAAGGTCGGCGCGGACTGGGACGAGGTGTACAACGAGGCCGCCGCCCGGCTCGACACCCCCGACCCGATCCACTGGCTGGTCGCCCGGCAGCCGCACGAACGACGCGATCGCGTGCGGATCGGCGAGGCCAGTTACTACAGCGGCCTCTACGTGGACGACGACAACCGGTTGCAGGTCGTCGACCCCGAACTGGGTGTCGACGATCTGGAGCCGACCTGCCCTTGCTGCACCCACACCTTCAACGGTGTCCGGTTCACGCGGAAGTACCGGCAGCCTCCGCCGTGAGACACCGGGCTCGCCACGGAGCCTGGTGCGTCCACTCTGTCCATAAAGGACGTATTTCCCGATTGCGGCGCCCGATTTGGGTATTTTGCCCGATTTCAAGCAGGGGTCGTGAGTGATTTGGGTCGTCCTATTGCGGGGAAGGTCAAACGTGGTGCCCGTGAGGTAGGGAAGGGTCTTCGCGAGCTTTCCGCCTGTCGAACGTGTCGCGAAAGCCACGTTCGAGACATCTGACGTCGCGAAAGTGGCTTTCGCGACGCAGGCGCCGGCGGCGAAGCGGCCGGGGCGGGTGAGTGACCGGGGCGAAGGCTCCCTTCACCGCAGTAGACGCGGTGAAGGGAGCCTTCACCGCGTCATCGACCCATGACCGCCGAATGAGCGGCAGTTTTCCCATCACGCCTTCCCCGGCGCCCATTCCGTACGTACCGTCGCGCACTGGCTGATCCGCCGCGTACAAAGGGAAAGGGAACGTCGTTGAGAAGAGTGATGGTCGCACTGTTCGGCATGGTATTGGCGTTGAGTGGCACCCTCCTGATCACCCCGGCGGCGCAAGCCGCGACGGCACGGAACGGCGTCTGCGAAGACGGCGAATTCTGTTTGTACTACAACAGCAATCAACAGGGATCGGTCAGCGATTTCGACGCGTCGGTCGGCAACTACGGCACGGGCGCCGACTGTTATCACTTCCTCGGCGCGGGGGCGGGAAAGGGCCTGTGCGTGAGGAACAACGCGGCCTCGGTGTGGAACCGGCGGGACGCGGTGGTCACCGTTTTCTTCAAGAACGGCTGGACGGGCCCGATCGACTCGTTTCCGCACGGCGCCAAAGGAAACCTGACCTCGACGTACAACGAAAACGTCGGTCATCTGCTCGGCCTGCCGGAAAACGAATGGCTGGAGACCGGGCTTTACCACAGCGACTCCGGCCGTATCAGCTCCTATTTCGACGGCTACGTGAGCACGTCGGGAAGGCACGAGGGCATCGACTTCGCCCGGGGCTTCGGCGTTTCCGTGTATTCGATGACCCAGGGCCAGGTCATCAGGAAGACCGAAGGCAGCAACGGCAGCGGCGGCCTGTCCACGTTGGCGATCTACAACCGGGATCAGGATTTCACCATCATCTACCTGCATCTCAATCCGTCGAACGGGCTCGCGGTCGGTGAATTCGTCAGCCGCGGCCGGCAGATCGGCACCGAGGAGTATCGCGGCGCGAGCTCCGCGCACACGCATGTCGAGTACCGGCCGGGCAGGCACGAGAGCGCGTCGGACAGCACCGGCGATCCGGTTCTCGACAATCCGAGTCCCTCGTTGTTCTGGCGAAACCACGGCTACAACATCTGCTGCGGATAACCCCGCCGGGCCCGTTCGGCTCACCCGAGCCGAACGGGCTTCCCCGGTGGACCGGCACTTCTTCGGTGAAGTTTCCGGTTGTCCCTCCGCCTGCCGCCTGCCGACCATGATGCGGCATCGCTGAGCGAAGCGGAGGACGCCAGTGACTCAAGTCGTGCACACGGGACCGCCCCTGCCCCGATACCTCGGACAAGTGACCAGCGCCGCCCCCGCGCCGGACACGACGAACCCGGCGGACGAGGGTCCGGCCCGTTTCGGCAGGTTGCTGCGCAGCCACCGGACCAGCCTCGGCGCGACCCAGCGGCTTCTCGCCGCCCGCTCGACGGTCAGCGTCCGGGCGATCAGGGATCTCGAGCACGGCCGCGTCGACCGGCCCCGCCGCGACACCGTCCGGCTCATCGCGGCCGGGCTCGGCCTGTCCGGCCAGGCTCGCGCCGACTTCGAACGAGCGGCGGAGCGATCCGCCAGGGCCGCCGGCACGTCAGCGCCGGGGACACACCGTCTCTTCACCCCCTGAGCTCCGGCGTTTTCGACCAATTTCGATCAAAATCTTCCCCGAACCACCGTTTTTCGGTGTCGCACCCGCTCTAACATCCGCGAAATGGACCGTGGGCCGAGTTCGCTGCTGGGTGAGGCACGGCGGGATGCCGGGCTGACGCAAGAGGAGCTGGCGGAACGCACCGGGTTGACGGTGCGGAGCATCAGCAACATCGAACGCGGCCGGGTCGCCCGGCCACGGCGCCATTCGGTGGAGGCGCTGGCGCTGGGGCTGGGTCTCCAGGGCGAGCAGGCGAGCCGGTTCGTGCGGCACTACTGCCCGGACGCGGTTTCACCTGCGAGAACGCCGGTCGTTGCGGTGCCCGCGCAGCTGCCTTCGGGGATCACGTCGTTCATCGGGCGGCGGCGGGAGATCGACGCGCTCGACGCCCTCCATGGCGAGAAGGCCGGGGCAGGTGTCGTCGTTGCGGTGCTGGAGGGCATGGCCGGGGTCGGCAAGACGTCGTTGGCCGTGCAATGGGCGCACCGCGTCAAGCAGGACTTCCCCGACGGGCAGTTGTTCGCGAACCTGCGTGGGTACGGGCCGGGGGCGCCCGCCGATCCGGCCGAGGTGCTGCGGTCGTTCCTGCGGGCGCTCGGCGTGCCCGTGGCGGATGTGCCCGCCGACCTCGACGACCGGGCAGCGTCGCTGCGCAGTGTGCTGGCCGGCCGTTCGGTGCTCATCGTGCTGGACAACGCCCGCTCGGCGGACCAGGTCCGGCCGCTCCTGCCCGGACACGCGGGCTGCGCGGTGGTGGTGACGAGCCGCGCGGCCCTGCACGGGCTGACGATCAGCGCAGACGCGCACCGGGTGCCGGTGCCCCTGCTGACCGAACGGGAGTCGTTCTCCTTGCTCGACCGGTTGGCGGGCGACGGACGAAGACTCACCGACCGCACCGCGCTCGCCGACATGGTGTCGGGGTGCGGCGGCCTGCCACTCGCCCTGCGCATCGTCGGTGAACGGCTCGCGCACCACCGGAACCTGGCGAACGTGGCGTCCTCGATGCGTTCGGCCGGCGGCCGGCTCGCCGCACTGACCACCGAAGAGAAGACCACCTCCCTGCCCTCCGTGCTGTCCTGGTCCTACGACGCGCTGCCCGGCGACGTCGCGTCGGGCCTGCGTCTGCTCGGACTCCACCCCGGCCCGCACTGGGACACCGCCGCCGCGGCGGCTCTGCTGGGCACCGATCCGCCGGAGACCCGCCGGCTCCTCGACGCGCTCGTCGACAGTCACCTGCTGCTCGCGCACTGCGCGGACGGCCGGTTCGAATTCCACGATCTGGTCCGCGACTACGCGCGCGGCCGTGCCGACGAGGAACCGGCGCGGCGGCGATCGGCGGCCCTGCGCCGGCTCGCCGAGCATTGTGTGGCCGGGGCGGCCGACGCGGCCGGGTCGATGGGGGCGGGCGACCCCAACCGAAGACCGCTGCTCACCCCGATCGCCGAGAACGTCAGGTTCACCGGCGCCGAAGACGCGGCGACCTGGCTGGCGGCGGAGATGCCCACCTTGATCGCCATCGCGGAACAGTCGTCGGCCACCGGCGACACCTACGCCCGCGACCTCTCGACCGTGCTGTGGCAGGTGTTGCGGGTCCACGGTCACTACGGCGCGCTGCGCACACTGCACCGTCTCGCGCTCGGCGAGGCACAGCGGGCGGGCGACGCCATCGGCATCCAGCAGGCGCTCGTCGACCTGGCCGCGATCTGCGCCAGGCTCGGCCATTTCGACGAGGCGGTGACACATCTGACCCGCTGCCTCGACGTCGACGCGAGCCCGGTCGTCACCGGCCGCGCCCTGAACATCCTCGGCACCGTGTACGGGCAACTGGGCCGCTACGCCGACGCGGCGGACCACTTGAGCAGGGCGGTCACGGTTTCCCGGGACAACGGCGACCGCCTCAACGAGGGGCGTGCGCTGTCCAACCTCGGCTTCGTCCACGAACGCCGGGGCGAGCTGGACGCCGCTCTCGACTGCTATCGGCAATGCCTGACCAACGCCCAACGCATCGGCGACCGGCTGAGCGAAGCGATCGCGCTGCACAACCTCGGAGACGTGTACCGCGCGCTGGGCCGGTGGACGGAGGCCCACGACCACCTCGGCCGATCGCTGACGGTCAGCAGGGCCGAGGGCCACCGGGAGGCCGAAGGATACGCACTGGCCTACCTCGGGCTGGTGCATCTCCGGCAGGGCGACGCGGCGGCGGCCCGCGTGCACCAGGAGGCCGCGCTCGACATCGCGGTGGCGACGGGCATCCGGCCGCTGGAGACCCTCGTGCACAACGGGCTCGCGGACAGCGCGCTGGCCCGCGGTGACCGGCCCGCCGCGCTCGCGCACTACACGCGGGCCGCCGAACTCGCCCGGCTGACCCGCGAACCGCATGAGGAGGCCCGCGCGCTGACCGGTATCGCCGCGACCCACGACGGCGTCGGCGCGCCGGACAAGGCCAAGCCGTATCGCGAACGCGCGCAGTCGCTGTACGACGCGATGGGTATCGCGATGGTGCCGTCCTGACCGGAAGTTGCCGTCCGCACAGTTTCCGGTCGGGTTTCCTGGTCCGGGCGGCGTCCCGGAAGTTCAATCTGCCGAGGTCGGCGAACTCCGGCCGGGTCACGAGGGGATTCAGCGGTTGCGGGCAGATCTGGGCGGATTCGAGCGGGTACACGAGGCGTTCGAGGCGCAGTCGAAAAGGACACCCCACCGCTGCGCGCTCGTCGCGGGCGACGAGCGGCTGAGCTACGCGCGGCTGGACGAGGCCGCGAACACGGTCGCGCACGCGCTGCTCCGTCGCGGGGTGGCCCGCGGTGACCTCGTCGGCGTCTGCCTGCGCCGCGGCCGGTGGCTGGTCCCCACCCTGCTGGGGGTGCTGAAGGCGGGATGCGCCTATGTCCCGCTGGACCCGGCCGCTCCTCCTGCGCACGGCGCGTCGGTCGTCGCGGACTCCGGGCTGTCGCTGGTGGTGGCGGACGAACCGGATCCGGCCGCGCTCGCGGACGCCGACGTGCCGGTGCTGGCCGTCGGGGACGTCGCCCCCGCGCCCACGGCCGCCCCCGGTGTCCCGGGTTCCGGCACGGACCTCGCGTACGTGATCTACACGTCCGGCTCCACCGGCAGGCCGAAAGGTGTCCAGGTCGAGCACCGCAACGTGCTCGCGTTGCTGGCGTGGGCGGCCGCGACCTACGGCGACGACGAGCTGCGAGGCGTGCTCGGCGCCGCGTCGGTCTGCTTCGACGCGTCCGTCGCCGAAGTCTTCCCGCCCCTGGTGACCGGCGGGAGCCTGGTGCTCGCCGAGAACCTGCTCGCGCTGCCCGGGCTGGCCGCGCGGGACGAGGTGACGTTCGTGCAAGGCGTGCCGTCCGTCCTGGCGGTGCTGGCGCGGACCCCGCTCCCGCGTTCGGTGCGGACCGTCGCGATCGCGGGCGAGGCCCTGCACCGGTCGCTCGTCGACCGCCTCTACGCCAACGAGGGCGTGCGGCGGATCGTGAACTGTTACGGCCCGACCGAGGCGACGGTGAACTGTTCGTGCCACGAAGTCGGCCGGGACGAATCGGCCGACCCGCCGATCGGGACCCCGCTTCCCGGCGCCGCGTTCTCGGTGCGGGACGCCGACGGTCGCGCGCTCGGTGACGACGAGGTCGGCGAGCTGTGGGTCAGCGGGACACTCGTCACCCGCGGGTACCTGGGGCAGCCGGAGCTGACCGCCGAGAAGTTCGTGGTCGACTCCCGCGGCGTCCGGCACTACCGCACCGGCGACCTGGTCCGATGCCGCGACGGCGTGCACCACTTCGTCGGCCGCGCCGACGACCAGGTGAAGGTGCGGGGCTTCCGGATCGAACCGGGACAGGTCCAGGCCGCGCTCCTCACCCACCCCGCCGTCGGCAACGCGGTGGTGCTCGCGCCCGCCGACGAGCACGGGGAACGTCGGCTCGTAGGTTTCGCCGAACCGGCCGGGGCCGCGGTGACCGAGCAGGAACTGTTGCGGTGGCTGCGCTCGCGGCTGCCCGCGCATCTGGTGCCGTCACGGATCGCCGTACTCGACGCGATCCCGCTCGGCACGACCGGGAAGGCGGACCGGACCGCGCTGGCGGCGTGGGTCTTCGACCGCGAGGACACCGAGTACACCGCCCCGGGCACCGAGGCGGAGCGGCTGGTCGCCGAGGAGGTCGCTGCCGCGTTCGGGCTGCCGGGGATCGGTGTGCACGACCGGTTCTCCGAGTCGGGCGGGCATTCCCTGGCCGCGGCGCGCGCGGTCGCGCGACTGCGGGAGAGCACCGGCCGGGTGGTGACGCTGACGGAGTTCCTCTCCGACGGCACGGTGGCCGCGGTCGCGCGACGGCTCGCGGACGCTCCGGCCGCCGCGCCTTCCTTGGCACTGGAGGAAAACCCGGGGACCTTTCCTTTGACCGGCACGCAACGGGATCTGTGGACGCTCGCCCAGCTCGGTTCGACCGGCACCGCGACTACCGTCGCTTGGCGGCTGCGGCTGCGCGGCCGGGTGTCGGTGCCCGCGCTGCGGGCCGCCGCGGACCAGGTCGTGGCCCGGCACGAGGTGCTGCGCGGCACGATCGGCGACCACGAAGGCGAACCGGTCATGGTGGTGGGCCCGCCGGTGCGGGTTCCGGTGGACGTACACGACCTGCGCGGGCTGCCCGGCGCGGACCGGCGGGCCGGGGAGCTGGCCGCCTCCGCCGCCCGGCACGCGTTCGACCTCTCCAGTGACACGCCGCTCCTGCGGATCACGCTGCTCCGCCTCGCCGACGACGTGGCCGACCTGATCGTCGTGTCCGACCACATCGCCACCGACGGCGCGTCCATCGGCGTGCTCATGGCCGAGCTGACCGGCGCACCCGCGGCTTCCTTCGCGCAGGTGGGCGCGGTGGCGTCGCGGGAACGCGCGCTCGCGGCGATACCCGAAGAGCGAGGCCGGCTGACGGCGTACTGGTCGGAAGAGCTGGCGGGCGCGACCCCGCCGGACGCCCTGTTCGACCGCGCCGCGCACGGCCGGCAGCGCTTCGGAGGGGAACGGATCAGCACTCCGCTACCGGAATCGCTGGGGTCGGCGGTGCGGGCACTGGCCGAATCGAACGGGGTGACGCCGTTCGCGGTGTACCTGTCGGCGCTGGGACTGCTGGTCGGCGAACTGGTGCGGGGCCAGGACGTGCTGCTGGGGATGGCGGCCGCGCACCGGGACCGGCCCGAGCTCGAGCACACCGTCGGGCCGCTCGTCGACGTCCTGCCGGTGCGGTTGCGGCTCGACGCGGACACGTCGTTCCGCGACCTGCTGCGCGCGGCCATGACCACGGCGGCGCGCGCCATCGACCATCGGGGCCTGCCCAGCGGTGAACTCACCGGGCTGTGGGGCGGCGACCGGCCGGCCGGGGTACCGCTCACCCCCGTGTCGATCGCGGTGCAGCCCGACGGTCTGCCGCTGTCGGCGTACGGGCCGGACACGCGGCTGGATCTGCTCGGCGAGCTGCCGACCGGCGGCAGCCACAACCCGCTGACGGTGTTCGTGAACACCCACGTCGGCGGCACCGAGCTGATCGTCGAGCACGACCCGTCGTGGCTCGCCCCCGACCGCGCCCGCTGGTTCTCCCGTTCCCTGCTGCACCTACTGCACACCGCTGTGTCCACACCGGACACCGCGCTGTCCACACTGGAACTGGCGGCCGACGGGGAACTCGCCGTGCTGACGAGCTGGGGCACCGGCCCCGCGCTGCCCGACGACGACGCGGCCGGCGTGCCGGAGGCGGTGTGGCGCACCGCGTCGCGGACACCCGACGCGGTCGCGGTGTCCGCTGAGGGCGGGCAGCTGACGTACGCGGAACTGGTGGGCCACGCCGACCGGATCGCGCGCGTGCTCGCCGCGTCCGGGGTGACGGCCGGGGACACGGTCGGGGTGTGCCTGCCGCGCGACGAGTTCCTTCCCGCCGCGCTGCTCGCCGTGTGGCGGGCGGGTGCGGGATATCTGCCGCTCGACACCGGACAACCCGTCGCCAGGCTGGCCCAGCTCGCGGTCGAGGCCGACCTGAGCGTCGTGCTCACGCGCGGCGACGCCCAGCCGGTGGCGGCGGAGGTCGCCGACGCCGCGCCGGGCTTGCGCGTGGTCGATGCCGACCGGACCGACGGGGTGCCCTTCGAGCCGGTGCTGCCGGATGGCGACTCCCTCGCCTACGTGCTGTACACCTCCGGGTCGACCGGGCGGCCCAAGGGGGTCGAGATCAGCCACGCGAACCTGTACGCGTTCGTCCGTTCCCGCGGGCTCTGCCCCGGTATGACGCGGGACGACGCGATGCTCGGGGTCGCGCCGCTCGCCTTCGACGTGTCGGCCGAGGAACTGTGGTGGCCGCTCGCCACCGGCGCGCGCTGCGTCGTCGCCGACCGCGACACCGCTGTCGACGGCCACGAGCTCGCGCGGCGGATCGCCGAGAGCGGGGTCACCGTCGTCGACCTGACCCCCACGAGCCTGCGGATGCTGCTCGCCGCGGGCTGGGCGGGTGACCCCACGCTGCGGCTCCTGCTCGGCGGCGAGGTGCTCGACCCCGACCTCGCCGCGCGGGTCCGGCCGCTGGTCGGCGAGCTGTGGAACGGCTACGGCCCGACGGAGACCACGGTCGCGGCGACCGCGCACCGGGTCACCGGGCACGACCGGGACCGGGTCCCGATCGGTTCGCCGACGCCAGGCGCGCGGCTGTACGTGGTGGACGAGGCGGGCAGGCTCGCGCCGCCCGGCGCGATCGGCGAGCTGTGGATCGGCGGCACCGGTGTGGCGACCGGCTACCGGGGGCGGCCCGAGCTGACCGGGTCCGCGTTCGTCGCCGACCCGGTGCGGCCGGGCGAACGCTGCTACCGCACCGGTGATCTGGTCCGGTGGCGCCCCGAGGCGACACTGGAATTCCTCGGCCGCGCCGACGACCAGGTGAAGGTGCGCGGCAACCGGTTCGAGCCGGGCGAGATCGAATCCGTCCTGCGTGGACTGTCCGATGTGGATGACGCGGCGGTGGCGGTCGCTGAGGACGGCGTGGACGCGCACGTGATCGGCTACCTCACTCCCGCTACCGTCGACACGGCGGCTGTCGAGCGACGGCTACGACGGTTACTGCCCGCCTACATGGTGCCGAGTTCGTGGTGCGCCTTGGACGCGCTCCCCTTGCTGCCCAATGGAAAGCTCGACCGACGCGCGCTTCCGCCGACGCCCGTCGCCCGCCCTGCCGCGGTCGCACCGCTGTCGGAAGCCGAGGCGGTGGTCGCGCAGGTGTGGCGGGAATGCCTCGAACTCGACGTGGAGATCGGCCCGGACAGCGACTTCTTCGCCCTCGGCGGCCGCTCGCTGGCGGCGACCCGGGTGGTCGGCCTCCTGCACACCCGGCTGAGACGCCGGATCACCGTCCGCACGTTGTTCGACCACCCCGTGCTCGCCGACTTCACCGCGCGGATCGACGGGGAAACCGCCGACGCCGACCGACCGCTCGTCGCCCGCGTGGACCCGTACGCCCCCGCGCCGCTGTCACCGGCGCAGCGCATGCTGTGGTTCGCGGCGAAGCTCGACCCGGACAGCGCCGCGTACAACTCCCCCACCGTGTTACGGATCCTGGGCGCACTCGACGAGCGCCGGCTGTACCGCGCGGTCCGCGCGGTCACGACGCGCCATCACGTGCTGCGCAGCCGGTTCACCGAGATCGACGGGGATCCGGTCGCGCTCCTCGGACCGGCCGACGCCGTCCCGATGTCCACTGTGGACGTCCATGAACCGGATCTGGCCGCGGCGGTGAGAGCGGAGATCCGGCGGCCGTTCGCCCTGGACGCCGCTCCGCCACTGCGCGTGGTCCTGTTCCGACTCAGCCCGGACCATCACGTGCTCGCCCTCACCTGCCACCACATCGCCACCGACGCGACGTCCCAACGGCTCCTGCTGTCCGAAATGGACGCGTGGTACCGCACGGAACCCGACGATCCGCCACTCTCGGTCCAGTACGCCGACCACGCCGTACGGGAACGCGAGCAGGACCGGGCGGCGGGGCTCGACTGGTGGGAGCGGCGGCTCGCTGATCTGCCCGCGTTGCGAGTGCCCGCCGACCGGCCCCGCCCCGCCATCGCGGACTGGACGGCCGGCGAGGTCCCGGTCCGGCTGCCCGCGGACGTCACGGAGCGGGTCCGGGCACTGGCGAGCGCGACCGGGACCACCCCGTTCACGGTCCTGCTCGCGGCCTGGCAACTGCTGCTCGCCCGGCTGGCCGGGGTACGGGACCTCGCCGTCGCCGTGCCGCACAGCGGCCGCCGCACCGCCGAACTGGCCGGAATGGTCGGCTTCTTCGTCGACACCGTGG
This sequence comes from Amycolatopsis sp. CB00013, assembly GCF_001905755.1. Taxonomy (NCBI): domain Bacteria; kingdom Bacillati; phylum Actinomycetota; class Actinomycetes; order Pseudonocardiales; family Pseudonocardiaceae; genus Amycolatopsis; species Amycolatopsis sp. CB00013. The sequence goes on along the minus strand of NZ_LIWC01000007.1, from coordinate 338,358 downwards.
CCGTCCGTGCCGATCTGGGGACCGACGTGTCGGGCCGCGACCTCGTGGCCAGGACACGCGACGCGGTGCTCGACGCGTTCGCACACGCCGACGTGCCGTTCGACGAGGTCGTGCGGCGGCTCGCGCCGGAGCGGGATCCGGCGAGCACCCCGGTGTGCCAGGTGATGATGAACGTCCTCGACGACCAGGCGGCCGCGACGCTCGGCGACCTGGCGGTGACGGTGCTGCCGCAACCGGTCGCCACCGCGCTGTACGACCTGAACCTCGACCTCGCCGAAACCGGCGACGGCTACACGGGCAGGCTCGTGTTCCGTACCGACCTGTTCGACCGGGACACGATCGAACGCTGGGCCCGCTGGTACGGCACCCTTCTCGACCTCCTCACCGACGACCCGGACGCCCAACTGTCCACACTGGACATCCTGAACGCCGCGGAACGTGCCGCGTTGTTCTCCTGGGGAACCGGGAAACCGTTGCCCGCCACCCGGACCGTGGTCGCCGACGTGCTCGCGCGACAGTCCGGCGCGGTGGCGACCTCATCGCCTACCGGCCGGCTGTCCTATGCGGACCTGGCCACGTGGTCGGCACGGGGCGCCCGCGGTCTGCTCGCCGCGGGTGTCGCCACCGGCGACGTGGTCGGCGTATGCCTGCCCCGCGACGAATACCTGCCCGCCGGGCTGCTCGCGGTATGGCGGGCCGGTGGCGCGTACCTTCCGCTGGACCCCGGCCATCCCGCGGACCGGATCGCGGCACTCGCCGCCGACGCCGGGATCCGGGTCGTCGCCGCCCGCGGTCCCGCGCTGGACGTGGCCCGCGCCGCCCTGCCGCACCTGACGGTCGTGGACCTCGACGCCCCCGTCACGGAGGACCACGCGCTGCGGGAACCGGGCCTGGACGACCTCGCCTACGTCCTCTACACCTCCGGTTCGACGGGCAGGCCGAAGGGCGTCGCGGTCACGCATCGGAATCTCGCCGCGCTGGTCCACGCCTTCCGCGAAGTCACCGGCGTCCGGCCGTCCGACACCTGGCTCGCGGTCGCGCCGCTCGTGTTCGACACCGCCACCGGCGAGATCTGGACGACCTTGACCGCGGGCGCGCACTGCGCGATCGCCGACCGGGACTGTGCCGTCGACGGGCACGCGCTGGTCCGGCGGCTCGTCTCGACCGGCGCGACCCGCTTCAACCCGACACCGACCACCTTGCGGATGCTCGTCGCCGCCGGACTTCCCGAGCTGCCGGGACTGCACGTGTTCTCCGGCGGCGAGGCCCTCGACGTCGCGCTGGCGCGGCAGGTCACCGCCCGGGTCGCGAGCCTGCGCAACTGTTACGGCCCCACGGAGACCACCATCACCGCGACCACGCACCTGGTGACCACCGCCGACCTGGCGGCCGACCGGCCGATACCGATCGGCGGCCCCCTCGACGGCACCCTGCTCACGGTGGTCGACCCGTTCGGCCGGACCGCGCTTCCCGGCGCCGTCGGCGAGTTGTCCATCGGCGGTGCCGGCGTGACACCGGGCTACCGCGACCGTCCGGAGCGGACCGCGTCCGCCTTCGGTACCGACCCGTTGCACGGGGTCCGTTCCTACCGCACCGGCGACCTGGTCCGCTGGCGTGCCGACGGCGCGCTGGAGTTCCACGGCCGCGCCGACCACCAGGTGAAGATCCGCGGCAACCGGGTCGAACTCGGCGAGGTGGAGCATGTGCTGCGCGCGGTCGCCGGAGTGACCGACGCGGTGGTCGTGGTGCGCTCCGGGGAGGGCGAACCCCATCTCGTCGGCTATCTCACTCCGTCCACTGTGGACACGGATGTGGTGGCGGCCGTGCTGCGCGGACGGCTACCCGACTACGCGGTGCCTCACCGTTGGGTGCCGCTCGACGCGTTCCCCGTCACCGCGACCGGGAAGGTGGACCGCACCGCGCTACCCGCCCCCGTCGCGCAGACGCGGCCCGACAGCCGGCCGGAATCGGCGGTCGAAGAACTCGTCGCGATGATCTGGGCCGAGGTGCTCGGCCGAGAGCAGGTCGGCGCGCTGGACGACTTCTTCGGCCTCGGCGGACATTCCCTCGCCGCGACCAAGGTCGTCGGCCGTCTCGGCGAGGCGCTCGGGTTCCCCGTCCCGGTGCGCTGTCTGTTCGACCGGCCCATGCTGCGGGAGTTCGCGGTCGAACTGGAACGGATCGCGATGACCGTACTGGCGGACGACGGCGCCATCGATGTCCAGGCGGGAAGCACGGCATGACCGACTCACTGATCACCCCCGCGCAGCGACGGATGCGCGAACTGCTCGCGGGCCGCGCCGCCGCCGCACTGAGCGGCGGCCTCGCCGCGGGGCCCTCCATCCCCCGCCTCCCTCGCGACGGATCACCGGTGCCGCTGTCGTCCGCGCAGGCCAGGTTGTGGTTCCTGGCCCGCTTCGAACCCGGCGGCCACACCTACAACCTGCCGCTCGTGCTCGACCTGACCGGACCGGCCGACGAGACCGCGCTCCTCGCCGCGGTCCGTGACGTCGCCGACCGCCACGACGTGCTCCGCGGCGTGTACCGGGAGATCGACGGCGAACCGATGCGGTGCGCAGGACCCGGCGTTCCGGTGTCCACTGTGGACTTGACGGCGGAGGAACTGGACGCCGCCGTGGCCGCCGAGGCCGTCCGTCCGTTCGCGCTCGGCGACCTGCCGCCGATGCGGGCGGTGCTGTTCCGCGTCGCCGCCGACCGGCGTGTGCTCGCGTTGACGTTCCACCACATCGCGATGGACGCCCCGTCGGCCGCGGTCGTGCTCGACGATCTCGCCGCCTGTTACGCGGCCCGCCTCGGCGTCCGCGACGTACCGCCACCACCGGCGCTCCAGTACGCGGATCTGGTGGCATGGAACGATTCCAGGCCGGACACCGCCGAGGCCGATCTGGACTGGTGGCACGAGCGGCTCGCCGGACTGCCCCCGGTGCTGGCGCTGCCGACCGACCGGCCCCGGCCGGCCGTGGCCGGTGACGAGGGCGCCGAAGTCGTCGTCGAGGTGCCTGCCGCCCTCACCGCGCGGCTGCGGGAGATCGCCCGCACCACCGGCGCCACCCCGTTCATGGTGTTCCTGGCGTGCTGGCAGACCCTGCTCGCCAGGCTGGCCGGGACGACCGACGTTCCGGTGGGGGTGCCCGAGTCCGGACGGCGCCACCCGGACGCCGAACGGGTCGTCGGCTGCTTCGTCGACACGCTGGTGCTGCGCACCGACCTGGCCGGGGCGACCACCGGCCGCGATCTGCTCGCCACCGCACGCGACACGGTGCTCGACGCGTTCGCGCACACGGGCGTGGCGTTCGAGCGGATCGTGGAACGGGTCGCGCCCCGGCGCGGGCTCGACGCGTCGCCGATCTTCCAGGTCATGCTCAACGTCCTCGACGAACCGTCGCGGACGCCCGAGTTGCCCGGCGTGACCACCCGGGTCACCGAACCGCCGGTACGGGGCGTCAAGTTCGACCTGAGCCTCGCACTGTCCCGGTCCGGTGACGGCTATTCGGGCGGGCTCGCCTACCGCACCGACCTGTTCGACCGGGGCACCGCGGAACGGATCGCCCGCTGGTTCGTCACGCTCGTGGACGGGATCACCGCGGACCTCGACCGGCCGGTGGCCGAGGTACCCGTCGAGGTCGTCACCTCGCCGGTGCTGGCGGGGCCTGCCCAGGATCGGACCGGACTCCGCCCGGTGCACACCCTGATCGAAGACACCGCCGACCGCGTCCCGGACGCTGTCGCCGTGGTCGGCGGGACCGGTTCGCTGACCTACCGGCGGCTCGACGAGCGGGCCAACCGGCTCGCGCATCGGCTGCGTGAACTGGGCGTGACCGCGGACGAGCCGGTCGGGCTGTTGCTGGAGCAGGGCACCGACGTCGCGGTCGCGGTGCTGGGCATCATGAAGTCCGGTGGCGCGTATCTGCCGATGGACACCACCTACCCGCCGTCGCGCGTGGCCGCCATCCTCGCCACCGCGAAGGCCCGGATCCTGCTCGCCGAACCCGGCCTCGACATCACCGTTCCCGACGTCACCGTCCTGACCGTCGACGACGCCGTCGCGGGGCAGCCCAGCAGCAGGCCGGGCGTCCCGGTCGCGGGGCACGACCTGATCCACGTCATCTTCACGTCCGGTTCGACCGGCGCTCCCAAGGGTGTCGCGGTCGAGCACCGCAACGTCGCGCACTACCTCGCCGGGATGCTGCCCCGGCTCGGCGAGGTGGCGGGCGCGTCGTTCGCGGTCGTCTCCACCCCGGCCGCCGACTTCGGCCTCACCTGCGTGTACGGCGCCCTCACCACCGGCGGCACGGTGCATCTGGTCGAGCGGGACACCGCGATGGATCCGCAGGCGTTCGCCGGGTACCTGGCCGGGCACCCGGTCGACGTGCTCAAATGCGTGCCCAGCCACCTCGAACTCCTGGCGCGCCACGGAGATCTGGCCTCGGTGCTGCCGCGCGCGTTGCTCATCCTGGCGGGCGAGGCCTGCCCGTGGTCACTGGTCGAGCGCGTCGAGGCGGCCCGGCCCGGGCTGCGGGTGCAGAGCCACTACGGGCACACCGAAAGCACGATGATCTCGATGACCTGCGACGTGGCGACCGTCCCGCCGCACGAACGCACCGGATACGTACCGCTCGGCATCCCGCTGCCCGGGGTCGCCGGTCATCTCGTCGACGCGCGCGGCGCGGTCGTTCCCGGTGGCATGACCGGCGAACTGGTGATCGGCGGACCACAGATCACCCGCGGCTATCTCGGCGACGACACGCAGACGGCGGCCCGGTTCGTGCCCGACCCGCTGGGCACCGGCGTGCGATGCTTCCGCAGCGGAGACCTGTTGCGGATCCGCGCCGACGGCACCGTGCAGTTCCTCGGCCGCGCCGACGACCAGGTGAAGGTCCGCGGCCACCGGGTCGAACTGGGCGAGGTCACCGCCGCACTGCGCGACGTCGACGGCGTGGCCGAGGCCGTCGTGCTGCCGGTCGGTGACGGCCTCGACCGGCGCCTGGCCGCGTGGCTCGTCGGGCCGGGACTCGACGTGGCGACCGTGCGCCGGACACTGCGCGAACGCCTGCCGGACTACATGGTGCCCGCCTCGCTGACCGTGCTGGACCGCTTGCCGCTCAACGCGAACGGCAAGATCGACCGGGCGGCTCTGCCCGACGCCGCCGAGCGTGTGCCCGCGACGCGGCGGCCGGTGGCGACCCCGGCCGAACGGCTCGTGGCGCGGATCTGGAGCGACGTGCTCGGGATCGACGGCAGCTCCGCGGACGACGACTTCTTCGCCGTGGGCGGGCATTCCTTCGCCGCGGTGCGCGTGGCGGGACGGCTGGGTGAGGCGCTGCACCGCGATGTCGCCGTGCGCACGGTGTTCGAGCACCCCGTGCTGGCCGACCTCGCCGTCGTGCTGGCCGCCGACCCGGACGGCGTGTCCGGCGGCGCACCCATCCCCGTGCGGCCGGATCCCGAAGCACCCGCGCCGCTGTCGTCCGCGCAGGCGCGGCTGTGGTTCCTCGAACTGCTCGGCCCGGGCTCGGCCTATCACGCCGATCTCGTGCTGCGGCTGCGTGGGCCGCTGGACTCGGCGGCGATGGCGCTCGCGGTGCGGGACGTCGCCGCACGGCACACCGTCTTGCGCACCGTCATCGAGGAGCGGGACGGGACGCCGGTGGCCGTGCCGGTGCCGGCCGACCGCGTCCCTATGTCTATTGTGGACATAGCCGCCGATCGGGTCGACGCGGCGTGCCGGACGGAACTGGCCCGGCCGTTCGCGCTCGACCGGGAGCCGCCGCTGCGGGCGTCGCTGTTCCGGATCGCCGACGACGAGCACGTCCTCGCGCTCACCGTGCACCACATCGCGACCGACAACTGGTCTCGCGGCGTGATCGGGACGGACCTCGCCGACGCGTACGCCGCCCGGCTCGCGGGATCCGCACCGGACGCGGCCTTGCCCGTCCAGTACGCGGATTACGCCGCCTGGCTGGCCGCCCGTGCACGCGCCGAAGACCTGGACTGGTGGTGTGACCGGCTTTCCGGGCTGCCACCGCTGCTCACGTTGCCGACCGACCGGCCCCGTCCGGCGGTGGCCGGGTGGTCGGGCGGGCACGTCCGGTTCGCCCTCCCCGCCGCGCTCACCGCACGCGTTCGGCGGGTCGCGGCCGAGACGGGTGTGACGCCGTTCATGGTGCTGCTGGCCTGCTGGCAGGAACTGCTCGGCCGCCGCGCCGGTACCGAAGACGTCGCGGTCGGCGTGCCCGAGTCCGGACGGCATCACCCGGACGTCGAGTCGACGGTGGGCTGTTTCGTGAACACGCTCGTGCTGCGCACGGATCTCGGCGGCGATCCGACCGTACGGGAGTTGCTCGGCCGGTCCCGCGAGACCGTGCTCGGCGCTTTCGCGCACGCCGAGACGCCGCTCGAACGGATCATCGAGCGGCTGCGACCGGAGCGATCCGTGGCGGCGACGCCGATCTTCCAGGTATTGCTGAACGTCCTCGACCAGCCGGCGACACCACCCGCCATCCCGGGTGTCGAGGTGACGGCCGTCCGCGACGCGGGCGAGCAGGTGAAGTTCGACCTCAGCCTGGTGCTGGTCAACGACGGCGACACCTATCTCGGCGGCCTCGCCTACCGGGCCGACCTGTTCGACGCCGCCACCGCCGAAGAGATCGTCGCCGACTTCCAGGCGCTCCTGACCGGACTGATGTCCGATGTGGACAATCGAGTCGCCGCGGTCGGTCCGGCCCGCGCCGGGTCCCGCCCGGTCACCGTGCCCAGCCCCGAGCCGGTGACGGGTTCGCGGTCGCTGGAAACTCCTACAGAGCACCGCGTCGCACAGGCGTGGGCACAGGTGCTCGACGTGTCCGAGATCCACGCCGACGACGACTTCTTCGCCCTCGGCGGCCATTCGTTCACCGCGGTCCGCGCGGTCCGGCTGATCGACGAGCGATTGCGCGTCATCGACCTGTTCCTGCATCCGACCGTCCGCGAACTGGCCGCCCATCTCGACGCCGGACGGGACACCGACGACGGGCGCCTGCTGCATCGCCTCTCCCCCGCCCGCACGGGCACGCCGGACGTGACGCTCGTCTGCGTGCCCTACGGCGGCGGCTCGGCCGCGGTGTTCCAGCCGCTGGCCACCGAACTCGCCGTCGCCGCACCGGAGATCGACCTGCTCGCCGTCGAGCTGCCGGGCCACGACGTGGCGCGGCCCGACGAGGCGTTCCGCACCGTCGACGAGGTGGTCGACCTGCTGGCCGACGAGATCGGCCGGACCGTCACGGGTCCGGTCGCCGTGTACGGGCACTGCGTCGGTTCGGCGGTGGCCACCGCGCTCGCCGCCCGGCTCGAGGCCGACGGCCGCACCGTCGCCGGGGTGGTCGTGGCGGGCAGCTTCCCCGCCGCACGCCTGCCCGGGAAGCTGTCGGCTTGGCTGCAACGCCGCTTCCCGCGCGAACGCTGGGTCGCGGACCGGCTCTACCGGGACACCCTGCGGGCCACCGGCGGACTGCTGGACGACATGGACGAGGCCGCGAGCGCGGCGATGCTGCACGCGCTGCGGCACGACGCCGGGCAGGCGCAGTCCTGGTTCGGCCGCGCGCTCGACCCGGACGCCGGGCCACAGCCCCGGCTCGTCGCGCCGGTCCTGTGCGTGGCCGGGGCGAGCGACCCGGCGACCGAGCTGTACCAGGAGCGGTACCGGGAGTGGGGTGTGTTCGCCGACCGCGTCGAACTGGCCGTGCTGCCCAAGGCCGGGCACTACTTCCTGCGCCACCAGGCCGCCGAGGTCGCCGCACTGCTGCGGGACCGGCTGTCCCGCTGGGCCACCGGTGATCTGCCGCCGGAAGTCGACGACGTCCCGGTCGCCGCGGCCGCGACCCGGCGTGGGCTGCGCGCGTTCTACACCGTGGCGGGTGGCCAAGCCGTGTCGATGATCGGCAACGAACTGAGCGCGTTCGCGCTCGGTGTGTGGGCGTACCAGCTGAGCGGACGCGTCATCGACCTCGCGCTGGTGGTGTTGCTCGCCCGCGTGCCGAGCATGCTGCTGACGCCGGTCGGCGGCGCGCTCGCCGACCGGGTGGACCGCAGGCGGATCATGCTGTGCTGCGACCTGACGAGCGGTGCGGCGATGGCCGTGCTCGCCGTGCTGTTCGCCTTGGGACGGCTGGATCTCGTGACGGTCTGCGCGATCGTCGGCGTCATGTCGGTGGCGTCGGCGTTCCACCGGCCCGCCTACCTGGCGGCGATCGCCCAGCTGGTGCCGAAGCCGTATCTGCCGCAGGCCAACGCGCTCGCCGACATGGGCGCCGGGCTCGGCACCGTACTCGGCCCCGTCCTCGGCGGTGTCCTCATGGGACTGTCCGGGCTGACCGGGGTCGTCGTGGTCGACGTCGCCACGTTCGCGATCGGCGTGACCACCCTGGTGCTGGTGCGGTTCCCGGACCGGATGTCCTTCACCCGGGTCGAACCGTTCACGAGGGCGGTCACCGGCGGGTGGAAGTTCGTGCTGCGCCGCAAACCGCTGCTGGTGATGATCGGTTATTTCGCGGTGGTCAACTACTTCACCGCCGTGATGTGGGTCGGCCTCACCCCGCTGGTCCTGTCGATCGGCTCGACGGGCGAACTGGGTGTGGTCAGTGCCGTCGGCGGGATCGGCGCCGCGGTCGGCGCGCTCGTCGTGATCACCTGGGGCGGCACCGCGCGCCGGGCCACCGGCATGATCGCGTTCGTCGTCGGCTCCGGGATCGGCGTGGCGCTGATGGGTGCGTGGCCTTCGGTGTTCGTGATCGCGATCGGCCTGTTCGTGCGACTGGCGTGCATGAGCATCGGCAACGCGCACTGGCTGTCGATCATCCAGACGAAGGTCGGCCAGCATCTGCAGGGCCGGGTGCTGGCGATCAACGTCATGCTGGCGACCGCCATGCAACCGCTCGGGTTCCTGACCGCGGGACCGCTCGCCGACCTGCTCGGCGGTTTCGCCACGCTGATGGTGGTCTCCGGTGCCGTGCTGGTGGTGTGGGGCGTGCTCGGCCTGCGGTACCGGCCGCTGCACGACATCGAGGAACTGCTGCCGGACGCGGCGCCACCCGCGGAGATCGACGCCGACCTCGACCGCGTACAGGCGCTCGCCGACCGGGACCTGGTGCGGTGACCCGGTTTTCGAACAACCTCGATCAAGGTCGTCGCTCAAGATCATTGTCCGGTTCCCCGCGCCGCCGTTAATGTTTGACGTAGCCGAATTACCGGCTGATGGAAAATATCCGAGCGCGCGAAATCGAGAAAGAGAAGCATTTTGAAGAAATGGACGACACGGGTCACGACCGGCCTGGTGGCCGCGGGCATGGTCATCGCCGCACAGGCCGCGCCGGCGATGGCTGAGCAGCAGGCGGACACCACCACGGTCGCCGAATCGGAGGCCGACGACACCGGGGTCGAGGTCGAACTGACCGAAGAGGTCCCGGCAGGCGACGTCTCCGCGGCCTGCGGCGGCTGGCGTGGCGATTTCGCCGGCTACGGCAAGTGGAGGGTGTCCAAATCGGACTGTGCGTGGATCTCCTTGGATTCGAAGAAGAACCCGCAGCACCGGCGCTACAAGTGGCAGATCCCGCCGGGCAGCAACACCCGGGTCTGTGTCCACGCGCAGGGCCACTACTACAGCACTTCCAAGAAGAAGATGGTCACGAAGTGGACCACGGCGGGATGCGGCACGAGCGGCACCGTTGTCGTGCGCTGGTCCGGTATCCCGAAGAAGAACGGTGGCTACTACGGCCACGCCGGCTACCCCAAGGTGCGGGCGAAGGTCCAGCCGGGCTTCGGCGGCGCCGCGTACAGCTGGAAGTAAATCGGCTCGCGTCGGTATGGCACCAAGGCCACGCCGGAGGCGTGGTGAAGGCTCCCTTCGTCGCATCAGACGCGGCGAAGGGAGCCTTCGGCCCACTCGCAACCGTCACTGCGGCACCGGCTAGCGCAGGCCGATCTCGGTGAGCAGGGCCCGCGCCTTCTCCCCGTGATCGTCGGCCGTGCCGGTGTCGCCGGTGACGGCCGCGCCGCGTTCGATCCCCTTGTGCGCCTGTGCCTGCTCATAGCGATCGCCCAGTTTCTCGGCGACCGCGAGCGCTTCGCGGTGCCTGGCGATCGAGCCCGCGGCGTCTCCCTTGCCGCCGAGCGCGATGCCGATTCCGTTGAGTGCCTTGACCTCGAACTCGCCCAAGCTGTTCCGGCGTGCGAGGTCCAAAGCCTCGCTCAGCTGCGTCAAGGCGTCGTCGTGTTCGCCCAGCCGCGCGAGCAACACTCCGATGTGGAGCAAGGCCTCGGTTTCCGGGAACCGGTAGCCGAATTCGCGTGCGGTGACGAGCGCCCGCCGGTAGTGGCCGAGCGCCTCGGCGGAGTGACCCTGCTGCTCGCGCACCGTGCCGAGGTTGCCGTAGGTCAGGCATTCCCCGACCCGGTCCTCGACCTCCAGCATGATCGCCAGTGCTTCGTCGAGGTACGTCGCCGCCTTGTCCCAGTCGCCGACGCGCATAGCGCTGTTCCCGAGATTGCCCAGCGCGCGGCTCTCGCTGGTGCGGTTGCCGGTCGCCCGGTGCACGAGCAACGCCTGCCGGTAGCAGTCCTCGGCCGCCGCGAAGTCACTGAGCCGGTCGAACGCGTTGCCGAGATTGTTCAGTGCCCGCGCCCAACTGGTCCGGTCACCGGCCGCGTCGTATCGCTCGAGCGCCTGCTTGAGCTGGTCGATGCTCTCCTGGTAGCGGTTGGAACGCAGGTAGACCGCACCGAGGCTCATATGCGCGCTCGCCTGGATCAGCGGGTCGGCGGCGCGGATCGCGATGCCGTGCACGATCTCCGCGTCGGCGAACAGCAACGCGTTGTACAGGTACCGGTTCAGGATCGGCGACATCATGGCCGCGTCCTCACTTCGGCCCTGTTCCTCGGCCAGCGCGGTGATGCCCACCAGGTTGTGCCGCTCGGCGTCCAGCCACTCGGTCGCCGCCGCGAGGTCGGCGAAGTCCGGTGCCGGAACGTCCGAAGTGGACACCGCGGGTCTGCGGTCGCGTTCATGCGGGGCGTAGCGGTCCATGGCACGGCTGGCGGTGTGCCGGTAGTAGCCGAACAACCGCCCGAGCGCGGCCTGCCGCGCGGAAGCGGCGTCCACGTCCCGCGCCAGCCCCGCCGCGTAGAGACGGACCACGTCGTGCAGGCCGAACCGATCCTGGACTTGCCGCTGCACCAGGCTGCTGGCGACGAGTTCGCCCAGAAGTTCTTCCGCCGTACCCAGGTCCACCCCGGCGAGCGCGGCCGCCGCGCGCGTGTCGACGTCGCGGCCGGGATGGATCGCGAGGAGCCGCAGCAGCAGCGCGGCCTCGGCGGGCAGGTCCGCATAGGACAGACCGATGGCGTTCTCCAGCTCGTCCTCGACCCGCAGGCTGTCCCGGCGTTCCGCGAGCCGGGCGGCGTGGTCGCGCAACGTCCAGTCGCGGCGGTTCCGGATCCGGCCCGCCACCACCGTCAACGCGAGCGGCAGATGGCCGACCAGTTCGGCGATCCGCGCGGCGGCTTCGGTGTCCTCGGCGACCTCGGCCGCGCCGACCAGCCTGCGCAACACGTCGAGCGACTCGGTCCCCGGCAACGCTTCCAAGTGCACGGACCGCGCACCGGCCAACCCGGTCAACCGCCTTCTGCTGGTGATCAGCACGACGCCGCCCGGCCGGTCCGGCAGCAGTGGGCGCACCTGGTCGGCGTCCGCCGCGTTGTCCAGCACCACGACCGGGTGCCGGTCCGCGAGCAGCCGCCGGTAGGTCGCCTGCCGGTCCGCCGGACCGAGACGGTGGATCTCCCCGCCCGGCACCCCGAGCCGCCGCAGGAACTCGTCCAGCACCGCGAGCGGATCGGCGGGAGCGCGGTCGGCGTCGTAGCCACGCAGGTCCGCCCACAACCGGACCGCGACACCGTCCCGGTGTGCCAGCCGGTGTGCGGCACGGACGGCGAGGCTGGTCTTGCCGACACCGGCCATACCGTCGATCACCATCGGCGTCCACCGCTCGTCGCCGCCGGGATCGGTGATCGCGGCCAGCTCGGCGTGCCTGCCGACGAACTCGGTGCTGTCGGCCGGCAGCTCACCTGACACGGTCACCCATGACGAGTCCGCGGTGAGCCCCGCGATCACCTGACACACCTGCCGCCACCGGGCCACCACCGCCTCGTCGGCGGTGAGCGCGCGCACGATGTCCGCGACGAGGTCCGCGTCGACCCGCCTTCGCCCCGGCCGCAGGCAGCGGTAGACCGTGTTGAACACCGGCAGATCGGGGTTTCCCGCCGCCCGCCGCCCTCGCACGACCCGCCGGTGCAGCTCCCGGTAGGACACGCCGTACCAGCCGCGCAGCGTGTTCAGCCGGGCCGCCAGCTCGTCGAACGAACCGGCGCCCAGCGGCTCCGGCGGCACGTCGCCCACGTCCGTTCGGTCGGGATTCACGATCGGGAAGGGTAGTCCGTATGGTCGATCGGCACTGTCCGAATGGAAGAGATCGCCGACCATCGAGTTCGCCGATCCGGCCCATCGGTCGTTGCTCTCGACTAAGGTCGACCGGCATTCGGTTCGCGTGTCCAGGGGGTTCCCGTGACGGAGGAGCAGCCGCCGAGCCCGATCGGAGCCCGGTCGTACGATGAGCTCTCGCAGCGGCTGAGGCAGGCGTTGGCGTGGGCGGGGTTGTCCCACCGGGAACTGCACCGGCGGGTGCGGCGCCTGCGCACGGCCCGCGGGACGGCCGATCTCCCCGCCTACAACACCGTGTATCGCTGCCTGTTGCCCGGGCGCAAGCGGCTGGACGTCGAGCTGGTCGTCGACATCGCGGCCGTGCTGCTCGGCATGGACGTCGCGGCGGAATGGCGGCAGGCGCACCGCGTGATCACCGGAGACGCCATCGAGGCGGCCGTGATCAGCGTGGCCGATCACCTCCCCGGCGGGACCGGCAGGTTCGTCGGCAGGCAAGCACAGCTGCGCCAGGTGTTGGAGGCCGAGCCGGAGGACGCCGGTGTGTGGGCGATCTCCGGAATGGCCGGGGTCGGCAAGACCCGGTTCGCCGCCGAGGTCGCGCGGCTGCTGGCCGAGCGGGACCGCTTCGCCGACGTGCGGCTGGTGGTGAATCTACGCGGCTTCGACGCGGATCTCCCTGCCGCCGACCCGGCCGCTGTGCTCGAAGGCTTCCTGCGCCGGCTCGGGGCGTCCGGTGGCGAGATCGGCTGCCTCACCCTCGCCGACCGCAGCGCGCTGTTCCGGCGGCTGCTGGACGGACTGCGCGCGCTGATCCTGCTGGACAACGCGGCGTCGGCCGACCAGGTGCTGCCGTTGCTGCCCGCCCTTCCGACCTGCCTGGTGCTGGTCACCAGCAGGCGCCGCCTTGCCGAGTTGACCGATGCCCGGCACGTGGCGCTCGACGTGTTCACACCGGAAGAGTCGGTCGAGCTGCTCCGCGACGGGATCGGCGATGAACGCGTCGACGCCGAGCGGGGCGAAGCGGCCGACATCGTCGAACTGGTCGGCCGGTTGCCGCTGGCCCTCGCACTGGTGACCCGGAGGCTGGCCGCCTCGGACGAATGGACGATGGCCGACCACCGGGACCGTCTCGCCGACCTGCGGACCATGCTGCGGCTGGACGACGGGGTCGAAGTCGCGTTGCGCACGTCGTACGACGAGCTGACCGAACCGGACCGGATCCTGCTCGGCTTGCTCGCCACGTATCCAGGACGCGACTTCGACGACCACGCGGCGGCGGCGCTGGCCGGCGTCGAGGTCGGCGTCGTCCGCCGTCAACTCGGCGACCTGGTGGCGGCCAACATGGTCACCGCGCGCGCGTCCCGGTTCGAACTGCACGACCTGGTCCGGGTGTTCGCCGAGAAACGCGTCCGGGAAAGCGTCCAAGCCCGCGTTCGCCGGACCGCGGTGGGACGGCTGCTCGACTTCCAGCTGGCCACCACCCGCACCGCGCTCGTCACCTGTTATCCGCATGAGGCGGAGCGGTGGGAGGACCTGCCCACACCCGCCGCGCGGGCTCTCGTGTTCGACGGGGCGGACGAGGCGATGGCGTGGCTGGACGCCGAACGGGTCAACCTCGTCGTCGCGTCCGGCTGGGCGTTGAGCGAAGGACGTGACGAGCACGTCACGCGGCTCGCGTGCGTGATGACGAGCTATTTCGAGGCCCGCGTGCACGTGAGTGACGCACTCGCCCTGTTCGGCAACGCCGTCCGGGTCGCGTCCGGTGTCACCCGAGGGCACGTGCTGAACGGGCTCGCCATGACCCATTGGCAGCGGGGGAACGCGGCCGACTCACTCGCCGTCCTGCAGGACGCGATCAAGGAGTTCGACGCCGCCGGTGAATCCGATTACGTCCTCAACCTGTCGGGGAACGTGGGCCTGTTGCTGGCCGGTCTCGGTGATTATCGCGCCGCGTTACCCTGTTTCCGGCGGGCACTGGAATTCGCCGTCGCCCGGAACAACGAGTCGTTCCGGGCACGGCAGTTGTGCAATATCGGCGTCGCCGAGATGCGACTGGGAAATCATTCCGCCGCCGTCGATCATCTGTCCCAGGCCCTGGACGCGACCAGGGCGAGCGGTGACCGACTCTGTGAATGCCGGACGCTCGACGGTCTCGGCACCACGTTCCGGCGTATGGGAAACGACACCGAAGCCTGGGCCTGTTACGAACAGGCGCTCGACGTGGCAAGGCAGACGCACAACCGGGCCGACGAGGGCAAGGTGCTCAACCATCTCGGTGTCCTGCTCGTCACCGCGGGGCGGTTCGACGAGGCGTTGACGCATCACCGGCAGGCCATCGATCTGGCCAAGGAGATCGGCAGCCGGGAAGGAGCGCTGGCCGCGAGCACCGACCTGGCGGCCACCCTGCTCGCCGCCGGGCGGGCGGCCGAAGCCGTGCGCTGCCTGCAGCAGGCGATCGACTCGGCGAACGCGGCGGACAGCCGCTACGAACTGGCCAGAGCCCAAAGTGGACTCGCCGACGCACTGTTCGCCGTCGGTGATCCGGTCGCCGCGCGGAAACACTGGCAGACCGCGCACGCCGCGTTCACCGAGATGGGCGTGCCGGAGGCGGCCTCCTCGATGGCCTCGCCCCTGCCAAGTACATGAAGGCCCCCTTCCTTGCGCCTAGGTACAGGAAGGGGGCCTTCATGTACCTCAGCGGTACAACGCGGCTCAGCGCGACCGGACCGATCAGTTTCCCGCGCCGCGACCGTCTGTACGGGTGAGATCAACTCACTGGAGGCTGACGTGCGGAAACTGACCTTTGGCATGAACGTGACCCTGGACGGCTACATCGCCGCGCCCGGCGACGACCTCGGCTGGAGCGGGGGTGACGGACCGGATTCGTCGCCGGGCGACGAGCTGTTCCAGTGGTGGTCCGACCGGGTCGCCGCGACGGGCCTGGCGCTGTACGGGCGCAAGCTGTGGGACGCGATGAGTTCCCACTGGCCGACCGCCGACCGGCAGCCCGGCGCCACGCCGGCGGCGATCGAGTACGCCTGCCGCTGGCGGGACATGCCCAAGGTGGTGTTCTCCTCGACGACCGCCGCGGTCGACTGGAACACCCGCCTGGTCACCGGCGACGCGGTCGCCGAGATCACCCGGCTCAAGGCCGAGGACGGCGGCCCGATGGACATCGGCGGCGCGACCCTCGCCGGGGCGGCCATGCGGGCCGGGCTGATCGACGAGTACGTGCTGGTCACCGTGCCGGTCCTGGTCGGCGGCGGCACGCCGTTCTTCACCGCGCTGGACGGCTGGGTGAACCTGTCCCTGGCGGAGACCCGGACGTTTCCCGGCGGCGTGGTGCTGACCCGCTACGAGACGAGGCGCTGACGTGCTCACAGGGTCGCGGGCAGGCCCAGCCACGGCTTGCCGGTGGCGTCGAAGCCGGTGAGCTCGGCGATCTTCCCGTCGGCGACGCGCAGAACCGCGATGGCGAACAGCCGGTACTCCGGGTCTTCGGGGGTGCGCAGGTACAGCGCGGCGGCCGGCATGCGGTTGACCGTCGTGGCGATACCGCGCCAGTCGTCGTGGCCGCGCTGGAAGAGCCCGCCGGAGACCCAGCCGTCCACCGCGTCCTTGGCCGTCGTGGTCGTGGTGCCCGCCTCGGGCAGCATCGCGAAGCGCAGGTCTTCGCGCAGCAAGGCCGCCAGCCCGTCGAGGTCGTTGCGCTCATGAGCCTCGATGTACGCCTTCACCACGCCACGTTCGTCCTTCGACAGCTCCGCGCCCCGCCAGTCGAGACGACGGTCGGGCAGCCGCCCGCGCATCGTCACGCGCGCCCGTTGCAAGGCGCTCGTCACCGACGCGACGGTCAGCTCGAGGGCGTCGGCCGTCTTCGACGCCGGCCAGCCGAGGACGTCGCGCAGGACGAACACCGCCCGTTGCCGAGGCGGCATGTGCTGGACCGCGACGATGAACGCCAGCTCGATCGTCTCCCGCGCCACCACCGATTCCTGCGGATCCTCGGGGAGCATCCGGTCGGGATACGGCTGCAGGTACAGCACCTCGGAATCCTCCAAGGTGCGGTCCTTGCGCTTCTCCAGGAAATCGAGGCAGGCGTTCGTCGCGATCCGGTAGAGCCAGGTCCGCAGCGCCGCGTTGCCCTTGAACGACTCCCGCTTGTGCCACGCCCGCAGGAACGTCTCCTGCGTCAGGTCCTGGGCGTCCTCATAGTTCGCGAGCATCCGGTAGCAGTGCACCTGCAGCTCACGCCGGTGGCGCTCCGTGACGAGCGCGAACCGCGCGGGATCGCCGGAGCGGACCACCTCGAGGAACGTGGCCGCGTCCGCGCCGGGCGACCTGGCGTCGGTCATGGTCGTCAATTCTGCCCGTCGCCCATGGCGGCCGGGTCGTAGGCCAGCAGTTCCCAGCTGTGGCCGTCCAGGTCGTCGATGGCCCGGTTGTACAGCCAGCCCATGTCCTGGGCCGCGCGCGGCTCGGTGGCGCCCGCGGCCAGTGCCGCCTCGACCAGGCCGTCGACCTCTTCGCGCGACCCGGCGGCCAACGCGTTGATCACCTCGATCGGACCGTCCGTCATGGGTCGCTTGGTGAACGACGCGAACGTTTCGCGCGTCATCAGCTGCACCAGGATCGTGTCGGCGAGCACCACCTGGACCGAGGTGTCACCGCTGAAATCGGGGTTCACCGTGCCGCCCATCGCCGTGTACATCTTCGTGCTCGCCTCGATGTCGGCGACCGGCAGGTTGACGTAGATCTGTGTGATGGCCATGTCTTGTCCTCCAGTAGGTCGGTGTGTCACCACGAAACCTACGGGTGCACCGCGACCTCGGTCTTGTACAGAAGCGACAGCACCTCGTCCTCGCTCGCGCGCCTGAGCTGAGTGGCCGTGCGTCCGGTGAACCGCGTCAGCGAGCGGGCCAGATGCGGCTGGTCGTGATACCCGACCCGCTGCACGACCTCGATCGCGGCCATCCCCTGCCCCAGCAGCATCACGGCCTGCCTCGCCCGCTCGATCTGCCGGATCGCGCCCTGGGTCAGCCCGGTCGCCGCGGCCACCCGCCGCTGCACCGACCGCGGGGTGACCAAAGTGGGCACTTCGCCGCGGAGCACGTCGGTGACCAGCGGGTCGCGGATCAGCAATCCGGCACGGACCAGGCGATCGACGAAGACGTCGGCGTTGTCGTAGCCCGGGGTTTCCCACTCCTCGCCCTGCAGGACGAACGAACGGGCCGTGGTGTGCGGGCTCGTCACGGCGGTGTCGACCAGTCCCGAAACCGGCATCGGCGCCAGGTACGCACCGTGGCGGAAGATGATCCCGAGTGTTTCGCCCTCGCCCGGGCCCAGGTCCAGCACCGTGGGACTCGTCTCGGGGCCGCGCACCGCCACATGCGTCTCGCCCCGGTCGCGCCACACCACGAGCTCCCAGTTCGAGTTCGCGATGGACCGCATCCGCGACGGCGTCACGGCGGCCTGACCGGCACGGTAAATCCGCTCCACGTAGGGAGAATCGGACGGTCGCTGCTCGACGCCATCAAGGCTCACGGCAAGAAGCTAGCACCGGCACCGGTCCAAAGGTGGTACCAGCGCTACCGGCCGGCGTCGGGCAACCGCCACCGCGGTTCGGGGGGCTGACCCGATGGTCATCGGCGCGACCGACGACAAGGCTGGACTTGATCGATCCGAAGTCCTCGAACAAAGGAAAAGCATGTCGAAGGTGGCGACCCTACGCCGCAACCTGGTCCGTGCCGCCGCTGTCACGCTGGCGGGAGTGTTCTGCGCGATCGCGGTGCCCGGCAGCGCCGACGCCGTGGTGAACGGCAAGAACTCCACCGAGCGCTACGAATTCATGGCCTCGATCCCGGAGGTCGTGCCCGAAATGAACAACGCCAAGGGCGTCTGCGGGGCCGTGCTGGTGCATCCACAGTGGGTGGTGACCGCGGCACACTGCGTCGACCCGGAGAACAACCCGGCCAGGCCGGAGGGCACCGTGCGCATCGGCAGCGAACGGCGGACGTCCGGCGGCACCGTCCGCACGATCGACCGCTGGGTCCGCCACCCGGGCTATCAGCCGGGCGCGCCGAACAAGAACGACATCGCGCTGGTGCGCCTCGACCGTCCGGTCTCCGAACGGCCCATCCGCATCGCCGACCGTCCCGGCCGCCCCGGCACGCCGACCCGCTTGATGGGCTTCGGCACCACGGTCGACACCGCCGACTTAAACAAGGTCGTGTTCCCCGAACGGCTCCAGCAACTCGACACCCGCATCGGCGCCGTGTCCGAATGCTCGCCCGGCTACGCGGACTCGACCCGGCTGTGCACGGTGAGCCGCAAGCGCGGCGCGATGGCGTGCATGGGCGACTCCGGCGGACCGCAGGTCCAGCGCGGCTGGGGCGGCCGATGGGAGCTGATCGGCGTCACGTCCGGCCCCGGTGACGACGACGTGCCGTGCGCCAACGGCCCCGGTCTCTACACCAGCGTGCCCGCCTACGCCGGGTGGATCCACCGGACCATTCACGGGCAGCGCTGATCTTTCGTTGTCAGTCCGATGGTGGGCTGAGTGGGGAGGATTCAGGACGTTGAGCGTCCCCAATCCTCCCCATTCACCTTCGCCTCACCGCGATCTCCGTCAACGTGCGATGACAAACCTTCCCTGTACGCCCCAACGGCAACTCAGGAAGCGCGATCAACAGCTCCGGCATCTTCGCACCGGCGAGCCCCCTGGTGGCAAGAAACGCCTTCACCTCGGCCAACCCCAACGAGTGTCCATTCCGGACAGACGCGCACGCGCAAAGCCGTTCCCCCAGAACGCTGTCCGGCACCGGAACACAAGCGACCTCGCTGATCGCGGGATGCTCCCCCAGCGCGAGTTCCACCTCGGCCGGGCTGATGGTGTACCCGCCACGGATCACCACCCGTTTCCGCCTGCCGGTGACGTGGAGCCTGCCCTGGTCGTCGAACCGGCCGTTGTCCCCCGTCCGCACCCAGCCCCCGTCGAGCCGGTACGCCGCGTCCAGTTCGGGCGCGCCCACGTAACACAGCGGTGTCATGGGGCCCCGCGCGCAGATCTCGCCGTCGACGAGGCGTATTTCGCATACCGCCGGATCCGGGACCCCGACACCGTTTTCCGGCATCGTCGTATGGCAGTTGACCCCGTCCGACGAGCCGTAGATGTCGATCATCTCCACGCCGAACCGCCGGCGACAGGCGGCGCGCGTCGAAGGTGGCAGGGTGTCGCCGCTCGACACGATGGCCACGAGCCCCGAGGTGTCCACGGCGGTGGGGTGTTCGACCATGCGCCGCCACATCGCGGGCACACCGAAAACGTGGGTCGGCCGGTGCTCGGTGATCAGCCGGAGGGCCGCTCCGGCGTCGAACCGGCGGGTCGAGATCAGCGTGCCGCCGAGGCGGCAAAGGGTCACCGCGACACCGAACGAGCCGAACCCCGAAGTCAGGGAGACGAGGACCAGGTCTCGCGGCACCGCGGTCTCACCGTGGACGGCGCGGACGTAGTTGGCCCGGCCGCCGGCGAAGGCGTTGTGCGAGTACGCGATCATTTTCGGTTCCGATTCCGAGCCGGACGACACCAGGATCCGGGCCGGAGCATCGGGGTGGACGTCGGCGACGCGGCTCGGCTTCGACGAACCCGAGACCTTTCCGCCCTCGATGACGAAGCGGACGCCCGCACGTTCGAGCAAGCCGTCCGCCCCGCGTGGCAGGGGCAAGACCACGGCGCCGAGCGCGAGGATCGCCAGTTCCGCTATCACCGCGGCCCGCCCGTCGGGTTCCCGCACTCCGGCGATGTCCGCCGAGCCGCATCCGGCGGCCGCCAAGCGGGCGGCCATCGCCCGCACCGCGACGTCCAGCGTCATGTAATCGAGCGTGCCCTCGTCGTCGATCACGGCCGTCCGAAGTGGACGTTCGCGCACCCGGTCACGGAACAACGAGTACAGATCACGGTCCGGGCAGTGTCCACATCGGACCCATTCGCGACGTACCCCGGCGGGCACGAGGTCACGCAGGACGACCCCGGTCTCCGACACCCAGATCATGACGTGAATTCCCACGGCGACCCGACCAGCGCGCAATCGGTCTGGATGAGGGCGCGGGAGAAGCGCGGATCCGCGCCGAGCGCGGCGAGGTCGTCGCACACCGGAACCGACAGCGGCCGATCGCATCGACGGCCGGCGCCCGCGTTGAGCCGGTACGCCGCGGACAGGAGTGACGACGCGGCCCGCGTGGCGCCGTGGGCCAGGCCCGTCACGATCCCGTGCGCGCACACGATTCCGCCGAAGACGTCGACGATCGTCATCAGCGACGACGGGACCCCCGCATACGCCTGGACGACGAAATCCGTGCCCACCGGTGGTTCCGGCCCCAGTTCCGTCCCCCAGCCCGACGCGTGCGCGTATAGGATCCCCGGCCGGGCCCGCGCGAGATCGAGCGCGCTCAACGACCACCGCTCCGCCTTGCCCGGCGCCCAGTTGTGCAGGAACACGTCGGCCCCGGCGGCGAGTTCGAGCAGATGCCGCCTGCCGTCCGGGGTGTTCAAGTCGATTTCGACGACCTCCTTGCCGTCGTTGAGCGCGCGGAACCTGGCCGAGGTGTGGCCGGCGATCGGCGGAACCCACCGCAGCGGATCGCCGCCCGGCGGCTCGATCCTCAACACCGTCGCGCCGAGGAGGCGCAACAGGTGACCCGTGAGCGGGCCCTGGACCCGGCGGCAGGATTCGAGTACGACCAAGCCGGACAACGGAAGCGGCTCCACCGCCCGCGCCGGACGGTATCCGCGGCCCTCCCCGCTGACGACGAACGCGGGAGCCCGATCGAGCGGCCCCTCCGCCGTCCGCACCAGCGTCATGCCCGTCAGAAGGGCGACCTGTTCGAGCTCTCCGATCGGCCGTGTGGCAAGGGCTTCCCCCAGCTGCGGCGGCAGCGGACAGGTCGCGGTCGCGAAGCGGTGCAGGAACGGATGCCAGCCACTCGAAATCGCCCGCGTATCGACTTCGAGCGTCGTCCAGAACCGTTGCCAGACCGCCGGTTCGAGGGTCTCGATCTCGAACGGGACACCGTCGGCCGAGTGGAAGGGCGGCCCGCCGGGGACGAACGGCTCCTGATGCCCGTCCTCGGTCGTCGCCGCCGCGAGATATTGCGAGATCGCCAGCAACGCCGCCTGTGCCAAGGAAGTCGACACACCGCGCAGCGGGATGCCCCGGCCACGCGCGAGCTTCAGCGACACAGCGCCCAGTGCGGAGAGCTCGGCCGCGAGGATGGACGCGTAGTCGAGGCCGAGCCGGGTCGGTTCGCCGAGGCTCCGGCCGTGCACATGCATGATGCCGCAGGCGGCTTGGACGTCGAGCTCGCCGGCCAGCGGCAGATCGATCGGCCCGGCCACCGTCACGGTGTCCAGCGCGGTGATCATGCGGGCCGCCTGCCCCGCACCGAGTACACGACACACGACGACGCCCGGAACCCCGGATCCCGCATGACCGCACGCACTTCGGCGAGCTCGGCGTCGGTCATCCCCGCGGCGACCAACCGGTCCCGCAGGTGATGTGTGTGGTGGATCAGCAACTCCAGACCGGGCGATCCGGCGCGCCACGGGAAGACCGACGGCACCGGATCGACGTCGACCAGCCCGGCGGCGACCATGGACGCGGCCGCGCGACGGCCCCACGTGCCGTCCCCGCCCGCCATGGAGAACGCTTTTTCCTTGGCCGACAGGAAAGTCTCGTAAAGGTTCGCGGCCATCGCGTCGGGCGCCAGCAGGACCGGGCCGTAGGAGATGTCGAACTCGTCGATCTGCATCCACCCACCCGGTTTCAGCGCGCGGACGAGTTTACGGAGCACGGCCTCCCGCTCGGGCAGATGCTGCAACACCAACCGGGTGTGGACGAGGTCGAACTCCGCCTGGGGCAAGGGATCGTGGACGACGTCGTGCCGAAGCACGGTCAGTCCCGGCGCGGGCGCGATGTGGTGGGGTTTGATGTCGGTCGCCAGCACCGTGCCGGTCGGCGCGACCCTGGCGGCGAGCCACTGGGCCACACCGCTGCCGCCCGCGCCGACCTCGAGACAGGACCAGCCCGCCCCGACACCGGTCCCCGCCAGCCGCGTGAAGGTGACCGGGTCGTACGCCGCGGAGAGACAGCGATGCTGCTCGACGGCGTGCCCGCTGTCGTTGTCGAACGCGTAGGCCGTGCTCACGTCCACCTTCCCGAACCGTGCGTCGCGGCCGTGCCGGTCAGCCGTGCCAGCAGTTCCAGGCGCCGTACCTTCCCCGTCCCGGTTCTCGGCACTTCGTCCCACGAGAGCACCACGGGCTCTCCCAGCGGCGGCAGGTCGAGCACCGCTTTCCGCCATTCCGCCGCGTCCAGCCCGTCGTCGGTCACGACGACCGGGATCGGCGCGCGCCCGGCCGCGGAGAGCACCACGCATTCGGCGATGGAGGGAAGGCGGTCCTCGATCGCGTCCTCCACCGCGAGGCAGCTCATCCCCGGCACGCTGTCGACCTCGCGATCGAGCAGCGTCACCGCGCCACCGCGGTCCACCACACCGAGATCACCGGTGTTCCACCACTTCCCGTACACCTTGGCCTCCCACCGGTCCTGTTCCCCCACGTACGCCACGCATCGCGCGCGCGTGCGGGCCAGCAACAGCCCGGCGGTGCCCCGCGGCACCGGTTCGGCGGTCTCCGGGTCGACGGCCCGCAGCCGGGCGAGACCCGGCAACGGCCTGCCGAGATCACGGGTGGTGTGCGCGGTACGTCTCGTGAAGAACCGGAACGACAGCGGCCCCGTCTCCGATTGACCCCAGCCCTGCATCCACAGTGGACACCTCCGGCCGCTGGCGTGGAGCATCGTCCGGATCACCGGGGGATGCACGGCGTCGTAGGTGCTGACGAACCTCCGCACCCGGAGGAACGGGTTCTCCGGCGAGTTCGCGAGCGGCCGCCAGCGCGCGTACGCCGACGGGAGGGCTTCGATGACGGTCGGCCGATGACGCCCGAACATCGACGGAGCCGAAGTGGGATCGCTCAGGATCACGATCTCCCGTGGCGCGAGGCACAACGCCGACGCCGTCCAGCAGAAGGTCCGGCCGTGCGCGTACGCGCTGGCGTTGGCCAGCACGTCGTCGCGCCGGAGACCGAGGACGGGCCAGCGGATCGCCTCCGGGCGCGCCAGCCGGTCGATGATCGTCCGGGTCGTGTGGACCACCAGCTTCGGCGTCCCGGTCGTGCCCGAGGTGTGGCAGATGAGCAGCGGATCGTCGGGGTGCCTCCGGTGCACCGCGGGCGGCGGCGCGGCGGCGAAGTCTTCGACGCGCAGGATCCGGTCCGCCCGCAGGGAAGGCCGGTCGGTGACCAGCACCGCCGGGCCGAGACGGCGCAGCAGGAGCTGCACGGTGTCGTCCGGCAGCAGGCCGGACAGCTTCGCCGGAACGGCCCCGATCCGTACCGCGGCGCAGGCGAGCAGGTCGTAATCCCAGTGGCCGCGTTTGACGATGGCCACCCGGTCCCCCGGCTTCACCCCGGATTCGGACAACCATCCCGCGGCGTCCCGCACCAGCCCGGCGAGCCCGGCGACCGGGTACGCCGTCCCGCGCTCCGGGGCGATGTCGAACGGCCGGTCGAGATACACCCACGTCCGGGCGCTCTCGCACTCGTCGAACAAGGTGCCCATGTCGTGGGGCTTCATCGGGTCCGTTCCTTCGCCGGGCGAGCGGCCAGCCGTCGCGCCGCCCGCAGACCGGAGCGGACGGCCGACTCGCTGCACGGGCTCAGGAACACCCAGTCCCCCGCGTAGTCGACGACACCACGACCGAGCCCCGCCTCGAACCCGGCACGCAAGGCCAGCGCCCGAGGTGTCGCTTCGGGCGCCGCGTGGCGCACCCGCCGGACGATCGCACGGCGGGTCGCCGACCGCAGACCGGGGACGAGCGGTTCGGCGGCGCCGGTCAGCCGGCTCGCCACGTCCTCGTCGGAGGCGTCCAGCAGGTCCGGCACCACGGCCGGATGGGCCATGAGCGTGACCAGCCCGCGGCCCTCCGGCGCGCGGCCGGGATGTTTCAAATGGTCGAAGATGACCGTGGACACCGTGCCGTTCTCGGCGGTCGGCACCACCAAGGCGTAGTCGGGGCCACCGAGCGGGCGCTCGAGAAGCAGGTGCGCCTTGACCACCGGCGTGAACGAACACTCGCGGAGAAAGGCCGAGCCGTGCCCGGGGTGGAGCCTGGCCGCCACCGGGGCGGGGACGGCCAGCACGACCGCCCGCGCGCTGATCTCCCGCGTACCGCTGAAAAGGCGTGCCGAGGAACCGTCGTCCACGACCTCGTCGACGCGGAACCCCGTGGTGACGTCCGTTTTCGCGGCGAGGGCACGGGCGAAGGTGTCCATGCCGTCGCGATACGCCCGCCAGGTCGGCGGTGGCCCCACCGCCGTGAACAGCGCGAGCAAGGGCGCCGCAGCGGACCGGGCCGGATCCCAGCCGAAGAAACCGGAGACGATGGGCTGAAGCAGGTACCGCATCAGGTCCGGGTGATGCGGTGCGGCGAACTCCGCGACGGTCGCCCCGCCCAGCCTCGAACTCTCCGGACGTTCGGTGTCGAACGTGCCCCTGATCAGCCGCGCCGCGTCCCACCGCGCCCGGAGGGACAACCCTGCTCCGGTGACCAATCCCCGCGTCTGCGCGACGCCGGACCGGGCCTTGCCGCGCCACATCGCGATCCCCCGTCCGATCGGGGGCGCCGCGGCCGGCCCGACGCCCAGTTCCGCCAGCAGCCGCCAGGTCTCGTCGTAACCCCGCTCGGCCATCTGCTCGGCGCAGGTGTCGATCAGGTAGCCGTCCTCGCGCAGGGTCGTCATCCGGCCGCCGACCACATCGGCCGCCTCGAAAACCCGCGCCTCACGCCCCGCCTTGCCCAGCTGGTACGCGGTGGTGAGCCCGGCGACACCCGCGCCCACCACCGCCACGTCGACGTCGGTCACGTGATCACCACCAGGTTCACCAGGACGAGCGTCAGCACGGTGAGCCGGTGGATCCGGATGCCCAGCATCCGCGCCCGCAGGATGTCCCCCAGAGCGAAACCGAGCCACAGCTGCCAGCCGCGGGACACGATCGTGGGTACGAGCGCGAGCGGGAACCACCACGGGCCGCCGAGGGCGGGGACGGCGAGGATCAGCGCGAGTTCGGCCGCCGACACGCCGATCACGAAGAACATGTTGCCCCGCACCGAGGTCAAGGCGGCCACCGTCGGCCTGCCGACCCGGCGATCGCCGTCGACGTCGTTGGTATTGGAGTAGACGCCGAACAGCAACGGCCCCAGGCCGAAGAGCAGCGCCTGGGCGAGTGCGAACCCGGTGAACTCGCCGGTCGCGAGGCCGTACGGCGCGAGGACCAGCGCCCAGCCTAGCGCCGCGATGAAGAACTCCTGGAAGCCGTGATAGCTGAGCTTCACTCCCCAGGAGTACTGCAACGAGAAGAAGTAGGTGACCACGATCAGGACGACCGTCCACAGAGGACGATATGGCGCGATCGCGATGGCCGTGAGCCACAGTGCCGCACCGACGACACCGGTCGCCCACGCGAACCGCAGCACCTGGTCCTCGTTCAGCGTTCCCGCGACCAGCGGCTTCCGGTATCGCTTGCGGCGCGCGTCGTCCGGTGAGTAGTTCGTGATGTCGCTGCCGTCCCGGTAACCCGTGAGATCGTCCAGCGCGACCATCGCGGCGATCACGAACACCTCGCCGAGCAGGAACACCCCGACGGTCGCCAAGACCCCCGGATCGAACCTCGACATCGGCGCCAGCAACGTCCACACCACGACCACGCCGAGGTAGTAGTCGACGATGTCGAGCTTCGCGAGCCTGAAATACGCTTTGCCACGAGTGACGGCGAGGGTGGTCATCGCGGGTCGTCCAAGGCGATCAACGCGACGAACGACCGGTCGCCGCCGTAGTCCAGCTCACGTCGGTCGAGCAGGCGGGCGCCGGGAAGGAGGGCCAAGTACTCCTCCACGGTCCGCAATCTCGAGAACCGGCCGACCGGGATTTCCGCGTCCTCGTACTCGACGAGGACGAGATGCCTTGCCGCCGCGGCGATCGCCCGGCACGCGTCGGCGATCTCGTCGTCGTCCAGGACGTGCATCAGCACCCACACGCAAACGGCGACGTCGAACCGCTTGTCCTGCCAGGGAAGCCGCTGGACGGTCGTGCGCACGAAGTCCACTGTGGACAGATGTGCGCAGTTCTCCCTGGCCAGCGTGAGCATACGCGGGGTCATGTCGATCGCCGTCACCGCACGCGCGTGCGCCGCGATCGACGGCGTGAGCCTGCCCATCCCGCAGCCGATCTCCAGCGCGGATCCCACCTCGCCGAGCGAGTCCAGGAACCCCGTGACGAGCCGGATGGTGCGGGCGGTCGTCCCCGCCGCGAGTTCGGCGGGCTGGGAGGCGCGCATGACCCGGGTCAGCCCGGCCCGCTCCGCGCGTTTGCGCCATTCGTCGGCGACCTCGCTCGGCGCGGGGGTGCGGGTAACCTGCTGCATCACGACTCCTTCGCGAATCGGCACACCGCGTCCGCGATGCGTTCCACCTGCGCGTCCGTCAAATGCGGGTAGATCGGGATGGCCAGCGTCCGCCGCGCGGCCAGTTCCGCCGCGGGCCAGGCATCGCCCGGCCGGGTGTAGGGAGCGAACGCGGGTTGCCTCGGCAACGGCGCCGGGTAGTAGACGTGCGAGCCGATGCCTCGCGCCGCGAGGTACTCACGGAGTTCGTCCCTGCGCTCGCAGAGGAGCGAATAGACGTAGTAGCACCGTCCATCACGGGCGGGAGGCGGCGCGAGCACACCGCAGCCCGCCAGTTCGGCGAAACGTCCGGTGTAGTACTCGCCGATCCGTGCCCGGCGCCTCAGCCGCCGGGGCAACGTCGGGAGCCGGTACAGCTGGAACTCCGCCATGATCTCGTCGAACCGGCTGTTGTAGCCGATCCGGTGATACACGAACCTGGACTTGCCGTCCTGGCCGTGGTTGCGCAGCATCCGCACCGCCGCGCCGAGCCCGGCGTCGCGGGTGACGACCATTCCCCCTTCGCCCGGCATGCCGAACGTCTTGACCTGCACGAACGAGTAGACACCGGCGTCGCCCCACATCCCGGCGGGGGTACCCGCGAGCGTCCCGCCCTGGGCGACCGCGGAATCCTCCAGCAACCGCACGCCCGCGCCGGTGGCGATGCGGCGCAACTCCGGCATGTCCGCCATGACCGAGAACATGTGCGCCGGCATGATCACCTTGGTGCGCGGCGTGACCAGCCGGGCGACCGCGGCGGGATCGACGACCATCGTCCACGGGTCGATGTCGGCGAACACCGGCGTCGCGCCGAGCAGGGCCGGCGCGGCCGCGAGCGGAGCGCAGCCGAAGGCGGGCACGATCACCTCGTCCCCGGGGCCGACGTCCATCGCGCGCAGGACCAGCGTCAGCGCCGAGGTTCCGCTGCCGCAAGCGACCGCGTCCGCGGCGCCGACCGAGTCACGGATGGCCGCCTCGAAGCGGGCCGTGCGCTCGCCGAGGATGAATTTCTGCTCGGGGGCGAGACCGACCCGATGGACGATGTCCAGCAGTTCGGCACGGTCGTCGTCGAAGAGATCCGTCGGGAAGAACGGGAGGGTCATCCTCGCCGCCCGTGGTAGAAGTCGCGGATCGCGTCGCAGACCCGGTAGCAGTCCCCGGCGGGCATGTCCGGATACAGCGGTAGCGCGAGCGTGTGGCGGCAGGCGCGCTCGGCGTTCGGGAATTCACCCTTCCGATAGCCGAGGCCGTCGAAGCAGGGTTGCAGATGAAGAGGGGTCGGGTAGTAGATCTCGGTCTCCACACCCACCGCCGACAGATACGCCGCCAGGTCGTCCCTCGCGTCGACCTCGACCACGTAGACGTAGAACACGCTGTCCGCCCGGCGCTCCGGCAGCTTGCGCACACCCGCCACTCCCGCGAGCGCTTCGCTGTACCGGGACGCCAGTTCCGCGCGCCGGGCGATGTCGCTGTCGAGCGTGGTGAGCTTCGAGAGGAGGACGGCGGCCTGGATGTCGTCCATCTTGCTGTTCACGCCGGGAAGGCCGGTCGCCGTCGAGATCGCGGGGAAGTCGGCGATCGTGGCGCCGAAGCGGCCGTGGTGGCGGAGCGCGTCGGCGGTCGCGGCGATCCGGGCGTCGTCGGTGAGCACGGCGCCTGCGTCACCGAGCGCGCCCAGTGTCTTCGTCGGGAAGAACGACAGCACCCCGCCCGCGCCGAACAGGCCGGCGTGCGTGCCGCGGTGACGCATGCCGATGGCCTCCGCGCTGTCCTCGACCACCGTGAGGTCGAGGCGTCGCGCGACGCGAAGCACACCGTCGATGTCCGCGAGCCGGGAGAACAAATGCGTCGGCATGACGAACCGGGTGTGCTCCCCGGCGGCGTCCGCCACCGCGGCGGGGTCGATGCCGTATCCGTCCGCCTCGATGTCGGCGAAGACCGGCGTGCCACCCGCGAGCACGACCGAGGTCGCCGACGCCCCGAAGGAGAAAGCGGGGACGACCACCTCCTCGCCGGGCTTCAGGCCCACCGCCCGCAGCAGGAGGACGAGCGCGTCCGTTCCGCTGTTCACCCCGACGACGAATCTCGCGCCGGTGTACGCGGCCAGCGCGGACTCGAGTTCGGCCACCTTGGCACCGTGTGAATACTTGCCATTTTCGACGACTTCGAGAATATGTCGCCTGGTGCCGGCCCACGTTCGCTCGAATGTGGCCGATTGATTGAAGAAAGACACCGACAGCGTACCCACCTCCGGTGGTGTAGGAACCGTTTCCGAGCGTAGGACAGGCAATCCGCGCGTCCGCCCACGTTCGCACTTCCTGGTCAACCCGTGGCCGAACTGTTGACAGTTGATCTTGGCGATGTCAGTTTCGAAATGGATTTCTGATTGCGAAACTCGAGGAGCGGGCTCGCCAGTGCGATCATTCGTCGTGGGACTCGGCCGGGCAGGCGCGGGTCTGCATCTCCCCGTCTTGGCCAAACTCCGTGAACGGACCCCGAAGCTCTTCGACGACCATCCCGTCGTTGCCTGCGAACCGAGAGAGACCGTCGTCTCCCGGCCGGGTCTCGTGATCACACCGACCCTCCACGAGGCGGCCGACGGGCTCTGCCCCGCCGACACGATCGTGCACATCTGCACGCCACCGACCCAGCGCCTGGCGGTGCTCTCCGATCTCGCCGCACTGGGCTTTCGCAAGATGATCGTGGAGAAGCCCCTCACGACCGACATCGACGACCTCGCCCGGATCGTCCGCTTGCGCCGCAAGTACAAACTGCATATCGAGGTCGTCGAACCCTGGCTCGCCAGCAGCCTCACGAAGCGGCTGGTCGAGCTCCTCCGCGGTGGCCGGTTCGGCGCCGCGAAGTCGATCGACATCGTGCAGAACAAGCCGCGATTCCGCCGGTCGCTCGTGCGGCCCGGGCACCCGACCGCCTTCGACGTCGAACTGCCGCACGGTGTCGCGCTCGCGCTGCGGCTCGCGGGTGCCGCCCGGGTCACCCACGCGTCCGGAACCGATCTCGAGGTCGAGGGCAACGTCGGCCCGCGGATGGGTGGGGCGGCCGTCGGCCTCCGGCACAACTCGGGTGTCCACACGGAGATCCGCTCGGATCTCACCTCCCCGGTCCGCGAGCGGCGGGTCACCGTCGAGTTCGAGCAGGGCAGCGCGGTCGGGCATTTCGCGGTGAGCGGCGACGACCATCACTCGCAGCTGACGCTGTGTTCGAACGGCCGGTCCGAACACGTCGTCCTGCGGGACGACGCGATGACGGAATGGATGTTCGAGGCCTACCGGAAATTCCAGCTGGACGGAGAGCAGACGCAGGGCTTCACCTTCGCCACCGAGGTGGTCCGGCTGCTGTCGGTGGCCAAGAACATCTGCGCGGAACCGGTCACCAGCCCCGAACCCGACGCGGTGGCGTCCCATGCCGGATGACCCGGTGCTCGCCGGCATCACGGACGAGGCTGCGTACGACATCGGTGGCCAGCTCTCGGTGCTCGACACGCTGGGCTGGAAGGCGATCGAACTGCGCACGGTCGACCGGGAGGCCGTCGCCGACCTCACCGACGCACGGTTCGGCGCCGTCGCGGCCGCCTTGTCCGACAACGGCGTGCGCGTGGTCTGCCTGGCGTCCCGGATCGGTGGCTGGTCCCGTCCGGCCGGTACCGATTTCCGGCGCGACCTCGAAGAACTCGACGTGCTCGCCCGGCGGGCGCGGGCGATCGGCACCGGCTACGTGAGGATCATGTCCTATCCCCACGACGGACTGAGTGATGCCTCCTGGCGCGCGCTGGCCATCGAGCGGATCACCGTGCTCGCCGAGCGGGCCGAGAAGCAGGGAGTCACGCTGCTTCACGAGAACTGTTCGGGCTGGGCGGGCACGCGGGCCGAGCGCATGCTCGACCTGCTGGACGAAGTCGCGAGCCCGGCACTGAAGCTGCTGTTCGACACCGGGAACGGCGTCGCCCACGGTTACGACGGGTTCGACCTGCTCGCCGACATCGTCGGTCACGTCGAGCACGTGCACGTCAAGGACGCCGACGAACGCGGCTTCACGCTCCCCGGCCAGGGCTCCGCGCGGGTCGCCGACTGCGTGAAACTCTTGCGGGCCAACGGATATCAGGGAGCCTGGTCGCTGGAGCCGCATCTCGCGTTCGTACCGCACGAACAAGGGGTACTGGCCGAGGGCGCGGCGTCCGCGTTCGTCGCCGCGGGCCGGGCGATGGCCGAGCTCCTCCGATGAGGCCCGGGGATCGAAGCCTGCTGATGGAGCTGCTCGACCTCCCGACGGCCGGGCCGCTCGAAACGACGGGTGAAGTCCGCCTGTGGGAAGCGATGCGTGCGTACGCCGACGCGGCCGTCGACATCGGTTTCGACGTCCTGCGGTTCGCCGCCCCGGATCCGTCGGTACTGGACCGTCCGGGTGTTCCCCTCCTGCTCCGCGACACCGGGCCCGGATTCCTCACCTGCCAGCCGAGTCTCGTGCTGCGGATCGGCCCCGCCGCTCCCGCCGTCATGTTCAACGTGCACCTCGACACGGTGGCCCCGTTCGAACCGGCGGGTTTCGACGGGACCAGATTCGTCGGCCGCGGCGCGATCGACGCCAAGGGGCCGGCGGTGGCCCTGCTGGCCGGAGTCCGGGCCGCCTTGGCGACGGAGCAGGCGGTCGGCCGGGACATCGGTGTCCTCATCCAGGCGGTCTCCGGCGAGGAGGGCGGGGCGATGGGGGTCTTCGGGACACGGCCGCTCGTCGAAGCGGGATTCCACGGCGAACTCAACATCTTCTGCGAGCCGACCGGACTGTGGTACCTCCCCCGGTGCTCGGCGTCGATGACCGCGTGCGTACACGTGGACGGCGAAGACGCCATCGACGACGAGCCGCATCGAGGACACAACGCGACGGTCCTGCTCGGGTTCCTCGCCCAGCACCTCGCGGACGACCTGCCGAAGCACGGTCAGGTCTGCGTCGCGGGCCTGCACACGGGCCGGATGCACAACCGGGTGTACGGCCGCGGCGAACTTCTGCTCAACATTCCCTATGACTCGGGAGAAGCGGCGGCGAAGATGACCGCGGCACTGGAGGACGGCCTCAGGAGCGGCATCGCCGCGTTCGAGGACCGGTTCCGGCGGTCCCCGGTCTTCGCCCGCACCGCGACGGACGCGGCGAGGATCACCGGCCTGCGCTGGCTGAAACGCGACCTCCCCGCGCTACCGGCGCAGGACATCCCGCTGCTGGACGCGTTCGTTGCCCGCTGGCCGGACGACGAGCCCGCCTTCACGTGCGACGCCTTGTGGCTCGCCGACGTCCCCGGCACGAAGACGGCGGTTCTCGGTCCCGGTTCCTTGGGAGCGAACAACGCGCACTCGCGCGGGGAATACGCCGATGTCGGAGACCTCGACCGGTTCGGCGATCTCGTCCGCGAGATCGTCGTGCGGTTCGCCCGCGACGGAGGAGCATGACCGTGCTGGTGCCCTATCCCGTTCTTCTTTCCTTGGTGGCCGGTGTCTTCGTGGACCGCGGGATGCCCGAGGACCGGGCGGCGATCGCCGCGACCGCGTTGTGCCACGGCGACCTGACCGGGGTGACCTCGCACGGCCTCGTGAACCTGACCAGGCTGTACCTGCCACTGCTCGATCAAGGGCGCGCCGAACCGAAGGCGGACATGACCGTCGAGACCGATCTCGGCGCGTGCGTCCTCGCCGACGCCCGGCGCACACTCGGGTTGTGGTCGGCTTCGCAGGCGATGGAATTGGCGTGCGCCAGGGCTTCGCGGCACGGAATCGGTATGGTCTCGCTGCGCGGGGCGACCCATATCGGCTGCGCCGGGCACCACGCCGCGCGGGCCGTCACGCACGGCATGATCGGCCTCGTCGCTTCGAACTGCGGCGGGCAGCGTATCGCCCCGCCGCCCGGCGGCACGGCCGCGATGCTCGGCACGAACCCGCTCGCGCTGGCCTGTCCCGCCGGCGGCGCGCATCCGTTCGTCCTCGACATGAGCACCACCGTGGTGCCGACCGGCCGGATTCGTGCCGCGGCGCGGGAAGGCAGGGAGATCCCGCCGGGCTGGCTCGCCGACGGCGACGGTGCACCGGTGACCGATCCCGCCGCGTTCGACCGGGGCGAGGCTCATCTGCAATGGCTGGGCGGTGGTCCCGAAACGGGCGCCTACAAGGGATTCGGGCTCGGTCTGCTCGTCGAGGTGCTCGGGGCCCTGGTGCCCGGCGCCATGCTCGGCGCGACGTCGGCCGACGGGAACCGCGACGACGACATCGGGGTGCTCGCGCTCGCGATCGCTCCGGACGTCCTGCGCACCGGATTCGCCGCCGACGCGTCCGCGCTCTTCACCGCGGTGCGGGAGTGGCCCGCCCGCGATCCCGCGGTCCCGGTCGTCTATCCCGGCTGGCACGAGGGTGAGCGCGCGGCCCGCCACCGTGCGCACGGCGTGCCGGTGGCCGACGCGGTCTACCGCGAACTCCGCACGGCGGCGGAGAGGACCACGAGGTGATCCGCGTCGGTGTCGTGGGGCTCGGTGTCATCTCGCGGTTCTACCTTTCCGCGGTGGAACGGTCGCCGGCTTTCGCCCTCGCGGCGGTCTGCGATCTCGATCCGGCGGTACTCGCGAAAATGCCCGTGCCCGGCTACCGCGACCATCGCGAGATGCTCGCCGCCGGAGGACTCGACGCGGTGATCGTCACGGCGCCGAACGACGTGCACGCCGCCGTGTGCCGGGACGTTCTGGACGCGGGTCTGCCCGTATGCGTGGAAAAGCCGATCGCCACGAGCCTCCTCGATGGCGAGGACCTCGTGGAAAGAGCCGCGCGGCGGAATGTCGCGCTGTTCACGGCTTTCCACCGGCGGTACAACGGCAACGTGCGCGCGTTACGCGAGAGGATCGCGGGCGGGCCGCCGATCGCCTCCCTGACCGTGCGCTACCTGGAACGGATCGAAGAGCACGTCGGCGGTGATCGCTGGTACCTCGACGCGACACGATGCGGTGGCGGATGCGTGGCGGACAACGGACCGAACGCCCTCGACCTCGTCCAGTTGTTCCTCGGCACCCTGAGGTTGCGAGACGCCCGGATCAGCCGTGACGCCGACGGCATCGACCGGCAGGCGACGCTGACACTCGAAGGCGCGGTCGTCGAACTCGACTGGTCGTTCCCCGGGGAGGTCAAGGACGTCGAGGTCCGGCTGGCGGACGGCACGATCCTGCGCGCCGACCTGCTCGACGGCTACCCGGAGTTCAAGGGATCGCTGTGGCACGAATACGAGGGATTGCTGCGCGAGTTCGAGGACGCCGTGCGCAAGGGCGCTTCCTGGCACGACAACGGCCTGGTCACACTGTCCATAGTGGACGATTGTTACCGGAGGGAGAACGATGCGGGAAGACGGGCCGAAGCGGGAGATCATCGGCACGGTGGTGAAGGTGCTGGTGCATCGGCGTGACGACCGGGGCATGAGTCTCGAACCGTTCGCCAGCCGGTGCGTCCGCGCCGGCGAGGTCCACGAACTCGTGACGACCAGCCACGACGACACGGCGCCGGGCGCCCGTATCGACCACGTCGGCTTCCTCGGGTTCGCCGAGATCGACCGTGCCGGCGTGATCGACAGAGGCGACGAAGTGTGGATCGGTGGCGAACTCGTCGGCACCGTGCTCGGCTTCGACGGCTGCCATTTCCCCAACCACTACAACATCCTCATCCACACCGCGCTGCCGGTCACCGGTGAAGGGATCGGTTTGAAACCGGAGCGGGAGGTCTGCTTCCGGGGGCGGTGGTGAGTGACTCGCCCGCGCCGGGGAGCCACTCACCACCGCGCGGTCACTTGCCCAGCAGCGGCACGTCGCTCTTGCCGAGGTGGTAATCGCGTACCGCGTGCACGAGTTCGTCGACGGTCAGTTTCCCGTTGCCGTTCACGTCGATGGCCCGGAACGCCGGGGCCACGGCGGAGGCTTCGACCCCGATGGCGTCCAGCCACTTCGCGAACTCCCGCTGGTCGACCTCGCCATCGCCGTCGGTGTCGCACAGGCCGACGATCGCGGAAATGGTCGGGCGGACCACCCTGGCGAATCCCGCGTCGCCTTCCTGGAAGATCTGCGCTTCGATCACCTCGGTGAACTGCCGCTCGTTCAACGAGCCGTTCGGGCCGACGCCCGCCTTGTCGGCAAGGAACTCGAACATCGTCTTGAACGAGTCCTGCACCGCGCGCGCCTGTGGCGAGGTCTGGTCCTCACCGAACGCACTGATGATCCGCTTGGCCTCGGCTTCGAAGTCGGACTTCTCGATCCTGCCGTTGCCGTTGACGTCCCACTTCTGGAAACGCTTCTGGAGCCGGTCGTTCTTGATCGCCGTGGTCATTCGTGCACTCTCCTTTTCGCGAAAGATCGGAAGAATTGCGGTACGCGTGCCTGCCCTGCTCTCGACCAGGCAGAACGTTCAGAGCCGGACGACCTCCTTCCCGGGAACCCGTCCCGTCACGTCGAACAGCAACCTGGCCGTCGAGGCCAGACGGCCGTGGTCGTAGGCGCGATGCGCCACCAGCAGGACGGCGACATCCGCGGTGCGCAGCGTCGCGTCGAGATCGGCCACCGGCGGGCCCAGTTCGGGCACGGTCTCCGCCACCGGATCGTGGTAGGACAGCTCCGCCCCGAGCGCCCGCAACCGGAGGGCGATCCGGATGGCGGCGGACTCACGGGTGTCCGGCACGTCCGCCTTGTACGAGACACCGAGCAGCAGTACTTTCGCGTCTCGCAACGGCTTTCCGTGCTCGGCGAGCAACCGGGTCACGCGTTCGACCACGTGCTCCGGCATCCGGTCGTCCACGAGCCGGGCGGCGTGCACCACACCGAGCAGGGCGCCTTCCCGCTCGGCCTTGTCCAGCAGGTATTTGGGATCGACCGGGATGCAATGGCCGCCGACGCCCGGCCCCGGCGCGAACGACGTGAAACCGAACGGTTTGGTCGCCGCGCAATGCATCACGTCCCAGACGTCGACGCCGATCTGGTCGCAGAAGATGGCGATCTCGTTGACCAGCGCGATGTTCACGTACCGGTAGGTGTTCTCCAGCAGTTTGGCCATCTCCGCTTCCCTGGTGCCCCGCGCGATCACCACCGTGTCGACGAAACGCTCGTAGAACTCGGCACAACGTTTCGCGCAGGACGGGGTGTGCCCGCTGATCACCTTCGGCGTGTTCCCGATGCCGAACCGTCTGTTCCCGGGGTCGACCCGCTCGGGTGAATAGGCGAGCGAGAAGTCGGTTCCCGCTGTCAGACCGCGTTTTTCGAGGATCGGCCGGACGATCTCGTCGGTGGTGCCCGGAAAGCTCGTCGACTCGATGATCACCATCATGCCCGGCGACAGGCGTTCGGCGACCGTCTCCACCGCGCGGCGCACGGCGGCCAGATCCGGTCCGCCCGCCGTGGTCAACCCGGTCGGCACGCACAGCACGATCGTCTCCGCGCCACCGAGGACGTCGGGGTCGGTCGTCACCGCGAAGCCGTTCTCTCGCATGGCCCGTAACCGGCTCACGGACACGTCGGGCACATGTGGCCTGCCCGCGGCGATCTCGGCCGCCACCCGGGGCGAGGTGTCGTATCCGATCACCGACAATCCCGCCCCGGCAACGGCTTCCGCCAGCGGTAGCCCGACGTAGCCGACTCCCACCACGACAACGTCGACAGCCACGTGAGCGTTCTCAGTCAACGGCTGACCGAGAAGGAGCCGCTACCCGCCGGCACATGGGAGCCGAACCCTTGATTGACCGGAACGCCCGGTGTCAGGCAGAACGGATCCCCGTGAACGACCACTTCCGACGAGCTCAGGTTGAGCAGAACGTGTGCGGCGATGGGAAGTTTGTTACAGCCTTCGGGGTTCCGGTAGTTGTCCAGGCGCTGGAATTCGGTGGAAAAGACCACCACTTCGCCCGCCGCCGCCTGAGCGGGCGGGCTCGGCACGATCAGCAGTGCTCCCACGGATGCCGCGCTCGACACCGCGGCGACAAGACGGTTCATCGCATGCCTCCCACATCCAAGATCACGACTTCTCTCCGCACGCTAACAGTCACTCCGTGTCAAACTTTTGCTCACGGCGGATCTTCACGCGCGCAGGTTGCGGCCGCTCGGACAGGGTCATCCGGATGGTGGCGTCAAGCGCTCCCTGTGTGATGTTCGGGAACGGGCGGTTCACATGAAGGAGTGGCGCGGTGGTCGTCCGGACGAACGGGGACTACTCCGCCTCGCGCGCGTTGATGGGGTATGTCAAACGTGACGCGTTGCGAAAGCCACTTTCGCAACGTTGAAGGTTGGGAAAGTGGCTTTCGCAACGTCAGCGGCCTTACCCCTGAAGAAAATCCGAAACGCCACTGTCGGCGACCTCGGCCGAAGTCGGCAGAGAAGGATGTGCTCCATGCCGCGTCACGACGACAGCGGCCACTTTCGCCGCGAAGCCGCAAGCAGCCACCACCTCCGCGGTCGTCGGCTCACAGGGGATTTCCGCGAGCCGGGCGGCGAGCGCTCCGACGAACGAATCCCCCGCGGCGGTGGTGTCCACCGCCCGTACCGCGACGGCCGGGACGTGCGTGGACGACGACGCGTCGAGGACGGCACAGCCCGCGGCGCCCAGCGTCACGATCACCCACCGGCATCCCGCCGCGAACAGCTCGGCACCGCCGCGCCGCAAACCGTGGCCGTCGAACGGATCCTGACCGGTGAGCTGCCGGAACTCGATTTCGTTCGCCACCACCACATCGCTGACCGGCAACAGCTTCCGGGCCACGTCGTCGGCGGGCGCGGTGTTGAGCACGGTCAGCACGCCACGGGAGCGAGCGGCCGCGAAAGCGCGTTCCGTCGCTTCGGGAGCCGCCTCCAACTGGCCCGCGACGACGCGAAGCCCCGGCAGTTCATTGATCGCCGCTTCGGCCGCGGCCGCCGGGATGTCGGCGTTCGCCCCGGACACGACGACGATCGAATTGACGCCCTCCGCGTCGACGGTGATCGCCGCCCGGCCGGTCGGCGACGCGGAACGGCGCACGTGGGTCACGTCGGCGCCCTCGGCGAGCAAGGCTTCCAGGTATTCGTCGCCGTCTTCGTCCTGTCCGACGCAGCCGATCACGGCCACTTCCGCGCCGAGCCGGGCGGCGGCGACCGCTTGGTTGCCGCCCTTCCCGCCCAGCTCCCGGCTCGCCGAAAAGCCCATCAGGGTCTCCCCCGGCTCCGGGATGCGCGGCGCGTGGACGATGTGATCGACGTTGAGCGACGCGACCACCGCTATCGCGCGGCTCATGCGGTCAGCCACCGGGCCGGGACATCACGCATCAGCCGGGCCACGGCTTCGGCCGGCACGCCTTCGGCTTCGAGCAGGTCGGCGAAGATCGTCGGCACGAACACGAGCCCGTTCCCGCCGTTGTGCGTCCACATCTGCTTCAGGAACAGATCGTGCGACAGCATGATCTGGTCACCGAAGCCCTCGCGCACCCACCTCGCCACGGCGCGAGCGGTCTGGGAGACCGTCGGGGCGACACCTTCGCCGGGGAACGAGATGTCGAGGCCGATCATGTCGAACTCCAGCAGTACGCCGCGTTCGAGCAGCTCGCGTTGATATCCCGGGTCTTCCCCGGACGGATCGCTGTGCGCGAGCGCGACCTTGCCCGGCAGCGCACCGCATTCCTCCAGCACGAGGTCCAGCACCTCGTGCCCGCGGCGCTGCCAGCCCGGCATGTGGATGTTCAGCCCCACGGAGGGCCGCTCCGCCTGCGCGAGCGCCGCCGCCCGCAAGGAAGCCCGCTCCCCGTCGGTGAAGAACGGCGAAACCCCGACCTCACCGATGACACCGGCCCGGATCCCCGTCTCGCCGACACCCTCGTCCAGCTCGGCGAGGATGCGCTCGGTCTGCGCGTCGACGGCGACCGCGGTGATGCGCTCCCCCTCGAACTTCTCCAGGTACGCACCGGTGCCCATGACGATGGTGACCCCGGTGGTCTCGGCCACCGCCGCCAGGGCGAGCGGATCCCGGCCGATCGCGGCGCTTCCCGTCGCGTCGACCAGCGTGCCGCCGCCCGCCGCGGCGAACGCGGTCACCTCGCGCACGACACTCGCCCGGTCCTTCGCCGCCACGTTGTCGGCGCAGCAGTAGGGATCCTGGCGGAGCAGGAACTGCCATCCCGGCCCCACTTCCGCCTCGGCGAGCGGCCGCGTGGAGGCGTACGAGGGTTCGGCGACCGCGGAGGACAGGTCGTTGAAGAGGTGCTCGTGCGGCAGCACCAGCCCGAGGTCCGCCGCGTCGACCGGCCCGAGAACGCCGCGCACCTCAGCCACGGCGCACCTCGGCGGGCTGGGCGAGGACCGCCGGTTCGACCGTGTGCCGGGACGGGATCATCGCGATCGCCGCGGCCGCCAGGGCCACGAACGCGCCGATGACGGTGACCAGGTGGAGGCTGGACCCCGCGGCGGGGGCGACGAGTTCGAGCAGCAGGGATCCGATGAGCTGACCGGCCGTGGAGGCCAGCCCCAGCAGCAGGAGCCCGAGACCGCGCACCAGCAAGGCCATCAACGCGATCGACAGGAGGCCGAGAGGTCCGCCGAAGTACATCCACCAGGTGCCCGGCAACGCGAAGTGCGCGCCCGAGACCGCCATCCGAACCACGTACACGAGGCCCAGTGCCACGAAGCCGATGAGGAAGTTCCAGGTGATGGAGACGAACATCGAGCCGGACAGCAGGCCGACCTCGGAGTTGCCGGCGGGCTGCCAGCCGGCGAGCAGGCCACCGACGAACGGCATGATCGCCAGCGCGATCATGTGCGGGGCCGACCAGTTCGGGGACACCACCAGCACGGTGGCGCAGATGGCGAGGATCGCCCCGGCCACGCGCGGCGCGCTCATCGCCTGTTTGAACGGCACGCCGATGCCGAGGCGGTCGCACACCACGCCGGAGATGACCATGCCGGAGATCAGCGAGGTCTGGAAGATCGCCACCCCGAGGAAACCCACCGTGACCCCCTCGGAGAGCACGATCACCGCGCCGCACAGACCGGCGAAGAAGTTCCACCGCGGGATCTCCCCGCGCACCAGCTGACCGGGCAGCCGGAAGAACGCGTCACGCGTCCGGGTGCGCGCCAGCACGATGATCAGCATCAGCACCAGGCCGGTGCCGAAGGACACCAGCGCGGCGGCGTGCCCGTCGGCGAGCGCGGTGCCGAGATGCCCGTTGACGAGCGACTGCAACGGGCCGAGCATTCCGGCGAAGACGGTCGCGATCGTCAAGACGACGACCGAAGCCGCGCGGCCGGTGGGTGACGTACTCATCGAATCCTCCTTGATCCCGAGTGCGCGCGGCTCAGTTTTCGCGACCGGCGAGCCAGGTCGTCGCCTGCGCGAAGAGCCTGCCGTAGCCGTCCCAGCTCATGAACTCCTCGGGAGCCCAGTGCGGGGAGATGTCCGAGGTGAACGCGAGGGTGCGGCCGCGGCCGACCCGGCGCGCGGCCAGCATGACGTCGCCCTCGACGGTGGCGAGCAGCTCCGCGTCCGGCTTCAGCGTGGTGTGCTGGTAGCCCAGCAGGATCGGCCACTCCTGGTCGAGACCGGAGACCACCGGGTGCCCGGGCTGGACGACCTGGGCACGCACGCCCTCCGGCGTCTCGACGCGGTCGTCGTACGGGTCGATGTCGACCGGGAGGATCTCCTCGATCGGCGTCCGGTGGTAGTTCGCCTTGCCCTCGAAGCCCTGGAAGCTCAGGTAACCGCCGGCCATCATCAGGCCGCCGCCGTTCGTGACCCACTCGCGCAGCAGTTTGAGCCGGTTGGGCGTCGGACGGCCGCGAGTGAACGTGTCCGGGTGCAGCAGCAGCGTGTTGGAGCCGATGTCGGAGAGCAGGACGACGTCGTAGGCGT
Source organism: Amycolatopsis sp. CB00013 (assembly GCF_001905755.1). Lineage (NCBI taxonomy): Bacteria > Bacillati > Actinomycetota > Actinomycetes > Pseudonocardiales > Pseudonocardiaceae > Amycolatopsis > Amycolatopsis sp. CB00013. The sequence continues at coordinate 297,427 of NZ_LIWC01000007.1, read as the reverse complement.
CGAGTTCCTCCAGCGTCTGCGGGAATTTCTCGGCCACGTCGTGCGAACGCAGGTGAGTCACCTCGACCCCTTCCGCCGCCAGCGCCGCCAGCAGCCGCTCGCACCCGATCTCCACCTGGGTGTGCGCGAACGGGTCGTATCCCTTGTGGTCGATCGTCGCACTGACCCACGACTCCCCGGCTAGCAGGACCTTGACCATCGACGACTCCTTCGAGCGAAAAGCCTTAGCGTAGTTTGCGCAACGTAGCGCAACGCCGTCAATATAAGATGCGTTCGCAGTCGCCGTCAACGCTCAACGGGGAGGAGCCGGATGTCGCTGGCGAAGGTGGCCCGAGAGGCCGGAGTGGCCGTGTCGACGGTGTCGAGGTACGTCAAGGGGGAGCTCAACGTCGCCTCCGAGACGGCCCGGCGCATCGACGCCGCGCTGGCGGCCGAAGGGCATCCGCCCGTACGGAAACAAGTGACCGGCCTCAGCCTCGGCCTGGTGGTCCCGTCGCTGGACAACCCGTACTTCTCCACGCTGGCGGACGCGGTGGTCGACGCCGCCGCGACAGACGGCGTCGACGTGCTCACCGCGCTCACCGGGTCCTCGCCGTCACGGGAACGCGCCGCCGTCGAGCGCCTGATACGGGTGCCGGACGTGGGCGGGCTGATCTACCTGGGGATGAACACCACCAACGAAGCCTTCACCAGCCGCCTGGCAGGCGATTTCCCGGTGGTCTTCCTCGACGAGTACGTCGAGGCGGCCGGTCCGCGGATCGCGCATGTCACCGCGAACAGTTTCGGCGGCGCCTACCAGGCGACCACCCACCTGCTCTCCCAGGGCCACCGGCGGATCGCCCATGTCGGCGGACCGGCCGGGCTGCGCACGGCCGACCAGCGCGAGGCGGGTTACCGGGCCGCGCTGAAGTCGCACGGGGTCGAGGCTGACGAAGCGATGATCGTGCGCGGCGCGTTCAGCTCGGCGTTCGGCATGAACTTCTTCGCGCATATGGCGCGGACCGGCGCGGCGCCGACGGCCGTGTTCACCGCCAGCGACATCGCCGCGGTCGGCCTGCTCGAAGCGGCCCGCCGCGCCGGGGTCTCGGTGCCGGAAGACCTTTCGGTGATCGGCTGCGACGGGATCACCCTCGGCGAATGGACGTCGCCGCGCCTGACCACCGTCGCGCAGCCGACGGAGCAGATGGCCCGCAAGGCGGTCGACGAGATCACCCGTCTCGCGGCCGGCCGCGAGCCCGCCGACCACGTGCTCTCCATGCGGCTCGTCGTCCGCGAATCGACCCAGGAGTACCCCGCATGACCGACGAAACCCTCGCGTTGCTGCGCGATCTGGTGCGCCAGGACACCACCTCCGGCGACAGCGCCGCACAGGCCGCCGCGCAGGAACTGGCCGTCTCCTACGCCACCGCCGCTCCGGGCGTACGCGTGCTGCGACGCTCGACCGCCGGGCGGCCGTGGGTACTGGTCGGCACCGGATCCGGCGACGGGCCGTTGTTCGTGTGCCATATCGACACCGTCCCCGTCGGCTCCCCCGCGCTGTGGGACCGCGCCCCGTTCTCCGCGGACGTCGACGAGGAGTTCCTGCACGGCCGCGGCAGCGTCGACATGAAGGGCGGGCTGGTCGCCGCTCTGGCCGCGTTGCGCAACGCCGCGGAAGCCGGTGCCCACGCGCAGGTCCTCATCACCAGCGACGAAGAGATCGGCTGCCGGGGCGCGACCGAGGCCTCGGCTTCGCTGGAGCTGACGCCGCGGATCGTCGTGGTGCCGGAGGCGACCCGGAACCGCGTCTCGCTCGGCCACCGCGGCGCCACCTGGCTGCGGCTCGCCGCGCGGGGGAAGGCGGCCCACGGCTCCACGCCGCAACTGGGCCGCAACGCGATCCGGTTGCTCGCCGACCGGGCCCTCGGCACGCTCGATTCCCTCCCGTTGGCCGCCGACGACTACCTGGGCGAGGAAACCGTCAACGTCGGCACCTTCGAAGGCGGGACCGCGCCGAACATCGTGCCCGCGTCGGCGGTTCTGACGCTGGATGTGCGCACTGTGGACGGTGGAGCGCCGTCGATCGCTTGGGCTTCCGCGCTCGATCCGGCCATCACCGCGGAGGTGGATCTCGATCTGCCCGCCGTCCGGACGGCGCGGCTGCCGGAGCTTCTCTCCGGCCAGACGCCCGCGCCCGCGGCCACTTACTTCACGGACGCGTCGGCTTTGGCCGGATCCGTGGGCGGCGCGCCGATCGTGATCTGGGGCCCTGGCGATCCCGGGGAGATGCACGCGGCGAACGAGAAGCTGGAACTGGAATCGTGGCGGCGGGCTTCGCGCAACTATCTCGACTTGGTGTTGGCCGCCGCGCGCTGATCCCAGTGATCAGCCCAGTTTGAGCCACCCCAGCGCCAGCGCGACCACGAACCCGCTCGCCAGGACGACGATCACGCCGATGAGGATCAGCCACGCGACAGGCATCGCCTTGGACGGCATCGGCTGCGGATGCGAGAGCCCGGACGTCTGAGCGGAGTCGGGCGGTGTGTCACCCGGCCGGACGCCACCACCTGGTTCGCGGCGGGTCTTCTCGGGTTCCGGGTCGGGCGGCTGGGCTGTCATCGCCGGTACTCCTTCGGTCGGTCTTCCCCACCGGATACCCGAACGACGGCGACGAAACCCTGTCAGCCGAGCTGGGGTACATCGCCCGGGAAGCCGATGGGCAGCTGGTACATCCCGCGGGCGGTGCGGCCGCCTCCGAGCCAGCCGTGGAAGTGGATGCGGCCGTCGACGACGTCGGCGCCTCCCGGCGCGTCGACCTTGCCGCCGAGCAGATCGGTGGACAGGAACGGCGTACCCGCCTTCACGAACGGCCCGCTCAACGAGGGCGCGGAGGCGTATCCCGTGTGATAGCCGGAACTCTGGAACGTGTCGGCGGAGTAGAACAACAGGTACCGGCTCGGCGTCTTCACCACCGCCGGCGCCTCGACGACCGCGTTCTCCGACGCGAGATCGGCGCGCAGGAGCTCGATCCGCGGGCCGTCGGGTGTCCGTCCGTCGGCGCGCAGTTTCTGGGACCAGATCGCCGCCGGAGGCCCGACCGCCGCGCCGTCGCTCTTGTAGAGCAGGTATCGCGAGCCGTCCGAGTCCACGAAGGTCTGCGGGTCGATGTCACCGCCGTCGCCGGGAACACAGATCAGTGGCCCGTCTCCGGCGGGTGTGTACGGCCCTTCGGCCTTCGCGGCGGTCGCGACGCCGATGCACATCTCCCCTCCGGGAGCCACCGCCGCGGAGAAGTAGAGCACGAACGTGCCGTCGGAAAGGCGGGCCACGTCGGGAGCCCAGAACCCGCCGTCGGGTTTCGCCCATTTCGGCACGGCCGCGAGAGCGTCACCGGCCACCCGCCAGGGCCCTTCCGCCGCCGGAGCGTGCGCGTAGGGCACCTTCACCGCACCGGTGCTCGTGGAGAAGGCGAAGAAGCCGGAGTCGGTCTTGACGATGTCGGGGTCCGGGAAATCCTGTCCGATGAGCAGCTTCGGCGTGCCGATCGCGAAGGCGGGCGGCGAGGAGACGAGTGTCAGGGCCACGGCGAGGATCACGAGCCGGCGCAGGAACTTCATGACCGATTCTGTGGACGGGACGACGCGGTCGGCAGCGTAACGCGGGCCTTGCCACCGGGAAGCGTGGATTTGGCCGTTCACCCGGTCCTGCGGGATTCAACCGCGAGACTTCGGGTAGTCGCGCTCCTTGTGGTGCCGGACCACGGCGACCGGACAGGGCGCGTGGTGCACCATGGCGCGGCTGACCGAGCCCAGAAGAGCTCGGCGTAACGGCCCACGTCCATGACTGCCGACGACGAGCAGCGCGGCGCCCTCGGCTTGCTCCGCCAATGCGTGGGCGGGCCGGTCGACCGCGATCACGCGCTGGACGGGGATGTCCGGATACCGTTCCCGATATCCGGCCAGCGCTTCGTCGAGCAGGGGTTTTCCCCGTTCCTCGATGAGCTCCCTGTCGTGCTCGGTGGGAGTCACCGCCATCGCTTCGAGCGGCAGATCGGACCACACGTGCAAGGCCACCAGCGCGCGGCCGTGCCGGGCGGCGAAGTCGTAGGCGAATCCGATGGCTTCCCTGCTGGTCTCGGATCCGTCGACGCCCACCACGACCTTCCCGTCACCCTCCGACGACGGTTCCTCGCCGGTGCGCACGACCACGATGGGCCGGTGGTAGTCGTGCAGGAGTTCGTTGGCCGTCGAGCCGACCAGGAGCCTGGGCAGCGCGGTGAGCCCCGACGAACCGATGACCAGCAGATCCGCGTTCTCCGCGGCGTGGGCCAGCTCGTCGGGCGCGCGGCCGGACAGCAACCGCGTCGAAACGGTCAGCTCCGGCCAGGCTCGGCGACATTCCTGCGCGATGTCGCCGAGCATGGCCTCGGCGTGCCGCTGCGCTGTTTCCTGCCCTGCTTCGAGGAATCCCGGCCGCGGCCAAGCCCCACCACCCGGGACGGCTTCGGGCACGGGCGGGAATCCGACGACATGGGCGACGACCAATCCGCGACCGCGGGCGGCTGCCTCCCCCGCGGCCCAGCGCACGGCCTTCCGCGCTTCTTCGGAGCCGTCATAGCCTGCGACGACGGCTCCTTTGTCCATTGTGGATTCCGTGGACGACATGGCGTCCCTCCCCAACCGCGCGGGCCTTGACACCAGATGGGCTACCACGTCCGGCGGTCGTCGAAACGTCGAATCGCCCCGCTCGTCAGACGAGTGCCGCGATCAGGCCGATCACCAGCGCCGTCCGCTCCGGGATGTGCTTCACGAGGATGTGCTCGTCGCGTGCGTGGGCACCGCCGCCGACGGCGCCGAGACCGTCGAGCACCGGGCGGCCCAGCGCCGACACGAAGTTGCCGTCGCTCGCCCCTCCCACCGCGGTCTCCTCCAGCTCCCAGCCTTCGTCGGCGGCCACCTTCCGCGCGGTCGCGAACAGCGCCCGCGACGGGTCGTTCGGGGTCATCGGCGGCCGGTTCCACTCCCCTTCGACCGAGATGCCCACGCGGGGATCGGCGGCTTCCAGGCCGGCGAACACCTTGTCGATCCGGTCCATTTCGGACGGTTCGGCGACACGGACGTCGACGCCGCAGCCGGCGCCGCCCGCGGTGACGTTCCGACCGGTACCACCGGAAATGGTGCCGACGTTGACGGTGGTCCCGAGTTCGCGCGAGCCCGCGGACGCCAGCTGTCCGACGATCCCGGCGAGGGCGTGGATCGCGCTCGCTCCCGCGTACGGGTCCAGGCCCGCGTGCGCTTCGACGCCGGTGGCGGTCACGTCGAACAGGCCGACCCCCTTGCGCGCGGTCTTCAGCTTGCCGTCCAGCGACGCCTCGAAGACGAGGGTGGCCAGCGCGCCTTCACTGGCCGCTTCGATGTACGGCCGCGAGTGGGGGCTGCCGATCTCCTCGTCGCCGTTGAAGAGGAACTTGACCGACGGATGCGGAAGGCCGAGTTCACGGAGCCCTCGCAGGGCCCAGACCGATTGCACCAGGCCGAGTTTCATGTCGAACGCGCCCGGCCCGGTGACGCGGCCGTCCTCGTCGGTGTACGGCCATCCGGCGAGCGTGCCCGTCGGCCAGACGGTGTCGTAATGACTCAGCAGCAGTACCGTTCCCGGCGCCGTCCCCGCATAGCCCAGTTCGAGCACGTCGCCCCGGACCGTGTCGGTGTGGCGGGCCTCGGTGCCGGGTGCGCCGAGACGGTCGAAGACCCACGCCCGGATGGTGTCGAGGCCTTCGTCCAGCATCGGTTTGTCGTAGCTGTGCGTCTCCAGTTCGACGATGCTCCGGAGATCGTCGAGCATGGCGGGCAGTGCCTGCCGGGACCAATCCTTATATGACAAGAGAATCCCTTCCTAGCGAACGGGGGCGCCGGGGCCGAGCGGGATGCCGAACACCCAGAACACGAAGAACAGCAACGTCCACACCACCAGCAGGGCGAACGAGAGCGGGACCGTCATCGAGAACAGCGTGCCGATCCCCGCCGAACGCCGGTAACGCTGCAGGAAACCCAGTGCCATCACGAAGTACGGGCTCATCGGGGTGATCGCGTTCGTGCACGAATCCGCGATGCGGTACAGCGCCTGCGTGGTCTCCGGCGGGATGTCCAGCAGCATCAGCATCGGCACGAACACCGGGCCGATCAGCGCCCACTGGGCGGAGCCGCTGGTGACGATCAGGTTCACCAGGGTCACCACGACGAGGATGCCCAGCATGACGACCGGTCCGGAGACCCCGGCGGTTTTGAGCAGGCCGGCGCCGTTGATCGCGGTGATCTCGCCGATGCCGGTCCATTTGAAGTAGGCCAGGAACTGGGAGATGGCGAAGAACAGCACCAGGATCGGTGCCATCTCACGGAAGCCGTGGGCCATGAACCCGGGGATGTCGCGGCTGCTGGTCACGGTCCCGGCGACCTTGCCGTAGGCCCAGCCCGCGGCCAGGAAGCCGAGCGCGAGGAAGATCGAGATGGACGTCAGCAACGGTGACTCGATGATGCTTCCGCCCTTGCCGCGCAAGGGCGACGACGCGGGCAGCACCGCCAGCACCAGTGCGACCACGAAGACGCCCAGCGCGATGAGCGCGGCGAGCAGGCCCCGTCGTTCCTGGCGGCTGAGCCGGAGCGAGCCGAGATCGTCCTCTTCCGCGTCGTCGTCGACGGGCATCGCTTCGGCGCGCCGCGCGAGGACCTTCTCCGTCACGAGCGTGATCACGGCGGCCAGCACGACCGACGAGGCGAGCGAGAAGAAGTAGTTGGCCAGCGGAGTGACCGAGTAGGCCGGATCGATCGTCTGCGCCGCCGCCGTGGTCAGCCCGGACAGGATGGCGTCGGTCGGCGTGATCAGCGGGCTCGCGTCGTACCCGGCGGAGATGGACACGAACGCGACCACGATACCCAGGATCGGGCTCCGCCCCACCGCACGGAAAGCCAAGGCCCCCAACGGGATCAGCACCACGTAGGCGGCGTCGGACGCGACGTGGGACACCATTCCGGTGAACGCCAGCGCGAAGGTCACCCACCGCGGTGAGACCTTCGAAACGCCGGACCGGAGCACGGCCGCGAGCAGACCGGACCGCTCGGCGACCGCCACGCCGAGCATCACCACGAGGATCGTGCCCAGCGGCGGGAACGACGTGTAGCTCTTGACCGCGTCGGTCACCATCATCCGCACACCGTCGGCGGACAACAGGTTCTTCGCCTCGACCGTCTTGCCCGTCGCCGGGTTCACCGCCGACACGCCGGCCGCGCTGAGCGCCCAGCTGGCCAGTGCCAGCACCGCGCTCAAGATGACGAAGAGCCAGAACGGATGCGGCAGCTTGTTGCCGAGCCGCTCGACGCCGTCGAGCGCGCGCAACAGGAGATTCATCGGACGTGAGGTCGTTCTGGCCTGGCTGGAACTCACCGGCGCGGCTCCTTCCTGATCGGAGGCCCATTACAAACTCAAGCGAACGAATAGTGCAACCTCGAATCGAATTATGCACGGATCAGTCACGCATGATGCTTGAGTGACTGATACATTCACTACGTGCTGACCGAACCCGACCTCGACCTGATCGCGGCGCTGCAGATCGCCCCGCGCGCCTCGGTCGCCACGCTCGCCGAGGCGCTCGACGTCTCCGCCAGCACGGTGGGACGGCGGCTGGTCCGCCTCGAGGAACAGCGGATCCTCCGGGTGATCGGCCAGGTCGAGTGGACGGCGAGGGCTCGCGGGAACCCGCGCCACGTCTGGGTCACGACCGAACCGGGAGCGTCCGGTTCGGCGGCGAAGGCGCTCGCCCGGTTTCCCGAGGTCCAGCTGGCGGCGGAGACGGCGGGCCGGTCGGACGTCTACCTGGCCGTGCACGTTCCGGACCGGGCCGAGGCGCGCGAACTGCTCGCCGAGCGCATCCCCGGTGTGCCGGGCGTGGCGGGAACCCATTCGGAGCTGGTGCTGCGGGCACTGACGAGGGCCGACTCCTGGCGTCTGCACCGGCTGAGCGAAGACCAGCAGAAGATCTTGTCCCGCGAACAGGTCGTCCCGGACGGCTTCGACGCCGGCGACGTGGGCCCGGACGAGCGACGGCTCATCGGGCTGCTGGCCGGGAACGGGCGGATCACCGCGGCCGAAGCGGGCCGGAGCCTCGGCCTCAGCCAGTCCACCGCCTACCGGCTGATCCAATCGACGTTGCGGCGCGGCGTCGTCCGGCCCCGCGTCGAGGTGGAACCCGCGCAGCTCGGCTACGAACTGGAGGCGGTCATCGCGCTGACCATCACGCCGGGCGCCATCCAGGCCGTGGCCGGGGAACTGGCGCGGCATCCGTCGGCGCGGTACGTGTCGATCGTCGCCGGCACCGCTTCGGTCATCCACCAGGGCGTGTTCCGCAACGAGGACGAGATGGCCGACTTCCTCACCAGGGATCTCGCGCCCTTGCCCGGGATCACCGCGCTGCAGGTCTCCGTGGTGTTGCGCATGCTGCGCCGGTACTGGCTTTACCGGGAGGACGGCAGATTCGCCCCGGACCGCACCTGAAACTCCCCGGCGCTACGGACCGTACGCGCGCACGAAGGTATCGACGGCCGACTCCGCTATACCTTCGAGTTCAGCCGCCGGGAGAGCGCGAGCGCCCAGCCGCGAACGGGACTCCAGCGGCCCGATCAGCAGAGCGAGGAACTGCTCGGCGGCCCTGGCCGGGTCGCAGGAGCGAAGAGCGCCGGAAAGGGCGAGGCGGGCGAACCGGTCGGCCAAGGCCTCCGTCAGGTGCACCGACGTGCGCTCCTGCATGGTGACCGCCAGCTCGGGAAACGCGGCGAGCTCGGCGTACGCCAGCGACCGGAGCGCGTGCGAACGCTCGCCGGAGCAGATCCGCAGCAGCCGGGAAGCCGCGGTCCGCAGTGTCGCGCGAACATCGGCCCCCGCGTCGCGGAGCGGCTCGATGGCGTCGAGCGTGTCGGCGGCGACGCTGTCGGCCGTCGCCGCCATGGCACCGCGGAACAACGCTTCCTTGTCGCCGAAATGGTTGTAGACAGTGGGTTTCGCGGCCTTCGCCTCGTCCGCGATCTCCTGGACGGATGCCCGGGCGTACCCGTGGCGCGCGAAGACCGTGAAGGCCGCGTCCAAGATCGCTTGGCGTTTGCCGACCGTCGCCTTCGTCACGACACGATCCTATCCACCGGGCCTTCGGCATCCTGCGTTGCGCATGAACCTGTCAGTTCACTACGTTGAACTCATTGGTTCAATCTACGGGAGGCAGTCTTGATCGTCCAGTTCATGCGCTTCGCGTTCCGCGAAGACAGCACAGAGGAACAGAAGACCCGCGCCTTGGCGTTGATCCGCCGGACCGCGGCGGTGGAGTCGGTGGCGTTCTCCACGGTCGGCAGGCTTCTCGGCGATCCGGCCGAGGGCTACACCCACGGCTATTCCTTCGGCCTGGCCGACCTCGGCGCGTTCGAGCGCTACATGTACGACCCCGTCCATCTGGCCGGAGACCCGGAGATCCTCCCGCACTACGCCAAACTGCACGTCGGGCTCGCCGTTTCCGACGACCCCGATCCGGAGCTGGCCGCGAAGATCACCGCCGTCTATCAAGGCAAACTCGCCGAATATCCCGAGTGGGAACGGCTGATGACGGCGATCCCCGAAGTCCGCTTCGGCTGACCGAGGAGAACCGGCCGTCGGGCTACTCGAGCAAGTGCTTCGCGAAATGCGCCAATGCCCGGGAAGGCTCTCCGGAGAATCCGGAGCCCGCTCGATGAAGGACCAGCGCGCGCTCGACGATGGTGTCGACGTCGGCGCGGAGCAGGAACGGGTCGGGCCGTCGATCACGGTAGGTCCGCTGAGCGCATTGCCTGGTGCACGCGAGCGCCTCTCCGATCTGCTCCCAGGTGCAGCCTCGGACCCGGGCTTCGGAGACCAGGATCGTCTTCTCCTCCGACAGGATCTGCCTGGCTCCGGGAATGCACAACGAACCGCACGTGGAGATCAGCTGTTCGCGCAAGGGCCCGGAGAGCACCGACGCCGCGTCCGGCCGAAGGCGCCGCGGACTGTGGTGGAAGAACTGGTGGGTGGCCTGACGGGAGAGCCGGGGCCAGAGGTCGCTGGAGTTGAGCCGGTTCAGGCTCTCGGTGATCTCTCCCCAGCTGCGTCCCAGCGAACGCTCTTCGGCGACCTGTTCACACCGGTGCAGGTGGAACGCGTCGCTCAGGACATCGAGGTGGAACAACGTCTCGAGTACCCGCGCGCCGGCGGGCTCGGCCGACGACGCCCACATCCACGTCACGGTCGCCCTCAGCTTCGGCCAGCTGCCGCCGACCTCCCACATCGGCAGGGCCGGTGACGGCCACGGCCACGTCGGCGCCGGGTTCATCGTGTCAATAAACCATGACGCTTTTCCGGCGGTCAGTCCTCTCTTCGGGTGAGCGGAGCCGACTCGGGCTCCGCAGTGCTTGGGAGGAACTGCCGATGGCGGACAGCGTGTTCGCGCGGATCTTCGGCGCCGACGCCAGTACCGACGACGGCGTGGCCCGGCTCATCCGCCTTATCCGGTGCTTGGCGCTCATCGGCCTGTGCCTCGTCGCCGTGCTGACCGCGGCCTGCGTCGTGCTGTTCGGCCAGGTGCCGAAGTCGGCTTCGCCGCTGCGGATCGCCGCGGGCATCGCACCCTGGATCGGGATGGCATTGGTGGGCGTCCGGGCGGTGCGCCGCCGTCGTGCCGCATCCGATCGGGGAAGTCTCGACCGGAGTCCGTCATGACCGGCCCGCACGGACGTCGGCATCGCATGTCGACGGAGGACGCCGTGCGCAGCGACACCGAACTCATCAAAGCGGTCCGCGCCGGGCGAATCGAAGACTACGGGCAACTGTACGAGCGGCATTCCGGCGCGGCGAGCAACCTCGCCCGCCAGCTCGCGCGGTCCGATTCCGAGGCCGAAGACCTCGTCTCCGACGCCTTCGCGAAGGTGCTGGACACCCTCCGGCAGGGCAAGGGCCCGGATGCCGCCTTCCGGGCCTATCTGCTGACTGCTCTGCGTCACACCGCCTACGACCACACACGCCGGAATCGGCGGGTCACGCCTACCGAAGACATGGAATCCGTCGCCGTCGACACGCTCGCGGTCCCCCTCGCCGACGCCGCCGTCGCCGGACTCGAACGCACACTCGCCGCCCGGGCGTTCGCCCGCCTGCCGGAGCGATGGCAGGACGTGCTGTGGCACATCGAGATCGAGGGACAGACTCCCGCCGAGGTCGCCCCCCTGCTGGGACTCACCCCGAACGGCGTCTCGGCGATGGCCTACCGGGCGCGCGAAGGGCTGCGCCAGGCTTTTCTCGAGGTCCATTTGCAGGAGAACCTGGCCCCCGCATGCCAGACCACGGCCGGTTTGCTCGGTGCCTGGGCCCGTGACGGGCTGGCCAAGAAAGCCCGCGTTCAGGTCGAACATCATCTCGACGAATGCGAAGCGTGCCGCACTCTCGCGGCCGAACTCAGCGACGTCAACACGGGGCTGCGCGGGATCATCGCACCGATCGTCCTGGGCGGCGCGGCACTCGGATACCTCGCGACGGCGAGCGCCAAGGCGGCTACGGCCGCCACCGCCGCCGGCGCCACAGCGGCGGCCGGCACCGCCGGTTCGGCCGCGAGCATGGCGGACCCGGCCGGGATTTCCCGCCAGTTCCGAACCGCCGCCGGATCCGCCACGGTGGTGGGGATCGCCGTCGTCGTGGCACTCAGCGCGGCCGGCCAACCGGCCGAACCGCCCCTGCCGGTACTCACCCCGACCACTGTCTCCGCTCCCGCCCTGCCGGCTCCCGCATCACCCGCCCCGGCTCCTGTGCCCCTGCCCACCGTCGCCTCCGTCCCGTCCACCACACCGCCTCCGAAACGCGCCCCCGTTCCACCGCTGGGACCGTCCCCGACCCCGCCGCCGCCCCGATGATCGACTCCCGCTCTGCCACCCGGAGTGGTTCGTTCACATGAAGACGGGCGCCGAACTCTGCGACGTTGTACGCGGACCGATGGCCTTCACCGGTACCGGATAGAGGCCTTTTCGGAAGCGGCCGTGTTCGAACAAGACCACCATGGCGGTGTCTTCGCCGCCGACCCACGCCTCGACGTTGCGGCGGCCCGCCTGATACGCGGCGCCGTAGGTCGACATGATGGTACGGAGGCGGATCGTGCTGCCGTCTTCGAAGCCGATCGAGATCACCGGCAGTGGCGCCGCACGTCCTTCGAAGACTTCGATGTCGACGACTTTCGCTTTGTGCCAGCCGGTTTTCCGCACCGATCTGGCTCGTCTGTTCCAGCCGACCAAGGCGGTCGAACCGCCCACGCTCCCGAAGGCGAGCGGGATGCCGAGGATGATCGCTGGTGCCGGTGAACGGGTCGCCATCGAAAGCCAAACCACGAGACCGAACGTCACGACACAGAAGCCGGACAGCGGGATGGCGAGGAGGCTCATGGTGCGAAAGCGCTGCGGCTGCACCTCGAGCCCGGGCTCCTGTGCAACGCCCGTTTCCGTGGGAAGCCAGGTTTCGACCGGGAACCTGCGGACTTTGCTGCCGTACCGGAGAGCGATGACGAACGCGATCCCGGCCGCGAGGAGCGCGACCGCCATGACCACGACGTGAAGCATGACGCCGGCGGCAAAGGAAAGCACGGCCCCACTCATGGTCGCCAGGTAGGACATCCGTCGCCGGTCCAGGAGCATCGGCAGTGAAGGTTGAGCGGCCATGGGAACTTCCTTGCGGTCGACGAAAAATGTGCCGACCAGTCTTCCCGGCTCTCCTACCCCGGAGAATAGCCGATCCGCCTCGCGAGCGGAACGCACCGCAGCGGAGGATTCCCTCGGCTCACGGGAAAATCCGTCGCTGCGGCAGGTGGCTCCGGCCTACCATCACGATGAGCCTGCCCAAGGCGCATCTACCCGGTAAGGGTGCGTCCTGCCCGTCGCATGGTGGGGGTGGCAGCCCGTTCGAGCCGGGCCAGGTCCGGGGAACTCACGCCTCGACGGGAGGTGTCGGGGTTCCCACCCCGTCCGCGGTGCTGTTCGGTCCGCACTCGCATGTCAACGGTGCCACCATCGAGGACGAGGTGTTCGTGGCGACAGGCGCGTCGCTGTTCTCGCCGGACCGGCACGACGAACTCTGGGAACGACAACGCACCTTGGAATTCCCGGAGGTCGTCTACGGCGTCCCGAGGGAGACCACGATGCGCGAGGTCATGGCGCGTCAGACCCGGTTCCACGGCGCGCACCAGGACGATCGGATTCTCGAAGACCGGCCGGACGACGACGCGTAGCCCGGCCGAACATGCGCGATACTCCCTGGGTGATCACCATGCAGCCCGTTCTGGAGGTCCGCGCGACCAACGGCTTCGCCCTTTGGCCTGTCGCCGAGACCGAATCGTTCGGGTATATGCCGCTCAACGGCGAACTCACGCCTCTTGAAGTTGGTACAGCGGTGATGAACATCGTCGCCTGCAACGACCTCGACCCAGCGGACGGCGTCCGCCCCGCCGACCCGCTGGGGTCGTTCCTGCACGGCCTACTCATGCTTGACACCCTTTTCGCGGCCGGCGGGTTTCGCGTGACAGACAGCTCCACCGGCGTGGTGTTCATGCCGGGTTGTTGCAACGGTCTGGAGGACTGGCGCGAGTGGCACCAGGTCATCGAGGGCGATGGCCAGGTCGGCTTCGGACACGATCCCGATCCCCTCGCCGAACGTCACGGTGATGTCGTACGGCTGACCGTCGACGCCGAACAAAGCGCCTGCCCGGTGATCGAGTTGCCTGCCGCCGATCTCCGGCAGCTCCTTGCGGGAGCCGAGCACGACCTCGCCGGCTTCCTCGCGCTGGCGGCCGCTTGGGCCGAGAAGAACCTGCACCGGCATGCCGTCGCGACTGTCGCGGCCCTGGCCCGCGCACTGGACCTCCCGACGCCGCCCTGAGTCGAAGCGGGAGTGGCCCTTTTCGCGGGTTCGTCAGCCGATGCTCTCGACGACGGCCTCGGCGACCGCCTTCATCGTGGTCCGGCGGTCCATCGCGGTGCGCTGTATCCACCGGAACGCGTCCGGCTCGGTAAGCCCCTGACGGCTCATCAACAGACCCTTCGCGCGGTCGATGACCTTGCGCGTCTCGAGCCGGTCCGTGAGGCCCGCGACCTCGGATTCGAGCGCCTGCAGCTCGGCGAACCGGCTCACGGCCAGCTCGATGGCGGGCACCAGGTCGCGCTTGGCGAACGGCTTGACCAGATACGCCATCGTGCCCGCGTCCCTGGCCCGCTCGACGAGGTCGCGCTGGCTGAATGCGGTCAGGATGACGACCGGCGCGATCCGGTCGCCGGTGATCTTGGAAGCGGCCTCGATACCGTCGAGCTTCGGCATCTTGACGTCGAGGATCACCAGATCGGGCTTCAATTCGGTGGCCAGGTTGATGGCCTGCTCGCCATCCCCGGCCTCACCGACCACCTCGTAGCCCTCTTCGCGGAGCATCTCGACGAGGTCCAGACGGATGAGGGCCTCGTCTTCGGCCACGAGCACCCGCCGCTGGGGTGCGGCGACGGCACCATTGGCCTCGGCAGCCTGCTCGGTCACCGGGGTCCTCCTGAAGGTCGTCGGGCATTCGGCTCGCGGTCTGTCCGCGAACCTGAAGCCTACCGGGAACGATCCAGACGGCTAGATGGCGTTCACCACGTCAGACGGTCGTCACACTCCCGGGCCCGGCGGAAAGCGCGCACCCGTGATCCCGTAAAGTTCACCGGGCACGGCCCCCGTAGCCCAACTGGCAGAGGCAACGGATTCAAAACCCGTCCAGTGTGAGTTCGAATCTCACCGGGGGCACGCAGAGCGACCAGCGGAAACCGGCCCCTCACCAGGCAAAATCAGGTGAGGGGCCGGTGTCGTGTTGTCCGGCTGCGGCCGGTTGAAACCGGTGTCCTACGGGTGGCCACCCCCATTACGCCCCCAAATTTCGCGGTACGCGGCATCAGGCGGCGTCACTGGTCCTCGTCCATGCCCTCCGTCCAGCCCAGGGCTTGCTCGATCCGCTGGTGGGCGGCGGATTCCAGCCCGGCGATCACCGCGGCGTAGATCTGGTGCAGCACCGCGACCGAGTGCCCGGCCCATTCGGCGCACTGGGTGGATGGGACGCCGCCCGCCAGCCACGTGGAGACGCAGGCGTGCCGGAGGTCGTATGGCCGCCTGCCCAGCGGCGAGGCGTATTCGGCCTTGGTGAGCACCGCGCGGCGGGCGTTGTCCCAGACCCTCGCGATCGTCGACTCAGCGAGCTCGCCGCCGACGAGGTTCCGGAACAGCCGTCCGTCGGCCGCGACTCCGTGCTCCGTCAGGTGCGCGTGGAGGATCGCGGTGAGCGGCGGAGGTGACGGCACGGTGCGAACCTCGCCTCGCGCACGTTGCTTGAGCTGCCGACGGTCACGCCGGCCACCGGAGTCGGTCCACGCGGCACCGGCGATCGGCGCCGTCTCGGACAGGAGGAGTTCGCCCCATCCGCGCTCTGGAAGCTGGAGATCCTGTTTGGACAGCATGGCGGCCTCTTCCGGCCGGAGCGCCGCGTAGTACATGACCGCGAAGAACGCCTTGAGCATCGGGCCGGACGAGCGCCGCGGTGCTGTGTCGACCTTCTGTGCCGCGACCGCCGCCAGCAGCTTCCGCGCCTGGCCGGGATTGATGACCACGCGCTTGTCGATCGCCCGCACGGTCTTCGGGGCTTTCCATTTGACCTCGGACAGACGGTTCGCCGTCACCAGTTTCAACTCGTCCGCGTACTCCAGCATGTTGTGAATGACCGCGCGTTTCCGGCCCACAGTCTTGGCCGCGGCCTGCTTCCCGTCGAGCTTCAACGAAATTTGGTCCAGGACTTCGCGCAGCTTCGCCAGATCACTCAGCCGTGACGTCGGCAGCGTGTTCACGGCCACCCACTTGAGCGCGTCCTCAATCTCCGGTGGCTTGACGTCATCACGCCTTTTCACGTTGAACGCCCATCCGGTGAGCGCGCGGCGGAGCACCTTGTCATCGGGCTTCCCCCGTGTGGTCCGGAGCATGGCGGGTAATGCCGACGCCAGCGCATCGGCATTACCCGCACGTGACTTCGCCGCCGCGCGCGGCCACTTCATGTCGATGTACTTGCACGCGAACGCGAAGAACGGCATGTCCGCCTCATTGCGCAGCATCGACACGGGCAGACCTCGTGTGCAATGGAACGCTTCACCGCGTCGAGCGGCGGCCACGAGATCCGAGCGGACGCTTTCGGCGTGTGCGTAGGTGTCCAGCTTCTCGTCGAAGCGTTGCCCGGCGACGAACCACACCACGCGATAGGAGGTCTTCGTCTTCCCACGCCGCGTCTCGATATTCCAGATCTTGACGTCGTAACTGGTTTCGCTCATGCGGCCTCCTCGATGCGGCTCTCAATCCAGCTCTCAAAATCGGAACGCCGAATGCGAATCTGGTTGTTGGGAAGCCTGATGCACTTAGGCGCTACCTTCTTTGCGCGCCAGTCGTTGAACGTGGAGCGGGCCAGATTGCCGCCTAGCTCGTCGAGCACTTCGGCGATGGTGAGCCACTCAGCGCGTTTCGAATCGCGTGTCCGAGACATCGAAATGGCCTTTCGTTCAGGCACGCCGAACCGGCCCGCCAGCGGTAGTCCGGCGGCCGGTACGGCGTGACTTTGTGTGTTCGATGGCGGGAGTTACTGGGCGGGGGTGCGCACAGAACCCACAAAACCCTCAGAACCTCCGGGGGTGGCGGGTCTACGCAGGTCATCGGGTGTTTCTGGTGTGAGTTGGGCGCGTACACAAAACCGTGCACAGAACTTGTGTGTGCGCACAGAACCCCCGAGACCGCGTCGTCGGACTCAGCCCGGGGACGGTCTGGTGACTGTCGGTGACGCCTGGTCGAGTTCGGCCGTGAGGCGGCGACCGAGGTTTTGTGTGCGCACAGAAGTTCTGTGCGAGGTTTTGTGCACTCCCGTGACACCTCCCGGGCAGGCCGTTTACCTGCGGAAACGGCCCGGCCGGGAGGTTCGGTTTCCCGGGTTTCCTAGGGGTCTCGTCGTCAGCACGTGCTGGCGCTTCGTTTCAGCATGCGCGTTGGTGACGCTCAGTACGACCCCCCTTCCTGTCAGCGTTTGCAGGGGTGTCGTCCCCGGGTAGACCAGCCTGGAGTTCGCCGCCGGGGCGCGGGATGCATAATCGAACACATGTCCGACTCGGCAAGGTCTGGTGACGACGGCGCACCGTACGTGCGCGCGGTGGAGCCACCCAAGCTCGTGTGGGTCGACCTTCGTCGCGTCTTCCCGGTCGATGCCCCGCGCGGATCGCTCCCTGACGGGCTCGATCTGACCGGGACCGTGCCTGGGGCGCTGAGCACGTGGGCGGTCACGGTCACCGGGCATTGGGTCGGATGCGTCACCTTCCCCCTCGGTACGCCCGGCGAGGGCGCCTCCTGGCACCGTCAATGGGTCCTGGCGGACGCGCTGAAGCCGCGTTCCAGCTAACCGCTAGGGTGCCGCGCGTCCCTAATGCGTCCCCAAATCCCCGTTGACGGGCGTTCCGCGTTCGGCGTATGCGCAGGTTAGGGCGTACGTGCAGTTGGCACGCGGTTTTGCTCTCCGGAGGCAGGTGGCGCCAGTATGAGCGTCTTACGCCGACAAACATGCAGGTCCACGCTTTGCGGTTGCTTCCCTATGAACGAGCGCTGTGCCTGCGTAGTAACACGGTGCCGCTGGCGGTCGACCCTTCGAATCATGAGCGCAAATGTTGTTGGGCACCGCTCGCTCACGCAGGTGGAGCAGGACCTGGTCCTGCACGTCGAACGTGGCGACCTCTTGGACTTGGCCGGCGACGAGTCGTTGGACGAGAACGCAATGCGGACTTGGGGTGATTCGCGAACGATCCGAGCGGAAGTACTGCGTGACATCCTGCGCGGACGGCTCGCCCCAGACCCGGATCCCCAGGGTCTACGTCTCAGGGGTGCTCGCATTGCAGGACGTTTGAACTTGGACAATTTGACCTCCACTGTTGTGACCGTCTTAGACGGCTGCATTCTGAGTGAAGGGATTACTGCCCGCGACAGTCACCTCGTCAGCCTTGATGTCAGCCGCTGTTTGATCGAACATCTCACCGAGGTTCCAGGAGACTTTACGGGGATGGCCGTTGCCGACCTCACTCTGAAATCTACAACAGTGACCGCCAGCAACAAACGTGGAGCGGTCCGGTTGTACGCCGCTCGGGTCAGCAGTCAGCTAAATTGCAATAAGGCGACACTAAGTAACTCGTCCGGTCCCGCCCTCGACGCCACAAATCTCAAGGTTGACCAGGACGTGCTTATGGGTGAAGGGTTCTCGGCAACCGGTACCGGAGATTGGGGAGCGGTTCGGCTGGTCGGCGCTCAGGTTGGGGGTCAACTGATTTGCGTCGGAGCGACGTTGAACAATCCCTCCGGTCCAGCGCTCAGCGCCACAAATCTCCAGGTCGACCAGGACGTGGTCTTGTCTGAGGGGTTCTCGGCAACTGGCACTGGAGAGGGGGGAGCGGTTCGACTGTATGCCGCTCGGATCGGTGGTCAACTGCATTGCAGTGGGGCGACTCTGGGCTCATCTCACGGGTCCGCGCTCGATGCCATACTACTTCAAGTCGACCAGGACGTGTATATGGATGAAGGGTTCTCGGCAACCGGTACCGGAGATTGGGGAGCGGTTCGGCTGCACGTCGCTCGAATTGGAGGTCAACTGCATTTCCGCGGGGCAACATTGAACAACCCTGCCGGTCCAGCACTCGATGCTGAGGGCCTTCATGTCGAACGGGGCATGTTCTTGTCTGAGGGGTTCTCGGCGACTGGCACCGGGGAAAAGGGGACGGTCCGGTTGTTTTCTGCTCGGGTTGGCGGCGAGCTATATTGCAGTGAGGCGACACTAAGTAACTCGTCCGGTCCCGCCCTCAACGCCGCAAATCTCAAGGTTGGCCAGAGCCTGTCACTCCGTGGTGGCTTCGCGGCAACTGGCA
The DNA here is from genome assembly GCF_001905755.1 of Amycolatopsis sp. CB00013. Taxonomy (NCBI): domain Bacteria; kingdom Bacillati; phylum Actinomycetota; class Actinomycetes; order Pseudonocardiales; family Pseudonocardiaceae; genus Amycolatopsis; species Amycolatopsis sp. CB00013. The sequence continues at coordinate 278,423 of NZ_LIWC01000007.1, read as the reverse complement.
CCGGAAAAGGGGGAACGGTTCGGTTGTACGGCGCCCGGATCGGGGGCCAGCTAAATTGCAATAAGGCGACACTAAGTAACTCGTCCGGTCCCGCGCTCGACGCCACAAGTCTTCAGGTTGACCAGAGCGCATTCCTGGATGGCGGGTTTTCGGCAACTGGTGCCGGAGAAGGTGGAGCAGTTCGACTGTCCGGCGCTCGTATTGGCGGCCAGTTGCATTGCAGTAGGGCGACGCTGAGTAGCTCATCCAGTTCAGCGCTCGATGCCACAAGAATTCAGGTCGAGCATGACTTGTTCCTAGCTGTTGAGTTCTCAGCAAAAGGGGCTGGTGAATATGTTGTACTCGATCTGGAAGATGCTCGCGTCGGGGGAGAAATATGGCTTGACATTACGAGGATTACACATTCTTCAAGCACGCAGAATCGACTAGAGGTCGACGGCCTTATGTATGCCGGGCTTCCCCGCCTTGTCTCTGCGGATTCGTGGTTGCGGTTACTGCGCGAGGCGACACCGGAGTATACCGCTCAGCCGTATCAGTACTTGGCGGCTGCGCACCGCGCCCTGGGGCACGACCAAGAAGCACGTCGAGTACTAATCCAGCAGCGACGGGACCAGATCCAACGCCGTGCGCTCACGGGCAGAGCCGAACGAGCATGGGCACGTCTCACCGGCGTCGTCCTTGGCTACGGCTATCAGCCCTGGCGGGCGCTACTCGGGCTGCTCGCAACCTTCACTCTCGCCGCCATCGTGAGCGTCGTTCTCGGCTCCCATGGTGCGCTGGCCCGTGTCCATACACCGCCGGATCCTGCCCCGGTGAACTGCACAGTGGTTGAACGCATAGGTGTCGGTCTCGACCTCGGCACTCCACTTGTTTCCACTGGCGCCCGAGCGCGCTGTGACACCACACGCACCGCCACTGGCCAAGCCTTCACCCTCGTCGGCTGGGGTTTGCGACTGCTCGCCTGGGCTTTCGCGACTCTCTTCGTCGCCGGTTTCACTGGAGCCGTCAGGAAAACCTGATCTGATCGTTTCGACGTCCTGCGTCAGCCGCTCGACATAAGGCAGACGCGCTGACGATCCTCTCGACGGTGACTCCGGAAGGGTCTCCAGGTGGACTTCCACCCCCGCCTCGCCCCCGAAACGCCGGGCGTTTCAGCGTCGAGGCGGGTGGCGTGCTATTTCCTGGCCGGATTCAAAACCCGTCCAGTGTGAGTTCGAATCTCACCGGGGGCACTCGCAGGATGCACATTCGGCGCCACCTGCGCACTTGTGCTGCGCAGCGGTATCGCCGATGGACGTGATCGAGTCCGGGTCGGCGGGCAGTCTGGCTGTGATGGTCGCCTGGTCGGTGTTGTAGTGCACCTTGACCGTGAGCTGTGTCAGGTCGAGCAAGCTGGGGCGTGGCGCAGGTTGGCTTGATCCACCTTCGATGGGCCGGCATCCGCGTCGTCCGCGATTCGGTTCAGCGCGTCGAGGAGTGGATCGTCGGGGTCCGCGTTAGCGGTCATCTCGTCGAACCAACCCGGTGGCGACTGATCGGTCGGGGCCCCTGCATCACGAAGGCGGGTCAGAACGCGAGCAGACCGCGCGGGACGCCTAGGCCGGTGGGTCCGTCCCAGCCCCGCTGTGCCCGGCACATCCGCTGGTCGAACCGGGTGAGAGGCAGGTTCGATTTCGTCTCCCAGGCCGTGGAGCACTCGCCATCGGTTCCGGTAAGCGCGGCGACCCGGTTGTCCAGTTTCACGATTTCCGCGTTCTTGATGATGAGATCGAGCCGATGCTGTCGCTTCGCCTCCACTACCTGCTCCTGCAGGTGTCTGATCGTTTCCTGATCGGTTTTGCTGTCATCCCCACGAGCCATTCCGGAATCCCGCGCGGCAGGGGTTCGATCACGCCATGTTCGACTTACCCATCAATAGAACGCGAGGCTCTAGGCCCGCCCACTGGAACGCGGTTCTGAAGTCGTTGGGACGTACAGTCGGCGAGGTGGGGCCGGTCATCGCGACCGGCCCCACCCCTCTCACCCCACCTGGTCAGAAAGTGATGGTGAATCCGTCGATCGAACCGGTGTCGAACTTGAAGACGTCCTGGACGCTCAGCTTCCAGGTGCCGTTGGCGTTCTCGTTGGCGGCGTCGACCGTGTAGGTCTCGTGCACACCGGCGGGGCTGCCCACCCCTCCCGCCTTCTTCAGCCGGTAGGTGGCACCGCTGGGCCCGATGAGACTCACCGCCAGGTCGGCCGAGTAGGTGTGGCTGATGTCCACCTTGACCGGCAGCGACGAGGACGCCTTGCCATCACATCCTTCCTGGGTCACCGAGCTCGTCACCGCGGCACCGGCGTCCGGGATCGCCACCGGGGTGGTGTTCGACTTGGTGCCGCATTTCGGCTCCGGGCCTCCGCCACCGATGAACGACACGTTCAGCAGCTTGTTCAGCGACCCGCTGCCGGGGTTCTTGACCACCCCGTCGGACGCGTTGTTCACCAGCGCGTCCCGAACCTGCTTCGGCGTCGCGGACGGGTTGGCCGCCAGGTAGAGCGCGGCCGCACCGACGACGTGCGGCGTCGCCATGGACGTCCCGCTCATCACCGCCGAACTCCCGCTGTTCGGGCTCAGCGACGTGATGTTGCTGCCCGGGGCGAAAATGTCGGTGCACGAACCGTAGTTCGAGAACGACGACCGGTTGTCGCCGGAGTCCGTGGCGTTCACCGTGATGGCTTCGGGAACCCGGGAGGGGCTGGTGTTGCAGGCATCGGTCGACGCGTTGCCGGACGCGACGCCGTAGACGACGCCGGACGCGATCGACTTCTTGAGCGCGTCGTCACCCACGCCGGGCGCGTCCATCGTGAGGCTCATGTTCGCCACGGCCGGTTTCCGCGCGTTCGCGGTCACCCAGTCGACGGCGTCGATGATGCCCGAATCCGGACCGGTGTTGTTGCATCCGAGCACTCGGAGGCCGACGATCTTGACCTTCTTGGCAACGCCGTAGGTCTTGCTCGCGATGGTGCCTGCGGTGTGACTGCCGTGCCCGTTGCAGTCCTTGCCGTCACCTCCCATGAAGTCCTTGCCGATGCTGGCCCGGCCTTCGTACTCGGGGTTGTCGGGATTGATGCCCGTGTCGAGGTCGTACGCGGTGACGCCCTCGCCGCTGTTGTTGTAGGTGTACTTCTTGTCCAGCGGCAGGGACTTCTGGTCGACGCGGTCCAGGCCCCACGTGGGGTTGGTCTGCGTGTCGGTGCCGCGGGCGGTGCCGTCCTGGTAGACGGCCTTGACCGACGGATCCGCCGCGAGCCGTTTCGCCTGCCGCTCGGTCATCTTCTTCACCGAGAAGCCGTTCAACGCCGCGGACCACGTCGACCGCACCTCGCCGCCGAAGCGACCGGTCAACGAGGTCGCCGACGCTTGCGCGGTCGCGACGCCGTCCTTCAGCACGACGATGTACTGGTCGGCGTGATGCTGTTTCGCCTGGACCACAACGCCTTCGGCCTCGGCCGCGACGGCGTTTCCGATACCCAGTGCCAGCAAGGGGGTCAACGCGCCCAAGGTCAGCAGCAATTTCCGGTGGTTACGCATGGAACATCACCTCCGTAAGAAGAACCATCACTGGACGGTGAGCGTGTAGGTGGCGGTCGACGTCTTGCCTGCGCCGTCCTTCGCCGTCACCGTGATCGGGTAGGTACCGGGCTGGAACGGCGCGAAGATCTGCATCGTCGAGCTGCCGCCACTGGAGATGCTTTGCGGGTTGAAGAACGGCGCGATCGGCAGCCCCGAGCCGGACGCCGAAAGCGTGATGGAGCCACTGCCGCCGGTCGCGGAGACCGTCGCGTTCACGAATTGGCCCGCCCGTACGGTCCCCGATCCGGGGTTGACCGTGACCTTGAGGTCGCCCGGCTCGCTGCCGCCCTTGCCGACGGTCAGCGTCAGCGTGGTGGTCGCGGTGTCGGTCGTTCCCTTGCCGGACACGGTGATCGTGTAGTCCCGCTCCGGCGTTCCCGCCGCGGTCTCGATCGTGAGCTTCGCGGTGTCGCCGGACATGATGGACGAAGGCTGGAAGGTCGCCTTGGCACCGTCGGGCAGTCCGGACGCGCTCAGCGCGACGTTCTCGCTGCCGTTCTTGCCTTCCTTGCTCGTGATCGACGTCGAGACGTACTTGCCGGGGTCGGTCTTCACCGCGCCCGGGGACGCCGCGAGGGTGAACTTGTCGCCGCTGGGCACGTCACCGATCTGCTGTTTGACCCAGTCGCCCATCTCGTTGTTCAGGCGGCTGTAGACGCTGTACCACCGGAAGTCGCTGCGGCTCCACGACGTGATGCCGACGACCACGCCGTTGACGATGAACGGACCACCGCTGTCACCGGGGAGCACTGTCTTGCGGCCGTCGGAATACCCGGCGCAGATCATCGTCTTCGGGTCGACGCCGTTCTCGACCCCGGTGCACTGGTTCGGGTCGACGATCGGCAGGGTCAGCTTCTGCAGCGTGACGTCGGGCGGACTGTCGTTCTGGGTCTTCTTGCCGTATCCGAGGCTGAAGCCGTCCTTGCCCGGCGTTTCGAGGCCGGTGTCGGCCGAGGTGGCGACCTTCGCGTAACCGCCGGCGGGGACCGGGATGTCCGCGTCGGTGGTGATGATCGCGACGTCGTATCCGTTCCAGGGCTGGGTGAACTTCGGGTGGAGTTTGTAGTCGACGACCTTGAGCTGGGTGCCGCCGGTGCTCACCAGGTCGTCCAGTCCATAAAGGACTGTCTTTTCGCCGGCCAGTTCCTTGCAGTGCGCCGCGACCATCACCTTGCGGGGGGCCACGACCGAACCGCTGCAGCTCTGTCCCTTGGGCCGGGAGCCACCTTCGCGCAAGGCCGCGATGGCGAACGGGTAGTCCTTCACCGAGGCGGGCACGCCGCCGATGCCCTGGGCGTGGGCGCCGTCGGGGATCCGGACGTCACCGGTGGGCGCGATCGCCGACGCGGTCGGCTGGGGAGCGGCACCGGCGGTTCCGCCCAGGACGGGGATCGACAGGGCCGCCACACCCAGCGCCAGCAGGCCTGCGATTCTCTTCTTCTTCACGGTGTTTCCTTTCACAGGGGAGGAATCAGAAGGTCAGGGCGAAGTTGTCGATCACGCCGGTGTCGAAGCGGTAGACGTCCTGGACACGCAACTTCCAGTCACCGGTGCGGCTTTCACCCGAGGTGTCGACGGTGTAGGTCTTGGAGAGGTCGATCGTGCTCACGCCGCCTGCCTGCTCGAGGTTGACGACCTTGCCGCTGGGCGTCACGAGGTCGATCTTCAGATCGGCCGAGTACGGGTGTTTGATCGCCACTGCCACCGAAGTGCCGGAAGTGCCCTTGGCGTCGCAGGAGCCGATGGTCACCGTGCTGGTCACGGCATCGCCGGCATCAGGGATCGCGACGTCGTCCGCGCTCGTACCACCCGCGCAGGACGGCGGATTCGGGGTTCCGCCGAGGAAACCGGTGTACAGCAGCTTGTTCGGCGAGCCCTTGGTGTCGGAGATCTTGCCGGGTGTCGCGTTGTCGAGCAGCGCCTTGGTGACCTGCGCCGGGGTGGCGGAGGGGTTGGCGGTCAGGTAGAGCGCGGCCGCACCCGCGACATGCGGGGTGGCCATGGAGGTGCCGCTCATCTGCTGTGTGCCGCCGCCGTTGCGGGTCGACGTGATGTTGCTGCCCGGACCGAACAGGTCGGTGCAGGACCCGTAGTTCGAGGACTGCGACGAGTTGAAGATCGATCGCTTGTCCTGGATGTCGCTCGCGGCGACGGTGATCGCCTCGGGCGTGCGGGCGGGCGAGACGTTGCAGGCGTCCTGGCCCTCGTTGCCCGCGGCGACCGTGACGGTGATGCCTGCCCGGACCGCTCCTTGAACCGCCTGGTCCACTGTGGAGGTCGCCCCGCCGCCGATGCTCATCGTGAGCACCGCGGGCTTCCGGGCGTTCTTGGTGACCCAGTCGATACCGGACACGATCGTCGACCACGGCGCGCTGCCGTTGCAGCCGAGCACGCGGACGGCGACGATCTTCACACCTTTCGCGACCCCGTAGGTCGTGCTGCCGACGGTTCCCGAGACGTGGGTGCCGTGGCCTTGGCAGTCCGAGGCGTCGCTGTCGCTGTCCACGAAGTCGTAACCACTGCTCGCGCGGCCGCCGAACTCCGACTGGCGATAGTCGGTCCCGGTGTCGAGCACGTAGACCGTGGCACCGTCGCCTTTGTTGGCGTAGTCGTACTTCTTGTCGAGCGGCAGGTCCTTCTGGTCGACCCGGTCCAGGCCCCAGGTGGGGTCATTCTGGGTACCGGTGGCATGCGCGAGGGAGTCCGGCTCGACCGAGGCGACGGCAGGATCCGCCGCGAGCCGCTGGGCCTGCGCCGCGGTCATCCGGCCCGCGAAACCGCGCAGCGCGGCGTCATAGGTGCGCGTGACCTGCCCGCCGTACTCCGCCGCCAGTGAGCGAGCATCGGCGGTGTTCACCGTCGATGCCTTGAAAGTGACGAGGTAGGAGCCCGGAATGGCGTCCGGCACCCAGGCCTGGACGGCGGGCCCTACCGGCGAGGCGACCGCGGGCAGCGCCGACATCGAAGCGCAGACGGCGAGCGACAGGCCCGCGATGGCCGACACCCATCGGGGTCGGAGATTTTCGCGCATTGAATACTCCTGAAAGCAGGGGAATCGACACCGGGGAGACAGTGCGAACGTGACCACAACCACGTTGTGACAACAGTGAGTTCTCAACCGGCGAAGAACAATAGGTACTACACCCGGCCGGATACTCAATTAAAAGCGCACATTTTTTATGATCAGTGCCGTGGTGTCATTGAATAAGGGACCTCATGAAATTCCGAATACCCGACGATGCGATATCGGCATTTTTTCGTGACGGTCAGGCCCGCTGCTCGCGCAGCAGGTCCTCGGTGAGCACCGCACGCGACGGCAGATCCAGCTTGGTCAGCGCCCGGCCGATGTGGACTTCGACCGTCCTCGCGGAGAGGAAGAGCCGTTCGGCGATCTCACGGTTACTGAGGCTTTGCGCGGCAAGACGCGCCACCTCGAGTTCGCGCGGCGACAAGGCCTGCCCGTATCCACGACGCCCCCTCGACGGAGTGGTCGGGTCGTGGCGCGCCAGAAGCCGTCGGCACCGCTGGGCATCCGCGGCGGACTTCAGGGAACGGTAAATGGTTTCGGCGGAGGTCAACGCTCCCAGCAGCTTCCGGTGGTCACCGAGTTCGGCGTGACACTCACCCGCGAATTCGCTCGTGACAGCGGCGGCATGAGGCCGAGGCAACGCCTGATAGGCCAGTGACGCCCGGCCGAAGAATTCGGCCGCGTCGCCCGGTCGTTTTCGGGCGAGCAGACCTTGGCAGAAGAGGGCGGCGGCGTGGGCGAGCGGCGCGTCGCGCTCGGCGATCCCTTCCCGATACTCGTCCACCAGCCGCGTCGCCGCTTCGTGTTGCTCCAAGGCGACGAGAACCCGTACGGCGGACGGCAGGAGTTCGGCGGCCCAGATCCAGTTGTTCTTCCGGCGAATGGTCTCGAGCCCGCTCTCCGCGAGGCGCGCGGCGGTGGGAAGTTCTTTGGCCGCGAGGAGGACGGTCACCCGCCCGGCGAACGCCGAAGCCTGCTGCGGCACGTTCCCGGCCGCGAGCGCGAAGGCGGCGTCGAAGTTCCGTGAAGCCTCCTTGCGATGTCCGTTGCCCAGCCGGTGCCAGCCCAGCGCGAGCAAGGGTTCCGCCGCGAGCGAACTGCCCTCACCGACACGCTCCAGCAACTCGCGGACGCCGGTCTCCACCTCGGGCCAGATCCCCATCGCGACATCGAGCCGAAGGTCCGTCCCGGCGGCGAGCGCCTCCAAGTAGGGCTGTTCCTCGTCTTGGATCAGCCTCCGGGCCGTGGCCAGATAGGTCCTCGCGACGGGGTAGTACCCGTTCCACGCGGCCGCGTCGGCAAGGTTGATGTAGGTCCGGCTGACCTGCCTGCGCACTTCGGCCGACCGCGGCGAGGCCGGCAGCGTACCCACGTCCTGCCAAGCTCCGGGATCGGCGATCTGCATCCGCCCGGAAACCCGGTTCGCGGTCACCGCGGCGATCAGTTCGACGTCGCGGGTGCCCTTGCTGGCCCGCACCGCCTCGTCCAGCCAGCGCATGTTCTCCTCGACCGGGACCGCACCGACGTGAGGAAGGGCCAAGGTGATCAGCCCGCGAGCGAGAAGCGGGCGCCGGTCGGCGAGATCCGTGATGGCCAGTTCGATCTCCGAACGGCCGGCGTCGATCTGCCCGGCCTGATTGATGAGGACACGACCGAGGTTGATCCGGATCTCGCCGCGGGCGGCTTTGCTCATCGGCCAGTCACGCGCCGCCGTGCGCAGTAGCCGCAGAGTGGATTCGCCGATCAGCCCGTACGCCGTCTCCCTGCTGAGGCGGACGGCGAAATCCTCCCTATTGGCACGGGAAAGAGCTACGTCCCCGAGCGCGGCCTCGAGCAGACGCACGGCGTCCTCCGGCCGGCCTTCGGCGGTCGCCAGGTCCACGGATTCCGCGACCCGCCGGGCCCACTCGTCGAGCTCACCCGCCTCCCGGTGGTGGTACGCGATCCTTTCCGGTTGCGGCTCGTCCGAGCCGGCGAGGAACCGCGCGGCGTTCGAGTGCAGCCGGTAGCGCCGAGGGCCCGGGACGGCGGCATGGATCGCGTCGGCGATCAAGGGGCTGCGCACCGCATAACGATCGTTGCCCTGGTCTCGCAGAAATCCCCCGGCCATCGCCTGAAGCAGGTCGTCGACGATTCCGGCCCGGTCCGAACCGGCCACGGCCGCGAGTGTCTTGCTGCACGCCGGTCGCCCGAGGATCACCGCGGCGGACACGATCGCCGCCGCACCTTCGTCCAGCACGGCGTACCTCGCGGTGAGTTCCGCCGCCCAAGCGCTGGGGACGACCTTCTCCGAAAGTTTCGCCGCAGCCTGCGCGTCAAGGCCTGCGACCGCGTCCAAAACCGCCCCGACCGCGGCGCTCACCCCACCGGTGCGGCGATGGACCCTTTCGGCGAGTTCCCGCGAACCGGCCATCGCCGCGACGTCTTCGACCTGAAGGGGCTTCAGGGTGAACCGAGCCGTCACTCCGGCCCGGGGAGGCCACCACGACTCGTGGGATTCGCGTTGCCGCAACCGGATCGCGGAACTCGTCAGGACGACCAGCCGTTCGGACGGCCTGGACGCCAAGTAGCGGAGGAATTCCTGGGTTTCGTCGTCTGCTTCGTCCGCGTCGTCGACGATCAGAAGCGTGCGTTCGGGCAAGGTCAGCAGCTCACGAAGCGCGCGGTGCACCAGGTGACGATCGGACCCGAGGGGATCCGGCAGTACGGGTCTCAGCTCCGGAAGCAGTGGGTGAAGAACCCCGGCGAGGGGCGACAGACGGTCGGCCATCCCCGTCCATTCGCCCGCTGCGGTTCCCAGCGCGTCGAGCACCGGCGCCAGCGGCACGGGATCGCGCTCTCGCGCGCAGCGGGCCTCGAGCACCGTCCGGTTCCGGCCTTCGGATCGTGCGACCCGATCGAGGAGGCTCGTCCGCCCGGAGCCAGGCTCACCTTCGACCACGATGAACGCCGACGGCTTGGCGATCTCCTGCTCCAGCGCTTTCTCCACCGCGGGTGCCCCTTACGTCAGTGTGACCGGCCCAGCTCGACGAGCGAGTCGAACAACGACTCGACCGCGCGGCACACCGCGTGCGGAGGCGTGTCGTGCGGGCCGATGACCTCGGCGAGCCGCTCCCAGGCGAACGTGCCCAGCACACGGGCCAGCACCGCCCTGACCGCCGCCGGCTCTCCGGGCACGGGGTGCAGGGCATCCGCTCCCCCGCTGAGATCCGCACCGGGATCCAGCGCGTCGACGCATCGCGACACCACCTCCCGGGTCAGCCGGACCACCACCGCGAGCGCCGGCCCTCGCAGGTAAGGCGCGATGTCGGCGGCCGCGCTCATCCGGACCAGAACGGCGGCCACGATGCTGTCGCGAACCACGGATGCGGACGAGACGACGGCCGTCACATTCTTCCCTTCGACGCCGTACCTGAGCATCTCCAGCATCTCCGTGGACGGTGGCCGTGACCAGCCCGCACGCGATAAGTGAGGGTACGTAGAGAATGCGCCGCGCCGTTCAGGCGGAGGGCCGGCGCGCGGTCGCACCGGCCCTCCGGGGAAGTCGGCGGATCAGCCGTTGGCGGCGCTGGTGTTGACGTCTCCGTTGACGCCCTTCGGGAAGAAGCCGCCGGAGGTGGTCGCCTTCGGTGTCAGGTAGACGATGTTGAGCACCTGGCCGGGCGACCGGCTGAACGCGATGCCGTTGCCGTCGGTGGGCACGATGTTCGCGCGGCCGTTCTTGTCGACGACACCCTGGTCGAGGTCGGTCGTGCCGTCGAGGCTGTCGCGTGCGTTGGAAAGTTTGACGCTGGCTTCGCGGAGGTCGCGGCCGAGCAGCCCGAGTCCGAGAATGCCGCCGGAGTGCTGGTAGAGCGCCGTGCGGACGTTGGCCGCGTGGTAGGCCTCGACGGCGAGGATCCCGGCGGCGGCTTCGAGGTAGGTCTTGTTGGTGATCAACGGCGCGGCACCCTTGTAAGCCGTGACGCCGACGTCTTCGAACAAATAGGCCGCGAGAAGAAAGTTCTCCTCGCATGCGAACGCGTCGAAGCTCTGGCCTTTCCTGACCAGGCCGGCGGCCTGGGCGGCGGCGGTGAAGCTGGACCGCAGATCGATGGCCGGGCGGCTGACCGCCGCGGAACCGAGCGCGGCCCGAAGGAACTCCACATGGGCCTTCTCGTCGGAGGCGATCTCCTGGGCGTACTGCTTGGCCGCTTTGGTCTTGAATTTCACCGCCCGTCCACCCGTGACGCCGCCGCGGGTGCCGGTCCCGGTGGTCGAAGAATCGGCGAGCCCTTTACCCGTGACGGCGTGCAGGTAGAACTCTGCTTCGAGGTATTCGAGGTTCAGCGCGAAGTTCAGGACCGCGGCGTCACTGACCTCGCCCTGCGCGGCGGCCGCGGCCGGCTTGGCCGCGGCGGCGGATGCCGTCGCACCGGACAATCCTCCTATCGCGCCGGTACCGACCACGCCGAGTCCCGCCACCCCCGCCGCACGCAGGAAACGACGGCGATCTTGTTCGTTCTCCGCACTGCGGTTGATCATCGATGTGGCATAACGCTTGCCAAACACGAGCGATCTCCTTCCCGCCCGTGTCCTGCCACGCACGACATCGGGCGTACCCCGCCGGTCGGGCGAGGTTGTTTTCGCGGACGCAGTGCTTTCGTGCCCGGGACCCGGCCGGCTTGGCCCGTCATACGATGGAATGACACCGGTTCCGGCGCCCCGGCGACGGAGGCCCGATTTCCGCCGCGAAGGTGAGCCACGAGCGCCAGAACAGGCGCTGTGGGCAGAAGTGTGGCCGCCGTGACCGGAGGGGTCGTTTCAGCCACGGCGGCCACGGCGACCGGGCCACCCGCAAGGAAGCACAACGTGGCCCGGACGAATCCCTAGTTCTTGTCGGTGCCCGGGGTCAGCACCTTGTCGATGACGAAGACGGTGGCATTCTTGGTGGGGATGTTGCCGCACAGGATCTTCGCGCCGTTGACGGTCATGTTCTCGCTAGAGCCCTCGATCTTCACCAGCCCACTCGCGGTGTTGAGTGTTTCCACAGAACCGGCGGTGGCGAGCCCCTTGGCGTCGTAACGCTTGCCGACGACGTGGTACTGCAGGATCGGGGCCAGCTGGTCCGGCTTGCCCGCCAGCTCGGTGAACTTGGCCTCGCCCAAGGCCTCGAAGGCCGGGTCCGCCGGGGCGAACACGGTGATGGCCTGCTGGCTGTTGAGCGTGTCCACCAGGTTGGTGGCCTTCACCGCGGCGACCAGCTTGGTCAGCAGCGGATTGGTCGAGGCGGCGCTGGCGACCGGCTGCGGGCCCATCGAGTCCAGCGAACCCGGCGCACTGCCCTGCGGCAACTGCGAACAAGCCGGACCGAACACATCGGCGTTCGTGGTCACCCCGTCCGGCGAACCTGTCGAACCGGAACTCGACATCGGAGCCGAACCGGACGGGGCCATCGAGCTGGTGCTGCCGCCGGAGGAGGCGGTGTCGTCCCCGCCGCAGGCGGACAAGGCCAGGGCGGCGACCGCCGTCAAACCGACACCTGCGACACGAAGCTTGCTCACGAAGTTACTCCAGCTGCTCTGTGGACAAACCGGTCCTCGGCACGGGCCGGCTTCTTGCGGGGTATTCGGCACCGGCCGCCGAAGGGATAGGTGCCCACCGCAACACGTTCGGGTGATCGGCCTGCGCTGACCACCGGCGTCCGCCACCCGCAGAAGTCACCGGCCAGTACGAACAGGGCGGCCGGACAACCCAGGTCATCTCAATGAAAGCTCTGAATGAGCTACTGATTGTTCGCTTCCGAGTGAAACGTGATCTCCCCATCCATTCCGCGCCGATCGGGTTATAGATAACCGCTTCTCCGGAAATTCCATCGATCGGCAGACTGGTCAGTGTCTTCCCCATCGCCAAGACTGGGGCACATGAACAAGGAAAATTGTAATGTCTCCCGCGCATATGTCGTGCACAGCCGCTCCGGAGGCCATCGGAGGTGATGATCCCGGCGTCCTTTGATCCCATCTTCACCCTGGTCGTCGAGCCGGCGACGATCACGGCGCACGCCATCGATCTGGCGGATCGTCTCCGCACCCTGATCGAGCCGTATCCGTATGACGAGCCTTACGAGGAACCCGACGAGATACCAGTCAGGGCACTGTGGGAATTCCTTGAATCTTCGGCTTTGTCGTCACTATCGCGGCAGCTCTACTCGGCCGCGCGGCTGGCCGTCCTCGCCGCTCCGAATTCCGATGGGCTGCTTGTCGGCGATGATTCCACCGAGCTGCTCATCCGGCGTGGCCGGCTCCTCGTTCAGTCCGTGTTCGGCCGGCACAGCACAGCCCGGCTCTTACCCTTCGCGGGAGACCCTCTGGTCGTCGCCTGGCAGCGAGGGAGCGGAGTATGCGTCGTCAATCTCAGCGCGCGGTTCGTCACCGTGCGATCCGCGTGGGGCGCGGTGCGCGAGTTCTCTGTTCCGGCGGTGGCGTCCGGAGAAGCGACTCTTCTCCAGCCCTACAGCACCGTCTGGCTGACGCGCTGACACTCTTCGCCTGGGCTACTCGCGGTCAGTCGCCGGTCCGGGCGTCGTTCACGTCGGCGACGATCACCCGCTTCATCCCGATTCCGGGCCTGCCTCCAGCACACAACGCGTGCCGCGGTAGATCGTCGGCATGCATTTGTTGCAGTGGACGCACAAGGATCTGGCGCCATCCCGGAGCCGCAGCGGCAGATCCGGTTCTCGCAGCAGCGCCCGCGCCATCGCGACGAACGCGAAACCGTCCGCCATCGCCCGCTCCATCGTCTCCAACCGCGTGATCCCACCGAGCAGGATCAGCGGCAGGTCCACCGCCGCGCGGAACTGACGCGCCCGATCGAGCAGATAGGCCTCCTGAAACGGATAGCGACGCAGGAAAGCGCCGCCGGCGGCCCGGACGCCCCACCGCATCGGCCTCGGGAACCGTGCGGCGAACTCCCGGATCGGCGCGTCCCCGGTGAACAGGTACATCGGGTTCAGCAGCGAACTACCCGCCGTCAGTTCCAGCGCGTCGAGTGATCCGTCCTCCTCGAGCCACCGCGCGACCTGCACGCTCTCGTCGAGCCAGAACCCGCCCGGCACCCCGTCGTCCATATTGAGCTTCGCCGTCACCCCGATCCGGTCGCCGACCGCGTCGCGGACGGCCCGCGCGATCTCCAGCGCGAGCCGGGCACGATTCTCCAACGGCCCGCCGTAGGAGTCTCGCCTGCGATTCAACCGCGGACTGAGGAACGAGCTGACCAGGTAGTTGTGTCCGAAGTGGATCTCGACGGCGTCGAAGCCCGCCTCGATCGCCAACCGCGCGGCCGTGGCGTGCGCGTCCACGATCCGATCAAGATCTTCCGCGGTGGCCGCCCGGGTCATCCGCATGCCCAGTGGGTTCGGGAACCGCCCCGGCGCCAGCGCGGGCGAGCGGTTCGACGCCGCGTTCGCGACCGGGCCCGCATGCCCGATCTGCGCACTGACCGCCGCGCCCTCGGCGTGCACCGCCTCGGTGAGCCGTCGCAACCCGGGCAACGCCTCCTCCCGCATCCAGATCTGGTGCCGGTCCGTCCGGCCCTCCGGGGAGACCGCGCAGTAGGCGACGGTCGTCATTCCCACGCCACCGCGGGCCACCGTGCGATGGAACTCGATCAGCCGGTCGGTGACCACGGCGTCCGGCGTGACCCCTTCGAAGGTCGCGGCCTTGATGATCCGATTGCGCAGCCGTACCGGCCCCAGCCGCGCGGGCGCGAACACATCGGTCATGACTCCGCCAATCCCGCCGTGACGAAGGCGCGCACGGTCCCGACCGGCACTTCAGCCGGCATCCCGTCGCCGAAGAACTGCAACACCAGCCCGAAAGCGAGCAGCCAACGCTGCGCCGCCTCCGTCTTCGACAGCTCCGGCCGTGCTTCCCGAAGCAGCTCGATCCAGGGCCTCAGCCCGAACCATCGCGAGGTCCACACCGGCTCCTTCCGCTCCAGCACGACCATGGCCAGCAACCGCAACCGCAGCCGCCCGACCGGATCCGCCGCCAGCTCGACGAAGGGGTTCACGACGAGATCGACCAGCTCGGGCACCGTGGGCACCCAGCCTGCCCGCCCGCGTTCGGCGAGCTCGTCCAGCCGCCGCTGCCACACCGGTGCGAGCCGCGTCTCCAGCAGAGCGGCGATCAGCGCGTCCTTCGATCCGAAGTGGTAATGCACCGCGGCCGGGTTCATCCCCGCCGCGCTGTTGATCGCACGGGCCGACACGGCGTCGTAGCCGGATTCCAGGAGCAGCCGCTCGGCAACGGTCAGCAACCGCTCGCGGGTGGTGTCGTCGATACGAGGCACCTTCGCAGCACACCACAGTTCCATCACTGTTTCAATCGCTGATTGACGACACTCTCCTCTATGGACTTCCCTTCACCACCATCGTGCGGTCCTGGCACTCGGACCTGACCGCCGCGCGAGCGTGGCCACGATCGGCGCACCGCCGACGGCGAGGTCGAATCGCACCTTCTTTTCGTCGAGAACCGCGAGCCGCGGACAAACCGCTCTTTGGCTTCCCGCGCACGCCAGAGATCCGCCCGCGCTTCATCCCACTTGCGAAGCCACGTCAACGTGTACCGAAACGCAGTCCGACGCATACCTCGGCAAGCTCCGAGGTGCATATCCGGCTCCTCGCGCAACCACGGCCCTATCACCCAGCCGAACTATTCATTATCACAAGCCGGGTCCACACCGCGCCAAGCCAACCACTCTTCAAACGATTCCTTCAGACTATTACTGACCGCATTGGCCGGACCCGCAGCCAATCCAGCCAAAAGAGTTTCCACTGATTCACGATCTAGATGAAGGGTCAAGAAGACAGCCGGGTCGACAAGTAATGGATCAGAAGCCAACCCTCTACCTTTGATGGCCGAAACCACCTGCGATGCCTCATCAGCAGTTAGATCAGGTAAGTCGATACTCCAGGAGAACTGCTGCTCGACGACATGGCGATCTTCCACCTTCAACATCCAATCTTGTTCAGAAGCGCATCCGTTGTGCCAGAGCGGGTCGACTTCCTCCCTGGATCGTCGACCGAGTTCGTAATCTTCCAGGTACCGCCGTTGTGCAACCCGTCACCACTACCGATGTCCTGAGAAATGAAGGGTCTTACCGTTGGTGAACACAGGCTGACCACGAACACGAAGTGACGTTTTCTTATACCCAAGGTACTTTGCGAGGTCTCCACCTGGCCAGAAGGGGCCCTCCGCGTCGGCCTCGACGGCGGCCGGGGCGAACCGGTCTCGTTTGGCCAGCCGCCGTACCTTCCGCTCGGACATTCCGAGCAGCTGCGCCGCGCCGGCCAGGTCCAGCATCTCCGCGGCAGCACGGGGCTTCACAGGCGCTCACCCTGAACTGGTCGAGGGGCTTGTTGCTGCACGTCGATGTCGGCGTGCACGCGGACCAATGTCTCGTTACTCCCCATGACGATGAGCGAGTTCGGGCGACGGGCTTGTATCGCCTGGTGGTCGGTCTGCGTGATCAGCCGGGCACCACCCCATTCGCTGACCGACTTCCCCGGCCAGGTTACTGGAGCTCGCCGAGTTATCGGGCGTGAGCGGTCAGAGGTGGGCTACGTCGGCCGGTGTCGCAGTGTGCAGCTCGACGGTGCCGAGGTGATCGGGGGTGCTGGTGATGAAGACGGAGTAGCTGTTCCAGAGGGTTTCGATCACCGTGGCCCCGAGTACGTCGGTCCGGGTGCCGGCGACGGGGAGGTCGTCGATCGTGATGGTCACCGGCGTGGCCGTCGCGTCGGCGAGGGCTGTCCGCACCCGCTCGGTTTTCGCGTCCAGGTCAGCACGTGTGGGGGCAGGCGCTCCGTGGTCGCGGGGCGCGGTTCTGGCCAGGAAGTTGTGCAGCTGGATTTCAGCGTTCTCTATCGGACGTCCTCGAGGATCGAGCTGTTCCGCCGGGCGAACGGTTCGGATCATCAGCTTGAGTTTCCGATCTCGATTCGTGTAGCCGAGGCCGATCGCCCACGGCTGGTCGTTGACCTGGTCGGTGCCGACCTCCGCGATCGGGCCCACGCCCATGCCGGTGGACGCCGCGACCACGGGGCCAGGAAACGCGGCGAAATGTTCGCGGGGATGGGGAACGCGAGGAAGTCCCGCGTCCCCCATCGGCCGTTCTTCCATGAGGCGCTCGCTTTCGCTTGCCCGAGCGCCTCATCAGCGCGGGGCGCTCAGTAGATGTAGTCGGGATCGGTCGGCCCGCCGGAGAAGCAGACCGCGCCGTCCACCAAAATAGCAAAATTCGCGAATGGTGTGACAGAGGCAGCCGCGGGACCGACCGTCAGACCGGGCACGAAGCGCTTCAGCTCCACCAAGCCATCGGCGTCGTAGAAACCAGGGAAGTCGTGCTTGGTCGTGCCGCCGGAATCGTCGAGCGTCACCGTCCAGGAAAAGGTGGCTCGTCGACGTACAACATCGACTCTTGCACCCTGCCGGACTCACGCCGGACCGACCATCCGCCAAACGTGGCATAGCCGCGCGAGCTATTTATGCGCTTATTCATTGCATGCCGGACCACTACGATTATCGCGTGCAGGCGCGGGTCAGGCGATGATTTCGTGAGCCCGTCAAATTCATGTCTGCGTCAGGGCGGCATTTTATGTTGCGCACCGCGCGGCTCGCCGTTCACGGCGACGACACGGCGGGCGAAGGAGGGCTTCACGACTCGCTGTCGCCGTGGCTGAACATCGGGAGCGGCGTTACTCCCGGGGTCGGGCCGGCAGCCATCAAGGACAGCTGCCCTTGGTGGTTGCGGACTCGCTCGGCGAAAACGGGACATCCGGCATCGATCAGCGGGCCGGCCAGATCGGCGCGCCCGCCGGCCCGGCCCGGCCGTCGACGAGGACGAAGAACTCGTCGGGCGTGTACACCTCGTAGGGCAGGGAATCGGGGTCCCGCCCGGTCAGGGAGAAACCGTTGTCGCACTGTGGCGTCACCATGATCAGCCTCAAACTCTTGGCATTTCCTCGTCTGTGGGCCATTCGCTGAACCGGACGTCGTGAACGGCGTCGGGAGCGGCGAACTCCAGTAGCCGCAGGGCTTCGGCTTCGATGGCTTCTCGGTCGGTAGCGGAGATCGAGCGCAGCGGGACGACGGTGAGCGCACCTGTGCGGTCCTTCGTCCAGGTCGCGGCCACCGTGCCGTCGACGAGCACGGTGGCCGCGACCGCCGCGCCCTGGCAGACCTGACGCCGGATCGGCTCGGTCATCACCCGCGTGCGGTCGGCGTGGGCGAGCAGGGTCGCGTCGAACTCCGCGAGGAGCCGAACGGGCGCGGGCACGTCCGGCGATGGGATCTCGTGGTCCGGCAGGTCGAACAGCTCGCGCCCCGCTTCGTCGGTGTATGTCCGCAGTTCCGGCCGCAGATGCTCGAAGACCTCACGCAGTCCGCTCACCCCGGACCAAGTCCGGGCGTCGGCGACGGTGGCCGGCCCGAACGCGGCGAGGTAGCGCCGGATCAGCTCGCGCACGTCGTCGGAGGTGGCGGTTTCGGGTACACCGGGGAAGACGGCGAACGGGGTCGCGCCGCGTTTGCCCCACGTTCCGCTCGGGGCGGGGTGCACCAGCGCGAGCAGGTACTGCACGGTCCGGCCGAGTGCCTGCGCGTCGGCGCCCGGCCGGGTTCGCGCGAGCGCCCGCCCCAGCTCGGGCCGGGTGAGGACGCCGCCGTCGAGCAGCTCGGCCGCGTCGGCGACCAGCTCGACGAGGTCGACGCCGGTAGTGCGGCCGCCGAAGGCGTTGCGCTGCACCCGCCGCAGCAGCGGCGCCAGCACCGGCCGGACAAGCCGGAAATCGGCCGCCGACATCAGGTGCTGGGTGGCCCGCATCATCGTGGACCGCACAAGGACACCGCGCTCGATGGCGACGGTGAGATCCTGGATCGCGAATCGTTCGAGCCGGTTCCAGAGCGCGAAATACGCGAGGTCCGGGTCCTGCGCGTTCAGCCCGAAGAGATGCTCGGTCGCCTCGGACACCCCGAGATCGACACGGCCGAGGAGAAGTTGCCTGCTGAGAAGGGCGCGGTTGAGCGCCTGCGGGCTCAGCACCACGGTCCCGCGGGCGCCCATGTCAGCGCACCTTCCGGAAGAACACCCGGACGTCGTCGACCAGCGCGACGGGAGCCTCCATGGCGAGGAAGTGCCCGCCGTGGCCGAGTTCGGTCCAGTGCACGACGTGGTGATCGCGCTCGGCCCAGCGACGGACGGTCACGTCGTGCGCGGACACGAGCACACCGGTGGGCACCGTCGGCGCCGCAGCGCCGCTCCAGTCACCGGATCCCCAGTCACCGGATTCGCCGTCGCTCCAGTCGTTCGCCGAGATCTCCTCGTAGTAGATCTGAGCGGCCGAACCGGCGGTGCCGGTGAACCAGTACAGCGAGACCGTGGCGAGCACGCGATCGCGATCCACGCATTCCTCGGGCAGCGCGTCTTCGGGCATCGTCAGCTCCTTGAACTTCTCCACGATCCACGCGAGCTGACCGGCGGGCGAATCGTGCAGGCCGTAGGCCACCGTCTGCGGACGCTTGGAGTTGCACTGCAGGTAGCCGTCATTGAAGTCCTGCATCGACTCCCAGCGGCGCTGGTCGGCCTCGGGGAGATCGTCCAGTTCGCCCTCGACGCCGATCGGGAACGTGATCATCGCGTTGAGGTGCACGCCGAGCACGTGCCCCGGATCCTGCTTGCCGATCTCCGGCGCGACCCACGAACCCGTGTCGTAGCCGTGCACGCCGTACCGCTCATAGCCGAGCGCGGCCATCAGCCGGGCGAACAGGCCAGCCATCTTCGCGGCGCTCATCCCCGGCCCGGCCAGCGGCGTGGAGAACCCGAACCCCGGCAAGGACGGGATCACCAGGTGGAAGGCATCAGCCGGGTCTCCCCCATGCGCCCGCGGGTCCGAAAGCGGCCCGATCACGTCGAGGAAGTCGGTCACCCCGCCCGGCCACCCGTGCAGCAGGACCAGCGGCGTGGCGTCCCGCTCCGGCGAGCGCACGTGGAGGAAGTGCAGACGCTGACCGTCGATGGTGGTGGCGAACTGCGGATGCGCGTTGATCGCGGCCTCCTGCGCCCGCCAGTCGAAACCGGTGCGCCAGTACTCGGCGAGTCCGGCGAGATAACCGACGGGCACACCCCGGCTCCAGCCGACGTCCGGCAGTTCGCTCGGCCAACGGGTGGCGGCCAGACGCGTGGCGAGATCGTCGAGGTCCGCCTGCGGGATGTCGATCGAGAAAGGGTGGATGTCCTGTGTCATGAGGACCACGCTAGAACCCGGTTAGGACAACTTCGGTCCTAACCGGACGGCAGAATGAAAACCATGCTGGAAACCTCCGCACGACTGCTGAAGCTCCTGTCGCTGCTGCAGACCCAGCGCGACTGGCCGGGTACCGACCTGGCCGAACGCCTCGGCGTCACCACGCGGACCGTGCGACGGGACGTCGAACGCCTGCGGGAACTCGGCTACCCGGTGCACGCGCTCCAAGGCACACCCGGCTACCGGCTCGGCGCGGGCGCGTCCCTGCCACCGCTGCTGCTCGACGACGACGAAGCCGTCGCGGTGGCCGTCGGACTGCGCACCGCCACGAGCAGCTCGGTCACCGGTATCGAGGAGACGGCGTTGCGCGCGCTCACCAAACTGGAGCAGGTGCTGCCGTCACGGCTTCGGCATCGGGTGAACACACTCCAGACCGCGACCGTGCGCGCCGGGGTGGCGCCCGGCCCGCAGATCTCTGCGGACACGCTGATGACCATCGCGAACGCGTGCCGCCGCCACGAACGCCTGCGCTTCGACTACCTCAGCCCGCGCGGCGGCGCCTCCCGGCGGCATGCCGAGCCCTACCGCCTGGTCCACTTCGGCAGGCACTGGTACCTCGTCGCCTTCGACGTCGACCGCGACGACTGGCGCACCTTCCGCGTCGACCGCCTCACCCCGCGGCCGCCCGCCGGCGCCCGGTTCACACCCCGCGAGCCGCCGTTCGACGACGTCGCGGCCTACCTGGCGCAGCAGCTCTCCGCGCGCGCCTGGCCGTGCCAGGCGACGGTCGAACTGCACGAATCGGCCGACGCGGTGGCCGACCGGGTGTGGCCGGGGATGGGCGCCGTCGAGGCCGTCGACGAGCACCGCTGTCTCCTGCACCTCGGCGCTCCGACGACGTCCGACCTGGTGTGGATGATCACCTCGGTGCAGACCGACTTCACCCTGGCCAGCGGACCGCCGGAACTCGAAGGCGCGCTCCGACAGCAGGCGCAACGGTGTCTGCGCGCGATCGAGGCTTGACCGTGCGCTGTCGCAAAGGCTCACCAGAATGTCGTCGATGACATCCACACGACATGGCCGGCGAGATAACGGCGCGAATTGTGAGCCCTGCACAAGCGCCCGGCAAACGCGGGCTCACAGCCACAAGAATCAAACCGATGTTCCACCGGTGGCCGCGGAGGCGATGTCGGATTCCCCGTCGGCGCTGGGGTTCGAGCCGAACCAGTCGAGGCAGACGACCATGGCGTCGTCGGCGGCCAGCCCGCCGTGACGCCGGTCGTGCAGTTCGGCGAGAACGGCGCTCGGAACATGCGCCGCGGGCAGATCCGCGGTCGCGAGGATGGCCTGGCTCAGTTCGCGGTCGCCGTAGAGTTCTCCGTGGGGTCCGGCCGCGTTGTACACGCCGTCGCTGACGAAGACGAACCGGTCGCCCGGCAGGGCCTGCAGGGTTTCGGCGGTGTAGAGGGTGTCTTCGAAGGTGCCGAGGGGAAGCTGTTCGTCGAAGTGGACACGTTCCGCTTTGCCATCGCGTAGCCGCCAGAGGCGAGGCGAGCCCGCGTCGACCGCGGTGATCTCACCGTTCGCGAGGTCGAATTCCAACAGGAGCGTGGCGACGTGCTCTTGGCCGCGATGCTGTGCGTAGATGGCCTGGTCGGCGAGTTCCGCCTGAGCGTCGAGGGGAATCCCTGCGCGGCGGGCGTTGCGCAGCGCGTTGACGGCGAGGTTGGTCAGCAAGGCGGCGCTGCTGCCTTCACCCATGCCGTTGACCAGTGTGACCGCCAAGGTGCGGGCGGAGGCCGACCAGTCGAAGCAGTCGCCGTAGATGGCGTAGGCGGGTTCCAGTTGACCACCGAGTGCGAATTCGGGCCGGCTGCACGCGCGGCCGGGGAGCAGCTGCCACTGCATCTCCGCGGCGAGCGTCAGCCGGGACGAGCGGCGGGCCTGCACGTACAGATCGGTGTCACGGTCGGCGACGAAGACCTCGTGCCCGAGCGCCTCGGCGAACCGGCCGAGTTCGGCCCATACCGGCGGTTCCGGCTCTTCGGGCAGTGTGACGGCCAGGACGCCGAGCCGGTCGCCGCGGACGGTGACCGGGAGGTTTGCGCGGATACCGTCTTCGGCGGGTTCGAATGTCGCCGACTGGCTGGTGAAGGCCTCGCCCGCCGCGGTGCCGGCGACCGGCATCGGCTCGGTCGTGTACGGCAGGACGGTCACTCGGCGCAGTTCGGTGAGGCTGTAGTCGGCCATCAGCAGTTCGACGTCGCCTGCGCCGAAGTGTTCGCTCAACGCCGCGCGCAGCCCGTCGAGCAGCGCATGAGGCTGGACGCCCCGCAGGACACGCTCGACTGCCAAGGATCTGTCCACCGGGTTGCCTTCCGCTCGCCCGAAACCCGGCCCTCGGATCGAGCACGCGGGAATGAGTCCGCACCGCTCCGTCGGACCGGTCGCAGGACGTGCCGCGGTGAGCTGAGCTGACAGTTCAGCATAAGGATGCGAGAGTGGGGCTGTGAATCGGTCCTCCGAGCCGCCCGGCACCGAGACGGTGGCGGCGGCCGTGACCGAGACGGCCGAGCTGCTCGAGATCATGTTCGAGCGGGCTCGCGAGGCGTCACCGCGTCCGCTGTCGACGTCCCAGGTACGCGCGGTCGTGGCGCTCGATCACCACGACGGCCTGAACCTGCGCGCCCTCGCCGACGTCCTCGGCTCCACCCCGCCGCTGGTGAGTCGCCTGTGCGACCGGCTGGAGGCCGTCGGGTTCCTCGAACGGCTCCCCAGTTCGGCCAGCCGCCGCGAAATCACGCTGCGGCTCAGCGACCGTGGCCGCGCGTATCTGCAGGACCTGCGGGCCCGGCGACGGGAAAGCCTGCAGGCCGTACTGGCGAAACTCACCCCCGAAACCAGAGCGGCGCTCGCCACGGGCCTCCGGGAATTCCGTGAGGCCGCGGCAGGCGACTAGGTCCGGGTATGGCGCAACCGGTTCTCTCCAGTAGGCTAACTATTGTCATATGACAACGGTTGCTGGATATCGGACGGCGACCCGGAGCCCCTGGGAGGCCTCAGTGCTGAGGACGGACGACTCCGCCGTCCGAGACCTGCTGTCACGGATCTTCGGTGAAGACCAAGACGAGCTGGTCGACGAGTGGGTCCGATGGCAGCTGGCCGACTCGTCGGCCCGGCT
The DNA here is from genome assembly GCF_001905755.1 of Amycolatopsis sp. CB00013. NCBI lineage: Bacteria > Bacillati > Actinomycetota > Actinomycetes > Pseudonocardiales > Pseudonocardiaceae > Amycolatopsis > Amycolatopsis sp. CB00013. The sequence continues at coordinate 255,319 of NZ_LIWC01000007.1, read as the reverse complement.
CGACGAGACCGCGCTGCGGCGCGAGGCGACCGAACTACTGGGAGCACTCCGTGAAGCACTCGCCATCGGGACGCCGCTGAGCCAGATCATCGAGCGCGACCAGGCGGTCCGCTCCGCCCTGCGCGGGCTTTCCGAACGGCGCGCTCGTGCGGGTACCGCGCCGGCCCTCACGGCCACGGCGATCCTCGCGCTGAAGCACACGACCATGGCCGCGGTCGAACGCCGGAGCGGGGACCCCGCGCTGCGCTATGAGGTGTCACTGCTGGTCAACCAGCTCTTGGACGCCGCGAGCCTGCTCACCTTCTCGGTGTACGTCGAAGGGCGCGAGGAGATCATCCGCCGCCAGCACCAGCAGATGCTGGAGCTGTCCACCCCGGTGGTGCGCCTGTGGCGGCAAGTGCTGGCCGTCCCCCTGATCGGCACCCTCGACAGCGCCCGCACCCAGGTCGTGATGAACAGCCTGCTGGAGGCGATCCAAACCCACGAAGCCCGCGTGGCGATCATCGACATCACCGGCGTGTCCACAGTGGACACCGCGGTGGCGCAGCATCTGCTTCAGACGGTCAGTGCGGTACGGCTCATGGGCGCCGAATGCCTGATCAGCGGTGTCCGTCCGTCTATCGCGCAGACCGTCACCCAGCTCGGCATCGATCTCTCCCACATCGTGACCCGCGGCTCGCTGGCCGACGCCCTCGCCGCCGCGCTGGAGCTGCTCGGCGACCGCACCGCCGCGGTGACGGGATGACGGCCGACGCGGGCCTGCCGATCCTGCGGCTCGGCGACATCCTGATCAGCGGGCTGCTGTCCGACCTGGACGACACCACCGCGTTGCGGTTCACCGACGAACTCACCACCCGGATCTCCGACGAAAGCATCCGCGGGGTCATCCTCGACATCTCCCGGCTGGAGATCATCGATTCCTTCGTCGCCCGAGTGCTGATGCAGCTGGCCGCCACCGGACGGCTGCTCGGGGCCCGGATGATCGTCGCCGGCATGCGCCCCGCGGTCGCGATCACCCTGTCCGAACTCGGCCTGCGGCTCACCGGCGTCCAGACCGCGCTCAACGCCGAACAGGCCATGGAACTGCTGGGGTGGCGCCGCCCCGCCGAGGCCGCCGAAGAGGCGCCTCATGCTTCCTGACGAGCTCACCGGTTCCGGGCACGACATCCCCGCGCGCGAACACGCGGTCCGCGCCGAGGAAGACCTTCTCACCGCCCGCCACGCCGTGCGGGCCTGCGCGGTCGCGGTGGGCTTCTCCATCGTCGACCAGACGAAAATCGTCACCGCGGCCAGTGAGCTGGTCCGCAACGCCTACATCCATGGTGGCGGGGGCTCGATGACGATCACCGTCGTACGAAATGGCCGGGTCGGCCTGAAGCTGACCGTGCGCGACGAAGGCCCCGGAATCGCCGACGTCGAGCAGGCCATGGCCGACGGGTTCAGCACCGGCGCCGGTCTCGGGCACGGCCTCGGCGGAACCAGGCGCCTCGTCGACGAGTTCACCATCGACGCCGCTCCCGGACGTGGTACCACGGTCACGATCGTGCGCTGGAAGCCATGACCATCACCGTCGCGGACCTCACCCGCCAGATCCGCATCGACCACATCAGCGCGGTCTACACGGCAGCGCGCGTCGCCCGGGAGGTCGCCGCGGAAACGGGACTGCCCGAGGTACTGACCGAGCGCGCGGCCGTCATCGCCTCCGAACTGGCGGGCAACATCGACAAGCACGCCACCGACGGCACGGTCTTCATCCACCGCTCCCTCGCCGGAGACGGCGTGGACATCTACGCCGCGGACTCCGGACCGGGCATGGCCGATCTGGACCACTGGCGCATCGACGGCCACAGCACGACCGCGACGCTCGGCACGGGCCTCGGCGCCGTCGGCAGGCTGGCCGCCGAGTTCCGGATCCGGTCGGCGGCAGGCTCTGGCACCACCGCGGCGGCACGAACGCTGATCACCGGCACGAACGCCACGGCTGTCGCTCATGTCCGCCTGGCGTGCGAAGGCGAAGACCGGTGCGGCGACGGCCTGGCGCTAGCCGATCTGCCCGGCGCCCGGACCATCGCCGTCGTGGACGGCCTCGGCCACGGCCCCGCCGCGGGCGACGCGGCGGTGGCCGCGATCGACGTCTTCCGCCGCAACCCGGGCCGCCCGCTCCGCGATCACCTCACCGCCATGCACCGGTCGCTGCGGCAGACCCGCGGCGCGGCCGTCGCGCTCGCCCGGATCTCCGGCGGCCTGCTCGAATTCTGCGGCGTCGGGAACATCGGCGGCATGGTGCTGATGCCGGGACAGAGCCGGCCGCTGCTCAGCATGCCCGGCATCGTCGGTTTCACCCTGCCGGACACCCACGTCCGGACCGTGGACCTGCCCGAACACCACGTCCTCGTCCTGCACACCGACGGAATCGGCAGCGGCTGGCGCGGCGCCGCACCCCTCGGCCCGCTCCCGGTCCCGGCACTCCTCGCCGCCGACCTCGCCCACCGGCACCGCGACCCCCACGACGACGCCACCCTGATCGCGGTCGGCTCCGGAACGGGCACGCCATGACGTACTCCCCCATCGCCCGGCTACGCCATCGCCTTCGCGAAGCCTGCGCCGCCGCGGGGGTCACCACCGACGACCGCGCCAAACTGGTCCTCGCGGTGACCCTGCTCGCCGAGCGAGCGGAGCACCCGCCCGAGCTGTCGACCCACGCGGGCAACGGCAGGCTGGCCGTCACCCTCCGGTTGCCCGGTCTGGTCGGCCAGGACCACCGCAACGCCCTGCCTCTGCTGCCCGACGCCGGCGACAGCGCGGTCCTCACCTGGCACCTCCCCGCCGTCCACGACGCGGCGACGGTTCCCGTCGACGACGAACTGGCCACCCGCGAGGAAATGCTCGCGCTCATCGCCCGCGCCGACACCCTCACCCAGGAGCAGCGCGAACTCAAACACGAACTCGCCGAAACCAACAGCGGCGTGCTCGCCATGTACGTCGAACTCGAGGAACGGGACGAACGACTCCGGCAGGCCCACGCGGTGATCTTCCGCGAACTCGAAGACGCGCTGCGCCCGCCGCCACCACACGTGGACGCTTTCGACCTGGCCGTGCACTACGCGCCCAGCGAACCGGATTCCCCGACCGGCGGCGATCTCTACGACTGGTTCGTGCTGCCCGACGGGACCGTGCACATCACCCTCGTCGACGCCGTCGGCCACGGCGTCACCTCGACCCGGCACGCACTGACCGTCACCCACGCCATCCGCACACTGGCGCTGGAAGGCCATCCCCTCCACGACCTGATCGCCCGCGCCGCCGGCACTTTGGCGACCATCGAGCCCGGCCTGATGGCGACCGTGCTGCTCGCCCGGCTCGACCCGGCGACCGGCGACGTCACCGTCGCCAACGGCAGCCATCCGCGCCCGGTCCTCGTCACCGCCGCGGGCGACACCGAACTCCTGGTGCCTTCCATCGTCGGGAGAGGTATCGGATTTCCCGACCCTGGCAACGGAAGCCTGGTCGGCCGCACCCTCGCCGCGGGCGACCTGCTCCTCCTGTACACCGACGGCTTGACCGAAAGCCGCAAGAACCATCAGGAAGGCGAAGGCCGGCTGCTGGCCGCGGCACGCCGCCACGCCGGAGAATCCACGGCGACCATCCCCGGTGCTCTCGCCGCCGAGATGCACGACATCGTCCTGCACGCCGACGACACCGTCGTCATCGCGATCAGACGCAAGCCGGCACCGTAGCTCCTGAGCCGAGCCCGCGGATGAAGGTGACGCGCCGCCCCTTGGAGTTTGCCTTTGCTCGCCTCGGGGTACTGGATTCAGTGCGCGATGTTTCCGATCAGAAGTCTAGAACGAGGCGGTGGGACGGATGTCGACGCAGCCGGGGACAACTGAGCGCAACGAGCCGAATCCGGGCGACGTGATCTTCGATCTGGACACGACCGCTACCAGGGACGTCCGCCATGGCGTCCGGCGGATGCTGTGCCGCTACCGGGGACTCGCCGTGGACGATGCGGTTCTGGTGGCGGACGAACTGATCAGCAACGCCCACCGGCACGGTGACGCGCCCCGCGTCTGCCGTCTCGGACTCACGCATCAGGGCCGGTACGTGCGGATCGAGGTCGACGACGCATCGCCGCGTCAGCCGCAGAGGCGGACCCCGGACGGTTCCGGCGGGCGTGGCTTGCTGCTGATCGACCGGCTCTCCTCCACCTGGGGCGTGCAGAACTTCGCCGACCACAAAACCGTGTGGGTCGAACTCGCGTTGCACCGCGGGGGAAACAGCGGTCACGCGCCGCACTTGTCGACGGCACGCACCTGGCACGGCGAGGACTAGCCGTGCGCCGCGGAACGGGCGAAATCCGGACCGGCGTCGCATCTCGTGGCATCGCCGGTCCGGTACCGTCGATCCTCGTGAGTCACCCGTCCCAGGCCGAACCGCCACCACCCGACTTGGACATCGTCCGCCGCGTCGTGAGCGGGGGCGTCGTGGTCGCGGTGACCGGTGAGGTCGACACCGAGGCCGCGCCGGCATTGCGCACGGCGGTCATGTCCGCGATCGACGACACCGCCGGTACCTGTGTTCTGGATCTGACCACAGTGGACTTCCTCGACTCCGCCGGCCTTGCCACGCTGATCACCACCGACGCGTACGCGAAAGAACAAGGAAAATCACTTCGCATCGCCGTGGACTCCAACAGCCCCGTGATCCGGCCCATCGAAATCACCGGACTAGACATCGTGCTGAGGCTCTACCACACCGTCGACGAAGCCCTCCAAGCCTCGAACCGACGCTGACAGTCCAGTCCCACGAACGATCAGCGACGTCGAATCACTTGGCTCCGTCGCTGTCGCCGTCATCACGACTTGTTCGATGTTCCGCCGGGTGCGGACCGAACACCACTCGCCGGAGTCGATTTCAAGCGCGGCAGGATGTCTAGCCTCCCGACGCTGACAGTCCACTTCGGACTTTCAGATCAGGTGACCCGGGCTCGGAGTCAACGCGATCAGCATCATCTCGGGCGAACGGGACGGGAAGGCGGAAGAACTCTGGGGGTTCCTGGGTGGACTTGGGGGCTCGTTGCCGGGAAATGGCGACGGGGCTCGCGTGGCCGACTTCGCGACGTGACCGCTTTGGACGGTTGCCGGAAAACGGCAACACGCCAAGACACCTCACCAGTTCCGCACTCCGGGCGCATACCCCGCAGGCTTGTCCCCGACCTTCACCCCCAGGCGACACCACCCAATTCCGGTACTCGGCCTGCTCGCCCCGACGATCGCGGCCGCGACACCCGGCCGCGTCGCGGCGCGAGAAAAACATGAACTTGACTCACATTGTGTCTGCCGTCACCATCATCCCGATGGACTCCCACCGTGGGGCGCGCACAGGAGGTTCTCGATGAGACGGCTTCGCAGGGTCCTGTCACTCGCGATGGCCGCGCTGGCCGCCATCGCGCTCGTCGTCGGCGTCACGCCGACGTCGTCGGCCGCGTCGAACTGGTGGGAGCCGCCGAACCGGCCCAGTCCGGACAGCGAGATCGGCGCGACCGGCGCCCCGTTCACCGGCGCTCAAGGCGGGGAGGTCCGCGGCTTCGTCGACGGCCACAACCACATACTCGCCAACGAGGGCTTCGGCGGCAGGCTGATCTGCGGCAAACCGTTCTCGCCCGCGGGCGTCGCCGACGCGCTGAAGGACTGCCCCGAGCACTACCCCGACGGCAGGGGCGCCACCTTCGAGAACCTCACGGCCGATCCGGACGGGCACCACGACCCGGTCGGCTGGCCGTCCTTCAAGGAATGGCCGACCCACAAGTCGCTGACGCATCAGCAGAACTACTACGCCTGGATCGAGCGGGCGTGGCGCGGCGGGCTGCGCATCATGGTCAACGACCTGGTCTCCAACGGCGTCCTGTGCGCCTTGCCGATCATGCCCAAGGACCGCGGCTGCGACGAGATGGACGCCATCCGGCTCCAAGCACGCAAGTCCTGGGAGATGCAGGACTACATCGACGGCATCTACGGCGGCCCCGGCAAGGGCTTCTTCCGGATCGTCACCAGCCCGGAGCAGGCCCGCCAAGTGGTGATGGACGGCAAGCTGGCGATCATCCTCGGGGTGGAGACCTCGGAACCCTTCGGCTGCAAGATGATCATGGACGTCGCGCAGTGCTCCGCCGCGCAGATCGACGCCGGGATCAACGAGCTGTACTCGCTCGGCGTGCGCAGCATGTTCCTGTGCCACAAGTTCGACAACGGCCTGTGCGGCGTGCGCTTCGACTCGGGAACCACCGGCCAGATCCTCCAGGCCGGTCAGTTCTCCTGCTGCGCCACCACGTGGACGACCGAGGTGTGCCCGGGTCCGCAGCAGGACAACCCGATCGCGGGCAGCGACCCGGCCAAGCGCTGCAACACCCGAGGGCTCACCCGCCTCGGCGAACACGCCCTGCGCCGCATGATGGAACGGAACATGATGGTCGAGCTCGACCATATGAGCGTCAAGGCGGCCGCGCGCACCCTGGACATCCTCGAAGCGGAGAACTACCCGGGCGTGCTGTCCACACACAGCTGGATGGACGCGGGCTGGTCCGAGCGGGTGTACAAACTGGGCGGATTCATCACCGGCTACGACAACGGCTCGGAGAGCTTCGTCAACGAGTGGCGGCGTAACAAGGCCCTGCGCGACCAGTACAAGGTCGGCTACGGCTTCGGTGCCGACATGAACGGTGTCGGCGGCTGGCCCGCGCCGCGCACCGGCGCGAGCAACCCGGTGGTCTACCCGTATCGCACCTTCGACGGCGCCACGACGATGGACCGGCAGAAGACCGGCGAACGGGTCTGGGACGTCAACGTCGACGGCGCCGCGCACTACGGTCTGATCCCGGACTGGATCGAGGACGTCCGCATGGTCGGCGGGCAGGCTGTCATCGACGACCTCGCGAAAGGAGCGGAGTCGTACCTGAAGACTTGGGAGGCCACCACCGCGCATCGTCTCGGCACCGACCTCGCCCACGCGAAGCCGGCCACGGCCAGTTCGACGGAGTGGAACCCGTTCGTGAACCTGTCACCATCGCGCGCCGTCGACGGCGACCGTTCCACCCGGTGGTCCAGCTCCTGGAACGACGGGCAGTGGTACTACGTCGATCTCGGCTCCGAGCGGAATGTCGGCCGGGTGACCATCGACTGGGAGGCGGCATACGCGTCCGAGTATCGTATCGAGGCATGGAGTGAAGCAAGCGGCACCTGGCAGACGGCCTGGTCGACCACCGCCGGAGACGGCGGCATCGACACCGCACGGTTCGAGCCGGTCACCACGCGCTGGGTGCGCTTCGTCGGCGTCAAGCGAGCCACCCGCTACTGCTTCTCCTTCTGGGAGTTCGGCGTCTTCGCCTCGTAGCGTTCCCGATGCCGGCCAGGGGCACTCGCAGGACCTCGGGACTCAGCCCTTGATCTCCGTCCGGAGTTGTTCGGCCAGCCGCACGGACGCCTCGATCTCTTCCCGCCTGATCGACACGCTTTCGACGTTGATACCGAACGGAACACCAAGGCCGCGGCAGTAGGCCATCAGTTCGGTAGCCGCGGCGAGGGCCAGCTGATAGGACGCTTCGAGGGTGTCGGCCGCGTGCTTGAGGTCGTTCTCCATCCACCGTGGCACGTCGACGCCCAGCCACTGCAGGAAGTCGAGTGTCTTCAACGATCCGCAGACCGAGAAGGTGAAGACGACCGGCACGGGTGTTCGTCCGCGCGCGACGCATTCGTAGTGGTAGTCGGAGACGAGGTTCTTCGCCGCGTTGACGTCGTAAACCACCTGGGTCACGAAGAATCGGCAACCGGCGTCCTGCTTCGCCAGCAGTCGCAGATGTTCGTCGTCCCGGCGGCTGTGCCGCTCCGGAATCGCGACGCCGCCGAGCGGCAAACCGGGGTTGACGTCGCGCCGCAGTGCCTGGGCATCGGCGAGTGAGGTCATGGTGTCGATCTTGCTGGACGAGGCGCCGACGAGAACCGTCATCACGCGCGCCGGGTCCTGGGCCGCCAACCATGTCCGCAGCTCCGACGGCGCGTATTTTCCGACCGCTCGGTAGACGATGACCGGGGTCTGCCAGCTCGTGAAGTTGTCCGCGAGATAGTTCGCGGGGTCGAGGGTCGGCGAGAACGGGAACGGGCGCTGCGCAGGGTTCCTGGCCGCTTCGTCGTCGATGTCGTAGAGGATCAGGCCGTCGAGATCCAGCGGGCGCAAGCGAGCCATGGTGGCGTCGGCGATCTCTTGAACGCGTTCGCGAGCGGTCGCCAAACGCGGTGGCGTCAGGGCGAACAGCAAGAATTCACCCGCGGCGCGGTCGATGCGGCGCACAAGGTCCATGGGAAAACCGTAACCGAAGCGCACATCGTGTTCAGAGGCCGCTCGCCAGCCGCATCACCCAGTAGACGTCGGTGTTCTCGACGGTGCCACCCAGACGGGCGGAGCCGGGGCCTTCGGCGGTGACCGGGGTGTCGGCGCCGGTGTGGTCGTGCGTCGTCCAGTCCACAGTGAACCGAAGCTTCGAACCCGGTACGTCGAAAGGACCGTCCTGGTCAGGGTCGGTGTCGGACGCGTCGTAGTTCTCGATGCTCAACCCGCCCGTTTCGTGGTCGCCACCGATGATCACCAGCGTGTCGGGGTGCGTGCGGACGAACCGCAGGACCTCGGCGACGGTGGCGTCGAGCGACCGGCCCGCGTCGATCACGCCGTGCGCGTTGTTCTCGTGCGACATGCCGTCGGTCCCCTCTTCCTCCAGGAAGAGGAAGAAGCCGCGCGGATTCTTCGAGAGGGTGTCCAGCGCCTTGCGCGCCATCTGCTGGAGCGGCACCCGCGGCGCGTACTTCCCGACGCCGTCGGGGCCGTAGTCGACCATGTCCTCGTTCGCGAACAGGCCGAGGATCCGGTTCGCCCGCGTGGTCCGCAGTTCGTCGCCGTCGCGCACGTAGGTGTAGCCGGTCCGCTGCGCGCGTTCGACCAGGTTGCCGTAGGGACTGCGGCTCTCCTCCCCCGGCTTGTCCGGCCAGAGCCCGGGATTCCCCTGGGGATACCACCAGTCCTCACCGCCGCCGAGCAGGACATCCGGACGGCTGTTCTCGATGTACTGCTTCGCGATGTCGCTCTGCGAGTCCCGGCTGGGCACGTGCGCCGCGAACGCCGCCGGCGACGCGCCCGTCACCTGCGCGGTGGTGACCAGGCCGGTCGACTTCCCCGCCCGCTTCGCCCGTTCGAGAATCGTCTCCAGCGGGCGCCCATGACCGTCCACCCCGACCGCGCCGTTGCGTGTCTTGTGCCCGGTCGCGAGGGCGGTGGCCGCCGCGGCGGAGTCGGTGACGATCTCGTCGGGATCGTCCGAAGCCGTCCGCACGAGCCCGGTGGCCGTGAGCCCGTCCATCGCGAGCCTGCCGTTCTTGCCCTTGAGCGCCAGCCGGAGCAGATCCCGCTGACCGAGGCCGAGGCCGTCGCCCTGGATGTAGATGATGTTGCGCGCCGACCGCGCGCCGGACCCCGCCGTCGTCGTGTCCGCGACGGCGGCCGAGCCACCGCACAGGACCACCAGAACCGTCGCCGCCGCAAGACCACGTCCGCGCACATCGCCTCCAGTTAGTTAGGAACCTTTCCTAACAGAGATCGGAGGCTCGTTCAACCACGCAGAATGCCCGCATCGTGCGCGAGGATCGCGGCCTGGACGCGGTTCGCGCAGCCCAGCTTGGCGAGGATGCGGCTGACGTGGATCTTCACCGTGCCGTTCGATAGCCGCAGCTCCCCCGCGATCTCCGCGTTGCCCAGGCCGCGCCCCACCCGAACCAGGACGTCGAGTTCCCTCGCGGTCAGCGCCTCGATCCGCCGCCTGGCCCGTGCGGCGTTGTCGGCGTCCGCCGCGTCGGCGTCGCGGAACCGGTCGATGACCTGCTTCGCGATCCGCGGTGACAGCACCGCCTCGCCGGCGGCCGCGGACCGCACGGCCTGGATGAGCTGCGCCGGATCGGTGTCCTTGAGCAGGAACCCGGCCGCTCCCGCGCGCAGGGCGCGGGCCACGTAGGCCTCGTCCCCGAACGTGGTGAGCATGATGACCCGCACCTCACGCGCGATCTCCTCGACCGCGGCGAGCCCGTCCGTCCCGGGCATCCGGATGTCCATCAGCGCGACGTCCACGGGCATCCGCCGGACGATGTCGATCGCCTCCGCGCCGTCCGAGGCCTCGGCCACGACGTCGATGTCGCCCGCCTGCTTCAGCAGGAGCCGCGCGCCCGCACGGAGCAGCGGTTCGTCGTCGGCGAGCAGGACCCGGATCATGGCGCCTCCTCCGGTACGGGGACCTCGAACCAGGTCTTCTCCACCAACCCCCGGTCGCCGAAGCAGAACCGGAAGATCGCGGCGGTTTCCGCGTCGGGCGGATCGGCGGCCGCGACGTACACGCAGTAGCTGTCACCGGGTATCGGCGGCTCGTGGCCCTCCGCGGCGGCGTGCGCGGCGGGTTCGTTCGGGCCGAACCACGCCTCGACCTCCTCCGGCGTCATCCCGATCTTCACGCTGGCCAGCGGATCCTCGTGGTCGGCGGGGGTGAGCGGCGGCACGAAGGCGAGCGTGGTCAGCAGCAGCGCGGCGACGGCGGCCAGACCGGTCGTCAGCAGCAGACCGGACTGGATGCGGCCCGGCCGCTCTTCGCCCGTCTCTTCCGCGAGTGGTGCGTTCGCCCGTTTCGGCAGGCCGGCCGTGACGGCGAAGCCGCCTTCCGGATCCGGCCCGGCGGTGAACGTCCCGCCGAGGAGACGGACCCGTTCACGCAGGCCGCCCAGCCCGCGCCCGGTGCCGGGCAGCCGCTCCGCCGCCACCTGCTCGGCGCTGTTGCGCACCACGACCTTCACCAGGTCGTCGCCATGGTCGACGACGACGGTCACCGACGCCCCGGCGGCGTGTTTGTGCACGTTGGTCAGCGCCTCGCGCACCAAGCGGTGCACGGCCCGGCGGACCGGTGGGCGGACGCCGCCGAGGTCGGAGCCTCGCCAGTCGAACGCCACTTCGAGGCCGGCATCGCGCGACGACGACACCAGGCCCTCGATATCGGCCTTCGTACCGGCGGCGTCGGTGGCTTCGGCGGGTTCGGCCGGTTCCCCGCCCGGCCGCAGGATGCCGAGCGACTCCCGCAGTTCTTCGAGCGCGAGTTTGGCCGTCGACCGGACATGCCCGGCCGCCTGCCGCAACTCGGGATCCTTGCCCTCGGCGGCGACCTCCAGCGCGCCGGAGAACATCGTGATGAGGCTGAGCCGGTGCCCGAGCTGGTCGTGCATCTCCTCGGCGAGCCGCGACCGTTCCTCCAGGCGGGCGCGGTCGCGCAGCGCCACCACCAGTCTCGCCTGCTGCGCCTGCATCGCCCCGGCCAGCGCGGGCAGGACGAGACACGAGACCGTCGAAACGGCGATCACCACGAGGACGTACTGCCAGCGGAACGCGGGCTGGGTGAGCAGCACGACCGCGGCAGGCAGCAGCGCGGTGAGACCGAACAGCGGCCACCGCCGCCCCCGGGCCCCCGCCGTATGCGCGACGACCGCGAGCGCGACGCCGGTCGCGGGGAACAGCCCGAACAGCACGGTCGCGGCGAGCAGCGCGGACACCGTGAACCGGCGGCGCAGCAGCACCAGCACGACGGCGCAGGCGATCACGGCGGTCAGCACCGGCACCGACGGCGAGAACACCTCCGGCCAGCCCCATGCGGGCAGCAGATCGGCGAGGAAGACGGTCACGCCCGCGACGAATCCGGCCAGGAGTACCTCGGCGAGCACCGCGCCGAGCCGCCGGTCGAGCATTTTCACGCTCCCAGCATCACACGGGACCGCCGGTACAGCGGGCCGGGGCGGCGGGAATCGTCGAATCGACCAGGTACCGGCTGACCGCATCGTCCACACAGGACGATCCGCCGCCGAAGACGGCGTGCCCGACGTCCTCATTGGACAGAAGCACCGCGGATTTGAGGCTTTCCGGCAGCCGCCGCGCCCAGCCATAGGGTGTCGCGGCGTCCTTCGTGGTCCCGACGAGCAGGATGGGCGGCGCGCCGTCCGCCCGGATCGTCCTGGACGGAGCGGCACCGGTGGGCAGGAAGGCGCAGCCGAGCGCTTCCGTACCGGACGAGAGCCGGGAAACGCGGCGAAGCTCTCGCGCAGCGTCCTCGTACGCCGCCAAATCGGTGGGATGGGTCCGGTCCAGGCAGTTGACGACGGTGAGCGCGTCGGTCGTGTCGGTCGAGGTCTCCGGCTCGTCGGCGGGCTCGTCCGACGAGCCGTCCGAGGGAGCGTCGGCGCCGAGGATGATTTCCGACAGCTCCGCCCAGTCCGCCGGAAAGGTGAGTTTCGCGGAGATCTCCGAACGAAGAGCGCTCCCGTCACCCGCTTTGTCCGCTTTGGCCAGCACTCGGTCCACGGTGGCGAGGATTTCGGTCTCGTCCTGGCCGGGGCACGGTTTGCCGGTCCTCGTGGCACATTGCTTCGCGTAGGTCAGCAGGGTGTCTTCCACGCCCTTCGCCTGCTCGACGGTGTCGGCCCGCCAATCGAGATAGGTGTTGTCGACGCCGTCGAGCACCATGGCGCGGACCTTCTTCGGGAACCGGTCGGCGTACAGCTGGCCGATCCGTGTGCCGTAGGAGTAGCCGAGGTAGGTCAGTTTCTCCTGGCCGGTGACCACCCGAAGGACGTCGAGGTCGCTGACGACGTCGTCGGTGCCCAGGTGCCGCAGCACGTTCTCCCCGGTGTTCTTGAGGCACGCCTCGGCGTACTGCCGGGTGCTCGGAACCTCGGCGCCGATCAGCGGCAGGCCTTCGGGAGCCTTCGAAGCGGGCTCTCCCTCGGTGTCGCAGCGGAGCCGCGGTTCGCTGCCGCCGATCCCCCGCGGATCGAAGCCGACCAGATCGAACCTGGCCCGGACCGGGGCGGGCCAGGTGCCCGCGATGTCCTTCACCATGGCGACGCCGGACTGCCCGGGGCCGCCCGCACCGGCGACGAGCGTGCCGATCCGCTCCCCCGGCCGGGTCGCCGCGGCCTTGATCACCGGCAGCGTGAACTTCGGCCCGTCCGGCCGCCGGTAGTCCACGGGCACGGTCAGCTTCGCGCACTGCAGGGCTTCGCAGGGGCGCCAGTCCAGGGTCTGCCGGTAGAACGACGTCAGCGCCGCCTCGCGCTCCGGTTCGTCCACTTTGGTCACCGGAGCCGGAGTTCCTTGCGATGTGGTACATCCGGCGACGAGCGCGATCGACAGCATCACGCATTTCCAGCTCACTCGTAACTCCTGCCTTCGGGACACCGGACGATCCAACCCCGCGGCCCGCCGTGCGCACGACCCTCGACGGGATGAAAAGGGGCGGCGGTGTCGGCCGCGGGGACTAGGCCGAAAGACATACCCACGAGCGATGAGATCCAGACCACACGATCGGGTCGTGACGATCTTCGCGCGGCTGGGTCTATTGAGTGTGGAAGCGAAGAACTTCCACCGCAGGCAACGGAATCCGAATTGAGGAGATCGCGATGACGAACACCGCCACCACCGCCAAGCCGAACTCGAACTCCACCGCCCCGGCCGAGAACAGCGCGCTCGTCTCCACCCAGGGCGTGACCACGATCGCCGACACCGTCGTCCAGAAGGTCGCGGGCCTCGCGACCCGGGAGATCACCGGTGTCCACGCGCTGGGCGGCGGCGCCGTGCGGGCGTTCAACGCGCTGCGTGAGCGCATCCCGGGTGCCACCGCGTCCGCCGGGCAGGGCGTCTCCGTCGAGGTCGGCGAGCGCCAGGCCGCGGTCGACCTGCAGATCGTCGTCGAATACGGCGTCGCGATCGCTGATCTGGCGAAGTCGGTGCGCCGCAACGTGATCGGCGCGGTCGAGCAGATGACCGGGCTCGAGGTCGTCGAGGTCAACATCAACGTGTCCGACGTGCACATCCCGGGCGACGACGACGCCGACGAGAGCACCGAGTCCGGCCGCGTCCAGTGACCATCGGCGCCGGTCCGCGCCAGACAGCAAGGAGAACGTTCATGAACGCCACCCAACTCGGCCTGTTGACCGGTCTCGTGCTCGGCGTGGCCGGCGCGTTCGGCGGCTTCGGCGCCTTCCTCGTCGTGCTCGTGCTCGCCGCGCTCGGCCTGCTGGTCGGCAGGTTCCTCGACGGCAAGCTCGACCTTTCGGCCCTGGCGGGCCGCGACAGGGGCTGATCGCCATGACGACGATGACCGCCGCCGCGCCCGGAACGGACGGGCGCGGCGGGCTGACCGTGGCCGACGGCGCCGTCGAACGGATCGCCGCGCGGGCGATCACCGAGGTCGACGGCGTCGGCGGCGCGGCCTCCCGGGTGCTCGGGATCGCGGTCGGCGGCGAAGACCTCGACCAGGGCGCCAAGGTGAGCGCGCACGTCACCGGTTCGACGACCACTTTGGACGTCCGGCTTTCGGTGAAGTACCCGCTTTCGGTGCGCGCCACCACCGAGGCCGTGCGCGAGCATCTGATCAGCCGCGTCGGCGGGCTCTCGGGCCTGACCGTCACGCGGGTCGACATCACCGTCACCGCCCTGCATTCCGAGGAGACCGAGACGAGGAGGGTCCGATGAAACGGCGCCCACGCCGCAGCGTCCCGGCCGTGCTGGTCGCCCTCGTGGTGCTCGCCGGCTGTGTCCTGGCCGCCGTCGTCGCGGTCCAGACGATCATCGGGGAGAAACCGTGGATCGGCTACGACGCCATCGCGTCCGCGCTGCACGATCTCCGATGGAGTGATCCCCTTCCGGCGATCGCCGGCGGCGTGGTCGCGCTCCTCGGTCTGCTGCTCCTCGTGAGCGCGGTCGTCCCGGGGAAGCCGACCGTGCTGCCGCTCGAAGGCGGCACGGATTCAGGCGCCTCCCGCCGCAGCTACCGATCGACCCTGCGCACCGCCGCATCCACTGTGGACGGTGTCTCGGCGGCGAAGCTCAAGGTGAAGCGGCGCGCGATCGTCTCGGTGGTGACCACCGGGCGGACGAACACCGCCGGGCTCGCCGACGCCGTCCGCGCCGCCATCGAGCACCGTCTCGCCCAGATCGGCCCCGCCGCCGTTCCCGCCGTGCGGGTCCGGGTCAAGGCCACGAGGAGCGCGTCATGACCGACCTCAACCGTCCCGCCCGGCTGAACCGCACCCTGCTGGTGCTGACCGGGCTCGTGCTGATCGCCGGTGGCGGATTCGCCGTCGGCACCCATTTCGGCCGCATCCCAGTGCTGGATCCCGGCACCACGCTCGTCCCCGGCACCGCCATGCCGCCCGCGTGGGTCTGGTACGCCGTCGCCGGGGGCGCCGTGCTCCTCGGGCTGCTGGCTCTGCGCTGGCTCATCGCGCAGCCCGTCCGCAAACCCAAATCCCACACCTGGCGCTTCGAGCAGGACACCGGCCGGACCGCGCTGGCCGCGAGCACCGCGGTGGACCCCTTCACGGCGGAGGTCGCGACCTATTCCGGCGTCCACGCGGCGCACGCCACGCTCGGCGGCACCCAGGACGCGCCGGTGCTGGCCGTGGTGCTGAGCGCCGAACAGGACGGTGATCTGGCCGCGATCCGTGAACGGATCACCGAGGAGGGCTTGCCGAGGCTGCGTCAGGCACTGGATCTCGACGAGCTTCCGATGACCATCGAGTTCCGCTTTTCCGCGAAGGCCGGGCCCCGCATCCGGTAAAAGGTTTCCGCGGCGGCCTCGCCGGGAAGTCGCGTACCACGACCGAGGAGGAGCATCCGCATGTCCACCGTGACCCGCGCCGCCGACACCGTGCTCGACCGGACCCTGCTCGGGTACGGCAACATCGGCTACCTCCTGCGCCGGACCTGGTGGCCGGAGGACCCCGCGCCGGACGCGCTCGCGGGCAAGGTCGCCGTGGTGACCGGCGCGAAAGCGGGCCTGGGCAAGGCGACGGCCATCGGCCTGGCGAAACTGGGCGCGACCGTGCGCATCGCGATCCGCGGCGACGGTGACGCCGCCCGCGCCGAGATCGAGCGCGCCGTCCCCGGTTCGCGGATCATCGCCGACCACTGCGACGTCAGCCTGATCTCCTCCGTGCGCGACTACGCCAAGAATCTCGACGGCGAGGTCGACGTCCTCGTGCACAACGCCGGGGTCATGCCCGCCGAACGCACGGAAACGGCCGAGGGCAACGAACTCATGCTGGCCACGCATGTACTCGGCCCCCATCTGCTGACCGCGTCGCTCCGGCCGAAGCTCGCCGACGGCGCGAGGGTGATCTGGGTCAGCTCCGGCGGCATGTACGGCCAGCCACTGCGTGCCGACGACCTGCAGTACCGCCGTGACGAGTACAAACCGGCCGCCGGCTACGCCCGCACCAAACGGATGCAGGTGGTGCTCGCCGAACTCTGGGCGGACCGGCTGGACGGTTCCGGCGTCACCGTGCACAGCGCCCATCCCGGCTGGGCCGACACGCCCGGGGTCGCGACCTTCCTGCCGACGTTCCGGAAGCTGACGGGCCCGCTCCTGCGCAACCCGGAGCAGGGCGCGGACACGTTCGTCTGGCTCGCCGCCGCCGAGGAACCCGGCCGGTACAACGGCATGTTCTGGCACGACCGCGTCCAGCGCCCGACCCACTACCTCGGCAAGACCCGGGAAACCGCCGCGCAGCGCCAGGAACTCTGGCAGGCCTGCGAGCGGCTGACCGGTGCTAGGACAGATTCACCATGACGACCGCCGGAACCGTCGGCGCGGGCGAACCTCCGGCCGGTTCCGCGGTGATACCGACCCGGTCGATCCCGCCCGGCAGCTCCGCGAGCACCGGCCGAGTCCGATGTGGACCGTCCGGCGCCAGCAGACCGGCGGAATGCACCCCGCTCGCCCCGATGAGCCACACCTGATACGCCTTGCCCGCCGCCAACGGCGGGAGTTCACCGGCCAGTACCACGATCTTGCCCTGGCTCCGCGAGGTCACGACCGTGGTCGTCCCGGGTTCGGCACCCTTGACCGTCGAGGCGTCCGGCGCGGTGAGCACGGCGTTGACGGACGCCAGCTGCTGTTGCGCGGGGTCGGCTCCCGGGTCGGTGGTCGTGGTGACCAAGCCGAACACCAGCGCTCCGACGGCGGCCGCCGCAGCGCCCCAAAGGGCGACCCGGGTCTTCACGACCCCGCCGCGACGCGCGAGCGAGGGCGGCCACTGACGGGTGTGGGCGACCCGCGTGAGCGTCGCTTCCCGCAGCGTCGGCGGTGGCACGGTGGCCAGCGCCCTTCCGAGCCGCGCGGCGGTCTCCCGGAGCTCCCGGACTTCCTGGCCGCACGCGGGACAACCCCGCAGGTGCCGTTCGAACGCCGCAGCCTCTTCCGCCGGGACGGCGTCCAGGGCGTACGCCCCGGTCAACGTGTGCAGCTCGGCGGTCATTGCCCCACCCCCAGGCAGTCGCGCAGCCGGATCAGGCCGTCGCGGATGCGGGTCTTCACCGTGCCGGGCGCGGTGTCGAGCACCTCCGCGACCTCCGGGTACGTGTAGCCGTTGTAGTAGGCCAGCACCACCGATTCGCGTTGCAGGTCGGTCAGCGCGGACAGGCACTGTCGCACCCGCTGCTGCTCCAGGTTGGTGATCGTCGACTCGGCGACCTCGTCGAAGGGGCGCCTGAAATCGAGCCTGCCCGCGCGGTCGTCCCGGTCGAGCGCGGCCTGATGCGACCGCACCCTGTCCACCGCCCGCCGGTGCGCGATGGTGAGCACCCAGGCCAGCGTGCTCCCCTTGCCCGGTTTGAACCGCGCCGCCGTCCGCCACACCTCCACCAGGACCTCTTGGGTGACCTCCTCGGCGAACGTGCCGTTGCGCACGACCCTGTTCACCACACCCCACACCGGTCCCGCCACGACCTCGTACAGGTCGGCGAACGCCTGTTCGTCGCCGGCCGCGACCCGTTGCATCAAACTCGTCTCGGCGGGCTCCGTTCCGGTGCCGCCGCTTCCGCGCGGACTCGTCCGCACACCCTCGACCATCAAGCTGCCTCCACCTCACCCGACGCCCGGCTACGCGGTTGCCAGGGCGTCCGGGAGGGATTCGGTGCCGAGAGCGGATCGGACTGGTCCGCCGGTCAGGCCTGTTCTTCGAGCACGTCGTCCATTGTGGACTTCAGCTGGCGGAGGAAGCCCTCGAAGCGTTCGATCTCTTCCGGCGGGTACTCCGCCACGAGAGCCGCCAACCCGGCACTGAACGGGCCGAAGAACTCCCGCGCGGGCGCCTGGATGTCGGTGCCGCTGCGCAGGGTCACCACCCGGCGGTCGGTGTTCTCCCTGGTCCGCACCACATAGCCGAGGTTCTCCAGCCGGTTCAGCAGATTCGTGGTCGCGCCGGAGGTCAGGGCGATGCGTTCGCCGAGCCGGGCCGGGGACAGCGGCGAGCCGGTGTCTTCGGCGTAGAGGATCTCCACCAGCGCGGCGGCGTCGGTGGCGTGGAGGCCGAGCCAGTCCGCGAACCGCCGGGTGAACTCGGTGTAGTTCGCCCCGAAACTCCGGAGGCCGTCCAGGAGCGACGCGCTCCGCGCCGCGACATCGTCCGCCATCGCCCCTCCTCGGTTCCGTGCTTTGACAACCTACCGGCCACAAATATACCTTCATGGTGAAGCTACTTTCTCATGAAGGAGTTCCTGTGCTCCCCGATCCGTTCGCCGCGTCGACCCGCGGCATCACCGAACCCGACCCTGTCCGTCCCGCGCTGCGAGCCGCCGGCCCCCTGGTCGAAGTGGCCGCCCCCGAGGGCGGAAGCGCGTGGATCGTCACCGAGGAGAAGCTGGCCCGCGAAGTCCTCTCCGATCCCCGCATCGCCAAGGATCCGGCGCTGGCCCCCGCGGGCTGGACGGCGCTCGAACAGACCGCCGCCGAACAGCCGTCCCTCACCACGCTGGACGGGCCCGAACACACCCGTTTGCGGCGAGCGCACGCCCCGCTGCTGAGCGCCAAACGGATCCAGGCGCAGGCGGACCGGATCCACGGGATCGCGCGGGCTCTGCTGACCGACCTCGGCGGCGAGACCGTCGACCTCATGGACGGGTTCTCCACCCGTTTCCCGCTCACCGTGTTGCTCGATCTGCTCGGCATCCCGCTCCAGCTGCTCGACGCCGCCGTGGACGCCTGCCGCCGCATGTCGGACCCCGAACCGGGTGCCCAGGGCAAGGCCATCGCCGCGATCGCGGACCTCGCCGCCGCGGGGCTGACGCCGAACCGCAACGGGCTCGCGACGGAACTACGCGACAGCCTCCCGGCCGGAACGTCCGAAAAGGACCTGCGGTATCACCTGTTCGCGTTGATCTTCGCCGGGCAGCTGACCACCGACGCCTCGATCGGCTTCCTGATCTCGCGGCTTCTGAACGGGGACAAGGCATCCGTGAACGATCTCGTCCGCGAAACGCTCAAGGACCATCCGCCCGCGCCGTTCACGCTGTGGCGGTTCACCACCGTGGAGCTCGACCTCGCCGGGATCCGGCTCCCCGCCGGGGCGCCGGTGCTCGTCGACATCCAGGGCATCAACACGGATCCGGCGAGGAAACCGGGCCCGGATCTGACTTTCGGCGCGGGGCCGCATTTCTGCGTCGGTGCCCAGCTCGCGCAGCTCGAATTGCGGGCGGTGGCGACAGTGCTGCGCACGGACTTCCCTGAAGCCCGGCTCGCAGTACCGTACGGCGAACTCCGGCAGACGTTCCTCGGTGGCATCCAGGGCACGCGGCTCACGAGCCTGCCGGTACGGCTGCGCGGCTGAACCGGGCCGGGGCGCGAAACCGCCGCCCCGGCCCGAAAGGACCGCTACTTCTTGAAGGTGTCGCGGATCTTGTCCGCCGCGTCGCCGACGGCGTCCTTCACGTTTTCGACGGCGCCCTTGAGACCGGCCTTCGCCTGGTCCGCCTGACCTTCCGCGCGCAGTTCGTCGTTGCCGGTGGCGTCGCCGGCGGCCTCCTTGGCCTTACCGCCGAACTCTTCGGCCTTGTTGCTGATCTTGTCGCCCAAAGACATCGTTCCTCCTCCGGATCGTGCGCCTTACCTCCGAAGGACAAGCGAAGATCAGGATTCGTCACGCACACGGACGGGTGATCGCCCTCACCCGAGCAGAGAGGTCACCGCGGCGGCGAACGCTTCAGGGGCTTCCTGCGGGACGTTGTGGCCGAAACCCGGCAGAACCCGATGCGCGTACGGCCCGGTGAAGTACTCGCGGTCGCCCTCCGCGCTGGGCCCGCCGACGCCGTCGTCCCCGCTTTCCAGCACGACCGACGGCACCGTGATGGCGGGCTCCCGCGCGATCAGGTCTTCGAGCGCCTGATACCGCGGATCGCCCTCCGCCAGCCCGAACCGGTGCCGGTACGAATGGATGACGACGTCGACGAAATCCGGATTGTGGAGACTCCGCGCGCTCGCCGGGAACGCCGCGTCGGCACCGGTCCACGTCGGCGACCAGGTGCGCCACAACAACGCGCACAGCTCGTCGCGGTTCTCCGTCAGCCCTCGGCGGCCGCGCTCGGAATGGAAGTAATACTGGTACCAGTACGTGCGTTCCCATTCCGGCGGCGCCGGTTCCCCGGCGTAAGCGAGATTCTGGACGTTGTAGCCGTCCACCGACACCAGTCCGCGCACCCGTTCGGGCCGGAGCGCGGCCACGATGCACGCCGCGCGGCCGCCCCAGTCGTATCCGGCGACGACGGCGTTCTCCAGCCCTAGCGCGTCCATGAAGTCGAGCAGATCCTGCGCGAGCGCGGCCTGCTGCCCGGAGCGGGGCGTGGCGTCGTCGAGGAACCGTGTCCCCCCGAACCCGCGGAGATACGGGACGTACACCGAGGCACCGCCCGCCGCGAGGACCGCGGCGACCTCGTCGTAAGCGCGGACGTCGTACGGGAACCCGTGCAGCAGGACCACCGGCGGCCCGCCCGCCTCGCCGGCCTGTTCGTATTCGATCTCCAGGACCGGCGTGGTGACGCGCTTCGTCGCCATCAGCCGGACCAGCCGCTCAACCTCGTCAAAAGCCGTTCCAGGACTTCGGGATCGGCGCCGACGGGCTCACCCGAGACGGGTTCGTCCACCAGCGTGCGCCGGTCGCCTCGCCTCGGCAGCCGGACCTGTCCGGCCGACAGGCCGCCGGGCAGCGGCAGTTCACACCAGACGGTCACGCCGCCGGTCGCGCTCGGCGCCACGCCGGTCCGCTCGCCCGGCGCGGGCGTCGGCACCGGAAGCCCGTCCAGTTCGTGGTCGACCTCGATGACCAGCACGTCCGACCGCAGACGCAGTCTCAGCGTAAGGAACGGCGGCTCCTTCGGATCGGCCGCGTCGACCAGCGTGCCCACCAGTCTGGCGGCGGCGGTCTTCGCCTGATCGAGCAACGGCCGCAAGGACCAATCCGACAAGATGAGACGGACGAAGAGCTCGGAACACAACACGGCGTTCGGTTGTGCCACCAGCCGGAGGTCGTCCACCTGGGAAGTGCGCGCGCTCAAACCAAGGCCTTCCTCGTCGACGTGCGAGCGTGCATCATGCCACTCCATCCGGTGAACCCGTCGATCAACCCTTTGGTCCAGTGGAGTGGCACGGGTTTGGCTCTGTCCACGAGGCCAAACAGCGCGCACAGTGGTCGGCGTGAGCATCGCCTTCCTGATCACCACGCTGGTCGTGGTCGCCACGCCCGGCACCGGCGTGGTCTACACCCTTTCCGCCGGGCTGGCCAGGGGAAGACGCGCGAGCGTCCTCGCCGCGACCGCCTGCACCCTCGGCATCATCCCGCATATGATCGCCGCGATCACCGGTCTCGCGGCGCTGCTGCACGCCAGCGCGGTGGCGTTCGAGATCCTGAAGTACCTCGGCGTGGCGTACCTGCTCTACATGGCGTGGTCGACGCTGAAGGACCGGGAAGCCATCGTCGTGGAGGGCGATCCCGAGCCCACGTCGGCGCTGCGGACGATCACCTCCGGTGTGCTGATCAACGTCCTGAACCCGAAGCTGACCCTGTTCTTCTTCGCGTTCCTACCCCAGTTCGTCCCGGCGGGCGAGCCCGGTTCGCTCCCCCGGATGCTGCTGCTGAGCGGGGTGTTCATGCTGGCGACGTTCGTGGTGTTCAGCGTGTACGGCGTCCTCGCCGCCGGCGTGCGGCACCACGTTCTGTCCCGGCCGCGCGTGCTCGCCTGGCTCCGGCGGATCTTCGCCGGTTCCTTCGCCGCGCTCGGCGCCAAACTCGCGTTCACCACCCAGTAGACAGGTCCAGCATGCGACTCCAGCACCACCCGGACATCCGGTCCGCCCACCCCGGCCTCGCCGTCGGCACACTCCAAGCCACCGGGATCACCCCGGACCTGCCGGTCGATCTCGAGAAATTCGTCGCGCGGGCGACGCGGCGGCTCGCCGACGGCCCGGAATCGGAGTTCCCCGAGATCCAGGCGTGGCGGCGGGCGTTCGCCAAGATGGGCCTGAAGCCGACGCAGTACCGCTGCGCGTCGGAGTCCTTGCTGCGCAGGCTGCGGAAGGAAGGCACGCTCCCCCGCATCCATCCGGTGATCGACCTCTGCAACGCGGTGTCGGTCGCCTACGCCATCCCGGTCGCGGTGCTCGACATCGCGAAGATCAGCGGCTCGCTGGAAGTCCGTCACGCGCGCGGCGACGAGAAGTACATGACCTTCGCCGGCACGGTCGAACAGCCGAACGCCGGTGAGGTGATCTTCGCCGACGAGGACGGTCAGGCTCACGCGCGGCGATGGACGAACCGGCAGAGCGGGCACTCCGCGGTCTCCGCGACGACGTCCGACGTGCTGATCGTCTCCGAAGGGCTGCACGCGACGGCGGCGGAGGACGTCCGGCTGCTGATCGAGGCGATCGCGGGCGAACTCTCGGCGGCAGGCATCGTCACGAGGCTTTGAGCGCCTTCTCCAGGCTCGCGCGGGTCATCTTCGACCGGCCCTTGATGTCCCGCTCCCTGGCCAGTTTGTCCAGGTCGGCCTTCGACAGCGAGGAGAGGTCCTTCTTCGCTGCTGGCTTCTTCGCCCCGGACTTCTTCTTGGCCTTTCCGCTCTCCACGCTCTTCGAAAGCGCCTCGAACAGGTCGACGACCTTCGTCGGCTCCCCGGGTTCGGTGGCCGGTGTGATGGTGTCGCCCTTCTTCTTGGCCTTGATCAGCTCCCGGACACGGTCGGTGTAGGTGTCGCGGTACTCCTCGGGCCGCCAGTCGTCGCTCATCGCGTCGATCAGGTTGACGGCCATGTCGAGTTCCTTGCCGCGCGCCTTCGCCTTGCCGGGGAGGTCCGGCAGCTGCTCGGCGGGATCGCGCAGATCGGCCGCGAAATGGAGGGTATTGAGCACCATCACGCCGTCACCGGAACGCACCAGCGCCAGGTATTCGCGGCCACGCATGACGAATTTGGCGATCCCCGCCTTGCCCGACGAGTCCATCGCCTCGAGCAGCAGCGCGTACGGACGCTCGAACTCGTCCTTCGCGGGCGCGAGCCAATAGGTCTTGTCGAAGAACATCGGGTCGATGGCGTCCAGCTCGACGAAGCTCTCGATGTCGAGCGACTTCGACCGGCCTGGCGCGATCTCGTCCAGCTCCTCCGGCTCGACGACGACATACTCGCCGCTGTCGAGCTCGTAACCCTTGACGATGTCTTCGTAGCCGACTTCCTTGCCGGTGCGCTCGTTCACCCGCCGGTACCGGATGCGGTCTTCGGTGCCGCGCTGGAACTGGCGGAAGTGCACCGTATGGTCCTCGACCGCGCTGTACAGGCGGACCGGGACGGTCACCAGACCGAGCGAAAGCGAACCGCTCCAGACCGGGCGCATGGGCACACTCCTCTCCTCCACCGACCTGGTACCCGTGATCGCGGAGGATCACACCTGGTCAGAGACTGAAGGCGAGAGACTGCAGGAGCACGACCCCGAGGAACACGAGGGTGAAGGCGAGATCGAACGCCACCCCACCGGCCCGCACCGGGCGGACCACACGACGGACCGGTGCCAGCACGGGCTCGGTCAGCCGATGAGCGAAGTCGCGGACCCGGAACGCCCAGGCGGGCAGCCGGGTGGCGAGATTGACGGCCCAGTCCAGCACCATCCGGACGATGAGCACGATCAGGAACAGGGTGAGCAGGACACCTGCGATATCACCAAGAGCACTCATGACGGCACACTCCTCTTCAGACCAGTGTGCCGTGCTCGGCTGGGAACAACCTGTGACGCGGAGAAGGGGCTACCAGGGCGGTTGGCCACCCCCAGTACGAAGGCCAACCGCCGCGGAGCCCCTACACGCGGTTCGGCGCGCTGCCCCGTCGCGCCGAGCCGCAGCTGTACCTTCAGCTTTCCAAGGGCCTGCATCGGAATTACATCGGCTCTCCACCCCCGGACATCCGCGCAGTTCAGGGGCCGCGGGGCGTAGAATCGGGAAGGTTTCAGGGCAGGCCTGCGCACGCCCGTTAGGCCGAATGCAGTACGGCGCGCCCCGCGCCGACCTGGCTGGAGGCCGAAGCGGTGGGCTAGGGTGCCGATCAGCCGGCGAACGGACTGGAGGTAGTGCGTGAGCACGCTCACGGCCTCGGACGACATAGTCGCATATGACCGCTGATCGTTTACCCGATTCGGCGGGATCGCCTCGAACCACTGTCCAGAGTTCCCAGCTCGGCTTCTCCGTTCTCGGTCCGCTCGAAGCCGAAGTCGACGGTGTCCCCGTCCGGCTGGGTGGACGCCGCGAACAGCGTCTTCTCGCCGCTCTGCTGATCAACGCGGGCCGGCTGGTCCCGGTTTCGTACCTGGTCGGCACGATGTGGCCCGAAAATCCGCCGAAGACCGCTGTCCGCCAGGTCAGCAACGCGATCGCGCGGCTCCGGCACGACCTCGGGGTGGCCCGGTCCGCCGTGGTCACCACCGGCTCTGCGTACCGCGTCGTCATCAGCAGCGCCTCGCTCGACTCGGTCCGCTTCGAAGCCGACTACAACCAGGGCGCCGAACTCCTCGCGGCCGGGCTGATCTCCCAGGCGGCCGCCAAACTGGCCGACGCGCTCGCGCTCTGGCGCGGCCCGGCGTTCGACGGTCTCGAAGGCGATGCCATCGAGCAGACAGCGCGACGCCTCGACGAAGAACGCCTCGCCGCCAGTGAACTCCTCATCGGCGCCAGGCTCCGGCTCGGCGAGACCGAGGCGGCGGCTCGCGAGGCCTTCGACCTCGCCGCCTGGCATCCCACCCGCGAGACCCTGCAATGTCTCACCATGCTGGCGCTCTACCGGGCAGGCCGTGGCGCCGACGCGCTCCGGACGTTCGACCGGACCAGGACCGCGCTCGCCGAGGAGCTCGGCGTCGACCCCAGCGCCGAGCTGAGCGCGCTCCACCAGCAGATCCTGCGCGCCGACGCCGAGCTGATGGAGGACGGCGCCCTCGTCCGGTACGGCGTCGGCGGGCTCCGGGCGGGGATGGACACCGGCGGGCGACGCGAGGACGCAGACGCGCAGAAGGCGCTCTTCCCCCGGCCCGCGCAGCTTCCCGCGGACCTCCCCGCGTTCGGCGGCCGCGCCACCGAACTGCGGACCGTCCTCGAAATCGGCCAGGACGATTCCATG
This sequence comes from Amycolatopsis sp. CB00013, assembly GCF_001905755.1. Taxonomy (NCBI): domain Bacteria; kingdom Bacillati; phylum Actinomycetota; class Actinomycetes; order Pseudonocardiales; family Pseudonocardiaceae; genus Amycolatopsis; species Amycolatopsis sp. CB00013. Next base: position 229,777 of record NZ_LIWC01000007.1, on the reverse strand, counting down.
GCGGGGCCGCGGCTGATCGCGATCGACGGCATGCCCGGTGTCGGGAAGACCGCGCTGGCCGTCCACGCCGCGCACCGGCTCGCCCCGTTGTTCCCGGACGGGCAGCTGTTCGTGAACCTCGAAGGGTTCTCGCCCGCCGGAGACCCCGTCGATCCGGGGACCGCGCTCGAGGCGCTGCTGCGGTCGCTCGGCATCCAGGGTTCGGACATCCCCGCCGGGACCGAGCAGCGCGCGGCGCTGTTCCGCAGCTGCCTCGCCGGCAAACGTGTGCTCCTGGTGCTGGACAACGCCATCGGGGCGACGCAGGTGAGTCCGCTGCTGCCCGGCGCGGCGAGCTGCTGCGTGCTGATCACCAGCCGGACCCGGCTCGTGGACCTCGACGGCGCCGAACTGCTCTCGCTGGAACCGTTCAGCCGGGCCGACGCGGTGGATCTGCTCGGCCGGATCGTCGGGCCCTCCCGGTTGAAGCGGGAGTCCCCGGACGCGGCCGATCAGGTCGCGAGCCTGTGCGGCGATCTCCCGCTCGCGCTGGCCGTCACGGCGAGCAGGCTGCGCGCGCGGGCGTCGTGGACGCTCGACTTCGTCGCCAGGCAGCTGCGCGACGAGCGGAACCGGTTCGGCGAGCTCACCGCCGGCGAACGCGACGTCGCGGGCGCGTTCCGAGTGTCCTATCTGAACTTGACCGAGACCGAACGGCGGGTGTTCCGCCGGTTGAGCCACCATCCCGGTGCGGCGTTCGATCTGCACTCGACGGCGGCCTTGGCCGAGGTCGACCTCGCCGAGGCCCGACGGCTCGCCGAACGCCTCGTCGACGTGAACCTCCTGCGTCAGCCGTCGATGGACCGCTACGAGATGCACGACCTCCTCCGCAGCTACGGTCGCGAACTCCTGCTCGCCGAGGAGCCCGAGCACCAGCGCGAGGCGATGATGCGGCGGCTGTTCGACTACTACCGCAACACCGTCGCGGCCGCGATGGACTTCATCGACCCGGATTCCGAGGAGGAACCGGGCGGCCTCGAAGTGCCGAAGAGCGAGTTCGGACAGTCCTTCGCCGACTACGACCAGGCCGCGCACTGGATGGACGCGCAATGGCAGAACGTGCTGCCGGTGGCCGTCGCGATGAACAACCATCAGCAGTACTCGGACCTCGTGCCCTTCTGCTCGGCGGTGTGGCGTTACTTCGACAACCGCGGCTACTACCGGCAGGCCAGGGAGCTGGAGACCCTCGCCCTGTCCGCCGCGCGGGTCACCGGGAACGTCGTCCTCGAGTACCAGGCCCTGCACATGTACGCGCTGACCCTGTGGCGGCTCAACGAGTTCACCGAGGCGAACCGGCTGTTCAACGAGGTGTTCGAACTGGCCGCGACCACCGGCGACATCCGGATGCAGTGCCGGGCCAGGGGCAACTCGGGGGTCACCCACTGGCTCAAGGGCGAGTCGGACGAGGCGATCGAACACCTCGGCTGGGTCCGGGAGACCGCCCACGCGCACGGCAGCGTGCTCATCGAAGCCCGCGCCAGGCACCGGATCGGGCTGATCCACACCGAGAACAGGCGCTATCCCGAAGCCGCCGAGGAACTCGACCAGGCACTGCGACTGGCGCAGGAGAACGAATCGCCCGATCTCGAGGCGGAATGCTTTCTCGCCCTCGGTATCAATTCACGCGGACTCGGTGACGGCGCGCTCGCGGTCAGTCAGTTGACGACCGCGGTGGAAGTGCTGGAATCGACCGGGAATCGCAGCATGCTGCCCATCGCCCACAAGGAGATGGCGTTCGCGTTCGACATTCTCGGTGAGCGACTGAATGCGGACCGTCATCGCCGGTTCGCATTGCGCCTCTACACCGATCTCGGCATTTCGGAGTCGCCCGAGGTTCGCGAACTCAAACAGCGCCTGAACGATTACTCGGCGTAATTAGCCGTTCTGCTCCGGTACTCTGTTGGCGTAGGTATATTCGCTTGACCGGAGTAACCGTTCACGGAGAGGATCAACGGCATGCACGATGAGGACGACGACGAGTTCTTGTACGAGCTCGAAGCGGAGTACAAGGCACAGAGCACCTGGGGCGGGTTCGAGCCGCCGCCGCACGGCGGGCCTCCTTTCCGCTCGCGACGCTGAATCACCTGACGTATTCGGAAAGTATTTACTGGGGACTGGGGCACAAGACATTCGATGCTGGTCAGGGTTTCCTCATGCGGAACGCTCTATTGGTCCGATGGTGACGTCGTCTGGGACGATCACCTCGGACATCGCCAGCTGAAACTCGCCGATGGAACCGAACGCGTCCTGCGATGGTTCAGTTCTTGGCGAGAACCGGAATCGGTCCGCGATGCGGATGAGAATCCCGAGATCGGGGAAAGGCTCGTCCGTATCGCGCGAGCGATGATCCGGTACGAAGTGCTGGTGGTCAAAGGTTCTCACCGGCAACAACGAGAAGAAGAGATCCTTCGGGATTGGGGCCCTTGGGGAACGTCCGCGCGGGCGTTTCACTTCGGCACGCGTTCGTTGCGCGAGACCGAGTTCACCACCAGCGAAACGACGGCGAAAACCTTGCTGGAGAAGGCGAAGGTCAGCCCTCCGCCTTCTCCGGTGAGGCCAACGGGTGAACACCACACGATCGCGTTGCCCGAACCGTCACCGGAACCACTGAACACCATCGGGCTGGGCGAGGCGCTGAGCCGGCGCAGAAGCGTTCGTGAGTTCGGTGAAGAACCCTTGCGGCTGCGCGATTTGAGCGCGCTTCTCACCGCGGCGAGGCCGACGAGGCCGGAAACGCATCCCGACATCCCCGCCACCGGGAACGTCTTCAAGACGAGCCCGTCGGGCGGGGCGCGGCACCCGACAGAGGTGTACGTCTACGCGAGGAACGTCGAGGACCTGGCCAGGGGCGTCTATCACTACGACGGCTTCCGGCACGGCCTCACGCCGCTGGACGGCAAGATCGACGACGACCAGCTGATCGCGCTCGCCGGCGACCAGCAGTGGACCGGGAACGCCGGCGCGCTGCTGATCTACACGAGCGTCATCGAGCGGAACCAGTGGAAGTACCCGGTGAGCCGCACGTATCGCGTGCTGCTGATGGACGTCGGCCACCTCAGCCAAACCGTGTACCTGCTGGCGACCGCGCTGGGCCTGAACGTCACGTTCACCGCCGCGCTTCGCGACGAACTGGTCGAGGACCTCCTCGGATGTGATCCGGCGAACGAGCTGGTGCTCGGTATGTCGGTGGTGGGTAATCGCTTGTGATGGCAGGTGGTTGGTTTCGGCGGTGAGGCGTGGCCGGATTTCGGCGACGGCGAGCCGTAGTGGCTTCCTAGGTAGAGGCAGCTTCGGCCCAGTGCGCTGTGATGGCGGTCCTCGATCGACCCGTGGCCGTATTTCGGCGACGAAGCCAGAACGTCGCGTTCTTCCGAGGGCCGCGCCGTTTCCGTTTTCCGGCGACGGCTCAGAACGGTGGCGCTTCCTCGTCGCGAGGTTCATGCAGCGGCGGAGGCGAGCTGTCGTAACTCCGGCCCGTAGGCGTCGTGATCGTCAGGGTCCCATCAGAACCCAGCCGATAGTTCCAGCCGGGTTCGTCTTTCAGCCGGTGATCACGGCGGCATAGATCGATCAGCTCGGTATCCGCGGTATGACCACCGTGTTGCCACGGCAGCGAATGATCGAGGTCGCAGGCCTGCGCCACACGATGACACCCGGGTCTTCGGCACTCACGGTCCCGCACCCGGACGAATTCGTCGAGACCGGCGGTGGGCCGATACCGATCCCGCCCAAGGTCGAGAACCTGCCCCGAGAGCGGGTCCGTGATGATCCGCCGCAACACCGTATTCGACCCGCCGGCGATCTCCCGCGCCAACGACGCCGGGATATGCCCATGCCCGGCCATCTCGGCGGGATCATCGTTCAACCCGAGGTAGGTGTTCAGGTCCATGTAGAGGAACACCTCCGACCGTTCACTCTTCCCGCCCTGACCACCCAGCAAAAGATCAAGAGCGACGTCAGCACGTAGCTGGTCCAGGGTGCGGGTCTCCCCACCGGCCCGCAGGGCGCGGGCTTCACGGTCGATCCGCGTATAGGCGGCGGCCACCTTCTCCACCGGCCCGTCTTCGACTTCGATGGACGCCACCCCGGTCTCACCCTGCCGGATCGATAGGCGACGCCCGCCACGATTCCGCTCCACACGACGAGCCGCCCCCTCACGATCGGCCATCATCGCCGCGTGATTCGCCGCCTTCCGGATCTGATCCGAATTCCGGCCCGGCAACCGATCCTCCAGCACCGCGTCCACCGCACGAGCATCCTCGTCCGACAGCCAGGCAGTGGCCGCAGCGACCTTCATCGCCCCATAACCACCCACCTTCCCGGCATCCAGGAGTCCCAGTGTGCGTGGCAGGCGGGTGGTCAGCGCCTGAGCGGCGGACACCAGCCCGGCGGCGTGTCCGTCCACAACGGACAGAGCGAACGCGACCTCCTGCACCACACTCGAAGCACCGTCACGATGACGACTCAACCGACCCAAAGCACGGAACCGAACAGCCTCCAGCCGCGCGATCCCCTCCGACGCCACGACGGCGACATCCACAGCATCGTTGTCCCCCAACGAATCCAGCGAAGCATTAACCTCCCGCAAAACTTCCGACGAGGTGATTTCCTTCAAACGCGCCACAGCGGCGTTGAGAGTGTCCACCCGCAGAACGTACAACCGACCACCGACAGTTTCCGGCGCCAAGAGCGTCGGCAACACCCGCTAAACGATCCCCGAAGCCAAAAACTGCGGCACAGCAACACCATCGACTTGTTCAGCCAGCCAAAGATCCCCCTCCGCAACGGAAATCGCCCCCACTCGGACAGCAACCTCCACCAGCCCACGAAGGAACGGCTCCCCACTGAGAAACCCGACGACACCCTCCACCTCGACGTCACGAAAACCGCATCCGTCGAGTAGCCGCCGAAACCCGCGCGCGATCCGGGGCGCGGCGACCTCCGAAGCCCGAGCACGCACGATCTCCCGCGTCAATGCCGGATAGGAGGAGTCGATCATCAGCCCTTCCCAGTCGGGCCCGGACAAGACGATCCGTCCACCTGGGACCAGGACCCGCCGCGCCTCCGCGAGAGCGAGCTCCGGCTCCGCCAGTTCATGGAACACCTTGTCCGCCCGGTAGCCCGCGAACCCGCCGTCCACCGGCAGCGCGTAGGCGTCGCCGAGCAGGAAATCCCCTTCAGGCCACCGTCGGTGGGCCTCGTCGATCATCTCGGCCGAAAGGTCGGCGCCGACAGCGCGGAAACCCCGCGCCGACAACTCCGAGACGGCCAGTCCGGCACCGCAACCGACGTCGATCACCGCGGCGCCGGGTTCGAGCCGGAGCAGGTCATAGGTCCGGGCCCGCAGTTCGGCGGCTCCCGGCAGGGCATCGGCGGCGTCAAGCCGCTGCAACATGGACATACCCCGGATCGTCCGACTTAATGGCGACATGAAGTCAAGCACCTTGAGCGTCGGTGAGGTCGCGGAGCGCTTCGGCCTGGCGACGCACGTCCTGCGGCATTGGGAATCCGTAGGCCTCCTCAAGCCCGCGCGTGCGGGCGATCGGCGGCGGTACGACGACAACGACGTCTACCGGATCGCGATCATCCTGCGCGCGAAGGAGGCGGGACTGAGCCTTGACGGCATCCGTGAGATGTTCCAGAAACCCCGCGAGCGCGAAGCGATCCTCAAGGAGCACAAGCGAGAACTCGAGCGGCGTATCGCGGCCGCACAGGCCTCGCTCGCGATCGTCGACTGCGCTCTCGGGTGCGAGCACGACGACTTCACCCAGTGCGCGCACTTCCGGGAGGCGGTGGCACGGGCCGGTTGATCCGGGCCCGTGCCACCGTCCCACTCAGCCGAGCAGCGCGCGCATCTCGGTGATCTCGGCCTGCTGACCGTCGATCACCTTCTGCGCCAAGGCCTTCACTTCGGCGTTACTACCCTGCTGCAGCGCGGTCTTCGCCATCTCGAGCGCGCCTTCGTGATGTTTGACCATCATCTCCAGCCACTGCTTGTCGAAGGCGGCGTCCTTGGCCTTGCCGAGTTTCGCGAGATCGTCCTCGGTCATCATGCCGGCCGCGGAGCCGTGCCCGGAGTGCTCACCCGACGGCGCCACTCCCCAGCCCTTCAACAATCCGTTCAGCTGCTGGATCTCCGGATCCTGCGCCTTCTGGATCCGGGCGGCGAGGTCGACGACCTTCGCGTTGCGGGTGCGGCCGTCGACGAGTTTCGCCATCGCGAGCGCCTGTTCGTGGTGCGGGATCATCCCTTGCGCGAACGTGACGTCGGCCTGGTTGTGGCCGGCCTGCTGAGGGTCCGGCGCCTTCACCGTGGACATGTCGTGCCCGGTGGAAGCGGTGTCGGAACTGGCGCATCCGGTGAGCACGGCGAAGGAGGCCAGAGCGGCGAGCGCCGCTCCGACCAGTTTCCTGCTGGTCATGGTTTCTTCCTCGAATCGGTTTCGGGCAGGGCGGGACGAACCCGCCTGTCACACCCGCAACACGCAAAGGAAGGACAACTTCTCCGGTACCGGTCTCCAGCGCGGCGGATCACGGCCGGAGGCCGAACCTGCCGCCCGCCGCGACTTCCACGTCGTCACCGTCCGTCCATTGCGGACGAGCAGCCAGGTGACGATCAGCAGTACTCCCGCGGCGAGCACCGCGAGGCACAGATGCAGTCCATTGTGTCCACCGTCGTCGTGCGAAGGCGTGTCCGCGCAACACGGATCCGCCATCGCGACGGCGGAATGCCCCGTGCCGTGGCCGGACTCGGCCACGACGTGGTGCATGCCGACGAGCCCCAGCGCCACGACGCACAGCAGCAGCCACCGCAGAGCCGCCGGGCACGAGGACTGGGTCACGGCTCCACCGTAGCCGGATTCAGTGCGCCGCCGGACGGTGGGGTTTCGCCGCCGAATGCAGTGCCGGGATGTCGCGATCGATGTGGTCGGCGTGGAACAGCGCCTGCGCGAGCAGGCCGCGGACGTGATCGTTGGCCGCCGAGTAGTAGACGAACGTTCCCTCACGCCGCCCCTTCACCAGGCCCGCGAGCCGCAGTTTCGCGAGGTGCTGGCTGACCGCCGTCGGCGCCGCGCCCGCCAGCTCCGCGAGACAGGCGACCGAGGACTCGCCCTGCAGAAGCGCCCAGAGGACCTTCACCCTCGTCGGATCCGCGAGCAGCCGGAACGTCTCCGCGGCCAGGTGGACCTGCTCCTCGGTGGGCATCTCGAAATCCGGAACCGACTCGTGCATGCCAGGAGGATAGCCGCTATCCTTCTGCCTGCGTACCTGCATGACTGCGCAGGTAGCATGACAGTGAGGTGGAAGATGCCAGGGCATGGACACAGTCATGGCCACCAGACGGCGAAGAGCCGTCTCCGGCACCTCCTGACTCCCCACAGCCACGACAGCGCCGACCGTGTCGACAGCGCGTTGGAGACCAGCAAACGCGGCGTCCGGACACTGATCTGGTCGTTCGCCGCCCTGTTCGTCACCGCCGTCGCCCAGCTCGTGCTCGTGCTGATCACCGGCTCCGTCGCCCTGCTCGGCGACACGATCCACAACTTCGCCGACGCGCTCACCGCGCTTCCGCTCGGCATCGCCTTCCTGCTCGGCCGCCGCGCCGCCACCCGCCGCTACACCTATGGGCTCGGCCGCGCCGAAGACCTGGCCGGCGTGCTCGTCGTCCTGCTCATCGCCGCCTCGGCCTTCCTCGCCGGGTACGAATCCGTCCAGCGGCTGCTCGATCCGCGTCCGGTCCAGCATCTGTGGGTGGTCGCGGCGGCGGGTGTCATCGGCTTCGCGGGCAACGAACTCGTGGCCAGGTACCGGATCACCGTCGGCCGCGAGATCGGGTCGGCCGCACTGGTCGCGGACGGCCTGCACGCCCGTACCGACGGGTTCACGTCGCTCGCGGTCGTGCTCGGCGCCGCCGGTGTCGCGTTCGGCTTCCCGATGGCCGACCCGATCGTCGGTCTCGCCATCACCGTCGCGATCCTGTTCGTCCTGCGCGACGCGGCCAAGGAGGTCTTCCGCCGCTTGATGGACGCCGTCGACCCGGCCGACGTCGATCGCGCCGAACGCGCGGCCGCCGAGGTCCCCGGCGTGCTCGGCACACGGGACCTGCGGATGCGCTGGATCGGGCACAGCCTGCGCGCGGAACTCGCGGTGTCGGTCGAGGCCGGGCTGACCGTCACCGAGGCGCACCGCCTCGCCCATCGTGTCGAGGCAAGGCTGCGCGAGGTCCTCCCGCGGCTCGCGGAAGCGGTCGTGCACACCGAACCGGTGAACGCCCATGAGATCGTCAACGGGTGACGCCGTCCGACAACGACATCCGCGCCGTCCGTGCCCGCGCGCAACTGCTGACCGTTCCGGCGACGGACGTGCTCACCGTCGCCGGATCCGTCGCCGCCGTCCAGGCGCAGTCGACGCCCGCCGCGCGGCTCGCGTTCCGGGCCCGTAGCCGTGGCCTGACCTCGCAGGACGTCGACGCGTCCCGTGAGGTGACGCGCACCTGGCTGATGCGCAAGACGCTCCACTTGGTGCCGACGGCGGACCTCCGCTGGCTGAACCGGCTGTTCGGTCCGCGGAACGTCCAGGCGGGGCAGGGTCGCCGCCGTCAGCTGGGTCTCACCGACGAACTCTGCGAACGCGCGCTCGAGAAGCTTCAGGATCTCTTGCCCGGCAAGGCACTCACCCGGCAAGAGATCCTCGACGGCTTGGCCGCCGACGGCATCGTGCTCGACGCGAAGTCCCAGGCACCGGCCCATCTTCTGGCGTACGCGGCCAATCGCGGGCTGCTGTGCCGAGGCCACGACGCCGGAGCGGAGCCGACGTACGTGCTTCTCGACGAATGGGCCCCAGAAGGCCACGATCCGGCGGAACCGCATACGGAACTCGCCCACCGATACCTGACCGCGTACGGCATCGCGACCGTCGAAGACTTCGTCGCTTGGTCCGGGCTCCCACTCGGCCTCTGCCGCAAGGCTTTCACCGCGCTTGAACTCGTGTCCGCCGGTGACGGCTTCGCCCTTGTGCGGACCGAATTGTCCGCTCCCCCATGCCCTCCGCGTCTGCTCGGCGCCTTCGACACGTACCTGCTGGGCTACCGCGACCGCGCTCTGCTCCTCGACCCGGCCGAGGCGAAACGCGTCAACGCCGGCGGCGGGATGATCGCGCCGACCGTACTGGTCGACTGCCGGATCGCCGGAACCTGGCACACCAAGCGGACCGCGAAGCAGACGAAGGTCGTCGTGGAGCCCTTCGCCGTGCTTTCGCGATCCGCCATCACCGGCCTGGAGTCCGAAGTGGACGATTACGGCCGGTTTCTCGGCGAGGCGGCCGTCCTCGTCATTTGAGGGACCGGAAGAACTCCCGCACGTCCGAGACCAGGATCTCGGGCTCCTCCAGCGCCGCGAAATGCCCGCCGCGATCGACGTCGGTCCACCGCACGATCGTGTGGGCGTGCTCGGAGTACCGCCGGATCCCGACGTCGTGCGCGAAGATCAGCGCCGCCGTCGGCACGCCGGAGTTCTTCTCGACGGCTCCCCAGGTTTCTGCCTGCGCGTAGCCGACGTACGCGGACGAAGCCGCCGTTCCGGTCAGCCAGGTGAACATGACGTTGGTCAGCAGCCGGTCCCTGCCGATGATCTCCTCCGGCAGCGTGGGGCGCGGATGCGTCCACTCGCGGAATTTGTCCATGATCCAGGCCAGTTGCGCGACCGGGGAGTCGACGAGCCCGTAGCCGAGGGTCTGCGGCCGCGTCGACTGGATCGCGATGTACCCGAACTCCTCCCGCATGAATGCCCTGATCCGGTCGATGCGATCGCGTTCGATGTCAGTCAGCGAAGCGAGTTCCTCGTCCGACAACGACATCGGGGGCATCGGCGTCAGCCCGCCGTTGACGTGCACGCCGATCACCTTGTCCGGCGCGAACCTCGCCACTTCCGGCGACACCGAGGCGCCGAGGTCGCCGCCCTGCACGCCGTAGCGTTCGTAGCCGAGCCGGCGCATCAGTTCCGCCCATGCCCGGCCGATCCGCGGCATGGTCCACCCTGAATCCGAGACAGGGCCCGAAAAGCCGAAGCCCGGAAGCGACGGGATCACGAGGTGGAACGCGTCCGCCGGGTCGCCGCCGTACGCTTTCGGGTCCGTGAGCGGGCCGATGACGTCGAGGAACTCCACCACCGAACCCGGCCAGCCGTGCGTGAGGATCAGCGGCGTCGCGCCGGCTTCGGGCGAGCGGACGTGCAGGAAGTGGATCCGCTGCCCGTCGATGACCGTGGTGAACTGCGGATGACGGTTGATCTCGCGTTCGGCGGCGCGCCAGTCGTAGCCGTCGCGCCAGTATTCGGCGAGTCCTCGCAGCCAGGTCACCGGCACTCCGGTGTCCCAGCCATCGCCGGGGAGCGGCGCGGGCCAGCGCGTGCCGTCGAGCTTCGCGTGCAGCTCGTCCAGCTGCGCCTGGGGGACGTCGATGCGGAAGGGACGGAGCTCGGTGTTTTCCATAAAGCCCACGTTACGAGCCATTGAGGACAGGTTCGGTCCTCGATCGGGAAGGTATTCCGAGTGCGGGAAGATTCGCTCGTGACGGACAAGTACTTGGCATACGGCAGGCTCATCCGCGACGGGAAGATCCTGTTCATCCGGCGGCAGCCGTCGTCGTTCCTGGGCGGCCGCTGGGAACTGCCGGGCGGGACCGTCGAGCCCGGCGAGCGACCGGCCGAGACCGTGGTCCGCGAGTTCGCCGAGGAGACCGGGCTGGCCGTCCACGTCACCGGCGAACGCGGCACCCACAGCTGGGACGACGTCGCGGGCAGGCCGATGCGGATCCACGCCGCGGTGTACGCGCTCGCCGAGGAGGTTCCGGGCGAAGTCGTGCTCGATCCCGAGGAACACGACGCCTTCGTCTGGTGTGACCGGGAAGAAGCCGCGGAGCTCGATCTCGCGGAGCACTTCAGGCGGGCACTGGAGGACTGACTTCGAGGGCGGCCTCCGGCCTGGTCCGCTCCGCCCAGCGGACGGCGGGCGCGGTGAGCGTCCCCGCCAGCAGGAACAAGCCGCCCAGCACGATCCAGCCGACCGTCCCGCCGACCAGGATCAGCCCGGTCAGCAGTACCGGGCCGAGCATCCGGGCGATGGCCGTCCCCGCACCGAAAAGTCCTTGGTACTGCCCCTGTTTGCCGTCGGGCGCGAGACCGAAGCCGATCTCCCAGGAGCCCGCCGCCTGCGCCATCTCCCCCACCACCTGCAACGCGGCCCCCGCGAGCAGCACGAGCGCCGCCGCCCACGCGGAATCGCCCATCGCGGAGAACGAGAAGATCAGGCAGGAGACGAAAAGCAGCAGTCCCGCGTGGCGGACGTAGCGGGAGGCGCCGCGCAGGCCGGTCACGCCGCGCGCCACCCGCACCTGGAACACCACCACGCTCGCCGTGTTGAGCACCAGCATCGCCGAGACCAGCCAGCTCGGCGCCGCGGTCCGGGTCGAGATCCACAGCGGGAGGACCAGGCTGAACAGCGGCATGTAGAGCAGCATGATCATGTTGAGCAGCGCCAGAAGCGCATACGGGCGGTCGCGAAGTACGGCCACGGAGGGCTCGCCCGCCCGCATCGGCACCGGAGCCACCGAAGGCACCTTGCGGAGCACGAGCGCCGCGGCGACGAAGGCCAGCGCGTCGACGACGAACACCGTCAGGAACGCTTCCCGCGTCCCGATCGCCAGCGCGATCCCGCCGAGCGCCGCGCCGATCGCGATCCCCGCGTTGGACATCGCCTGCAGCCGGGCGCGGAACGTCGTGCGCCCGGCGGGGTCGATCAGGCCGGCGAGCAGCGCCTGCCGGGCCGCGCCGAGACCGCATTGGAAACAGGCGTAGACGCAGGCCGCGATCACGAACGCGAAGACCGAGTCCACGAAGAGGAACGCCGTGACCGACACGGCGGTGCCCAATGCCAGCAGGACGGCCGTGCCCTTCGGCCCACGACGGTCGGCCAGTTGCCCCAGCGCGACCCCGGCCACCGAGCCGACCGCCCAGCCCACGGTGAGGCCGAGCCCCACCTGCGCGGGCGAAAGCCCGACGATCAGCGTGAAGTACAGGGCCGAGCTGACGTAGTAGGCGCCGTCGCCGACGGAGCTGATCAGCTGGGCCGCGGTCAGTCGGTTCATATGCTCAAACTAAGCACCGGATTGGCCACATCCCAGCGCCAATATCCGCCGATCGCGTTGGGCCAATATAGGCTCGGGCGCGTGCCGTTCCACATCAGCCTCGACGGCCACACCGATCTGGCCGCCCGGATCTACCGCCAGCTCCGTGACGGCATCCTCGACGGACGCCTCCGCGCTGGGGAGCGCCTGCCTCCGACCAGGGAACTGGCCCGCGAGCTCGACGTCTCGCGCAATACCGTCGCGGTCGCCTACGAACGGCTCACCGCCGAAGGCTTCCTCGAAAGCCACGTCGGACGCGGGACCTTCGTCAGCCCCGGCTTCGTGGCGCGTTCGAAGCGCGCCGCGCCCGCGGGCACCGGGGTGCGGCCCGTCGCGCGGTGGAGTTCGCTGCCGGACCCTCCCGGCGATGACCGGCCCGCGTTCGACTTCCGGGTCGGCACTCCGGATCCGGCCCTGTTCCCGTTGCGGACCTGGCGACGGCTGGTCAGCCAGGCGCTCCGGCCGTCGCTGCTTCCGCCATCGGGGTACGCCGATCCCGCCGGGCTCGAAGCCCTGCGAGTGGCGATCGCCCGGCACATCGGCGCCGCCAGATCCGTGCGAGCCGACGTCGAGGACGTCCTGGTCACCCAAGGCGCGCAACAGGCCCTCGACCTGATCGGCCGGGTCCTGATCGAACCCGGAACGCGTGTCGCCGTCGAAGACCCCGGCTATCCCCCGGCCGAACGGCTTTTCACCGCCCACGGAGCCCGGATCGTGAAGGTGCCGGTGGACGCCGAGGGCATCGACGTCGCCGCGCTCGCGAAGGGCACCCGGTTGATCTATACGACGCCCTCGCACCAGTTCCCGCTCGGCACGCCGATGTCACTCGCCAGGAGGACGGCGTTGCTGGCGTGGGCGGAACGGAACGACGCGGTGATCATCGAGGACGACTACGACAGCGAGTACCGCTTCTCGGATCGGCCGCTCGAACCGCTCCAAAGCCTGGACCACGACGGCAGGGTGCTCTACGTCGGATCCTTCTCGAAGACCCTGCTTCCCTTGCTGCGATTGGGTTTCCTCGTCGCACCCGCCTCGCTGCGACCGGCGCTGCGGCAGGCGAAGCAGCTCATGGACTGGCACGGCGACCTCGTCACCCAATCGGCGTTGGCGAGTTTCATCGACGAGGGACTGCTCGCCCGGCACGTACGCAAGGCCACCCGAGAGTATTCGGCGCGACGGGACCGGATCCTGGCCTTCGTGCACGACGAACTACGTGACGTGCTGGAGGTCGTCCCCTCCAGCGCCGGACTCCATCTGTGCGCGCCGGTCTCTCCACAAGCGACGGTCACTGTGGACAGTGCGGCCGCCGAAGCGGCTCGGGGCGGGGTGGCCGTCGAAAGCCTGTCCACGTACGGAGGAACGCGCGGCGGGCTGGTGATCGGTTACGGGCTGGTCGGTTCCGACCGTATCGACGAAGGGCTCGCCCGGCTCGGCGAGTGCGTTTCGGCCGCCAGGATGCCATGAAAGGGTCGTTCAGGACACTTTCCGTCTTGAACGACCCTTTCATGACATCCGTTCGCCGCGGGACGCCGAAAACTGTCGTACCCCGGTGCTCTCCTGTTCCCAGGCGACAGCGGGCCCGTCCGGGGCCGCGCGCGGAAGCAGAGGAGGAAGTCCCATGGCCGGAGAAACGGTGCTCACGGTGATCGGCAACCTGACGACCGACCCGGAGCTGAAGTTCACCCCGTCGGGAGCCGCGGTAGCGAACTTCACGGTCGCGTCGACGCCCCGCGTCCTGGACCGCGCGAGCGGGGAATGGCGTGACGGAGACCCGCTGTTCCTGCGCTGCGCGCTGTGGAAGCAGGCCGCGGAGAACCTGGCCGAATCGCTCACCAGGGGGACCAGGGTGATCGTGCAGGGCAGGCTGAAACAGCGATCGTTCGAAACCAAGGACGGCGAGAAACGCACGGTGGTGGAGCTCGACGTCGACGAGATCGGACCGTCGTTGCGGTATGCCACGGCGAAGGTAAACAAGGCGGGCCGGAGTTCGGCGGGCACGCCGTCGGACGGCGCGTGGGAGCGAACGCCGGTGGCCGCCGGAAATCCGGAGCCGCCCTTCTGACCGGGCGCTTTCCCTCTCGGGAGGGAGCGATCTCCCTCCCGCGCGTCAGGCGGTCGCGCGCCTCCGGCTCGGATGCTGGAGGGCGTGAACACGACCACGATCGTCACGGAACTCGGGCTGGACCCGGCCCTCGAGCGGCACATGCGGTTCGCCGCCGAACTCCGCACCGGGCTCACCCTGGTCGAGGAAAGACTTCAGGAGGTGTTGCGCAGCCCAGGTCATCCGGAACTCACCGAAGCCGCCACTCATCTCGTCCGCGCGGGCGGGAAGAGGCTGCGCCCGTTGATGGCGTTGGCCGGAGCCGCGTTCGGCGACGGGCGGGACGAGGCGATCTCCGCGGCCGTGCTCGTCGAGCTCGTCCACGTGGCGACGCTCTACCACGACGACGTCATGGACGAAGCGCCGATGCGGCATGGGGTCACCAGCGCGAACTCCTTGTGGGGCAACAAGAAGGCCGTCTTGCTCGGAGACTACGTGCTCGCCTGCGCGGCGCGGGTCGGGGCCGGGCTCGGTGATTACGCGTTGCGCTCGCAGGCGGAGACGTTCGGCAGGCTCGTGCGCGGCCAGTTCCTGGAGACGACAGGGCCGTTCGAAGACTGCGGCCGTCACGCGCCGTACGAGCACCACATCCAGGTGATGGCCGACAAGTCCGCGTCGCTGATCGCGATGGCGGGCAGGCTCGGCGCGCAGGTGTCGGGCGCGGACGAGCGGACCATCGAAACGTTGGGCCAGTACGGCGAACTGATCGGTGTGGCGTTCCAGATCTCCGACGACGTCCTCGACATCTCGGCGTCCACCACCGACCTCGGCAAGTCCGCGGGCACGGATCTCCGCGAAGGCATCGTCACCTTGCCGATGCTCCACGCGCTCGACGACGAGGGGCCCGGTGCGGCTCGCCTGCGCGAGATCATCGGGCACGGGCCGGTTTCCGATCCGGCGGTCCGCCAGGAGGCGCTGGGGCTCCTGCGCGACTCCGCCGGCGTCGTGCGTGCCCTAGCCGAAGCACACGGGTACGCGGCCAAGGCGAAGGACCTCGCGCTCAGCCTCCCCGACCGGCCCGCCCGAGCGCTGCTCGTCGGCCTTTCGGCGTTCGTGGTCGACCGCGGCGAATAGGACCACGGTGCCCGCGACCAGGGTTACAGTGGCGGAATGACCACCGAAACCCTGGAAAACGTCGAAGGCCGCGACATCGGCTCCGGAGTCTCGATCATCCGCGAACGGACCGACGTCGACGGTTCCGGACCGAAGCTGCACCAGCATCCGTATCGCGAAACCTTCGTCATCATCCACGGCCGGGCCAGGTTCACCATCGGCGACTCCGAGCGCGAAGGCGGGGCGGGCGACGTCCTGGTCGTGCCGGCGGAGACCCCGCACAAGTTCGCCGTGATCGGCCCGGAAGTCTACGAAGCCGTCCACATCCACGAAAGCGACCGTTTCATCACCGAATGGCTCGAGTAATTCTGTCGGACGCCAGAAAACCCTTTCCCGGTCTAGAATCCGACGACGTGCTCGTGGACGGGCGGGCACCCGAGGCGACGGGAACCGGGAATCGTGACCGACGTGGCGGACCGCAGTGGTGACAAAACCCGCCAGGTGGACAGATTCGACCAACGACGCGCGCAGCTGGCGATGTCGGCGCTGGTCACGTTGTCCGAACTGGGCTACGCGCGCACGAGCCTGCGGGAGATAGCGCAGAACTCCGAGTTCTCCCACGGGGTGCTGCACTACTACTTCCGCAACAAGGCCGAGCTGATCACCTACTGCGTCAAGCAGTACAAGGCCGAATGCGTCACCCGGTACGACCGGATGGTCGAGACCGCGGAGACGGCCGAAGAACTGAAGGCGGCCTTCGGTGCCGCGACCGCTGCCACGCTGTGTGAAAACGCCCGGTTGCACAGGCTCTGGTACGACCTGCGCAACCAGAGCCTGTTCGAGAAACTGTTCCAGGCCGAGGTGCTGGCCATCGACGAGGCACTCGAACTGATGATCTGGCGGGTCGTGTCCCGGTACGCGGAGCTGCTGGGCAAGCCGGCGGATTTCGCGCCCTCGACGACGTACGCGCTCTTCGACGGCCTGTTCCAGCAAGGTCTGCTGAAACACCTCGCCGGCCGGGAGGACGCGGCGAGGTGCCTTCAGGACTCGGTCGAGCAGGTGCTGGCGCGGCTGTTCACCACTTGATGGTCGGATACCAGATGACGCCGGTCCGGCCGAGTACCCGCAGGTCCCAGTACAGCAGCGTGAACGTGCCGGCGACCAGCAACGCGGCACCGGTCACCACGGCGATCCTGGTGGGCTTCGCGAGCATCCATCGCTGCAGCCGCCCGCCCGTGCCGTGGGTGAGCACCAGGAACAACAGCGCCATCACCAGGATGTTGCCCACCGACTGCAGGGCGAACGCGGCGGCGCCGTAGAAGACGTTACGGCTTTCGGCCGCGCTGCGGAACATCATCCGGAACAGCGGGAACGGCCTCCCGATCAGGAACCCGCCGATGAGCGCCCCCATCAGGACGAGCGGCGCGGGCGGGAACCGGCGGGTGAGACCGGCGATCGGGTTGCGGACGAGACCGACGGAAGCCAGGCCCAGCACGATGAACACGATCCCGATCACGCCGTAGACGATCATCGACTGGATGTTCCGCGGCGTGAGCCCACCCGGCGACGAAGCGGTCGAGAACTGCGGCATCCGGGTGCCCACGAGCGCGACGATGACGCCGTACACCACGGAAACCGTCAGCATTCCGGCCGCGATCCAGCCCAGCGGCTTCAAGGTGTGGGTGAACTTGGGCCGTCCGGCGGTTCCCCCGCCGACAAGCGGGGCGACGGCACCGAAGGCGGCGATGTTGCACGCGGTGAACGTACCGGCGAGGCCCGAAACGAAGGCGAAGAACGTTCCGGCCAGCACCCCGCCGATCGGGGTCACCTTGGCGTCGTGTCCCAGGAGGGTGTTGGCGACGCTGTCGCCGATCACACTGTCCACAAAGGGTGCCGACCAGATCACCGTCAGCGCGAAGCCGATGAGGACGGACCAGAGGACGATGCGCCCTTTGTGTTCCGGATAGGGGCCTGAGCCCAGGAAATTCGTCTGAGGGGAAACAGGAGCGCGTTCGGTCACGGACATTCGTACCTCCAGCGGCTGATGATTTCCCCCGCTGCTCATCGTTGTTGCGATGTCCGGGTCGCGCCACCTCCAAAGTGCCGATCCACCCTTGCTCCGACCGGCTCCGGGTAACTCCGAAAAGGTGAAAGCCGCGGAGTCTCGTGGGATCATCGGCGGACGTGTACGGCCACTGAACCTGCGGAGGGCGATGGACTTCGACGAGGTCGCGGACGAGCTCTACGCCGGCGATCCGGCCGAGTTCGTCGCGGTGCGCAACCAACGGGCGAAAGAAGCCAAGGCGGCGGGTGACGCGGCCTTGGCCGAGCGTATCCGCGCCCTGCGGAAACCGACGCTCGCCGCCACGATCCTCAATCGCCGTGCCGGCTCCCCCGAGCTGGCGGAGCTGGCCAAGCTGGGCGACGAGCTCCGCAAGGCGCATTCGGCGCTGGCCGGTGAAGACCTGCGCAAACTCGCCAAGCGGCGCCAGGAGCTGGTGAACCGGATCCTGCGGGACGAACGTTCGATGAGCGAGTCCGTCAGCCGCGACGTCGAAGCCACCCTCGAAGCCGTCGTGGCCGATCCCGAGGTGGCGGCGCTCGCCCTCGCCGGACGGCTGAGCAGCGGCGCGGACAGCACCGGCGACCAATGGCTGACCAGTGGCTTCACCCCGCAGCCGAAGCGGAAACCCGCGCCTGAGCGCGAAAAGCCGGCCACCGTGTCGCATTTGGACGATCGGCGGAAGGCCAAACGCGCGGCCGCCGAAAAGGCCGAACAGGAGCGGATCGACAAGGCCCGCGAAGAGGCCGAACGCGAACAGAAGCGGGTGGCGGAGTTCAACCGGCTCCGGCGCGAGGCGGCCGATCTCGCGAAGGCCTGCAAGCAGGCCGAGATCGATCTTTCCCGCGCCGAACGCCGGGCCGAGAAGGTCACGGAGAAGACGAACGACCTCCGGCGGCGCCTCGCCGACGCCGAACTCGAGGAAGAGACGGCGAACGGCGAGACCGCGTCCGCGCAGACCGTCTTGGACGATCTACGCGCCGAGGCGGCACGAATCGACGAAGCCCTCGAACAGTTCTAAGCAGGCTGCCGGTCACGAACGCGCGTCGCGGTCACACGGCGTCCGTACGGCGTCTTGCCGCCCGGCTTGTAGACCGACAGCACCGTCATGGTCACGTACATCGTCGTGGACACGATGATCGGATAGAACCCGTCCACGCGACGGCCCGCTTCCACGAACACACCGTCCATAGTGGACTCGGCCGCGACCACCAGCTCCCTGATCCCCGGCAGCAGCGAGAACAACGTCAGCCCGGCGGCGATCAGGGTCAGCACGAGTTTGATCGCGACCCACTTGTACCGGATCAGTCCCCATTTCGTGCCGACGCTGAGCACGATCCCGCTGACCAGTGCGGTCAGGCTGACCGGCAGCAGCAGGTAGCCGCCGATCTGCTCCATCATCAGGATGGCGGCGTGCTGGCGCCGCGCGTCGTCGGTGAACACGGAGGTGAAGGTCAGGACCGCGTTCACCATGGTGATCCCGAGCCAGCCGAGTGACGAAACGACATGGACGACGAGGACGAGTTTCCGCCACCGCGGGGTGAGCGGTCGCCGCACTGTGGAAGTACTCATGCGACCAGTGTTTCCGCGGGCGAGGCTCTCGTCGTCCGTCGTGGAGCGGCACCTCGCCTACGTATCGCGGAGTACGAGCCCCCTGACGTACGCCGCCTGCCCGGCGTGCTGGAGATCGTCGGACAGCACGCTGACCAGGCGAACCCCGAGGGTGACGGGCGGATCCCACGCCTCGTCGACGATACGGTCGAGATCGGCCTCACCGAGTCCGGCGACCCAGGCCGCCGTCGCCTCGTGCACCGCGTCGTAGTACCCGGTCAGCAGGTCGGCGGAGCCGACACGGACCGCCTCGACGTCCTCGGGGCGATGCCCGTACCCGATGTCCGACGCCGGGAAGGGCAGCCCGAAGCGGCCGACCCAGTCCTGCGCGGTCCAGAGCTGCTCGGTGCCCATCAGATCGGCGACGTGGTCGTCCTGCACCCGGGCCAGATGCCAGACCAGCCACGCGATCGTGTTCGCGCCCGGTGCCGGGCTCGCGATCAGCTGATCGGCGCTCAGGCCCTCGACGGCGGCGTGCACTACTTCCTGGACGCGGCCGAACCCGTCGGCCACCACTTCGGCCAGTTTCATCGATTCCCCTTCCTGCGTCTCCGGCCCACGATGCCACCGCGAGGTGACCCCGGCCTTACAACCTTGACTTATATAAGCCCAGGCCGTGATAGTTGCTGGATGCACGCGTTCGACGTCCTCGGTGATCCGGTACGCCGCCGGATCCTGGAACTGCTGGCGGGCGGGGAACAGAGTTCCGGCGACGTGACCACCGTGGTCCGCGCCGAGTTCGGGATCTCGCAGCCCGCGGTCTCCCAGCATCTGCGCGTCCTGCGCGAAAACGGCTTCACCACGGTCCGTGCCGAGGGCGCGCGGCGGCTGTACTCGGTCGATCCGGGCCCGCTCAAGGAGATCGACGGCTGGCTGGAGCAGTACCGGCGATTCTGGGCCGGGCCGCTCGACGCGCTCGCCACCGAGATCGCCCGAGGCCGCCGGGAACGCCGCAAGGCGGCCGAAGACTAGGCGCGCGGGGACTGTCGGACCCCGCCCCTAGAATCGTCCGGGTGGCAGCCCCCGACATCGGTACCTCGGAAGCCCTTGAAACGCTGAACCGCGTCTTCGGCTACGACGACTTCCGCGGCGACCAGCACGCCATCGTCGAACACGTCATCGCAGGCGGTGACGCGCTCGTCCTCATGCCCACCGGTGGCGGGAAGTCGCTGTGCTACCAGATCCCCGCGCTGGTCCGGCCGGGTGTCGGCGTGGTGATCTCGCCGCTGATCGCGTTGATGCAGGACCAGGTCGACGCGCTGCGCAACCTCGGCGTGCGTGCCGGTTTCCTGAACTCGACGCAGGATTACGCCGAGCGCAACCGGGTCGAGGCCGCGTTCCTCTCCGGCGAGCTGGACCTGCTGTACCTGGCGCCCGAGCGGCTTTCGGTCGAATCGACGGTGCGGCTGCTCGACCGCGGCAAGATCTCGCTGTTCGCGATCGACGAGGCGCACTGCGTCTCCCAGTGGGGTCACGACTTCCGTCCCGACTACCTGATGCTGTCCGCGGTGCACGAGCGCTGGCCGGACGTGCCGCGGATCGCGCTCACCGCCACCGCCACGAAGGCGACGCACGCCGAGATCGCTTCCCGGCTCAACCTGGAGGACGCGCGGCATTTCGTCGCGAGCTTCGACCGGCCGAACATCCAGTACCGCATCGTCGGCAAGAACTCGCCGCAGCGGCAGCTGCTGGAGTTGCTGCGCACCGAGCACAAGGGCGACGCGGGGATCGTCTACTGCCTGTCGCGGAACTCGGTCGAGAAGACCGCGGACTTCCTGGTGGAGAACGGGATCCCGGCGGTGCCCTATCACGCCGGCCTCGACGCGCGCACCCGCGCGAAGCATCAGTCGCGGTTCCTGCGCGAGGACGGGCTGATCGTCGTCGCGACGATCGCCTTCGGCATGGGCATCGACAAGCCGGACGTCCGGTTCGTCGCGCATCTGGACCTGCCGAAGTCCGTCGAGGGCTACTACCAGGAGACCGGCCGCGCGGGCCGCGACGGGCTGCCGTCGACGGCGTGGCTGGCGTACGGCCTCCAGGACGTCGTCCAGCAGCGCAAGATGATCGACACCTCGGAGGGATCCGACGCGCACAAACGGCAGCTGAGCGCGCACCTCAACGCGATGCTGGCGCTGTGCGAGACGGTCGAATGCCGCCGTGTGCAGGTGCTGAGCTACTTCGGGCAACGGAGCGAGCCCTGCGGCAACTGCGACACCTGCCTGGCGCCGCCGGAGACCTGGGACGGCACCATCCCGGCGCAGAAGCTCCTCTCGACCATCGTCCGGCTGCAGAACGAGCGGCGGCAGAAGTTCGGCGCCGGGCAGATCATCGACATCCTGCTCGGCAAAACGACCCCGAAGGTGACCCAGCACCGGCACGACTCGTTGAAGGTCTTCGGCATCGGCACGGAGCTGAAGGAGCCGGAGTGGCGGGCCGTCGTGCGGCAGCTCCTGGCGCAGGGGCTCGCGGCGGTCGAGGGCGACTACGGCTCGCTGGTGCTGACCGAGGGCAGCGCCGAGGTGCTGAACGGGACGAGAAAGGTCCAGCTGCGGCGCGAGCCGGAGCGGGCGGCGAAGGCCGCGGCCCGGTCGAGCGCGAAGAAGGCCGCGGCCGCCGACATGCCCGCCGAGGCGGCGCCGGTGTTCGAACTGCTGCGGTCGTGGCGGGCCGCGGCGGCGAAGGAACAGGGAGTGCCCGCGTACGTGATCTTCCACGACGCGACCCTGCGCCAGATCGCCACCAAACGGCCGGCCACGCTGCAGGAGCTGGGCACGGTCAGCGGCGTCGGCGAGAACAAGCTCGCGAAGTACGGCGAGCAGATCCTCGAGACGCTCGCGGACGCCTAGTGCTCGTAGGGGCGGTGCGGCGGGCGTCCGGTCATCCCGTCGACCTTGCGCACCGCGCCGTCGATCTGGCTGTGGTACTTGCCCTTGGTCTTGTGGTCGACGAAGGTCGCGGCCTTGTTCACGGCCTTGGAGACCTTCTCGGGGTTCTTCCGCACGTAGGCGCGCACGGCCGTGGCGGTGCCGGCCAGGGCGGTCAACTTCCGCAGTAGAGCCACGGTGGTCCCTTTCGTCGGGGTCGTCTGGTTGTCCTGCTCAACGACCGGTGATGGCTCCTGGGTTCCCCGCGGCGTGCCGAATCACTCATTCCGCCGGAAAACGGGGCGCGCGCCGAGGGTCACGGCCACTAAATTCGTGCTCATGCGGGATCTTTCGCTGCTGCCCAAGGCCCATCTGCACGTCCACCTCGAAAGCACCATCCGGCCGGACACGCTCCGTGACATCGGCGAGGCGAACGGCATCGCCGTCCCCGTGGAACAACCCGTGTTCGACGGATTCCGCGCGTTCGGTGACTACAACGGGCTGATCCGGTCCTGCCTGCGGAGACCGGAGGACTTCGAACGGGTGGCCCGCGAGTTCTGCGAGGACCAGGTCGCGGACGGCGTCCGCTACGCCGAAGTCACCTTCACGGCGGCTTCGCACGGCGAACGGCTGGGCGAGCCGGACATGCCGCTGGAGTCCGTCCTCAAAGGACTGTCGGCGGGCGCCGCCGAACACGGGCTCCACTGGCGGGTGATCCTGGACCATTCGCGCCGCCGTCCGGTCGAACGTGCCCGGCTCACCCTCGATCTCGCCCGCCGGTACGCCCCGGACGGGGTGTTCGCGATCGGGCTCGCCGGCGAGGAGAAGTACCCGCTCGCGCCGTTCGGCGGGATCTGCGACGAGGCCGAGGAGGCCGGGTTGCACCTGATCCACCACGCCGGGGAGGACGCCGGCCCGGCCAGCATCCGCGAGGCGCTGGAAGTCGGGCACAGCGAACGGATCGGCCACGGCATCCGGATCCTGGAGGATCTCGCGCTGGTCGCCGAAGTGCGGGAACGCGGAATCGCGCTGGAGGTCTGCCCCTCGTCGAACGTGACGCTCGGGCTCGTGCCGTCGTTCGAGGAGCACCCGCTCCCCCGGCTGGTCGACGCCGGGCTCGTGGTCACCCTCAGCACCGACGTCCCGTCGATCACCGGAACGACACTGACCGACGAGTTCCTGCGCACCCGGGAGGCGTTCGCCTACCACGATCACGCGCTCGCCGGGCTCGCCCGCGCTTCCGTCGACGCGTCCTTCGCGCCCGCCGAGCTCAAGCGCTCCCTCCACGCGGAGATCGACGCCTGGCTCACGTAACGCAATTAGTCCTCTGGATGCGGTACTTGCGCGTGCAAGTACCGCATTCAGAGGACGAAACGCGAGGGGATCAGCCGGTGGGGAAGTCGTCCGGCGTGCGGATGCGGTCCCGCACCCAGACACCGGCGGGCTTCAGCATCGAAGTGCCGGTGAAGGAGTTCCCGGCGCAGGTTCCGGTCTTGAACACGGCACCGGAGCGGAAGTCGTCGGAGAAGTTCCAGTTCGTCCAGCCGATCTTCTTGGCGGCCAGCAGATCCAGGTACTTCTGCGAGTACGTGAAGTCGTTCCCGCCGTCACCCGTGTAGGTCTGGGTGCCGAATTCCGTGACGAACACCGGGATCTTGTCGGCGGTCCGCGCCAGCGCGTCGTAATGCTCGTCCTGGTGCGACGCCGCGTAGAAGTGGAACGTGTACATGATGTTGGTCGCGTTCACCGGGTTGTCCAGGATGTCGTTCTCGTCGCGGCCGTCGGAGATGCCGAAGGTCGACCAACCGTGCGTACCGAGGAAGACGACGCTGTCCGGGTCCTGGGCGCGGATCACCGGGATGACCTCCTCGGCGTATCGCTTCACGTCCGCCCAGCTGACGCCGTTGGGCTCGTTCGCGACGTCGTAGATGATGTTGACCTTGTCCTTGTGCCGCTGGGCGATCTCGGCGAAGAAGGTCTTGGCGAGGTCGGTGTTCTCGTTCGGGTCACCGGGGTCGAGCTGGTGCCAGTCGACGAGGACGTACATCCCGCGTTTCGTCGCCTCTTCGATGTAGTTGTGCACCATGTCGGTGAACTTGCGCGGGTTGCTCTCGTAACCGTCGTCCTGGATGTACATGGCGACCCGCAGGATGTCGGCCTTCCAGTCGTTGGCCAGCGCGTCCAGCGAAGCGGTCTTCACACACTGGCTGTACCACTGGATCCCGTGCGTGCTCATGCCCCGCAGCTGGATGGGCTTGCCGTACTGGTTGCAGAGTTTGACGCCGCAAACGTGGAGCTTTCCGTTGATGGACACCGGCGTCCCGGTGTTCGAACCGCCACCGCCTTCGACCGACAGCGAGTCCGCGTTGGGGCCGCCGTTCGCCGTGACGGCGGTGGTGCGGATCTTGTTGCTGCCCGCGGCGAGGTTCACGGTGGTAGTGACGGTGCGCCAGGTCGTCCACGCGCCGGTGCCGGCGAACCCGAGGTCGTCGACGGCGAGGGCCCCGTTGACGGTGACGTCGAGCGGGCGGTTGGCGGTGGTGCCGTTGGCGTAGCGAAAGGTCAGCGTGTGCTGCCCCGCCTGCGCCGCGTTGACGGTGTACTCGACGTAGCTACCGGTGACGTTGTCGTAGTTGACGAAGCCGGATCCGGTGAAGCCGGTGTGATTGGCTTCGACCACGCCGCGCGAGATCGTCGCGTCCTCGGATTCGTACTGGACGGGAGCCGCGGAAGCGGCCTGGGCGGAGATCGGGACCGAGGCGGCCGCGAGCACCGTGACCAGCGCCGCCCGCCATCTTGGGCGTACCACTTTGTGCCTCCTTCAGAAGCATCGTTGCGTTCCGTGGAGCAGGGGCGCGGCGAGCCCTTGTTAAGAAACCTTCCTAACGCGGACTAGTCTCACCATCGGGATGAAGCGCTGTCAACAGGGCAAAGGGGGCGATCGCGCCCCGCAGTCGGTCCTCTACTTGCGGTAGTTGCACGCGCAAGGACCGCATTCAGAGGACGAAACGCGGGTCGTGGCCCGCATCACCCGGACGGCGGGCCACACAAGTTCTCCACATTCGTCACGTACCGTGGAACCGGTGACCGCTTCGTCCCCTTCGACCCTGGACCTGATGGATCAGTGGCAGCAGCCGCCCCCGAAACGCGGCCCGCGTGGCTGCGTGATGCTCGTTCTGCTGGTCGTGGGCGCCTTGGTCGCCGGTGCCGTCTGGGTCGTGATCAGCCTCAACGACCGTGAGCCGGTGCCGGTCAAGCCGGAATTCGTGGTCCCCTCGCTCAAGCCCGCCCCACGTTCGGCGATCCCCGGTGACGCCGGACCGCTGCCCGCGGAGCCCGCGAAGGACGCCTGGATCGCGAAGGTGTCGGAGAACACGGACATCCCTTCGCGCACGCTGCGGGCGTACGTGAACGCTGCCGAGAAGACCGCGAAGACCACTCCGCGTTGCGAGATCACCTGGGCGACCATCGCCGGGATCGGGCGCACCGAGTCCCAGCACGCCCGGCACGACGGTTCCCGCGCCGGTGAGGACGGCATCGTGACGCCGCCGATCATCGGCATCCCGCTCGACGGCTCCCCCGGCGTGCTGGCGGTCGTCGACACCGACAAGGGCGCGCTCGACGGCGACCCGAAATGGGACCGTGCGGTCGGTCCGATGCAGTTCCTGCCCGCCACCTGGAAGCGGTACGGCGTCCGCGCGAGCGGTGACGGCGCCGCGCCGGACCCGCAGAACATCGACGACGCGGCGCTGACGACCGCGCGGTACATGTGCGCGCGGGGCGGCGACCTCGGCGATCCCTCCGGCTGGTGGACCGCGGTGCTGACCTACAACAACTCCACCCAGTACGGGCAGGAAGTGTTCAGCAACGCCGACGCCTATGGGAAAGCCGCGCTGAAGCCCTAGGCGGGCAACAGCCGCGTGACCAGCCGGGTCAGCTGGTGCACGTTCCGGCATTCGTACATCTCGACGACCTCCGCGTACGCGTGCGCCTCGGAGTCGCCGGTGGACCACAGCGCGGTCCGCTCCGGGTTGAGCCAGTACGTATGCCTTGCCGCGGAAGCGATCCCGCGGACCGCGTCGAGGTTCGGGTCGCCGCCGTTGGTCCTCGCGTCACCGAGGATGAGCATGGACGTCCTGGGGCCCACCGCGTCCGAGTAGCGCTCGACGAACTCGCCGAGCGCGTGCCCGTAATCGCTGTGCCCGTCCCACCGGGTCAGTTCCGCGTCGGCGAGGATGCGCGCACCGAGGTCTTCGGGATCGGCGGCGCCGGTGTCGACGAGGTGGGTGATCTCGTCGCAGGCGTCGATGAACGCGAACACCCGCACCTTGCTGAACTGGTCACGCAGGGCCTGCACCAGCAGCATGGTGAAGTTCGCGAAACCGGCCACCGAGCCCGACATGTCGCACAGCAGCACGATTTCCGGCCTTCCCGGCCGGTGCCGCCGGTACGACGGCCGCATCGGGACGCCGCCGGTGGACAGCGAGCGCCGCAGTGTCCGCCGCAGGTCGATGTGCCCGCGCGCGTGCCGCCGTCGCCGCGCGGCCAGCCGGGTGGCGAGCTTGCGTGACAACGGCTGCACGACCCGGCGGAGTTCGGCGAGTTGCGCCCGGCTGGCGAGCAGGAAGTCGACGCGGTCGGCGGCGGGTGGCACGGCATGCCGCGAAACCCGTTCCCTGCCACGGACTTCCGCCACGCGCCGCCGTGCCTCGGTCCGCACGAGACCGCGGAAACCCTCGACGCGGCGCCGGACGTCGTCGCGGTCCAGCCGGTCGGTGAAATCCTCTGGCGGCGAACCGGCGCGGATCGCTTCGAGCACGCGGACCACGAGGGTCTGCGGCTGAAGCCGTTCGAGCGTCTGATGCGCCGACCAGCCGCCGCTGCCCGCCGTGCCGCCGTACTCCCCCAGCATGTCGACGGCGAGCCCGGCCAGCTGCGTCAGTTCCGGCTGGTCGTTCGCCGCGAGCGCCGTGGCGAGCCGGTCGCGCAGCGCCGCCAGATCGTCGACGGGGTCCTGCGACGGCGCGCCGACGCCGAGCGGGAAGTAGATGTCGAAGGTCGCGTCGAACACCGCGCGCTGGCCGCCGCGCCGGACGAGCGCCGCCGCGAGCCCTTCCCGCATCTGCTCGCGGGAGTCGAGGCCCAGCACTTCCAGTGCCGCGGCGGCGTCGACCGTCTCGCTGGGTCCCGCCGGGATTCCGTGTTCCCGCAACGCTTCCACGAATTCGACGAGCCTGCCCGGCACACCGCTCACGAGTCGAGGACCTTGCCGAGTTCCAGCCGCGCGTCCGCCTTCACGACGTCGTCCTGGTGTTTGAGGATGACGCCGAGGCTCGCGCGGACGACGTCCTCGCCGAGGCTGTCCGCGCCGAGCGCCAGCAGGGTCCGCGCCCAGTCGATGGTCTCGGCGACCGACGGCGCCTTCCGCAGCTCCATCGCCCGCAACGCGGTGATCACCTTGACCACGGACGCGGCGAGCGCGTCGTCGACGCCCGGCACCTTGAGCCGCACGATGCGCTGCTCCAGCGCCGCGTCGGGGAAGTCGATGTGCAGGAACAGGCACCGGCGCCGCAGCGCTTCGGAAAGCTCCCGCGTCGCGTTGGAGGTCAGCACCACGAACGGTTTGCGCCCGGCGGTGATGGTGCCGAGTTCCGGGACGGTGATCTGGAAGTCGCCGAGCACCTCCAGCAGCAGTCCCTCGATCTCGACGTCGGCCTTGTCGGTCTCGTCGATGAGCAGGACGGTCGGCTCGTCGCCTTTGATCGCCGTCAGCAGCGGCCTGGCCAGCAGGAACTCTTCACCGAAGATGTCGTTGCGGGCTTCGTCCCACGTCTCGTCCTTGCCGGCGGTGATCCGGAGAAGCTGCTTCGCGTGGTTCCACTCGTACAGCGCGCGGGACTCGTCGACGCCTTCGTAGCACTGCAGCCGCACGAGCCGGGAGCCACTCGCCTGCGCGACCGCCTTCGCCAGCTCGGTTTTGCCGACCCCCGCGGGGCCCTCGATCAGCAACGGCTTGCCGAGGGCGTCCGCGAGGAACACCGTGGTGGCGACGGCCGCGGAGGCCAGGTAGCGGGTGTCGGCGAGCTTCGCCGTCACGTCTTCGACGGATGTGAAGTACCCGGTCCCAGCCACGCGGCCTCCCAGCTCGATCGCCTACCCGGCCGACTCTACGTCGCGGATCCGCTTCGGCAGCAGGAACCCGACCGCGAAGGTGAGCATCACCATCACCGCGACCACCCAGAACGTCCGCTGGGCGGCGGCGGTCGGGTCGGCGGTCCCCGCGTCGAAGAACACCGTGCCCAGCAACGCGAGCCCCAGCGCGCCGCCGACCTGCTGGAGCGAGGTCAGCGCGCCCGACGCCGATCCGGCCTCGGCCGGTTCCACTCCGGACAGGGCGATCTCGAAGTACGGCCCCATGATCAGCCCGGAGCCGATCCCGACCACCAGCAACGCCGGCGCGATCTGCCACGGACCCGTCTCCGGGCCGAGGAGCAGCAGCAGGGCGATCACTCCGACGGTCATGATCAACGCACCGGTGTGCAGCACCTTGCGGCCGTGCTTGCGCACCGCCTGCACGAGGCCCATCCCGACGATCATCCCCAGCGACATCGGCACTCCGGTCAGCCCGGCCTTGAGCGGCGAGAAACCGAGCCCGAGCTGCAGGTACAGCGTGAACACCAGACCGAAACCGGAGAACGCCGCGAAGTAGATCGTGCCGGTCGCCATCCCGGCGAGGAAGCTGCGCTTGCGGAACAGGCTCGGCTCGACCAGCGGGTCGCCGCCGCGGCGGCTCTTGCGCTTCTCGAACCACGCGAACACGCCGAACACCACGACCGCGGCGGCCATCATCGCGAACGTCCACAACGGCCAGCCGTACTCACGCCCCTGCACCAGCGGGAAGACGATCAGCAGCGCGCCGGTCGTCGCGAGCAGCGCACCGGGGATGTCGAGGGTGAGCGAACCGCCGGGACGGGACTCGGGAAGGAACTTGATCGCGGCGAGTACCGCCAGCGCGCCGATCGGGAGGTTGATCAGGAAGATCATCCGCCAGCCGGTGCCGAAGAGATCCGCGTCGACCAGCCAGCCGGCGAGGATCGGGCCGCCGACCGCGGCGAGCCCCATCACCGGGCCGAACATGCCGAACGCGGACTGGAGTTCCTTGCCCGCGAACATCTCCTTCATCATGCCGAGGCCCTGCGGCACCATCGCGGCGCCGAAGAGACCCTGCACCACCCGTGCGGTGATGATCATCTCGGGGTTCACCGCGACCGCGCAGAACAGCGAGCCGGCGACGAAACCGATCGCGCCGATCAGGAACATGCGCTTGCGGCCGAAGATGTCGCCGAGCCGTCCGCCGGTGAGCAGACCGGACACCATCGCGAGGGTGTAGGCCACGCCGAGCCACTGGATCATCGCCGTGCCGCCGCCGAGCGACGCCCGCATGACCGGTCCGGCGATGCTCGTGACCGTCATGTCGAGCAGTTCCATCACCGAGCCGGTCAGGATCACGAACAGCGCGGGCCAGCGCCAGCGGTACGGCTTCGCCGAGGGCGTGTTTTCCGAGGTCACACCGCTCGGGGTGTCCAGTGTCATCGTCATGGGAACAACGCTAAAGTCAATTCCGGCCACTTTCTGACCGGAATGCGAGCGAACCTGGATTCATGGCGAACACGAGTGCGCGGATGCTGCGGTTGCTCTCCCTTCTGCAGACACACCGCTTCTGGTCGGGGATCGAGCTGAGCGACAGGCTCGAAGTGAGCGAACGGACGCTGCGGCGCGACGTCGAACGGCTCCGCGAGCTGGGCTATCCGGTCAACGCGAGCCGCGGCGTCGCGGGCGGCTACCAGCTTCGGTCGGGCACGGTCATGCCGCCGCTGCTGCTGGACGACGAGGAGGCCGTGGCGATCGCGGTCGGCCTCCGGACGGCGGCGAGCGGTTCGGTGGAGGGCATCGAGGAGACGTCGGTCCGGGCGCTGACGAAGGTCGTCCAGGTGATGCCGCCGCGGCTGCGCAGACGGGTCGACGCGCTCCAGGCGTACACGACTCCGGCGGCCGTCACGGGCCCTCGCGTCAACGCCGCCAGCCTGACGGTGATCGCGCAGGCGTGCCGGGACGACGAGCGGCTGAAGTTCGACTACGCGGCACGCGGCGGCGAGGAGTCCGCGCGGCTGGTCGAGCCGCACCGGCTCGTCTCACTCGGACGGCGCTGGTATCTGGTGGCGTGGGACCTCGACCGGGTGGACTGGCGCACCTTCCGCGTCGACAGGCTCAGCGAGCCGCGCACCACCGGCGCCCGCTACCGGCCACGCGAGATCCCGGGCGGCGACGCGGTCAAGTTCGTCGAGGCCCAGATCAAGGCCAGGCCGACCACGCATACGTTGGTGGTCCGGGTCGAAGCGCCGAAGGACCGGGTCGAAGCGGCGGTGCGGTACCTCGGCGGCGCGCTCGAAGCGATCGACGGGACGTCCTGCCGTCTGACGATGAACGTCGACACCTTCGACTGGCCCGTGCTGATCCTCGCCGCCATCGGCGCGCCTTTCGAGGTCGAGAGCCCCTCGGCGTTCAAAGACCACCTCGCGTCCGTCGCCGCCCTCTTCAAGACGGCTAGCATCGGGCCGTGAGCACCTATGTCGCGGCCGAGGGCCGATACGAGAGCATCCCCTACCGCCGCACCGGGCGCAGCGGCCTGAAGCTGCCCGCCATCTCGCTGGGCCTGTGGCACAACTTCGGGAACGACAAGCCGCTGGGCACGCAGCGGGACATCGCGCGGCGCGCGTTCGACCTGGGCATCACCCATTTCGACCTCGCCAACAACTACGGCCCGCCCTACGGCTCGGCGGAGGAGAACTTCGGCAGGCTGCTGGCGTCGGACTTCAAGCCGTACCGGGACGAACTGGTCATCTCGACCAAGGCGGGCTACGACATGTGGCCCGGCCCGTACGGCGAATGGGGCTCGCGCAAATACCTGCTGTCCTCTTTGGACCAATCGCTCGGCCGGATGGGCCTGGACTACGTCGACATCTTCTATTCACACCGCTTCGACCCCGAGACGCCGCTCGAAGAGACGGTCGGCGCGCTCGACACCGCCGTCCGGTCCGGACGCGCGCTGTACGTCGGCATCTCGTCGTACTCGTCGGAGAAGACCGCCGAGGCCGCCCGGCTCCTGCGCGAACTGGGCACCCCGCTGCTGATCCACCAGCCGTCGTACTCGATGTTCAACCGCTGGCTCGAAGGCGACAAGCTGCTCGACACGCTCGAAACCGAAGGCGCGGGCTGCATCGCGTTCTCGCCGCTGGCGCAGGGACTGCTGACCAGCCGCTACCTCGACGGTGTACCCGAGAATTCCCGTGCGGCACAAGGGAAGTCGCTCAACCCGGACACGATCACCGAGAGCACCCTCGGCAAGATCCGGGCGCTGAACGAGATCGCCCAGCGGCGCGGTCAGACGCTGGCGCAGCTCGCGCTCGCGTGGGGCCTGCGCGACCCGCGGATGACGTCCGTGCTGATCGGCGCGAGCAGCGTCGCCCAGCTGGAGGACAACGTCGGCGCGCTGAAGAACCTGCACTTCACGAACGAGGAGCTGGCCGAGATCGACCGCTACGCCACCGAGGCCGACATCAACCTCTGGAAGCGCTCGACCGACGCGGGCTAGCCAATCGCGTTGCCCCACCGGGCCGGGGAGCCGAGACTGCGGGAATGACTTTCGAAGATCAGCTCGCCGAAGGAGAAGCCGTCCCGGTCGACGGCTGGGATTTCTCGTGGTTCGAAGGCCGGGCCACCGAGGAACGGCCGCCGTGGGGCTATTCGCGGTTGCTCGGCGAGCGGATGGCGGCGGCCGCCGCCGGGCTGGATCTGCAGACCGGCGGCGGCGAGGTGCTCGCGGGCATCCCGAAGCCGCCGCCGGTCCTCGCCGCCACCGAAGGCTGGGCGCCGAACGTCGAGGTGGCGCGGAAGACTCTCGCGCCCCTCGGCGGACAGGTGGTCGAGGCCGAGTACGACGCGCCGCTGCCCTTCCCCGACGAGTCCTTCGATCTGGTGAGCAGCCGTCATCCGATCGCGAATCCGTGGCGGGAGATCGCCCGCGTGCTGCGTCCGGGCGGCACGTTCCTGTCGCAGCAGATCGGCGCCGGCACCGTGCGGGAACTGAAGGAGTTCTTCCTCGGCCCGCAGGACTACGGCGACTGGACGCCCGACGTGCTGCGCGTCGAGGCCGAAGCCGTCGGACTCCGGGTGGAGCGGCTCGAACCGGCGAAACTGCGGATGGAGTTCTTCGACCTCGCCGCGATCGTCCACTTCCTCCGGAAGGTGATCTGGATCGTGCCGGGGTTCGAGGTCGGGAAGTACCGCGACGAACTCGCGGAACTCCACCGGATGATCGAGACCGACGGGAAGTTCGTCGCGCACTCGCGGCGGGTGCTCGTGGAGGCCGTCAAGCCCGGCCACACGTTCGGGTGATCACCGACTCGATGTCTTGAGTGGACGCGCTCGCGGGTGCGATACCTGCGGGCGTGTCCAGCTCCGCACCGCGCCAGCTGGCGCTCACCTCCGCGGCCCAGATCCTCGCCATGGGCCTGTGGTTCTCCGCGTCGAGTGTCGTCCCCGCTTTGCGCGGCGAGTGGGCACTGTCCACTCAGGGCACTGTGCTGCTCACCGCTTCGGTGCAGGTCGGCTTCGCGGCGGGCGCGCTGGTGTCGGCCGTCGCCAATCTCGCGGACCGGCTCCGGCCCGAGCGTCTGCTGGCCGCGAGCGCCGCGACGGGCGCCTTGCTGACGTTGCTCTTTCCCTTGTGCGGAAACCAGTTCTGGCTCGCGGTACTGCTGCGATTCGGCACCGGGATGGCACTGGCGGGGGTCTACCCGGTCGGGATGAAGATCGTCGTCTCGTGGTTTCCGAACAGCCGCGGGCTCGCCCTCGGTGTTCTGTTGGCCGCGCTCGCGCTCGGCTCGGCATCACCCCATCTGCTGGCCGGGAACCTCCCGGGGTGGCGGACGGTACTCGTGGTCGCGTCCCTTCTCGCTCTCGGCGCGGCGGTGCTGGCCGTGCTCTTCGTCCGCGTCGGCCCAGCCGCCCGGCGTTCGCCGCCGTGGGAACCGCGGTACCTGCTCACCATGGCGCGCGACCGGCGTCAGCGGCTGATCGCGTTCGGTTACTTCGGCCACATGTGGGAGCTTTACGCGTTCTGGACCTGGATCCCGGCCTACGCGGCCGCGGCGTCGAAGACCTCGCCGGGCACGGTGAGCCTGCTCGCGTTCACCGTCATCGGCGTCGGCGGGGCGATCGGCTGCCTGCTCGGCGGCGCGCTGTCGGACCGGTTCGGGCGGATCGACGTCGCGCTCGCGGCGCTGGCCGTCAGCGGGACGTGCTGTCTGGTCTCGGCCCTCGTTTTCGGCGGTCACCCCGCGATGCTGGGCACACTGCTGTTCGTCTGGGGTATCGCCGCGATCGCCGACTCCGGCCAGTTCTCCGCCGCGTTGAGCGAGGCCGCGGACGCCCGTTACGTCGGTACCGCGCTCACCGCGCAGACCGCGATCGGTTTCCTGCTCAGCGCGCTGACCATCCAGGGCCTGCCGGTGCTCGCGGACGCCGTCGGCTGGCGGGCGGCCGCCCCTGTACTGGCCGTCGGGCCGCTACTGGGCGTGATCGCCATGGCGCGGCTCCGCTCCCCCGTGTGCCCGGCGCGCTAGC
Organism: Amycolatopsis sp. CB00013; assembly: GCF_001905755.1. Classification (NCBI taxonomy): domain Bacteria; kingdom Bacillati; phylum Actinomycetota; class Actinomycetes; order Pseudonocardiales; family Pseudonocardiaceae; genus Amycolatopsis; species Amycolatopsis sp. CB00013. The sequence continues at coordinate 196,181 of NZ_LIWC01000007.1, read as the reverse complement.
GCAGCGGGTCCCGCGGCGAGGGCAGATGCGAAGTGTCCGGGAACATGTGGAGCGCGCGCAGGGCCGCGCCGAGTTCGGCGATGTCGGCCGGGTCGGTCAGCGAACGGCCGAGCTCTTCGGAGATCCGCTTCAGGCGGTGCCGGATCGTGTTGGGGTGGCAGAACATCCGCTCCGACGTCAGTTTCGTGGAGCCCTGGCATTCGAACCACGCCCGCAACGTCAGCAGCAGCACGTTCCGGTCGTCGCCGGGCAGGTCGAGGATCGGCCGGAGCACGTGGTGCGCGAGCTGGACCGACGCCTCCGGCGCGCTGGCGACGAGGCCGGCGAGCGGGGATTCGTTGAACTGCACCATTCCCGTCGTCCCCGGCAGCATGCTGGAGAGCGCGACCCGCGCGAGGTGCAGGGCGCGGGAGGTGTTCCCGAGACCGGTGAACACCGGGCTGACGCCGATCCGGCCGGTCTGGTTCTCCCGCAGCAGCCCGATGATCACCTGGGACGCCGCCGGATCCCGCATCGAGACCACGCCGACCTGCAGGTCCGGGGTGAGCCGCCAGGCGGACGCGTGATGCCGTTCGCGCAGCCGGTTTTCGATCTGCGGCAACGGTTCGTGCCCGACGCGCGGGGTCTCCGCCGCGACGACCACGTAGGTCCCGTCGAGCGAGAGTTCCAGGACGCGCGCGATGTCCCACAGTGTGCCTTCGGTGGCCGCGCCGCCGGCGAACAGCGCCTCGACCAACGCCGAGCGCCTGCTTTGGTGCGCCAGCATCACTTCGGCGGTGGTGTCGCGGTAGGTCGTCGTCAGCGCCTCGGCGTAGTCGTCGATCAGCGCCCAGATCGCCGACGTCGCGGCGACGAGGCCGCGGAGGTCCTGATGCTCGCCCGAAGCGGTCAGTTCGACGAACCGGTTCCACACTTCGGTGAGCCCGATGCGGTAGGCCCGCAGGAGTTCCGGCAGCGGAGCGCCCTGCAGCGCCCGTGCGCGCCCGGTCGCCCGCGCCTGCGCGAGGTCGGGCTCCTCCGTGCCGCGCAGGGTCCGCATGACGAACTCGAGGTTGTTCCGCACCGACGTCCGCAGTTCGGCGAGGGTGACGAACTGCGCGTCGCGGTACACCGGCATTTCGGCGCGGATCTGCTCGACGGTGCCGTCGATGAGTCCGGGCAGCTGTTTTTCGACCTCGACCGCCAGTTCGGCGACGATGACGGCCGAGCCTTCGCGGAGCACAGTTTCGTAGTGCATGGACGTCCTCCGGGGCAGGGACTCCTCGTCGAGTCCCTGGGGCCGTCATCTAACACGACTTGTCCGGAGGTGGCCTGTCGAAGCGGAAAGACTCCGCTGGTGCGGCGGGAAACCGGGATTCCCGCCGCACCAGCGGGATTTTCACATCTTCGCGGCCGCGCTCTTGATGGCTTCGCGGATCCGGAAGTAGGTGCCGCACCGGCAGACGTTCTGGATCGCGTCGATCTCGGCGTCCGTCGGGTTCTTCGTCTTCTTCAGCAGCGCCACCGCGGCCATGATCTGCCCCGGCTGGCAGTAGCCGCACTGCGCGACGTCCTGCTCCAGCCAGGCCTCCTGCACCGGGTGCAGGTCGTCACCGTCGGCGAGGCCTTCGATCGTGGTGACGTCCTTGCCCGAGCAGTCGGACACCGGCGTCACGCACGGGTTGAACGCCTCGCCGTCGAGGTGGCTGGTGCAGGCCTTGCAGACGTTGATCCCGCAGCCGTACTTCGGCCCGCGGACGCCGAGTTTGTCCCGCAGTGCCCACAGCATGGGCAGATCCGCGGGCGCGTCGACGGTGACGGTCTTCCCGTTCACCGTGAAGGTGTAGTTGGGCATCGGAACTCCTTGGCGGGGAAGGAAAGTCAGCGGGGGAACGGGTCGAAGTCGATCGGGAAGTTGATCGGGAAGCTGCGCGGTTTGATCCCGGTCGCCCGCGCGTAGGCGTTCCCGATCGCGCCGACCGGCGCCGGCACGCCGAGCTCCCCGGCACCGCCGATCTCGCCCGTCTCCGGCATGACGAACACCTTGACGTCCATCGGCGAGTTCTTCTGCCGCGCGTAGTGGAACTGCGAGTAGCTCCCCTCCAGCGGCAGCCCCTTGTCGATGTGCAGGCCCGCGGTCAGCGTGGTGGAGATGCCGTCGGTCAGGCCGCCGAGCATCTGCGCCTCGATCCCGCGCGGGTTGATCGGCTTGCCGACGTCGACCGCGATGGTCGCCTTGGTGACACGCGGCTTCTTCGGGTCGCGGGCGTCCATTTCGACGAGGCACGCGGTGTACGACTTGTACTCGCCGTGCACGGCGACACCCTGTGCGAAACCCTTGGGCATCTTCTTGCCCCACTCGCCGAGTTCCGCGACCTTGTCCAGCACGGCACGCTGCCGGTCGTTCTTGATGAACTCGCGCCGGAACTCCACCGGGTCCTTGCCGAGCTTCGCGGCGATCTCGTCGACCATGATCTCTTCCGCGCCGCGCGTGCTCGACGAGTACACCGACCGCCAGGCACCGGTGTGGAAGTCCACCGGAACCTCGTTGAGCAGCTGCGTGGTGACGCCGAAGTTGTACGGCGACTTGACCGTCAGCAGGAACACCGTCTGCGCGAAGCTCAGGTTGCCGCCGACCGGGAGTTCGGCGGCGAAGGCGGTCAGGACCTCGCCGAGGCCGTGGCTCCAGTCGGTCTCCACGCTGGCGACGCGGTGTTCGAAGGTGAGCACCTGGCCGAGGGCGAAGGTGGCGCGGATCTTGTGGTGGCTCGCGGCGCGGGCACGGCCGTGGCGCATGTCGTCGATGCGGCTCCACATCAGCCGCACCGGCCGTTTGAACGCCTTGGAGGCGCGCGCGGCCTCGATGGCGCCGTCGGAGAACAGCCGCCGTCCGAACGATCCGCCCGCCTGCTGGACGTGCACGACGACCTTGTTCTCGGGCAGCCCGAGTTCCTGCGCGATGTTCTGCTTCGCGAGGATCGGCACCTTCATCCCGGACCAGATGGTCGCGCCGTCCTCGCGGACGTCGGCGACCGCCGAGTTGGTCTCCAGCGGGGCGTGGCTGGCGAAGGCGAAGTCGAACTCGCCGTCGACGTACTGGGTCAGCAGCGGCGGAACGACGAACGGGAGCGCCGCGGCCTGCAGCTTCTTCTTGATCGTCGCGTTGTTCTCCCCGTCGACGGTGCCGCCGTTCCAGCTGACGTCGAGGGCGTTCTTGCCGTCCAGCGCCTGGCCGAAGGTCTCGGCCATCACCGCGACACCGGTTTTGATGACCGCGATGTCGATGATGCCCGGCATCGCGCGCACGGCGGCCTCGTTGTTGACCTTCGCGACCGTGCCGTTGATCGTCGGCGGGCGGCGGACCATCACCGGCTTCGCGCCGGGGATGTCCAGGTCGAGGGTGTACTTCAGCTGCCCGGTGACCATCGCGCGGGCGTCCTTGCGCGATTGCGGCGTGCCGATCAGCTTGTGCGCGGACTCCGCCTTCGGGGTCGCGGTGAGTTTGCCGAGGTCGGCGCGGGCGGCCGGCTTGGCCAATGCGCCGTAGTCCGCGCGGCGGTCGTCGGGGGCGATCACCGCACCGTCCCTTGTGGACAGCCGGTCTGCCTTCGCGCCCCACTGCTGAGCGGCGGTCGCGACCAGGCGGGCGCGGGCGGCGGCCGCCGCGGTGCGCACCGGGGTGTAGAGCGAGCGCATCGTGTTGGAGCCGCCGGTCAGCTGGTTGAACAGCAGTTCCGAGCGGGCGTCGGAGAGGACGACGTCGACCTGGTCGAGCGGGAGGTCCATTTCTTCGGCGACCAGCATCGCGTTCGCCGTGGTGATGCCCTGGCCGACCTCGGTCCGCGGCAGTTCCAGCCGGACCCGGCCGTCTTCGCGGACTTCGAGGACCAGCAGGTTCGCGGTCGGGGCGTTCGACAGGATCAGCACGTCGCCGAGGTCGAGGATCTCGGCCGGCCCCGGCGGGGTGGGGATGACGGCTTCGGCTTCTTCGGGCGCGACGGTGTCGATGCCGATCTTCGTGGCGATCGTGAGGGTGGGCGCGGCGACGAGGAAGGTCAGGAACCGGCGGCGGCCGAGGCCTCCGGGGTCCGGAGCCTCGCTGCCGTGGCCCTCAGCGGTGGTGGGACTGGCCATCGGGAAGATCCCTTCGAGAGCGCGCGGAGCAGGCGGGGACCCTCGCGCGGCCTGGGGTTGGATGGCGACACGCTAGGCATCGGCATTCGGCCTAGTCAACGCGGAGTAGTCGTGTCGCCCCATCTGTGTGACGAGGTGACAGCGGAAGGGCTCAAATGTGTGACGCGCCACAGGCGGGCGTCAGATGGAGTCGCGCTCCCGGCCCGCTTCGAGCAGGTCTTCGCGGGCGCGCGCGACGCGCGAACGCACGGTGCCGACCGGGCAGCCGCAGATCTCGGCGGCCTCGGCGTAGGAGAGGCCCAGCACCTGGGTGAGCACGAGGACCTCGCGCCGCTCCGGGTCGAGCCCGTCGAGCAGCATCCGCAGCTCCACCAGGTCTTCGAACCCGGCGACCCCCTCGGCCTGGCGGGCGCCGCGACGTTCGGCGGTGGCCTCCCAGTCGACGTCGGCGAGCTTCGGGCGCGCCGAAGCCGCCCGGATACGGTCGACGACCACCCGGCGCGCGATCGACAGGAGCCAGGTCCGCGAGGACGACCGGCCGGCGAACCGGCGCAGGCTGCCGAACGCGCGGAGGTACGTCTCCTGGGTGAGATCGTCGGCGGCGGCGACGTCGGCGAGGTGCGCGACGAAACGCCAGACGTCGGCCTGGGTGGCACGCACCCACTCCTCGAGCGCCCGCCGGTCGCCGCGGGCGGCGGCGAGAGCGAGCTCGGTCACCCGCTCGTCGTCGTGGTTGCGCGCCCCGGCCATACGAGAAACGTAGCAGCGTCCCGGGAACCGGGGCAGGCCCGCGCCCGACAAGTGAGACGTGAAGTGCGAGACCTGCCGCGAGGCCCTGTCGGCCCGGCTCGACGGCGAAACCGAACCCGCCCCGCCCGAGGTGGTCGACCGGCATGTGGCCGGCTGCGCCGCCTGCCGGTCGTGGCTCTCGCGCGCCGAACGGCTGCACCGGACGCTGCTGCTGCGTCCGGCGCCCCCGGTCCCGGACCTCACCGCCGTCATCCTCGAACGCACCCCCGCCCCGCCGAGTGAGGGCTGGCCGGCCAGGATCGCGCTCGCCCTGGTCGCGATCGCGCAGCTCGGCCTCGCCTTCGCCCAGCTGCTGGGCGTCGAAGACCACACCGCGGGACACGGCACGGAATCCCTGATCGGGCACCTTTCCCACGAAAGCAGCGCGTGGAACCTCGCCGTCGGCGTCGGGCTCGGCTGGGCGGCCTTCCGCACGAAGGCGGCGTCCGGGCAGTTGCCCGCGCTGACCGGTTTCGTCGCGCTTCTGCTGGCGTTGTCGGCGGGCGACCTCGTCACCGGTCAGGTGACCGCCGGACGCGTGCTCACGCACGGGTTGGTCGTCGCCGGACTGCTGTTGTTGTACGTGGTGAACCGGCAGCACCGGCTCCGCAACCGCCCCAGCCCGGCGACGACGGCCGACCATCCGGGTTCCCACAGCGCGGAAACCGGCCACGAGACCGGCGAAGCCCCCGATCGACCCCGGCAGCACAGGGGATTCCGGCGGCCGGCGAGCCGCCACGTCGCCTGACGCCATCTGGTCTAGACCATTACCGGTCACTGGGAGCACGCGTCCGGATACCGGGTGAATCGCGGTTTTTCGCGCGCGGCGTGCGCGATTCGCGGCGCGGGCACGTTTATCGTCGCCTGGGACCACCGAATGTAAACCTTCTTGCCCATTTCGGGCCGGAGGCGGATAACTTTGGTGGAACACCTTGGTTCGACAGGAGGCGAAGCTCGTGGTTGGCGCAGAAAACCCACCCGTCGGCACCCCCGCCGGGATGCGGAAGATCAATCAGCGCGCCGTGCTGGACCTCCTGCGCCGCAGCGGCCCGGCGACGCGGCCCCAAGTCGCCAAGGACACCGGTCTTTCGAAACCCACGGTGAGCCAAGCGTTACTGGCCCTCGAAGCGGCCGGTCTCGCCAGGGCGACCGGGCACACCTCGACCGGCACCGGCCGGTCCGCCGTCCTCTACGAAGCGGATCCCACGGCGGGTTACGTCCTCGGTGTCGACATCGGACGCGAGCACCTCCGCGTCGCCGTCTCGGATCTCGGCCACACCGTGGTCGCCCGCCGTGACGAGCGGAACACCTCGCGTTCGGGCACCGCGCTCGTCAGCGCCGTCGGCGCCCTCGCGGCGGCGACGGTGCGCGAAGCGGGACTGTCGCAGGCGGACATCGTCGTGCGCGTCCTCGGCTCCCCCGGCGTCGCCGACCCCGACAAACGCTGCTTCCGGCACGCGCCGAACCTGCCCGGCTGGGGCAAGGCGGGCCTGCTCGACGAACTCGAAGGCGTCCTCGGCCCGGACCTCATGGTCGAGAACGACGCGAACCTCACCGCCGTCGGCGAATGGGAACGCGGTGCCGCGCGCGGCGCGTCCGTGTTCGGCTGCATCACCATCGGCACCGGCGTCGGGATGGGCGTGATGGTCAACGGCCAGGTCTTCCGCGGCGCGACGGGCGCGGCGGGCGAGATCGGCTACCTGCCCTACGGCCAGTCGCACGCGGCGAGCGAGGGCGAGGACGCCCCGCCGGTCCGCGGCCACCTCGAAGAGGCGACGGCGGCGCAGTCCGTCGTGCGCGGCGCGCGGGAACTCGGCCTCGGCACGGCGAAATCGGCCCGCGAGGTCTTCCGCCTCGCCCGCGACGGGGACGAACTCGCCCTGCGCGCCGTCGAGGCGGAGGCCGACAGGCTCGCGTACACCGTGGCGTCGGTGGCGGCGGTGATCGACCCCGAACTGATCGTGCTCGGCGGCGGCATCGGCACCGCGGCCGATCTGCTGCTCGACCCGATCGACCGTGCCCTGCGCTCGTTCACCCCCCTGGTCCCCTCGGTCGTCCAGGGCGAACTGGGCGACGACGGCGTGCTGACCGGCGCGATCAGCGTCGGGTTGCGCGCCGCCGAGGGGCTGGTCTTCGAACGCAAGGTGGGCGCGGCCTGAGGCATTACCTCCGCGGTAATCGACAGCGGGTGCACGCTGTTCCTATGACCAGAGCCAAGAAGATCGTCCTCGACTGCTTCGAGAACATGTTCGTGCACAAGGACTTCGTCGCCGCGGGCGCGAACGTGCACCCGGATTTCGTCACCCACAGCCCGGGTTTCCCCTCGGGCCGTGACGCTTTCGTCGAAGCCATGCGGAATTCACCGATGGCGGACGCGGACGTCGCGGTGAAACGCGTGATCGCCGACAACGAGCACGTCGTCGTCCACCTGCACGTCGTCCGGCCGGGCGAGGAACCCGGTGCCGCCGTCGTCGACATCGTCCGCGTGGCGGACGGGCTCATCGTGGAGCACTGGGACGTCAAGCAGCCGGTACCGCCTGGCGCCGAAATGTTCTAGGGCTTGATGATCAGGCAGGTGCTCGACGCCGTCGCGAGCACCTTGCCCTGCCCGTCGCGGATGTCGCCCTCGGCGAACGCGACGCGCGAACCGGCCTTCACGATCCAGCCGTGCGCGCGGATCTCGCCCACCGAACCGGAAATCGCGCGCAGGTAGTTCACCTTCAGCTCCACCGAGGTGTAGCCGACACCGGCGGGCAGGGTCGAGTGCACCGCGCACGCCACCGCCGAATCCAGCAGGGTCGCCGCGACGCCGCCGTGCACGGTGCCGATCGGGTTGTAGAGCGACTCGTCCGGCGTCGCGGCGATCACGACGTCACCCTCGGCCACGCTCACCCAGCGCATGCCGAAATGCGCCGAGATCGGCGCGGGCGGGATCCGGCCCTCGGCGATACCGGTCAGGTAGTCGAGCCCGGACAGTTCCCGGCCGAGCCGGGCGGTGGGCAGCGGATCCTGCCAGGTCACGGTCTTCTGCCTGGTCTGTCCGGTGACGTCGATGGTCATGGCTGCCTCCTAAGACGATCGTCCTAGGCTTTCCTAAGACGGTCGTCCTAGTCAAGGACTATGCTGGACACGTGTCCGACACCACCACCCGCGAGCGGATGATCTCGACCGCGATGACGCTCTTCCGCCGTGAGGGCTACCAGGCGACTTCGTGGCGGCGGCTGGTCGAGCAGGCGGGCACGCCGTGGGGGTCGGCATACCACCACTTCCCCGGCGGCAAGGAGCAACTCGCGGTCGCCGCGATCGAACTCGGCACCGCCGTCGTGGCGAAGACGGTCCGCCGAGCCTTCGAGCGCAACGAGACGGTCGAAGACGCCGTGGCCTGGTGGTATCGCAAGGCGGGTGAAGCACTGGCCGCCGACGACTACCGCGGTGGCTGCCCGCTCGCCACGATCACGCTGGAGATGGCGCACGCCTCCCCCGCGATCACCAAGGCGTGCCAGGACGCGTTCGCCGCCTGGCACAAGCTACTCGTCGAGCTGCTCGGCGACGTCGAGGATCCCGAAGACGTCGCGACGGCCATCATGAACAACCTCGAAGGCGCCCTGCTGGTCAGCCGGGTCCACCGGTCGCCGGAACCGCTGGAGAGGGCCGCGCGGCACGTCGCGCTCGTGGTCCGTGCCGCCTGACGAAGCCGAGCGCCCACCGGCGAGCGCGGGTAGCGTTGCCAGGCATGATCGGTCTGCCCGACACCATCACGGCCTGTCTCTTCGACCTCGACGGCGTGCTGACCGGAACCGCGGCCCAGCATCGCGCGGCGTGGAAGCGCACGTTCGACGAGTTCCTGCGCGCCCGCGACGGTGACGCGTTCTCGCCGTTCACCGACACCGACTACGCGGCCTACGTCGACGGAAGGCCGAGGGCCGACGGCGTCCGCACCTTCCTCACCTCACGCGGGATCGAACTGCCCGAAGGCAACCCCGACGACGACATCGACGCCGCCACCGTCAACGGGGTCGGGAACCGGAAGAACCAGCTGGTGCTGAAGATCATCGACGAGGAGGGTGTGACGCCGTACCCCGGTTCCGTCCGGTATCTGGAAGCGGCGAAGGCGGCGGGACTGCGCATCGGCGTCGTCACTTCGTCGGCCAACGGCGCCAAGGTGCTCGACGCCGCCGACCTGACCAAGTTCGTCGAAGCGCGGATCGACGGGATCGTGATCGCCGAGAAGAACCTGCGCGGCAAACCGGCGCCCGACTCCTTTCTCGCCGGCGCCGAGGCGTTCGATGTCGCACCGGCGAACGCGGCCGTCTTCGAGGACGCGCTCGCGGGCGTGCAGGCGGGCAAGGACGGCGGTTTCGGTTACGTGGTCGGGGTGAACCGCGCGCACCAGGCGGGCGAGCTGCTCGCGCACGGCGCCGACGTCGTGGTGGACGACCTCGCCGAACTCCTGGAGGACCACAAGTGAGCGAAGCGCTTTTCCGCGGCTACGAGGTCGCGCCCTGGGAGCTGCGCTGGCACGGGATGGACGTCGACGCGTTGCAGCGCACCGAATCGGCGTTCGCGGTGTCCAACGGGCACATCGGCCTGCGCGGCACACTGGAGGAGGCGGAGCCGCGCGGCCTGCCGGGCACCTATCTCAACGGTTTCTACGAGCAGCACGACCTTCCGTACGCGGAAACCGGTTACGGCTACCCCGAAGAAGGCCAGACCGTCGTCAACGTGACCGACGGCAAGATCCTCCGGCTGCTGGTCGAGGACGAACCGCTCGACATGCGCTACGGCCAGGCCACCGAACACGACCGCGTGCTCGACTTCCGGAAGGGCACCCTCGCGCGCGACACCGTCTGGTCCTCGCCGACCGGACGCCGCGTCCGGGTGAAGACCGAGCGCCTGGTCTCGTTCACCCAGCGCGCCGTCGCCGCGATCCGGTACGAGGTCGAACCGCTCGACGACGATCTCCAGCTGGTGGTGCAGTCGGATCTGCTGGCGAACGAACCGATCGAGTCCGACACGCGCGATCCGCGGGTCGCCGCGGCACTCGAATCGCCGCTGGTCGGCGAATACCACCACGCGGAGGCGTATCACGCGGTGCTGGTGCACCAGACCCGGCGATCCGGGCTGCGGATGGCCGCCGCGATGGACCACAAGATCGACGTCTCCGACGGCGTGCGCACGCATATCGAGGCCGAGGACGACCTCGCGCGGCTCACCATCGCCGTCGACGTGCCCAAGGGCGGCCGCCTGCGGATCACCAAGTTCCTCGCCTACGGCTGGTCCGCGCAGCGTTCGGTGCCCGCGGTGCGCGCCCAGGTCGAGGCCGCGCTGGCCGGGGCCCGGCAGACCGGCTGGAAGGGACTGCTCGCCGAACAGAAGGAGTTCCTCGACGATTTCTGGGAGACCTCGGACATCGAGATCGACGGCGACCCGGAACTGCAGCAGGCCGTGCGGTTCGCGCTCTTCCATCTCCTGCAGGCCGGGGCCCGCGGTGAGACGAGGGCGTTGGCGGGCAAGGGTTTGACCGGCCCCGGCTACGACGGCCACGCGTTCTGGGACACCGAGACCTTCGTCCTGCCCGTGCTCACCTACAGCATCCCGGACGCCGCCCGCGACGCCCTGCGCTGGCGTCACTCCACTTTGGACAAAGCGCGGGAAAGGGCTACGCAGCTCGGTTTACGCGGGGCCGCGTTCCCCTGGCGGTCCATCAACGGCGCGGAATGCTCGGCGTACTGGCCGGCGGGCACGGCGGCGTTCCACGTCAGCGCGGACATCTCCGACGCCGTCGTGCGGTATCTCAACGCCACCGGCGACGACGAGTTCATGCGGACCTGCGGCGCCGAACTGCTCCTGGAAACCGCGCGGTTGTGGGTTTCGCTGGGGCATTTCGACCGGCGGGGCCGGTTCCGGATCGACGGGGTCACCGGGCCGGACGAGTACTCCGCGGTGGCGGACAACAACGTCTACACGAATCTGATGGCCCGCCGGAATCTGTTCTACGCCGCCGAAATCGTCGGCCAGCACGACGACATCGCCCGGCGGTTCGAGGTCGGCGAGGACGAGGTCGCGTTGTGGCGCAAGGCCGCCGACGCGATGCTGGTGCCCTACGACGAGGACCTCGGCGTGCATCCGCAGTCCGAAGGGTTCCTGGAGCACGACGAGTGGGATTTCGCGGCCACGGACCTGGATTTCTACCCGCTGCTGCTGAACTTCCCGTACTTCGACCTGTACCGCAAGCAGGTGGTCAAACAGGCCGATCTGGTGCTGGCGCTGCATCTGTGCGGGGATTCCTTCACCCCTGAACAGAAAGCGCGCGACTTCGCCTACTACGAGGCGATCACCGTGCGGGATTCCTCGCTGTCCGCGGGAACGCAGGCCGTGGTGGCGGCCGAGGTCGGGCATCTCGAACTGGCCTACGACTACCTCGCCGAGGCGGCGCTCACCGACCTGCACGACGTGCACAACAACGTCCGCAACGGACTGCACCTTGCCTCGCTGGCCGGCGCGTGGCAAGGCACCGTCGCCGGATTCGGCGGGCTGCGTGACCACGGCGGGCGGCTGACCTTCGCGCCGCGGCTGCCGCCACAACTGCGGCGGATCGCGTTCCGGCTGACCTTCCGCGGCACCCGGTTCCAGGTCGAGATCGACGGCGAGAGCGCGACCTACCACGTGATCACCGGGGAACCACTGGAACTGGCGCACCACGGCGAGACGTTCACGGTCACCGACGAACCGGTGCGGCTGCCGATCCCGGCGATCGACCCGGGCCCGGCGCCGACACAGCCCGCGGGCCGCGCTCCGGCGAGGAGGCAACCGAAGGACGCGTGATACCCGTCAGTCCGGCGGTTCGATCGGCGCCTCGCCGCCACCCGGCACGTCGTCGACCTCCTTGGTGCCGTGCGGCCCGACGTCACGGTTCGGCGCGCTCGGCACGTCGGTCTTCGGCTGGATCCCGCGGAGGTCGTCGAGGTCTTCTTCGTCGTCCTGCCCGAAGCTCTTCTTGCTTTCCCTCATGTGTCCGGGGTACCCGTTCGCGGCCGGATGCGCCAGTCTTCAGGCGGCTTTCGCCGGTTTGCCGTCCAGCGTGACCAGCCCGTCGAGCATGCCGAGCAGCAGTCCGTCCCTGGTGGACCACGGGCAGATGGCGACCTGACCACCCGAAAGCGTCAGCAACGCCTCGGCGACGATCGCGCCCGCGAGCGCCTGATGCGAACGCTGGCGCGAAATGCCCGGCAGTTCGGCGCGGCGTTTCGCGGGCAGCTTCGCCAGCCGCGGGATCCACGCTCGGAGGTCGTCCAGGTGCAGTTCCCTGGAGCGGGACGGCCGGTCGCCGGCGAGCCGGGCGAGCTGCCGCAGCACCTTGGAGCAGCCGACGGCGTGATGGTCGCGGATCTGCGGCAGGACGTCCCGCATAGCGTCGCTGACCTCGTCGAGCACGTGTTCCCGCATCGCCCGCACGACCTTGGGTGACGGGCATTCGGTGCTGAACCAGTCCCGGGTCAGCGAGCGCGCGCCGAGCGGCAACGAATGCGCGAACCCGGCCTCCTCGGCGTCCCCCGCGGCGAGTTCGACGGTCCCGCCGCCGATGTCGAGCACGAGCAGCCTTCCGGCGGAAGCCCCGTACCAGCGGCGCGCGCCGACGTAAGCCAACTCCGCCTCGCGGCGGCCGGTGAGGAAGCGCAGTTTGACCCCGGTCGCCTTCGCGACATCGCAGACGACCTGCTTCACGTTGGCCGCGTCGCGGATCGACGACGTGGCGAGCGGGTAAACGTCCTCGACGCCGTGCTTGGCGGCCATGGTCATCCCGGCCTCGACCGCGGAGGAGACCGCGTCGATGCCGCGCCGGGTCAGGTTCCCGTCATCGTCGAGTTCCCGGTCCAGCCGCAGCCGCGTCTGGTGGCTCAGCACGGGGTCGAGTGGCGAACCACCCTTGGCCAGGACGACCAACCGTGCACTGAACGACCCGACGTCCAGGACCGCGGCGGACGGCTCGCCGATCTGCTTGCGCACGCGAGGCACCTCACCTTCGTCGCGAACGGATTCCCCCGAGGTCTCGCTTTCACTCCTGATAATGGCGGATTTCCCCGCCGTTCAGGCGTGATTCACGTTCTCTTTCCACCGGGAGGCCGTTTTTTGACCACGAAGGGGGTACACCGGCGCAGGTCAAGTATACCGTATCGATACAGGTGAGAGGTTCGCCTCCCCCCTGCGCGCCTAGTCGACGAGTTCGCGCAGCTTCGAAACCTGCGCCACGCGGGCCTCTCGGCCGGGCAGCAGCGGGTTGACCACCAGCGTGGTCGCACCGGCCTCGCGGAAGGCGGCCAGCCGCTCCTTGACGTAACCCTCGGGACCGATCAGCGAGATCGCCCTGATCAGTTCCTTCGGCACCGCCGCGGCGGCTTCTTCCTTCTTTCCGTCCAGGTAAAGGTCCTGGATGAGCTTCGCCTCGGCCTCGTAGCCGTACCGCTGGGCGAGACTGTTGTAGAAGTTCTTGCCGCGCGCGCCCATACCGCCGATGTAGAGCGCCAGCATGCCGCGAAGGTGGTCCAGCATCCCTTCGACGTCGTCACCGATCGCCAGCGCTGTGCCGACGAAGGTGTCCAGCTCGCCCAGCGACGGGTCACGTTTCGCCTTGCCCTCGGCCAGGGACGCGCCCCAGACGTCGGCGGCCTTCTCGGGGTGGAAGAAGATCGGCTCCCAGCCCTCGGCGAGCTCGGCGGTGAGCGCGACGTTCTTCGGGCCGATGGACGCCAGCAGGATCGGGATCCGCTCGCGCACCGGGTGGTTGATCAGCTTCAGCGGTTTGCCGAGCCCCGTGCCCTGCTCGGGTGGCAGCGGGATCGAGTAGTGCGTACCGGAGTGCACCACCTTCTCCCGCCGCCACACCTGACGGCAGATGTCGATGATCTCGCGCGTGCGCCCGAGCGGAGCGTCGTACTTCACGCCGTGGAAACCCTCGATGACCTGCGGACCCGAGGCGCCGATGCCGAGCGTGAACCGGCCATCGGACACGAAGTCGAGCCCGGCGGCGGTCATCGCGGTCAGCGTCGGCGTCCGCGTGTAGATCTGGAAGATGCCCGACGCGATCTGGACGCGATCGGTCTTCGCCGCGACGTAGCCGAGCTGGCTGACCGCGTCGAACGAATAGGCCTCGGGGACGAAGACGATGTCCAGCCCGGCCTTCTCCAGCTCGACGATGTCGGCCACGCTCTCGGCGAACCCGCCGGCGTAGCTGATCGCGGTCCCGATCCTCATCCGCATCTCCTCGTGAAGTTACTGAGCGCTCGCTTAGCGACAGTATGCGCCGGGACCACGCACTTCGCCTGTGTTCCGGCTCACTGCGCGGCCACCCACTCCTTCACCACGTCGTCCAGGACCCGCAGCGGCAGGATGCCGTTGCTCAGCACGACCTCATGGAAGCCCTTGATGTCGAACCGGTCCCCGAGCGCGGCCTCGGCCTCGGCGCGGATCCGCTCGATCTCCAGCCGTCCCACCATGTACGACAGCGCCTGCCCCGGAACGGCGGCGTAGCGGTCGATCTCGGCCTCGATCTCCACCCTGGCCATCGGCGTGTTCTCGGCCAGGTAGTCGACGGCCTGCTGACGGCTCCAGCCGAGCGCGTGCATCCCGGTGTCGACGACCAGCCGCCCGGCGCGCATCGAATCCTGGGTGAGCATGCCGAACCTGGTCAGGTCGCTCGAGTACAGGCCCATCTCGTCGGCGAGGCGCTCGGAGTAGAGACCCCAGCCTTCGACGTAGGCGTTGACGTCGGCGTGTCCGCGCAACATCGGCAGGCCCTTGAGCTTGTGCGCGATGCAGATCTGGAAATGGTGCCCCGGAACGGCTTCGTGGAAGGCGATCGCCTCGCTCGTGTGCTTCGGGCGCTGCTCGGCCTCGTAGGTGTTCGCGTAGTAGGTGCCCGGCCGCGAACCGTCGAGCGACGCCTCGATGTAGTACGCCAGCGTGCCGCCGGGTGCCTCCGCGGGCGGGACCGGCTCGACCTCGCACCGTTCCTCGGGAACGGTCGAGAACCACTCCGGCGCGACGGCTTCGGCACGCAGGATGGCATCACGCGCGGCGGTGAGCAGCTCGTCGCCGTCTCGCCAGCGCAGCGCCGGGTCGGTACGCAGCCGTTCGAAGATCTCGTCGAGATCCTTGGTACCGAAGATCTTCTCGCCCAGCTCGCGATACTGGTCGGCCAGTTTCGCGATCATGCCGAGGCCGGTGTCGTGCAGATCCTGCGCCGTGCGCTCGGTGGACGTGTGCGCCCGGATCAGCGCGGCGTACTTCTCCTGCCCGCCGGGAAGCGCGCAGAGACCCGGCTCCTTTTCGGACTTCGCCACGGGACGCAGCTCGGTGGCGAGGAAGTCGCGATACCGGGTGTAGGCGGGCCGGACGACCTCGGCCAGCAACCGGTCCCGTTCGGTCTCGTAGCCCTCCACGGAAACGGACGCGGTGAGCGCCAGCGGATCGCCCGCCTCGTCGCCGAGATAGCGCTCCACGTAAGCGATCCCGCCTTCGACGAGGAAGCCGGGCGGGACCAGCCCGTCGGCCGCGGCCGCGCGCTGGCGCACGATCAGGGCGTCCAGGTAGGCGCCGAGGCCCTCCAGCCGCTTCAGGTAACCGCGGACCTTCTCCTCGTCGTTCAGCGACAGCACCGCGAGTTCGTTGAGCAGGAACAGCGCGGGCGAGGCCAGCCCGTCGCTGACCGAGAACTCCGCGGCGCGCGAATCGATGACGTCGACCATCGCCTTCGCCTGCTGGATCACGACCTCGCGGGTGACCGCCTCGGCCGGGGAAAGTCCTTCGGTGGCAAGGGCTTCGGCCCGCTCGGCGATGGCGACCGCCGACGCGCGCTGAGCGGCAGCCGCCTCCGCGCTCGGGTCCGGCAAGGAGCCTTCGTCGCCAGGGAGGCCGAGCAGGGAGCGCCACAGCGGAAGCTCCTCGAACTTGAGTTCCATCAGCTCCTCGGCGAGGCCGTTCGGGGTGTCGCCGAGGCCCTTCACCCAGTCGCGGACCACACCGTCCAGCACCGAAAGCGGCAGCGAACCGCCGCCGAGCACGACGTCGTGGAACGCCTTGATGTCGAACCGGCTGCCCAGCGTCAGCTCGGCCGCGGCGCGGATGCGCTGGATCTCCAGCCGTCCCACCATGTACGACAGCGCCTGGCCGGGGAAGGCGATGTACCGGTCCACTTCGGACTCGATCTCCACGAGCGCCATCGGCGTGTTCTCGGTGAGGAAGTCGATGGCCTGGCGGCGGCTCCAGCCCAGCGCGTGCAACCCGGTGTCGACGACCAGCCGTCCGGCGCGCATCGAGTCCATGGTCAGCATGCCGAGCTTCGCGATGTCGTCGGAGTACAGGCCCATCTCGTCGGCGAGGCGCTCGGTGTACAGGCCCCAGCCCTCGGCGTACGCGGTGAAGTCGCCGATGCGGCGCAGCAACGGGAGCTCGGTGAGCCCCTGCGCGAGGCTCAGCTGGAAGTGGTGGCCGGGGATGGCCTCGTGGAAGGCCGTCGCCTCGGCCGCGTGCCGGAACCGCTCCTCCGCCTTGTGGGTGTTGGCGAAGTAGATGCCGGGGCGGGAGCCGTCGACCGCGGGCCACATGTAGTACGCGGCGGGCGCGCCGGGCGCGGATTCGGCGGGGACCGCCTCGACCGTCCACGGCTGCGGCGGGATCCGGCCGAACCAGTTCGGCGCCTCGGCCTCGGCCCTGGTGATGGCCGCGCGGGCCGAGTCGAGCATCTCGTCTGCGCTGGACCAGCGCAGGTCCGGGTCGGTGCGGAGCTTGGTGAAGATCTCCTGGAGGTCGCTGGTGCCGAACACCCGGGAGCCGTACTCGCGGTACTCGCCGGCGAGGCCCGCGATCACGTCGAGACCGGTCTGGTGCAGCTCACGCGGGGTGCGGACGGTCGTGGTGTGCATCTCGGCGAGCAGGGCGTAGAGGCGCTCGCCGTCGGGCAGCCAGCAGACGCCGGGCTTGTCCTCGGGACGGCCGTGCGGCGCGATCTCCTTCGCCAGCACCTCCCGGTACTCGGCGATCGCGGGACGGACGGTGTCGCGCAGCAGGTCGGCGCGGCGGGTCTCGAAGTCCTCGTTCGGCGCGGGCTGGCGCAGCAGCGGATCGGCCGAGGGCTCGGCGAGGTGGCGGTCGAGGTACGCGACGGCGGCGTCGACCAGGTACGCGACCGGGACCAGGCCGCGGGCGACGCCGTCCCGGTGCCGCTGCGCGGCCTGCCGCAGGTACTCCGGGATCGCGGCGATCCGCCCGAGATGGGCCTCCGCCTGCGCGTCCGTGCCGACCGACATCATCGGCAGCACGGTGAGCACCTCGGCGGCGGGCGAGATGAACAGGTCGCTGATGGTGAACTCGACGAACCGCGAGTCCAGCAGGGCGATCCTCGCCCGCGCCATCGCGATCAGGACGTCACGGGTGGTCTTCTCCTCCGCGCTCAAACCGTCGGTGGCGAGTGCCTCGGCCCGCTCGGCAAGCCCGGCCAGCCGCGCGCGGAAAGCGTCCCCCGCGGCCTCGCTGAGATCGGTGAGCCCGGTCGATTCCGGACGGAAGCCCTGCAAAGCGGGCATGACCGGCTCGGCGTCGAAGAGGGCTTCGACGAACTCGTCGGCGAGGGCGGAGACTTCGCTCATGTTTTCTTTCCCCAGTGGTCGTTGGAGGCGGTATCCCCGACCCTAATGGAGAGCGAGTACTACCGAAGCCGGGATTTGCGGCCTCTCCCCGCGGCGCCGGAGGCGAGACGGTAGCGTTCCCCGACGTGGCCGTGACCGATCCCGTGGACATCCGCCTGCTCGCCGCCCTCGCGGACCTGGGCAAGGCGGCCGTACACGAACTCGCGGCGAAGGTCGGGATGGATCCGCGCGAGGTCGCGTACCGCCTGGTCGCCCTCTCGGGCAGCGGGTTGCCCCTGCTCGTGGGCGTGGAGAGCGACCCGAACGGGCTACGCTCCGCCATCGCCGGCTCGCCGCCCTCCTGGGCCCAGCAGCCCCCTCAACAACCCCAGCGTCCGCCGGGGCACTCCGGGCCGCACAACATCCAGGGCACTCCCTCGGGGCCGTACAACGTCCAGGGGACGCCTTCGGGCGCGTACAACGTGCACGGCACGCCTTCGGGCCGCTACCCCGGTCCGCCGTCGGCCCCGCTGCGCCAGCCGATGGCGCCGCCGCAGCCACCGCCGCGTCCGCCCGCTCCGCCGCAGCAGCAGTTCGCCCCGCCGCCGACGGCGCCCGCCGACCCGGTGATGAGCACCTGGGGTGTGCCCCAGACCGCGTCCTGGGCGCGCGGCGACGAACAGCAGGTCACCCCGCAGGCCGCCCCGGAGGGCAAGAAGGGCCGGACCGGCGACGTGATGGAGACCCAGGGCCTGGAGGGCGAGCAGCTCACGGTCCAGTTGCTCGAGGTCCAGGACCCGGCGGACTACCTGTTCAGCGCGGCGGGCTACTCACTGGAGGCCGGGGAACGGTCGGTCGTGGTGCACACCGAGATCACCAACCGCGGGAACATCCCGTTCGTGTCGCTTCCGGACAACTACCTCGAACTGCTCACCGCGGACGGCAAGCCGATCGCGAAGGCTCCGGTCTCCCTGACGTCGCGGCCGCCGCACAAGATCGGCGTCCGGCCCGGCGAGACCCTCGGCGGGCACACCGTCTACGTGCTGCCGGACGCCACCCGCGTGGTCGCCGTGCGCTGGTCGCCGCGGCCGGAACCCGACGAGCGCACGCTGACCTGGTCGATCGAGGACTAGCGCGCCCCCTTTCCGCATTCAGAGGACTAAATGCGGCTCTTCAGGTCACGGCGAGGCAACGGCAGTGAAGGCCCCCTTGAGGGACTCTGGGTCCCTCAAGGAGGCCTTCACGGACAAGCGGACTCGGCCTTCGCAGCTGCCCGGATGTCATGAAAGGGCCGTTCAGGACACATTTCGTCCTGAACGGCCCTTTCATGACATCCGGCACCGATTCTGTCGCCTCACAAGTACGTGAAGGACCCCTTCACTGCGCTAGACGCAATGAAGGGGTCCTTCACGTACCCGCCCGCATTCAGAGGACTAAATGCGGAAAGGGGCTAGTTCTCGTCCTGCAGGATCCGCAGCGCGTTCGCCAGGTCGTCCGGGTACTCCGACTCGAACTCGACCCAGCGCCCGTCGGCCGGGTGCGCGAAGCCGAGCGTCTTCGCGTGCAGCCACTGCCGCGAAAGCCCGAGCTTGCGCGCCAGCACGGGGTCGGCGCCGTAGGTCAGGTCGCCGACGCACGGATGCTTGAGCGCCGAGAAGTGCACGCGGATCTGGTGCGTGCGGCCGGTCTCCAGCTTGATCTGGGCCAGTGACGCGGCACGGAAGGCCTCGACGACCTCGTAGTGCGTGACGCTGGGCCGCCCGCCCTGGACGACGGCGAACTTGTAGTCGTGCCGGGGGTGCCGGTCGATCGGCGCGTCGATGGTGCCGCGCGTCGGGTCCGGGTGGCCCTGCACGATGGCGTGGTAGCCCTTGTCGACGGTGCGTTCCTTGAACGCCCGCTTCAGCACGGTGTACGCGTGCTCGCTCTTCGCGACGACCATCACGCCGGTGGTCCCGGCGTCCAGCCGGTGCACGACACCCTGGCGTTCGGCCGCGCCGGAGGTCGCGATCCGCAGCCCGGCGGCGGCGAGCCCGCCGACGACGGTCGGCCCGGTCCAGCCGGGGCTCGGGTGTACGGCGACGCCGACCGGCTTCGAGATCACCACGATGTCGTCATCGTCGTGCAGGATCTTCATGCCCTCGACGGGTTCCGCGACGACCTCGACGGCCGAAGCCGGGTCGGGCAGGGTCACTTCGAGCAGTCCGCCGGCGGTCAGCCGGTCCGACTTCCCGGCGGGCTTGCCGTCGAGGTGGATCTCGCCGGATTCGGCCAGTTCCGCCACGACGGTGCGGGAAAGTCCCAGCAGCTTCGCCAGCCCCGCGTCGACGCGCATTCCGTCGAGCCCGTCGGGGACGGGCAGCATGCGCGCGCTCATTCGGTCGCCGCCTTCTTCTTGTCCTTTGTGGATGTTCCGTCGTAGTCCTTGCCCAGCAAGGAAAGGATCACGATGAGCACGCCGCCGACGCAGATCGCGGAGTCGGCGACGTTGAAGATCGCCCAGCCCTGCCCGTTCGGCGCGAAGGCGGAGATCATGTCGACCACGTGCCCCTGCAGCGGGCCGGGGGCACGGAAGATGCGGTCGGTCAGGTTGCCGAGCGCTCCGGCCAGCACCAGGCCGAGGCCGATCGCCCAGCCGACCGAGCGCAGCCGCCGCGACAGCCAGACGATGGCGATCACGACGGCGATCGCGACCAGCGCGAGCACCCAGGTCAGCCCGGTCGCCATCGAGAAGGCGGCACCGGGGTTGCGCACCAGCTGGAAGTACACGAGCCCGCCGAGGAACTCGACCGGCTGCTTGCCCTCGAGCGTGGACACGGCGATCTGCTTGGTGAGGAGGTCGATCCCCCACAGCACCGCGGCGACGACGAACACCACGGCGACGCGCTTCTTGGGCAGCGGCGGCGATGGTGGCGCGGTTTCGGGCTCTGTACTCACTCCCCCATTGTCCACTGAGCGGGTTCAGGCCTCCTCGGCGGCCGCCTTCGGCCTGCTCAGCAGGGCCGCGAACGCCCCGGCGAGCGCGACCAGCGACGACAGCACCAGCGCGAGCTGTCCTTGCGGCGGCACGACCGCGCAGACCACGAACGCCGCCGCCACGACGAGCACCAGCACGCTGCGTTCCAGCCAGGCCAGCAGCACCAGGCCGATCGTCAGCAGGATCGCGCTCCGGGTGTCGCCGTCGAGATCGAATTCCCAGTGGCCGACCAGGTCGGCCAGCGCGATGGCGACCAGTCCGCCGACCGCGATCGCGGCGACCTTCCACCACGGCATGGTCTTCGTCCGAAGGGCGTAGAACAGCACCGTGCCGAGGTAGACCGCGAACACGGCGAACAGCCAGTTGTCCATCCTGCCGATGGCCCCGGACGAAACCGCGGTCAGGGGCGTCCCCGCGTTCTGGACGGAGCCGAACATGCCGCCGTCCCCGTTGGGCACGTAGGCGAACCACCCTTCGGACCGGCGCGTGCCGACGGACAGGGCCACCACGGCCAGCTGGGCGAATCCCAGCAGCGCCAGCGGAAACCAGTAACGCGGTCGCTCGTTCCCCATGCGGGGTGAGGGTAGTGGGTCAGGCGCAGAACGGGGGCAGTTCGCGCGGATCGTTTTCCGGCACCCAGCGGCCTTCCGGCTTCTCGTACTGCCAGCGGGCGCCACGGGCGACGATCTGGCGCAACGCCAGGACGATCCGGTCCACGTGTTCGGTGGTGCTGCCCAGGCCGAGGCTCACGCGCACGGCCTGCTGGCCCGTCGAACCGGCGACGGCGATCAGCCGTTTGGTCGCCACGTGCGCGCAGAACGCGCCGTCCCGCACGCCGATGCCGTACTCCGCGGAAAGGACCGCGGCGAGCCAGCCAGGGTCGAAGCCGTCGACGACGAAGCTGAGCGTGCCGACGCGGTCGACCGGCGCGTCGAACAGCCGCAGTTCGGCGAAGCCGGGGATGGCGGCGAGACCGCGACGCAGCCGCGCCAGCAGTTCCTCTTCGTGGGCGACGACGCCGTCCCAGTTCGCGGCCAGCGTCTCGCAGGCGACACCGAGCGCGTAGACGCCGACAGTGTTGGGGGAACCGGCTTCGTGCCGCTCAGGTCCGGAATTCCAGACCACGGAGTCACGGCTGACGAGCTTCGTCGCTCCGCCGCCGGCGAGGTACGGCTGGGCCGCGCGCAGCCAATCGGCGCGGCCGATCAGCGCGCCGGCACCGAAAGGCGCGTACAGCTTGTGGCCCGACAGCGCGACGTAGTCGACGTCCAGTTCGCGCACCGAGATCTTCCGGTGCGGCGCGAGCTGCGCCGCGTCGAGCGCGATCCGGGCGCCGTGCCGCCGCGCGACGGCCGCGATCTCCTTGACCGGCAACAGTTCCCCGGTCACGTTGGACGCGCCGGTGAGCACGACCAGCCGCGGCCCCTGCGGGCAGTCCGCGAGCGCTTCGTCCACAGCGGACACCGCGGCGAGGCGGGTGCGCGGCGTCTCGATCCGGCGAACGTTCGGCCCCTTCCACGGCAGCAGCGCGGCGTGGTGCTCGGTGTCGAACACGACGACCGACGTGTGCTTCGGCAGGCTGCGGGCGAGAAGGTTGAAGGAATCGGTGGTGTTGCGGGTGAACACGACGGTGTCGGTCGATCGAGCGTCGACGAAGTTTCGCAGGATTCCGCGGGTGCGCTCGTAGAGCTTGGTGGAGACCTGCGAGGCGAACCCGGCCCCGCGGTGCACGCTGGCGTACCAGGGCAGGAACTCGTCGACCGCGGCCCGCACCTTGTCCAGGCAGGGGGCGCTCGCCGCGTGATCGAGGTTGGCATAACCGATGTCGCCGCCGGTGACCAGCGGAACCCGCAGACCGGCACCCGCGACCGTCGGGATTTCTTGCGTGGCAACGGTTTCAGCAGGGGTGCCGGTGCGTTCGAGAGCGAGAGTCATCATCATCCTCCGGGCCAGGGGACCCGACGAGGATCCCGCGCTTGCCCGTCGCACCACGCGACGAGCCAGGTCCTCACCCGGGGCACCCCACCGCGGAAGGAGGGTTGCCGGTCAGCTAGCCGGGGCTTGACGCTGACACTCGTGACCTACGGACGAAGTTAGCGGATGGGCGGGCGATCGAGCCAGCCCTCGTCCGCATCTTGAGACGCCGCTCACGTACTCCGCAAGCGGGAAGAGCCGTTGCCCGGCGCCGCGCCGCGCCGGGCAACGGCAGGTCAGACCCGGAAACGGCCGGGCAGTCCGATGGTCGCGCGGGAGGAGACCTCGGTCGCGGTACCCGAGTACTGATCGGTGCCCGCGGTGAACTGCCAGCCGCCGAAGGTCTTGCCGTCGACCGCCTCGCCGTAGGCCTCGGCGACCGTGGTCGAGACCTCGTCGTAGGACTTGCCGTTCCAGTTGCCGGCGCCGACCCCGAAGTCGCGCGAGTCGCCACCCTGCGCGGCGGCCGTGGGCAGGGTCCACAAGGTGAAGTGCACGTGGGCGCCGGTGCTGCTGCCACCGCAGGGCAGCGCGTTGCCGGTCCGGCCGAGGGCGTCGCCGGGGACGACCTTCTGTCCGTCGGTGACCGAAATGTTCTCCATGTGGTAGTACCCGGTGCGCCAGCCGCCGTCGTGGTCGACGGTCACCCAGTCGCCGCCGGAGCAGTGCTGGATCCGGACAGTGCCCGCCAGCGGGGCGCGAACGGTCCTGTCGCCGGGGCTGAAGTCGATGGCGTTCTTCACGCCGGAGTTCCCGTTGTCCGAGTGGATCCCCGCCGAGTAGACCGATTGGCCCGTCTCGAAGGGCAGCCCGAACGCGGGAAAGGCACCGGCCGCCGTGGCCGTCGGGGCGGCGAGAACCACCCCGACGAGTGCCACCGAGGCCCCCAGACCGGCGAACCGCGCAGGAAGTTTCGTCACCTTGCGTACTCCTTACCCCGTGACACTCACCCATTCGATGGAGTCGATTGCGGGGAAAGTAATCCAAAAGGAGTACAGAAGGGAAGAATTTTCTGAGATCAACCGACGAACAGCTGGTGCCGGTTCGTGACCTACTGGCCGGATTCGCCCTTCCACCTGGCCAGACGGCCCGCGCGGTCGACGGCCCGCAGGCGTCGTTCGGCCGCGTCACGGGCTTCGGAGGTGGTCACGACGAGTAACTGGTCGCGTTCCTGAAGCCGCGTGTTCTTGTTCGGCGTGAAGCCGGTGCCGTCGCGGACGAGGAGGCTGATCGTCGCCCCCACCGGCAGGCGCAGCTCGGCCAGGTAGACGCCGTGCATCTTCGACCCGGTGTTGATCCGGACCTGCAGGAGTTCCGCGCCCATCTCGTCGAGCGGCGCGGAGTCGACGTCGATCTCGTGCGCTTCGGCGTGCTGGGCCAGCCCGAGCGCTCGCGCGAGCGGGGTCAACGTCGCCCCTTGGAGCAGCGTCAGCACGATGACCAGCACGAACACCGCGTCGACCAGCTCCTGCGCGCCGGGCACCCCGGACGACAGCGGGATCAGCGCGAGCACGATCGGGACCGCACCGCGCAACCCGGCCCACGACAGGAACACCTGTTCTCGCCAGGGGATCTTGAACGGCAGCGCCGACAGGAGCACCGACAACGGGCGCGCCAGCAGCAACACGACCGCTCCCGCGACCAGGCCCTGGACCAGGCTCTCGAAGATCCTGCCCGGCGAGGCGAACAGGCCGAGAAGCACGAACAGGCCGATCTGCGCGAGCCAGCCGAGCCCTTCGGCGAAGGAAAGCGTGTCCGACCGGTGCGGCAGCTTCGAATTCCCCAGCACCAGGGCCGCGACGTAAGTGGCGAGCAGGCCCGACGCGTGGGCGAGCTGCCCGCTCGAGTACGCCACGACGCACACCGCGACGGTGGCCAGCGGGTACAGACCGGTGGCGGGCAGCGCCGCCCGGCGCAGCGCGAACGCCCCGCCCCAGCCGAAGGCCAGGCCGATCACCAACCCGGCGGCGAGTTCGTAGACCACCAGCAGCGGGAGCGACCAGTCGACGGTCGCACCCTCGGCGAGGACGACGACCGCGATGTAGGCCGGGGCGTCGTTGATCCCGGACTCGATCTCCAGCGCGCCCACGAGCCGCTTCCCGATGCCCGCCGATCTCAGCACGGAGAAGACCGCGGCGGCGTCGGTCGAAGCGAGGACCGCGCCCCACAGCAACGCCATCCGCCAGTCCAGGCCCAGCAACCAGTGCAAAGCCGCGCCGGTGACCGCGATACTCACCGCGACGGCCACTGTGGACAGTGCGATTCCGATGCCCAGCGAGGGTTTCACGGCCGTCCACCGGGTGGTGAGGCCACCTTCGGACAGGATCATCACCAGCGCGGCGAGGCCGAGCGACTGGGTGAGCTCGGGGTTGTCGTACTGGATGCCGAACCCGGCTTCGCCGAGCAGGACACCCATCCCCAGGTACAGCAGCAGCGAGGGAAGGCCGACGCGGATCGACACCCGGACGGCGATGACGGCGACGAGGAGCACCGCACCACCGGTGCCGAGGATGAGCGGGAGCTGCTCCATGTCGCCTCCCGTTCCGGTCGCCGTGAGGGCTCCAGAATAGTGAGGCGGTGATCGTCACACGTTCGTGTACCGGTCGAAAAGCGTCCGGATAACCTGTGTTACAGACTGTCCACTACGGACTGCGCAGGGCCACCAGGTCGACACCGAGTTCCGCGAACGGTTCTTCCGCCGCGGGAAGGACTTTCACCGCGCGGTTGCCCTCACGGGACAACCAGCCGGCGCTCACTCCGTGAGACAGTAACGCCGCGGCGACCCGGCCCGCCAAATGATCACGGCGCACTGTCCAATCCAGACAGTCGCGCAGCATCGGGCGGCGGCCGCCGTCGATCTCCACCCCCAGCGTGTCGAGCACCTCGCGCCCGCGCCCGGTCAGCGTCAAACCGCCGGCGTCGTCGATCAGCCCGGTGGCGAGCATCCCGTCCCGCAGCGCGACACCGACCGTCCCGGCGAGGTGGTCGTAGCAGGTCCTGGCGAATTCGAGCCGCTTCACCCGCACGGAAGACCGCAGTCCCTTCACCGGCCGGTGTTCGGCGTGCTGGGCCAAATGCTCGATCAGCTCGGCCACCCGGGGGTCGGCTATCCGGACGTAACTGTGCCTCCCCTGCTTGACCCGCACGACGAAACCGGCATCGGTCAGCTTCGTCACGTGCTCGCTCGCCGTCGACGCGGCCACCTCGGCCGCACCCGCCAGCTCGGTCACCGTCCAGGCGCGCCCGTCGAGCAGCGCGAGACACATCGACGCGCGGCTCGGATCGGCGAGCACGGCCGCGACCTCGGCCAGTGCGATCGTTTCCATGCCTTCACCGTAGAAGACGCACGGTTCGGCGGCGGCCGAAGCGTCAGCCCGCCAGGAACTTCGCCGCCAGCTGGACCGCGGGCTTGGAGTCGTTGGACCCTTCGAGCATGACGGCGAAGGCGACGTCACCGCGATAGCCGACGAACCAGCCGTTGGCGTCGGCGCCCGAGCCGAACTGCGCCGTACCCGTCTTGCCGAAGACGGCTCCGCTGCCCTTCAACGCTTTCGCGGTCCCCGTCGTGCAGACCTCGCGCATCATCGCGCGGACCTGGTTCAGCACCCCGGCAGGCGGAGCCTGGTACCCGGCGTTGACCTTGGTCTCCAGCCCCTGCCACAGCTTCGGCACGACCGGCTTTCCCGTCGCGACCGTCGCGGCCATGAGCGCCGCGCCCAGCGGGCTGACCTGCACCCTGCCCTGGCCGATCCCGGCCTCGACCTGCTCGTCACCGCTGCCCGACGGCTCCACCTTCCCGGCCTCCGTCGACAGGCCCGGGATTTCGAAGTCGGCGTTGAGGCCGAGCTGCGTCGCCGCCTTCGCGAGGCCGTCCGCGGGCAACTGCCCGGCGAGCCGTCCGAAGGTCGTGTTGCACGACGCGGCGAACGCCGTCTTCAACGAGACGGTCCCCAGGTCGAACCCGTTGTCGTTCTTGAGCGTGCGGGTCCCGATCTGCTCACTGCCCGGGCACGCCACCTGGGAGTCGGCGGAGACGCCACCCTGCTGCAGCGCCGCGGTCGCCGTGGCGATCTTGAAGGCCGAACCCGGCGAGTACAGGCCGTTGAGCGCCTTCGGCTGGTTCCCGGCGGCGCCGTTCTGCGCGACCGCCAGGAGTTCGCCCGAGGTCTTCATCGCGACGATGATCGCCGGTCCCCCGAAGCCGTCGACGGCCTTCTGAGCGGCGTTCTGGGACGCCACGCTCAAGGTCGAAACCAGCGGCTTATCGGTCTCGGCGGCCTGCCCGAAGAGCGTCTCGACCGGTTTGCCGGAGACGTCGACGCGCGACACGGTGACGGTCGCTCCGGCGCCGCTGCTCTCCCCGGAGGCGACCTTGGACAACGCTCCCTGCAGGATCGGCGCGACCCCCGTCGCGTCACCGCCGACAAGCGCCTTGCCGTCGCGGTCGGCCACGACCGGCTTGGCCGAAACGGGGGCGACGGAAAGCCTCTGCCCGGCTTCGAGCTTCGGATGGATCACCGACATCGCCCAGCGGACCACCCATTTCCCGGCGTTGCGCACCAGTTCGAGCTTGCCCTCGTACTTCCAGACGCTGTTGCCCGCGAACGTCCACGCGACGTGGAACGTGGCCGACGTCGTGGTCGCGTTGCCCGGCGTCGTCGGGACCTCGCCGAGGGACGTCCTGACCGACGCCCCGTTGAGCGCCGCGCGCGTCCCGGACAGGGCCGTCGTGGCCGCCGCCGGATCATCGACCGGGGCGGTGTTCAGGTCGCCCATGTCGAACAACCGCAGGAACCGGCCGGCGACCTGCGCCGGGCTCTCCTGCGCGCTCTCGGTGGAATCCCCCTGGCCACCGCCGGAGGCCGCCGGCGCCCGATCCTCCCTGACCAGCAGCACCACCGCGGCCACCACGATGGCGACCACCGCCAGCGCGGCGCCGATCAGGATCCCTCTTTTCCGGGCAGGACTCATGGATTCGCTCTCCCCCCATACGGCGCGCACCCTCGCGCGCCCCCGGGCGCCAGCCTGCCGATTTCCCCCGCGCAAGGCGGGGCGACGGCGAGAAAGCGACGGTTCCGAATCCGTTTCGTGATCCCGGTGATCGAGACCCCGCCCCGGAATGCAATGAAAGGTCCTTTCCTCGCAAATTTTGCAAGGAAAGGACCTTTCATAGCGCTCGCGAGGGTCAGGCCTTGGTGACCGCCACGGTCACCTTCGTGCCCTCACCGACCGTCCCGGCCGAGCCGTCGGCGACGGCGCCGTACGCCACCGAAGTCGCCAGCGTCTCCGAAGCGATGAACTCCTCGTGCGTCTTCGCGGCCGTGACCACGTCCTCCGGCGCGTCCACCGTCAGCGCGATGCGGTCGGCGACGTCGAGCCCGGCGTCACGGCGGGCCTGCTGCACGACCCGCACCAGGTCGCGGGCCAGGCCCTCGGCCGCCAGCTCGTCGGTCACCTCGGTGTCGAGCAGCACCAGTCCGGCCCCGCCCGGCAGTTCCGCGGCCGCGCCGCCGCCCTTGGCGACCAGACGGCGGTCGTACTCGCCTTCGACGAGCTCGATCCCGGCCGCCACGACGGCGCCGCTCTCGGACGTCGTCCACTCACCGGCCTTGACGGCCTTGATCACCGTCTGGACGTCCTTGCCCAGCCGCGGTCCGGCGGCACGGGCGTTCACCGCGACCTCGAAACCGCCGTGCGCGGCGACGTCCGTGGTCAGCTCGACGGATTTGACGTTGACCTCGTCGCGCAGGATGTCGGTGAAGTCGCGCAGCGAGTCCGCCTCGTGCGCGGCGACGACCAGCTTGGCCAGCGGCAGCCGCACCCGCAGCTTGTTCGACTTCCGCAGCGAGAGCGCCGAAGACGCCACCTGGCGCACCCGGTCCATCGCCGTCACCAGCGCCGCGTCGGCGGGCAGGTCGAGCGCGTTCGGCCAGTCGGCCAGATGCACCGAACGGCCGCCGGTCAGCCCGCGCCAGACGACCTCCGTGGTCAGCGGCAGCAGCGGCGCCACCACCCGCGAGGTCACCTCCAGCACAGTGTGCAGGGTGTCGATCGCGTCCTGCTCGCCCGCCCAGAACCGGTCGCGCGACCGCCGCACGTACCAGTTCGTCAGCACCTCGAGGAAGTCGCGGACGGTCGAGCAGGCACCGGCGACGTCGTAGGTGTCGAGCGCGTGCTCGACGTCGGTCACCAGTTCGTGCGTCTTCGCCAGCACATACCGGTCGAGGATGTGCTTCGAATCCGTGCGCCACTTGCCTTCCACGCCCTCGGCGTTCGCGTAGAGCGCGAGGAAGTAGTACGAGTTCCACAGCGGCAGCACGGCCTGGCGGACGGCGTCGCGGATGCCCTTGTCGGTGACGACCAGGTTCCCGCCGCGCAGGATCGGGCTCGCCATCAGGTACCAGCGCATCGCGTCGGAGCCGTCACGGTCGAAGACCTCGTTGACGTCCGGGTAGTTGCGCAGCGACTTGGACATCTTCTGGCCGTCCGAGCCGAGCACGATCCCGTGCGAGATGCAGGTGCGGAACGCCGGCCGGTCGAACAACGCGGTCGCCAGCACGTGCAGCAGGTAGAACCAGCCGCGCGTCTGCCCGATGTACTCGACGATGAAGTCGCCCGGGTAGTGGTGCTCGAACCACTCGGTGTTCTCGAACGGGTAGTGCACCTGCGCGTACGGCATCGAACCCGAATCGAACCAGACGTCGAACACGTCCTCGATCCGGCGCATGGTGGACTTCCCGGTCGGGTCGTCCGGGTTGGGCCGGGTCAGCTCGTCGATGAACGGCCGGTGCAGGTTTTCCAGGCGCACGCCGAAGTCGCGCTCGAGCTCGTCGAGGGAGCCGTAGACGTCCGTGCGCGGGTACGCCGGGTCGTCCGACTGCCACACCGGGATCGGCGTGCCGAAGTACCGGTTGCGGGAGACCGACCAGTCGCGGGCGTTCTCCAGCCACTTGCCGAACTGGCCGTCCTTGACGTTCTCCGGGTACCAGGTGATCTGCTGGTTCAGCTCGACCATCCGGTCCTTGAACTCGGTCACCGCGACGAACCAAGACGAGACTGCGCGGTAGATCAGCGGGTTCCGGCAGCGCCAGCAGTGCGGGTACGGGTGCTCGTAGGTCTCGTGGCGCAGCAGCACCGCGCCCTGACGGGCGGCGGAACCGGTGCCGTTCTTGAGGTCCTTGATGATGTTCGGGTTGGCGTCGAAGACCTGCTGGCCCGCGTAGTCCGAGACGGTCGCGTCGAACTTGCCCTGCGCGTCCACCGGGGTGACCGGGACGATGCCGGCAGCGTCGGTGACGACCTTGTCCTCTTCACCGTAGGCGGGCGCGATGTGGACGACACCGGTGCCGTCCTCGGTGGTGACGTAGTCCGCGGAGAGCACGCGGTGCGCGTTCTCGTGCCCGGCGAAGTACGGGAACGGTGGGGCGTAACGGGTTCCGAGCAGCTCGGTGCCGGTGTAGTGCCCGACGACGGTCGGCTCTTCGCCGAGCTCGCGGGCGTACGAGGCGACGCGCGCTTCGGCGAGCAGGAACCGCTTGCCTTCGCTTTCCACCACGACGTAACGCACGTCGGGGTGGACCGCGGTCGCGAGGTTGGACGGCAGCGTCCACGGTGTCGTGGTCCAGATCAGCAGGTAGGTGCCGTCGAGCTCGTTGTCGTTGCCCTCCAAGCGGAAACCGACCGTTACGGCCGGGTCCTGGCGGCTGGCGTAGACGTCGTCGTCCATCCGCAGCTCGTGGTTGGACAGCGGGGTCTCATCGCGCCAGCAGTAGGGCAGGACGCGGTAGCCCTCGTAGACCAGGCCCTTGTCCCACAGCTGTTTGAACGCCCAGATGACCGACTCCATGTAGGACAGGTCGAGCGTCTTGTAGTCGTTGTCGAAGTCGACCCAGCGGGCCTGGCGGGTGACGTAATCCTGCCATTCGCCGGTGTAGCGCAGCACGGACTCGCGGCACGCCTCGTTGAAGACGTCGATGCCCATCGCGTCGATCTCGGACTTCTCGGTGATCCCGAGCTGGCGCATGGCCTCGAGTTCGGCGGGCAGACCGTGGGTGTCCCAGCCGAAGCGGCGCTCGACGCGCTTGCCCTTCATGGTCTGGTAACGCGGCACCAGGTCCTTCACGTACCCGGTGAGCAGGTGACCGTAGTGCGGGAGACCGTTGGCGAACGGCGGACCGTCGTAGAAGACGTACTCGTTCGAACCGTTGACGCCGGGGTCGCGGGCGTCGATCGACGCCTGGAAGGTCCGATCGGCTTCCCAGTACGCGAGGACGCGCTTTTCCGACTCGGGGAACGAAGGCTGGGACGGGACGCCGGTCTCGCCGTCCAGCTGTGCCTTGGGATACATCTTCGGTGCTCCTCGCGGTTCGTCTCTCGTACGGGCTTTCACCCACACGGGGACGAGACGGCCGTTTCCGGCGCGTTCCGCGGTACCACCCCGCTTGCCCGGCCGGTTGGTGTTCCGGCTGGGCCGCTCATTCGACGGCTGTGACGGGCCGTACCCGTCCGGTTCTACTGAGGGTGTGGGCCCTGTTCTTCCGGAGGCTCCCCGGTGATGGCCGGATCGGTGCCAGTTGATTCAAGGGTAGCGCGCGGGGCAACCGGGTTGTCACCCGGTCATCGGCACCAGGCCGACGCCTCGGGCGTGGACGGCCCTGATCGCGAAACTCCCCTTTCGCTGCCCAGCTCCGCGCCTGCCGTCACCGAGTCCATGAGGATTCGCGGGCCCGTCGATCTCCCGGCTGCCGCAGTCCTCCCACGGCGTGACGGGATCGGCGAGGATCCGCTCGGCCTCGGTGCGCAACTCGTCGTCGGAGTCGGCGGCGAGCCGGCGAACGCGGCCATGGCCCGCACTTCGCCGATCCCGAAGTCCCTTGCCTGCAGTCGCATTGGTTTCAGGCCTGACTGGACGCCGGTTCGGTCGAGCACCTGATCAGTCCTCGTCGTCACTGATTTTTTTGCTGTCGCGCGTGCTGCCTGGAACATGGCGCGACAGATCCGCCGCTTCTGAAAGCGGGAGCGTGTAGGTCGTTATACAGCGTTCGGCCTATGTTCTGAGGTGCATGGTGTTCCTCCTTGGCGTTCCGGTCGAGTCGAGGTAAGCCGGCGGGGTGAATTCGGGTAGGCCGTCCTGGGCGATCTGGACTTTCCATTCGCTGCGGTGGATCAGCCGGTGATGCCGGGTACACAGCAGCACGAGGTTGTCGATCTTCGTTTCGCCGTGGTGTCGCCAGAAAACGATGTGGTGAGCGGTACACCGGGGCACCGGCATGTCGCAGCCAGGGAAGGCGCAGCCTCCGTCGCGGAGGGTCAACGCGTACTTCTGCGCCAATGACACGGTGCGTTTGGAGCGGCCGATGTCCAGTGGTTCACCTGCGGTACCGAGAACGCCGGGCCGCACGCGGGCGTCGCAGGCGAGGATTCGGGCGTCGGTCGCACTGATCGGCCCGACCAGATCCAGGTGGGCTTCGCCGAGGTCGTTGATCAGGTCCTCGTAGGACATGGTGACCAAAATGTGGGTCGCCTCGCCGGCTTGGCCGGGAAGGTTGCGGCTGGTGGTTTTCAACCGCACGTAGTCGGTGAAGGCGTCTCCGTAGCGTTCGTCCTGGGTGCGGGAGTCCCGGATTCCGTCGATGGCTTTGTGAGGTTTGGCCATCGGATCCAGGTCGGACTTCAACCGAGCATAGGTTTCCAGATCAAGCCGGGCCTTGAGGCCGAGTGAGCCGTCGCGGTGTTTGACGAACCGCAGCTCCGGGCGGGTGTCTTTCGGATCCTCGTTGCGGGGCTCTTTTCCGTCGGGGTCGAGTTCGTCCAGCAGGCGACGTCCGGCACGGGCGATCTGCCGAGGGCCCGCCCGACGAGCCAGCTCGACGAGGATTTTCTCTCCCACTCGCACGTCTTCGTCGGGAACCGAAGAAGGGATACGGGCCAGGGTCCGGATGATGGCGTCGATCTGACTGCCCCCGATCGCACCCTCCGCAGCAGCCTCAGCCGTCAACGGAGCCAAGGGCGGCTCGGGGTCCCCGCCGATCGCCGGGCCGGGATGCAGGGCCAGGACCCGGTCGGCGCGGGCGGCGGCTTCCTTGTCCGACACCAGGAAGTCCTCGAGTATCAGCCCCATCAGCGTCGAATGACCGCTGCAGCCACTGATCCCACGGGAATTGATTTCCGCCAGGATCGCGTTCTGCTCCGCATCTGCCCGGCGCTTGAGGACTTCGAGTTCTTGTTTGCGGGCATGCAGCGTCGCGGTATCGACGCGCCACCACTCGATGGGCGTCTCTGGAGGTGCATCGTTGCTGGCCACGACCTCAAAGCTACGCCGAACCGAACACTTGCGCTAGCCCGAACAGACCAACAAGAAGAATTGCCGAAAAATGGCAACAGCGAAGGGAGCCTTAAAGCAGCGAAGCACCTTAAGGACACGAAGGCGCCTTAAGCACTAGATAGCCTTAAGGCACGAATTGCACTCACGAGCGCGACCGACGCCGGCCCACCACGCAAAGCCCCGAGTTGCCGTCCCCGCCACCGCCTCTAGGTTGACGGTATGCCGATCTGCGTGGCCCGATGAAAGGGCCCGGACTCCTCGTCGTCCTGCTGGTCGTCCTCGGTGGTGTCAGCGGGCTCGGGTTCCTCTTGGGACTGGGCAACGCGGCCGTCCTGGCCGCCCTCACCGCGCTCTTCTGCCTCATCGCGGCGGTCGGCGGGCCGCTCTGGGCGGATCTGCGGTTGCTGGCGTGGTTCGCGCCCGCGCTGATCCTCGCGGTCGGGGTGCCGCGGTTGCTGGGCGCGGTGTCGCAGTGGGCGGCGATCGGGCTGCTGGTGGCGATCGTGGTCGTCGCCGGTCTGGTGCCCGTGCTCGGGCCGCGGTTCGTGACGGTCGGGCTGGGGCTCGGGATGGCGTCGCTGTTCGGGTACGGCTTTCAGTTGACGGGCACGGCGTCGGCCGGGCAGATCCTGGGCGCGCCCGCGATCGCGGTGGGGGTCGTGATCCTGTTGCGGGTGCTGATGGGAGCGAAGGATCCCGCCAAGCCGACCCGTGACGCGCTGGCCGACGCGCTCTCGACGGGTACTTCCGAAACCCAGGTGCGGGCGGCGAGGCTTTGGCTCGCGGATCGGCCCCGGCGCTGGACCGGCGGGGTCCTCGGCGGCCTGTTCCGGTATCGCGCGGCCACGGGGTTGCTGGAGATCCGCCGGAAACGTCTGGACAGCAAGGAAATCGGCGAAACACTCGACGCCGCCACGGAAGAAGCCGCCAGGCTGGCCGAAGCCGTCCGAAGCCCCACTGCGCCGAACGACGTCGAACCGGTGCGGCGCAACGAACCCGGCGGTCTGCCCGGCGCCACGGCGAGGCTCGTCACCGCGCTTTGGGAGGCGCTCGAAACCATCCGGACCGCGGCGACCGAACGTGACGAGTCGCGTGTGGACGTTCCGAAGGGACTCCGCAAGGAACTGCGCAGGATCGAGCTGGGCGGCGCGTTCTCCTGGCAGTCGGCGCAGTTCCGGCACGCGCTCCGCTGCGGGCTCGGCGTCGGTTTGGCCTTGGTGGTCGCGAGTTTCCGGCCAGGCGACCCGCTCACCGTGTCGTTCCTGCTCGGCACCTTCGCCATCTTGCAACCGGAATGGCGGGACAGCCTCGGCAAGGCCTGGCAGCGGATCGGCGGTTCACTCGGCGGCGCCGTCGTCCTGAGTCTCGTTCTTTGGCTTCTGCCGCAAGGATTCCTGCTGCCGATCGGGCTCGTCGCGCTCCTCGGCGGGTTCTCGTTCATGCAGACGCGACCGGCGGTGTTCAACGGCTGCATGGTCTTGATGTCGGTCGGCATGAACGCGACCACCAGACATCTCGACCCGCGCTACGTGCTCATCGAGTACCTGCTCCTGATGATCCTCGCCGGCGCCATCGCGTTGCTGTTCGGCTTCGCCGCGATCCCCGGGGTGCCGAAACCCGGTCCGGCGGAACGGTTCGAGAACGCCGTCGGCGCCACCCGGGAGCTACTCGGTTCGGTGGCGCGGAAACTACGCGGCGAAGACGTCGATCCGCGGACGCTCGGCCGCGAGTTCCGTGCCGCCACCATCGCCCATCACGGTCTGCT
This sequence comes from Amycolatopsis sp. CB00013, assembly GCF_001905755.1. Lineage (NCBI taxonomy): Bacteria > Bacillati > Actinomycetota > Actinomycetes > Pseudonocardiales > Pseudonocardiaceae > Amycolatopsis > Amycolatopsis sp. CB00013. Next base: position 161,616 of record NZ_LIWC01000007.1, on the reverse strand, counting down.
CGCGGCGGAGCCGGGCACCAAGGAACCCGCGCCCGGTCAACGGGACGCGCTGGAGAAGGCCGCCGAAGCCTTGCGCGGCCTGTCCGTCACGGCGTCGTCGCTCTTGCTGCGGCCCGGATCGGCCGAAGCGGCAGACGCCGTCGACGAGGCGGCGCGCACGCTCGGCACCGAAGAAACCGCGGAGATCCCTGTGCCACGGGACGCCGACGAGGAACAGCGCCTGGTGCTCGACACGATCGCCGCCGACGTCGTGGCGGTCGGCGAAGCGGCGCAGAAGCTCTAGGCCTTCTCGCGGTGCTTCCCGGCGATTTCGGCATCGGGGGTGCACAGCGCGCACGGGGTGAACCCGAGCTGCCGCGCCTCGCCGATGCCGAGCGGGATGGTGTCCCGGGTCTCGAGCCACTCGCACGAAGTCACGTGATAGCGCGGGTACTCGTCGACGACGACGACCTCGATCTCGAGTTCGGAGACGACCGCCACATCCGCGGGGTCGCTCTTCTCCTCGCCGGGGTCGCCATTCTGCTGAGGCTCGGGGGTGTCCTCCGCGTCGCCGAGTTCACCCGCGGCGGGCATCAGGACGGTCTGCTCGACGTCCTCGGGTTTCTTTTCCTCACCCTCGGCGGCGGGCTCGTCCTCTTCAGCCGGGTCTTCCGCCGCTTCCTCAGCGGGGGCCTCGGCCGCGCGCTTCTTCCGGCGGCGCAGCAGGTCGAAGAGGAGCAGCAACCCCGCGACGACGGAGAGACCGATGGAGATCCAAGCCCACAGGGAGTTCGCGGTGATGAGCGCCGCGACGAGCAGCCCCAGAGCCGCCAGTACCAGTACCAGGACGATGAAGAGCACGGTGAATTACAACACGAGCGCACAGGGAAACGGCCCCGACCCTCCGGAGAGTGCCGAGGCCGTTCCACTGTGTAGAAACAAACCGCTGTAGAAACAAACCGGGGCAGAGATCAGCCCGCTTCGGCCCGGGGACCGAACGAGTAACCCTGTCCGCTACCGGAGGACGACGACTGCCCCGAGTTCGACGAGGACGCCGAGGCGGGAGCGGCCGAACCGCGGTCGTCGAGCTCACGCAGCTGGGACTCGAGGAACCCGCGCAGCCTCGTGCGGTACTCCCGCTCGATCGTGCGCAGCTCTTCGATCTTCTTGCCCAGCGAGCCCTTCTCCGCGTTCATGTTGTTCATGGTCTCGGTGTACTTGCGCTGAGCCTCGCGCTCCATGGTCGTCGCCTTGTCGCGCGCCTGGCGCTCCAAGGTCTCGGCACGGGTCCGCGCGTCGTTCAGCATCGTCTCGGCACGCGTACGCGCCTCGTTCACCATCGAGTCCGACTTGGACCGCGCGTCCGAAAGCAGTTGCTCGGACTTGGTCCGGGCTTCGGCGAGCATGCCGTCCGACTCGGTCTTGGCCTCGGCGGTGAGCCGGTCGGCCATTTCCTGCGCCAGCCCGAGCACCTTCGCGGCCTGGACGTTGGGCTCCCCGTTGTCCGGCACCATCGAGTGGGCCTGGGTCTGCTCCATCGCCGACTGCGGCGGCGGCACCGGCGCCAGGCGGCGCGACGGCTCGTCGCGTACCTGCGGCGGCGGGCCGACGGCGCCGGCCTTGGCGTTTTCGAGCTCACCACGCGTGGTCTCGAGCTCGTTGTCGAGCTGCTCGACCTGCTGCCGCAGCTCGTTGTTGTCCTCGATCAACCGGGCAAGCTCGGTCTCCACCAGGTCGAGGAACGCGTCCACCTCGTCCTCGTTGTAGCCCCTTTTGCCAATGGGCGGCTTGCTGAACGCGACGTTATGCACGTCAGCGGGGGTCAACGACATCAGATCACCTCACGCACTCCATGGCCTGCAGGTCCACCGGGGCTTCCCCGAAAATCACCCTGGCGTTGCCAGCTGCATCGCGAAGAACACAACCAACAGCAGCACCATAATCGATAAGTCCAGTCCGACGCCGCCGATTCGTACGGTCGGGATGATTCGTCTGAACAGACGAACCGGTGGGTCGGTCACTGTGTAGATGGTCTCGAGCGTTACCGCAACCCCTCCGGCAGGACGCCACTCGCGAGCGAAAGCACGCACGAGCTCGACGACGATCCGTGCCGTCAGCAGGAGCCAGAAGGCGAACAGCACGTACCAGACGACCAGCAACACAGCATTCACGTAACCACTCTGCCATGCCTCACGTCAAAAGACGCAGTTGACGGGCCGCGGATGCCGATGAGTCGACAAAATCACATCCGGCTGCGCTCAGCGGTCACCGGGTGATCAGCCGCGCAGGAATAATCCGCCTTCGGCGATCCGCCGACGGTCCTCCGCGGTGACATCCACATCGGGCGGTGAGAGAAGGAACACCTTGTTGGTGACCTTGTCCATCGATCCGCGCAACGCGAAAGCGAGCCCCGCGGCGAAGTCGACGAGACGCTTCGCGTCCGCGTTCTCCATCTCCGTGAGGTTCATGATCACCGGGATGCCCTCCCGGTAGTGCTCCCCGATCGCGCGCGCTTCCGCGTAGCTCGTCGGGTGCAACGTCGTGATCCGGCTCAACGGGTCACGCACCGCCGGACGGACCGGCTCGGTGACCGGCCGCAGCCGCGCGACCGGCTCCGGCTGACGGTCCATCGCCAGCGCTCCGTGGACGGCCGGCTCCGGACTGGCCACGGAGCGTGACCGAGGCCGGGGTGCGGGCTCGTCGTAAGTGTCAACTTCGTCCCGGTAACGTCCACCCCGTGACCGGGCCGGCGGCTCGTCGTCGTAGTCGTACTCGTCGTCGGCGTAGCCTCGCCGGTAGTCATCCTCGACGTCATAGCCGTCTTCGTCCGCGGGCACCATCCCGAAGTAGGCCTTCAGCTTCTGCAGCGCGCTCATGCCTCTCCCTAGCCTTAGCCGCGTCCCGCACGTACTCCCCCGCCCTCGCCGCCACTCCCCGTAACGACGAGACGGTATTCCCTAAGGCGAGGCTAAACCGCGTCCACCGAGCAACGCGGTTCCGACACGCACACAGGTCGACCCGTGCGCGATCGCCTGCTCGAGATCATTGCTCATTCCGGCGGAGATCTCACGGGCATTTGGGTGTTCTTCCCGTAGACGCTCCGACGCTCGGGCGAGTTTCCCGAACGCCTCCGCGGGATCAATACCCAGCGGCGCGACCGCCATAAGCCCCCGGAGGCGAATATCACCCACATGGGCTATCCGCTCCGCCAAATGGCTCACGTCGCTCAACCGAATGCCCCCGCGCTTCGGATCGTCATCGAGACTTACTTGAATGAGGACGTCCAACGGGTGCTCGCGTTGCCCGGATTCGAGGGCCGACTTGGTCGCTTTCGCGAGCGCCTCGGCCAGCCGTTCGGAGTCGACGGACTGGACCTCGTCGGCCCACCGCACGACCGATTTGGCCTTGTTCCGCTGCAGGCTGCCGACCATATGCCAGCGGATCCGGGCGTCCGGGCGCAGCTCGGCGACCTCTTCGGCCTTCGCGCCCGCTTCCTGATCGCGGTTCTCGGCGAGATCGAGCGCGCCGAGGTCGGCGAGCAGCGCGGCGTCGAGCGCCGGGAAGGTCTTGGTGACCGCGAGCAGTTTGACCTCGTCGCGGGCCCGGCCGGCGGACTTGCACGCGGCCGCGATCCGCTCTTCCACTTCGGCGAGGGAGGCGGCGAGTTCCCCCTTGCGGGCGTCACTCACGACGCGTCCAGCCACGTGATCCCGGCGATCCGGCCAGTCGTGCCGTCGCGCCGGAAGCTGAAGAGCGTCTTGTCTTCGTTGGTACAGCGCGGATCCACGCCGATCTTGCCGACGCCGAGGTCGGCCAGCTGCCGCCAGAGACCGGCGCGCAGGTCGAGCCCCGGCGTGCCCTTGCGGGTTTTGCAGGCACTGCCCGGCACGTGCTTTTCGACGTCGGCGGCCATGTCGGCGGGGACTTCGTAGCAGTCGCCGCAGATCGCGGGACCGAGCAGCGCTTCGGTCCTGGCCGGTTCGGCGCCGAGCGAACGCATCGCCTCGACCGCGGCGGGGACGACGCCGACCCTGGCGCCGACGCGGCCCGCGTGGACGGCGGCGACGACACCGGCTTCGGCGTCGGCCAGCAGAAGAGGCACGCAGTCGGCGACGAGCACCACGAGCGCGAGGCCGGGCTCGGCCGTTACGAGCGCGTCGGTCGCTTCGGCGGCGGAGGTCTCCGAGCCGTCGACGACGGTCGCGGTCCGGCCGTGGACCTGCTCCATCCAGGCCAGCCTGTCCTCGGCGAGGCCGAGTTCGGTGGCGAGGCGCTTGCGGTTGGCGTAGACGTCGCCCGCGTCGTCGCCGACGTGATCACCGAGGTTGAAGGTGTCGTAAGGCGCGCGGGAAGCCCCGCCCGCCCGTGTCGTGACGACCCGCCGTACCCGCACGCTTTTCCTCCTAGACCTGAGTGAAGGCCCCCTCGACTGTAGTCAAGGAGGCCTTCACGGAACGTACTGGCGAACTACCGGCGCATGAACGGCGGCACGTCGACCTCGTCGTCCGACGGGTCGTCGTGCACCGGGGTGGCACGGCCGGGCAGGCTGCCGTGGTTCGTGTTCGACCCGATCGGCGAGTAGCCGCGCGAACCGCCGCCGGGCTGCGGGAGCCCGCCGCTCAGCGAACCGTTGCCCTCGTTACGGGCGGACGGCATCGGCGTGTGCGTGCGCGGCGGCGCGACCGGGTAGCCGTTCGAACCGGTCGACGGCACCGGCGTGGCACCCGAAGGCGGGCTCTGCACCGGTGTCGCCCCGCCACCGTTGACCTGGCCGGCCTGCGCGGACGCGGTCGAGTTCGTGCGGGAGCCGAACGCCGGCGGGTCGAGCTTCTTGTGCGTCGGGGTGCCGGCGTCGAAACCGGCCGCGATCACGGTGACCCGGACCTCGTCGCCGAGCGAGTCGTCGATGATCGTCCCGAAGATGATGTTGGCGTCGGGGTGCGCGGACTCCTGCACCAGCGACGCGGCTTCGTTGATCTCGAACAGGCCGAGGTCCGATCCGCCCGCGATCGACAGCAGCGCGCCGTGCGCCCCGTCCATCGACGCTTCCAGCAGCGGCGAGTTGATCGCCTTCTCCGCGGCCTGGATCGCCCGGCCCTCGCCGCGCGCCGAGCCGATGCCCATCAGCGCGGAACCCGCGCCGGACATGACGCTCTTGACGTCGGCGAAGTCCAGGTTGATCAGACCCGGCGTGGTGATCAGGTCGGTGATGCCCTGGACACCGGACAGCAGCACCTCGTCCGCCGAACGGAAGGCGTCCATCAGCGAGACGCCGATGTCGCCCAGCTGCAGCAGCCGGTCGTTCGGGATCACGATGAGCGTGTCGCATTCGTTGCGCAGCTGCTGGATGCCCTCTTCGGCCTGCTTGCTGCGGCGCTTGCCCTCGAAGGTGAACGGGCGGGTGACGACGCCGATGGTCAGCGCGCCGAGTTTGCGGGCGATCTGGGCGACGACCGGCGCGCCACCGGTGCCGGTGCCACCGCCCTCGCCCGCGGTCACGAACACCATGTCGGCGCCCTTGATGACCTCTTCGATCTCTTCGCGATGGTCCTCGGCGGCCTTCTGCCCCACCTCGGGGGCGGCGCCGGCACCGAGGCCGCGGGTCAGTTCCCGGCCGATGTCGAGCTTGACGTCGGCGTCGGACATGAGCAGTGCCTGCGCGTCGGTGTTCACCGCGATGAACTCGACGCCCTTGAGGCCGACCTCGATCATGCGGTTCACGGCGTTCACGCCGCCGCCGCCGATACCGACGACCTTGATCACCGCAAGGTAGTTGTGCGGGGGCGTCATCGGGGCCGCCTTCCTGATCGTGTGTGCCCGTGCTGCCCGCCGGTCGCTGAGCCTGTACCGAACCCTCGAGCTGAAGTTCAGATTGAGAGTTATGTCAACTGCCGACGTTGAAGCAGGACGGTATGCACCAGGCTGGCTCGAATCCAGTAGCCACGCCGTGTGTCGCAAAGGTGTTTTGCCACAACATGTTCGCGGGCGCAAGAGCGAGACCCGGTCGCGGCGGCGAACGGCGGCCTGGTAAAAGCGAAGATCAGGTGGGCATGGACATGACCATGACGACGTCCTTCGACGGCGACCCGGTCGGTGATCCACCGGCCTGTTCGACGCTGAGCGCGAACTTCTCCGCCCCGCCGAGCCCGTCGGCGACCAGCAGCGCACCGTCCTGACCACCGGAAATGAGCCCGGCGGGCTTGGGCGCGGCACCCGGGTACATGAGCCAGGCCTGATAGGTCCGGCCCGGTTCGTTCGCCGGCAGCTGCGCCGCCATGAAGACCAGCCGGTCCTTCGCGCGCGACATCATCACGGTGCCACCGCCGCCCGCCGAGGTCTCGGCGTGCCCGGTCCGGAGATCGACGGCCGAAAGGACGTCGGCGACCGGGGCGTAGCGCTCCGCGTACTGCGCCGCACGCTCCCGCGCGGCCGTCAGCTGCGAGTGGTTGTCGTAGGCGATCCCGCCGAACACGGCGGTGCCCGCGAGCCCGACGACGGCCGCGGCCACCGCGGCGATCGCCCAGCGCGGGGCGCGACGCCGGTCCTTGACGCGCTCGCCCGCGCCGAAGCGCGTCTTCGGCGGCTGCTGCCTGGTCGCCATCGCCTCGGCGAGCACGCGGCGTTTGAGTTCGGGCGGCGGGTCTTCGGCCAGCGCGGCACCGAGCCGGGTCGCCGTCATCTGCAGTTCGAGGACCTCTTGCGCGCACGAGGCGCACTCGGCGAGGTGGCGCTGGAACTGCGCTCGCTCCACTTCGGACAGCGCGTCGACGGCGTACGCGCCGGTGAGCGTGTGCATTTCGGGCATGGTCATGCCGTCACCCCCAAACAGTCCCGGAGCCTGATCAGGCCGTCCCGGAGCCGGGTCTTGATGGTTCCGTGCGGGGTCTGCAGTACCTCTGAGACCTCGCGATAGGTATAGCCCTGGTAGTAGGCGAGCAGGACGGATTCCCGCTGCAGCTCGGTGAGGGTGGTCAGGCAGCGGCGTACCTGCGAACGCTCCCAGCGAGCCGCGACGGCCTCGGCCACCTCGTCGAAGGGCCGCGCGCGGGCGGCCTCGAAGGTCGCCTTCACCTCGCGGTCCGAGCTGGCGCGTGCCGAGCGGACGCGGTCGACGGCGCGGCGGTGCGCGAGCGTCATGGCCCAGTTCAGCGCGCTCCCCCGCTCCGGGGAGTAGCGCGTGGCCGTGCGCCACAGCTCCACCATGACCTCCTGCGTGACCTCTTCGGACTGTGCGGCGTCACGGAGGATCCGCCGCACGAGGCCGAGGACCGGACCGGCGAGCCGGTCGTACAAGGCGTCGAAGGCCCGCTCGTCCCCCTTCGCGACCCGGACGAGCAGATCCTCGGCCGTCGGTCCGGCCGGTTCACCGCTGCTTCCGGGAACGGGCGCCATCCGGCGCGGGCGTGCCGAGTCATCCATCAAGCCTGCCTCCGGCCGTCTGGGGCGTCCGCTGTGTCATCGGCGCCTTCTTCAACCACAGTTTGGCCCCGTGCCGCCGGATCAGCGCGGAGACCCGGTGCGGCATGAGCGGACGGGTGATCAGCATGTGCGCCAGCCACTTGGCGGTGGCCGGGCGCCGCACGCCGCGCAGCGACGCGGTCAACGGCGTCTTCCCGTCCTGGTGGAGGGCGATCTTGACCGAAAGCAGCGACTCCGGCCGGGGTACCGCCATCCGGTACTCCCCGTCCATCGACTGGAACGGCGAGACGTAGAACTCCTTGTCCGCGAAGGCGTTCCCGTCAGCGTCGGGCCGAAGGAGGTACGCGTGCCTGCCCCCGTAGGTGTTGTGCACCTCGGCGACGACGCATTCGAGTTCGCCGTCGGGCCGGTGGCACCAGTACAGGGTGATCGGGTTGAAGTTGTGGCCGAGCATCCGCGCGCCTGCCAGCATCAGCACCCGGCCGCCGCGGAGGTCGACGCCGCGCGCCGCGAGCCAGCGGTCCAATTTGGACCGGATGCTGGAGGGGTCCTCGGGCGCGAAGTGGTCTCGCGAGTCGAAGCGTGCGAAGGGGCGAAGCCACCACGGCAGCTTCGGCGGCACATCGAGGTCGACGAACCACAGGTAGATCCGGTGGGCGAACGAGATCGGCGGCTCGATGCGCCGGACATGCGCCACCGTGGAGTCGTAGAGCACGGCCATGACGGTCACCATCGCACTCCGAAGTTCTCGGCCGCGCGGACACCGGACGCGCAGCCGTCCTCGTGGAACCCCCAGCCGTGGTACGCGCCGGCGAAGGCGACCGTGCCGTCGTTCAGTTCGGGCAGACGACGCTGGGCGGCCACGGATTCCGGCGTGTAGACGGGATGTTCGTAGGTCATCTTGGCCAGCACCGACCCGTCGGCCGGGCCGGTGCCCGGGTTGAGCGTGACGACGTAGCCGGTCGGCTCGTCGAGCCGCATCAGGCGGTTCATGTCGTAGGACACCTGGACCGCGCCGTGGTGGGCACCGCAGAACGGCGTGGCGTAGTTCCAGCCCGCCCGCGCCGATTCCGCCGTCGGGAGCACGCCGGTGTCGGTGTGCAGCCACGCCTCGTTGCTGGAGTACCGGAAGGAGCCGAGGACGTCTTGCTCGGCCGCGGTCGGCGACGCGAGCAGCTTCAGCGCCTGGTCCGCGTGGGTGGCCAGGACGACCTTGTCGAGCCGGTGCCGTGTGTCGGCGTCGTCGCGGACCTCGATACCGCGCGCGGTGCGCTTGACCGAACGGACCGGAGTCGACAGATGCACGGCGGTCAGCTGTTTGGCCGCCCGCTCGACGTACTCGCGGGAGCCGCCGACGACGGTGCGCCACTTCGGGGACCCGCCGACCGACAGCATCCCGTGGTTGCGGAGGAACTCGAACAGGTAACGCGCGGGGTACTTGAGCGTGTCGGTCCGGTCGGCGGACCAGACGGTCGAAACGACCGGGAGCATGAAGTGGTCGACGAAGTACTTCGTGTACCCGCCGATCGCGAGGAAGGCACCGAGGGTGACGTCTCCGGCCTCGGGCGCTTCGAGGACGCGCCTCGCGTGCCGGTGGAAGCGCTTGACGTCGGCGAGCATCCGCAGGTAGCGGCCTCGTGCGACGTTGCGCGGCTGCGCGAACAGGCCTTTCAGGCCCTTCGCGCCGGCGTACTGGAGCCCACAGCCGTCGCAGCGGATGCTCATCGACATCTCGGTGTCGCGGGTGGCGACGCCCAGTTCGGCGAACAGGCGGAGCAGGTTCGGATAGGTACGCTCGTTGTGCACGATGAATCCGGAGTCGACGCCGACGGTGCCGCCGTGCGCGCTCGGGACGTCGTGGGTGTGCGCGTGCCCGCCCAGCCTGTCTTCGGCTTCGAACAGCAGTACCTCGTAGCGGCGTTGCAGCAGATAGGCGGCCGTGAGGCCGGCCACGCCGCTGCCGATGACTCCGATGCGTTGACCCTTGGTGTGCACGTGAAGCATTCGGAGCCGGATCGGGCGAGGATTGGATCTCGTGAACCGGCGCGGCATCCGACCCATCCCTTTCCGGTCCGGGAGCGAATGACGACTATGCCGAACAGTCCCGTGTCCCGCCTAGCCCCGTTCGTCGAGCGGCTCCTCGGTGGCGCCCTTCCGGTCGGTCTGCGTACCTGGGATGGCGTACGCGCCGGTCCGCCGGATGCCCCGACCGTGGTGCTCCACAACCGCCGTGCCCTGCGCCGTCTCCTCTACGCCCCCGGCGAATTGGGCCTGGCCAGGGCGTACGTCTCTGGTGATCTCGACGTCGAGGGCGATCTAGCCGACGGATTCCGCCGGATCTGGGCGCTGACCCGTTCGGGCGCCGTGCGCGGTGCGAAGCTCGGCCCGCGCGACTGGGCCGAGGCCCTGCGTCTCGCCGTGAGCCTCGGTGTCGTCGGGCCGCCGCCCAAACCGCCCGCCGAGGAGGCCCGGCTGTCCGGGAAGCTGCACACCCTGCTCCGCGACAAGTCGGCGATCGCGCACCACTACGACCTCAGCAACGCCTTCTACCAGCTGTTGATGGACGAATCGATGGCCTACTCGTCGGCGTACTGGACGTCCGAGGAGGAGGGTTACGACCTCGAACAGGCTCAGTGGGACAAGCTCGAACTGATCTGCCGCAAGCTCGGCCTGCGCCCGGGGATGCGGCTGCTCGACGTCGGCTGCGGCTGGGGCTCGCTCCTGGTGCACGCGGCGAAACATCACGGCGTGACCGCCGTCGGGATCACGCTGTCGGCGGAGCAGCTGCAGCATGTCCGCGGCCGCCTCGTCCAGCACGACCTGGAGGATCGCGTCGAAGTCCGGCGGCAGGACTACCGCGAACTGCGTGACGAGCCCTTCGACGCCGTCGCCTCCATCGAGATGGGTGAGCACGTCGGCGAGGAGAACTACCCCGAGTACACGCGGACGCTGTACCGGATGCTCAAGCCCACCGGACGGCTGGTCCTGCAGCAGATGTCACGCGGCGCGGTGGCGCCCGGCGGCGGCGCGTTCATCGAGCGCTACATCGCCCCCGACATGACGATGCGGCCGCTGAGCCGCACACTCGGGCATCTGGAGACCGCCGGGTTCGAGATCCGCGACGTCCACGCGCTGCGGGAGCACTACGTGCGCACGGTCCGGGCCTGGGAGAAGACGCTCGAAAGCAACTGGGACGACGTCGTCGCGCTGATCGGTGAATCCGGCGCGCGCGTCTGGCGGCTGTACTTGGTCGGCGGGGCGCTCGCGTTCGAGGAGAACCGGATGGGCGTGGACCAGATCCTCGCGGTCCGGTCGTCGGAAGAAGGCTTGAGCGCGCTGCCCGCCACCCGGGAGTGGTCCTGATGCCCCTCGGCGGGACCCTCGCGGTCACGGCGGGCGCGACGCTGCTGGCCTTCGTCGTCACCTTCGGCATCGCGCGGTGGCGGAAGCGGTACGACACCGTCGACACGCTGTGGGGGCCGGGCTTCGCGCTCGTCGCACTGGTGGCGGCCCCGCTCGGGGACGGGTCGGTCGCGCTGCGCGTGGTCACCGCGCTGCTGACCGCGATCTGGGGCATACGCCTCGGCGTCCACCTCCACCTGCGAAACCACAAGGTGCCCGAAGACCCGCGCTATGTGCGGATGGCCGAGAGCGCCGGGGAGAATCCGGCGCTCAAGCTGTTCGTCCGCGTGTACCTGGTGCAGGCCGTGGTGCTCTGGTTCGTCTCGCTGCCGGTCCAGTTCGCGATGTACGGCGACACCTTCGGGGTGACGGCGTGGCTGGGCGTCGCGGTGTGGCTGGTGGGCTTCGGGTTCGAGACGGTCGGCGACGAGCAGTTGCGCCGCTTCAAGGCCGATCCGGGCAACAAGGGGAAGGTGCTCGACAGCGGTCTGTGGCGCTACACCCGGCATCCCAACTACTTCGGGGACGCGTGCGTGTGGTGGGGCCTGTACCTGCTGGCGTGTTCGAGCTGGGTGGGGGCGGCGACCGTGCTGTCGCCGATCGCGATGACGTACACGCTGGCCAAGGGGACCGGAAAACCTTTGCTGGAGAAGGGTTTGCGGCGTTCGCGGCCGGGATACGCGACGTACGTCGAGCGGACCAGCGGGTTCTTCCCACTGCCCCCTCGCCGCGTCACTCCCCGGTGAGACCGTCCGTCAGCTCGCGCAACAGGTCGAGGTGGCCGGCGTGCCTGCCGGTCTCCTCGATCATGTGCGCGACCACGAACCGGACGTTGACCTTGCGGTCGCCGCGGAAGGGGACCTCGTCGTCCAGCCCCATCGCTTCGACGATCTTGCGGCTGCGCTCGCACTCGGCCTCGTAGGCGGCGATCAACTGCTCGATCGGGGTCTGCATGGCCACCCGGAACTCGGCGTCCGGATCGGCCTCCAGCGCCTCCTTCCAGACGTCCTCCTGCCCGCCGAGCACCACGGTGAACCAGTACTGCTCGACGAGGGTCAGATGCCCGAGCAGACCGGCGACGGTGGTCAGTTCGCTGGGGACGAGCGGCCGCCGGGCCTGCTCGTCGGTGAGGCCGGAGCACTTCCAAACGACGGTGGCGCGAAGGAAGTCGAGGAAGCCGTTCAGCTGGGTGCGCTCGTCGCCGGTGAGTGGCGGTTCGGGGCGCTTCGGTTCGTCGGTCATGGTCGTGCAGTCTGCCGGTTTCCTCGGATGATCCGCTAACGAGTTACCCGGGGAGGCACTGTCCACCATCTGTCGCAGAGCGGTGGTCCGTGTCCGAACGTGATCCCATCGTTCGAGTGAACCCGACGGTAGTTAGCGCCCAGGAAACATGACGACCACCCGCCCGTCATGTCAGGCTGGTGCAGTTGTGCCTAGCCGGAGTGTCGATGAAAGGCAGATGATGTCAGGCCTGCAGCTGAGCGCACTCGATGTCGCTTTCCTTTGCCTGGAAAGCGAAACGACGCCCATGCACATGGGGGCGGTGGTCACCTTCCGCCCGCACGGGCAGGTGCACGCGCGCGAGCTGACCACGCTGCTCGCCGAGCGGGCGGCACGCCTCCCCAAACTGCGTCAGCGTCCCCGCACCGCGCTGTTCCCGCCCGGCGCCGCGATCTGGGCCGACGACCCGGATTTCGTTGCCAGTGAACATATTTCACATCACCACCTGAGTTCCCTGTACGAACCGGACCCGCTCTCCGCCTACGCGTCACGGTGGATGGGACGGCCGCTCGACACCGGAAAACCGTTGTGGGACTTGCATCTCGTCACCGGCCTGCCGGACGGCGAGTTCGCGTTGCTGCTGAAACTGCACCACGCGCTGACCGACGGGGCGGGCGCGTACGCCGTCGCCGTCGGCCTGCTCGACGGGCTCCCCCGGCCTGCCCGGCGCGCGCACAGCGGTGCCGCGCCACCCCCGCCACGGTCCCCTGTGGACGCTGTGAAGGACGCGGTCGGCTCGACGCTGACCCAGGCCGGGATCGCGTCGTCGGTGGTGCGCGCGACGCGTTCGCCGCTGTCCCCGATCAGCGCGCCGCCGTCGACCGAACGACGGCTCGGCCTCGTCCGGCTGGACACGGCCGAGATCCGCCGGATCCGCCGGACCCACGGCGGGACCGCGAACGACGTCGTGCTGGCGATCCTCAGCGGCGCGCTGCGGGAATGGATGATCAACCGCGGCCAACGCGCCGACGACCGGACCCTGCGGGCGCTCATCCCGGTCAGCGTGCGCGGGCGGTCCGCCGAGCAGCTCGGCGGGAACAAGCTGTCCGGGTACCTCTGCGATCTGCCGGTCGGCCTCGACGATCCGGTGGAGAGGCTGCTGGCCGTCCAGCGCGAGATGAGCCGGAACAAGGCCGCGGGCCCGGCGCGGGGCGCGGGCGCCTTCCCGCTGCTCGCCGACCGGATGCCGCCGATGCTGCACCGGCTCGGTTCGAAGGCCGCCGGGCTGGCCGCGCCGCTGCTGTTCGACCTCGTGGTGACCACGGTGCCGGTGCCGCCCAACCGGCTCACCCTGGACGGGACGCAGGTTTCGGGCGTGTACCCGTTCGTGCCGCTGGCGCCACGGCAGGCGGTCGGGATCGCGGTGGCGACCTACCGCGACTCGGTCCACATCGGACTGCAGGCGAACGGGGCGGCGGTCTCGGACGTGGGTTCGCTGCGGGACGGCGTGCTCAAGTCCGCTTCGCGCCTGCTGGACACCGTCTAGCGAATGCTATGAAAGGTCCTTTCCTTGCAAATTTTGCAAGGAAAGGACCTTTCATGGCGCGCGTAAGGGGGCAGGTCAGCCGCGCAGCATCTCCGCGACCAGGAACGCCAGCTCCAGCGACTGCTGCGTGTTCAGCCGCGGGTCGCACGCGGTCTCGTACCGGCCCGAAAGGTCCAGATCCGAGATCTCCTGCGCGCCGCCGAGGCATTCGGTGACATCCTCGCCGGTCAGCTCGACGTGGATGCCGCCGGGGTAGGTGCCGAGCTTGCGGTGCACCTCGAAGAAGCCCTGCACCTCGTCCACGATCCGGTCGAAGTGCCGGGTCTTGTAGCCGGTCGAAGCCTCGTGCGTGTTGCCGTGCATCGGGTCGCACTGCCAGATGACCTTGTGCCCGGACGCTTCGACCTTCTCGACGATCGCGGGCAGCACCTCGCGCACCTTGCCGTTGCCCATGCGGGCGATCAGCGTCAGGCGGCCGGGCTCGTTGCGCGGGTCGAGCCGCCGGACGTACTCGACGGCCTGCTCGGGCGTGGTCGTCGGGCCGATCTTGAGACCGATCGGGTTGGCCAGCAGTTCGGCGAAGGCGATGTGCGCGCCGTCGAGCTGCCTCGTCCGCTCACCCACCCAGAGGAAGTGCGAGGACAGGTTGTACAGCTTGGGGTTCGCCGCGTCCGCACGGTCCATCCGCAGCATGGAGCGCTCGTAGTCCAGCAGCAGCGCCTCGTGGCTGGCGAAGATCTCGGTGGACTGGAGCGAGCTGTCGGTGACGCCGCAGGCCGACATGAACCGCAGGCCGCGGTCGATTTCCGCGGCCAGCGCCTCGTAGCGCTCGCTGGCGGGCGAGGACTTCACGAAGTCCTTGTTCCAGTCGTGCACCTGGTGCAGATCCGCCATGCCGGCGCCGGTGAGGGCGCGGACCAGGTTCATCGCGGCGCCCGCGTTCGCGTAGGCGCGGATCATCCGGCCGGGGTCGGGCACGCGCAGTTCGGGCTTGGCGACGAGCGAGTTGATGATGTCGCCGCGGTACACCGGCAGGCCGAGCGCGTCGGTGGACGCCGAACGCGGCTTCGCGTACTGGCCGGCGATCCGGCCGACCTTCACCACCGGCAGGCTCGCGCCGTAGGTGAGGACGACGGCCATCTGCAGCAGGGTGCGCAGGTTGGCGCGGATATGCGGCTCGGTGTTCGACTCGAACGTCTCCGCGCAGTCGCCGCCCTGCAGCAGGAACGCCTCACCGCGGGCGACCATGGCGAGCCGGTCCGAAAGGCGGTCGATCTCGGCGGGGACGGTGATCGGCGGCACGCTCTCCAGCACGCCGCGTACGCGCTTCGTCAGCTCGGCGTCCGGCCACTCGGGCTGCTGCGCGGCGGGCCGGGAAAGCGCGTCGTCGAGCCGGTCACGCAGCTCGGGCGGCAGGGGTGGCAGTTCGGGGAGCGTGTCGACGGGAACGTCCACTGTCCAGTTCACAGGCACCAGGATATGCCGCGCCGAAAGCCGCCCGCCCACCGGGACGAAAGTCCCAGAACGTGGACGGGCGGCGGAAGGGATCAGGCGGCCTGGGCCTTGTTGTAGAGGTTCTGCGCGTCCGTGCCGAAGTACGGACCGAACATGTAGCCGGGCAGGAAGTTGTAGCCGAAGCTGTTCACCGAGGCCTGGACGCCCGCACCGGTCGCCTCGCTGAAGTTGAGGAACCACGGGCCGCCGCTCGAACCACCGGTCATGTTGCAGTTCATCCCGTGGTCCTTGGTGAGCAGGAAGTCGGTGAACGTGCTCCCGCTGCAGTAGATCAGCTTCGTGCCGTCGTACGGGGCGGCCGCCGGGTACCCGAACGTGTACATCGACTGGTTGCGCGCCTGGTTGAACGCGATCCCCTGCGCGCCGACGACGTCGGTCAGCTTCTGCCCGTTGAGCGGGTTCACCACAGCGGCGCCGATGTCGTAGTTCATGTCCTCGCTCGCTTCCCACTGAGGAGTGGTCAGCGTGCTCTTCGCGGCCCACGTGCCGTAGGGCGTGTTGCCGTTGTTGTAGCCGGGAGCGAAGGTCCAGTTGGTGTGCCAGGCGCCCTGGTACTTCACGCAGTGCCCGGCGGTGATCACGACGCTGCCGTTCGTGCTGGTGACCGCGTCACCGGAGCACGACGCGTTCCGCCCGCCCATGGTGAAGAACACCCGGCCCGCGGTCTGCACGACCTTGCCCGCGCCGGTCCACGCGCCCCCGCCGTTGGGGATGCTCTGGATGATCGTGCTCGTGCCCTTCGCGACATCCTTCGGGGTGAAGGCGGGCGCCTGGACCAGCTGTTCGATCGGCACCGCCGACCGCATCCGCTCCGGGGTCCAGTAGGCCGCGACCGCTTGCGCGTCGGTGACCGTCTGATGCTGGACCGGCCCGGCGTGGGCGGGATTCGCGACGGCCGTCAGCGCCGTCACCGCCAGTCCCACGAGCGCCGCCAGTATCCCCGTCCGGGAAGCCGTCCTCTTCATGGCGTACCACCTTTCGCCACCGGTGAATTGCCGTATGACTTGCACGACATTTCGAAAGTATTTGTCCTGCTACCGGGGGTACAAGCGGCCGTTCGGCCGCATCCGGGGTGGCGTATGGGCCGTTCGGTCTAGCGGCAGTGCGCGTCGGCGGCCGGGAGGACGCCGTCCCGCAGGTACCGGACCACGAAGTCGTTGCCGCAGGCGTTCTCCTTGGTGAAGACGCCGTGCCCGCCGGCGTCCACGGTGACGAACTTCGCCCGTCCGCCCAACGCCGAACGCAGCTCCCGCGCACCGGACAACGGCGTCGCCGGATCACGGAGGTTCTGCACCAGCAGGATGTTCGACGGTCCGCGGTCGTGGATCCACACGGGTGGTTCGCGGCGCTCGACGGGCCAGAACGCACAGGGCGTGATGTTCGCGGCCGCGGGGCCGAACATCGGCTGCGTCACGCGGGCGCGTTCGACCGCTTTTCGGTAGTAGCGAACGCTTTCCGGCCAGTCGGAGTCGTTGCAGAGCACCTGCAGCTGGAGCGCGGCGTGATTGTCGCCGTCGAGCGGTCCGCCCTGCGCCTTCGCTGCCGGAGCGGCCCACCGCTCGGCGAGACCGGGGAAGTTCGCGTCGTCGTACAGCGCGCCCCAGGTGTCGATTCGAATTCCCGGGCGCTTTTCGGCCAGCTCGAGGAACTTCGCCGTCACCTCGGCCTGTGTCCGCCCGAGGTGGTAGACGTCGTCGTGCGCCGCCGCCCACGCCGTGAAGTCGCCGAAGCGGTCGTCGAAGCCGTCCGCGAAACGCTGATGTGCCCGGACGTCGAGCCCGTCGGGGCCGAGCAGGCTGTCCAGCACGATCCGGTCCGTGCGCGCCGGGAACAGTGAGGAATACGCCGCGCCCAGGTAACTCCCGTACGAAACGCCGTAGTACGAGATCTTCCGCTCCCCCAACGCCGTGCGGATCCGGTCCATGTCGCGCGCGGTGTTGGCGGTGGTCATATGCGGCAGGAGATCCGCGGTCTTCGACTCGGCGCATTGCTTCGCCACGACGCGGGACTTCGCCGCCTTCTCGGCGACGTCGCGCGGGCCCTCCGCGTACGGGCCGACGAGGATGAACTGCTGTTCCTCGCTCAGGTCACAGGTCACCGGCGTGCTGTAGACGGTCCCGCGTGGGTCGAACCCGATGACGTCGTAACTGTCGAGCAGGCCGGACTGTCCCTGTCGCTGCGCGAGTTGCGCGGGCATCGCCAGTCCTGGGCTCCCCGGGCCGCCGGGGTTCATGAGCAGCACGCCTCGCCGCTTCGGCGATTTACTCGCCTTACGGGAAACGGTGAGTTCGATGGTCCGGCCGCCGGGATCGGCGTAGTCCAGCGGCACCTGGAGTTTCGCGCATTCGAGGCCCTCGGTCGGTGAGGGTGTCATGCCGTAGTCCGGGCAGGGAGACGTCCACCGTAGTGCCGGAGCCGCATCGGCGGTCGCCGGGACGGCTACCGCCAGTGGCAGGAAAGCCAGTATCGCCAACGTTTTTCTCATGCGGAAAGCGTGGCGTGACCGGCCGCCCTACCGCGTCGGCCCGGAGGTTGATCCCCGCCCTCCACCTTGGGCAGGAAGGAACGCGCCGACCACGCTGTCGGCGCGCACCGGGCTCAGACCACCGCGAGCGGCAACGCCGTCGGGTGCACCGGAGCGGGCAGATCCGAAGCGCCGGTGAGGTACGCGTCGACGGCGCTCGCCACCGAACGTCCCTCGGCGATCGCCCACACCACCAGCGAGGCACCGCGGTGCGCGTCGCCGCAGACGAACACGCCGGGCGCGGAGGTCTGCCAGTCCGCACCGCACGAGAGCGTGCCGCGCCGGGTCAGCGAGAGACCGAGCCCGTCCAGCAGCGGCATGTGCTCGACACCCTCGAACCCGATCGCGAGCAGGACGAGGTCGGCAGGCAGTTCCTCGACCTCGTCGTTGACCGGGGTCACCATGCGCTTGCCGGTCTCGGGGTCCTTGACCACGCGGACCTGACGGAGCTCCACGGCGCGCACGTTGCCCTCGTCGTCACCGATGAACCGGGTGACCGCGACGGCGAACTTGCGCTCGCCCGCCTCCTCGTGCGCCGGGTAGGTGCGCAGGATGTACGGCCAGGTCGGCCACGGCGAGCGTTCGTCGTCCCTTGTGGACGGTGGCGTCGGGTACTGGTCCAGCTGGGTCACCGAAAGCGCGCCCTGCCGGGTCGCGGTGCCGTAGGAGTCGGCCCCGGTGTCGCCGCCGCCGATGATGACGACGTGCTTGCCCGCCGCGTCGACCGGCGACGGGCCGTCGCCCTCGACGTACTTGTTGGCCGGGACCAGATGCTCCATAGCCAAGTGGATCCCGGCGAGCTCGCGGCCGGGAGTGGTCTTGTCGTCGCGGCCGCGCAGCGCGCCCACGGCGAGGACCACCGCGTCGTAGTCCGCCCGCAGTTCCTCGACGGTCAGGTCGACGCCGACCTCGCAGCCGGTGACGAACTTCGTGCCCTCCTTGCGGAGCTGCGCGAGCCGCCGGTCGAGGACCTTCTTCTCCATCTTGAACTCGGGGATGCCGTACCGCAGCAGGCCGCCGAGCCGGTCGTCCCGCTCGAAGACGGTCACCTCGTGGCCGGCGCGGGTCAGCTGCTGCGCGGCGGCGAGCCCGGCCGGGCCGGAGCCGACGACCGCGACCCGCTGCCCCGACGAGACCGCCGAGACCTGCGGCTGCACGTAGCCCGCTTCCCAGGACTGGTCGGCGATCGTCTGCTCGACCCGCTTGATCGACACCGGACCGCCGGACAGGGGCGAGATCGACAGGACGCAGCCCGCCTCGCACGGCGCGGGGCACAGCTTCCCGGTGAATTCGGGGAAGTTGTTGGTCGCGTGCAGCCGGTCGCTCGCCGCGGCCCAGTCGCCGCGGCGCACCAGGTCGTTCCACTCCGGGATCAGGTTGCCCAGCGGGCAGCCGGAACCACCGGAGTGACAGAACGGGATGCCGCAATCCATGCATCGCGAAGCCTGCTTGCGCACCTGTTCGTTGCGCTCGCCGGGTTCCACGTCGGCGTAGACCTCTCCCCAGGTGGTGAGACGGTCCTCTTTGGACTTCTTCTTCGGCTCTTCACGTTCGTACTTCAGGAAACCCGTCGGATCAGCCACGAGCGGCCTCCATGATCGCTTCGTCGACGTCGCGGCCCGCGGCACGCGCCGCCTTCGCCGCGTCAAGGACACGCTGGTAGTCGCGGGGCATCACCTTGGTGAACGCCGCCGAGCGACGCGGCCAGTCGCCGAGCAGCGACGCGGCCACGGCCGAACGTGTGAGGTCGTAGTGCTTCTGCACGGTCTTCTTGAGCCAGGCGAGGTCCTCGGACGACGGCGTCTGGAGATTCACCATCTCCTCGTTGACCTTGCCGCGGTCGAGGTCGAGCACGTACGCCTCGCCACCGGACATCCCTGCCGCGAGGTTGCGCCCGGTCGGGCCGAGCACCACGGCCTGTCCGCCGGTCATGTACTCGAAGGCGTGGTCGCCGACGCCCTCGGCGACGACCACCGCACCGGAGTTCCGCACGCAGAACCGTTCGCCGACCTGGCCGCGCAGGAACATCTCGCCGCCGGTCGCACCGTAGGCCAGCGTGTTCCCGGCGATGGTCTGGCCTTCCGCGGCGAACTTCGCGTCCGGATGCGGGCGCACGATGATCCGCCCGCCCGAAAGCCCCTTGCCGACGTAGTCGTTCGCGTCGCCGACCATGTCAAGCGTGATGCCGCGCGGCAGGAACGCCCCGAGCGACTGCCCGGCGGAACCGGTCAGCAGCACGTGGATCGTGTCCTCGGGCAGGCCCTCACCGCCGTAGCGACGGGTGATCTCGGAACCGAGCAGCGTGCCGACGGTCCGGTTCACGTTCCGCACCGGCAGTTCCAGCCGCACCGGATGCGCGTCCTCCAGCGCCGCCTCGGCGAGCTGGATCAGCGTCCGGTCGAGGGCGTGCTCCAGGCCGTGGTCCTGCCCCCGCGTGCGCCGCTTCGCCCCGCCGTACGGGGTCTCGGCGGGCATCTCGAAGATCGGTGCCAGGTCGAGACCGGATGCCTTCCAGTGCTCGATCGCCTCGTCGGTGTTCAGCACCTCGGCGTGCCCGATGGCTTCGTCGAGGGTGCGGAAACCGAGTGCCGCCAACGTTTCCCGGACCTCTTCGGCGACGAACCGGAAGTAGTTCACGACGTGGTCGGCCTGGCCGGTGTACCGCTTGCGCAGATCCGGGCTCTGGGTCGCGACGCCGACCGGGCAGGTGTCGAGGTGGCAGACGCGCATCATGACGCAGCCTTCGACGATCAGCGGCGCCGTCGCGAAGCCGTACTCCTCCGCGCCGAGCAGCGCGGCGATGACGACGTCCTTGCCGGTCTTCATCGCACCGTCGACCTGCACGGTGATCCGGTCGCGCAAACCGTTGAGCAGCAACGTCTGCTGGGTCTCGGCGAGGCCGATCTCCCACGGGGTGCCCGCGTGCTTGAGCGAGTTCATCGGGGAGGCGCCGGTACCGCCGTCGTGGCCGGAGATCAGCACGACGTCGGCGTGCGCCTTGGACACCCCGGCCGCGACCGTGCCGACGCCGAGCGAGGACACCAGCTTCACGTGGATGCGGGCGTTCTCGTTGGCGTTCTTGAGGTCGTGGATCAGCTGGGCGAGATCCTCGATCGAGTAGATGTCGTGGTGCGGCGGCGGCGAGATGAGCCCGACGCCCGGCGTCGAGTGCCGCGTGCGCGCGATCCACGGGTACACCTTGTTGGGCGGCAGCTGCCCGCCCTCGCCCGGCTTCGCGCCCTGCGCCATCTTGATCTGGATGTCGTCGGCGTTGACGAGGTATTCGCTCGTGACGCCGAAGCGGCCGCTCGCGACCTGCTTGATCGCGCTGCGCCGCGCCGGGTCGTACAGCCGCTCGGGATCCTCCCCGCCCTCACCGGTGTTCGACCGGCCGCCGATGCGGTTCATCGCGATGGCGAGCGTTTCGTGCGCCTCGGCCGAAATCGAACCGTAGGACATCGCGCCGGTGTTGAAGCGCTTGAAGATCGCCTCGACGGGCTCGACCTCGTCCAGCGGGACGGGCTCGCGAGCGCCCTCGCGGAAGGAGAACAGCCCGCGCAACGCGCCGCCCTGGCGGTACAGGCGGTGCACCTCGTCGGAGTACTTCTTGTACACCTCTTCCCGGCCGGTCTTCGTCGCGTGCTGCAACAGGAAAACGGTCTCGGGGGTGAACAGGTGCAGCTCGCCCTCGCGGCGGTACGCGTACTCGCCGCCGGTCTCGAGTCCACGGTGGACACGATCGGTCGGGTTGTCCGGGTACGCGCGACGATGCCGCGTTGCGACCTCTTCGGCGAGCACGGTCAGCCCGACCCCGCCGAGTTTCGACGACGTCCCGGTGAAGTACTCGTCGAGCAGGTCCTGGGCCAGGCCGAAGGATTCGAAGACCTGCGCCGCGGTGTACGCGCCGACGGTCGAGATGCCCATCTTCGACATGATCTTCAGGACGCCCTTCACGAGCGCCTTGACGTAGTTGCGGATCGCCTTGGCCGGCTCGATCCCGGTGACCGCACCGGTCGAGATCATGTCCTCGATGGTCTCGAAGGCCAGGTACGGGTTCACCGCCGCGGCGCCGTAACCGAGCAGCAGCGCGATGTGGTGGACCTCGCGGGCGTCGCCGGTCTCGACGACCAGCGCGACGCGGAGCCGCTCCTTGGTGCGCACCAGGTGGTGGTGCACCGCGGACACCAGCAGCAGCGACGGGATCGGCGCCATGCGGTGGTCGGAGTCGCGATCGGACAGCACGAGCGTGCGCGCGCCCGCCGCGATCGCCTCCGACGCCTCGCGCCGGACCCGCTCGATCGCGGACGCCAGCGCGTCGGCGCCACCGTCCACTTCGTACAGTCCGGAAAGGACACTGCACGCGAAGCCGGGAAGGTCGCCGTCGTCGTTGATGTGGATCAGCTTGGCGAGTTCGTCGTTGTCGATCACCGGATACGGCAGCTGCACGTGGCGGCAGGAGGCCGGGCCGGGGGCGAGCAGGTTGCGCTCGGGACCCATGATCCGGCTCATCGAGGTGACGAGCTCTTCGCGGATCGCGTCCAGCGGCGGGTTGGTGACCTGCGCGAAGTTCTGCTTGAAGTAGTCGTAGAGCAGCCGCGAACGCTGCGACAGTACGGCGGGCGGGGTGTCGGAGCCCATCGAACCGATCGGCTCGGCCGCCTTGACCGCCATCGGCGCGAGGAGGATCTTCAGCTCTTCTTCGGTGTAGCCGAAGGAAAGCTGGCGCCGCAGCACGGAATCGTGGCTCTGCACGATGTGGTCGCGGTCCGGCAGGTCGGCGATCTGCAGGAGACCGGCGTGCAGCCAGCCCTCGTACGGGAGTTCCTTGGCCAGCGCCGACTTGACCTCTTCGTCGTCGACGATCCGGCCCGCCTCAGTGTCCACCAGGAACATGCGGCCGGGCTTGAGGCGGCCCTTGGCCACGACGTCCGCGGGGGCGACGTCGAGGACGCCCGCCTCACTGGCGAGCACGACCCGGTCGTCCGCGGTGCGCCACCATCGGGCGGGCCGCAGGCCGTTGCGGTCCAGCACCGCGCCGACGAGCGTGCCGTCGGTGAAGGTGACACAGGCCGGGCCGTCCCACGGCTCCATGAGGCTGGCGTGGAACTGGTAGAACGCACGACGTTGTGCGTCCATCCCGGCGTGGTTCTCCCACGCTTCGGGGATCATCATCAGCACCGCGTGCGGCAGCGACCGCCCGCCGAGGTGCAGCAGCTCCAGCACCTCGTCGAAGGAGGCGGAGTCCGACGCGTCGGCCGAGCAGATCGGGTACAGGCGGGTGAGATCGCCGGGGATGAGGTCCGATTCGAGCAGCGCCTCACGGGCGCGCATGCGGTTGCGGTTGCCCCGGATGGTGTTGATCTCGCCGTTGTGCGCGACGAACCGGAACGGATGCGCCAGCGGCCAAGACGGGAAGGTGTTGGTGGAGAACCGGGAGTGCACGAGCGCGATGGCGCTGGTGAGCCGGGTGTCGGTCAGGTCGGCGAAGAAGAGCGGGAGCTGCTCGGGGGTCAGCATTCCCTTGTAGACGATGGTCCGCGAGGACAGCGACGGGAAGTAGGTGCCGCAGCCCGCGGTCACGCTCTCGTTCTCGACGCGCTTGCGGAGGCAGAAGGCCAGCCGGTCCAGTTCGAGCCCGGCGGGACATCGCCCGTCGGACTCGGCGCCCGCGACGAACAGCATCGCGAAATGCGGCATGACCGAACGTGCCGTCGGGCCGATGTCGGCGCGGTCGGCGTCGACCGGTACCTCACGCCAGCCGAGGACGTCGAGGCCCTCTTCCGTGGCGATCCGCTCGATCAGGGCGATGGCCTTGTTCCGCTCCTCGACGTCCGAGGGCAGGAAACCGATCCCGGTCGCGTAGGTCTGGTGGCCGTCGGCGTCCGCCGGGGGCAGGGGGAAGTCCACTTCCGCCCGCAGCAGCTCGTCCGGGAGCTGCAGCAGGATGCCCGCGCCGTCGCCACTGGTCGGCTCCGCTCCGGCGGCCCCGCGGTGGTCGAGGTTCGTCAGCGCGGACAGGCCGTCGGTGACGATGCCGTGCGAGCGCCGCCCGCGGACGTCGGCCACCATGGCCACACCGCAGGAGTCCTGTTCGGATTCGGGATCGTAGAGACCCTGTTTGCCTGGAATGGCGGAGAAGATCATGAAGGGACCTCCTTCGTCGTCTGTGCTCAGCGGCCGGGCGGGGCCGGCCGGGGGATGCGCACGGGACGACGATGGCCCGTTCGTTAGCGAGACTTTAACACCTGTGAAACACGTCGGCATCAGTTCGGCGGGCGCGAAAGCCCGCCGACGGGTAACGATCTGGACGCCCGGAACGACACAGTTCCTGATGAGGTCACAGTAGTTCGTTCCGCTAAGTATATGCCCTGTTCCGGGATGTCACGAGAAGCGGTGACGCGACCCTAGTCACTCCCGGCGCCCGGCGCGAGCCCAAGACGCCGGAAATAGAACGTGTTACAGTTCCGGCCATGATCCTGGACCGTTTCCGGCTCACCGACCAGGTCGCCGTGGTCACCGGCGCCGGACGCGGGATCGGCGCGGCGACCGCCGTGGCGCTCGCCGAGGCCGGTGCCGACGTGGTGATCTCCTCGCGCACCGAAACCCAGCTCGACGACGTGGCGGCCCTGGTCGCCGCCACCGGACGGCGCGCCCACGTGGTGCCCGCCGATCTGAGCGACCCGGCCGCCGCCGGCGAGCTGGCGCGCATCGCGGCGGCGGAGTTCGGGCGGCTGGACCTGGTGGTCAACAACGTCGGCGGCACCTATCCCCGGCCGCTCCTGGAAACCACTTCCGACTTCCTCGAAGAAGCCTTTCGTTTCAACGTCTCCACCGCGCACGCGCTGACCGTCGCGGCGGCACCGTCCTTACTGGAGTCGGGTGGCTCGGTCGTCAACATCTCGTCGGTGATGGGCCGTGTGACCGGCCGCGGTTTCGCCGCGTACGGGACGGCGAAGGCCGCGCTAGCGCACTACACCCGGCTCGCCGCCGCAGACCTCGCGCCGAAGGTGCGCGTGAACGCGATCTCGGTCGGCTCGGTGGCGACCTCCGCGCTCGAAGTGGTGGTGGGCAACGACGAACTGCGCGGCCGGATGGAGGCCGCCACTCCCCTGCGCCGGATCGGCGAGGCCGAGGACATCGCGGCCACCGTCGTGTTCCTGGCGTCGGGCGCGGGCCGGTACGTCACCGGCAAGATCATCGAAGTCGACGGTGGACTGCAGGTCCCGAACCTGGAGCTGGGCCTGCCCGATCTATAGGAGGCGAGCGCCTTGCGCGTGGTCCAGTGGAGTACCGGGAACGTCGGCCGCCACGCGCTGGCCGGGATAGCCGCGCGGCCCGATCTCGAACTCGCGGGGGTCTGGGTGTCGAGCGAGGCCAAGGCGGGCGTGGACGCCGGGGAACTGGCCGGGCTCGGGCGCCCGCTCGGTGTCGCGGCCACCACCGACGCGGACGCGCTCATCGCGCTGAAGCCGGACTGCGTGCTCTACACGGCGATGGCCGACGACAGGCTCGTCGAGGCCGTCGAGGACCTGAAACGCTTTCTGCGCGCGGGGATCAACGTGGTGTCCAGCAGTCCGGTGTTCCTCCAGTACCCCGAAGGTGTCGTGCCGCCGGAGATGATCGAGCCGATCCGTGAGGCGGCCCGCGAAGGCGGCGCTTCGCTGTGGGTCAACGGTGTCGACCCCGGCTTCGCCAACGACTGGCTGCCGCTGGTGCTCACCGGCGTGTGCGAACGGATCGACGAGGTGCGCTGCCTGGAGATCCTCGACTATTCGACGTACGACAACGGCAAGGTCTTGTTCGACATCATGGGCTTCGGCCGCGAGATGGACGACCTGCCGCTGTTGCTGCAGCCTGGGGTGCTGTCGCTGGCTTGGGGCAGCGTCGTGCGGCAGCTCGCGGCGGGGCTGGACGTCGAACTCGACGGCGTCGAGGAGGTCTACGAGCGACTTCCGGCGCCTGAGACGTTCGAGATCGCCTCGGGAACCATCAAGGAGGGCACGGCGGCGGCGCTGCGGTTCGAGGTGCGTGGCATGCGCGGCGGGCGGGCGGTGTGCGTGCTGGAGCACATCACGCGGTTGCGCGGCGACCTCGGGCCGGACTGGCCGCAGCCGACCGGGCAGGGCTGCTACCGCGTCCAGGTGACCGGCGAGCCCGAGTACGTACTGGACCTGCGGCTGGTCGGGACCGATGGCGACCACAACACCGCCGGGCTGAAGGCGACCGCGATGCGGCTGGTGAACGCGATCCCGGCGGTGGTGGCGGCTCCGCCGGGGCTGCTGACGGCGCTGGACCTGCCTTTGGTGACGGGACGAGGCCTGGTCTCTCCCTGAGGCGCGGCACTTTCACGTGACTGTCTGGACGACACGCGTGATCAGACGGACGGCACGCGTGACGGGACGGACGACACGGGGCGCGGCCAGGTCCTCTCGCGTGCCGTCCACCTGATCACGCATGTCGTCCGTCTGGACACATGTGTCGTCCGTCTGGACACGCGACTCACCGCGGCGAGTCCCGATGCCATGAAAGGTCCTTTCCTTGCAAATTTTGCAAGGAAAGGACCTTTCATGGCACTCGCGTGAGGGCGGAGCGCTACTTCTCGGCGTCGGGCTTCGGGTCCTCGGTCGCCTTGTCGGCGGCGGAGTCCCGGACGGTGTCCGGAGCCGCGGCGACCTCCGCGTGGGTCTCGGAAGGCTCAGCGGTCTCGGAGTCGGCCGAGGCGGAGGCGGAGGCGGAGGCGCCCGAGGCGGCGTCCTCCCGCGGCACATCCTTGCTCCACAGCGTTTCCGGCGCTTCCCTCGGCCCACGCTTGGCGGCCAGGACGAAGTACGCGATCGCCGCGGCGAACAGCAGGATCGAGGTCCACACGTTGACCCGCAGGCCGAGGATGTGGTTCGCGGTGTCGGTCCGCATCATCTCGATCCAGAACCGGCCCGCGGTGTACCCGGCGACGTACAGCGCGAACACGCGGCCGTGGCCGAGGCGGAACTTCTTGTCCGCCCAGATGACCAGCAGCGCGACACCGAGGTTCCAGATCAGCTCGTAGAGGAACGTCGGGTGCACCGGGCTGTCCGGCAGCGGGACGTGCCCGATCGCGATGCCGTTCAGGAAGTCGTCCGGGTTGGTCGGGTTGTAGCGCTGGTAGATCTCCAGCCCCCACGGCAGATCGGTGTGCGCGCCGTAGAGCTCCTGGTTGAAGTAGTTGCCGAGCCGCCCGATCGCTTGCGCGATCACGATCCCCGGCGCGAGCGCGTCCGCCATCGCGGGCAGCGGGATGCCCCGGCGGCGGCAGGCGATCAGCGCGCCGACGGCGCCGAGCGCGATGGCGCCCCAGATCCCGAGGCCGCCGTCCCAGATCTTCAGCGCGTTGAGCGGGTTCTTGCCCTCGCCGAAGTACAGCTGGTTGTCGGTGATGACGTGGTACAACCGGCCGCCGACCAGGCCGAACGGCACCGCGAAGACGGCGACGTCGATGACGGTGCCCTTCGTGCCGCCGCGGTTCACCCAGCGCCGCTCGCCCAGCCAGATCGCCACGATGATGCCGGCGATGATGCAGAGCGCGTATGCCCGGATCGGGACCGGCCCGATATGCCAGACACCCTGGTCGGGGCTGGGGATGGTCGCGAGGAACGCTGCCGAGGCGGTATTCACGTCGGCCACCGTAGCGCTTCGTCGACTTCTTGGGGGCGTCAGCCCTCGACGGCGGCCAAATAGCCCGCGATCAGCGCGGACGCGACCTGCCCGATGGCGGCGTCGGGCGGCAGGAACAGTTCGTCGTGCAGGCTCGGCGCGCCCGCGGTGTCACCGAGGCCGACGAACATCATCAGCCCGCGCGTCATCCCGCAGTAGTGCGCGAAGTCGTCGGCGCCGAACGACCGGAAATCGGTGTCCACGCCCGCCCCGGTCCGGACGAGCCGCCGGTGCGCGCGCTGGGTGAGCCCGGCGTCGTTGTGCAGCACCGGTTCGCACGGGCTGATCTCCAGTTCCGCCCGGCAGCCGTGCGCCTTGGCGGTGCCGTGGACGACCTCGGCGAGCCCCTCCAGCGCGAGGTCGCGGTCCTCGGCGCGCATCAGCCGCAGCGAGCCCGACAGACGGGCCTCGTTCGGCACGACGTTCGCCGTGGTCCCGGCTTCGATCCGGCCGACCGAGCAGACCGCGCCGAACACCGGGTCGACCCGGCGGCTCGCGAGCTGCTGCAGGCTCACCACGATCTGGCTGAGCGCGAGGATCGGGTCCCGCAGCAGGTGCGGATACCCGGCGTGCCCGCCCTGGCCGCGGACGACGACGTCGAACTCGTCGGTGGAGGCGTTGACCGGTCCCGGCACCGCCGACACCACGCCCGCCGCGAGCCGGGGCTGGACGTGCGCGCCGATGACCGACTCGACGCCGTACTCGGTGAGCACGCCCGACTCGACGATGTCCAGCGCACCGGACGGCGACGTCTCCTCACGCGGCTGCAGGAGCGCCACGAGCGGCCGGGGCACCCCGACCACGGCGGCCGCGCGGACGGTGGCGACGAGCGCGGCCATGTGGACGTCGTGTCCGCACGCGTGCATCAGCGGCGTCTCCGAAGCCCACGGCACCCCGGTGCGCTCGGTGACCGGCAGCGCGTCCAGTTCGGTGCGCAGTGCCACGGCCGGTCCCGGCCGGGTGCCGGGGAGCAGGACGGCGCGTCCGGTCTTGGCGACCCGGACCCCGTCGTCGATGTCCAGCGCCTCGACGACGACCCGCGCGGTGTCCTCCTCGTCCCCCGACGCGCGCGGATCGGCGTGTACGCGGTGCCGCAGCCCGATCGCGGAAGGCAGCTCCGCTTCGACCGCGGCCTCCCAGCGGTCCTGCAGTTCGTCCAGCTCCGTCATGTCCCCTCCAGCCCGTACACCCGTTCGGCGTTGCGGTGCCCCACCAGCGCCGCTATCCGATGCGCGTCCACTTCGGACAGTACGTCCGAAGTGAGTCCCGCGTACAGGAAGTCGGACAGTCCTTGCCGGAACAGCGCGGTGCCGAGGTGGTACAGCTCGGCCAGCCCGAACGCGTCCGTGGAGAACAGCAGCTTCCCGAACGGCACGATCTCCATTGTCTCCGCGATGATCGCGGGCGCACGATGACCGGCGTTGTGCGTCGCGAGTCCCACGTCGACGAACACGTGCTCGAACACCTGCGCCAGATACGCGGCGTTCCGGTGGAAGGGATAGTTGTGCAGCAGCATGATCGGCACCCCGTGTGAGCGGGTGGCCCGCAGCAGCCCGGTGAGCAGCAGCGGATCGCAGCGGTGCAGGTCGACGTCGGAATCGCCGAAGCCGACGTGGAACTGGATCGGCAACGCCAGGTCGATCCCGGTCCAGATCAGGAAGCGGTGCAGTACCTCGTCCGCGAGCCGGACCGGTTCGCCCGCCTCGATCCGCGCGAGCCAGCGGCCCGCCGCTTCGGTGACTTCGGCGTCCGTCGGCCGCTCCCCCGCCAGGTCTAGCCCGACCCGGTAGGCGGCGATGGATTTGAACCCGACGGCCGTCGTGGCGCGTTTCGTCAGTTCCCCGGTGAAGGCCTCGATGAATCCGGCCGCGGTGGTGGCTCCGATCACCGTTTCGGCGACCTGTTCGAGGCGGACGATGTCCCGCGCGCGGGCGCCGGACAGTGCCGCGAACTGCTCGGTCGTGGTCAGCGTGTCCGGCAGGAAACCGCCGTCGAGCAGGAATTCGGTCGTGCCGGTGGCGCGCAGGAATCGCGCGTTGACCTCCGTGGCGCCCAGTTCGGCGCGGCGGGCCAGATAGACCTCGGACGGGACGTGCGGCGGCAGGTCGAGCACGGGCGCGCAGCGGGCCCGCACCGCGAGCCCGATCAGCGAATCGAACAGGGTGGTGCCCAGTGACGAGACGGTGTCGGCCTCGGTGAGCATTTGTTCGAACTCGATCCGGCCGAGGTCACCTGTGACGACGCCGTGGCAATGGTGGTCCACCAGCCGCGTCCGGGCCACGAACGGCAGGATCGGGGTTCCCGGCATGGGCGCGTCCCTTCTCGTGATCGACGAGTGCGGCCTCACCCTATGGCCGGATCGGGGCGTGGCAAGGGGCTGGAGAACAGGCCAGGATGAGGAACCATGGTGAACCGGGAAGCACTGACCGCCCGCGCGACCGCCCTCACCGGGGAACTCCGGGCGCGGGGTGTCGAGCTCGTGGCGCTGACCTTCGTGGACAACGCCGGGATAGCGCGGGTCAAGGCGGTGCCGCTGCGGAAGCTGCCGTCGGCGGCCGCGTGGGGTGTCGGCGCTTCGAATTCCTTCGATTTCTTCGGCTTCGACGACGTCATCACCGGCGGTGAGCATTCCCTCGGGCCGGTCGGCGACCTGCGGCTGCATCCGGACCTCGACGCGCTGACCGTGCTCGCCGGGCAGCCAGGCTGGGCCTGGGCGCCGGTGACGAAACTCGATCAGGAGGGCGAACCGCATCCGCAGGACGGGCGGGCCCTGCTGGCGACGGCGGTGGACCGGCTGGCCGCACGCGGTCACCGCGCGCGGATGAGTTTCGAGATCGAATGGGTGATCACCAGCGCCGACGCCCCCGACGACGCGAAGTCGGCCACGGCGGGCCCGGCCTACGGCTACGCGAGGCTTTCCGAGCGCGCGGACTACCTTCGCGCCCTGGTGTCCACTTTGGACCAACAGGGCGTCGGGGTGGAGCAGATCCATCCCGAGTACGCGGACGGCCAGTTCGAACTGTCCGTCGCCGCCGCCGATCCGGTGCGGGCGGCCGACATCGCCGTGCTGACGAAGGAGACGATCCGCGCGCTCAGCCACCGGCACGGGCTCAAGGCGTCCTTCACCCCGAAGTTCGCGCCCGCCGGGGTGGGCAACGGCGGGCACGTGCATCTGAGCGTTTGGGACGGAGCGCGGAATCTTTTTTCGGGCGGGGAAAGGGTTTTCGGGCTGACACCGCTCGCGGAGTCGTTCAGCGCCGGCATCCTGAAACGGCTGCCCGCGCTGCTCGCGATCGGAGCGCCGTCGGTGGTCAGCTATCTGCGCCTGGAGCCGCACCATTGGGCGGGGGTGTACACCGCGTGGGGCCTGGAGAACCGGGAGACGCCGCTGCGGCTGGTGCGCGGCGTCGCCGGGAATCGCGCGTCGGCGGCGAATCTCGAGGTCAAATGTTTCGACCTGACCGCGAATCCGTATCTGCTGGCGGCCGCGCTGCTGTTCGCCGGGATGGCCGGTGCCGACGAGGAGGCGTCACTGCCGGAGCCCCTCGACGTCGACCCCGGAATCCTGACCGAGGAGGAACGCGCCGCCCGCGGGGTCGAGCGCCTGCCTCAGCGGCTGGAGGACGCCGTCGCCGCGTTCGAGGCGGACAAGGATCTGGCGGCCGCGTTCGGCGCGCCGCTGGCGACGACGATCGTGGACGTGCGGCGGGCGGAGATCGAGCGGTTCGCGGACGCGAGCCCGGAGGAGATCACCGAAGCGCAGCGGTGGCGGCACTGAGGCGGGTCACCGGAACAGCTCTGTCCGGTGACCTGGCCGCTCTCTAAAGTGACGCTCGCCCGCCCAGGTCGGGTGGGCTTTGTGCGAACTGGGGAACTCAGCCGATGAAGAAACTGAAAGCCGTCCTCGTCACAGTCCTGCTCGCCCTGACGGCCCTGGTCTCGACCGCCACCGCGGCGAGTGCGGCGGCCGGCAATCCGACGAAGTTCCAGCCCGGGATCCGTGAGGCATGGGTGCATTTCCGGCCCGCCATGGATTCCGCGTATGTCGTGGTCAGCGACGTCAGCCTCAGAGCCCTCTGCTACGTGTCCGCCGCCGACGGGCTCTGGAACCTGGTCTACGACGACCACGCGGTCAAGGTCGGGTACACCTACGCGTCGTACCTCACCGCGCCGTCCGGCCAATGGTGCGGGAACGTCGGCCAGGGAACCGGCGGGGCCAAGGGCGAGACCTGGGTGCACCTCTACCCACAGGCGAACTGGGCTCACGAGGTCATGTACCCGGGCCACGACGTCGCGGCGATCTGCACGCTCGGGTTCCTCACCGACGTGTCCGACGGCAGCAACCGCCGATGGGACCTGTACCTCGACCACGCGAACAACGTCGCCGGATTCACCTGGTACACCAGCTTCTACTCGTCGCCGTCGTCGATCACCGACTGCGGCATCTGATGTAGCGAAGGGGCCCTTCACCGCCTGAGATGCGATGAAGGGCCCCTTCGGCTCACGTCAGATCAAGCGGGGGCGACAGCCTTCCGCACGCCCGCGGCCAGTTCGGCCGAAAGCTCGCGCACCGCGTCGGTGCCGCTCGCCGCGGCCGTCACCAGCGCCGAGCCGACGATGACGCCGTCCGCGAAGCCGGCGACCTGCGCCGCCTGCTCGCCGGACCGGACGCCGATCCCGACGCCGATCGGCAGTTCCGTATGCGCGCGGGTCCGCTCGACCAGGTCCTCGGCGTGCACGCCGACCTGGTCGCGAGCACCCGTCACACCCATCACCGCGGTGGCGTACACGAAGCCGGAAGCGGCCGCGACGGTCTTCGCGATCCGCTCCTCCGAGGAGGACGGCGCGACCAGGAAGATCCGGTCCAGACCATGCTGTTCGGAGGCGGCCATCCACTCGTCGGCCTCGTCCGGGATCAGGTCCGGGGTGATCATCCCGAGCCCGCCCGCGGCGGCGAGGTCCCGCGCGAAACGGTCGACGCCGTAGCGGTGCACCGGGTTCCAGTACGTCATCACGACGGCCTTGCCGCCGCGCGACGACACCGACTCGACGACCTCGAACAGGTGCTTGAGCTTGAAGCCGCCGGAAAGCGCGCTCACCGACGCGGCCTGGATGGTCGGGCCGTCCATCACCGGGTCCGAGTAGGGCACGCCCACCTCGACCAGGTCGGCGCCGCCGTCGACCACCGCGGCCAGCAGATCCTTGGACCCGTCGACCGTCGGGAAGCCCGCCGGAAGGTAACCGATCAGCGCGCCGCGCCCCTCGGCCTTCGTCTTCGCGAAGAGGTCGTCCAGCGCGCTCATGCGTTCTCCACCAGGCCGAAGTACTTCGCGGCCGTGTCCATGTCCTTGTCGCCGCGACCGGACAGGTTCACGATGATCAGCCCCTCGGGGCCGAGTTCACGGCCGAGCACCAGCGCACCGGCCAGCGCGTGCGCCGACTCGATCGCCGGGATGATGCCCTCGGTGCGCGAAAGCAGCTTGAACGCGTCCATCGCCTCGGCGTCGGTCACCGGCCGGTACTCGGCGCGGCCGCTGTCCTTGAGCCACGCGTGCTCCGGGCCGACGCCCGGGTAGTCCAGCCCCGCGGAGATCGAGTGCGATTCGACGGTCTGGCCGTCCTCGTCCTGCAGCAGGTACGTCATCGCGCCGTGCAGGTTGCCCGGGGTGCCCTTGGTCAGCGTGGCGCCGTGGCGGTTGCCCTCGACGCCCTCGCCGCCCGGTTCGAGACCGACCAGGCGCACCGATGTGTCGTCGATGAAGCCGTGGAAGATCCCGATCGCGTTCGATCCGCCGCCGACGCAGGCCGCGACGGCGTCGGGCAGGCGTCCGGCCTGCTCCAGGATCTGGGCGCGGGCCTCCTCGCCGATGATCTTGTGGAAGTTCCGCACCATCATCGGGAACGGGTACGGGCCCGCCGCCGTGCCGAACAGGTAGTGCGTCGTGTCGGCGTTGGTGACCCAGTCGCGCAGTGCCTCGTTGATCGCGTCCTTGAGGGTGCGCGAACCGGTCTTCACCGGGACGACCTCGGCGCCGAGCAGCTTCATGCGGGCGACGTTCAGCGCCTGCCGCTCGGTGTCGACCTCGCCCATGTAGACGACGCATTCCAGGTCCAGCAGCGCGCAGGCGGTGGCGGTGGCCACGCCGTGCTGTCCGGCCCCGGTCTCGGCGATGACCCGCTTCTTGCCCATCCGCTTGGTGAGCAACGCCTGGCCGAGCACGTTGTTGATCTTGTGCGAACCGGTGTGGTTCAGATCCTCGCGCTTGAGGAAGATCCGGGCGCCGCCGGCGTGCTCGCCGAAGCGCTTGGCCTCGGTGAGCAGCGACGGACGGCCGGCGTACTCGCGCAGCAGGCGCCGGAACTCGTTGACGAAGTCCGGGTCGGTCCTCGCCTTGTCGTATTCCGCCGCGACCTCGTCGACGACGCCGATCAGGGCCTCGGGCATGAACCGGCCGCCGTAGGGGCCGTAGTAGCCCCGGCCGTCCGGGTCGTGCTCGCCGTGCGGTGTTTCGGTGTACTCCACGCTCATCGAGAAGGCCTCGGGCAAGCGGGGTGCGAACCGGCGGTCACGAGCTTGACCAGGGCGCCCTTCGGGTCTCCCGAAGCGACGAGCCCTTCGCCCACGAGGACGGCGTCGGCGCCGTGACCCGCGTAGGACATCAGGTCGCCGGGGCCGCGGACACCGGACTCGGCGATCTTGAAGACGTCCATCGGCAGGCCGGGGGCCAGCCGCGAGAAGACGTCCCGATCCACCTCGAGGGTGTGCAGGTTGCGGGCGTTGACGCCGATCACCTTCGCGCCGGCTTCGAGCGCCTTGTCGGCCTCTTCGGCGTTGTGGATCTCGACCAGCGCGGTCATCCCGAGGGATTCGACGCGGTCCAGCAACGCGATCAGGGCGTTCTGCTCCAGCGCCGCCACGATCAGCAGGACCATGTCCGCGCCGTGCAGCCGCGCCTCGTGCACCTGGTACGGGCTGACGATGAAGTCCTTGCGCAGCACCGGGATGTCGACCGCCGCGCGGACCGCGTCGAGGTCGGCGAGCGAACCGCCGAACCGCCGCTGCTCGGTCAGCACGCTGATCACCCGGGCGCCGCCGTCGGCGTAGTCCTTCGCCAGCGCGGCCGGATCCGGGATCTCGGCCAGATCGCCCTTGGACGGGCTGCGCCGCTTCACCTCGGCGATGACACCGATACCGGACTCGCGCAGGGCCGCGAGCACGTCACGTGGGGGCGCGACCTGGGTCGCGCGCTTCTTCAGTTCGTCGAACGGCAGAACCGCCTCGCGCTCGGCGAGATCGGCACGGACGCCGGCGACGATGTCTTCGAGCACGCTCACCGGAGTACCTCACCGGCCGTCGTACTCACGGATTCCTTCGCAAGGTCGCTCACAAAAACCTTCCCCTTCCCGCCGAAACGATGCTAACCCCCGCACGGATACGGCCTGGTTCCGGGTATGTCCGTTGCTCCGAATGCCAACCGTGTCATCTTTGCCGGGAAAGATCCCCGAAACCCGCGAATTCCGTCGTCGTCACCGGCCGGCGGTGGGATCTTCGCCTTCGGACAGCGCCTCCCACAGCTCGGTCTCGGGATCCTTCGCGGCCTTCTTCTTCGCCCCCGGCGCCGAGTACTTCGCGCCGAGGCGCGGCATCCGGCCCGCGCCCTTGATGGCTGCCAACCCGCCCGCGGTCACGAGAATTCCCCCGAGAATCGCGAGGCCGCGGGCTCCCAGCATCTGGGCGACGGGCAGTCCGTCGGCGAACCCGCTGAGCGAGCCGCCCGCCACGCCGATCCACACCGCGGCGAGGCCGGACACGGCGAGTACCACGCCGAGCACCCGGCGTGGCCAGCCGCCGGTGGCGATCAGCCCCGCCGTGCCGGCGAGCGCCAGCAACGCGAGGGGAATCAGCGCAACCGCGCGCTGTGAACCGGTTTCCGTGTACAGCACGGTGCCGCGCACGCCGCCGTCGCGGAACTCCGCGAACCACACGAGCTGCGAGGAACCCCACAACGCGACCGCGCCCAGCAGCAGGCCCACCACGGCGATCCACAGTGGACGCTTGGCCTTCTTCGCCGGGACCTCAGACACGAGTGCGGTCACCCGCCGGGTCGAGCTCGTCCGCGGCGATCATCGTCTGCGCCGCCGCGACGGCGGAAAGCACCGTGCGGGCCTTGTTGAGCGACTCGTTGTCCTCGTAGTCGGCCACCGAGTCCGCGACGACTCCCCCGCCCGCCTGGACGTACGCGGTGCCGTCCTTCATCAGCGCGGTGCGGATCGCGATCGCGGTGTCGGCGTCCCCGGCGAAGTCGAGATAGCCGACGACGCCGCCGTAGAGCGCCCTGCGGGTCGGCTCCAGCTCCTCGATCAACTGCATCGCGCGGACCTTCGGCGCGCCCGAGAGCGTCCCCGCCGGGAAACAGGCGGTGACGGCGTCGAAAGCCGTCTTGTCGTCGAGGAGTTCCCCGGTGACCGTGGAGACGATGTGCATGACGTGGCTGTAGCGCTCGACGTCGAAGAAGTCGACGACGCGCACGGTGCCCGGCTTGCAGACCTTGCCGAGGTCGTTGCGGCCGAGGTCGACGAGCATGAGGTGCTCGGCGCGCTCCTTCTCGTCCGCGAGCAGGTCCTTGGCCAGCTGCGCGTCTTCCTCCGGATCCGCGCCGCGCCAGCGGGTGCCCGCGATCGGATGCGTGGTCGCGCGGCCGTCCCGCACGGTGACCAGCGACTCCGGGCTGGACCCGACGATGTCGAAACCGTCCAGGCGCAGCAGGTACATGTACGGGCTCGGGTTGGACGTGCGCAGCACGCGGTAGACGTCGAGCGCGTCGGCCTGGGTCTCGATCTCGAAGCGTTGCGACGGCACGATCTGGAACGCTTCGCCCGCCTTGATCGCCTCGACCGCCTTCTCGACCGCCGCGTGGAAGTCCGGCTTGGACCGGCGGCGCGTGAATTCGGGCGCGGGACGGTCGAAGACGGCGGCCGTGGCCGGGGCGGCGACGTGCAGCTGCTTGGTCATCGCGTTCAGGCGCGCGACGGCGTCGTCGTACGCGGCGTCGACGCGCTCGGCCGAGTCGTCCCAGTTGACCGCGTTGGCGATCAGCGTGACGGTGCCCTCGTGGTGGTCGAAGGCGGCCAGGTCGGTCGCCAGCAGCATGGTGAGCTCGGGGATGTCGAGGTCACGCTCGGCGAGCTCGGGGAGCCGTTCGAGCCAGCGGACGGCGTCGTAGCCGATGTAGCCGACCATGCCGCCGGTGAGCGGCGGCATCCCGGGCAGCTGTTCGGTGTGGAGCGCGGCGACGGTCTCGCGCAGGACGGTGAGCGGGTCGCCCTCCGTCGGCAGGCCGACCGGCGGGGTGCCGGTCCACACGGCCTCGCCGTCACGCACGGTCAGCGCGGCGGGGCTGTCGACGCCGATGAACGACCATCGGCTCCAGGAAGCGCCGTTCTCCGCCGATTCGAACAGGAACGTCCCCGGCCGGTCGGCGGCGAGCTTGCGGTAGACCCCGATGGGGGTCTCACCGTCGGCGAGCACGCGACGGACGACGGGGATGACGCGACGGCCCTCGGCGAGCGCGCGGAACTCGTCGCGCGAAGGGCTGACCGAGCCGAGCCCCGAGGGGCTGGCGTTTGCGGCGCTGACCATGTCGCTCATTGTGCTGCAACGGCCGCACGAGCCGGGACGGGGGGATGAATTCAAAGATTGTTGAATTTCTGGCCGGGTCCGTTCATGATGACGCCATGGCTGGTGAAGACACTACCGTGCGGCGGCGGGGACGGCGGCCCGGCGGACAGGACACCCGGACCGCGCTGATCGAAGCGGCGCGCGCGGTGTTCGGCGAGAGCGGTTTCGACGGCGCGACCGTGCGCGCGATCGCGACGCGGGCCGGGGTCGACGCGGCGATGGTGAACCACTGGTTCGGCAGCAAGGAAGGGCTGTTCGCCCAAGCCATCCTGAAGCTCCCCTTCGACCCGCACGAACTGCTCGCGGAACTCCAGAACGGGCCCGACGACGAGTTCGGCCGCCGGATCGTCCGCACCTTCCTCACCCGATGGGACGGCGCTGGCGGCGAGGTGTTCCAGGCCCTCGTCCGCAGCGTCGCCGGACACGAACAGGCCGCGGCCGTGCTGCGCGGTTTCTTCCAGAACTTCTTCACGAAGGTCATCGGCGGACTGGGCTCGGACCGCGTCGAACTGCGGACCACGCTCTGCGCTTCCCAGCTCGTCGGGATGGGGCTGGTGCGCTACGTCGCGAAGTTCGAGCCGATGGCTTCGAGCGAGATCGAACCGCTGGTGACCGCGATCGCGCCGACCGTGCAGCGTTACCTCACCGGCGACATCGACTGAGTTCCGGCTTCGATCACGCGAGTCACGCCTTCGAGCACGCCAGTCACGCCTTCGCTCACGTTGGGAGCACCCCCGAAACGCCACTCGACGCCCCCAGCCCGTGCTATGAAAGGTCCTTTCCTTGCAAATTTTGCAAGGAAAGGACCTTTCATGGCATCCGGGGCCGGCGTCGCGAGGTGGTGGCTCACGCAGTGTCCGGTTCGATTTCCTTGACCGGAACCGTGTAGAGCGTGTCCTTCGAGAAGCGCCCGCGCGGGAAGATCACGATCATGTCCGTTTCCTCGCCGCCGATGAAGACGGGAACCTTCTCGAGCCCTTTGAAACGGGGAGCGATCCGCAGCGAGCGTCGCGTCTGGAGCAGCTTGTAGCCGCCTTTTAGATAGACGTCGATCCTGGGGAACAGCCAGCCGGGCCGCACCGTCGCCATGGCCTCGCGCAAACCGGTCTTCTCAGCGGACCGACGGCGGCTCTTCCAGAGCCAGGCGGCGTACAGACACGCCGGAATACCGTAGAAGGCCACCAGGGAAAGCGGGACCAGCACCTCGAATCGTCGATCGTCCGAAACTATCTGACACACGACGAAGTAAGCCATCCAGAACACCGCCCAAGCCGTCGCCCGTTGTTCGAGAAGCGACATTTTCTCGATCAAGGGGTCGGCCACTTCTTCGTGGACCGTCGGCGGCTCGTAGCTTTCGGCGAAGTCGTCGTCCGCACTGGAGCGAGGTCGCCCGGCGACCCTGGGACGTCGTCTCGGACGGTCGATCTTCTTTTTCCCTCGCCCCAGTTTCATGCACCGAGGTTAATCGAGAAGAGCGGGTTTTCCGGATAACGAGTCGCGTCTCGCTTCGGGGCAACCCTGAGTGCTCAGCGAGCGTACAAGTTCAGGTCGGGCCGGAAACGCGTACGGGCGGCGGGAAACCCTCCCCCGCGGGAAAAGGACGACCATGTTCGCGCCTTCGCCACCGATCCAGACCCGGAGGCCGGGATTCTTCCGGAAGCGGCGGCACGAGCGGATCGACCAGCCCACCGAGCGGACCACGGTTTCGGTGCCGTCGTCGAAAGTGAGGTACGTGGCGGGCGGGAGCCGGTTGCCCAGCCCCTCGTAATCCGGCCGTACCGTCGCCCGCGCCGGACGCCATCCGGTGGCCTGGACGGAGCGGTGCCTGGCCCGCCAGCCCGTCGCGGACATCAGCGAGCCCACGAACCCGACGAGACCGAACGCCGTGGGCAGCACGCCCAGCTTACCGAACCCGTCTTCGCCCGACCCGCCCAGGACGAGCAGGAGGACCCCGGCGGCGAAGACGGCGGGCCAGATCGGGGCGATCCAGGCGGAGCGAAGACCCAACAGACGCAACTTCGCGGTCTCACGCTCGGGGTCGATGGCGACGAGCGCGGCGTCGTCGGCCCTCCGGTCGTCGGGCGCGGCTTCGGCGAGCCCGGCATGGACCCGCGCCCGGTGTCGCGCGAACAGGGCCACCAAGAGCCCCACGCAGATGAGGGCGAATTCGTCGAAAAAGCCCTCGAAGCCCCAAATCGGATCTTTTTCGAAAGCCTGGACGGCGAGACCGATGACCCCGCCACCCACCGGTATCAAGCTCACCACCGCGGTGACGCGGTAGCCCAATCTCCGGCGGAGATGCTTCTCCGCCGGGCCTTCCCCAGTCCCCAGTGACATGGAAAAAGCGTACGCCCGCAAGGGGGATTCGGGGATAGGACCAAGGTCCCGACGGCGTCAGCCCGCGACCAGCACCGCGATCAGCGCCAGCGTGCCCGGCACCACCTGGACGAAGAAGATCTTCTTGCTCGCCGTCGCCGTCCCGTAGAGCCCGGCCACGATCACGCACGCGAGTCCGTAGATCTTGAACTGCCACGCCGTACTGCCGGTCGCGATCAGGCCCCAGATCAGCGCGGCGGCGAGGAAACCGTTGTACAGCCCCTGATTCGCCGCAAGCGCCGAGCTCTCCTTCGCGAACTCCTCGGTGGTGCCGAAGGAGGCGCGAGCGCGCGGGGTGGTCCACAGGAACATCTCGAGCACGACGATGTACAGGTGGATCAGCGCGACGATGCCGACCAGCACATTGGCGACGACATTCACGGGTTACTCGCTCTCGTCGGCCAACAGCAGCCGTTCGTCGGTGTCGAAACAGGTGTGCGTGCCGGTGTGACAGGCCGGGCCGGTCTGGTCGACGCGCAGCAGGACGGTATCGCCGTCGCAGTCGATCCGCACTTCGCGCACGTGCTGGACGTGGCCCGACGTCTCGCCCTTGACCCACAGTTCCTTGCGGCTGCGCGAGTAGTACGTCCCCCGCCGGGTCGTGAGCGTGCGTTCGAGGGCCTCGTCGTTCATCCACGCCATCATCAGCACGTCCGATGTGGAGTGTTCGACGACGACGGCGGCGATGAGCCCGTCGGCGTTGCGCTTCAAGCGTTCCGACAGGGCGGGGTCAAGCGTCATTCGTGGCTCCGAGAAGGTGCCGTTTCACCGGCATCGAGTTGAGCAGGACCGCCGTGTAGATGTACCCGGCGAAGAGGATCCCGGAGACGATCTTCACCCAGAAGAGTTCCGCCGCCAGCATCGACAGCGCGTGCAGCAGCCCGAAAAGGAAGCTGACCGCGAACCCGGCGAACCGCGCGGACGACATCTTGAGCACCAGGCCCGCGACGACGAGACCGCCGAGGACCAGCGACGTCCCCGGCAGCAGGAACGTCCGCGCGGACGAATACGGCGCGAACATGAGGATCCCGGCCATCGCGAGGTACGCGACGGCGAGCCCGAGCAGCAGCGCGCAGACGACCTTGACCTCGGTGGCGGCCTTCCACTTGCCCGCGATCACCGGACCACGACTCCCCCGGCGCGCAGCGCGCCCTTGACCTCGCCGATCTTCAACTGTCCGAAGTGGAACACGCTGGCCGCGAGCACCGCGTCCGCGCCCGCTTCGACGGCGGGCAGGAAATGCTCCAGCGCGCCGGCGCCACCGCTGGCGATCACCGGGACACGGACGGCCGCGCGCACCTGGGTGAGGAGTTCGAGGTCGAAGCCGTTCTTCGTGCCGTCGGCGTCCATCGAGTTGAGCAGGATCTCGCCGACACCGAGTTCCTCGCCGCGCGCGGCCCATTCGACGGCGTCGATCCCGGTGCCGCGGCGACCGCCGTGGGTGGTCACCTCGAAGCCGGACGGGGTCGGTTCGGTGCCCTCGGGGACCCGGCGCGCGTCCACCGACAGCACGACGCACTGCGCGCCGAACCGGCGGGACGCCTCGCGCAGGAACTCCGGCCGGGCGATGGCGGCGGTGTTGATGCTCACCTTGTCCGCACCGGTGCGCAGCAGCCGGTTGACGTCGTCGTTCGTGCGCACGCCGCCACCGACGGTGAGCGGGATGAACACCTGCTCCGCGGTCCGGCGGACCACGTCGAAGGTGGTCTCGCGGTCCCCGGAGGAGGCCGTGACGTCGAGGAACGTGAGCTCGTCCGCGCCCTCGGCGTCGTACAGGCGGGCGAGTTCGACGGGGTCGCCGGCGTCGCGCAGGTCGGCGAAGTTGACGCCCTTCACCACACGGCCCGCGTCGACGTCGAGACACGGGATGACCCTGACTGCGACTGACATGGGGACAAGCGTAGTCAAGGGCGTTCTAAGCTCGCGGAATGGCACAGGCGGGGCGGCGGCCGGGGCAGACCGAGACGCGGGAGGTGATCCTCGACGCGGCACGGCGCAGGTTCGCCGAACAGGGCTACGACGGGGCGACCGTCCGCGGCATCGCGGCCGACGCCGGGGTCAACGCCGCGCTGCTGCACCATTTCTTCGGCACCAAGCAACGACTCTTCGCCCTGTCGATGAACCTGCCGGTCGACCCGGGCGAGCTGGTCCCCCGGATCCTCGATGGCCCCGAGGACGAGATCGGCGAGCGCCTCGTCCGTGCGTTCCTCGGCCTCTGGCAGGTTCCCGAGGGCCGCGCGCCGTTCCTGGCGATGATCCGGTCCGCGACCACCAACGAGCAGGTCGCGACCATGATGCGGCAGTTCCTGGAGCGGGCGGTGCTGGCGCGGGTCGCCGAGGCGCGCGGCGTGCCGAAGGTCCGGGTGGCCGGGATCGCCGCGCAGATGATCGGGTTCGCGCTGCTGCGCTACGTCATCGGGCTCCCGCCGCTGGCCGCCGCCTCGGAGGACGAGATCGTCGCGATGCTGGCGCCGGTCGCGCAGTATTACCTGACCCCCGACGTTCACCGGCCGGACACTCCACGCGGCTAACTTCCCGGGAATGCGCATCGCTGCCCTACTCCCCCTCCCCTTGCTGGCGGCCTCGCTGCTCGCCGCCGTGCCGGCCGAAGCGGGCCAGAACCCTTCACCCGTGGCGCAGACCAGGGCCTACGTCGACGACAAGGGCGCAGACCCGGCGAACGCCGACGCCGACGACCCGGCGATCTGGGTCCACCCGAAGAACCCTTCGGCCAGCGTCGTACTCGGCACGCTCAAGGAAGGCGGGCTGGCCGCGTTCGACCTGAAGGCGCGGCAGTTGCAGCATCTCGCCGTTCCCGAGGGCGGCCGGTTCAACAACGTCGACGTCGTCGGCGATCTCGCCGTGGTGAGCGACCGCGGCCGGGACCGCGTGCGCGTCTACCGGATCGACCCGGCCGGCGCCGCGGCCGGCTCGCGGGTGCTGCGTGACGTCACGGATCCTTCCGCCCCACCGGTCTTCTCCGCGTCGGAGTCCGAAGTGGACGAACAGCGGACCGCGTACGGCCTCACCGCCGGTCGTGACCCGCGCACCGGCGCGCGCTGGGTCGCGGTGACCCGGCGGCACGAGACCCGCGTGGCGCTCTTGCGACTTGTCGACAAAGCGGACGGCACCGTCGGCACGGCGCCGATCGGCACGATCGACCTGCCGTCGGAGTTCCGGCTGCCGAACGGGAAGACGTGGTCGCCCTGCGGCGAACCGGACGAGCGGCCGCAGCTGGAGGGGTCGATCCTCGACGCCGGGAACCGCGTGCTCTACACGGCGCAGGAGGACGTCGGGATCTGGCGGATCCCGGTGCACGGCGCCGGTTTCGGCCGTCCGGAACTGATCGACAAGGTGCGGTCGTTCGGGGTTCCGCAACGCTTCGACGAGGCGACCGAGGAATGCGTCGCCGACGGCCCCGACCCCGGCTTCGGCGGGAAGTGGCTGACCGCGGACGCCGAGGGGCTGGCCCTGGCCGACGGCAAGCTCCTCGCGTCGAGCCAGGGCGACTCGCGGTTCGTGGTCTACGACCGTGACGGCACCCCGCGGCGCGATTTCCGGATCGTCGCCGGACGCGGGACCGACTCGGTCGAGCACTCCGACGGCGCCGCGATCACCACCAGGCCGCTGGGGCCGCTGTTCCCGCACGGCCTGCTGGTGGTGCACGACGGCGAACGCCGCCCGGCGGCCACCGACCCCTCCGGTGAGGAACTCGCGACGACCGGGTTCGCCTTCGTCCGGCTGGAGACCGCCGTGCGGTGATCACGTTCACCGAGAAAGTTCCGCTCCCGATGCATCAGCCGGGTGGTCTCGCGCGTCTCTAGGGGGAGACCACCGGCTGAGGGGGACACGTGCCTGCGAGCTTCGACGAGTTCGTCGCGGATCGCCTGGACGGGCTCCTGCGCTACGCGACCGTCCTGACCGACGATCCGTACCTGGCGCAGGACATCGTCCAGGAGGTACTGCTGCGTGCTCAGCAACGCTGGCCGAAGATCGACTCGCCACCGACCTACGTCCGCCGGATGGTGACCAACGAGTACCTCTCGTGGCGAAGGCGGCTGGCGGTCCGCCGGGTGACTCCGTCGTCGCCGGAAGTGCTCGACCTGGTGAGCCCACCGGTCTCCGATCACGCCATCGAGTACGACGAACGCGACGCGATGCTGGACCGGCTCGCGAAGCTCCCGCGCAAACAACGCGCCGCGATCGTGCTCCGCTACTACGAGAACTACTCCGACGAGGAGATCGGCGCGGTGCTCCGCTGCGCGACGTCGACCGTGCGCAGCCAGATTTCGCGCGCGCTCTCGACGCTGCGGGAAACCGGGCCGTCCTCGTCCGTGCAGCCCACGGGAGCCCGCAAATGACCCGACTGAGTGACGAGCACACCGAGGACCTGATCCGGGAGAGCCTCGAACACCTGGCGGCGCGGGCGCCAGACGGTGCCGAGATCCGCGACGCGCTGGCCCAGCGGCCGTCACGCCGTCCGACGATGGCCTTGGCACTGGTCGCGGCGGCGGTCGCGATCATCGCGCTCGGCGTCC
This sequence comes from Amycolatopsis sp. CB00013, assembly GCF_001905755.1. NCBI lineage: Bacteria > Bacillati > Actinomycetota > Actinomycetes > Pseudonocardiales > Pseudonocardiaceae > Amycolatopsis > Amycolatopsis sp. CB00013. The sequence continues at coordinate 117,727 of NZ_LIWC01000007.1, read as the reverse complement.
CGCTGGGCCTGCGGGCCTACACCACGGTCACCCCCGCCTCGCCGCGTAACGCCGATTGGGCGGTGCTGCCGTACAAACCCGGCTGGCTGCCCGACGGCTTCAAGGAGCTGACCCGGAGCGCGAAGCCCTACCCGGGACCGCAGACCAGGACGTGGAGCAACGGCGAGGTCGGGCAGCTGCGGCTGACCACCACACCGCTGGACGACCGGGGCGGACCTTGGACGATCGCGCCCGCGCCGAACCAGATCATCGTGCACGGCCGCGTCGGGATGGTCGCGGAGGTCTACGGCGACGGGACGATGCTGACCTGGTCGCCCGACGACACGTACCTGCTGAGCTTGACGCTGGTCGGGGTGAAGGACCCGCGCGACGTCGGCCAGCGGATCGCGGACGAGATGGTCAGGGACGACCGCGCCCGGGTTTCGGGCGAACTGCGGTTCGGCAAGCTGCCCACCGACCTGGAGCTGTCCGGGGTGAACCTGTTCATGACCGTCGGCGGGGGCGCGACCGAACTCGAAGCCACCCGTACCGGGCAACCCACCGCGGCGGCGGTCGTCACGGCGTCGCTCCGCGCCGAACGGCCGGACTCGGGTGACGCCACGCCCGTGCCGCTCAAGGTCAGGGGCGCCGACGGCTTCTTCCTGCCGCAACGGACCGGGCGGCTCGGGCAGCAGGACGAAACGGTCGCCGTCCAGGTCGAGGGCGGGCGGTGGCTCACCGTGTCCGGCAAACGGGACCAAGCGACCCTGCTCGACATAGCGAACGGCGTCCAGCTGATCCCCGGCGATTACAGCTGGTTCGGGAAGCCGCCGGAATAGTGACGGACGGGCGGGGGTTGTCGACGGCATGACGGACACCTACCGCTCCATCGCGTTCACCGAGTACGGCGACTCCGGGGTCCTGCGCGTCCTCGAGCGGGAGCTGCCCGAGCCGGGCCCCGGCCAGGTGCGGGTCGCCGTCCGGGCCGCGAGCGTGAACCCGATCGACTGGAAGATCCGCTCCGGGCTGATGGCCGAGGTGTTCCCGACGGAGTTCCCCGCCATCCCCGGTGGCGACATCGCCGGCGTCGTCGAGGCGATCGGCGAGGGCGTGTCCGAGTTCGCGGCCGGTGACGAGGTGCTCGGCTCCGGGGCGGGCGGATACGCGGAGTACGTCCTCGCGAAGCCCGCGAGCCTGATCCGCAAGCCCGAGTCGCTCTCGTGGGAGCTGGCCGCGGCGCTGCCCGCGGTCGTCAACACCGCCTATCGCGCGCTCAACCTGCTGGATCTCCGGAAGGGCGAGACGCTGCTCATCGACGGCGCCGCGGGAGGTGTCGGCACCATCGCCGTGCAGCTCGCCGTCGCGCGCGGGCTGACCGTGGTGGGCACCGCGAGCGAAGGGAACCACGAGTACCTGCGCTCTCTGGGCGCTGTGCCGGTGCAGTACGGCGAAGGGCTCTCCGCGCGCGTACGCGACGTCGCGCCGCAGGGCGTCGACGCGTCCTTCGACGCTTCCGGGCGTGGCTCGCTGGCCACCCTGGTCGAACTGACCGGTGGCCCGAAGCGGGTCATCACCATCGCCGCGCCGGACGCGGCCGACCACGGCGTCCGCTTCACGTCGGGGACTCCGGCCGAGCAGGTGCCCGGCTCGCTGGCCGAAGGCGCCGCGCTCGCCGCCGAAGGCAAGCTCGACCTGCCGATCGCCCGGGTCTACCCGCTCGCCGAGGCGGCCGCGGCCCAGGACGAGAGCGAAGCGGGCCACGTCCGGGGCAAGCTCGTCCTGGTCCCCTAAGCCTCCCCTCGTGACGCGCCCCGCTTGAGGTCCGTGAAGGCCTCCTTGAGGGACCCAGAGTCCCTCAAGGAGGCCTTCACGGACCGCTCCCCACGACCCTCTTGACTCTCACTTCTCAACGGGCGCAGAATTAAACGCATGGCTAATTCAGCGATCTCCGTGACAGGCCTGCGGGTCGTCCGCGGCGGCCGTGAGGTCGTCAGGGACATCGGTTTCGCGACGCCGCGCGGCCGGATCACCGGCCTGCTCGGCCCCAGTGGCTGCGGCAAGACGACGCTGATGCGCTCGATCGTCGGCGTGCAGATCGTCGCCGCGGGCGAGGTCACCGTGCTCGGCCATCCCGCGGGCAGCCCGCCGCTGCGGCGGTTGATCGGCTACGCCACCCAGAACCCGGCCATCTACGCCGACCTGACCATCACGGAAGCCTTGCGCTACTTCGCTTCCGTGCTCCGCGCGCCGACGTCCGATGTGGACAGGGTGATCGGCGAGGTCGGGCTCGCCGATCACGCGGGCAAGCTCGTCGGCGCCCTGTCGGGTGGCCAGCACAGCCGCGCCAACCTCGCGGTCGCGCTGCTCGGGAAGCCCGAACTGCTCGTCCTCGACGAACCGACCGTCGGCCTGGATCCCGTGCTCCGCGACGAACTCTGGGCACTTTTCCGTCGTCTCGCCGAGGGCGGGGCGACACTGTTGGTGTCCAGCCACGTCATGGACGAGGCCGCGCGCTGCGACCGTCTGCTGCTCATGCGCGAAGGCCGGATCCTCGCCGACGACACCCCGGCCGGGCTGCGCGAGCGCACCGGCACGACCGATCTGGAGCAGGCGTTCCTGCGGCTGGTCCGCGAGACCGAGGTGAGCCCGTCATGAACCCCGCCTTGACCCTGGCCACGGCCCGCCGGATCCTCCTGCAGCTCCGGCACGATCCACGCACCGTCGCGATGCTGATCGTCGTGCCGTCGCTGCTGATGGTGCTGCTGCGCTTCGTCTTCAACTCCGAAGCGGTGTTCAGCCGCGTCGCGCCGGCGTTGCTCGGTGTCTTCCCGTTCTTGATCATGTTTCTGATCACCTCGATCACGACCCTGCGCGAGCGCACCACGGCCACGCTGGAACGGCTGATGACCCTGCCGATCGGCAGGATGGACCTGCTCTTCGGTTACGCGCTCGCGTTCGGCTCGATCGCGATAGTGCAGGTCGGCGTCGCCGCCGGGGTGTCGCTCGCCTGGCTGGGCCTCGACATCGCGGGCTCGATCGGGATGCTGCTGCTCATCGCCGTCCTCGACGCGCTCCTCGGGATGGCGCTCGGCCTGTTCGTGAGCGCGTTCGCGCGGACCGAATTCCAGGCGGTGCAGTTCATGCCGCTGTTCGTGCTGCCGCAGATCCTGCTGTGCGGCCTGTTCGTGCCACGCGGGGAGACGGGCTGGCTCCTGAACTGGCTCTCGAACGTGATGCCGCTTTCGTACGCCGTCGAAGCCCTTACCCGGGTCACCACGTCGGGCACCGTGGACGCGACGCTGATCCGGAACCTGATCATCGTCGGGGCGTGTGCCCTGGCGGCGCTGGTCCTCGGCGCGGCGACCCTGCGCAGGCGGACACCCTAGACTTTCCACATGGGATCGGAGTTCGAGCGGATCGCCGCCGAGAAGTACGTCGTCCTGACCACCTTCCGCAAGAACGGCACCCCGGTGCCGACGCCGGTCTGGGCGGCGGGCGACGGCGGCGAGCTGGTGCTCTGGTCCGAGCGGAAGGCGGGCAAGGTCAAGCGCATCCGCAACAGCGGGCGGGTCGAGGTCCAGGCCTGCGACTTCCGCGGCAACAAGACCCACGGCGACGTCGTGGCGGGCGAGGCGCGGCTGTTGGACCTCGACGGGACCGAACGCGTGCGCAAGGTGATCGCGCGGAAATACGGGATCACCGGCCGGGTCACGATGTTCTTCAGCAAGCTGCGGGGACCGAAGGACCGGACCGTGGGGATCGCGATCAAGCTGGCCGAGTGAGCTGAGCCTCCCGCAGCTCCGCCGCCATCGCCGCCGAGTCGTGGTCCGGCCCGCAGCCCTCCACCAGGATCAGATCGCCCGGGATGTGATCCGCCCGCAGATGCAGGATCGCCTGGTAGGCGGCCGACGCGTACCACTCCCGGGCCACGGCCAGGCTCGGGAAGCCGATCATCACCAGCGCCCCCGGCCACTCCCCCTCGACGACCTCGACCTCGGCCCCGTGCACGAGGAACTTCCCGCCGAAGGGGTCGAGCGTGTCCTGGATCCGCTCCAGGTATTCGAGCACCTCTTCGGTCGGTGCTCCGGTGGGGCGAAGGTGGGCGATGCCGTACGCGGTCATGATGTCCTCCCAGGTTTCGTTGTCCTGGAAGGAATCCTGACCGAACGGGCGCGCGGCGTCGATTACCCGGGAGGTAAAGCTCAGAACTCCGCGACGGCGGCGAGCGCCTCGGGCAGGGTGAACGCGCCGGCGTAGAGCGCCTTGCCGACGATGGAACCCTCGACACCGTCGCGGGCCAGCGCGGCCAGTGCGCGGAGATCGTCCACACTGGACACACCGCCGGAGGCGATGACCGGCGCGTCGGTGCGGGCGGCGACCTCGCGGAGCAGGTCGATGTTCGGGCCCTGGAGGGTGCCGTCCTTGCTCACGTCGGTGACGACGTAACGCTGCGCGCCGTCGCGGTCGAGCCGGTCGAGGACCTCCCAGAGGTCACCGCCGTCCTGCGTCCAGCCGCGCGCGGACAGCCGGTGCCCGGCCTCGGTGATCCGCACGTCCAGCCCGATGGCGACCCGGTCGCCGTAGGAGGAGACGACCTTCGCGGTCCACTCCGGGTCCTCCAGCGCCGCCGTGCCGAGATTGACCCGGCGGGCGCCGGTGGCCAGCGCGGCCTCCAGCGACGCGTCGTCGCGGATGCCGCCGGAGAGCTCCACCTGGACGTCGAGCTTCGCCACGACGTCGGCGAGCAGCTCGCGGTTGGAGCCCTTGCCGAACGCGGCGTCGAGATCCACCAGATGGATCCATTCCGCCCCGTCACGCTGCCAGGCGAGCGCCGCCTCCAGCGGGCTGCCATAGGAGGTTTCGGTGCCGGCCTCGCCCTGGACGAGTCGCACGGCCTGGCCATCGGCCACATCAACGGCGGGAAGGAGCGTGAAAGTCACGCGCCCACTCTAAGCGAGGGTGTTCAGCCAGTTGCGCAGCAGGTGCGCACCCGCGTCCCCGGACTTCTCCGGGTGGAACTGGGTGGCCCACAGCGGCCCGTTCTCGACGGCGGCGACGAAGTCCTGACCGTGGTTCGCCCAGGTCACCTTGGGTTGCTGCCCGGCGAGGCCGGAGTCCAGTTCCCAGGTCCGCGCGGCGTAGGAGTGCACGAAATAGAACCGTGTGTCCGCGTCGAGCCCGGCGAACAGCTGCGAATCCTCGGGCGCCCGGACGGTGTTCCACCCCATGTGGGGGAGGACGTCGGCCTCCAGCCGGTCCACCGTGCCCGGCCATTCACCCGCGCCTTCGGCCTCCACGCCGTGCTCGACCCCGCGTTCGAACAGGATCTGCATGCCGACGCAGATGCCCAGCACGGGGCGGCCACCGGCGAGACGTTTGCCGATGATCTTCTCCCCCGACACCGACCGCAGCCCCTCCATACAGGCGGAGAAGGCGCCGACACCGGGAACGACCAGGCCGTCGGCCTCGAGCGCGGCATGCGGGTCGGCGGTGACCTCGACGTCGGCGCCGGCGCGCTCGACGGCGCGTTCGGCGGACCGGAGATTGCCGGACCCGTAGTCCAGGATCACCACGCGAGGAGTAGCCACGCTCTCCAGGCTAGCGGACCGGATTTTCCCCGGATTCCCTGTTTCGACCTTCACTCTTCTGGGTAATAGCGACTCCGAGTGAAAGGCCGGCGCAGGACCGCCCTGCACTTATGGAGGAACGATGCAGGACGCCGACGACCTGACCCGCCTGCTCAGCGCCTGGCGCGAGGACATCGACAGCGTGCCTTTCCCTACCTTCGCGGAGCTGCTGATCCCGGCGCAGAAGCGGCGCTCCGCCCCGGCCCGGACGGCCACGGCATCGGTTCAGGTGACGAAGACCACCGGATGGCGCGATCGCTGACACTCGACTCCGGTCATGTGTGTGGTTTTCTTCATAGGAAGGTGACCCACCGAGCCGACCAGGAGTGACGCATGAGCAGCAGCCCGGATCCGCGCGACTTCCTCGATCTCGACGCCGAGCTCTCCGCCGAGGACCGGGCCATGCGGGACGCCGTGCGTTCCTACGCGCACGACCAGCTCCTGCCGAACGTCGCCGAATGGTACGAAACGGGCGCCCTGCCCGCCGCCGAGCTCGCCAAGGGGTTCGGGCAGCTCGGGCTGCTCGGCATGCATCTGGAGGGCTACGGCTGCGCGGGCACCAGCGCGGTCGCCTACGGCATCGCCTGCCGCGAACTGGAGGCCGTCGACTCCGGACTGCGCAGCTTCGTCTCCGTACAGGGTTCGCTGGCGATGTACGCGATCCACAAATGGGGCACCGAGGAGCACAAGCAGGAGTGGCTGCCGCGGATGGCCGCCGGTGAGGCGCTCGGCTGCTTCGGCCTGACCGAACCGGACGCCGGCAGCGACCCCGGCAGCATGCGGACGCGCGCGGTGCGCGACGGCTCCGACTGGGTGCTGAGCGGCACGAAGATGTGGATCACCAACGGAACCGTGGCCGACGTCGCGGTCGTCTGGGCGCAGACCGACGAAGGCGTGCGCGGCTTCGTCGTCCCCACGAACACGCCGGGCTTCACCGCGAACGAGGTCAAGCACAAGCTGTCGCTGCGGGCCTCGCTGACCGCGGAACTCGTGCTCGACGGCGTCCGCCTGCCGGATTCGGCGGCGTTCCCCGAGGTCAGGGGGCTGCGCGGACCGCTGTCCTGCCTGAACGAGGCGCGCTACGGGATCCTGTTCGGCGTCGTCGGCGCCGCGCGCTCCTGCTACGAGTCGGCGCTGGAGTACACGCTGAGCCGGGAACAGTTCGGCAAACCGCTGGCCGGATTCCAACTCACCCAGCGCAAACTCGCCGACCTCGTCGTCGAGGTCAACCGCGCAGGGCTGGTCGCGCTGCGGATCGGGCGGCTCAAGGACGCCGGGACGCTGCACCACAACCACGTCAGCTTCGGCAAGCTCGCCAACGTCCGCTCCGCGCTGGAGGTCGCCAGGACCGCGCGCGGCATGCTCGGCGCCAACGGGATCTCGCTGGAATACCCGGTGATGCGGCATATGTCGAACCTGGAAACCGTGCTGACCTACGAGGGCACCGAGGAGATGCACGCGCTCTCGCTCGGCCAGTCGGTCACCGGGCTGGCCGCTTTCCGCTGAGCGGCGATCAGTCCCGCGCCGCGAGGAGATCCGCGAGCCCGTCCGGGTAGAGGATCGCCTTGCCGCTCGCCACGTCGGCCATCGGCAGCCAGTGCACGCGGGCGCCGTCGTCGAGGACGACGCCGACCTCGTCGCGCTCGTAGAACGCCTTGTCGATGAGGTCGGCGGTGAACAGGAACACGATCTCGTGTCCCGGCCTGCCTTCGAAGGTGAACACGTTCTCCAGCACGGCGATCTGCTCGACCGAGGTCAGCTCCGCCGCGAGTTCCTCCTGGAATTCGCGGTGCAGCGCCTCGGCGGCGGTCTCACCGAACTCGATCCCGCCGCCGAGCGGACGGTGGTAGGTCTCGCCTTTGGCGTGGTCGCGGCCTTCGAACACGAGAAGGTCTTCGCCGCGGCGGATGACCCCGAGCGCGAGCGGGCGGATCTTCGTCATCCCGGTGACGCTAGCGGAGGAATTCCTTGACGGACAAGGCGATCGAGCCGGCGTCGAGACCGTGCGCGAGGTCGTGATCGGCCATTTCGCCGTAGATCCGGACTTCCGCGTCGCGCCGGACGCCCAGGGACAGCAGCCGGTGCGGCGTTTCGGACAAGGCGTCCGCCACCGCGTGTGCCGAGGTTCCCGCGAGGTAGGGCTCGACCAGTACGACGTCGGTGCTGCCCGCGGCCTCGACGGCCGAACGCAGCCCGGCGGCGTCGAACGGCCGGATCGTCGAGGTGTAGAGCACGGTGACGTCGAGATCGGCTGTCGCTTCGAGCGCCCTGTCGAGCATCGGCCCGACGGCCACCACCACGCCCCGCCCGCCTTCGCGCAGTGTCTGCAGGCCCGCGCCCAGATGCGCTTTCGCGTTCTCCTGCGCGGAAAGCCGGAGATAGACGCGCCCGGTGCCGGGGATGGACTCGAGCAGCAGCCGCCGTGCTTCCTCGGGGTGCCCCGGCACGTGCACGGTCCAGCCCGGCAACGTGTCGATGAGGGCGACGTCGCCGGGCGCCTGATGCGTCCGCCCGGCGGTCGGCATGTCGTAGGACGCGCCCGACGACACCAGCACGGCACCGACGTCCTGATGTCCGAGGTCGAGTTTGACCTGCTCGAAGGCCCGCTCCACGAGGAACGACGAGAAGGTGTGGACGATCGGGCGCATCCCGGCCAGCGCCAGCCCGCCCGCGGTGCTCATCATCAGTTGCTCGCGGATGCCGACGTTGAGCACCCGGTCGGGATGTTTCCGCGCGGCGAAGGCGAGTTGTGCCGCGGAGATGTCGGCGAGCACGACGGCGACGTTCGCGTCGGTGTCGAGCACTTCGGCGGCGGCTTCCAGGAACGTTTCGCGCATGTTCACGGGTTCAGGCCTTTCGCTCGACGGTCGCGACCACGGCGAGCGGCCGGTCCGGATGGGGTGTGGTGAGGGCTTCGTGGAGCGCGTCGTGGTCGCGGCCGTCGACGGTGCGCGTCGTCCAGCCCTCGACCTCGAACCGGCGCGCGATCCCGCCGGGCCAGCCATGCGTCGCCGAAGAGTTGTCGACGACGATGGCGGTCAATTGCGGCATGCCGATGCGGCCGGCGACCGCGATGGCCTCTTGATTGGAGCCCTCGTCGAGTTCCGCGTCGCCGACGAGGGTGACGACCTTGGCATCACGGAATCCCTTGGCGCGCAGGCCGAACACGGTGCCGATGGCCAGCGGGAGCCCGTGCCCGAGCGAGCCGCTGGAGATCTCGGCCACCGGCAGCCTCGCCCGGTCCGGATGGTGGCCGAGGCGGGACTCGGCCGACGTCCAGTCCGCGAGTTCCTCCTCGTGGATGAAGCCCTTCTGCGCGAGCACCGCGTAATAGGCCATCGGGCCGTGGCCCTTCGACAGCAGGAAACGGTCGCGGCCGGGCTCGCGGACGTTCTCCGGGGTGATGTCGAGCACACGGTCGTAGAGCACCCATAAGACGTCCACAGTGGACTCAGCGGCGGCCTGATGCTTCTCGTCCCCGGTCATCAGCGAGATCAGCCGCGGCAGATCCTCGTAGCCGGTCTTGATGTCAGTGGTCATGAACCGAGGTTGCAACCTCGACTTAGGTCGAAGTCAAGGCTAGCCTGGCGACGTGACGAGACTGGCTGAACACCTGAGCATCGGACAGGTCGCCGACCGCAGCGGCGTGCCCCATACGGCTTTGCGTTTCTACGAGGACAAAGGGCTGATCAGCTCCGAGCGCTCGGCGGGCAACCAGCGGCGGTACTCGCGTTCGGTGCTGCGCCGGATCGCCTTCATCCGCGCCGCGCAACGGGTCGGCCTCAGCCTGGACGACATCAGCTCGGCACTGGAGACCCTACCCAAGGACCACGCCCCCACCAAGGCCGACTGGGCCCGCCTTTCGCGGGGCTGGCAGGACGAGCTCGACGCGCGGATCGACGCTTTGCAGCGCCTGCGCGACCGGCTGACCGGCTGCGTCGGCTGCGGCTGCCTTTCCCTGCGCAGCTGCGGGCTCTACAACGCCGACGACCAGATGTCGCGGTTCGGCCCCGGCGCGGGCAAACTGCGCCCGGCTTCCGAGGGCGGCATCTGAATTCCGTTGCGCCGCCGGGGCCGGATATGGGTCACTGTGACTCGAAATGGACAAGAAACACCTCATCCGGGTCTCGAAACGACTCTCCCGGCATCTGCGGCACGCACCCGGCGACATCGGGATCACCCTCACCCCCGACGGCTGGGTCGAAGTCGACACGCTTTTGGCGGCCTTGCGGCGCAACGGCTTGAAGCTCACCCGCGCCGAACTCGACGAAGTCGTCGAGGGCAACGACAAACGGCGCTTCGCCTTCGACGAGGACGGGTTGCGGATCCGCGCCAGCCAGGGCCACAGTGTCGACGTCGACCTCGCGCTGCCGTCGGCGATCCCGCCGGACATGCTCTACCACGGCACGGTTTCCCGGTTCCTCGATGCGATCATGTACGAGGGGCTCCGGCCGATGAACCGGCACGCCGTGCATCTCTCGGCGACCGTGGACACCGCGCGGGCCGTCGGGGCGCGGCGCGGCGTCCCGGTGCTGCTCGCCGTCGACGCACGGGAGATGACCGCCGCCGGGCACGAATTCCAGGTGAGCGCCAACGGTGTCTGGCTCACCGCCGCCGTTCCGCCGGAGTTCCTGCGGCGGCTCCCCCTAGAGCAGGCCGTTGGCCCTCAGTAGCCCCAGTGTGCCCACGGTGAACATGCCGTTCCACTCCAGCGCGGCCGCGGGCGAATAGCTGGTGTAGTCGACCCGCCAGCCCCCGTCTTCGTGCTGTCCGCCCGCCACCCGCCGCAGATCCGCTTCGATGACGTCGGTCCGGAACAGCTTCCGTGCCGGGCCGCCGGGTTCCGGGGCGAAATCGAGCGGGCGCATGGCCTCGCCCTCGATGCCGCCGCCGACGGCGACCACCCCGTCGGCCGGGAGGAACCGGCCGAGCTTCTCGACCAGACGCGTGTCGCCCAGGGCGTCCACCAGCTTCATCGCGAAGGCGAGCACGAGCGCGTGCGGTGCCTCGTCGAGCTTTTCGATCGCGCCGAGGCAGTAGCTCGTCGCCTTCGCCAGCCAGGGATGCGCGGCCACCGCGGGATCGTGCGCCGCGACGCGATGGGCGGTGACCGCGACGATCGCGGTGATCTGCAACGAGGAGACCGACGGATCCGCGTTCGCCCAGAACGGCGCGCTGCCGAACGGATCCGGCATCGGGACCGCGAACGGGATCCCGCCGTCCGGCAGGGAGATCGATTCGAGCCAGTCGCAGAGTTCGGCCGCGCGCGGACTGGTCGCCGGGCCGACGTCGGCGAAGACCTCGAAAGCGTGCAGCGCGCCACCGGGCTGGCTCGTCGCCGAGCGGCAGTCGGGTTCCAGCCCATGGCCGTAACCGCCGTCGGGATTGCGGTACGCCTCCAGCGCGGCGAGCGCCGCCGCCGGGTCACCGTCGCGGAAAAGGACCTCGAAGCGCCGCCTGTCGAGCAGCCGGGCCTGGGTGGCCATGAACGTGGCCGCCGTCGTCAGATCGATGTTCATACCGACAGGGTCGCGTGGATCGCGGCCGCCGTCTTGAACACATCGGTCACGAACGGCGGCGCGGGCGGTTGTAGAGCTTGCGCCCGACGGCCAGGAGCGTTTCGCGCAGCGTTTCGTCATCGAGCGACGCGACCTCGGGCGAGCCGCCGGCGACGGCGATCCCCGCCAGCAGCACCTGCGCGGTCACGATCGCGGTGAGATCCGGATCCGGGCCGACCAGGATCTCCAGCAGCCGGTTCTTGAAACTGTCCGAGCTGTGCACGGACTTCTCGATCGCACGGGCGATGCCGGGGTCGCTGGAGAACAGCGCGACCAGCGAACGGTGCCGCACCACGAGATCGACGAAACCGTCCAGCAGATGGTCGATCTGCGCGCCCCGGGTGCGCTGGGCGCGGGCGTCGTCGACGATTCCCTCCAGCTCGCGCAGCACGGGCTCGGCGACCGACTCGGTGATCTCCGCCTTCGTCTTGAAGTGGTAGTAGACGGCGGCCTTCGTGACGCCGAGGGCGTCCGCGATCATCTGCAGCGAGGTGCCTTCCACGCCGTGTTCGGTGAACAACCGCAACGCCGTGCCCAGTAGTCGCGTGCGGGTGTCCTCCGCGTGGACGACGTCCATGTTCCCTCCTCGTTCAGCCGTCGGAGATTACGTCAAGCGTGCCCGCGCGGCCAAACGAGTACTAGCCGTGCGGCTAGTCACACACTTGCCGATCGGCTTGTAGGCCCCTAGCCGATCGGCTAGCTTGGAATGAACCTGATCGAGTGAACGGGAGACTTTCGTGGCCAGCTTCCTCTACCGCCTGGGCCGGTTCTCGTTCCGGCGCCGGGCACTGGTGACGGCGGTGTGGGCCGCCGTCCTGGTGGCCCTCGGCGCGGGAGCGCTGACCCTGTCCGGCCAGCTTTCGAACTCGGTGACCATCCCCGGCACCGAGTCGCAGAAGGCGATCGACCAGCTCGCCGACCGGTTCCCGGAAGCCGCCGCCGGTGGCGCGACGGGACGCGTCGTCATCTCGACCCCCGGCGACATCACCGACCCCGCCGGACAGGCGGCGATCACGGGTCTCGTCAAGGGACTCGAGAACGCCCCGAAGGTCGCCGGCGTGGTCAACCCGCTGCAGGTGCAGGCGATCTCCCCCGACAAGCACGTGGCGCTGGCTCAGGTCAGCTACCGCGTGCCGGGTTTCGAGCTCACCGACGCCGACCGCGAGGGTTTGATGGCCGCCGCGGACGCCGCCAAGGCGGCCGGGTACACAGTGGACTTCGGCGGTGACGCCGTGCAGGCGATGCCCGCGACCAACGCCACCGAAGGCCTCGGTGTCGCCGTCGCCGCGGTCGTCCTGATCATCACCTTCGGCTCGCTGCTCGCGGCCGGGATCCCGCTGCTGACCGCGCTCATCGGCGTCGGCATCGGCATGGCGGGTATCACCACGGCGTCCGGTTTCCTCGAACTGAACACGAACACGCCGGTGCTCGCGCTGATGATCGGCCTGGCCGTCGGCATCGACTACGCGCTCTTCATCGTCTCCCGGTATCGGCACGAACTCACCATCGGCCGCGATCCGGAGGAGGCCGCCGGACGCGCCACCGGTACCGCGGGCTCCGCCGTGGTGTTCGCCGGGCTGACCGTCATCATCGCGCTGGCGGGCCTCACCGTCGTCGGCATCCCGTTCCTCGGCGAGATGGGGATCGCCGCGGCGATCACCGTCGCGATCGCGGTCGTCATCGCGCTCACCCTGCTTCCCGCCATCCTCGGTTTCGCGGGCGGCAAGCTGGCGGGCGGCAAGATCCGCGTGCGCCGCAAGGAAAGCACGACGACGCACGGCGAGCGCTGGGCGAAGTTCGTCGCCCGCCACCGGATCCCGGTGCTGATCGCCGCGATCGCCGGGCTCGCGATCGTCGCCGTGCCCGCCGCGAGCATGCAGCTCGGCTTGCCGAACGACAGCACCGCAGCGCCGGACACCACCCAGCGCAAGGCCTACGACACCGTCGCCCGCAGCTTCGGCGAAGGCGCCAACGGCCCGCTGGTGATCGTCGTCGACCTGAGCGGCAGCACCGACCGGCAAGCCGCGCTCCAGCAGGCGGCCGCGGGTATCGGCGGCCTCCCCGAACGCCCGATCGTCACGCCGCCCAAGACCAACCGCGCCGGTGACCTGGCGTTGCTGACCGTCATCCCGAAGAGCGGCCCGAGCAGCACCGCGACCGAAGACCTCGTCAGCGACATCCGCGGCCTGAACGCGGGACTGGGTTCGGCCACCGGCGCGTCGCTGGCCGTGACCGGCCAGACCGCGGCCAACATCGACGTCTCGGAGAAACTCGCCGACGCGATGCTGCCGTATCTCGCGCTGATCGTCGGGCTCGCGTTCCTGTTGCTGATGCTGGTGTTCCGCTCGATCGTCGTCCCGCTGAAGGCGACGCTGGGCTTCCTCGGCTCCGTGGTCGCGACGTTCGGTGCCGTGGTGGCCGTGTTCCAGTGGGGCTGGCTCACCGACCTGCTCGGCGTGAAGACGACCGGGCCGATCATGAGCATGCTGCCGATCCTGCTGATCGGCGTGCTGTTCGGGCTCGCGATGGACTACCAGGTGTTCCTGGTGACGCGGATGCGGGAGGAATACGTCCACGGCGCCGACCCGCAGCAGGCGATGGTGACCGGTTTCCGGCACGGCTCGCGCGTCGTGGTCGCCGCCGCGCTGATCATGATCAGCGTGTTCGCCGGCTTCGTGCTCGCGGAGTCCTCGCTGATCCAATCGATCGGGTTCGCGCTGGCCTTCGGGGTGCTGGTGGACGCGTTCGTGATCCGGATGACCATCGTGCCGGCGCTGATGTCGCTGCTCGGCCGCGGTGCGTGGTGGCTGCCGAAGTGGCTGGATCGCGTGCTGCCCGATGTCGACGTCGAAGGCGAGAAGCTCGCGAAGCAGCTTGATGCGCCTGATGAGCGGGAGCTGGTCGACGCCTCGAAGTAGCCGCCGTTGCAGCGCGGCACCCGCATAAGTACGTGAAGGCCCCCTTCACTGCGCTAGACGCAGTGAAGGGGGCCTTCACGTACTCGGGTCAGAGAAGCCGCAGGCGCGCTCAGGCCAGCCAGGCGATCGCGCCGCCGATGGCCAGCAACGCGCCGATCCCGAGCACGACGGCCATGAACTTGACGCTCTTCCAGGTCGCGTAGACGCCGCCGATCAGGAAGCCGCCGAGCGCGAACAGCAGCACAGCGATGGTCGTGTTACTCACGACCGCCACCCTGCCACACGCCCGCGAGCCGGACCGCGCCGGGCTCGCCCCTTGTCACCGGGACCGGACCCGGCTAACGTACAACCACATGGTTGCACTTCGTGAGGAGAGCGAGGAGTCGCTCAACCAGCTCTTCCGTGCCTTGGCCGACGGCACCCGCCGCGACATCCTGGCGCGGGCGATCGCGGAAGCGCCGACGGTGTCCGGGCTCGCCGCGCACTACGAGATGAGCTTCGCCGCCGTGCAGAAACACGTCGCCGTGCTCCAGCGCGCCGGGCTCGTGCGGAAGCGCGCCAACGGCCGTGAGCAGCTGGTCTCGACCGACCGCGAGCGGCTCAAGCGCGCCACCGAGCTTCTCGACTCCTACGAAGTCCTTTGGCGCCAACGGGTGGCGCAGCTCGACGATGTCCTCCGGGAAGGGGAATGACGATGCCGATCACCTCGGTCACCAAAGATCCCGAGAAACTCTCGCTCACCGTCGTGGCGGACTTTCCCGTTTCGCAAGAACGCCTCTGGGCGGCTTGGGAAGATCCAAGACAATTGGAACGCTTCTGGGGGCCGCCGTTCGCGCCCGCCACGTTCACCCATCACGATTTCCGGACGGGCGGCCGCGCCGAATACTTCCTGACCGGCTCCAACGGGGAGAAGTGGCCCAACTCCTGGACGTTCGCCGCGGTGAATCCCATCGACTTCTTCGAGGCGGAGGACGGCGACGACAACGACGAGGACATGCCCACGTCCATGACTTTCACCTTCGAGACGACAGCCACGGGATCCCGGATGATCCATGTGACGCGCTTTTCCAGCGTCGAAGCCATGGAGAAGACGATCCCCGGGATGGAAGAGGGGTTCCGCGCCGCGATGCCCCAGCTCGACGCGCTGCTGGAGGCGTGATGAGGAAGCTCAAGATCATCGAACACATCTCGCTCGACGGCGTGATCCAGCATTCCGAGGACGAGAACGGCTTCCCGTACAGCGGCTGGAACATGCCCTACCGGACTCCCGCCGGCCGGGAAGCCCTCTTGGCCGCGCACACCGAAAGCTTCGACCTGCTGCTCGGCCGCCGCACCTACGACCTCTGGTCGGAATACTGGCCGGACGCGCCGAGCGACCCGTTCGCGGACCGGCTCAAGGCGGCGACGAAGTTCGTCGTCACCCACCGGCCGGAAAGCCTGAACTGGGGCCCGTTCGAGGGGGTCGGCCCGGACGTCGTCGAAGGCGTACGCCGCCTCAAGGCGCAGGACGGCCCGGACCTCATCCTCTCGGGCAGTTCCACGCTGACGTCGACACTGCTCGAAAACGGGCTCGCGGACGAAGTCGTGCTGGCCGTCTATCCGCTTCTTTTGGGCACGGGCAAGCGTTTCTTCGCCGAAGGAACGCCCGCCCAGACCCTGGACTTCGTCGGCTCCACGACGACCCCGTCCGGTGTCCAGCTCACCACCTACCGCCCCACGAAACGCATTTAGTCCTCTAAATGCGGGGTTAGAGGACGCCCTTCGTGGACGGGATGCCGCCCGCCCGCGGGTCCGGCTCGGTCGCGGCACGCAGCGCCCGCGCGACGGCCTTGTACTCGGCCTCCGCGATGTGGTGCGGGTCCCGGCCGTGCAGAACCCGCACGTGCAACGCGATCTGCGCGTGGAACGACAGCGAGTCGAACACGTGCCGCGTCAGCACGAACGGGTAGTTCCCGCCGATGGTGAAGCTGTTGAACTGCTCGGGCTCGCCCAGGTGCACGCAGTACGGCCGCCCGGAGACGTCGATCGCGGCGTGCGCGAGGGTTTCGTCCATCGGGATCCACGCGTCGCCGAACCGCCGGATACCGCTCTTGTCGCCGAGCGCCTGCCGCAGCGCCTGGCCGAGCACGATCGCGGTGTCCTCGACGGTGTGGTGCGCGTCGATGTGCACGTCACCGGTCGCCTGCACCTTGAGGTCGAGCGAGCCGTGCACGCCGAACGCGGTGAGCATGTGGTCGTAGAACGGGACACCGGTGTCGATCTCCACCTGGCCCGTGCCGTCCAGATCGAGCTGGACCGAAATGGACGATTCCTTGGTGGTGCGGTCCACCTTGCCGACGCGACTCATCGCGGCACCTCCTTGCTGGCCTCGAGAAAGGCGTCGTTCTCTTCCGGCGTGCCGATGGTCACCCGCAGGTGCCCGGCGATGCCGACGTCCCTGATCAGCACACCGTTGTCCAAATAGGACTTCCAGGTCGCGGGCGCGTCCGCGAACCGTCCGAAGAGGACGAAGTTCGCGTCGCTCGGGACCGGCGTGAATCCCAAGCCCAGCAACGATTCCACCACGCGGTCGCGTTCGGCCGCGAGTTTGGCGACCGAGGCGAGGGTGGCGTCCGCGTGCCGCAGCGCGGCGCGCGCGGCGGCCTGCGTGAGCTTCGAGAGGTGATACGGCAGACGCACCAGCTGCAGCGCGTCGACGATCGCGGGCGCCGCCGCGAGATAGCCGAGCCGTCCGCCCGCGAAGGCGAACGCCTTGCTCATCGTGCGCGACACGATCAGCTTCGCCGGGTACTCCTCGATCAGCTCGACAGCGCTCGGCTGTGACGAGAACTCCGCGTACGCCTCGTCGACCACCACGATGCCCGGCGCCGCTTCGAGCAGCCCGCGCAACTCTTCGAACGGGATCGACCCGCCGGTCGGGTTGTTCGGACTGGTCACGAACACGATGTCCGGACGACGTTCGCCCACCAGCGCGGCGGCCTTCTCGGTGTCGAGCGTGAAATCGTCGCGGCGCGGCACCGGCAGCCAGTCGGTGCGGGTGCCCGCCGAGATGATCGGGTGCATCGAGTACGACGGCTCGAAGCCCAGCGCCGACCGGCCGGGACCGCCGAAGGCCTGCAGGATCTGCTGCAGGATCTCGTTGGATCCGTTGGCGGCCCACACGTTCGACTCCGACACCAGCACACCGGTGGACACCGCGAGGTAGTCCGCGAGGTCCTGGCGCAGCGCGACGGCGTCGCGATCCGGGTACCGGTGCAGCGAAGCGGCCTCGGCGCGGACGGCCTCGGCGACGTCGGCCACCAGCGCGTCCGGCGGCGGATACGGGTTTTCGTTGGTGTTGAGCCGGATCGGCACGTCGAGCTGCGGTGCGCCGTACGGGGTCTTGCCCCGCAGGTCCTCCCGCAGCGGGAGCGCGTCGAGCGTGATCTCCTCGCCGATGCTCATGACCGCTCCCCCTCGAACCGCGCCGTGATGGCCTCGCCGTGCGCGGGCAGGTCTTCGGCGTTCGCCAGCGCGACGACGCGGCCGGCGATCTCGCGCAACGCGTCCTGGCTGTAGTCGACGACGTGCACGCCCTTGAGGAAGCTCTGCACCGAAAGCCCGGACGAGTGCCGCGCGAACCCGCCGGTGGGCAGCACGTGGTTGGACCCGGCGCAGTAGTCGCCGAGCGAGACCGGCGCGTACGCCCCGACGAAGATCGCGCCGGCGTTGCGCACACGGGCCGCCACCGCACGCGCGTCCGCGGTCTGGATCTCCAGGTGTTCCGCCGCGTACGCGTCCACGACCCGGATCCCGTCGTCCACAGTGGACACGAGGATGATGCCGGACTGCTTGCCGCCCAAGGCCTCCGTCACTCGCTCGGAGTGCTTGGTCGCGGCCACGCGACCGGTGAGCTCCTTGTCGACGGCGTCCGCGAGTTCCTCGGACGTGGTGACGAGCACGCTCGCGGCGAGCGGGTCGTGTTCGGCCTGGCTGATCAGGTCGGCGGCGACGTGCACCGGGTCCGCGGTCTCGTCGGCGAGGATCGCGATCTCGGTCGGGCCCGCCTCGGAGTCGATGCCGATGATGCCGCGCAGCAGCCGTTTGGCCGCGGTGAGGTAGATGTTGCCGGGCCCGGTGACGATGTCGACGGGCTCCAGTGTCGTGCCGTCGGTGTCGGTGCCGCCGTACGCGAGCAGCGCGACGGCCTGCGCGCCGCCGACGGCCCAGACCTCGTCGACGCCGAGCAGTTCGGCGGCGGCCAGGATCGTCGGGTGCGGGAGCCCGCCGAACGCGGCCTGCGGCGGCGAGCACAGCACGAGCGTGCCGACGCCGGCGATCTGCGCCGGGACGACGTTCATCACCACGGTCGAGGGGTACACCGCGAGCCCGCCCGGCGCGTACAGCCCGACGCGCTCGACCGGGATCCAGCGCTCGGTGACGGTGCCGCCGTCGACGACCTCGGTCGTGACGTCCTGACGGCGCTGATCGCCGTGGACCTTGCGGGCGCGGACGATGGACTCCTCCAGCGCCTCGCGGACGGCCGGGTCCAGGTTCGCGAGCGCGCTGGTGAGTTCCGAGGCGGCCACGCGGACACCGGCGGGACGGACCTTGTCGAACTTCTCGGTGTACTCGAGGACCGCGTCGACGCCGCGATCGCGGACCGCCTCGACCACCGGCCGTACGTGATGCAGCGCCGCGTCCACGTCGTACTCGGCACGCGGGAGCGTGCTCCTGAGTTCGGCAACGGACGGGACCTGTCCACGCAGGTCGGTACGGTTCAGCATGGGTCAAGGGTACGAGGTGGCCGGATCGCGCCGAGCAGGCACACTGGGGTGGTGACCAGCGATCCCACGATGAGGGAGGCCTCCGTGCCGCGAATCGGGTTGTGCCAGCTCACGGCGGCCGAGGATCCCGAGACGAACCTGAAGCTGATTCGCGAAGGCGTGACGGCCGCGGCGGCCGAAGGCGCGCGGATCGTGGTGTTCCCCGAGGCGGCGATGGCGCGCTTCGGCATCCCGCTCGCGCCCGTCGCGCAACCCTTGGACGGTCCCTGGGCGTCCACAGTGGCGGCACTCGCCGACGAACACGGCGTCGTGGTCGTCGCGGGCATGTTCACGCCGTCCCCCGACGGACGCGTGAGCAACACGCTGCTCGTCACCGGCGCCGGACATCACTTCGGCTACGACAAGATCCACCTGTACGACGCGTTCGGGTTCGCCGAGTCGGACACGGTCGCCCCGGGTACCGCCCCGGCCACCTTCGAGGTCGACGGCGTGACCTTCGGCGTCGCGACCTGTTACGACATCCGCTTCCCCGAACTGTTCCGGAAGCTGGCCGACGACGGCGCCGACATCGTCCTCGTGCCCACGTCCTGGGGCGCGGGCGAGGGTAAACGCGAGCAGTGGGAGGTGCTGGTGCGCGCCCGCGCGCTCGACTCCGGCTGCTGGGTGCTGGGCTGCGGGCAGGCCGATCCGGCCACGACCTCGACCCCGGTGAACCCCAAGGCGCCGACCGGGATCGGCTACTCCACGGTGTCCGACGGTTTCGGCCGCCTCCACACCCAGCTGGGCGCCGGGCCGGAACTGGTGATCGTCGACATCGACCCCGCGGTCAGCGGGAAGGCCCGGGCGGCGACGGGGGTTCTGGCGAACCGTCGCCTGTAGCGTCCACCGAGCGCTCGAAGAAGGATTCGAGCACCACGATCGTCTGCGTCCCGGTCACGCCCTCGATCGCGTACAGCCTGCGCAAGGACGCCTGCAGCTCTTCGGTGGTCGGCGTGCGCACCTTCACCAGCAGCGAGGCCGGGCCCGCGATGATGTGCGCCTCGACGACCTCCGGCAGCGCTTCCAGCGCCGCCTTGGTCGGCGGATCGCCCATCCACGAGCCCGCCTCGACCAGCACGAACGCCATCACGCCCCGGCCGACGGCCGCCGGGTCGACATCGACGGTCGTGCGCCGGATGACGCCCTGTTCGCGCAGTTTGCGGACCCGCTCGTGCGCGGCGCCCGCGGACAGCCCGACCGCCTTGCCGAGCGCGGCGTACGCCTGAGTCGCGTCCTGCTGCAAGGCGGTGAGCAACATGCGATCCACGTCATCCATGGGTTGACCATATCAAGTTCGGCGGTTCATGATGATCGCAATATCTCATTCAGAACACTGGGGTTCTCATGGACATGGTCAAGGCGCAGTTCGAAATGCTCGACGAGCGGTTCGCCCGCGTCAACGGGGACGAGTGGATGCAGCGGCTGCACACCGGCTGCCGGTGGACCGAGGGGCCCGCCTACTTCCCCGCCGGGCGGTACCTGGTGTTCAGCGACATCCCGAACGACCGGGTCCTGCGCTGGGACGAGACCACGGGCGCGGTCGGGGTGTTCCGCGAGCC
Organism: Amycolatopsis sp. CB00013; assembly: GCF_001905755.1. Taxonomy (NCBI): domain Bacteria; kingdom Bacillati; phylum Actinomycetota; class Actinomycetes; order Pseudonocardiales; family Pseudonocardiaceae; genus Amycolatopsis; species Amycolatopsis sp. CB00013. The sequence goes on along the minus strand of NZ_LIWC01000007.1, from coordinate 97,281 downwards.
CGCCGGATTCCACAACGGGCACACCGTCGACCGGCAGGGCAGGCTCGTCAGCTGCGAACAGGGCAACCGCCGGGTGACGCGCACCGAGCACGACGGCACGACGACCGTCCTCGCGGAGACCTATCAGGGCAAGAGGTTCAACAGCCCCAACGACGTCGTCGAGTCCTCGGACGGCGCGATCTGGTTCACCGACCCGAGTTACGGCATCGACAGCGATTATGAGGGCCATCAAGCCGAGAGCGAGATCGGCGCCTGTCACGTCTATCGCGTCGATCCGGTGGACGGTTCGGTGCGGATCGTCGCGGACGACTTCTCGCGCCCGAACGGGCTGGCGTTCTCGCTCGACGAGTCGCTGCTCTACATCGCGGACACGCGGCAGAATCCCAGCCACATCAGGGTTTTCTCGGTGGACGACGGCCGGCTTTCCGGCGGCGAGGTCTTCGCGACGAGTGACGCCGGCGGTTTCGACGGCGTGCGCCTGGACGCCGCCGGGCGGGTCTGGGCCGCCGCGCACGACGGCCTGCACTGCTTCGCACCCGACGGCACGCGGATCGGGAAGCTGCGGGTGCCGGAGGTCTGTTCGAACCTGACCTTCGGCGGGCCGCGGCGGAACGACCTGTTCATCACCGCGTCCAGTTCGGTGTACACACTGCGGGTGAACTTCTCGGCCCCCGCGTTTAGAGGACGAAACGCGGAGGGGGTCTAGCGCAGCAGGCCTTCCCGGATCGCCACGCGGACGAAGCCGGCGCGCCGCCGCTCGCCGGTCTTGTCCCGGATCCGGTCGAGGTAGGACCGCACGGTCCGCACGCTGATGTTCAGGATCTCCGCCACGTCGACGTCCCGTTCGCCGGCCGCGACGAGGCGCAGGACCTGCTTCTCCCGCTCGGAGAGGACGATCTTGGGCCCGGCGTGGCGGTCTTCGCTGTCCTGGATGATCATCCCGGCCAACGTCGGCGACACGTACGCGTTGTCGTCGGCGATGGTGCGGATGGCGCGCAGAAGTTCGTCGCCGTCGACGTCCTTGGACAGGAAGCCCTTCGCCCCGGCCTGCATGGCGCCCAGGACCTCGGGCTGCTCGGCGTGCGCGGACACCACGAGCACCTTGTGCCCCATCTGGCCCACCTCGAGCACCGCGGCGGCGTCCTGGACACCGCGCAGCTTGAGGTCGAGGACGACCACGCTGCCGGGCGGCTGCTCCTGGACGGCGAACCGCGCGACGGAGTCCGCGACGGCGCCCAACTCGATGTCGGGCGCTTCGGTGAGGACACGCGCGACGGCGTCCCGGTACAGCGGATGATCCTCGATCACCCCGACGTTGATCGTTTTACCGCGTTTCGGCTGCTGCTCGTCTGCGTTCACCGGCGTCCTTCGAATCCGCCCGCGTCGGCGCGGGGCGCGACCGGCCGAGACGGACCGGGCACCTCCGGCGGAGACGCGAGCCCGAGCTGGATGGCCTTGCGGACCAGACCGGCCCGCCTTCTCTCTCCGAGTTTGTCACGGATCCGGTCCAGATAACCGCGGACCGTCCGAACTCCGATGCCCAGGATGCGGGCGATGTCGACGTCGCGTTCGCCCGCCGCGACGAGCCGCAGCACCTGCTTCTCCCGCGCGGAGAGCGCGACGTCCGGAGCCGCCACGGGACGGTCGGCGTTGTCCTTGATGATCATTCCGGCCACCACCGCGGAAACGTAGGCCCGGCCGCGCGCGACCGTCCTGATCGCGGTCAGCAGTTCGTCGACGTCGACGTCCTTGGACAGGAAACCCTTGGCACCGGCCGCGATCGCGCCGAGCACCTGCTCGGGCTCGGCCTGCGCGGACACCACGAGCACGTGATGCCCCAGTTCGCACACCTGGAGCACGGCCGCCGCCCCGGCGATCCCCGGCAGGCCGAGGTCGAGCAGCACCACGCTGCCGGGCGGCTGCGGGTGGACGTGGAACCGGGCGACCGAATCGACCACCGCGCCCAGTTCGATGCCTTCGGCCTCGGTGAGGACCCGGACGACGGCGTGCCGGTACAACGGATGGTCTTCGATCACCGCGACGTCGACCCGGTCGGTCTCCGGCCTGTCTTCGGTCACCTGCACGTTCCCGATCACCCCGTCCCACCCGCCGCGGACACCGCACGACCCGCTTGCGCCGGATCCAGCGCGGGACCGCGCGGAACCAGTGCCAGCAATCCATTCGGAACCGGTTGCCGTTCGGCTTGGCCGTAGCCGAGGGAAGCGAGTGCCTCAGTGCTCGCCACCGGGTACTTCTGGCCCGTGTCGGTGACGACGTAGACCGTGCCGGAACCGGATTCCGCCACCACCGCGCCCCCCGACGGGGGCACGAAGACGGCGTCGGCGACCAACGCGTCCGTCCGCGCCGTCACCGGGATCGCCTTCGCACCTTGCGGCAACGGGACCTGTGCGGAGATAACGATTCGAGAACCCTGTGCGCATAACGTCACGGACTGTCCGGTAACGGGCGCTTTTCGCGGGATCCGGTCGGGATACTCCGCGGGATCGGCCCCGCCCGCCCTCGCCGTGCCGACCTTCGCCACCGCGGCGACGTCGGCCGCGCGCACCGCGACGGGCGCCGGGACGCCGGTGTAGGCGTCGGCGTTCTGCGGGGTGTTGATCAGCAGGCTCGCCTCGGTCTGGCCGATCGGTTCGAGCCCTTCGGCACGGACGAGGTAGTACGACGTCGCGTCGTTGGGCGACGCCATCGCGTCGATGACGCCGAGCACCGAGCCGACCTTCGTCGAGACGCCGCCGACCTTCGGGCCGGGCCGCCCGGCGTCGTCGACCGCGCGGTAGGCCAGATCGCGTCCGGCGGCGACGGTGCCGACCCACCGGGAGGACACCGCGATCGCCGGGTAGGTGTCGAACTGCAACGCCGTGGCGGCTTCGGAAGTGAGCTTGTAGCGGCGCCCGGCCGTCACGAGGTAGCGCTCCCCCTCGGGGACGCGGACCACGACGGCCTGATCCCTCGGCAGGTCGATCCCGGCGGCGGGCGCGCCGAGAAGCACCGTCGTCTCCGGTTCGGCCGACGCGGGCGCGTCCTGGGTCGTGCGCGAGCAGCTCGTCCACGGGGTGTTCACGAGCGCGGCCGCCGCGGGCAGCGAATCGGGGGCGCCGGGGATGCCGATCTGCGAACCCCTCGGCGCCTTCGCGAGCTTGTCCGATGGGACGGTCACAGTGGCCTCGCCGTTGCCGCCCGCCATCAGCCGCGCGGAGGCGTAGTTGAGCACCGGATGCAGAGCGCCGTCCTGGCCGAGGATGTAGCGCGCGCCGGTGCCCTCCTCGACGATCACCTTGCCGCCCGCCAGCCAGTCCTTGCCGCCGGAGGGGTTCAGCAGGCCGATCACGCCGAACACCGCGGTGACCAGCAACGCCACGCCGAGTCCGCACAGGGTGCCGATGACGAGCCTGCGGCTCGGGGCGACCGGATGGTTGGCGTCAGCCGAGACCAGTGCCGAAACCAGTCTCCTGCGGAGGAATTGGTAGGCCTGGATCTGGTCCCGCTGCGTCCACACGCTCCCGTCCCCCGCCGTTCGTGCCCACCCGTTTCGAGGGTGCTCACGTTAGGTCCGGCCCAGGTTCGCGGTGAGGGTATTTTTTACGCCCCTCCCCCGCGCGGGGCGGGGTTACCGTCGGGCGCGTGCACGGAGAAGGGGAAGTCCTTGTCGGTTGATGCCCCGGCCCGCCCGGCCCAGGAACACGCTCCCGCGCGAGGTGTCGCGGGTGCGGCGCCACTGCCTTGGCTACTGCCGGTCCGCCCGCTGCAGGCGGCGCTCTGGGAGATCGCCGGGATCGCGATCCTGCTGGCCTTCACCGTCGACGGGATCCCGCAGGCCGCGCGGATCAGCATCGCCGCCGTCGCCGGCGTCCTCGTGCTGACGACTTCGGTCCGTTTCGCCGGACGCCATGCCGCGGGCTGGCTGCTCACTTGGGCCGGTTACCGGCTGAAGCGCCGGGAAAAGCACGAAGTCCCCGATCCGCTGCACCGGCTCGCCGGACCGGCCCGGGTGCGTCAGCACGTCGACCGCGCGGGCAACCGGTTCGGCGTCGCCGAGGTGAGCGAGGGATGGAGCGCCATCGTCCGGCTCACCCCCGGTGCCGTGGCGCCGACGCCGGACCTGCTCGTCGGCATCCTGCGTGACGCGTACACGAACACCGGAATCCCTTTGTCCAGCGCGCAATTGCTGACCTGGACAGTCCCTAATGGACAGTCGGTGTTGCGCGTCCGCTGGCTCACCGTCCGGTACCGGCCAGAGGACGCGCCGATCGCGGCGCTCGCCAGGGGCGGCGGGGAACTGGGCGCGCTGCGGAGCACCGCCTGCGCGGCGCTGTCCCTCATGGGCGCGCTGGCCGAAGCCGGGTTCGAGAGCACCGTGCTCGAAGCCGGTGAAGTGGCGGAAAACCTGCGCGTCGCGCTCGGCAGCGGCCAGGGCGCGCCGGTCGACGGCTGGCGTTCCTGGGACTGGGGCGGCGCGTCGCAGGTCTGCTACCGGCCGCGGTCCGAGCGGGATCTCGCGCGGACACTGGACCTTCACGTCCCCGGCTCGGCGTTCACCGCGACTTCGTACACGCTGTACCGCTCCCCCGGCGGGCGCGAGAAGTCCGAGGTGACCATCCGGGTCGGCGGGCGACCGGGCGCGGAAACGGTGCGGCCGAACGGGATCGCGGTGACCCCACTGCACGGACGGCACGCGGCTGCGGTCCGGCGGACCCTGCCGCTGGCGCTGGAGAACTGAGGGGACGGTCCGTGGAGGGTTCCTTTCTTCTCTGAGGGTAGGGAAGGAATCCTCCACGGACGTGACGCATTTCGTCCTCTGAATGCGGTCGTTGCGTCGCGCAACGACCGCATTCAGAGGACGAAATGCGGGAAGAGGGATCAGCCTCGCACGGCCTCGTAGACGCCCGCGATCATGCCGACGAACGGGATCAGCGAGAGCAGCACCAGGAACTCGACGATATCGAGAGTCCTTGCCCAGTAAGGGGAACGCCGTCCCTTCGCGACACGCGTCGCGTAGGTGAGACAGACGCCCGCCGCGACGACGACGGCACAGCCGGCGGCGAAGACGAACGAGCGCGGACCACCCGCGGCGAGCCAGAAACCGGCCGCTGCCAAGGCCGCCGCGCCGAAACCGACGAGCACGAGCCGCTGCGAACGGCCGGCGAACGCGCGCGAGCGCAGCATCAGCGCCAGGCCCAGCAGCGCGCACAGCCCCGCTTCCCAGGCCCCGCCGGACGACGACAGGACCACCGACGCCGAGACCACGACGAGCCCGAGCGCGACGAGCAGCCCGGTCAGCAACGCCTGCGCGTACGTCGTCCCGCCGACCATGTCCTCGCCGAGCGAAGGGTTCTCGTCGGCGCGGAACGAGTCCATGTCGTCCGGCACCCGCGGCAGCGGCAGCCTGCCGAGCCGCAGCGCCATCATCGGCGCCACCGCGGCCAGTGCCGTCGCCACGACGGCGACCACGGCGGCCGCCGAAACCGGGCGGACGTCGGCCAGCAGGACGACGGCGGTGGTGATCGCGCCGAGTCCGGCCGCGACGGTCACCGCGACGAACCACGGCAACCGATCCGCCACCGAAACGGCCGCGATCACGCCGTACACGGTCACCACCGCGAGCCCGGCGGCCAGCGGTCCCGCCGACAGGGAGAACAGCGGATGCGGCGACAGGATCGACATCCCGGCCAGCAGGGCCGCGCCGACCCCGGCGAGGGCACCGGCGGCACCGGCCTCCGCGTCGCCGTACGCGCGGCTCAGCGCGCCGCCGCCCAGCACCAGGACCAGCGCGAGCAGCCCGGTCCCGATCGGCGCGAGCACACTCCCGGACGCCGCCGCCTGCACCAGCAGCCCACCGGCGAGCAGCAGCACCACGGACGCGACGATGCCCGCCTTGCGCGCCACCGACGGTCCCCAGCGGCCGGTGCCCGCCTCGGCGACGCTGGCGATCGAGTCGACGACGTCGTCGAACAGCAGCGGACCCCGCGGGCGTTCCCGCGGGGTCAGATGGAGTACTTCGCCGTCGCGCACCTGTGCGGCGGCCACGGTGAGCCCGAGCGCGAGCGGCGCGCCGCCGAGGCGGGACAGCACCCAGCCGGGATGTTCGGCCGACGCCTGCCCCGAGGCACCCGCGAGCCGCACGAGTTGCGGGACGAGTTCGGCGAACGTGCTCTGTTGCGGCAGCGCCACATCGACGCGCGCCCGCGGTGTCACCACCGTGACGCGCCGGGTGGAGCCCGCGATCGCGGCCGTCATGCTTCGATCGACTTGGCGGACTCGATGACCGGGGCGAACTTCGCGCTGCTGGCCTCGGCCAGCTTCTGCAGCCCGTTGTTGACCGCCTCCAGCACGATCTCCGAGAGGTTGCGCGCGTCGTACTGACGCACCGCGCGCGGGTCGATGTCGATCGAGGTGAACCGGCCGTCCCCGCGCAGCACGACGGTGACCTCGTTCTGCCGGGAGTGCGCCTTGACCTCCATCGCCTCGACCGAACGCTGGATGCGCTGCACCTCTTCGGTCTGCTTGCGGACCTGGTCCAGCAACTCGTCCATGTCCGGCATGGCGTAGGGGTCGGTGGTCACGAGTCTTCTCCTTCATCTGCGGTGGTATCCCGCCGGACGTGGACACTGCCCACGAACCGCCGGAAGTCGTCGCCGAGGCCGCGGGCCGCCTCGGGGGTCGCGGTGCAGGCGATCTCGAGGATCAGCCGCTCGGCCGGGCTCGCCCCCGGCACGGTCAGCTGCACCTGCGTCTGGACGAGGTCCTGTCCTTCGCCGGTGCGGATACGCAGCACCTGCGTCACACCCGGCGCGATGCCGGTGCCGATCACCTTGCGCCGCACCACTTCGAGCGCGGCCATGGACCGGCCGAGGCGTTCGACGGCCTCGTCGGCGATGTCGGTGATCTGCGCCTGGTCCGGGCGTTGCCCGACGCTCAGGGTGATGTTCGGGGTGAACTCCGACGCGGTCCCGCGATGCACCGCCACGAAGACGGCGCCCTCGGCACCCACGGACGACGGCTCGACCGGCACCCAGCCGTCGGGGATGTCGAAGCCGAGCGGAAGGGAGACCCGGTCCTGTGTCGCCATGTCGTTCATCCCCGTCACCACGTGCCCACGTAGGAGATCGCGTCGTCCCATGCCTCGCCGACGGCGTCGGCCGCCTGGCCGGCCGCACCGCTCACCGCGTCGACGGCAGCGCCGCCGTACTCGCCGAAGGTGTCCGCGATCTTCGGCAGGTCGATGTCGATCTTCGCGCCGATCCCGGCACCGAGCCCGAGCGCGACACCCGCCTTGAAGTTGACCTTGATATGCCCGGCGTCGTAGACGGCCTGGCCGTCGAGCTGCGCGCCGAGTCCATATTGGAGGGTGCCGCTCGCACCGACGCCCACGCCCGCCACGTCCGCCGCGAGCTCGCCTTCGATCTTGCCGCCCACGAAGGCGTTGGCGTGCACGCCGACCCCGTGCGCGCCCGCCTGCAGCGATCCGTTCACCTCACCGCCGACGAACGCGGTCCCCTTGGCACTGGCCGAAGCGACGCCCCATTCCTTCTTGCCTTCGAGTTCTTCCTTGAAGGCGGCCAATTCGGCGTGCCCGGACGCCTTGAAGTCCCAGCCCTGCGTGGAGATCTTGGCGTCCCACCCCGGGGTGAAGCCGTCCTGCTCCTGCTTCCACTTGGCGTAGGTGATCTCGGTGTTGCCCCAGGCCTTTTCGCCCAGGCTCTCCGGCTTCGGCCTGCCGAACGGGGTGTCGCCCGCCCGCGGGGCGCGCGTGCCTTCGAGGCCGTCCCAGGTGAGCTTCTTCCAGCCGGAATTGCCGAACCACGAAGGATGCGAACGCGGGCGCTTGCGGCCGTCGAGCGCTTCGCCGTTGAGCCAGTACAACGGGCCGCGGCCCCTTTTGCCGAGCTCGTGCTCGATCCGGCCGGTGCCCTCCGGCGGGAACAGCCGCGCGAGTTCCTCGCTCAGCTCGTCGGCGATCTCCTGCGCCGCCTGCGCGGCGCGTTCACCGAGCTGGCGGGCGGCGGAGATGAACGCGTTGACCGCGTTCGCGTTCGCCGTCCGCGCCTGGCTGGTGAGCTGCGCGGCGTACTGGTCGAACTGCGCGAGGATCGAGTCCACACAGGACTTCGCGCCCTGCAGCGCCTGCGCTCCCGCCCGCAGCCGGTTCGACTGGTCGCTCAGTTTCGCGCCGAGCTCGCCGAGTTCCTGGCACAGTTTCGTGGCGGAGACGGAAAACGCCGTGTAGGCGTCGCCTTCCCAAGACGCGTTGAGCGCCTTCGACGCCTTGCCGATCTCGTCCGCCCGGCCGGAAACCGTCGACGCCCGGTCGCCGCACCGCTGACCGGCCGCGGTCAGCGCCGAAGGGTCACCGGTGACCCGCCGCTGGTACTCGACCACGAGCCGCCGGTAATTCGACAGGATCGAGCTGACGACGCCCGAAGCGTCGACCACACCGCTCCCCCACACGGTTTACCTGCCCTTCGCCGGTGAATCCGCGCCTGCGTCGATGTCGATGTGCTGCTCGAAATGCTTGCCGCCGTAGTTCATGTCGATGTCGATATCGATGTCCTGACCACCCGGCGCCTGCACGGTGGACTTGCCGGTGCTCAGGTCGGTGGTGATGGTGACGGTGTTCCCCGAGCCCGCACCCGCGCCCGCTCCCGGGAACGAGCCCGGCGAACCCGCGCCGCCGCCCGAGGGTCTGTCCACCGGGATCCAGGCGTCGGCGCCACCCGGCCAGTTGCCCTGGGATCCGTTGCCGCCCAACGCCGGCGGCCGGTACTGGGTGAACGGCGGCGTCTCGCCCGGCGTCGAACCACCGCCCGCGCCGCCACCGGAACCACCGATCGCGGCCTGCCCCGAACCGCTGGCGACCGAACCCGGCGCCTGCGGGTTGGTGACCGGGGTGCCGGAGACCGCCGAGTTGCCCGCCGCGCCGTTGTCACCGGCGTCGTTGTGTCCGAACAGTTTCTGGACCTCGCCGATGATGGTGGCGATCTGGGTGATCTGGTTGGCGAGGTCGACCACGCCGAGCGCTTTCAGCAGCGCGCCGATCGCGGTGATGAACGCGCGCAGCGAAGCACTGGTGGCGGTGGAAAGCGCGACCGCGGCGCCGTAGGTCCACGGATTCGACATCAGGCCCGCGACCGTCGGGTTCACCGCCGAGACCACCGCCTTGTACGCGGTCTGCGCGGTCTTGATCAGCGTCCCGGCGATGCCGAGCAGCTCGGCACCCTTCTGCACGACCTGGATGATCTTGGTCAGCGAGTTCAGGGAATCGGTGATCTTCTTCAGCGCGGAGTCCGACGCGCCGCCGGACCAGATCTTGCCCAGCTGCTCGGCGGCCTTCGTCACCTCGTTGTACATGGTGAGGAACTCGTTGGCCTTCTTGAGCACCTCGAGCACGTGCTTCGCGATCTGCTCCGGCTGGCCGGTGAGGATCTGCGGCAGGATGGTGATCGGCCCGCCCGAGGACGCCGTGGCGTCCATCGCGCTGGAATTGGGGTAAGTCAGCATGTCGCTCCTCAGGCCGGAAGTCAGACGGAAGCCGGGCGGTAGACGCTGACCTTCGCCAGGCCGTTGATGTCCGCTTCGACGAGTCCGTGGTTGTAGAGCAGCCCGCCCTCTCCGGCGATGGCGATGATCGGCTTGCTGTCGGAGAACAGGAGCGGTTCGACCACGACGACGTCGCCGCTGTGCACACCGCCCGGCACGTCGCCGAAGTTGCGAGCCGTACCCGCGTAAACCTCGATGACCCCGACCCGCGCCTGGTTGTCGGCGTCACCGGCCAGCCAGTCGTTGAAGTCCGAGACGCCGTGGAACCGCGTGTCGGTGATCGGGTGGTCGCCGAGCTGTCCCAGCCGCGCGTCCTCCAGGTAGCGCAGCACGTTGCCGACCGAAGACGGCTCGCCGTTGGCGCCGGCGCTGTCGTTGATGGCCAGTGTCGCCAGCTCGGAGGCGTGCGAGTTCCCCCAGATCGACGAAGACGTCGATCCGGCACCGCCGCCGGGGCGGCCGCCGTATCCGCCCGCGACCGCCTCGTCGGCGGCCTGGTACGCGTCGGCGCTGCTCTTGATGAAGCCGTTGATCTGCTGCAGCAGCTGGAGCAGGGTGCGGACCGCGACCACCTGCTGGCTCTGCATCGCCGTGTTGGCCGCCGCCACCGCGCTGCCGAACGTGGCGAACGACATCGGCTGCAGGACGGTGCGTTCGAGGTCGGCGACGACGTTGATGCCCTGCATGATGATGCCGCCCAGGTTCCCGACCGCCGAGCGCATGGCCTCGGGCTCCGCCCGGTACTCGCCCGTGCCGACCATGGCTCTCCTTCTCTCGTTCCCCCACGTCTGCGTGACCAGCAGCGTAAGTTCGCCACCAGACGTGAGCGGACGGCAAAAGTACCCACCGCAAGGGCGGCACGAGTGGCCAGAATGATCGGCAGGATTACCCACAAGCGGCCAGAAAGACCCTGATGAGCGCCACTCGCGACCGCCTGCCGGCCCTGGGCGAGCAGCCCGGTGAGATCGTCCTGCAGTCCCCGCCGATGCTGCCGAAGGGCTCCTCCGGCGGAGCCATGCAGCTGCTGATGTTCATGCCGATGATGCTGGGCATGGGCGCCATGTCGTTCGTCTACATCGGACGCGACGGCGGGGTGATGACCTACATCTTCGGCGCGTTGTTCCTCACCGCGATGGTGGGCATGGTGGTGATGTCGCTCGGCCGCGGCGGCGCGCAGAAGAAGGCGCAGATCAACGAGGAACGCCGGGACTACCAGCGGTATCTGACCGGTTTGCGCGGCCAGGTCCGCGAGATCGCGGACAACCAGCGGGCGGCGATGGCCGCGTTGCAGCCCGACCCGGCGGATCTGTGGGCGTACATCGAGACGGGGAAGCTGTGGGATCGCCGCAAATCCGATCCGCAGTTCGGGCAGGTGCGCGTCGGGACGGGGCCGCAGCGGCTGGCGACACCGTTGAAGGCGCCGCAGACCGTGCCGCTGGAAGACCTCGACCCGGTGTGCTCGACGAACCTCAAGCACTTCATCCGCACGTACTCGACGGTGGACGGGCTCCCGGTCGCGATCTCGCTGCGGTCGTTCGCGCAGGTCAGCCTGTCCGGCCGCCGTCCGGACACCCTCGGCACGGCGCGGGCGCTGCTGACCCAGCTCGCGACCTTCCACTCGCCCGGTGACCTGCGGATCGCGTTGTGCGTCAAGGACGACAGGCTGCACGACTGGGAATGGGCGAAGTGGCTGCCGCATGTCGCCTCGACCGCGGCCGACGCCGCCGGCCCGCGACGGCTCGTCGACGCGGACTCCGGGAAGCTCGCCGATCTCCTCGGCCCCGACCTCGCCGACCGGCCCGCGTTCACCCGGCGGCCGGACGCCCGGCTGGACCTGCCGCATGTCGTCGTGATCGTCGACGGCGGGCACGTCCACGGCGATACCCGGCTCGTCGCCGAAGAAGGCAGGCTCGGCGTCACCGTGGTGGAGATCGGCACCGAGCAGCCGCGTTCGGTCTCGTCGGAACGGCTGCTGAGCCTGCACATGAGTCCCGAACAGCTCGGCATGGTCGTCGGCGACGGGACGGAGCAGCGGCTCGGGTTCCTCGGCAAGCCGGACACCTTGGACCGCGGAGCCGCCGAGGCGCTGTCCCGGATGCTGACGCCGCTGTTCCAGGGGGCGGCCGTGGTCAGCGAGGCACCGATGTCGGCGACGTTCGGGCTGGCGGGGCTGCTCGGCATCGGCGATCCGCGCGACACCGACACCGCGGTCACCTGGGCACCGCGTTCGGCGCGGGACCGGCTGCGGATCCCGTTGGGCGTCAATCCCGAAGGCAGGCCCGTCGACCTCGACCTCAAGGAGTCGGCGGAAGGCGGCATGGGTCCGCACGGCCTCGTCATCGGCGCGACCGGATCCGGCAAGAGCGAGCTGCTGCGGACGCTGGTCACCGCGCTCGCCGTCACGCATTCTTCGGAGAAGCTCAACCTCGCGCTGATCGACTTCAAGGGCGGCGCGACGTTCGCGGGGATGACCGGGCTGCCGCACACCTGCGCCGTCATCACCAACCTGTCCGACGACCTCGCGCTGGTCGACCGCATGGCGGACGCGCTGAACGGCGAACTGTTGCGGCGTCAGGAGCTCCTGCACGCCGCCGGGAACTACGCGTCGGTGCGGGACTACGAAAAGGCCAGGGAATCGGGTGTCAACCTGCGGCCGCTGCCGTCGCTGCTGGTGATCATCGACGAATTCAGCGAGCTGCTGTCGTCGCGGCCGGAGTTCATCGACCTGTTCGTCGCGATCGGGCGGCTGGGCCGGAGCCTCGGGATCCATCTGCTGCTGGCCTCGCAGCGCCTGGAGGAAGGACGGCTGCGCGGGCTCGATTCGCATCTGTCGTACCGGATCGGCCTGCGGACCTTCTCCGCGTCGGAGAGCCGCGCGGTGCTCGGCGTCGCGGACGCCTACCAGCTGCCGCCCGTGCCGGGTTCGGCGTATCTGAAATCCGACAACGACACCCTCATCCGGCTCAAGGCCGCGTACGTCTCGGGGGAACTGCCGCCGCGCAGCAAGATCGTGCGCAAGGACGGCCGGAGTCTCGGCCTGATGCCGTTCACGCTGGCACCGGTCGAGATCCCGGTGACCGTCGAAGCCGAGGAACCGGTCGAAAAGGGCACCGGCGAGACGATCATCGGCGCGATGATCTCGCGGATCGAAGGCAAAGGCCCGGAGGCGCACCAGATCTGGCTTCCGCCGCTGGCCGAACCGCCCACCCTGGACCAGCTGCTGCCGCCGCTCGGTGAAGACCCCGAACGCGGCCTGTGCCCGCTGGGCTGGGGCGGCAACGGCAAGCTGATGATCCCGGTCGCGTTGGTGGACAAGCCCTTCGAGCAGCGGCGCGACATGCTGTGGGCCGATTTCGCCGGCGCCGCCGGGCACGCGCTGATCGTCGGGGCGCCGCAGAGCGGCAAGAGCACGCTGATGCGCGACATCGCCGCGATGCTCGCGCTGACCCACACACCGGAAGAGGTCCAGTTGTTCGTGCTGGACATGGGTGGTGGCGCGCTGGCACCGATCGCCGGGCTGCCCCACGTGTCCGGCTACGCGACGCGGCGCGACGCCCAGCGGTGCCGCCGGGTGGTGGCGGAGCTGACGACCCTGCTCGAACAGCGCGAGGAGTTCTTCTCCGCCAACGGGATCGAGTCGATCACGACGTTCCGCCAGCGGCGCTCGGAGTTCCGGGAGAGTACGGAAGGCCGCGAGTTCGGCGACGTCTTCCTGTTCGTGGACAACTGGACCACGATCCGCCAGGAATACGAGCAGCTGGAGGAGCAGATCACCAGCCTCGCGTCACGCGGGCTCGGTTTCGGCATCCACGTCGTCGTCTCGATCAACCAGTGGATGGGCATGCGGGCGCCGTTGCGGGACGCGATCGGCACCAAGTTCGAACTGCGGCTCGGTGAACCGGCGGACTCGCTGATCGACCGCAAGATCGCGCAGAACGTCCCGGCGGACCGGCCGGGGCGCGGGTTGACCGCGGACAAGCTGCACTTCCTCGCGGCGCTCCCGCGGATCGACTCGGACCAGCGGCCGGACACCGTCGGCGCCGGTGGGCTGGATCTGAACCGCCGGATTTCGGCGGCCTGGAATCGCGCGGCGGCGCCGCAGGTCCGGCTGCTGCCCGCCGAGGTCCCGCTGGACTCGCTGGAAGACGGACCGCGCAAGCAGGTCACGCTCGGCATCGCGGAATCGAATCTGCGGCCGGTGCATCTCGACTTCGCCACCGAACCGCATTTCGTGGCCTTCGGCGACGTGGAATCCGGCAAGAGTTCGCTCCTGCGCGCGATCGCGCAGGGCATCGTGTCGAAGTACTCCCCGGAGGAAGCGGCGATCGTGGTCGCCGACTACCGGCGCGGGATGCTGGGCGCGGTACCGGATTCGCATCTGCTCGGCTACGCGGGTTCGGAAACCGTGCTGAGCGGGCTGATCGAGCAGTGCCAGCAGGCGATGCGGAACCGGCTGCCCGGCGCGGACGTCACGCCGGAGCAGTTGCGGAACCGGTCCTGGTGGCGCGGTCCGGAGCTGTTCGTGCTCGTCGACGACTACGAGATGGTCGCGACCGTCGGCCGGAACCCGTTGCAGCCGCTGCTGGAATTCCTGCCGCAGGCACGGGACATCGGCCTCCACCTCGTCATCGCGCGCGGCAGTGGCGGCGCCGGACGGTCCCTGTTCGAACCCGTGCTGCAACGGATCCGGGAGCTGGGTTCGCCCGGCCTCGTGATGTCCGGCTCGCGGGACGAAGGGGCCCTGCTCGGCGACGTGAAGCCGGGACCGCAGCCCGCCGGGCGTGGTGTGCTGGTCTCGCGGCGGCATGGGACCGGGCTGGTGCAGGTGGCGTGGACGAAGCCGGTGGAGGACTGAGCGCCGCTCAGTCCGGCTTGAGCGGGCCGGAGCCGAGGAGCGCCAGGATGTGATCGAGCACATCGAGGGCGTCGGGTGGGTGTTCGCCCCCGGCGCGTGCGCGGTCGAGCATCGTCTGGAGTTGTCGGCCGCGTTCGGCGAGGAGCCGGTAGGTCGTCGTCCAAACTGCCGGTGCCCGGGATCGGTGGGTTCGTGGTGAGCCAGGTCAAGGCCGCGTGGGCGGTCAGGTCTTCGAGAGTGCCCCAACGGCGGTAGATGCTCGCGACCGCCACGCGGTCACGTTTCTGACGGTGAACATGCCGTAGCCGTGTTCGACCTTATCGACAGTGCCATCGACGTCACCGCCGCCATCGTCGAGGGCATTCACGCCGACCGATTGCCGGCACCGTCACTTGTTCCGGCTGGGACAACCGCTTCGAGCTCAACCACCTCGTGGACGGCATGCGGGTCTTCGCCGGGGAACTGTCGGGCGCGTTGCACACCACCGTCCACTTAGGATTCGGTCGCGTACCCGGACATTTGACCGCGCTCAACCATCTCACCGAATTCGTCGTCCACGGTGGCGACCTCGCTGTCACGACCGGACAGGGGGAGCTCGTCGATCAGCGGCATTGCGCGGAGCTTCTGAACACCATGCGGGGCATGGACTTTGAGGCTTTCCGGCGGCCTGAGCTTGCCGCTCCGGACTGGCGGTTGCCTGCTTTTGCTAGGGGTTTAGGGATGCGTAGTCGGGTTTAAGTGAGTTGATTCGACACACCCGGAAGCCGGCTCGCGGAGTCAGTGGCGGTCGAACTCATGTTCGAGTATGATCTTGGTCATGACCCAATCACTTGCTTTCAATCCGAAAGCCGCTCAGTTTCTCGATGCCGCCCACGACGAGGAGATCGTGCTTCGCCGCGCACAAGGCCGGCAGGTGCGTTCGTTAGCCGGATTCGCCGCGGTGGGTGGATCGCGAAGATCGGTGACCGAGGAGGTCGCTCTGGCCTTCTCGGTCTCTCGCAATCACGCTTTCCTGCTGGTCGAAACCTCGTGCGCGCTGGTTCGCCGGTTGCCGAACACGTTGCGGGCACTGGAACTGGGCGACATCGATCTGCACAAGGCGTCGAAGGTCTGCCGGCTGACCCGCGAGGTCTCCGATGAGGTCGCCGCCCTGGTGGACGATTTCATGGCCGGACGGCTCGCCGAGCGAGATCCCGGAGCGATCGGCAAATCGGTGAGTTACGCCGTGCAGAAGTTCGACCCCGACGGCTATCGGGTACGGGCCGCGAGAAAGCGCGCGTCGCGACATGTCTCGTTAAAACACGAGGACGACACCATGTCCACCCTCAGCGGTTTCTTGCCTTCCGAAGTGGCCGGCTCGATCTACGCCTCATTGGCCCGCGCCGCCCAAACCCGCCGCCAAACCGACAAGACCCGCACTCTCGATCAGCACCGTGCGGACATCTTCGCCGAACGACTCCTCGCCGAGGACGGCCACGGCACACCCCGCGCGCACGTCCACGTCTATGTCGACCTGTTGACCTTGACCGGTGCGCGGGAGGACCCCGCGACACTGGCCGGTTACGGACCCATCCCCGGCTGGCTCACCCGCGAGATCGCCGCCGCCCCCGGCTCGACCTGGTCCCGGCTGATCACCGACCCCACCACCGGACAGCTCCTCGAAGCCAGCCCCGGCACCTACCGGCCCCCGGCCTCACTCGCTCGTCTGATCAAGGCGCGGGACCGCGAATGCACCCACCCCGGCTGCCACCGCCCCGCCGAATTCTCTGAGATCGACCACATCACCACCTGGGCGCGGAACGGCGACACCGACCACCACAACTGCCACGCCGCCTGCAAAATCCACAACATGCTCAAAGAAGAACCCGGCTGGACCGCAGAACCCACCGGCAACGGCAGCATGACCATCACCACCCCCACCGGCCGCCGCTACAGCGCGACACCTGAACCACTCCACGATCCACGTCCGGAACCGGAGGACGAAACCCCGCCCTTCTAACCGGCGCAGACACACTCGGGGCCACCCGGACACACTCCGGGCGGCGACACCGGCGAGCCCAAATCCGGCCTGGCAGCTGTGCGGCGCCACTCCGGGAGCATGTCGGCCGGTGACACCGGCACCCATGCGGCCTGCCCGGCTGCAAGCCATGCGGCACAGCACCTTGACGGCTACTCAGCTACATACCGGGCGGCAACACCGACACGCCCTTCGTCGTGGGCAAGGCCCGGAACGACCGCGTCCCGAGCCCTCGTCTTACCACGACAAGAGCCCAGACCTACCACCGATCCGAGACTCGGCGACCACGCGCCAAGCCGCCCGAGACCATCGGCCGACTCACGCTCCCACGAACAAAACCCTTGTCCATCAACAAACCAACCACAAAGAAACAGCGCCTCAGCCACGACCCCGACGAACAACTACCCCTCAGGACAAGTACTGATACAACGCACCGCGATCGTGGTGCTCATCTCGTTGCCAGGCCCGGAGATCATGCCGGTCAGCAGCTTGTCCAGATCCTCCCGCACCCCACACCCCGAGAACGGCGGGATCTCGAAGCTGCTCGTGAGCACTGTCGGCGGCGCCGTGTCCTGCAGCCCGGTCAGCCCCTTGACCTTGATCGTCAGCGGAGCCGCCGTTTTGCAATTAGGCCCCAGATCGAGCACCTTGCCATCGACCTTGGTGTCGCTCAGGCGAAGGCCGAGGCTGAGCGTCAGGTCGATGATCACCGACAGGTACTTCTTGCCGTCCGGGAAAAGCCGGGGAGCCACCACACCCGCGTCGCCGGGGTTCTTCACCAATACCCCGTGTTGGTCGCCCTCGGAAACCAGGCTGACAGTGCTCGTCACCGGCATGAAGCGAAAAGCCACGAAATACGCGTTCACAGTGGGCGGCAGAGTGATCGAACCCGTCAGGGTTTCTTTCACCGAGTCTACAGTGCCATCGAAACGTCCCTCACCGGTAGCCAGTTGAGAGCCCAGCTTCGCAATGCGCGACACGGTATTCCGCACGAAATATGACGCCTTCAACCCCGCGGCCATGGTGGGCGCGTCCGCACGCGGAGCGTCGACCTCGCCCTGGGCGGCGGAAGCCGAGCTCAGCGAAAAGGCTCCCAGCGAGAGCACCACGCCGGCCGTGAGCAGCCGGAAGGCGCGTCGATTCGCCAGAGTCATAGGGCTCAAATCCTTCACAGCCAACGGAATCGAGGTAGCGAACCGAACCGTACTCGGAGCCGTTCGCGCAAGGCAATCCATACCCGGGCGCTTGTCATCCGCCTCAGAAATCCGACGCACTCGATTGTGACGCGCGTGATAACGAATCGAAGGGGTTGACGCCTCTCGCATAACGACGGCAGGCTGGGAAAGCGAATCAGACACGAGGGGGAATTATGAAACTTCCGAGGCGCGCAATCACCAGCGCGGTCACCACTGCGGTCACCGCGGCGATCGCCGTCGTCGGCCTGTCCGGCACGGCGACGGCCCAGACGCAAGCCTGGACGATGTCCGTGTCACCGTCGACGAATCTCGCCGCCGAGCAGACCGTGACCGTCACGGCCGGCGGCCTCGACGCCAACCGCCAGATCCTGCTGCTCGAATGCCCCACCGAGGACGGCAGCTGTTACGTCATCGGATATCCGACAGCGGACGCCAACGGCGTCATCTCGACCACCGCCACGGTCTACCGGCATATGTCGTTCGACGACCGCGCTTACGATTGCAAGACCTTGAGCGGGGGTTGCTCGGTCGTCGGCAGTGATTTCTCCACGGGCGGCGAATTGGTCAAGGTGCAGCTCACCTTCCAATAGCGGAGGCGATCACCCTGGCACAGGCCAGAGCCTCGTTCACTCCGGTGTCCACCTCGACGTCGTAGACCACGCCCCGGTGCACGATCCCGGCCTGTGCCTCCGCCATTCCCGCGACCCGGTCCCCGCGCGCCGTCTCCCGCCCGGCGGCCACGGCACCGTCACACCGGACGCCGACCCAGAGCACTTCGAGCCCGTCCAACGCGTCGCGCCACCGCTGCTGCGACGCGGCGCCACCCAGGAAAACGTCGTCGATGACGACCCTGGCCCCCGCCCGCACCATCGCCGCGACACCGGCCATCCACGCATCCTCGAGCCGCCGGAAACCGGATCCGACGCTCACCCCGCCGTCCCCGGCGAAGTCGATCCCCTCGTCGACCGCGGCGGGCATGGCGCCGATCAAGGTGTCCACGCCGAGGGTGAGCCAGGGATCCGGCAGCACCGCTTGCAGGCACCGGGCGATCCCCGATTTGCCGGAACTGGAGCCGCCGTTCAACACGATCACCCTGGTCGTCACTCCGACAGCCTAAAGACGAACACTTTTCCAGCAAAACGGATACAACGGACGCGCCAATACATTCCTCACGGCGGTTACCGACTTCGGTAGGTTACTAAAACCCTTACCGCGACCTAACTTGGTGAAACCGTTTCGACTCGAAACGGTTTCCCCGACGCAGGCCGAAGGGCGTATTCATGCGTATGTCCAAGATCGTCGCAACGGTGGCGGGCGCCGCCGCGGCGCTGACCCTTGCCGCCACCCCCGCCGCGAACGCGGGCCAGGACATCATCGGCGGCGGCACCGTGAGCTCCGCGCCGTGGGGCGCCCAGATCTACTGGGACGACGCCACCGCGTTCGGCGGCTTCAACTGCTCCGGCACGATCATCGCGCCGCAGTGGGTCCTCACCGCGAAGCACTGCCTCAACAAGCCCGGAATGCACGTCAAGGTCGGCAACGTCAACCTGAACCAGGGCACCGAGGCCGACGTCGACCAGCAGAAGGCCGCCCCGAGCGGCGACATCGCCCTGCTGCACCTCACGACCGCGGTCAGCACGACGTACATGAAGCTCGGCTCCGCGAACCCGGCCAACGGCACCACGAACCAGATCTACGGCTGGGGCCGCACCCAGGGCAACAACCCGCCTTCGAGCGTCCTGAAGACGGCCAACGTCCGCATCACCGGCACCAGCAGCGACGCGTACGGCGGCCAGGCCATCGCCAGCGTCGGCATCAACGGTTCCGCCTGGCACGGCGACTCGGGCGGACCGCAGCTCGCGAACGGCGTCCAGGTCGGCGTCTGCTCGACCGGCAGCAACTCCGGCACGAACCCGCAGGGCACCCAGAACTACGCCAGTGTCGCGGCGAGCCGCAGCTGGATCCGCACCACCGCGGGAGTCTGAGACGACCGGCTGGGGCCGTTCGCCGGCGAACGGCCCCGGTCCAATGTGGACATACTGAGCGTCAGACCAGTTGGTGCATCGGCCGCCTCGCCCGAAGCGAAAGCGCCGAACCCGCCGCCACGACGGCGATGATCCCGGTGCCGGCGACCAGCGTCCAGAAGTCCGGGTGCACGATGGACTGTCCTCGCTGAGCCTGCCAGGTGAGCAGCACGAGCAATCCCGCGAAGCCCACCGAGGCGGTCCGCACCAGGTTCCGCCGCACGAATTCCGATTCGAGCACCGGATACCGCCGGGCGAGTTTGAGCAGCCCGAAAGCGACCAACGGCAGCACCTGGATCGCGTGGATGCCGAAGAAGTGCGGGATCCGCATGTCCCCTCCGACCGTGCTCCACCCCAGCACCGGCAGCCCCGGTCCGCCGTCGGGCACGCCGACCGCGTGGGCGCCGACGACCGACAGCCGTTCGCCGGCGCGGAACTGGGCCATTTGCTGTTCGTTCGGCCCGAACATCAGCAGCGCGATCCCGATCCCGGCGACCGACAACGCGGCACCCGCGCGCAACGCGGAGTTCATCGCCCGGTCGGGAAGACGTTGGAACAGCAGGAGAATCGCGATGGCCGCCGTCGCAGCCCAGCCGGTGAAGGCGCCGTTCGCGACCATGTTGTTGATCCACTGGTCGACCGGGGTCTCCCGGTTGAAGTGCAGCGTCCGCCCGCGGACGGCGATCTGCCAGAACAGCAGCGCCATGTCCATGCCGAGGCCGACCGCGAACACCGTCCCGAGCCACCAGCCGAGCCGTTTGCCGCGGGTCAGCTGCCCGATCAGCCAGGCCAGTGTGACCGCGTAGAGCCCCACGGAAATCGTGAACTTGAGCGGTTTGAGCCAAATGGGCGCGTTGACGAGGCTGCGATCGTCGAAGACCAGGCCCCCGAGCGCGATGACGCCGAGCACCGCCATCGCCGCCGCCAAGATCATCAGCGGGCGATGCAGTACTGTCCTGGATCCCTTGTCCACCATGGATTCGAGCGTGCCGGGAAGCTCCGATCCGGACACTGGAGTACTCCCCCTGATCGGGGGTGGGGAAAGCCCTACCGCCGACCTGTGGGTAATAGTGCCGTCACCGCGACCGGCAGTTGTGCCGTTTGACCGCACTCCCCTCTTTTCTAGCGTGTCCTTCACAAGAGCAGACAGGGCGTCCCCTGGTGCTCACCGGGATTTCCAGCGAGATGAGAGGAGGTGGCCCATCAATGACCGGTACGGGATATCAGGCAGACGCAGCTGCGATGGCGCGCGCCGTCCAGGGGTTCGAGGAAACCGCGTCGAACGCCAAGACCACGATGGCCAGCCTGGAGAGCGAGCTGACCCAGACCCTGCACAACTACAAGGGTGACCAGGCGGTCGCGTTCTGGGACCTGCAGCGCCGCCTGCAGGAGAAGATGACCATCGCCGTGAACGAGCTCAACACGATGTCGCGCCTCGTTCACGAGAGCAACCGGAACTACAACTCGGGTGACGAGCAGGTCCGGGAAAGCCTCACCGGGGTCAGCGGAACCGTCGACCAGACCGTGATCCACCGGCTGAACCCCTGATCCGCGAGAGGACCACCAATCATGGCTGACGTCGTCGAAATCAACTTCGCCGCGCTGCAGCACAGCTCGGCCTCGCTGGCCGCCAAGGCCAAGGCGCTCACCTCACAGCTCGAACAGCTGCACACCAACCTGCAGCCGATCACCCAGACCTGGTACGCCTCCGGCAGCTCCGCCGGTGAGGCCGCCCGTGCGTCTGAAACCCGCCTGCGCCAGGCCACCGCGGACATCGTGGCGATCATCGCGCAGTTCGGTGGCAAGGTCGGCGACGCCCACGATCTCCAGCACAGCCTGGAGAACCGCAACCAGGGCCTGTTCGCCGGCTGATCCCCAACCGTCGGCCGGCCGGTGCTTTCACCCCCCTCGGCACCGGCCGGCCGGCTTTGCGCGTAGTCGTCCCTTGTTGGCATGGCCGATTTCGAGAGAGCCGGGATCAATGCAAGACCAGTCGTACTACGTCCATCTGGAATCACTGAAGGACTTCGTGCGGGAACTGGAGACCCAGATCCACGCGATGTCCAAGCCGAACGACTTCCTGCTGACCCTGAGCGAACAGCCGTTGCTGTTCGGCGAGTTCGGGGAGGCGGGTTCACTCAACAAGGCGCACCAGGCGGCCGTCGCCGAGATGCAGGGCCTGCTGGATCAGGTCAAGGGCGCGATCACGTTCGCGCAGGACGTCACGACGACCGTCGCCGACGGTTACGCGGCGGCCGACGATTCGGTGGCGGGCGACATGAACCACTCGAGCCAGCAGACCGGGCTGCTCGATCCGCTGCTCAACGTCCTCGGGGGCGTGCTGGGCGGTAACAGCGGCTCGAACGGCGGGGGGAACAAGGGATGACCGACACCGCTCACACGAACTTCGCCGCGTATTCGCACCAGCAGCTCTACGCGATGCTTCAGGCGGGCGACCCCAACACGGCCCGCCACGCGGCCCACAAATGGCAGTCCACCGGCTCCGGGCTGTTCGAACAGGCCGAGAACCTGACCGGCGAGCTGAAGGACTTCTCCACCAGCTGGACCGGCGGAGCGGCCGACAAGTACCACACGATGATCACCGACCTCGTCGGCGGAATCCGCAAGGTCGCCCAGACCGCGAACGCGATGAACCACCTCCTCGAGGACGCGGCGGACGCGCTGGTGAAGGCCAAGAAGGAGATGCCGCCGCCGGTCGCGGTGCCGGACGTCTCCCCCGCCGATCTCGCGCTGGCCGTCAATCCGCCGCTCCTGCCGCCGGATTCGTCGCAGGCGACGATCATCAACGCCGCCCAGCAGCGTCAGCAGGCCATCGCGAACGTCGAAGCGCAGCAGCAGGCGGCGGGCGCGGCCAGCGCGGCGCACAGCAAGGCGATCGTGGTGATGACGCAGCTCGCGGGCGAGTACTCCACGGCCGAGGAGTCGATTCCGGCCTCGCCGAACGCCGTCGCCCCGCCTCCGGTCACCGGTGGCGGCACGGCCCCTGGCGGTTCGATCGGCAACAACATCGGCGGGACGCCGAACGTCGGCGTCGTTCCGGGCGACAACACGCATCCGCTGCCCTCGGACGGCTCCACGCCGCCCACCGCCGGGCAGCCCGGCCAGCCGCCCAAGTCGAACCCGTTGTTCGGCGACATGTTCACCGCCGGTCTCGCCGCGGCCTCGGCCGCCGCGTTCGGCCGGTTCGGCTCGATCATGCCGCGGGTGCCCGCGTGGGCGAACGGCAAGAACGACAAGGACAAGAACGGCGAGCCCGCGGGTGGCGGTGCCGGTGCGGCGGGCGCGACCGCGGGTGGCGCCGGCGGCGGTATCCCGGTCGGTGGTGGTGGCGCGCCGTCGCTGGACGGTGGCGCGATCGGCGCCGGCGGTGGCGGGTTCTCCGGCCCCGGCGAGGCCCCGGCCGCGTTCTCCGGTCTGGCTGGCGACGGCGGCTCGGGCAGCGCGATGAGCGGGCTCGCGGGCGGAGCGGCCGGTGCCGCGGGCGCGGCGGCGGCCAAGGGCGCGATGCCGATGATGCCCATGATGCCGATGGGCATGGGCGCGGGCGGCGACATGGGTTCCGGACGGCGGATCCCGCCGTGGCTCGTGGAGACCGAGAACGTCTGGGGTCAGTCGTCCCCGGTCGCTCCCGCCGTGCTCGGCGAAGAACCCGAACAGTACTGATTTCCCGACCAGGAGAGGCGGCTCGGTGATGGCATCCAGTGCGGGCGGTTACCGAGTCGCCCCCGCCAGGCTCGAAGCGGCGGCGGCCGAACTCGAACAGCGCGCAGGCGTGCTCAAGACGGCGCAGACCGCGCTGGCGGGTGAGAACGTCCCCGCGACCGCGTTCGGCCAGGTTTCGGCTTCCAGCGCGGCTTCGGCCACGTACACCAAGACGATCAAAGACGTCTCGGGCAAACTCGACGGCCAGATCACCAAGGCGACGGTGATCCATCAGGGACTGACTGCCGCGGGTGGCGGATACCGGCGCGCCGACGTCCAGGTCGCCGCCTCGTACCGGTCGCTGATGCCGGAGAACCCGTTGCCCAAGGCCGGGAATCCGGCAGGCGTCGGCGGCGCGGCCGACACCGGCTCGTGGGCGACCGCGATCGCCGAGAACCGCACGAAGGTCACCGACGCCCTGACCGCCGAACGCGAGCGGCTCGCGAACCTCCTGGCACAGGGCGGGAAAGCCGACGACATCGCGAGCGCACGTACGCGGATCGCGCTGTATGAGGACATCCTCGCCAACGACCGGCAGATCCTGCGGTTCGACCCGTCCGGGAACGGGCGCATCGTCGAACTGGTCGGCCGCATCGAGCCGGGCACCCGCAACGTCGGGTTGTTCGTCCCCGGCGTCAACACCTCGTTCGACAACTTCCAGAGCTACGCCGACCTCGGCAAGAGCCTGGTCGCCGCGGACGCCACCGGCCGGACCGCGATGGTGGTCTGGGCCGACGGGGTCTTCCCCCAGAACGTCGTCACCGAAGGCCCGGCCGCGCACTACGCGCAGACGATGGCGCCCGATCTCAAGGCGTTCGGCGACGAACTGCGCGGCCAGATCGACAGCCACGCCGGACCGGGTGTGGTGGTCACCGCCGTCGGGCACAGCTATGGCGGCGCGACCGTGGGCCTCGCCGAGCAGCTCGGGCTGAAGGCCGATCAGGTGCTGCACGTCGAGTCCGCGGGCATGGGACACGGGATCTGGAGCCCGAGCGACCTCCCGGCCAGCCAGGCCGGTGTGCAGCGGTACTCCATGACGGCCCCCTTCGACCCGATCGTGGTCGCGCAGGGCAACGCCGGCCTCATCGAATGGCTCGGCGCCGGGCACGGAGCGGACCCCGACCGCTTCCCCGGCGTCGTCGAACTGGAAACCGGCCGCGACGCGAACGGCGATCTGCAATGGGGTTTCGATTCCCACAGCGGTGTGCTCAAACCGGGTTCCGATTCGTGGAACAACATCTACGGTGTGATCACGGGCGGCGCGGTCACGCACGAAGGCTTCACCGGCGGCTCGCTGCGCGAGATGGTCATCGAAGGCGTCGGACGAGGCTTGTGAGGGACTGTTCATGATCACGAAGCACACCGAACTCGACCCGCTGGCCGAGGACCTCACGGCGGTCATCGACGGTGTCGCGGGCACCTTCGGCACCACCGCGGAGCGCACCGTGGAAGGCGAACTGGACTGCGACCCCACCCAGCCGGGCCGGTCGCTCTGCTGGCAGTACGGCCTCCGCGTGGACGACGCGACCGACGCGATCCGCAAACTCGTCGACGACGTCCTGCCCATGCTGGAGAGCCAGGGCTGGCAGTGGCGCGACCGCAGCAACCCGCGTGAGCTGATCGCGCAGTTCAGCCGCGACGGCGCCGACTTCAACGTGCACGTCTCCCGCGTCGGCGACGGCGTGGCCATCGTGGGCTCGACCGCCTGCGTATCCGTCCCCTAAAACCCCAGGGGGTCGCGAAAGACCTCGTGAGCGGTGGCGGTGTCCCCCAGTACACCGCTGCCGCTCACGAGGCGCGGAATCGCGAAGGTTTCCAGCCCCGGCGCTTGCCTCGCCGGACCGCCGCCACCACGACGCCCGCCGCGATGGCGAGGGCCACCCCGGAGATGGCGAGCACACCGGAGACCTTGTCCGCCCTGGTGGGTGCCGGAGCCGCCGCGGGGACCACGAAGGTGTCCGGACCGACGCTCGGCGGCCCTCCCGGGCCGGGTGTACCTGCGGGGATCGAGGCGGAAACGGCGGCGTAGGCGTCGATCGCGCCCCAGCCCCGGCGGGGATCGTGTCCACCGCTCGGACCGCGGTGCGCGGTCAGCGTCAGCCGCGCGACGACCTGCTCCGGCGACAGCTCGGGGTGATACGCGCGCACGAGCGCGGCGACCCCGGCGACGTGCGCGGCGGCCAGGCTCGGGTCGCTCACCGGCCACCGGTGCGCCACCGTCCCGCCCGCGCCGGCGGACGTGCTGACCAGCTCGGCGCCGGGCGCGGAAATCCCCACGTACGAACCGGATTCCGTCTGTACGGCCTCGCCTGCCTGGTTCGTCGAACCCACGGCGAGCACGCCCGGCGTGGCCGTCGGGTACGACGTCTGGCCCTGTTGGGTCCCCGCGGCGGGCGAGACGATCAGCGCGCCCTTCTCCTTGGCGCGCGAGACGGCGCCGGTCAGCGCGGGGCTGTCGGAGGCGGCCGGGACGGCGATCAGGATGATCCCGGCGCCGCGGTTCAGCGCGGTTTCGATGGCGCCCGCGAGCTGCCCGGGATCGCCGCCGCCGTTCACCTGGGTGTAGCGGATCGGCAGGATCTTGGCGCCGGGCGCGATCCCGGTGAACGTCGTGGACGGATCCGGTTGCGCGCCGACGATCCCGGCGGCGATCGTGCCCCGGCCGTCGCAGTCTTCGGCCTCGGTGCCCGGCCCGCCGAGCAGCTGCCCCGGCGCGAACTGGCCGTTGCCGCCGTCGACGCCGGTGCCGATCACCGCGACCAGCTGGCCGGTGCCGCGGGACAGCGGCCAGAGCCGCACCGGATCGATCAGCCGCTGGCCCCACGGAACGGCGGCGGTGTAGGTGCCCGTCGGGTTGGCGCACTGCTCGGCGACCGCCGTCGACGGGACGGGGGTGCCGAGCAGTGCCATGAAACCGACGCATCCCGCGACGGCACTTTTACCGGCAAAGCCCACCATTCCTCCAGAATCCCCTTGTCACACAAGGGAATTCTAGTGCCGGAGGTCAGCGCAGGTCCATCCCGAGGTCGAGTGCGGGTGAGGAATGCGTGAGTGCCCCGACGGCGAGGAAGTCCACACCGGACTCCGCGTACGCCCGCGCGACGTCGAGCCGCAGACCACCCGAGGATTCCAGGCGGGTCTTCGGGGAAACCTCGTCACGCCGGTCGACCGCCTTCGCGCATTCGTCGGGCGTGAAGTTGTCCAGCAGCACCTCGTCGGCGCCCGCGGTGAGCGCCTCCTCCAGCTGGGCGAGGTCGTCGACCTCGACCTCGCAGTGCAGTTCGGGCGCGTGCTCGCGCGCGGCGGCGAGCGCGGCGGTCACCGAACCGGCGGCGACCACGTGGTTGTCCTTGATCAGCACCGCGTCGCCGAGCCCGAGCCGGTGGTTCACCCCGCCGCCCGCGCGGACGGCGTACTTCTCCAGCAACCGCAGGCCGGGCAGCGTCTTGCGGGAATCCCTGACCCGGCAACCGGTTCCCTCCACCGCGGCCACCCAGGCGGCGGTCGCGGTGGCGATACCGGACAGGTGGCACAGCAGGTTCAGCGCGGTGCGTTCGGCGGTGAGCAGGCCCCTCACCGGACCGCGCACGACCAGTGCGGGCTCACCGGCGGTCAGCCGATCGCCGTCGTCACGGGCGGCCAGGATCTCCAGGCTCGAACCGAGCACGACGTCGAACACCGCCAGCGCCACCGGGATCCCGGCGACCACCCCGGCCGTCCTCGGCGTGAGTTCGGCAAGCGCACGCGCGGATTCGGGCACGGTGGCGTTCGTCGTCGCGTCGGGCCCATATCGCAGATCCTCAGCCAGCGCAGTCGTGACGACGCGCTGCACGTCGGCGACGTCGAGGCCGTGATCGGCCAGCGCCTTGACGACCCACGGGGAGAATTCGCTCATGCCACACCCTCCAAAGCGATCGGATCGGCCAGCACCGGCTGCCCCGACGGGCTGAGCCGGATGAGCTGACCGCGCTGCCAGCTGTCGTCGTCGCGTTCGGGGAAATCGGTCCGTACGTGACAGCCGCGGGATTCCGTCCGGCGCGCGGCCGCCGCGACCAAGGCCTCCGCCACCAGGGTGAGCGCCGCGTCCTCGACGATCCGAGGCGTCCACAAAGGACTCTCGACGACCGAAAGATCCAGCACCGAACCGACGACCGACAACCCTTCGGCGTCGCGGCCGATGGCGGCGTACCGGCTCATCGCCCGCTGCAACGCGTCACGGTCGGCCACCGGCGCCTGCACGGGAGGCGCGAGCACACCGCGACGCGGATCGGCCAGCCGCCCGATGGCGAAATCGGCGGCGATCGCGTCGGCCACCCGCCGCCCGACCACGAGGCCTTCGAGCAAACTGTTGGAGGCCAAGCGGTTCGCGCCGTGCAGACCCGTCCTCGCGACCTCGCCCGCGGCGTAGAGACCGCGAACACCGGACCGTCCGTCCACAGTGGTCACCACGCCGCCACAGGCGAAATGCGCCGCGGGCGTGACCGGGATCGGCTCCTTCGCCGGGTCCAGCCCGATCGCCGCGCACGCCGCGTGCACGGTCGGGAACCTTTTGGCGAAGCCGGAAATCCCGGTGGCGTCGAGGAAGACGTGGTCGTCGACTCCGCCGGGCGCCTGGACCATGCGGCGCGTGATGGCCGCGGAAACGACATCCCGGGGCGCGAGATCCCCGAGCGGGTGGACCCCGCGCATCACCGAGGCACCCGTCGCGTCGTGCAGGGTCGCGCCCTCGCCGCGTACCGCCTCGGTGACCAGCGGGAGCCGGCCACGCGCGCCGGGCGTGAACAGGACCGTCGGGTGGAACTGGACGAACTCCACGTCCGCGACCTGCGCTCCCGCGCGCAACGCCAGCGCCAACCCGTCCCCCGTGGCGAGTTCCGGATTGGACGTCGCCTGATAAAGCTGCCCCAGTCCGCCGCTGGCCAGCAGCACCGCGGGCGCCCGGACGACACCGGGCACACCGTTGTGGTCCAGGACGGTCACCCCGACGACCTCGCCCGCGGGCGTGCGGATCGCGTCGACGGCGATGTGGTGCTCCAGCACCGGGATCCGCCGTCCTCCGGCCGTCGCGACCAGCGTCCGCTCGACCTCGGCGCCGGTCGCGTCGCCACCCGCGTGGATGACGCGGAACGCGCTGTGCCCACCTTCCCGGGTGCGGGCAAGTTCGGGCCGCCCTTCTGCCGCGGGGTCGAAGCGCGCCCCCTCGGCCCGCAGCCGGGCCACCGCGGCCGGGCCGCCGGCGATGATCGACCGGACGGCGTCCTCGTCGCAGAGCCCGGCACCAGCGGTGAGCGTGTCCTCGGCGTGCTTGCCGACCGAATCGCCCCGCTCGTGCTCGCCCTCCAGCACGACCGCGATACCGCCCTGCGCCCAGCGGGTGTTGCCGTCGGAGACCGTCGCCTTGGTGACCACCAGGACGTGCAGGCCGAGCTCCTGCGCGCGCAGCGCGGCGGTGAGCCCGGCCACCCCGCTGCCGATCACCACGAGATCGGCGGCGGCCTCCCAGACCGGGTGGGTTTTCGCCTGGAGAGCGGTAA
The DNA here is from genome assembly GCF_001905755.1 of Amycolatopsis sp. CB00013. Taxonomy (NCBI): domain Bacteria; kingdom Bacillati; phylum Actinomycetota; class Actinomycetes; order Pseudonocardiales; family Pseudonocardiaceae; genus Amycolatopsis; species Amycolatopsis sp. CB00013. The sequence continues at coordinate 68,377 of NZ_LIWC01000007.1, read as the reverse complement.
CCGGGTCGGTCATTCTCCGCCGCCAGGCTGCCCGATCTCGATCATGCGCTGCACGGAAGCGCGGGCACGGGCGGCGGTTTCGGCGTCGACGTGGACCTCGTCGGCTCCCTCGCGCAGCGACCGCAGCAGGGCGGCCGGCGTGATCATCTTCATGTACCGGCAGGACGCCCGGTCGTTCACCGCGCGGAAGTCGATCTCCGGCGCGGCCTTGCGCAGCTGGTGGATCATCCCGATCTCGGTGGCCACGAGGACCGACTTCGCCTTGGTGTCACGGGCGGCGTGGACCATGTCGCCGGTCGAGAGGATCTTGACCCGCTCGGGGGCGACGGCACCCTCGCCCGCCAGGTACAGCGCCGAGGTCGCGCAGCCGCATTCCGGGTGGATGAACAGGTCGGCGTCCGGGTTCTCCGAGGCCCGCTCGGCCAGCTCGGCGCCGTTGATCCCGGCGTGCACGTGGCACTCCCCGGCCCAGATGTGCATGTTCTCCCGGCCGGTCACGCGTTTGACGTGCGCGCCGAGGAACTGGTCCGGCAGGAAGAGAACTTCCTGGTCAGCGGGGATGGAGGCGACCACGTCGACGGCGTTCGACGACGTGCAGCAGATGTCGGTCTCCGCCTTGACCTCGGCCGTGGTGTTCACGTACGACACGACGACCGCGCCGGGGTGCTCGGCCTTCCAGGCACGGAGCTGGTCGCCGGTGATCGAGTCCGCCAGCGAGCAGCCCGCCCGCGCGTCCGGGATCAGGACCGTCTTCTCCGGCGCCAGGATCTTCGCCGTCTCGGCCATGAAGTGCACGCCGCAGAAGACGATGGTGGACGCGTCACTGCTCGCCGCGATACGGCTGAGCGCGAGGGAGTCGCCGGTGAAATCGGCGATGTCCTGGATCTCGGGGACCTGGTAGTTGTGCGCGAGCAGGACGGCGTCGCGTTTGCGCGCGAGGCTGCGCACCTCCTCCGCCCAAGCCGCGTCGGCGACCACGCCACCGTACGGGGTCAAGTCGTTCTGCAGAGTGCTCGTCATCGTTCTGGCCCTCCTGGACCTGTCTCCGGTTTTCGCCTTATAATCGAAAACCGTGCGAAGTCATCTTAACACCCAGACCCCCCTCGCCCACGAGGTCTTGGGGGCGGTCCTTCAAGTGCGCTCGGACACACTCCGGGTCCTGCTGTGGCGGCGCGCGCTCGATCCGCACCTGGGTCGCTGGTCCCTTCCCGGCGGCAGGCTTCGCCCGGATGAAGACGTCGAAGCGTCCATCCGGCGGCAGCTCGCGGAGAAGGTCGACGTACGCCAGCTGAAGCATGTGGAGCAATTGGCGGTCTTCAGCGCGCCGGACCGGGTGCCGGGCCCCCGCGTCGTCGCGACGGCGTTCCTCGGCCTCGTACCGTCCGATGTGGACCCCGAGATCCCCGAAGACACCGAGTGGCACGACGTTTCCGAGCTACCCCGGACGGCGTTCGACCACGAGTCCATCGTCCTGCGCGCGCGGGACCGGCTCCGCTCGAAGCTCTGCTACACGAACCTCGGCTTCGCGCTGGCCCCGGAAGAGTTCACCGTTTCGGCGTTGCGGAGGCTGTACTCGGCTGCGCTGGGTTACCGCGTGTCCGCGACGAACCTGCAGCGTGTGCTGTCCCGGCGCGGGCTGCTCCTGCCCACCGGCCACACCGCTCCGCCAGGGCGCAGCGGCGGCCGTCCGGCGGCGCTGTTCTCCTTCGCGGGCAAGGGGATGCAGATCACCGACCCGTTCGCGGTGTTCCGTCCGCCCACCGGGAAGTGACCGTCCTGCGAAGTCCTCCCGGTCCCCGTACCTTGAACGGGTGACCGAGCCGAGCGAGGAGTCCACCGGGAAGGCGATCTTGCCGCTGTTCCCGCTACAGACCGTGCTTCTGCCCGGAACACACCTTCCGTTGCACATCTTCGAACCGCGGTACCGGCAGCTGATGGCCGACCTCGTCGCCGAAGTCGTCCCGGACCGCGAGTTCGGGGTCGTCGCGCTGCGTTCGGCGATGATCAGGGAGGTCAGCGGGCCCGAACACGTCCACGAATTCGGCTGCAGCACGGTGTTGCGCGAGGCGAAACGGCTGCCGGACGGCAGATTCGACGTCGTCACCACCGCACGGCGCCGGTTTCGGCTGCTGGAGATCGACCGCGTTTCCGCGCCGTACCTGATCGGCTCGGTCGAATGGGTGCCCGACGACCGCATCGCCACGGTGCACGGCGACACCGTGACCAGGCTCGCCGACGTCGCGAAGGCCGCGCACCGGCGCTACTGCGAGTCCGCCTGGAACGACGAAGACTGGACCACCCCGCCCGAAGACGGCGACATCGCGGCGCTCGCGTACCGGCTCACCGCCGACTGCCTGCTCCCGCTGGAGGACCGGCAGCGCCTGCTGGAGGAGACGAACCCGCTGCGGCGGCTGCGGATCGCGTGCCGCCTGCTGACACGGGAGGCCGGGTTCCTGAGCACACTGGGCGCGGTCCCGATGCCGCCGGGGGAACTCGGCGAGTTCACGCGCCCCTCGAACCTGAACTGAAGCGCCGAGCCCTCTGGGGAGGGGTGAAGGGCGCTCTGCCCGCATGTCATGTGGCGAAAGCTCCCTTCACCACACGAGACGCGGTGAAAGTCCCCTTCAGCCCGTCCTCCCCTGCCCCTGACGCTATGAAAGGTCCTTTCCTTGCAAAATTTGCAAGGAAAGGACCTTTCATAGCACTCGCGGGTCGCTGCTCCCGCGTCATGAAAGGGCCGTTCAGGACAAGAAACGTCCTGAACGGCCCTTTCATGACACTCGCGAAGCGCTACTTGCCCGACTCCGTGGAACCCCCATCGTCCGACCCGTTGCCGGTACCGAACTTGCTCCACACCTTGCCCGCCGCCCCGGACACCGCCTCGCCGACGTCGCTGAACACCTTCGTCAGCGGGTCGGTCGAGCTGTTCCAGGAGTCCTTGTACGACTTCGCGGCCGACTTCAGGTCGTCGGTCCAGGTGGACGAAGGCGCGTCCTCGTCACGGCGCGGGTACTCGCCGGCCAGGATCCCCCGGTACTCCTCGGACGCCGCCCATTTCTGCAACTGGGCGGCACGCACGACGGCCAGCGGATGCGACATCGTCTCGACGTAACGCAGCTTCAGGTAGCTGTCGCGGATGTCGTCGACCGACTCGTACTCCGACGCCTGCTGCAGGAACGCCGGGATGTCGATCTTCGACGGGTCGATCCCGCCCGCGACCAGGATCTGCGAACGCAACGCCGCCGTCGGGTCCTGCGAGCACAGCAGCCCGGCGCGGTCGCAGGACAGTTCGGCCTTGCGGTACCACTCGCGCAGCGCCGCGATGACGACGCGGATGCCGATGGCGCTCACCGGCGTCCACGACATCGACATCTGCAGGCCGATCAGCCGGATCATGATCGTGCGGTACACCGCGTGCCCGGACAGCACGTGCCCCATCTCGTGCCCGATCACGAACCGCAGCGACGCGAGGTCCATCGCCTCGACGGCCGCGGTGTTGAGCACGATGAACGGCTCGTCCATCCCGATCGTCTGCGCGTTGACCTCGGGACTGCGGGCGACGAACAGGTTCGGCACGCGGTCGAGATCGAGTGTTTCGGCGCATTCGTTGCGCAGCCTGTCCAGTTCCGGATACTGCTTCGGGCCGACCCGGATCGCGGACGCGAGCGCCATGAGCCGCTCGCCGCGTTCGGCGTAGAAGCCCGAAACCGCCTTCACGACCTGCGCGAACCCCGGAACGGCGCGCAGGGTGGCCAGTGCGCCGCGGTCGACGGGGTGTTCGTACGCGCGCGGGCTGATACCCGGGAAGCGGACGGCGTTGTGCCGGGAAACCTCGATGTCGTCGGTCAAGAGAAAGCCCCCTAGAGATGTGTCCTGGCCCACCCTAGAGGAAATTCGTCAGCCGAGGCGGCGACCCAGGTCTTCCCGTCCGTTCCACGCGGTCAGCAGCGTGTACGCCAGCGTCGTCATCAACGGCGCGGCGAGCATGATCCACGGGGATTCGATCTGCGGCGCCTTCGCGATGACGTCGCCGACGGCGGGCGCCGCGCCGATCTCGTAGCGGCCGTTGGCGAACGAGACGCCCATCGTGGTCCCCAGCCAGCCCGCGAGGGTCGCGCCGCCGGTCGCGGCGATCAGCACGACCGGCCCGCGGCGTTCCCGCAGCAGCCAGGTCACGATGCCGATCAGCAGCCCGGCGCCGAGCGCGAGGAAACCGTAGACGGCGAGGTCGTCGAAGCGGTGCCAGCTCTCCAGCTCCAGTGGGGCGAGGCCGCCGTGGTCGTTGATCACCCGCATCCGCTGGGGCGGCGCCATCCGCGCCCACAGCCAGGCCAGCGGGAAGCCGAGCAGCCCCGCCGTCGACAGGACGCTGACCGCCGGCAGCAGATCGGCCTTGACGACGACCTTGGGGAACGGGCGGCGTGGCCTCGGCAGTACGGGCACCGACCAGGGGTCGGGCACGCTGGAAGACAGGTGCGCCGGTTTACCCGTCGTCTCGCCCAACCCCGGACTCCTCCCTCGAGCTGCTTGTGCAGAGCGTAACCAATGACGCCCCCTGCGCACGCGACCCGGCACATATCGCCCCGCGTTTCGTCCTCTGAACGCGATGCTTGCGCGTGCAACTACCGCATTCAGAGGACTAAATGCGGGAAGTCAGCCGGCGAGTTCACCGTGACGGCTGCACCGGGCCGTCCAGCCGACCGGGGTGATCTGGACGACCATCCGCCGCGCGCAGTACGTGCAGTACCGCGGCGGCTCGAGTGCCGTTCTGGGGTTGTGGCAGGCCGGATGTTCCACGCCACCGTCGGACGTCTGTCCACAGTGGACGCAGTACGCCGCTGGGTCAGAGGACGTCACTGATCGCCTTCACCGGCATCTTCAGCTCGTCGAGCATCGCCAGGTCCGCGGTGGCCGGGCGGCCGAGGTTGGTCAGGTAGTTGCCGACGATGATCGCGTTGATACCGCCGAGCATGCCCTGCTTGGTGCCCAGGTCGCCGAAGGTCAGCTCACGGCCACCGGAGAAGCGGAGCAGCGGGCGGGGCATCGCGAGCCGGAACGCGGCCACGGTGCGCAGCGCGTCCTTGCCCTCGACGACCTCGTAGCCCTCGTACGGCGTGCCCGGCTGCGGGATGAGGAAGTTCATCGTGCACTCGTCCGGGTTCAGCTCGGCCAGCTGCGCGGCGAACTCGGCGCGCTGCTCGATGCTCTCCCCCATGCCGATGATGCCGCCGCAGCAGACCTCCATGCCCGCCTCGCGGATCATGCGCAGGGTCTCCCAGCGCTCTTCCCACGTGTGCGTGGTGACGACGTTCGCGAAATGCGAGCGCGCGGTCTCCAGGTTGTGGTTGTAGCGGTGCACGCCCATCTCGACGAGCTCGTCGACCTGCTCCTGCGTGAGCATGCCGAGCGAGCAGGCGATCTGGATGTCGTTGCCGTCCTCGCGGATGGCCTTGATCCCCTCGCGGACCTGCGAGAGCAGCCGCTTGTCGGGGCCGCGGACGGCGGCGACGATGCAGAACTCGGTCGCGCCGGTCTCGGCGGTCTGGCGGGCGGCCTTGACCAGGCCGGGGATGTCCAGCCACGCCGACCGCACCGGCGTCGGGAACCGGCCGGACTGCGAGCAGAAGTGGCAGTCCTCCGGGCAGCCGCCGGTCTTGAGGCTGATGATGCCCTCGACCTCGACCTCGGGGCCGCACCAGCGCATCCGGACCTCGTGGGCCAGCGCCAGCAGGTCGGTCAGGTGGTCGTCGTCGAGCCGCAGGACTTCGAGGATCTGCTCCTCGCCGAGCCCGACACCACGCTCGAGGACCTGGTCACGCGCCACGGCGAGGATGTCGACGGTCTCCGGGGCAGTGGTCACGAGGCGGCTCCTGTTCGGGGTGGGGCGGTGAAGCGAAGGCACATCATCGTGCACGACCGGGCGGCTCGGCCACAGCGACGCAGGTCACTTCTGTGCCGACGCGCGGCCGACGAAGCATTCCGGGTCGAACTCCCCGCCGAACCACGGCGAGAGACCCGCCTTGGCCCGGTCCGCGAACTCCTCGGGTCCGGCCGTGCCCAGCCCGGCGGGCAGCACGCCCAGCAGCGGGGCCCCGGCGGCGACCGGCAGGTCCCGCAGGTTCGACACCGCCGCCAGATCCGGCTCGTCCGGCCAGGATCCGATGATCACCCCGGCCACGGTCAGCCCACGTTTGGTGGCGACCTCGGCGGTCAGGGCGGTCGCGTTGAGGGTGCCCAGCCCGGCCTCGGCGACGATGATGACCAGCGCGCCCAGCGACCACGCGACATCGGCCAGCGTGGCCCCGTCGGCGTCGAACCGGACCAGCAGCCCGCCCGCGCCCTCGATGAGGGTCAGGTCGTGTTCGCCGTCGAGGTCGCTCGCCGCGGCGGCGATCTCGCTCGGAGCGAGCGTCGGCAGCCCCGAAAGCCTGGCCGCCGCCTCCGGCGACAGCGGATCCGGATATCTCCGCAGCTCACGGGTGGTGACCGGACCGGCGAGGCGAAGGACGTCGGCGAGGTCGCCCGGCTCGTCCGGGCCCACTCCGGTCTGCGCCGGTTTCAGCACGGCGACACGCTGGCCCTGACCGGCGGCCAGAGCGGCGATGGCGGCGGTGGAGATCGTCTTGCCGACACCCGTACCGGTGCCGGTCATGACCAGCATGCTCACGTGCGTTGAACTTAGTGGGTCCGGATCGAGTCGCGCTGAACGGCTTCCGTTAGCCCCCGGATGTGGTGACGGCCCCGACGGGAGTGAACGACGGGCTTCCCTCGTCCGACAGGTAGACCTGCGCCGCCCCGACGTCGAAGTACATCCCGGTCAGGTGCAGCTCGCCGCGCGCCTCCGCTTCGGCGATCAGCGGATAGTGGCGCAGATGCTCCAGCTGCTGCAGCACGTTCTTGAGCGCCAGCCGGTCGACCTCGGTGTCCGGACGGTCGCCGTCGAGTGTCACCGGCGCTTCGCGGCGCGCGCTCGGCTCGGCGTGCCGCAGCCAGGAGGCCAGCATCGGCGCGCCGTCCGGGGCTCCGGTGGCCAGCGCCTGCATCGCGCCGCAGCCGGAATGACCGCAGACCACGATCTCGCGCACCTTCAGCACGCCGACGGCGAACTCGACGGTGGCGCCCATCGACGGATCGGCCCGGCGGGCGGGCACCAGGTTTCCGATGTTGCGCACGGTGAACAGGTCGCCGGGACCGCTCGTGGTGATCATGTTCGGCACGATCCGCGCGTCCCCGCAGGTGATGAACAGGGTGTGCGGCGACTGGCCGCCCGCCAGTTTGCTGAGCGCCGGCTGCATGAGCGCGGCCGTGCGCCGCTGGAACTCCGTCGCCCCGCGCAGGGTGGGCCCGCCGCGCTGCCCGGGCAGTTCGACGTCCTTGGCCTGCCAGTCGGACCACGGCGCGAGGAACCGCGGCACCGACCGCGCCGCCGCCGTCCGGGTCAGCGTGGGATCGCCGGACTTGCCCTTGGCGAACCACGGATGCCCGACCTCGTCGACGATCACCGTGCCGCCCGCGCGTTCGTGGCCCTGCTGCCAGTTCGACAGGCTCTCGAAGGCGGCGTGGTCGAGGTAATCGACGACCAGTTCCAGGGTCACCTTCGCGCCGTCGGGCACGGTCGCGAGCACACGGCTGAGCCTCGGCACCGAAAGGAACGTCAGGACGCCCTCGACGACGACGCGCCATTCGTCGCCGTCGCGCTCGGCGTGGATCCCGGACCACACGGTGCGCCTCAGCATCAGCAGCACCGAAAGCGCGATACCGAGCAGGACGCCGGTGAGCAGGTCGAAGACGACGACACCGGCGAGCGTCACCAGGTACAGCCCCAGGTCGCCGTGTTTGAGGACCTGCTTCATGTGGCCGGGGTTCACCAGTTTCGCGCCGACGTGGACGAGCAGGCCGGCCAGCGCGGCGAGCGGGATGTTCTGGATGAGCCCGGCGAACGCGGCGACGAACACCAGGATCCAGACGCCGTGCAGGATCGCGGACGCCCGGGTGCGGGCGCCGGCGGTGACGTTGGTCGAACTGCGGACGATCACACCGGTGACCGGGAGGCCGCCGAGCGCGCCGGAAGTCATGTTCGCGGCACCCTGGCCGATCAGTTCGCGGTCGAGGTTCGACCGCGGCCCCGTGTGCATCTTGTCGACGGCGACGGCCGACAGCAGGCTTTCCACACTCGCGATCAGGGCGATGGTGACCACCGCGACGGCGAACGCGCCCCAGCCGGTGTCCGGGAATTCGGGCGCGAAGCGGATGTTGAGCAGGTCACCCGGCAGGTTGACGCGGGGCAGGGTCATCGCGGTGGCGACGGAAAGCACGGTCACCAGCGCGATCGCGGCGAGCGGGCCGGGCACCTTGCGGACGGCCTTGGGCAGCCGCGGCCACACGAGCAGGATGCCGATCGTGAGCACACCGATCAGCGCGGCGGTGTCGTGGTGGCCGACGATCTGCGCGGGCAGTTGCGCGATGTTCTCGAGCGCCGAACTCTGCGCCGATCCGCCCAGCACGACATGGAGCTGGCCGAGGACGATCGTGACGCCGATTCCGGCCAGCATGCCGTGGACGATGGCGGGCGAGATGGCGAGCGCCGCGCGGGCGATACGGCTCAGCCCCAGCAGGATCTGCAGCGCGCCCGCGGCGACGGTGATCGCGCAGGTGGTCGCCCAGCCGAAGGTCGCGATGGTCTCGGCCATGATCACCGTCAGGCCGGCGGCGGGGCCGCTCACCTGAAGCGCCGAGCCGCCGAGCGCCCCGGCGACCACACCTCCCACCACGGCCGCGATCAGCCCCGCGACGATCGGCGCCCCTGACGCGAGAGCGATCCCGAGTGAAAGCGGGACGGCGACGAGGAACACCACCAACGAGGCGGGCAGGTCGTGACGAAGCACGGCGAGAGGTTGTTTCATGATCACCAGGAAACTGGTGAATTGTCCGATATGCACCACCTGATCGAGTGAATATCACCCAACGGACGGGTGGCGTGGCCCACTTTCGGCCCGATTCGTTGCCCGGAGATGTCCCCCGCGTTGCGAAAAGCCTTATCCGGTCCCGAATCCTGGGAAATATCGGTTGGGCGCCCGGCCAAGCCACGCCCCGATCTCGCGTGATCGAAGCCGGATCTCGCGTGATTGAAGGCGGATCTCGCGCGATCACGCGAGTTCCGCCTCTGATCACGCGAGATCGGTCTCCGATCACGCGTGATCGCCCTAACTCAGGACTTCACCGGGGCCGCCGCCGACGTGAGTGGCGACTCGGGTTCTCTTGAGAGATAAGGCAAGGTGGCGTGTTGCGGACGACACACGTGATCCATCGGACGACACGCGTGACTGGAGGGACGACACACGCGAGCCGTCCGCCTGGACACACGTGTCGTCCGTCTGATCACGTGTGTCGTCCCTCCCGTCACGCGAAAGCTCCGATCACGCGTGATCGCCCTAACTCAGGACTTCACCGGGGCCGCCGCCGACGTGAACGACCGCAGCGCTTCGTCGAGCAGGTACACGTTCGCCTTCCCGACGTCGAAGTACATCCCCGTCAGCCTTAGTTCCCCGCACGCCAGCGCGGCGTCGACCACCGGGTACGAGCGCAGGTTTTCCAGTTGCTGCACCACGTTGTGCAGCGCGAGCCGATCGCCTTCGTGCGCCGGCCGTTCGCCGTCGAGCAGCACCGGCCCTTCGCTTTCCCTGCGCCGCATGGTCGCCTCGCCGTGGCGGAGCCAGCCGCCGAGATGCGCGAGGCCGTCGGGCGCGTCCCCGAGCAACGCCTTCATCGCGCCACAGCCGGAATGCCCGCACACCACCACTTCCCGCACCCGCAGCAGCCCGACGGCGTACTCGATCGCCGCCCCCACCGAGAAATCCGCTTCCGCGCGCGGGACGAGATTCCCGATGTTCCGCACGGTGAACAGGTCGCCCGGTCCGCTCGTGGTGATCAGGTTCGGCACGATCCGCGCGTCGCCACAGGTGATGAAAAGCGTATGCGGCTGTTGCCCGTTCGCCAGCCCGTCCCAGGTGCTGCGCAGCAGCGGCGCCGTCCGCCGCTGGAACTCCGAAGCGCCGCGGCACAACGGGACACTGCCGCCGCGCTGACTCGGCAGTTCGAGATGTTCGGCCTGCCATTGCGACCATGGTGCCAGCCAGCGCGGCACCACCCGGGACGCGACGCCGCGGCGCACGGTCGGCACGCCCGCCTTGCCGCGTTCGAACCACGGATGCCCGATCTCGTCGACGATCACCGTTCCCCCGGCGCGTTCGTACGCGCGCTGCCAGCCGCGCAGGCAGTCGAAAGCGGCGTGGTCGAGGTAGTCGACGAACAGCTCCAGCGTCACCTCCGCCCGCTCGGGGACTTCGGCCAGGACGGTCGTGAGCCTTGGCACGGAAAGGAAAGTGAGCGCGCCCTCGATGACGACGCGGGTGCGCGAGCCGTCCCGTTCGACGTGGATCCCGGAGAACAGCATCCGGCGCAGCATCAAGGCGAGCGCCACCGCGATCCCCGCGGCGACGCCGGTCAGCAGGTTGACGGCGACCGCGCCGATCAGGGTCGCGAGATAGACCGGCAGGTCGCCGTGGCGGCGGACCTCGCGGAGGCTGGTGATGTTGACCAGTTTGGCGCCGACGTGGACGAGGAGGCCGGCCAGCGCGGCGAGCGGGATCAACCGCAGCGCGCCCGCCAGGAACAGGCAGCAGCCGAGGATCCAGACGCTGTGCAGGATCGCCGACATCCGGGTGCGGGCGCCCGCTTCGAAGTTGGTCATGGTGCGCACGACGACGCCGGTCACCGGGAAGCCGCCGAGCGAACCGGCGGCGACGTTCGCGAGGCCCTGGCCGACCAGTTCGCGGTTGAGGTCGGTGCGCGGCCCGTCGCGGAGTTTGTCGATGGCGACGGCGGAAAGCAGGCTCTCCAGGCTGGCGATGAGCGCGATGGAGAGGACGGCGGCGATGATCGCCGCCAAGGATCCGGACGGCGCCTGGGGGACGAAACCCAGCCCCGGCAGCCCGTTCGGGAGGTCGACGCGCGGCAGGTCCATCCCCGCCGCGACGGAAAGGCCGGTCGCCAGCGCGACGGCGGCCAGCGGGCCGGGGACGCGGCGCACCGTACGCGGCAGCCGGGTCCACGCCAGCAGGACACCGACGGTGACCACGCCGACGAGCGCGGCTTGGTCGTGGTGGCCGACGATCCGGCCCGGCAGCGCGAGGATGTTCTCGATCGTGGAACTCCGCGCCACACCGCCGAGAACCACGTGCAACTGGCCGAGGACGAGGATCAGGCCGATCCCGGCGAGCAGGCCGTGCACGATCGCGGGTGAGATCGCCAGCGTCGCCCGTGCCACGCGGGTGAGGCCGAAGAGGATCTGGACCACGCCCGCCGCGGCGGTCATCGCGCAGGTGGCGGCCCAGCCGAAGGTGGCGATGGTCTCCGCGATGACGATGGTCAGCGCGGCGGAGGGACCGCTGACCTGGAGGGCGGAGGCGCCGAAGAAGCTCGCGACGATCCCGCCGACGACGGCGGAGACGAGTCCGGCGAGCAAGGGTGCTCCGGCGGCATGGGCGACGCCGAGCGAAAGCGGGACGGCCACGAGGAAGACGACGACCGAAGCCGGAACGTCGTGGCGAAGGTTCGTCAGGAGGGTCGATGCGGGATTGCGGCGGCCCGGAGGCCCGGTGTCGTGCTCGTCACCAACGATGTCGATCATGGGGGCAGGAAACCCGATCCGCGCGCAAAAGTCCGCTACGCAAAGGTTTCTCAGGTTTGCTTGTGCACCCGAGAACTAGGGCATACCAGGCTTTCGGGGCAAACCGCCCGAGAAGGACCCCGATCGGACTCGCCCGTTCGCTTGACCAAGATCAACTCGCGACCACGCTCTGTACCCAGCGTGGCCTCTCCGGATTGCTGTGGCCGCTGTCACACTCTTTGGGCTGAACTTCGCCGTTTTTACGCTTTTTGTGCGGCCGAGACCATTGCGGAAGTGATCGCGACGAGGTCTTCCGCCTCGGAGATGTAGGGCGGCATCGTGTAGATCAGGTTCCGGAACGGGCGCAGCCAGACCCCGTTCCCGGTGAGGACCTCCGTCGCCACCGCCATGTCCACGGGATGGTCCAGTTCGATCACGCCGATCGCGCCGAGCACCCGCACGTCGGCGACCGACGGCAGCTCGCGAGCCGGTTCGAGCCCGGCCTTCAGCGCGGCCTCGATCCGCGGCACGTCGGACTTCCAGCCGCCTTCGGCCAGGATCCCCAGGGAGGCATTGGCGACGGCCGAGGACAGCGGGTTCGCCATGAACGTCGGGCCGTGCGCCAGCACGGGCAGCTCACCGCGCGAAATCCCGTCGGCGATCTCCGGCGTGCACAGCGCCGCCGCCATCGTCAGGTACCCACCGGTCAGCGCCTTGCCGAGGCACAGTACGTCGGGCGTGACCCCGGCGTGCTCGGCGGCGAACATCCGGCCGGTGCGGCCGAAACCGGTGGCGATCTCGTCGAAGATGAGCAGGACGTCGTTCGCTTCGGTGATCTCGCGCAGCGCGCGCAGGTACGCGGGCGGGTGGAACCGCATACCGCCGGCGCCCTGCACGACCGGCTCGACGATGATCGCGGCCAGTTCGCCCGCGTGCCGCCCGATCTCGGTGGCGAGCAGGTCGAGGTAGTCCTGATCCGGCTCGTCGGCGAACCCGCCGGGCGGCCTGGGCAGGAACAGCTGGTCCGGCAGGATCCCACGCCACAGCGAGTGCATCCCGCCCTCGGGGTCGCAGACGCTCATCGGCGTGAACGTGTCGCCGTGGTAGCCGCCGCGCCAGGTCATCAGGCGCCGCTTTTCCTTGCGCCCCACCGACTGCCAATACTGCAGGCACATCTTGACCGCGACCTCGACCGAAACCGAGCCCGAGTCGCACAGGAAGACGTGCCGCAACCCCTCCGGCGCGAGGTCGACCAGGGTCTTGGCCAGCCTGATGGCCGGTTCGTGAGTGAGCCCGCCGAACATCACGTGACTCATCCGGCCCGCCTGCTCCGCCAGCGCCGCGTCCAGCACCGGGTTCCGGTAGCCGTGGATCGCCGCCCACCAGGACGACATGCCGTCGACCAGTTCGCGGCCGTCGTCGAGGGTGAGCCGGACCCCGCTCGCCTCGCGGACCAGCAGGGAGTCGATCGTGCTCGGCATCGGCCCGTACGGGTGCCAGACGTGTTCCGCGTCGAGCGCGAGGAGTTCGGCGGCGTCCATCCGGCGACCCTACGACACGCCCTCCTCAGCGCAGGCGCACAGGGAGGGTCTCCAGCCCGTGGACCAGGGTGCTTTCCCGCCACCGCAACGTTTCCGGTTCGGCGTCCAGGCCGAGGTCGGGGAACCGCTCCAGCAGCCCGCGCAAGGCGATCTCGGCCTCCAGACGGGCCAGCGGGGCGCCGACGCAGTGGTGGATGCCGTGGCCGAACGCGAGATGTCCCGACGCCGAACGCGTGACGTCCAGGCGGTCCGGGTCTTCGAAACGTCCGGCGTCCCGGTTCGCGCCGAGCAGGGAGACGAGCACGAACTCGCCCGCCGGGATCTCGACTTCGCCGACGGGCACGGCTTCCTTGGTGAATCGGATGGTCGCCAGGTGGATCGCGCCGTCGTAGCGCAGGAACTCCTCGACCGCGCCGGGCAGCAGCGTGGGATCGGCGCGCAGGGCGGCCAGCTGTTCCGGCTCGCGAAGCAGCGCCAAGACACTGTTCGCGATCAGGTTGACCGTCGTCTCGAATCCGGCCACCAGCAGCAGGAACGCCATGGCCAGCAATTCGTCCGCGGTGAGTGAATCGCCTTCGTCGCTGGCGTGGATCAGGCCCGAAAGCAGGTCTTCGGCGGGCTCGGCGCGTTTCTCTTCGATGAGGTCGACGAGGTACGCGTGCATCTTCGCGGCCGCGGCCTGGAGTTCCTCCGGCGTCGACCAGGCGACCATCGTGTTCGACCAGGTCGCGAACGCCGGCTGGTCGCCCGCGTGGACGCCGAGCAGTTCGCAGATCACCCGGATCGGCAACGGGACGGCGAAAACGGGCAGCAGGTCGACGCGCTCGGCGTCGCCGATGCCGTCCAGCAGTTCCGCGGTGATCTGCTCGATCCTCGGCCGCAGCCGGGAAACCGTACGCGAGGTGAAGGCCTGGTTGACCAGTTTGCGCAACCGCGTGTGGTCCGGCGGATCCGAGTTGAGCATGTGCGCGCCGAGCGCGCGTACGGCGCTGTCGGCCGCGGATTCGAAGCCGTCGCGTTCGAAGAGACGCTGGATGGCAGCCGGATCCTTGCCCACACGGGGATCCGCGAGGATCGCGCGGGCTTCGGCGTATCCGGTGACGATCCAGGTGGCGAGGCCGCGCGGCAGGCGGACCTTGCGGGCCGGGCCCTCTTCACGCAACAGCGCCGAAACCCGGTGTGACTCCTGGACGAGATCCCAGTCCAGGTTCCTCGGTTCCCCCATCGGTACGCCTCCCCGGCGCGCCGGTCAGCGTTCGGCCAGCGCGGCCACGACTCGCTCGGTCACTTCGGTCCAGTATGCCCGCTGTTCCTCGCGCTCGTCGGCGCCCGCGAGCCATTCCTGGTGGAACCGGAGCGTGGTCTTCTGGTCGGTACCGCTCACCGTGATCTGCAGGGTCGAGTCGTGGTCCCAGTCCTTCGGGCGCCAGGTCAGCCGGAGCTTGTCGCCTTCGGAGCGACCGCGGATCTCGCCGGTCGTCCCGTTGGCCGTCTCGTACGCCGCGCCCAGCTCGTGGCCGAGTTCGGCGCCCGGACCGAGCCAGATGCCCACACCCTCGCGTCCGACCAGGAAGTCCCACACCTGGGTGCCGCTGTACGGCACCGTCTGGGAAACGCCTACCTGCCAACCACTTCCGGCTGTTTTGGCCGTTGTCTTGGTCACCGGGCCATCATCCCATCGGGTGTACCGTGCGGCAGTCACCGGTCCGGGTGGAGGATGTCTTCCCGTGCGCTACCGTCCGATTTCTCCCGCTCTGCTGGTGTCCGAACTGACCGAACGCATCACCTCGATCACGGGCCGCCGCCGGATCGCGGTCGCCGTCGACGGCGCGGCCGGTGCGACCAACACCACAGAACTCGCCGACGCCCTGGTCGATCCCCTGCGGATCGCCGGTCACGCGGTGTTGCGGATCTCGGCGAACGACTTCCTGCGCCCCGCTTCATTGCGCTTCGAACGTGGCAAAGAGGACCCGGACTCGCGCTACAGCGACTGGCTCGACCTTGGCGCCCTGCGGCGCGAAGTGCTCGACCCGCTCGCAGAGGACGGCAGCGGTCTCGTCCTTCCGTCGCTATGGGATCCGGTCCGTGATCGCGCCACGCGCGCCGAACGCGTCGAACTGCCCGAGGGCGGCGTCGTCCTGCTGGACGGGGAGTTCCTGTTCGGCGCGGGGCTCGCGTTCGACCTGAGCGTGCATCTGTGGCTCTCCCCCGGCGCGCTGAGGCGGCGGGTGCCGGACGCCTGGGCGCTCCCCGCTTATGCGCGCTACGAACAGGAAGTCGATCCGTCGGCGCTGTCGGACGTGGTGATCCGCGTCGACGATCCGAAACATCCGGCGCGCTACGAACCCTGATTCCTCAGCGCACCGCCGCGACGGGGTCGCCGTCGAGCAGGCCGGAAAGCCGGCTCGCCATGGTGTCCCACCGCCAGTTCTCGCCGACCCAGTCGCGACCGGCGGCCCCCATCCGCCGTGCCCGCACCGGATCGGCCAGCAACGCCGCCAGCGTCTCCCTCAGCTGCTGCTCGTCGCGTCCGTCGACGACGTGCCCGGTGACCTCGTCCAGCACCGTTTCCGGCGCACCACCGGAATTCCCGGCGACGACCGGCAATCCGGTCGCGGAGGCTTCCAGGTACACGATGCCCAGCCCCTCGACGTCGAGCCCCTTCCCGCGCGTCCGCGCCGGCATCGCGAAGACGTCGCCCGCGTTGTAGTGCGCGGGCAATTCCTTCCAGGGCACCGATCCGGTGATGACGACGCTGTCTTCGACCCCCAGCGCTTCGACGAGCCCGGTGAGCGTCTTGCGGTACGGGCCGCCGCCGACGAGCAGCAGCGCCACGTCCGGGATCCGCTTGCGGAGCTCGGGCAGGATCTTGATCAGCATGTCCTGGCCTTTTCGCGGCACCAAACGCGAAACGCAGACGATCGTCGGCCGGTCGGCGAGCCCGTGCCGCTCGCGGATCTCCTTGCCCGCGGCCGGATCCGGCCGGTAGAGCGCGGTGTCCACGCCGCACGGGAGCATCTCCAGCCCCGCCATCGGGCCGAAAGCCGCCGAAAAGCGGGAGCGCGTGTACTTGCTGACGTAGGTGACGACGTCGACGGTGTCGCCGATCCGCCGCAGTGCCTGCCGTGAACCGGGAAGCATCGACCAGCCGACCTCATGGCCGTGCGTCGACGCCAGCACCCGGCGCGCGCCCGCCGAACGCAGCGGATGCCCCAGCAACGCCAGCGGCGCCGCGGCGCCGAACCAGACGGCCTCGCAGTCGCGGGCGCGCATGATCTCCTTCGCCCGCTTGAGCACGTCCGGGGTCGGCAGCATCAGCGACGTCGGATGACGCACCACCTCGAACGGGGCGGCGGCGTCGAACTCGCCGTGCGAGCCGGTGCTCGATTCCCAGGAGGGGGCGTAGACGACCAGGTCGTCGGCGGGCAGGCGGGTGGCCAGCGAATTCAGGTAGTTCTGGATACCGCCCGGCCGGGGCGGGAAGTCGTTGGTCACCAGCAGGGTCCTCAGCACCCCTGCAGGCTACTTGGCCCTCCGCATACGAAAGGGGCGGCACCGCTTGCGCGGTACCGCCCCTTGTCGTCTGTTCGTCAGGCCGTCGGGCGACGGGCGCCGACGTAGTTGTTCTGCAGCGGCGACACCTTGACGACGTCACCGGTGGTCGGCGCGTGCACCATCATGCCGTTGCCGACGTACATGCCGACGTGCGAGACCGGCGAGTTGTAGAACACCAGGTCGCCCGGCTGGAGCTGCGACCTCTGCACCGGGGCGCCGAAGGTCGACTGCTGACGGCTGGACCGCGGCAGGGTCAGACCGGCCTGCTTGTACGCCCAGAGCATCAGACCGGAGCAGTCGAAGGACGACGGTCCGGTGTCACCCCAGCCGTACGGGCTGCCGAGCTTGCTCTTCGCGGCCGCGAGGGCCGCCGCCGCGGCGGGACCCGGGGCGGGCAGGTTGGGGAACGCGCCGCCCTTGTCCTTCTGGGCGTTGCGATCCGAGGCGCTCAGGTTGCCGCCGGCCCGCTCGATCTCCTTGAGCTGGTCGCTCAGCGTCTTCTGGCGCGCCTCGATGTCCGTGGTCAGCTTGGCGGCCGTGTCACGGGCGGCGGTGGCCGTGTTCTGGGCGTCCGCCGCCTGCTTGGCCGCGGCCGCGGCCTGGGCGACGGCACCGCTCAGGTTGGTCAGAGCGGTGTTCTTGTTCGCGGCGAGGACCTCGAGTGCCGAGGAACGCTCCAGGAAGTCCTGGGTCGACGCGCCCGACAGCAGCGACGACAGCTTGTTCAGCTGCACACCGCTGGTGAAGGAGGCACCGGCGAACTTGTTCACCTCGGCCTGGAAGGTCTTCTCGTCACCGGCCGCCTTGATGCCGAGCTCCTTGGCTGCGGCGGCGTCGGCGGTCGCCTTGTCGAGCTCACCCTGCTTCGCGGCGAGGTCGTCCTTCGCCTTGAGGAGGTCTTCGTTCGCCTTCTCGGCCTGTGCCGCGAGGTCGCGGTACTTGGCGAGCGCGTCCGAGCCGGACGGGGGCTGCTGGAGGGCGGGGCCTGGGGCAGCGGTGGCTGAAGGCTGGGCCACTGTCACCGCGGTGATCACCGCGGCCGCGGCCAAAGCTCCTGACACCACGCGCTTGACTGGATGCGACTGCACGGTCGCGCGTGTCTCCTTTGCTGTCGGCCACCGACTCGGAACCCGGGACGAAGAGGTCGGGGGCCCTCTTCCGCGAAGCCGCGACGCCGACCGTGAGGCCCGCGCGGTTCCCCGCGTTCCCGCCTCGCGCCTGGCCGAGTGCTATCGCAACAGGTTTGGCGCGTGGCTGGTTCCGGTGCAGCTCCCCGACAAAGCTGCCTCAGTGGCGATCCCGTGTCGCCGTCTGGCGACGACTTCCGGCCACGAGATCTCGGACAGGTTACGAAACCACGGGCACCGCGTCCACCATGGGAAGCGCAAAAACTCTCCGTGATGCGCCGAAACACCTTCGGACCAGCATGAGCGGAAAGGTGTGACGGGCGTTACAACCTGGGGCCGATCACGACTACCTACCGTTCACCCGATCGGATCGACCACTCGTCGAATACCCCGGTCGAGGCGTGTCCTCAGGCCGATTTCCGGCGCTCCTGCTCCACGATCTCGACCATCCGGAGGCGCGGAACCATCCCGGCGTCGGCGAGCGCGTCGACCGCTTTCCGCTCGTCGGCGTCCCATTCGAGCGCGAGCGGCGCGCCGAGAAGGACGCTGACGACACAGTCATGACATGCGTCACCGCGGACCGCGCACCGGTCGCAATCGATGACGAGAGTCTCTATGTCGGCTATATCGGCGATGGCCTTGTCGTCCATCTCGGACTCCTCACTTTCAGTGGTGAGGTGCACATTAAGAGCGACCACCGACAGTTTCGGGCCTCCGAGACCCGAGTTGTCCACAACCGGTCCTTCCATCCACAACTTTCGGCGGCGTTTCCTTGTCGCCCTGTCGCCCGGCCACCGTGGACGTGTGCCCCTACACAGACGCTGGTCGGAAGAAGCCATCCCGGCCGAACAACGACCGAGCTGGCCGGTCCTGATTCAGGAACAGCACGGCATCGTGACCAGAGCGCAGCTTCTGGCCTATGGACACAGCAAGGCCGCCATCGTCGCGAACCTCGAGGCAGGACGCTGGCAGCGTGTACTACCGCGGGTTTACGCGACTTTCACCGGTCTTCTCCCAAGGCAGGCCAGGATTCATGCCGCGCTCCGCTACGGAGGCGGGCACGCGGTGCTGAGCCATCGCACCGCGGCCGAGGAGTGGCGTCTCCTGCCGGTCGAGGAAGGTCCGATCGAGATCACCGTGCCCTATTCCAGTTCCGCGATTTCCCAGCCTTCACTGGTGAAGGTGCACAGGTCGCGAGCGCTCCCGCACTCCGCGGCCGAGACATGGCCGCCGCGTACCAAACCCACGGACACGATCGTCGATCTGGCGGTCTCCCAGGCCGGCGCACGGGACGCGGTGAACGTCGTCGTCGACCTCGTCAGCCGGAGCAAAGTCCCGGTCTCCGCGATGCGGGACTGCGTCTCGTCGCGTCCGCCTTTCCGCTTCCGCGCCGAGATCCAGCGAGGTCTCGAATTGGTTGCCGGAGGCCTCATGTCAGCGCTCGAAGTGGAGTTCAAAGAGCAGGTGGAGGAAAGGCACGGCCTGCCGCCGGGCGACCGGCAGACAGCGGTCGAGGTCGACGGGAAGACGTTGTGGGAAGACGTCACCTACGACTCACGAGGCGCGGCGCTGACCGTCCGTCTGGATGGGCGGGCAACCCACGCGATGGCCGCCGTCGCGTTCCGGGACCGCCGGCGGGACAACGCGGCCGAACTCGCCGGCCGGGCCCGTCTGGTCTACGGCTGGCGGGACGTCCGGAATTCGCCGTGCCAAGTCGCGGCCGAGGTACGGACGGTCCTGTTGCGGGAGGGGTGGCGACCGACGGCCGAGCGGGTCACCTGCCCGAGGTGCTCGTGAGTGGTAAGGACGGTTCTAACCGTCCTTACCACTCACGACACGCTTCACACCCGGCTGAGCCGCGACACCAGCACCGCCGACGGCACCGGATGCGCGCCCTTGCCCCGCACCGAATCCGCCACCGCCCGGTCCGTGCTCGCGACCACCATCGGCCGCCCCGGCGGCTCGGCCGCGACGAGGGACCGGATGACGTCGTCCGCGAGCACGCCGCGTTCGGAGAACAGCACCCGCACCCCGCGCGGCACCGCGGCGGGCACGGAAAGCACGCCGGCACCGTCGAACACGACGGTGACTTCGGCCGAAGTCCGCGCGGCGAGCGCGGAAAGCTGGTGGATCAGCCGGTCGCGCTGGTCGGACAGCGCCAGCTCCGGATAACCGGTCTTCGTGACGTTGTAGCCGTCGACGATCAGGTGCACGTTGGGCAGCGCGAGGTGCCGGTCGAGCGCGGTGACGTCCTGGATCTTGCCGCCCGCCCCGAGACCCGACGTCGCGCCGCGCACCATGTCCGCCGGACGCTGACCCCGCGCGCTCACCGAAAGTTCACGGCGCAGCCCGCCGACGGCGCCCTCGATCGTGTCCAGCAGCAGCCCGAGCCTCACCTCGTCGGCCTGACGCGCCTCGCGGGCCGACTGACGGGCGATCTCGGCGTCCGTGACGGCCTTCTCCGCCCGCGCCCGCTCTGTAGCGACACGCTGCCTCTCACGGTCCAGCTGGGCCTTCAGCGCCTTGATCTCTTCGGCGCTCTCGGCGCCTCCGCTCTCCAGCCGAGCGTGCGCCTCGGCGACGGCGTCCTTCGCCTGGCGCAGCTGGACACCTTGTTCCCGCAGGCGCTTCAACAGCTTCTCGACCTCGGCGTCGCGTTCGCCTCGCGCACTACCGGCGATCTCCTTGGCTTCGCGCAGTTCTTCACGCAGCTGCGCCAGTTCCGTCTCAAGCCGCTGGTTGCGCGCCAGCGCGGCGTCGCGTTCGGCGCGCAACGCCGTCTCCTCGGCGTTCTTCGCCACCAGCCGGACCCGTCCGGCCGCGCCCGCCTCGCCGAGCAGCACGGCGGCGGCCGCCGCGGCGACGGAATCGGGGGCGTTCGGATCGAGGGCGTCCTTGCGGTGGTCACGCAGCCATTCGGTGACCGCGACCCGGAACTGCGAAGACTCCCCCAACGCGGTGAGCAACGCCGTCCCGCCGAGTTTCGCGCGTTTCGCCGGGGCGAACTTCGCGACCGGGCGCAGCTGCCTCGGCACGTCGGCGACCGGCAGTTTGCCGACGGCGGCGGCCGCCAGCTCGGCGATCCGCTCCCGCACGGTCTCCGGCAGCGCCGTCCAGCCTTCGGCAGGCACCTCTTCGGACGTCTCCGTCGCGCCCGCCGACGCCACGACACCCGAGGGGCCGCCGGTGGCGTCCTCGGGCGATTCGGGCACTGCGGGCTGCGGTTGCATCGCTCCAGCGTAGGCCCCATGCCCTCGGGGCGCGCTCGATGGGACGGCGTGCGCGCATCCTGGGATTGTCGGTGCCCGCCCCTACTGTGCCCGACCATGGACACCGGACGGCGGCCCGGCGCGGCGCAACTCGCCTTCGACGAGCTGGGAACTCCTTTGCGGGACATCACTTTCGTCGTATTCGACCTGGAGACCACCGGGACGAAACCCGGACCGGACGGGATCACCGAGATCGGCGCGGTCAAGATCCGCGCGGGCGAGGTGGTCGGCGAGTTCGCCACCTTCGTCAATCCGGGGATGCCGATCCCGCCCCAGATCGTCGAGCTCACCGGCATCACCGGGGCGATGGTCTACGACGCTCCCCGGATCGAGCGCGTGCTCCCCGCGTTCCTCGAATTCATCTCCGGTGCCGTGCTCGTGGCGCACAACGCCGCCTTCGACACCGGATTCATGCGCGCGGCCTGCGAGGGGCACGGCTACCACTGGCCCAAGACGGCCGTCGTCTGCACGGTCCGGCTCGCCCGCCGGGTCATCTCCCGCGACGAGACGCCCAGCTACCGGCTTTCCGCGCTGGCGGCGTTGTTCGGGGCGCGCACGACGCCCAACCACCGCGCGCTCGCCGACGCGCGCGCCACCGTCGACGTCCTGCACGCGCTGCTCGAACGGGTGGGCAATCTCGGCGTCCACACCCTCGAAGAGCTGCTGGACTACCTGCCCGAAGTGACCGCTGCCCAGCGCCGTAAACGGTCGCTGGCCGAGCATCTGCCGTCGAGGCCCGGCGTCTACCTGTTCCGTGGCCCGAGCGACGAGGTCCTCTACGTCGGCACGTCGTCCGATCTGCGCCGCCGGGTCCGGCAGTACTTCACCGGTTCGGAGAGCCGGGGGCGGATCCGGGAGATGGTCGCGCTGGCCGAGCGGGTCGACGCGGTCGAATGCGCGCACGCGCTCGAAGCCGCCGTCCGGGAGCTTCGGCTGATCGCCGCCCACCGCCCCATGTACAACCGCCGTTCCAAGAACCCACGGCACGCCTGGTGGGTCGCGCTGACCGAGGAGGCGTTCCCACGCCTCTCGGTGGTCCGCATGCCGCGAGACGGGATGCTGGGGCCCTTTCGCACCCAGACCGACGCCCGGTCCGCCGCGGACACCCTCGCCGGCGCCTCCGGGCTGCGGACGTGCACCCAGCGCATCTCGGCGACCGCGCCGAGCGGGACGCCCTGTGTCCTCGCGGAACTCGGCCGCTGCGGAGCGCCGTGCGCCGGGCTGCAGACAGCGGAGGCGTACCGGCCGGGAGTGCTCGCGGTGTCCGGTCTCATCGCCGGCACGGACGGTCGGCCGCTGCGGGCCGCCGCCGACCAGCTGGCCCGGCTCTCCGCGGCGGAACACTACGAACAGGCCGCCCAGCATCGCGATCAGCTGGCCGGGCTGATCCGCGCGGTCGGCCGGGCGCACCGGCAGTCGGCGCTGGCGGGTATCCCGGAGCTGATCGCCGCCGGCCCGGACGGGAACGGCGGCTGGGAGCTGGCGGTGATCCGGCACGGCAGACTCGCGTCGGCGGGGGTCGCGCGGCGCGGGGTACCGCCGATGCCGGTCGTCGAGATGCTCGTGGCCTCGGCGGAGACGGTGCTCCCCGGTCCCGGTCCGCTCTTCGGCGCGATCCCGGAGGAGATCGGCATCCTTCTGCGCTGGCTGACCCGCCCGGGCGTCCGGCTCGTGCGCACGACGCGACCTTGGGCGGAGCCCGCCGCCGTCGCGGGCGGCTGGCAGGAGTGGCTCGATCTCGCGGCGAGCGCGACGGCACTGGAACGCGTGGCGGGCTAGGATTTCAGCACCGGATTCACCGATGTAGGAGGACCCTTTGATCACGGCGATCGTGTTGATCCAGGTCGAAGCCGATGCCATCCCCGAAGCGGCGCAGGCGATCGCGGACATCGAGGGTGTCCGCGAGGTCTACTCCTGCGCGGGTGACGTCGATCTGGTCGCTTCGGTCCGGGTCACGGCCCACGAAGACCTCGCGGATCTGATCCCGGCGAAGATCGGCAAGGTGCCCGGCGTGCTGAGCACCGTCACGCATATCGCGTTCCGCTCGTACTCGAAGGCCGACAAGGAGTCCGCGTTCGACATCGGCGTCGAAGGCGCCTGAGCTTCCCCCGAAACGCGTGAAGGCCCCCTTCCCTCGGCTGAGTCGAGGGAAGGGGGCCTTCACGCGTGTCTCCCGGGCTCAGTGCCCGGAGGTGATCTCCTTGCGCTCCTCGGAAGGCTCGCCACCGATGTCGTCGACCTTGCCGTTGCCGTGCCCGTTGGACCGGGCGCGCTCCAGCGCGATCGTCTCCTCGACCGGGTCCGGGGACCAGGTCGAACCGGCGACGGCGTGTCCGGCCGAGCCGAGCTTGTTCATCTTCTTCGGCACCGACGCGCCCTGGTACTCGAGCGGGATCGCGTGGCCGTGGTCGTCCACCGGGCCGAGCGGCTGGTGGATCTCGATGAACTCACCGTGCGGCAGGCGCTTGATGATGCCGGTTTCGACACCGTGCTCCAGCACCTCGCGGTCGGCCCGCTGGAGGCCGAGGCAGATCCGGTAGGTGATGTAGTACGCGATCGGCGGCAGCAGCAGGACACCGATCCGGCCCGCCCACGTCGTCGCGTTCAGCGAGATGTCGAAGGCGAACGCGATGATGTCGTTGAAGCCCGACAGCATGATGACCGCGAAGAAGGTCAGGGCCATGATGCCCAGCGAGGTCCGGACCGGGACGTCGCGCGGACGCTGCAGCAGGTTGTGGTGCGCGGTGTCCTTGGACAGCTTTCGCTCGATCCAGGGATACATCACCAGCAACCCGATCAGCAGCGGCATCCCGACCGCGCCGGGGAAGAACACCGCCGGGACCGTGTAGTTCCCGAGGTAGAGCTCCCACGCGGGCCAGATCCGCAGCATGCCGTCGGCCCAGGCCATGTACCAGTCAGGCTGCGAACCCGCCGAGACCTGCGCCGCGTTGTACGGGCCGATGTTCCAGATCGGGTTGATCTGGAAGAGGCCCGACATCAGCGCGATGATGCCGGTGACCAGCGCGAAGAACGCACCGCCCTTGAGCGCGAAGACCGGCATGATGCGGACGCCGACGACGTTGGTCTCCTTGCGGCGCACGCCGGGGAACTGCGTGTGCTTCTGGTACCAGACCAGCGCGAGGTGCGCGGCCACCAGGCCGAGCATGATGCCCGGCAGCAGCAGGATGTGGATCGTGTACAGGCGCGGGATGATCTCGTTGCCGGGGAACTCCCCGCCGAACAGCGCCCAGTGGATCCAGGTGCCCATGACCGGCACCGAGAGCACGATGCCCGACAGGGTCGCGCGGATACCGGTACCGGAGAGCAGGTCGTCCGGGAGCGAGTAACCGAAGAAGCCTTCGAACATGCCCAGGACCAGCAGCAGCGCGCCGATGACCCAGTTCGCCTCACGCGGGCGGCGGAACGCGCCGGTGAAGAAGATCCGGAACATGTGCACCATCATCGAAGCCACGAAGATCAGCGCGGCCCAGTGGTGCAGCTGGCGGACGAAGAGACCGCCCCGGACGTCGAACGAGATGTCGAGCGTGGTCGCGAAGGCCCGCGACATCTCGACGCCCTGCAGACCGGTGTAGCTGCCGTTGTAGACGACCTCCTCCATGGAGGGGTCGAAGAACAGCGTGAGATAGACACCCGACAGCAACAGGATGATGAAGCTGTAGAGCGCGATCTCGCCGAGCAGGAACGACCAGTGCGTCGGGAACACCTTGTTGAGCTGGTGCCGCATGCCCTTGGCCAGGTGATACCGGTCGTCGGCCCACTTCGCACCAGCGCCCGCGGCCTTCTCGACCGGGTTCGTCCCCTTGGTCGGGGTGGTGAGTGAACTCATGACTTACGCTCCCAAAAGGCCGGTCCGACGGCCTCGTTGAAGTCTCCGCGCGCGATCAGGTAGCCCTCTTTGTCCACTGTAATCGGAAGCTGGGCCAAAGGCCGCGTCGCCGGCCCGAAAATCGGCTTGGCGTAGTGGAGCGCGTCGA
The DNA here is from genome assembly GCF_001905755.1 of Amycolatopsis sp. CB00013. Classification (NCBI taxonomy): domain Bacteria; kingdom Bacillati; phylum Actinomycetota; class Actinomycetes; order Pseudonocardiales; family Pseudonocardiaceae; genus Amycolatopsis; species Amycolatopsis sp. CB00013. The sequence goes on along the minus strand of NZ_LIWC01000007.1, from coordinate 43,222 downwards.
ACTGCGACTGGTGGCAGGGGCAGAGGATGCGGTTGGTCCGCTGCTCGTACAGGGAGGTCGGGCAGCCCACGTGGCTGCAGATCTTCGTGTACGCGTAGTAGTCGCCGAAGTTGTAGTCCTCCTGGCCCTGACGCTTGACGACCTTGGCGGCGTCGGTCGGGCGGAGACGGATCAGCATGACCGGGTTGTCGACGCGCTTGAAGGCGGCCGACAGCGCGTGCTCGTCGTGCTCCTCGGACTTGCGGTACGGGAACACCGTCTCCATCGCGCCCGCGTCGAGGTCCTCGGCCTTGACCAGGGAGATCTCGTGCGGACGGCCGGTGTTGCGGCGCAGGTAGACGACCTCGTCCGGGAAGTTCTTCTTCCAGCCCGAGTGCCACAGCGAGTCGCGGTTCTCGGTGTCCTTCCACGGGTCCTTGATGAAGGACGCGACCGGCAGCGCCGCGACGGCGAGGCCGAGCACACCGGCACCGGCGCCCGCGGACCGCTTGATCATCGAGCGGCGCGCGATGGTGCTGCGGCTGCCCGAGTCGGCGAGCTGGGCGACGATGGTGGCCTTGTCGACCTCCTTGGAACCGCCGTCCCCGCGCTCCTGGACCGAGACCTCGGCCGGGATGAACTTCTTGGTGTAGAGGATCACACCGATACCGAGGCTGAGCACGGCCAGGCCGAGGGTGACCCCGAGCAGCGGCGTGTACAGCGTGTACTTGGTGTAGCCGGTCGTACCCGGCTCCTTGTACTCGAACCAGTGCGGCCACGCGATGAGGACCACGAACGCGAGGCCGGACAGCGCGGCCAGCACGAACCAGAGGGCGACCGCGCGCTCGGCGCGCTTCTCCGCCCGTGTCCCCTCGACCGGCCACGGCGTCGGGTACTCCACGATCTCGACCCCGTCGAGCGCGGTACCCAGCTTGACGAGCTGGTCGCGATCCATGTCCGCCAATTCCGCCTCTGTCGGCGGCTTCGGCCCTTCGGCGCTCATGCCTTCGATCCAATCCACAACGTCACGCCGATCAGCGCGGCGATCCCGACGATCCACGCGATCGCGCCCTCCGAAGCCGGGCCGAGTCCGCCGAGCGAGCTACCGCCGGGAGCGTTGTTCCCGTCGCTCACGGACTTCACGAACGCGATGATGTCCTTCTTCTCCTCCGGCGACAGCTGCCGGTCGGAGAACTTGGGCATGTTCTGCGGCCCGGTGAGCATCGCGGTGTAGATCTGCTCTTCCGTGGCCGGGTCCAGGTTCGGGGCGAACTTGCCCGAGGAGAGCGCACCGCCGCGGCCGGTGAAGCCGTGGCAGGAGGCGCAGTTGAGGCGGAAGAGTTCGCTGCCGCGCGCGACGTCCTCGCCGCGCAGCGCGTCACCCTTCTCGGCGGGACGCTGCGCGCCGCCGCCGTTGGCCTGGATGTAGGCGCCGAGGGCGTTGATCTCGGCCTCGGACAGCTTCGGCGGCTTCCGCTGCGCCTGGGCTTCCTGACGCACCGCGGGCATGCGGCCGGTGGAGGTCTGGAAGTACACGGCCGCGTCGCCGATGCCGATGAGGCTCGGGCCACGGTCGGTGACACCTTCGAGCTTCGGCCCGTGACATTCGATACACGTGTTGTTGTAGAGCTTCTCGCCCTCGCGCAGGAGGGCGGATTCGCCCTGCGCCTGCGCGGTCTGCGGCTCCGGGGCGAAAACGGCGTACAACCCGCCCACGCTGAGCAGCGCGATCCCGAGCGCCAGCGCGCCGGCGAAGCGCCTGCGTGCCTTCGACCGCTTGCGGAAGCGGCGCTCCGTGTTGTTCTTGCTGGAGGTCATCTTGCGGCAACCCTTGCTGTCAGTTCAGGCCGATAGGTCGTGGTGGCGGCTTCGTTCACGGAAGGATGTAGATCACCGCGAACAGGCCCACCCACACGATGTCGACGAAGTGCCAGTAGTACGACACCACGATCGCCGAGGTGGCCTGGGCCGGGGTGAACTTGCTCAGCTTGGTGCGGATGAGCAGGTACACGAACGCGATGAGCCCGCCGATGACGTGCAGGCCGTGGAACCCGGTCGCGAGGAAGAAGACCGTGCCGAACGGGCCGGACGGGATCGTCATCCCCTCTTCGATCAGGTGGAGGTACTCGTAACCCTGGCCGCCGACGAAGATCGCGCCCATGATCAACGTGATGATGTACCAGCGTCGAAGGCCGAAGACGTCGCCCTTTTCGGCGGCGAACACGCCGAACTGGCAGGTGAACGAGGACGCCACGAGGATCACCGTGAACGGGATCGCCAAGGCGATGTTCAACTCGAAGGGCTCACCGTGCAGCGGCGGCGGCCACTGACCGGTCGCGTTCTGCGCCTTCACGGTGAAGAACATGGCGAACAGTCCGGCGAAGAACATCAGTTCGCTGGACAGCCACACGATGGTGCCGACACTGACCATGTTCGGCCGGTTCAGCGAGTGGACCCGCTGGCTGATGGTGGGAGCTGCCGTTGTCACGCGTCGCATTATGTCCTCTCACGCATGGCGCCCGCCGGGTGGGTCCACGGCGGGTCGCGTGCGTGTCGGGTCACATCTGAACGAAAGTGGGAACCGGGCTACTCATGGGTTTACTAGATCGGCTTCGTGACCTGGTCAGGAAGCCTTCCGCGCCGAGCCTGACGATCGACACGCCCGGCGTGGAGATCGTCGTGGAGGCGTTCGATCCGGCCGAGGCGGACTCTTCGGCGTTGGCGAGATCACCCGCTTGGGTCGCCGAAGCGCCCGCGATCCTGCGCCATCACTTGAAGCTGCCGCCCGAAAAGGTGGCGGAGGCGGCCTCGATCCTCGCCCAGGACGGCTGGGAGCTGCGAGAACAGGCACCCGACGGGGAATTCGCCCTCGCGCACGCACTGCGCGTCCAGACCCTCGACGCGCTGCATTGCGCACAGGAACGGTCACGGATGGCGGGGCTCGCGCAACGGCTCGGCGGCGACTCCCTGGGCTGGGACGCGCTCCAGCCGTCGGGTGCGTCCACGTGATGTCGGTCATGGCGGATAACATCGCGGGGTCGACATGACTAGACGAGGCGGAGGCGCGCTCATGGGCGAGCAGGCGATGCGGATCCTGGTGTTCAGCCACAAGGCGGAGGTGCGCGAGGCGATCATCAACGCCGTCGGCCGCAGGCCCGCCGCCGACCTCGGCCGGGTGGACTACACCGAGGCGTCCGGCATCTCCGAGGTCCTCGTCGAGATGGACGCGGGCAACGTGGACCTGGCCATCCTCGACGGCGAGGCCCAGCCGACCGGTGGCATCGGGCTGACCCGTCAGCTGAAGAACGAGATCGGGGTGGGGGCGGGCCGGGCTGGTGATGACACAGACTGCCCGCCGATCATCGTTACGGTGCGGCGCAAGGACGACCGCTGGCTCGCGACCTGGTCGCAGGCCGACGCGGTGCTGGTCCACCCGCTCGACCCGCTGACCGCCGCCGAGACCGTCGCCGACGTGCTGCGCGCCCGGCGGGTGCCGGCCGTGCACGGCTGAGCCGTGACCGCCAAGACCTGGCCGTCCCTGCTCAACCAGCTCATCGCGCGCGCGGATCTGTCCGAGGAGGACACCGCGTGGGCGATGGACCAGATCATGAGCGGGGCGGCGACGCCCTCCCAGATCGCCGGATTCGCCGTCGCGCTGCGCGCGAAGGGTGAGACACCGGCGGAGATCTCCGGCATGGCCGACGCCATGCTGGCGCACGCCAAACGGGTCACCATCGACCGGCCGTCGGTGGACATCGTCGGCACCGGCGGCGACCGGTCGAATTCGGTCAACATCTCCACCATGGCCACGGTGGTGACGGCCGCGGCGGGTGCCCCGGTGGCCAAGCACGGCAACCGGAGCGCGTCGTCGAAATCCGGCGCGGCGGACGTGCTGGAGGAGCTGGGCGTCACGATCGACCTGCCGCCGGAGACGGTCCAGCGCAGCGTGAACGAGCTGGGCATCGGCTTCTGCTTCGCGCCGAAGTTCCACCCGGCCCTGCGCCACGCGGGCCCGACCCGCGGCGAGCTCGGCGTGCCGACGACGTTCAACCTGCTGGGTCCCCTGACCAACCCGGCGCAGCCGCGCAGTTCGCTCATCGGTTGCGCTTATCAGGACAAGACCCGCGTGCTGGCCGAGGTGTTCGCGCGGCGCGGCATGACCGTGCTGCTCGTGCGCGGTGACGACGGCCTGGACGAGCTCACCACCACGACCACGAGTTCGGTGTGGGTGATCTCCGGCGGCGAGATCACCGAGCGGAGCTTCGACCCCGCTTCGCTGGGCATCGCCAGGGCGACCGCGGACGACCTGCGCGGCGGGGACGCCGCCCACAACGCCGACGTGTTCCGTCAGGTGATGGCCGGGAAGACCGGGCCGGTGCGGGACGCGGTGCTGCTCAACTCGGCGGCCGCGCTGGCGGCTTTCGCCGGGTTCTCGGGGTCACTGGAAGACGATCTGGCGGCCGGGCTCGAACGAGCGGCGTCGGCCATCGATTCGGGCGCCGCGGCGGACCTGCTGAACCGGTGGATCGCCTTCGCCTGACCTGCTCCCGCTCTGCCCTCGGTCCCGCCAATGCCATGAAAGGTCCTTTCCTTGCAAAATTTGCAAGGAAAGGACCTTTCATGGCGTTGGCGACCGGTCTCACGAAGCGGTGCTGAAGCGCGCCCGGTAAGCCGTAGGCGTCAGTCCCGTAGCGCGCCGAAGCTGCGTACGCAGGTTCGCAGCGGTCCCGAAACCCGAAGCCCGCGCCACCCGGTCCAGCCGCTGCTCCCCGCGCTCGATCAGCCGGCACGCCAGCGCGATCCGTTCCGTCGTGAGCCACGCCAGCGGCGTCGTGCCCAGTTCGGCCCGGAACCGCCGGTGCAGCGTCGCCTGGCTGGCCGCCGCCCGCGCGGCGAGGTCGGCGACGGTGAGCGGACGGTCCAGCCGTTCGCGCGCCCACGCGAGCACCGGCGCCAGCGACGTGTCCGGCACCGGCGGCAGCGGACGTTCGACGAACTGCCGCTGCCCACCATCACGGTGCCCGGCGAACACCAGCCGCCTGCTCACCGCGTTCGCGATCTCGGCGCCGTGATCACGACTGATCAGGTGCAACCCCAGATCGAGCGCGGCCGCGCTGCCCGCCGCGGTCAGGACGTCGCCGTCGTCGACGAAGAGCACGTCCGGCTCCAGCAGCACTTCGGGATACAGCTCCCGGAAGAGCCCCGCCCACTTCCAGTGCGTCGTTGCGCGGCGCCCGTCCAGGACCCCCGCCTGCGCGAGGGTGAAGGCGCCCGTACAGAAGCTCACCAGCCGGGCACCCCGCTCGGACGCGGCGCGAACGGCCCTCAGCACCGACTCCCTCGCCGGGCTCTCCGGATCCGGCCGGTTGGGCACGATCACCGTGTCGGCGGTCTCCGCGGCTTCGAGCCCGGCGACCCCACTGAGGGTGAACATGCCCAGATGCATCCGCACGGACGGCTCGGCCGCGCACACCGTGAAGTCGTACCAGGGCCTCCCCAGCTCCGGCCGCCGCAGGCCGAAGAGCTCGGTCGCGACGCCCATTTCGAAGGGGTTGGAGCCCTCGTCGACCAGGATGGCGACTTTGTGCGAGGAATCATGCGACATATGCGATTCCTAGCACTCACTCCTCCGGCGGTCCAGTGACGAGGATCGGGGTATGAGCAAGCAGCCGATCGATCTGGAAACCGCGCTGGCCGGGTTCGACGAGATCTGGAGCCCCCGGATCGTCGCCCACGTCAACGACTACGACGTCCGTCTCGCCAAGGTCGCGGGCGAGCACGTCTGGCACGTCCACGAGAACACCGACGAGTTCTTCCTCGTGCTCGACGGCACCTTGGACATCGCGTTGCGCGAGGAGGGCGGCGAACGCGTCGTCACGCTGCCGCGCGGTTCGATTTTCGTCGTCCCGCGCGGGACGTTCCACAAACCGTCCTCAGTGGACGGTGCGTCGCTGCTGCTGTTCGAGCCGACCGGCACGCTCTCCGTCGGCGACGAGCACGACGAGGTCCCCGACCACGTCCAAGTGACAGTTGGACAGGAAATCTCCTTCTAGCCTGCGGAAAACGTCCTGCGGTACGCGCTCGGGCTGGTCCCCCGCAGCTTGCCGAACTGATGCCGCAGCGCGGCGGCCGAGGCGTATCCGCAGGCGACCGCGATGTCCTCAATGGACAGACGTCCCTCTTCGAGCAAGGACTGCGCACGGTCCAGGCGGCGCTCGGTGAGCCATCGGTGCGGCGTCGTACCGGTGGCCGCCGAGAACCGGCGCAGGAACGTGCGCTCCCCCAGCCCGCTGCGACGGGCGAGCTCCGCGACGGTGAACGGCTGGTCCAATCGCCGCTCGATCCATTCGAGCGCTTCGGCGAGCACGGTGTCGTCCGGCGCGGCGGTCTCGGGCACCGGCGCCTGCACGAACTGCGCCTGCCCGCCGACCCGGTGCGGCGCCGCGACCATCCGCCTGGCCAGCGTCGTGGCCGCGGTGACACCGCGCAGCTCCCGCACGAGATGCAGGCACAGGTCGACGGCGGCCACGGTTCCCGCGCTGGTGAGAACGCCGCCGTCGTCGACGTACAACGCCTTCGGATCTACCTTCGCCGTCGGGAAACGCGACCGGAACTCCTGCTCGTAGACCCAGTGGACGGTGCAGTTGCGCCCGTCGAGCAGCCCCGCGTAGCCGAGCGAGAAGACGCCCGCGCAGAAGCCCGCGACCCAGGCGCCCCGGCTCGCCGCGTCGCGCAGGACCTCGAGCACCGGCTCCGGCGGGCTCGCGCTGCGCGGTGCGCAGGTCGGGACGATCAGCAGATCGGCGGACGCCGCGAAGTCCAGGCCCCGCAGGCCGTCGAGCCCGAAGCCGGACCAGCTCAGGACGTTCGCGCCGCCGGGCGAGCAGACCGCGAAGTCCCAGCCCTCGATGCCGTCGGCGCTGCGATCGGTGCCGAAGACCTCGCAGGCGACGCCGAGTTCGAACGGCGAGACCTGGTCGGCGAGCACCACCGCGACCTTCTTCACATCCATCCGGGCAGTGTGTCACAAGTTTTGCGGTCGATGTCATCTCTGACACTGGTTGAACGCGGGCACGAGGGCGAAAGTGGTCGCCATGAACAAGAACAACCCCGTGTTGCAGTGGACGGCCGCGATGGCGCTGTCCGGCACGATCGGCGCCGTCGTCCTCGAAAGCGGCGCCGACGCCCCCGCCGTGGCGTTCGCGAGGAGCCTCGTCGGCGGTCTGCTGCTCCTGGTGTGGAGCGCGGCTCGCGGCTGGCTGCGCCCGTGGACGCTCAGCCGACGCGACCTGCTGCTCGCCGTCCTCGGCGGCCTGTTCCTGGTCGGGAACTGGGTGCTGTTGTTCGCCTCGTACTCGCTGTCGTCGATCGGGGTCAGCACCGTCGTCTACCACACGCAGCCGCTGATGCTGGTCGGTCTCGCCGCGGCGTTCCTCGGCGAGAAGATGGCGAAGAGCCAGCTGGTCCGGGCGCTGATCGCGTTCGGCGGAGTGACCCTCATCTCACTGTCCGCGCACGGCGCCGACGGCAAGCCCGTACGGCTGGCGGGGATCGCGCTCGCCCTCGGCGCGGCCGCGCTCTACGCCGGCGCCTCGTTCGTCGCGAAGCAGCTCACGCACGTCCGTCCGCACGTCCTCGCGGCCGTACAGCTCGTGACGGGCACGATCGTGCTCGCACCCGCCCTGCTGGTCACGCCGCTGCCCACGGACACCTCAGGGCTGCTGTGGCTGGTCCTGCTCGGGACCGTGCACACCGCGCTGATGTACGTGCTCATGTACGCGAGCATCGGGAAGCTGCCGACCACGACGGTGGCGCTGCTGTCCTACGTCTATCCGGTGGTCGCGGTGGTCGTCGACGTCCTCGCCTACGGGCACCGGCCGACCTGGCCGGAAGGGGTGGGGATGCTGGCCGTCCTGGCGGCCGCGCTGGCCCCGAAACGCGCGGAGGCACGCCAACCCGCCCGCGTTTAGTCCTCTGAATGCGAAAAGCGGCGCCCGGTCCGAAGACCGAGGCGCCGCTTCCGGCGTCAGAACGTCACTCGTGGTTCGGACCGGTGTGGTACTCGAACACCAGCCCGCCGATGGCGATGATGACCAGGCCCAGCGCGATGATCAGCAGCCAGACGTGGAAGAACGCGAGCGCGACACCGGTCAGCGCGGCGGCCGCCGCGAGACCGATCGGCCAGTAGCTGCCCGGGCTGAAGAAGCCCAGCTCACCGGCACCGTCGCTGATCTCGGCGTCTTCCCGGTCCTCCGGCCGCGGCTCGATGCGCCGCGCCACGAACTGCAGGTAGCTCCCGGCCAGGAAGGCCAGGCCACCGGTGAGGATCAGGGCCACCACACCGACCGGCTCGACGCCGTCCCGGGTCATCGTTCCGGTCATGTACGCGTAGATACCCGCGACGATGACGGAGAAGACCGCGACGAGGAAGAAAATCCGTCCTTCGACCTTCATGGACGTTGCCTCACTCCTGTTTCGGGCTCGAACAGCCGGGTCAGTTGGACGCGACCCGCGCGGTGCGGTCGGTGTTGAACGGGGTGGTGGTGACGGCGTAGGGCGAGCACAGGTCGCCGCAGTTCATCGCCGTCAGCGCTTCGGAAGCCGTGTTCGGCTTGCCGCTCTTCGGGTTCACGGTGCCGCGGAGCTGGATGTACTGCGCGTACTTGTCCGGCGAGAGCGCCCTGACCTCGAAGTTCATCCCCGAGTGGTAGGTGCCGCACAGTTCGGCGCAGCGGCCGACGAACGAACCTTCCTTGTCGATCGAGTTCTGGAAGGTGAAGTCCTGGTTGTTCTTCTCCGGGTCCGGCATGACGTCCCGCTTGAAGTGGAACTCCGGCACCCAGAACGAGTGGATGACGTCGGCCGACCGCAGGTTGTACTGGATCGTCTTGTTCGTCGGCAGGACCAGCAGCGGGATCTCGGTCGAGCTGCCGACCGTGGTGATCTCGGGGTCCTCGTGGTTCTTGGAGTCGCTCTTGTACTTGAACTCCCAGTTCCACTGGAACGCGACGATGTCGACCGTGACGTCCGGGTTGTCCGTCTCGGCGAGCACGCGGTTCTCGGTGGTCGCGGTGAAGAAGAACAGCACGCAGACCATGATCGTCGGGACGACGACCGTGAAGATCTCCAGCGGGATGTTGTACTGGAACTGACGGGGCAGTTCCTCTTCCGCGCCGTCGGCGGTCTTCTTCTTGCGGTGGAAGATCGCGGTCCAGAAGATCAGCGCCCACACGATGACACCGACGGCCAGCGCGGCGATGACGGTCCACGTCCACAAGGTGCGCATGTCGTGCGCCTGCGGGGTCACCCCGACCGGCCAGCCGAAGCGGAGGATCTCGTCCCCGGAACAGCCCGTCGCGGTCAGCATCACCAGCGCGGCGAGCGCTGCGACGCGACCAGCCCGCTTAACCGGGATGCGCTCTGGATTTCCCACTGCGCCTTGCCCTTTCACCCAGAGCCTCCTCGACCGATCTTTGTGACAGCCGGAGCCTAGCCGAGTTGCGACGCCGCGCTGACCAAGGGGTGACCCCAACACGCGTATCCCCCACCACATCCGGGTGTACACACCCACCGGCATACTGGGCCCTTCTCCCCGCTCGGCCAACAAGAGGTGTGTGAACTAGACGTGTGCGGCCTGCTTGGACTGATCTGTTCGACCGAAGCCGACGCTGCGAGCGCCCGTGACGCCGTCGACGCGGCCATGCGCTGCCAGCGGCACCGCGGCCCCGACGAGCACGACACCTGGGCCGACGCCGAGGTGGTCTACGGCTTCAACCGGCTGGCCTTCATCGACGTCGACCACGCCCACCAGCCACTGGTGTGGGGTCCGCCGGAGGCTCCGGAGCGCTACACGCTGAACTTCAACGGCGAGATCTACAACTACAAAGAGCTGCGTGACGAGCTGGCCGCCGGGCACGGTGCGAAATTCGCCACAGAAGGTGACGGCGAGGCCATCGTCGCGGCGTACCACTACCTCGGCGACGAAGCGGTCAAGAAGCTGCGCGGCATGTTCGCCTTCCTGATCTGGGACTCGCAGGAGAAGGTCGTCTTCGGCGCGCGGGACCCGTTCGGCATCAAGCCGCTGTTCTACTCGGCAGGCCCCGGCAAGGTCGCCTTCTCCAGCGAGAAGAAGAGCCTGCTGGAGCTTTCGAGCGTGCTCGGCGTCCAGGGCGAGCTGGACAAGACGGCCCTGCAGCACTACCTGGTGCTGCAGTACGTGCCGGAACCCGAGTCGATGCACACCGGTATCCGCCGCGTCGAGTCCGGCACGTCGTTCCGGGTGGTCCCCGGCGGTGACGTCGAGTTCACGCGCTACTTCCACCCCACGTTCAACGCGAAGCCGGTGAACAGCCAGGCCGAGGCCGACGAGCTGTACGAGCGCATCGCCGATGTGATGCGCGACTCGGTCGGCAAGCACATGATCTCCGACCCGGACGTCACGGTCGGCGCGTTCCTCTCCGGCGGCATCGACTCCACGGCGACCGCGACGCTGGCCAAGGAGCACAACCCGAACCTGATCGCGTTCACCACCGGGTTCGAGCGCGAGGGCTACTCCGAGGTCGACGTCGCCGCCGAATCGGCCGCCGCGATCGGCGTGAAGCACGTGGTCCGCACGGTGTCGGCGGACGAGATGATGGAGGCGCTGCCCCTCATCGTCTGGTACCTCGACGACCCGGTGGCGGACCCGGCGCTCGTGCCGCTCTGGTTCATCGCGCGCGAAGCCCGCAAGCACGTCAAGGCGGTGCTGTCCGGCGAAGGCGCCGACGAGCTCTTCTGCGGCTACACGATCTACAACGAGCCGATCTCACTGGCGCCGTTCGAGAAGATCCCCGGCGGGATGCGGAAGATCATCGGCAAGGTCTCCACGAAGATCCCGGAGGGCACCCGCGGCAAGGACCTGCTGCGGCGCGGGGCGCTGCCGCTGGAGGACCGCTACTACGGCAACGCGCGCAACTTCCGCGACGACCAGCTCCGCAAGGTGCTGCGCACGTACGAGGACGGGATCGGCTTCAAGGACGTCACCGCGCCTTGGTACAAGATCTCGGAGAACTGGGACCCGGTCGCGCGCATGCAGCACGTCGACCTCTACACCTGGCTGCGCGGCGACATCCTGGTCAAGGCCGACAAGGTGACCATGGCGAACTCGCTGGAACTGCGCGTGCCGTTCCTCGACGCCGAGGTGTTCAAGGTCGCCTCGACCATCCCGCTCGACCAGAAGCTCGCGCACGGCACCACGAAGTACGCGCTGCGCCAGGCGCTGGCGAAGGTCATCCCCGGCCACGTCCTGAACCGGCGCAAGCTGGGCTTCCCGGTGCCGATCCGGCTGTGGCTGCGCAACGAGATGTACGACTGGGCCAAGGGCATCATCTCGGACTCGCAGACCGACGCGCTGCTCGACAAGAAGGCCGTCCTGGCGCTGCTCGAAGAGCACAAGGCCGGGCAGCTCGACCGCAGCCGTCAGCTGTGGGCGCTGCTGGTGTTCATGCTGTGGCACGGCATCTTCGTCGAGAACCGCATCAAGCCCGAGGTGCCGGAACCCGTCTACCCGGTGAAACTCTAGTCACGACTCGTGACGCCGGCCTTCACCGTTCACCCGGTGGAGGCCAGCATGGAGCGATGGACTTCGTCCTCGTGCACGGCACGACGCAGAGCCCGGCGGGCTGGGACAGGGTGGCGAAGCTGCTCACCACCGCCGGGCACCGCACGATCGCGGTGGATCTGCTGACCCCGCGAGAACTGCCGGTCGAGGGCTACGCGCAGCACGCGCGAGACCAGTACGACGGCGAGCGGCCGGTGGTCGTGGCGCATTCCGGCGCGGGAGTCCTGCTGCCCGCGATCGCCGAAGCCCTCGACGCGCGGGCGCTGGTGTGGGTCGCCGCCTACATCCCCGATTTCGCCGGTGGGCGGAGCCTGCGGGACGAGGCGCGGTCCGTCCTCGAACCGGACTGGATCGGCGTGGACCCGACGGCGGATCCCGAAAAGGCGTCGGAATTCCTCTTCCACGACTGCGATCCCGAGACCGAACGGCTGGCGCTCGACAGCCTGAGGCTGTTCGACCCGGCGGTGCTCGCGGCGCATCCCGCCGGGGCGGCGCCGGAGATCCCGTCGACGGTGATCGTCCCCACTCGCGACCGCACTCTCCGGCCGGATTGGCTGCGGCGGGCGGCCCGGGAACGGCTCGGGGTCACCGCGATCGAGATCGACGCGGGGCACTGCCCGCAGATGTCCCGTCCTGCCGAGATCTGCGGGATCCTGACCGGATCACGGCGATAGCCGCTTCAGGGACTCGGTGAGCCAGGCGTCGTACCAGGCCTCGAAGGTCGGCGTGGGCCCCAGGTCGATCACCTCGCCCGGGACAGAAGGGCCCGAGCGGTCGGCGTGGGCGGGCATCCAGCCCCACTCGTCCATATCCCACAGCGATCCCGCCAGCTCGCCGGTGGTGACCAGCATCGTGAAACCGCTGCAGCCCTGTTCGCTGATCGCGACACAACCAGGCAGGTCGGACCTCACCTCGATGCCCTTGAACCAGCCACCATCGGGATCGCGCACCCGGTCACGCCATTCCTGGTGAACCCGGCGAGCGTCTGCCGCGGTGAACGGGAATTCTTCGGCCGGATTCAGATCCTCGGCCCACTCTCGCAGCTCGGCCATGCCCAGCAGGCCGTGATCGGGCCCGGCACCGGAGCCGACTCGGCACAGAAAGTCGCGATAGTCGGCAGGGAACTCGACGCCGAGATCGGCCTCGGCTGCCGCGACCTCGGCTTCGTCCTGCGGTTGGCTGCGATACAGGTGTGTGTGGGCGCCGAAGATCACGAACTTGTCGTCGTACCGGCGCAGGTGGGCTGAAGGGGCCCTTCCCCGCGTCTCACGCGGTGAAGGGCCCCTTCGCTGCATCACATGAGGGGAAAGTCCCCTTCAGCTCACTCCGGCAGGATCGCCGCGATCTCCTCGGCGGACTCCGGCCCGAAGGCCTCCTTGAGCCGACCCAGGACGTCGGCGCGGTCGAAGGACCACTCCTGTGTGCCCACGGTCTCCAGCACCAGCACGGCGATCAGCGAGCCCAGCTGCGCCGAACGCTCCAGGCTGAGCCCGCCGTCGATACCCGCGATGAACCCGGCGCGGAAGCCGTCGCCGACGCCGGTCGGGTCGACCTTGCCGCGTTCCGGGACGGCGCCGATCTGCAGCGCGAGGCCGTCCTTGCCGATGATCTCGACGCCCTTCTCCCCGAGCGTCGTGATCCGCATGCCGACGCGGTCGAGGACCTCGGCCTCGGTCCAGCCGGTCTTCTGCAGCAGCAGTTCCCATTCGTAGTCGTTGCTGAACAGGTACTTCGCGCCCTCGATGAACCCGCGCACCTGCGCGCCGTCCATCCGGGCCAGCTGCTGCGAGGGGTCGACGGCGAAGGTGTAGCCGCGCTGGCGGCATTCCTCGGCGTGCCGGACCATGCCTTCGGGGTCGTCCGGGCTGATCAGCACGAGCGACAGTTCACCGGCGTGCGCGGCGACCGGCGCCAGTTCGATGTTGCGGGATTCGGCCATCGCGCCGGCGTAGAAGGTCGCGATCTGGCAGAGGTCCTCGTCGGTGGTGCAGACGAACCGGGCGGTGTGCGCGACCTCGGACACCAGCACCCCGGCCGTGTCGACGCCGTGCCGCTCGAGCCACGAGCGGTAGTCGGCGAAGTCGGAGCCCACCGCGCCGACCAGGATCGGGCTCTTGCCCAGCACCCCGAGACCGAAGGCGATGTTCGCGCCGATCCCGCCCCGCCGCACGACGAGATCGTCCGCCAGGAAGCTCAGGGACACCCGGTGCAGCTGCTCGGCGATGAGCTGCTCGGCGAACCTGCCCGGGAAGTGCATGAGATGGTCGGTTGCGATACTGCCGGATACTGCGATCCTGGCGCTGGCTGCCACCGGTTCTCCTTGTTCGGTCGGCCCCGCGGGAGCGAGGACGGCTAAGTTACCCGCAGGTCATGCCCCATACGGGTTGCTTCAGGCACGGCCATCAACACTACCGGTTGGTAGTGGTGTCCGACTCCACGATGAGTCATTAGCTTGTCGTTCGTGACCACTTCCGCGTATCACCTCGAACCGGAATCGATCGGCGAACTCATCGCCGACTGTGCCGGTATCCCGTCGTCCCTCCAGGCCGAGAACATGCCCCTGCCCCGGGAGAGCGCTCCGCCCTGGACCGTGGACGAGCGTTGCCTCGCCCAGGTCGCCGATCTGGACGCCTACGTCTGATCCGCGGCGGCTTCGAAAAGCCGCAAACATGAAGAAGGGCCGCGACCTGGGTGAGGTTCGCGGCCCTTCTTCATGCCTCGACGCGGGTCAGTGGAAGCTGTCGCCGCAGGCGCAGCTGCCCGTCGCGTTGGGGTTGTCGATCGTGAAGCCCTGCTTCTCGATCGAGTCGACGAAGTCGATCACGGCGCTCGACACGTACGGCGCGCTCATCCGGTCGACGGCCACGCGGAGGCCGTCGAAGTCACGGAAGAGGTCACCGTCGAGCGTGCGCTCGTCGAAGAACAGCTGGTAGCGCAGGCCGGCGCACCCACCGGGCTGGACGGCGATGCGCAGGTGCATGTCGTCGCGGCCCTCCTGCTCGAGCAGGGCCTTCGCCTTGACGGCGGCGGCGTCGGTCAACGTGACGCCGTGGGTCTCCTCGGCGGTTTCGGCCTGAGCTGCGGCTGCCTGCTCAGCGGTCGTCATGGTTCTCCCTCTGGTCGAACTCGCTGCGGGTACTCGTCTTGCACATGGTCCAACACGTCGGAGTCCCGATCTGTTCCCCTCCATGGTGACATATCGCTCGGCCTGGTGCGTGGCACCGTGACGCCTGCAACTACCCTGGTGAGGTGAGGTTCCTGCGCCGTAGCACCACAGACTCCGCCACGACGGACACCGAGACGCCCGACACCGAGGCCGTCGAGGTCCAGGCCAAGGCGTATACGCCCGGCAAAGGCAAGGCCACGCCCAAACGGCGTGAGGCCGAAGCCAAGCGCCGCGGCCCGGTGGCTCCCCCGCCGACCACCATGCGGGAGGCGATGAAGCGCAACAAGGAACTCCGCAAGTCCGCGAAAGCCGACCCGGAGTACAAGGCGAAGCAGCGCAACGCCGCCAAGGAACGCCGCGAGCGGATGATGGCGGGCGAGGACAAGTACCTGCTCCCCCGCGACCGCGGCCCCGTCAAGGCGTACATCCGTGACCTGGTCGACTCGCGGCGCAACCTGCTCGGCCTGTTCATGCCGCTGGCGATCCTGGTGTTCGTCGCGCTGATCCTGCCGTACCCCGAGGTCCAGCGGTACGCGACGCTGCTGTGCACCGTGATGCTGCTCGGCATGATCGTCGAAGGCTTCCTCAGCGGGCGCCGGATCGCGAAGATGGTCCGCCTGAAGTTCCCGAACGAGACGGTCAAGGGCACCTCCGTCGGCTGGTACTCCTTCATCCGGGCGAGCCAGATCCGCAAGCTGCGGGTCCCCAAGCCGCGGGTGAGCCCCGGCGACAAGGTCTGAGAACAGGCGAAACCCAGGTCGTTAGCGACGCTAACGGCCTGGAGTAGAGTCGCGCCCATGGAGTTTCGACGACTGGGCCGCAGCGGCCTCAATGTCAGTGAGATCTCGTACGGCAACTGGCTCACCCACGGGTCCCAGGTGGAAGAGGACCAGGCCCAGGCCTGCATCAAGGCGGCGCTCGACGTCGGCATCACCACCTTCGACACCGCCGATGTTTACGCGAACACGGCCGCCGAATCGGTACTCGGCCGCGGCCTGAAGGGCCTGCGCCGCGAGAGCCTGGAGATCTTCACCAAGGTCTACTGGCCCACCGGCCCCAAGGGCCCGAACGACCAGGGCCTCGGCCGCAAGCACATCATGGAATCGGCGCACGCCTCGCTGAAGCGCCTCGGCACCGACTACGTCGACCTCTACCAGGCGCACCGGTTCGACCGGACCGTCCCGCTCGAAGAGACGTTCCTCGCCTTCGCCGACCTCGTCCGCCAGGGCAAGGTGCTCTACGTCGGCGTCTCCGAATGGACCGCCGAGCAGATCACCCAGGGCGCGGCGATCGCGCGCGAGCTCAACGTGCCCCTCATCTCGAACCAGCCGCAGTACAACGCGCTGTGGCGGGTCATCGAGGCGCAGGTCGTCCCGGCCTCCGAGCGTGAGGGGCTCAGCCAGATCGTCTGGTCGCCGATCGCGCAGGGCGTGCTCACCGGCAAGTACAAGCCCGGTCAGCCGCTGCCCGAGGGCTCCCGCGCGACCGACGAGAAGGGCGGCGCCAACATGGTCGCCCGCTTCCTCAACGACGACGTCCTCGAGCGCGTGCAACGGCTCGAGCCCATCGCGGAGAAGGCGGGCCTGACGATGGCCCAGCTGGCCGTGGCGTGGGTGCTGCAGAACCCGAACGTCGCTTCGGCGATCATCGGCGCCTCGCGGCCGGAGCAGGTGCACGAGAACGTGAAGGCGGCCGGCGTGAAGCTGGACGCGGATCTGCTCGCCGCGATCGACGAGGCCCTCGACGGCGTCACCGAGACCGACCCGACGCTGACCCGCTCCCCCTGATCCCCAAGAACGCAGTTAGTCGGCTAAATGCGGACGCTTTTCCCGCATTTAGCCGACTAACTGCGACACACGTCAGTCGCCGTGCACGCGGGACTGGTACGCGATCTGACCGTCGAGGTCGAGCGCGTCACCAGGCGCGCGCAAGGGATCGATTCCCAAGCCCCGCAACAACCTGCTCGCGCCGGCGACCCGGTCACCGGTCCGGCCGTCGAGCCGCACCGGCGCGTGGCCCCGCTGGATCAGCAGGCCCTCGACGTCGTCGATCAACCGGTACGGGTCGTAGACCTGCTGTTCAGGCATGACCACCACCGGGAATCCAGGTGTTCCCGGTGATCCTTTCGTAGACCTCGGTGTAGCGCTTGCGGGTCGCCTCGACGATCTCGGCCGGGATGGCGGGTCCGGGCGGCGTCTTGTCCCAGCCGGTCGTGGTGGACCAGTCACGGACGAACTGCTTGTCGAACGCGTGCTGCGTCCGGCCCGGCTCGTACTCGTCGGCGGGCCAGAACCGCGACGAGTCCGACGTGAGGACCTCGTCCCCGAGCGTCAGCACGCCGTCGGCGTCGAACCCGAATTCGATCTTGGTGTCGGCGATGATGATGCCGTTCTTCGCCGCGTGCTCCGCGCCCTTGGTATAGACCTCGAGCGTCAGATCGCGGATGCGGTCCGCGGTCTCCTGGCCGATCTCGTTCACGACGTCGGCGAAGGTCATGAACTCGTCGTGACCGGTGTCGGAGATCTTCGTCGTGGGCGTGAAGATCGGCTCGGGCAGCTTGTCCGCCTCGACCAGACCGGCGGGCAGCTCGACCCCGGAAACCTTGCCGTCACGCTGGTATTCGCGCATCCCGAGACCGGTGAGGTAGCCGCGCGCGATGCACTCGACCTGGATCATCTTCAGCGGCTTGCAGCGCATGGCGCGGCCGGCGAATTCGGCGGGCACGTCGGTCGTGGAAACGACGTGGTTCGGCACCACGTCGGCCATCTTTTCGAACCACCAGGCGGAAAGCTGGTTCAGCAGCGCGCCCTTGTCCGGGATCGGGGTCGGCAGCGAGACGTCGTAGACCGAAACGCGATCCGACGCGACGAGCAGAATGTCGCCGTCGATTTCGTAAAGGTCCCGGACCTTACCCGCGTGAATGTGCTTCATGCCCCGTCCTCGATGTTGTATTCGTAGAAAATCCAGTGGCCCGGCAAGGCCGCCGATTCGCCGTACTCGAGTACGTCACCCTCGGCGGACAAGAACCTGTTGCGACTCAACAGAATCGCCGAACCTTCGGCCACGCCGAGTTCCGCCGCCTCCTCGGCACCCGCCAGCCCCGCGGCGTGCTGAGAATGAGTCGCGGTCAGTACCCGGCCCGTCCGGTCCGCCACGTATTTGACCGTGCCTTCGACGATCCGCACCGGCTCGAACAGCAAAGGCGCCTTCGACGCGACAGCTCCGTCGAACCACGAAACCGACGTCGACACCGGCCTGCCTTCGGCCGCGTACGTGGTCCTTCGCCGCCGGATCACCGGAGCACCTTCATCGATTCCGAGCGCGCCCGCCACCCTGTCCGGCGCAGGCAGGAGGCCCGCTTCGCGGATTTTCGCGTAGTGGCCCGGTGGATAGACCTTGCCGGTTCGCGCGATCGAGATCGTCCGATCGTGCGCGGATCGATGCAGCGCCCTGGTCTGCACCACTGTCCCGATCCCGCGTACCGCGCGGACCAGACCTTCGGCGCGAAGTGTCGAAAGCACCTTCATCGCCGTCGCCATCGCGACGTTCCAGTTCCTGGCGATCTCGCGCGCGGACGGAACCGCGTCGCCTTCCTTGAGCCTGCCCGAAACGATGTCGTCGCGAATGTTCCCCGCGATCTGGAGATACGGCGGTTCGGGTCGATCGACGGCGGGCAAGGTGACTCCTCACAAGGTCGCGCGGTGCGCACAAGCGTTCTAGCACACCAATGGGCGAGCACCAAGGATCCTGCTCACACCCCATTATTACGTACTAGTACACATTCTGGACGGTGCTCTAGTACACCTGTTACTCTCCGAGAAGTTCCCGAAACCCGTTGGGGGGCTCGATGAACCATCTGAGCATCGACGAACTGCTCGAAGAGCTTCGAAGACGCCGGTGGGTCGTCTACATCTTCGGCCCCCGGGAGGAGCCGGAGGTCTGTGCCGCGGTGTTCCAGTGGGACACCTGCGCCGACGTCCTCATCCTCCGCGGGGAAGAACGGGCGAGCGCCTTCCGCGTCACCACGGTCGCCGACACCGACGTCTTCCGGCCGGCGCTCGTGTCCTGGCAGTACCACTCGACGGCCGACTGGACCCTGCGCGCCGTGCTCACCATTCCACCGCCCGGCGACACCGCGGCGCCGATCCAGCTGCTGCAACCACATCCGGACTGCGTGATCCCGATGGAGGCACGACGGCCGGTCACCGTCCTGCCCGCCATACCGACCAAGGCCGACCAGGGAGATCCCTAACCTCGGCCGATCACCTGCTCGGCGACAACGAGGTCGTGCGGGTAGGTGATCTTGAGGTTCTCCGCGCTGCCCGGAACCCACCGCACCGGCAGCGCGGAGAACCTTTCCATGCACGAAGACGTGTCCGTGCCGACGAAACCCTCACGCTCGGCCGTTTCGTACGCCTCGAGCAACGGGGCGGCGCGGAAACCCTGCGGTGTCTGCACCCTGATCGCTCCGGGCAGCGCGCCGGAAACGGTGTCGCCGTCGACGCGCACGATGTCGTCCGCCGCGACGCCGGGTACCGCTCCCCCGTGGCGCCGCGTGCCGTCTAGGACGTCCGCGATCAGTTCCGGAGTCACGAGCGGGCGGGCCGCGTCGTGCAGCAGTACCGCGTCGATCTCACCGCTGCCGATGCGGGAAGCCATGTGGCGCAAGGCGTTCAGCTCCGAACCCTGCCGTGTCGCGCCGCCGTGGACGAGTTCGACCTCGCCCGGATGCGCGGCGAGCACCTCGTGCGCGAGTTCGGTGTCCTGCGGCCGGATGACCAGCACGAGCACGTCGATTCCGGGCACGCGCGCGAAGGCGTCGAGCGACCACGCGACGACCCGTTTGCCCGCCACCGGCAGATAGACCTTGTTGAGCTTCGCGCCGACCCGGGTACCCGCTCCGCTCGCGAGCACCACTCCGGCGGCCTTCGTCTGAGCCACAGGCAACTCTGGCACAGCTGGGTGGGTAGGTTGGGCCCGGCCACCAAAGCGATCCGAAGGGGCAGGGCGTTGGACTACGAAAACCTCGAGTTCGCCGAAGTCGAGCAGCCTGATGAACACGCGCGTTCGGCGGCGATCGCCCTGCACACGAAACTGATCAAACCGGCCGGTTCGCTGGGCAGGCTCGAAGAACTGGGCGTCTGGGTCGCGGCCTGCCAGGGCCAGTCGCCGCCGCGGCCGTTCACGCGGCCGCGGGTCGTGGTCTTCGCCGGGGACCACGGTGTCGCCGCGAAGGGCGTCTCTGCTTATCCGGGTGAGGTCACCGCGCAACTCGTCGGAAGCATGCTGACCGGTGGCGCGGCCATCAACGTCCTGGCCGCCTCGGCGGGCGCGAGCGTCCGGGTCGTCGACATGGCCGTCGACAGCGACGCCCCGGCGACACGGTCGATCGGCGAGTTCAAGGTGCGGCGCGGATCCGGCTCGATCGACGTCGAAGACGCGCTGACCGACGAAGAGGCGCATGCCGCGGTCCGCGCGGGCCGGGCGATCGCCGACGCCGAGGTCGACGGCGGGGCCGACCTGCTCATCGCGGGCGACCTCGGGATCGGGAACAGCACCCCGGCCTCGGTACTGGTCGCGGCGCTGACCGGGAGCGAACCGGTGGCCGTCGTCGGCCGCGGTTCCGGTATCGACGACAACGCCTGGATGCGCAAGGCCGCGGCGGTCCGTGACGCGCTGCGGCGGGCGAGGACCGTGCTGGCCGACCCGGTCGCGCTGCTGCGCACCGCCGCCGGCGCGGACATCGCCGCGATGGCGGGTTTCCTCGCGCAGGCCTCGCTGCGGAAGACGCCGGTGATCCTGGACGGCCTGGTCGCCTCCGCGGCCGCGCTGGTCGCCGAGGAACTCGTCCCGGGCGCGCGGCAGTGGTGGACCGCGGGCCAGCGCGGCGGCGAACCCGCGCACGCGCTGGCACTGGAGCACCTCGACCTGGAGCCGATCCTGGACCTGGACGTACGCCTCGGCGAGGGGACGGGTGCCGTCGTGGCGCTGCCGCTGGTGTTCATGGCGACGCGGGTGCTCGCGGAGATGGCCACCCACGAGCAGGCCGGCGTGAGCGGGCCGCTGATCGAAACCCCTTCCGCCTGACCCCACGCCGCATTTAGTCCTCTAAATGCGTAAGTACGTGAAGGCCCCCTTCCCTACGCTCAAGGTAGGGAAGGGGGCCTTCACGTACTTGGGCTCAGCCCAGCGGGTACATCCAGCCTTCCGGAGCCTGCCGGGTGCCCTCCTGGATCCCGGTCAGCGCGCCGCGCAGCTTCATCGTCAGCTCGCCGGGCTGCCCGCCCGCGACGGAGAACTCGCCGCCCGCGTGCTTCACGTGCCCGACCGGCGTGATGACCGCCGCGGTCCCGCAGGCGAACACCTCGGTCAGCTCACCCGAAGCCGCCGCCTTCTCCCACTCCTCGGTGGAGATGCGCCGCTCCTCGACGTGGTGCCCGAAGGACTTCGCCAGCTCCAGCAGCGACTTGCGGGTCACGCCCGGCAGCAGCGAGCCGGTCAGTTCCGGGGTCACGACGCGGGCTTCGTCACCGGACCCGAAGACGAAGAACAGGTTCATCCCGCCCATCTCCTCGACCCAGTGCCGCTCGACCGCGTCGAGCCACACGACCTGGTCGCAGCCCTTCTCCACGGCCTGCGCCTGCGCGACGAAGGACGCCGCGTAGTTGCCCGCGCATTTCGCCTCGCCGGTGCCGCCGGGGACGGCGCGCACGTACTCGGTCGAGAGCCACACGCTCACCGGCTTCACGCCGCCGGAGAAGTACGAGCCCGCGGGCGAGCCGATCAGCGCGTAGAGGTACTCGTTCGCGGGCCGGTTGACGCCGAGCCCGGCCTCGGTGGAGATCATGAACGGCCGCAGGTACAGCGACTCGCCCGGCTTCGTCGGCACCCAGCGGCTGTCGACCGCGATCAGCTCGCGGATCGAGTCGAGGAAGGTCTCCACCGGCAGCTGCGGCATGGCGAGGCGCTCGGCCGAGTTGCGGAAGCGGATCGCGTTCGCGTCGGGGCGGAACGCCGCGATCGTGCCGTCGGGCTGGCGGTACGCTTTGAGGCCTTCGAAGATCGCCTGGCCGTAGTGCAGCACGGAGGTGGCCGGGTCGAGCGAGAAGGGCGCGTACGGCCCGACGGTCGCGTCGTGCCAGCCCTGCTCGGCGCTCCATTTCACGGTCACCATGTGGTCGGTGAAGTGCAACCCGAAACCGGGTGCGGCCAATACGTCCGCGACGCGTTCCGGGCTCGCGGGGCTCGGGTGCGGGAGGTGGTTGAACTGCGTCGAGGTCGTCATGCCTAAGACGATAACGCTTGGTCGGACCCACGTTAGTCGGACGTCCGCATATCTTTACCTCCCTCGATCTGTCCGTCACGACGAACACGCGAGGGGTCGCGCCCCTAGGATGGCGGCGTGACGTACAACCAGATGCAGCCCGCTCACCCGGCCGCTCCCGCCGCTCCCGGCAAGGGGGCCGACGTCAAGACCTTCGTGACGGCCGTGCTGCTCACCTTCGGCACCGGCGTGCTGATGATGGACGGCTGGGCCCTGCTCGACAGCGGCTTCGGCGCGTTCCTCGGCCTGATCGCCGGGTTCTTCGGCATCTTCTGGTGGAAGCACATCCACGGCAAGGTGTTCCCGCGCGAGCTGTCCACCAAGTCGGTGGTCGTCCTCACGGTGATCAACGTCGTGCTGGTGCTGCTCCTGCTTCTGCAGGTGAGCTAGAGCAACCCGTCGGGGAGGCCGGGCGCGGGCCAGTCGGGGTCGGGCCGGAAGTCCGTCCACGTCCCGTCGAAGGGGAACCGCCCGGCGTCCGCGAGCGCCCCGATCCGCTCGCCCTCGGCGCGCAGGCGTTCGAGCTGACCCGCGGTGATGCGGCCCGCGAGGACGGCCTCCTCGGCCTCGTCCTCGTCCTTCCACTGCCAGCGTCCGCCGGGCTCCACGGCGACGTCGAGGATGCCGTCGATCCGGTCGGGACCGGACGGCGTGCGCCCCAGCGGGACCTCGAGGTTGACGTACCAGTTCAGGAAGTGGCCGTCGGCGTCGAAGAACCACCAGACCGAGGACCATTCGTCGTCGGCGATGCGGCGCAGCGTCGACGTGTCGCGCCAGAAATCGGCCACGCGCACCCTCGGCACCCGGAACCGCTCTTCCAGGGGCGCTTCACGGAAAAGCCGTCCGTCGGCGAGCCTGCTGCCGACGATCGGGGTGTCCGCGGGCAGCCAGCCGAGCAGGACGGTGCCGTCGTCGGCGATGACGCGCAGCGGGTGGTGCTGGCCGATCGAGCCGTCCGGTCGCAGGAAACGTTCGACGACCGTGTCGCCCGGGGTCCAGAGAGGATCATGCACGCCTTGAACGGTCACTCTTCGAACGGTACCGACGGGCGCGGACCCGCAGAACCAGTTCGGCGAGCGTTCCCACTCCCGCGAGCGCGAGGGCCACGACCGGCCCAGCGAAGAAGGCGGCGACGGCCACGATCAGTCCACAAGCGAGTGTCGCCTTCGGACGTTCCGGGGAAAGCCGTTCCCTGCCGTCGGTGAAGGCGTCGACCGCGACGGGCACGGTCGCCACGGCGGCCACCACGGTCAGCACCGGCAGCAGCGAGACCGCGTCGGCCGCGGCGAAGAGCTCGCGGAACGAGGTCGCCGAAAGCCCCAGCCGGATCGGTCCCAGCTGGTAGAGGGCGACGGCCGTGATCGCGACGGCCACCGCGCCCACCGCGGCGGCCCGGCCCGCGCCGGGGCGGCGGGGCAGCAGGAACGGCAGCAGGACCAGAACGGCGAGGCCGAGACCGGGTACCGACGGCGGATCCGGCGCGATGAACTGCGCCAACGGCGGGATGCCCACGCAGATCGCGATCAGCGACACGGCGGCGGCCAGCGACAGCCCGGTGACCCAGCGGGCGGCGTAGTCGCCGAGACGGACCCCGGCCAGGTCGGCGACGGTCACCACGACCGCGAACGCCGCGGCCGCGGCTTCTGGCGCGGACGGGAAGACGTACTGCCCGAACGTCGTCGCGAAGACCAGGACCAGGCCCAGCCGGGAAACGGAGCCCGCGATCCGCTCGGGCCGGGTGTCGCCCAGCGGCGGCAGCAACGCCTCCGCGGCGACGGCGAGGACGGCCGCGACGACGACCGCGACGAGTACCCAGTAGTCCGCTCCAGAGGTGCCCACCGCCAGGGCGATGAGCAGACCGCCAGCCAGTCGCACGCCGTCGCCCTTCCAGTTCGTCCAGTCACCTGCTCGGCCCCGCTGTTCCCCCAGGTCCCACTGTCATTAGCATGGCTCACGATCCAACCGGGCGGCCGCCCGGTACCACCGCGAACGCGCGAGGAGCCAGAAGTGACCGTGCCGAAGCTTGCCCTGACCGAGAACGCCGAAGCGGCGCTTGCCAAGACGCGCGCCGACGTCGTCGTGATCGGCGCCCTGCAGGGTGAGGACGGTCTGGCTCTCGCCGCCGGTTCCTCCGTCGCCGACGCCGCCTTCGACGGCAAGCTCGCCGAGGTCCTCGGCACCCTCGGCGCCTCCGGCAAGGCCGACGAGGTCGTCAAGGTGCCGACGCTGGGCAAGCTGTCCGCCGGTGTCGTGCTGGCCGTCGGCCTCGGCAAGGCGGGCGCGGACGGCGTCACCGCCGAGCAGGTCCGCCGGGCCGCCGGTGCCGCCGCGCGGGCGCTGAGCGGGACCGACCGCGCGTTCGTCACGCTGTCGGCGATCGACCTCCAGGCCGCCGTCGAGGGCACCGTGCTCGGTGCCTACAACTTCACCGAGTACCGCTCCGAGAAGGGCGACGGCCCGGTCGCGAAGGTCGACTTCGTGAGCCCCGAAGAGGGCACCGCCAAGGACCACAAGGCGACGCTGAAGGCCGCCACCCTGATCGCCGAGTCGGTCATCATCGCCCGCGACCTGATCAACACCCCGCCGAACGACCTGTTCCCGGCCTCCTTCGCCGACCGCGCGAAGACCCTGGCCGAGGCGAACAACCTCGACTTCGAGGTCCTCGACGAGAAGGCGTTGAAGCGCAAGGGCTTCGGCGGCATCCTCGGCGTCGGCGGCGGTTCGTCGCGGCAGCCGCGCCTGCTGCGCATCGCCTACAAGCCCGCGAAGGCGTCGAAGAAGGTCGCGCTGGTCGGCAAGGGCATCACCTTCGACTCGGGCGGCATCTCGATCAAGCCCGCCGCGAACATGGACCACATGACCTCGGACATGTCGGGCGCGGCCGCCGTGCTCGCCTCCGTGGTGCTGGCCGCGAAGCTGAAGTACCCGCTCGAGGTCGTCGCGCACATCCCGCTGGCGGAGAACCTGCCCTCGGCCACCTCGTACCGGCCGGGCGACGTGCTCAGCATGTACGGCGGCAAGACCGTCGAGGTGCTCAACACCGACGCCGAAGGCCGTCTCGTGCTGGCCGACGCGATCGTGCGCGCGGGCGAGGAGAACCCCGACTACCTGATCGAGACCTCGACGCTGACCGGCGCGCAGGTCGTCGCGCTCGGCAACCGCACCGCGGGCGTCATGGGCTCGGACGAGTTCCGCGACCGGATCGCTTCGATCGCGCAGGCCACCGGTGAAGGCGGCTGGGCCATGCCGCTGCCGGAGGAGCTGCGCGCCGACCTCGACTCGCGTCTCGCCGACCTGGCCAACGTCACCGGGCACCGCTGGGGCGGCATGCTCGCGGCGGGCATCTTCCTGCGCGAGTTCGTCACCGAGGGCCTGCCCTGGGCGCACATCGACATCGCGGGCCCGTCGTTCAACACCGCCGGCGCGTGGGGCTACACCGGCAAGGGCGGCACCGGCGTCCCGGTCCGCACCATCGCCGCCGTCCTCGCGGACATCGCCGCGAACGGCTGATCTTTTCGCGCGTGAAGGCCTCCTTCCCTCGGCTGAGCAGAGGGAAGGAGGCCTTCACGCGCTTTATGGCAAGGTCGGTGCCGTGGACAGGGACGCGTATCTCGAAGGCGCGATCAGGGACGTGCTCAGCGGAGACGACGCGACGCTCGACGACCGGATCGCGCACGCGGCGCTGCTGTTCGCCGCGTCCGGGGCGATGGCGGACGCCGACCGGCTGGTCACGCACTGGCACGCGCTCACCGAACGCCCGATCACGGCGCTGATCCCCGGCGCCGTGCAAGCCCGTGCGTGGGCGATGCTCTTCGAAGCGCGGGGAGCGCACCCGGACTGGGCCGCGGCGATGATCCCGCTCGATCTCGACGCCGAGGAACGTGCGCACGACGATCACCTCGCCCGGCGGGTCTCCGATCTCGACGGTCTGCTCGGCGGCTCCCCGATCGGCGAGGCCGTGTCGCATCTCGGGCCGTCGCGGCCGGATCGGTTGCGTGAGGCCATCGCGCGAGGCGACCTGGACGGCTGGGCCGAGATCGCGTCGCGACAGGGCCGCCCCGACGTCGCCGTGCTCGCCGCGACCCGGCGCCTCGCGCCACGGCTCGCCGCGGGCGCGGACCCGCTCGGGCTCGGCGACTGGACGGAGCTGTGCGCCGGGGCGCTGGTCGCGGCGCTGTACGAGCGCTACCCGCCCGACACCGGCTCCTGGCGCGAAATGATCGGGGGCATCCTCCGGCTGCGCGGCGGAGGGACCGCTCCCCCGGCGGCGTCGCTCCGCACCATCGACGCGGCCGAGGCACGGCTCGGGCTCCGGCTGCCCGACGACTACCGCGAATTCCTCCTGACCTGCGACGGCCTGCCCGCGGACGTCGTCTTCCCCCGGCTGCTCGGGACGGCGGAACTGCGCGCGGAAGGCGGCGTCGTGGTGATCTCGGAACCGGCCGTCGTGCTGCTGACGGCCGCGGGCGAGCAGTGGCGGACGGTCGAGATCGACCCGGCGCTGGGCACGACGGTGCATCCGACGTTCCGGGCGCTGCTGGAGCGGCACTTGCTCCTTTTGGCGCAATCCGCGTGAGGCGTCAGGCTTCGCCGCGCTTCTTCCGCTCGGTGTACTCCCGCATCCGCTTCGGGTAGCCGACCCGCGCCACCTCGTACACGGGGATCGACCGTTTGTGACCGAACTGCTGCGCCGCGTCCAGGCTCTCGATCCGGCGCCGGGTCCACTCACCGTCATGGGCGATGAGGACGACCGTGGTCTCGGTGACGTTGGTCTTCGGCTCCACGTACGCCTCGACACCGGTCCGTGACGACGCCCAGTCCTCAAGATGCTTGAAGTCGTTTGAAGAGGCTTTCCGCAGCGTACCGGGCTTTTGCCCGCCCTTAGAGCGCCGGCGCAGCGAGTCGAACAGACCCACTCCGACCACCTCACTTCCCATTCGCGTCCGATGTCCATTATCCCGACGCGGGCGTGTGCTCAGCGTGGCGGTCCGCGTGGACCGTGTCCCGTGGGTCACAGCACGCGGCCTAGGTCGCAGCCTCTCCACACGTAGTGACAAGATGGCAAGTGTCCGCGCGCGCGTATACCGCGCGGAGCGGCGCCAGAGCACCACCCCTACCGCTTGCCGAGGAGTTATTGAAGTGACCGACACCTCCGCCGACCTTGTGATCCTGGGTGGCGGATCGGGCGGCTACGCCGCCGCGTTCCGCGCGGCCGAGCTGGGCCTTTCCGTCACCCTGATCGAAAAGGACAAGCTTGGCGGGACGTGCCTCCACCGAGGCTGCATCCCGACCAAGGCCCTCCTGCACGCGGCGGAGGTCGCCGACGAGACCCGCGACGCCGAGACCTTCGGTGTGAAGGCCGTGCTGGAAGGCATCGACATCGCCGGCGTCAACAAGTACAAGGACGGGATCATCTCGCGCCTGTACAAGGGCCTCCAGGGCCTGGCCAAGGCGCACAAGGTGAACCTCGTCGAGGGCACCGGGACGTTCGTCGGCGGCACGACCGTCGAGGTCGACGGCACCCGCTACACCGGCAAGAACGTCATCCTCGCCACCGGTTCGTACTCGAGGACGCTGCCGGGCCTGGAGCTGGGCGGGCGCATCATCGCCAGCGAGCAGGCGCTTTCGCTGGACTACATCCCGAAGAAGGCCATCGTCCTCGGCGGTGGTGTCATCGGTGTCGAATTCGCGTCCGTCTGGGCGTCCTTCGGCGTCGACGTCACCATCGTGGAGGCGCTGCCCCGCCTGGTCCCGAACGAGGACGAGTACGCGTCCAAGCAGCTCGAGCGCGCTTTCCGTCGTCGCAAGATCGCCTTCAAGACCGGCGTTCGGTTCACCGGCGCCAAGCAGGACGACAACGGCGTCAGCGTGTCGCTGGAGTCCGGCGAGACGCTCGAAGCCGACCTGCTCCTGGTCGCCGTCGGCCGCGGCCCGAACTCGGCCGGGCACGGGTACGAGGAGGCCGGCGTCAAGATGGAGCGCGGCTTCGTCCTCACCGACGACCGCCTGCGCACCAACCTGCCGAACGTCTACGCCGTCGGTGACATCGTCCCCGGCCTGCAGCTCGCGCACCGCGGGTTCCAGCAGGGCATCTTCGTCGCGGAAGAGATCGCCGGCCAGGAGCCGCGCGTGATCGACGAGAGCGGCATCCCGCGCGTCACCTACTCGCACCCCGAGGTCGCTTCGGTCGGCCTGACCGAGTCGCAGGCGAAGGAGAAGTACGGCTCCGACGTCACCACCTTCACCTACGACCTCGGCGGCAACGGCAAGAGCCAGATCCTCAAGACCTCCGGTGGGGTCAAGCTGATCAAGGCTCCGGACGGCCCGGTCGTCGGCGTGCACATGGTGGGCGACCGCGTCGGCGAGCTGATCGGCGAAGCGCAGCTGATCTACAGCTGGGAGGCCTTCCCCGAGGACGTCGCCCCGCTCATCCACGCGCACCCCACGCAGACCGAGGCCCTCGGTGAAGCGTTCCTCGCCCTGGCGGGCAAGCCGCTGCACGTCCACAGCTGACGTCTCACCGTCGAAGAACCAGACCAAGCAAGACATATCAAGGGAGTCAGCGAACGATGGCCTACTCCGTCACGTTGCCGGAGCTCGGTGAGAGCGTCACCGAGGGCACCGTCACCCGGTGGTTGAAGCAGGAGGGCGACACCGTCGAGGTCGACGAGCCGTTGCTCGAGATCTCCACGGACAAGGTCGACACCGAGGTCCCGTCCCCGGTCGCCGGCAAGGTCGTGAAGATCAGCGCTCAGGAAGACGAGACCGTCGAGGTCGGCGGCGAGCTCGCCGTCATCGACGACGGGACCGGCGGCGTGCCGGAGTCCTCCGGTTCGGCCGAGCCGGCCGCCGAAGAGGCGCAGCCGGAGCCCGAGCCGGAGCCCGCTCAGGAAGAGGCCTCCGCGCCGTCCCAGCCGGACACCGCGCCGGCTTCGGGCGGCGAAGGCACCGAGGTGAAGCTGCCCGAGCTGGGCGAGAGCGTCACCGAGGGCACCGTCACCCGGTGGCTCAAGCAGGTCGGCGAGAGCGTCGAGGTCGACGAGCCGCTGCTCGAGATCTCCACGGACAAGGTCGACACCGAGGTCCCGTCCCCGGTCGCCGGCACCGTGCTGGAGATCCGCGCCGGTGAGGACGAGACCGTCGAGGTCGGCGGGGTTCTCGCGGTGATCGGTGCCGCCGGTTCCGCCCCGGCCCCCAAGGCCGAGCCGAAGCCGGAACCCAAGCCCGAGCCGAAGCCGGAGCCCAAGCCGGAACCGAAGCCCGAGCCCAAGGCCGAAGCGGCTCCCGCGCCGAAGCCCGCCCCGGCTCCGCAGGCCGCCCCGGCCCCCAAGGCCGAGGCACCGAAGCCGGCGGCGAGCAGCGACAACGGCTCGGACAACGCGCCGTACGTGACGCCGCTCGTCCGCAAGCTCGCTTCGGAGCACGGCATCGACCTGTCGTCGCTGTCCGGCAGCGGCGTCGGTGGCCGCATCCGCAAGCAGGACGTGCTCGCGGCCGCCGAGGCCAAGCAGAAGGCCGCCCCGGCTCCGGCCGCGCAGCCCGCTACCGCCGCCCCGGCCGCCGCCGCCCCGTCGGCTCCGCGCAAGGCCGCGGTTTCGCCGGAGCTCGCGGCCCTGCGCGGCACCGTGCAGAAGGCCAGCCGGATCCGCCAGATCACCGCCACGAAGACCCGCGAGTCGCTGCAGGTTTCCGCGCAGCTCACGCAGGTCCACGAGGTGGACGTCACGAAGATCGCCAAACTCCGCCAGCGGGCGAAGGCGGCCTTCAAGGAGCGCGAGGGCGTCAACCTGACGTTCCTGCCGTTCTTCGCGAAGGCCACCGTCGAGGCGCTCAAGCAGCACCCGAACGTCAACGCGTCCTACAACGAGGACACGAAGGAGATCACCTACCACGGTGCGGTGCACCTGGGGATCGCGGTGGACACCGAAAAGGGTCTGCTGTCGGTGGTCATCCACGACGCGGGTGAGCTCAGCCTCGCCGGTCTCGCGCACCGCATCGCCGACCTGGCGGGCCGCGCGCGTTCGGGCCAGATCAAGCCGGACGAGCTGTCGGGTGGCACCTTCACGATCACGAACATCGGCTCCAACGGCGCCCTGTTCGACACGCCGATCATCGTGCAGCCGCAGTCCGGCATGCTCGGTACCGGCGCGGTCGTGAAGCGCCCGGTCGTGATCGCGGACGCCGACGGCAACGACACCATCGCCGTCCGGTCGATGGCGTTCCTGCCGCTGACCTACGACCACCGCCTGGTGGACGGGGCCGACGCGGGCCGCTTCGTCACGACGATCAAGCAGCGTCTGGAAGAGGGCAACTTCGAGGACGAGCTCGGTCTCTGATCCTCCGGTAGTCCGTGAAGGCCCTCGTCCCGCTTCTGCGGGGCGGGGGCCTTCGCCTTTCCCTCCCCTTCTCCTCTCCCCTTCCGCATTTCGTCCTCTGAATGCGGTCGTTGGCATGACGAACTACCGCATTCAGAGGACGAAATGCGGGGGTTTGACAGCCACCTGGAACTCTAGTATTCCGGAATTACGGAAAACAAGAGGGAGGGTATCGACCATGCTGACCAGACGCCATCTGCTGGCGGGTGCCGCCGCGGGATCGGCCGCGCTGCTGCTGCCGGGGACCGCGAGCGCGACCCAGCCGGACACGACGACCGAACAGGGCTGGCTCGACTGGATCGCCGCACACCGGCACGACGTCTCCGTCCTGATCGACGACGGCGACGGCCGCCGGGCCGCGCGCAACCCCGACGTCCGGCGCGTCATGGCCTCGTCGATCAAGGTCGTGCATCTCAGCGCGTACGCCGTCGCGGTCGCCGAGGGCAGGCTCGATCCGAAGGAACAGATCCGGATGGGCGACTGGGACGCCCACCACCCGTTCGTAGGCGATGGCCGCGCGCACTTCCTGGCGCTCAACCGGCTGGGCGTCCCCTGCGACGACTACGGCATCGCCGAGGATCCCGAGCAGCGTGTCCCCCTGGCCAGGCTCGCCGAAGCGATGATCTTCTTCAGCGACAACGCCGCCACGGACTATCTCCGCACCCGACTCGGCGACCCGGCCCTCCAGCGCGCGGCGGCGCGGGGCGGCTGGTTCCGGCCGGACACCCGTTCGCTCGGCGGCGAGGTCCTGATGCTGATCATGCCGGAGTACGCGCCCCCGCCCGGCAGCCCGGCCGCGGTCCGCCGGGCGATGGGTGACGCGGTCGCGCGCCGCTTCGTCCGCGATCGGGCGTTCCGCGCCGAAGCGCTCAGGCGCTGGCCGGACATGCCGAGCACCCCCGAAGCCCAATGGCCGTGGATCAAGGGGCACGGCCAGGGTTCGGCGGCGGATCTGTTCGCGCTCCACCGCGGTATCGCGAACGGGCTGTACCCGACCGCGCGCGAGATCCTCGCGAAGCCGCTCGCGGACCGTGTGCCACCCGGAGCGAGCGAAGTGCTCTTCAAGGGCGGAAGCCTGCCGCGCTCACTGACCACGGGGCTTTCCGTTCGCTGGCCGGGCGGACGTTCGGGTACCGCGGCCATCCTGTTCACCGGCGTGAGCGATCAGGAAATCGCGAACGCCCCGGTGCTCCTCGACGTCTTGATCGCGGCATTGTCCGATCCGGCACGCTTCAGCGCCCTGGAACGAGCGCTCTGCTGAGACGCAGGTATAGATAACCGGCATGGACGCTGAGCTCGCCGACCGGATCGCCGCCCTCGAAGCACGGGTCGCCGCGCTCGAAGACCGGCACGGCGAGCACCAGGCCGAGCCGGCGGCGAGCCCCGGCGGGCTCGTCGGCTACCACGGCGAGCTGACCGAGCCCCTCGAGCTGAGCTGGGCCATCACCATCACGCCCGGTCCGATGCTGGGATTCGAGGACGGGCCGCGGGTCGAGGTGCTCGCGGCCCTGTCCAGCACGGCGCGGGTGGCGCTCGTGCGGACGCTGGCCGAGAAGGGCGCGCAGACCGCGCCCGCCCTGCAGGAGGCCGCCGATCTCGGGTCGCCCGGCCAGCTGTACCACCATCTCAAGGCGCTGACCGGCGCCGGGATCGTCGAGCAGGACAAGCGCGGCAGTTACCGGCTTCGTCCCACCGCGACGATCCCGGTGCTGGTGCTGCTGACCGCCGCGTCGGATGTCGCCGGGCAACTGAAGAACCTGAGCGTGCGACCGGATCGCGGATAGGACACGATCGGATCATGCGAGTTCTGATCGCGGGCGCGAGCGGACTGATCGGCACCTCCCTGACGACACGGTTACGCCGTTCCGGGCACGAGGTCGTCCGCCTCGTCCGCCGGGAGGAGCGGGCGGCCGACGAGCGCCGCTGGGATCCCCCGGCGGGCGAGATCGCCGACGGCGCGCTCGACGGCGTCGACGCGGTCGTGAACCTCGCGGGCGCGCCGCTGCTGCCCGGACGCTGGAGCGCGGCCCGCAAGCAGGTGCTCCTCGACAGCCGGGTCGAACCGACGGAGGTTCTCGCGGAAGCCGTCGCCGAACACGGGATCCCGGTGCTGGTCAATGCTTCCGCCGTGGGCTACTACGGCGATCCCGGTCCGTCCCTTGTGGACGAAACGAGCCCGGTGGGCCGCGGTTTCCTCGCCGAGCTCTGCACCGCGTGGGAAGGCGCCACCGAGTCCGCGGCCACCGCCGGAGCGCGCGTCGTGCGTATCCGCACCGGGCTGGTGCTCGCCCGCAAGGGCGGGCTCCTCGACGTCCTGCGGCCGCTGTTCCGGTTGGGGCTCGGCGGGAAACTCGGCGACGGCAAGCAGTACATGCCCTGGATCTCGCTCGACGACGAGGTCGGCGCGATCGTTTTCGCGCTGGAGAACGAATCCCTGTCGGGCGCGGTGAATCTCTCGGGGCCACAGCCCGCCACGAACGCCGCCTTCACGAAGGCGCTGGGCCGCGCCGTGCACCGCCCGGCGATCTGGCAGGTTCCGGGTTTCGCCATGAAGATCGCCCTCGGGCAGGCGGCGGAGGAGATGGCGCTGTTCGGGCAGCGCGCCATGCCGCGTGCGCTGGAGGAGGCGGGATACGCCTTCCGCCATCCGACCCTCGAGGACGCGCTGGCCGCCGCGACATGACCTTGCAGCGCGGGCTGTACACCCTCGCCGGAATCCTGCTGCTGGTCGGCTTCGTCACACTCGGGCTGTCCGTCGACGAGCGGCCGCCGCCGGTGGACGTCGCCCTCGCCGACGCGTTCCGCGACCAGCACACCCGGCCCGCCGGGCAGGTGGCCGGCCTGGTCACGCACGTTCTCGGCCCGGTGCTGCCGTTCGCGCTGGGCGCCGTGCTGGTGGTGATCGCCTGGCGCCGCCGGGACCTGACCGTCCTGTGCGTCAAGCTGGCCGTCGTCCTGCTGTTGTGCCGCCTGACCAGCCTGATCGCGAAACCGGCCTTCTACCGGGAGCGGCCACGCGAATTCCCCGATCTGAGTTACCCGAGCGGGCACGTGGTCGCCGTCGCGTGCACGGGATTCGTCGCGGTGCTGCTGTGCGCGTGGACCCGGCCGCGTCTCGCGCGCCTGGCGATCACGATCGCCGCCGCCGCGACGGTGCTCGGCGCGCTCTGCCGCATCGTGCTGGGCGTGCACTGGCTGACCGACACCGCGGGATCCGTACTGGCGGTGGGTGGCGTGGGCCTGATTTCGGCGGCCTGGCTGGGCCTGCTCCCCCTGCCGAAAGACCCGGCGTAGTGTCGCTGACGTGAGCTCTTCGACCACGTCATGCCGTGCCGCCACCGAGCCCGTCGACGTCCGCGAGATCGGGACGATCGACTACACCGAAGCCTGGGAACTCCAGCGCCGCCACGTGACAGCCCGTGCCGACGGCGAGGGTCCCGACACCATGCTGCTGCTGGAACACCCGTCGGTGTACACGGCGGGCAAGCGCACCGAAGCCGAGGACAGGCCGACCGACGGCACCCCGGTGATCGACGTCGACCGCGGCGGCAAGATCACCTGGCACGGGCCCGGTCAGCTGGTCGGGTACCCGATCATCAAACTCGCCGACCCGATCGACGTCGTGCACTACGTGCGGCGTCTCGAAGAGGCCCTGATCACCGTTTGCGACCAGCTCGGCGTGCACACCGGCCGGGTCGAGGGCCGCAGCGGCGTCTGGATCCCCGCCGACGACCGCGGCCCGGAGCGGAAGATCGCCGCGATCGGCATCCGCGTCCAGCGCGGCGTGACCATGCACGGTTTCGAGCTGAACTGCAACGCCGACCTCGGCGCCTTCGACAAGATCGTCCCGTGCGGCATCCGGGACGCGGGCGTGACTTCGCTTTCCTACGAGCTCGACCGCGAGGTCACCGTCGCGTCGGTGCTGCCGATGGCGCGGGAGGCCGTGCTCGCGGCGCTGGAAGGCGAGCTGTCGGTGAACGACGAGCGCTGGCTGCCGCGCCCCGAAGCCCCGGCCGCACCGGGCGTCACTTTCGCTCTGCAGAGCTGACATCTGCGAAGATCACCGGTACGACCGCCGGAAGCACCGACGGTCGTACTGGGAGGAACCAATGCGCAAGGTTTCGCGCGTTCTGGTGGCGGCCGGTGTCGCGGTCGCCGCTTCGGTGAGTCTGCCCGCGGCGGCGTCGGCCACACCGCCGCCCGGCTGCACCGGCGGCCACGACGGGGCGAAGTACGCCTGGGCGAGCTGCACCGCCTATGGCACCCGCATGTACCGGGTCACCGCGTACAACTGCAGCCCGGTCTGCGGCAACGCGGTGGGCGAATGGGCCGCCAACGGGGCGGAGTCCCACCTCACCATCACCTGGCCGGCGAAGATCCTGGACATCGGCGTCGAAATCCAGTGACCAGAAGTACATGAAGGTCCCCTCCCTTGCGCCTGGCGCAAGGAAGGGGACCTTCATGTACTTCAGTCCAGCTGAGGAGCGACCTCGGAAGCGATCAGCTCGACCTGGTCCAGATCCGAAAGGTCCAGCAGCTGCAGGTAGAGCCGGGTGATCCCGGTCTTCTCCCGCCACTGCCCGACCTTCTCGACGACCTCCGACGGCGTCCCCGCGAGCCCGTTCTCCCGCAGCTCGGAGACCTCGCGGCCAAGCACCGAAGCACGCTTCGCGACCTCGGCGTCGTCACGCCCCACGGCGACGACGAGCGCGGCCGACCGGATGATCTCCTTGGGGTCGCGGCCGATCTCGCGCGCGGCGTCGTCGACGCGGCCGAACTGCTCGGCGGCGAAGTCCGGGCCGACGAACGGCAGGTTGAACTCGTCCGCGTAGCGGGCGGCGAGCGCCGGGGTGCGCTTCTTGCCGCCACCACCGATGATCACCGGCGGCCGGGGCCGCTGCGCCGGCTTGGGCAGGCCGGGCGAGTCGACGAGCTTGTAGTGCTCGCCGTCGAAGGAGAACGTCTCCCCCTCCGGCGTCTCCCACAGCCCGGTGACGACGGCGAGCTGTTCGGCGTAGCGGTCGAAGCGCTCCTTGATCGGCGGCAGGTCGAGGCCGTAGGCGGTGTGCTCGTCGTCGTACCAGCCCGAGCCGAGGCCGAGCTCGACGCGGCCGCCGGACATCTGGTCCACCTGCGCGACCGAGATCGCGAGCACCGACGGATGCCGGAAGGTGGCGGCGGTGACGAGGGTGCCCAGCCGCACGCGGCGCGTCTCGCGGGCGAGACCCGCGAGGGTGATCCACGCGTCGGTCGGCCCCGGCAACCCGGTCGCCGAACCCATCTTCAAGTAGTGGTCGCTGCGGAAGAAGGCGTCGTAGCCCGCGTCCTCGGTGGCCTTCGCCACCCGGAGCAGGTCTTCGTAACTGGCCCCCTGCTGGGGCTCGGTAAAGATCCTGAGGTCCACGAAAGCCACCCTATAGACGGCTTCGTCAGCTCGCTTTCCCGTGCTCGGCGGGCGGAACACGGCGGAATCCGACGAGCAGCCGCACCAGCACCTCCTCGACCTGGGCGCTGACCTTCTTCGGCTCGGGCGACGAAGCGATCTCGATCGCCGCGCTCGACAACGCGCCGAACAGCAGCCGCGCGGTGACGTCCACCGGGACATCGTCGACCTCGCCGACCTCGATGAGCGACTGGATCCCGGTGCGGACCAGGCCGAAGCTGCACCGCTCCTCCGCCTCGCGCCAGCGTTCCCAGCCCATCACCACCGGCGCCTCGTGGATCGCGATGCGCTGGTACGCCGGGTCGAGGCAGCTCTGCAGGAAGCCGCGCAACCCCGCGAGCGCCCGCTCCCACGGCGAGGCCGGGCCGTTCATGATCTTTTCGAGCCGGTCGAAGACCTGGCTCTCGACGGTGTCGAAGGCCGCCTCGAACAACGCCTGCTTCCCACTGAAATGGTGGTACAGCGCGCCTTTCGTCACCCTGGCCCGTTTGGCGATCTCGTCGAGAGACGTGCCGGCGTACCCGCGTTTGGTGAACAGCTCGACGGCACTCTCGACGAGCGCCGACCGGGTGGACTCGGAATAGTCCAGCCGCCTTGACCTCATTGTCGCCACCTTCACAACTTTACGCCGCCGGTCCCGCTCCATACCCATGGTATGTTGACTGCTGTCAGGTCCGTACCGGGAGTATGCCGCAAACCTGCGGTATGAACCGGGTCACGGAGGGGAGCCCACATCATGAGCTGGAACGACTTCTACCAGCGGCGCGACATCCTCGAAGCCGCACTGCGCCAGGCGGGTCACCACCCGTCCGACGCCATCTCACTCGAAGAAATCCCCGGCGCCACCAAGTACTTCGCGACCGAAGAGGAGCTTCTGGTCGCGCTCCGGTACAAGTGGAACCAGGTGTTCGCCGGTCACCTCCGCGCCGAGATGACCGATCCGGACTACGCGGACCAGGACCTCGCGCTCGACAGGGTCGAAGCCGTCACCCGTGCCTGGAACAGCGCCACCACCGAACACGAGACCCTCCGCGCCGTTCTCGACGCGGCCCTCGAGCGGTGCCCCGCGCTGATCCCGTCGCACGAAGCCGAACTGCGCACGCTCGCGCTGACGGCGGGGCTGGCCGACGGCAAGGAACCGGTCGACGAGATCACCCAGGTCGGCAGCGCGTTCGCCACCCTGCTCCGGCACGGACGGCACGCGAAGCCCGCCCGCCGCCGCAGCCCCATGGGTCACCTGCTCAGGTTGCTCGCGCCGAGCGCCTGATCCGGCGTAGCGGCCCCGCCGACGATGTAGTTAGGTACCGACATGGCTGCTCACGCGCGCTGGACCGAGGCCGACATCCCGGATCAGACCGGCCGGACCGTATTCGTCACCGGCGCGAACTCGGGGCTGGGGTTGCGGATGTCCGAGGTGCTCGCGGGCAAGGGGGCCCGCGTGCTGCTCGGCTGCCGGTCGCCGGAACGCGGCGCCAAGGCGCTGGAGCAGGTACGCGCGGCCGCGACCGGGAAAGCACCCGGGCTCGTCCGGCTGGACCTCGCCGACCTCGACTCGGTCCGCGAAGCCGTGAAGAAGGTCGAGGAACTGACGGACGGCAAGCTCGACGTCCTGGTCAACAACGCGGGCGTGATGGCGACCCCGCGCGGCCACACCAAGGACGGTTTCGAAACCCAGTTCGGCACGAACCATCTCGGGCACGCGGTGCTGACCTGGCTGCTGATGCCGTCACTGCGCCGCGGCTGGGGATCGCGTGTCGTCACCTTGTCGAGTGTCGCGGCGACGGGCGCGCGCATCGACGTCGCCGACCCGAACTTCGAGCGCCGGATGTACAACCCGGGCTCGGCCTACGGCCAGTCGAAACTCGCCAATCAGGTGTTCGCGCTCGAACTCGACCGCAGGCTGCGCGCCGCGGGCGAGGACGTCATCAGCGTGGCGGCGCACCCCGGCTACACCTGGACCGGACTCGGCTCGGGGATGGCCCGCTCCTACCGCAACCCGGTGGTCCGCGCGCTCGTCGCCGGGGGCAACCGGATCGGCGAGATCTTCATCGCGCAGAGCGCCCGCCAGGGCACGCTCCCGCAGCTGTTCGCGGCGACCTCCCCGGAGGCCGAAGGCGGCGATTACATCGGCCCTCGCGGGCTCGGCGGACTTCGCGGCGCCCCGGTCAAGGTGCGCCCGCTGGCCGCCGCGAGGAGCGAATCGCTCGGCGCCGCGTTGTGGGACGTGACCACCAAGTTGACGGGCGTCACCCCCGACCCCGCGTGAGCGGCGACCACTGCTCCGGCGGGCGTAGGGTGACGGTGTGAGTGCTGCCCCAGATGGCCGCAAGCTGTTGCGGCTCGAGGTCCGGAATTCCCAGACTCCCATCGAAAAGAAGCCGTCGTGGATCAAGACGCGCGCCCGGATGGGTCCGGAGTTCACCGAACTCAAAGGCCTGGTGCGCCGCGAAGGCCTCCACACCGTCTGCGAAGAAGCCGGCTGTCCCAACATCTACGAGTGCTGGGAAGACCGTGAGGCGACGTTCCTGATCGGCGGCGACCAGTGCACCCGGCGCTGTGACTTCTGCCAGATCGACACGGGCAAGCCGGAAGCGCTGGACCGGACCGAGCCGCGCAAGGTGGCGGAGTCGGTGCAGGCCATGGGCCTGCGCTACTCGACCGTCACCGGTGTCGCGCGCGACGATCTGGAGGACGGTGGTGCGTGGCTGTACGCGGAGACCGTCCGTCAGATCCACGCGCTGAACCCGGGTACCGGTGTCGAGTTGTTGATCCCGGATTTCAACGCGGATCCGGAGCAGCTGGCCGAGGTGTTCGGTTCACGTCCCGAGGTGCTCGCGCACAACGTCGAGACGGTGCCGCGGATCTTCAAGCGGATCCGGCCGGGTTTCCGGTACGCGCGGTCGCTGGAGGTCATCACGAAGGCTCGTGAGGCCGGTCTGGTGACGAAGTCGAACCTGATCCTCGGCATGGGCGAGACCCCCGAAGAGGTCGCGCCCGCGATGAAGGATCTGGTCGACGCGGGCTGCGAGATCCTCACGATCACCCAGTACCTGCGCCCGTCACCGCGCCACCACCCGGTGGACCGCTGGGTCAAGCCCGAGGAGTTCGTCGAGCATTCGAAGGCAGCCGAAGCGATGGGCTTCGCTGGTGTGATGGCCGGGCCGCTCGTACGCTCGTCTTATCGGGCCGGTCGCCTTTTCGCCCAGACGAAGGCCCACCGCGGCGAGCCGCTGTCGGAGAACCTGGCCCACCTCGCCGCCGAAGGTCCCGCCGCACAGGAAGCCAGCTCACTGCTGGCCCGGTGACTCCGGTCACCCTCTTCGCGACATCGCCACCCACCAGGTCACGAATCAGTAAAGTGACCTGGTGGCGTTGGTAACCGATCTTCTGAACTGGCTGCAAGGACTCCCGGAACCGGGATTGGTCGCGGCGACCGGCGGACTGGTGTTCGCCGAATGCACCATCGGGCTGGGCTTCATCGCCCCCGGTGAATCGGGGCTGCTGGTCGCGGCCACGACGGCGACGTCGGTCTCGCGCTTCCTGACCCTGTGGGCGGTCGTGACGGTCTGCGCCGCACTCGGCGACTCGCTCGGTTACGCGATCGGCAAACGCTTCGGGCCACGCCTGCGCGAGACGAAGCTGATCCGCAAGTACGGCCTCGACGCCTGGGACAAGGCGACGGGAGTCCTCGAACGGCGAGGCGCGTGGGCGGTGTTCTTCGCGCGGTTCCTTCCCGTGATCCGCACGCTGACCCCGGCCGCCTCCGGCACCTCGGGCCTGCCCTTCC
This sequence comes from Amycolatopsis sp. CB00013, assembly GCF_001905755.1. Lineage (NCBI taxonomy): Bacteria > Bacillati > Actinomycetota > Actinomycetes > Pseudonocardiales > Pseudonocardiaceae > Amycolatopsis > Amycolatopsis sp. CB00013. Next base: position 3,549 of record NZ_LIWC01000007.1, on the reverse strand, counting down.
GCAAGTTCCTGCCCGCCGCCGCGGCGGGCGCAGCCTGCTGGTCGGCCATCCATATCGGTATCGGTGCCGCGCTCGGCGAGGCCGCCAAGAAGGTCGAAGGCGCGCTCAACACCGGCGGCCTGGTCATCGTCGGCGTGCTCGTCGGTGTCGCGGTGTTCTTCTTGCTGCGCTACAAGAAGAAGAAAGCGCTCGCGGTCACAGCCGAAGAAGCCACCCCGGCGAAGATCGGCGCGGACGACTAGATTCCGGGCATGACCGCCCTGAACCTGCCCCAGCCGATCGGTTTCGTCCTCGGTGGCGGCGGCAGTCTCGGGGCGATGCAGGTCGGGATGCTGCGTGCCCTCACGGAAGCGGGCGTCGCGCCCGACCTCGTCGTCGGCACCTCGGTGGGTTCGCTGAACGCCGCCGTGCTCGCCCTCGGGGGTGAATCGGCCGGCAGGCTCGACCGGATCTGGTCGCGAATGACGCGGCACGAGGCCTTCCCCGGCGGTGTGCTCAGCCAGGTGCGAACCCTGCGGCACAGCAAGACCAACCTGTTCCCCAACACCGGGCTCGCCGCGATCGTCGACGAGCACATCGGCGAGGGCGTCCGCTTCGAAGATCTCGCGCTGCCACTGGGTGTCGTCGCGACGGACGTCGACACCGCCGAGCCGCTGCTGATCCGTTCCGGGCCCGTTCTGGCGCCCCTGCTGGCCAGTTGCGCGATTCCGGGGATCTATCCGCCGGTGCCCTTCGGTGAGCGCATGCTCTACGACGGCGGCCTGGTCGCCAACGTGCCGATGCGCCAGGCGCTCGCCATGGGCGCGAAATCGCTCGTCGTCCTCGACTGCGCCTTCCCCGGCAAGATGCCCGGCACCCCGCAGACCTTCGCCGAGGTCATGATGTTCACCGCGATGATCAGCATGCGGAACCAGGCGGTCCTGGAGGCGCCGATCGCCGCGGCCGAGGTACCCGTGGTCTACGTGCCGGGGCCGAAGCCGGTACGGGTCAGCCCGCTGGACTTCAGCCACACCGCGGCACTGACCGCCGAGGCCTACGACGCCGCGAAGACCTATTTGGGTGAATTGAGTGTCGATGGCCCCGGTCTTTATGGTGCGCCCGGTCTCGTCGTGGACTGAGAAGCAACCATCCGGCATCGATCACGTCTTCTTCGTCGCGTAGTTTTGAAAGAGAACTTTCCGCTGATCGAGCGAAGTAAAAAGAGAATCTCATGTTTCCCAAGAAGACATTACTTTCGGCGGCCGGAATACTCGCCGCGATACTGCTGATCTCGGCCTGCTCTTCCACTGGCGACTCCGGTACCTCGAATTCATCCGACCCGAGCGCCGGATCGGACGAAAGCGCGGTTTCGGTGACCATCGACCCGGCGGGCGGGACGAACGTCAATCCGGCGACCCCGGTGGTGGTCAAGGCCGAGCACGGCAAGCTGATCGACGTCACCGTCAGCAACGCCGACAAGGGCAACCAGGTGAAGGGCGAACTGGCGAGCGACGGGCTCAGCTGGAAGACCACCGAACCGCTCGGCTACGGCAGCACCTACAAGATCGTGGCGCATGCCCAGGGCAGCGACGGAAAGCCCGTCGAGCAACAGAGCAGGGTCTCCACGCTGAGCCCGAAGCAGCAGGCGAACCCGAACCTGATCCCGGCGCCCTCAGCGGTCGCTTCCGGCGGTGTCGGTGTCGGGCAGCCGATCGTGTTCACCTTCGGCCAGCCGGTGAAGAACAAGGCCGACGTGGAGAAGAAGCTGTCCGTGGAGTCGACGCCGAAGCAGGAGGGCTCCTGGTACTGGATCGACGACAAGAACGTCCATTACCGCCCCAAGGTGTATTGGCAGCCGGGGACGACGCTCAAGGTGTCGGCGATGATCTACGGCGTCGATTTCGGCAATGGCGTGTACGGCGCGACCGATCGCACCGAAACGTACAAAGTGCACGATTCCTGGGTCGCGAAGGCCGACGGCAACACCGAGCAGATGCAGATCTTCCACAACGGCCAGCTCGCGAAATCGATGCCCATTTCCATGGGCAAGGACGCCACGCCGACCCATTTGGGCGCGCACGTCATTTCGGACAAACACGAGAATTACACGATGGACTCGTGCACGTACGGCGTCTGCCAGGGCCAGCCGGGGTACTACAAGTCGAACGAGAAATGGTCGCTGCGCATCTCCAACGACGGCGAGTTCGTCCACGAGAACCCGAACAGTGTCGGCGCGCAGGGCAGCTCGAACGTGTCGCACGGCTGCATCAACCTCAACGCCGCCAACGCGCAGTGGTTCTACCAGAACATGGGGCTCGGCGACGTCGTCGAGGTGACGAACTCCGGTGGCCCGCAACTGCCGGTGTGGGACCTGTACGGCGACTGGTCGAAGTCGTGGGCGGACTGGCAGGCGGGCAGCGCGCTCAAGTAGAGGGATGATGGGCCGGTGACCAGTACCCTGAGCACCGCCCGCGCCCTCGTGGCCGGCGCCGGCCGGATCGTCGCACTGACCGGCGCCGGGATCTCCACGGACTCGGGGATCCCCGACTTCCGCGGCCCGCAGGGCCTGTGGACCCGCGAGCCCGGCGCGGAGAAAATGTCGAACCTCAAGGCGTATCAAGGCAGCCGCGAGGTCCGGGAGCGGACCTGGCAGGCGCGGCTGGTGCATCCCGGCTGGGACGCCGTGCCGAACGCGGCGCATTACGCGCTCGAGCGACTGTCGCCGACGTGGATCATCACCCAGAACATCGACCGGCTGCACCAGAAGGCGGGCTCACCGCCCGAGCGGGTGCTGGAACTGCACGGGACGATGTTCGAGTCCGTCTGCCTCTCGTGTGACGATCACCGGGACATGCGCTCGACGCTGGAGCGGGTCCGAGCAGGCGAGGCCGACCCGCCCTGCCTGGTGTGTGGCGGCATCCTGAAGTCAGCCACTGTGTCGTTCGGCCAGCATCTGGACCAGAACCTGCTCCGGGCCGCGCGAGCCGCCGTCTCCGACAGCGACCTCCTGCTGGTGGCCGGGTCTTCCCTGAGCGTGCAGCCGGCCGCCTCACTGGTGAGTGTCGCTTCCCGCGCCGGCGCCACGGTGGTCATCTGCAATGGCTCCGAAACGCCTTACGACCACATGGCCACCGCCGTCGTCCGCGGCCCGCTCGCCGACTCGCTCCCCGCCCTCGCCCCCTCCCGCATTTAGTCCTCTCAATGCGCCGGGCTCTCCCCACCTCCACGTGCCTCATTCCGTCATTCGCGTGATCGAGGCCGTGACTCGCGTGATTGAAGGCGGATCTCGCGTGTTTGGGGAGGGATCTCGCGTGATCAGACGGACGACACGCGTGATCAGGTGGACGACACGGCGCCCGGTTGTGTCGTCCGTGGGATCACGCGTGTTCGCCCTCTGATCACGGGTGATCGGCGTCTGATCACGGGTGTGACGGGTTCCGGGGCATGAGAAAAGGGCCCAGGTCTGGGAGAACTCGTGGTTCTCGACCAGGCCCTGGGCCCTTTTCCTTCTTTTCTAATGTTAGTCCGGCGGTGTCCTACTCTCCCACAACCCTTCGGTTGCAGTACCAT